>NZ_JAJGQH010000009.1 GCF_020783655.1 Xanthomonas melonis | reverse complement strand
CTCCTGGGGGCTGGGTTGGCTTGGTAACCCCCATCTTCCAGATCAGCCCCGGATGAACAACCTACTGAGAGATCACACCTAGTTCGCGGCCGGCCTGAGGCCTGGGTGGCCGATGCAATCGGGCCGTTACACCGGCATCGAACACGTCCGCGCGGTGCGTCGGCCGCCACGCTGGCTGCCCCAGGGAGTGCCGTCGTCACGAACGCAATCGGAACATGCCTGGGTGCGAGGTCGTTTGAACACGCGACCGCCCGATGGGCGATGCCGGCCGGGGTCCGGGAGGCAGACGTGCGCAGCTGTTCCTCCTGGCGTCACCTGCCCTTGCGAAACGCCGTGGCGCGCAGCACACACGCCACACGGTTTCATTGCCTGTCGCACAACACCGCCACCTGCCCGAACACGCGTTTCATCGCGCTCGCCGTACAACGTCACTACCCTTACGCGGAGGCCGTCATGCGCCAACTCCCTGAGTTATCCACCGTCCCGTCGCTGGATCTGAATCGCTATCTGGGCACCTGGTACGAAATCGCCCGGCTACCGATACGTTTCGAGGATGCCGATTGCACCGATGTGTCGGCGCATTACTCGCTGGACAGCGATGGCGGCGTCCGCGTGCAGAACCGCTGCCTGACCGCGTCTGGCGAGCTCGAGGAAGCGCTTGGTCAGGCGCAGCCCATCGATCGCACCTGCAGCCGACTGGAGGTGACTTTCCTACCGGAGGGACTGCGTTGGATTCCCTTCACCAAGGGCGACTACTGGGTGATGCGGATCGATGCCGAGTACACCACGGCACTGGTCGGCAGCCCCGACCGCAAGTACCTGTGGCTGCTGGCACGGTTGCCGCACCTGGATGAGAACGTCGCGCAGGCCTACCTGGCGCATGCGCGCGAACAGGGCTTCGATCTGTCCCCCCTGATCCACACCCCGCACACGGGAAAACTGACCGAACAGCCGCTGCCGTGAGTCTGTCTATTCACCTTCAGCCCGAACGGTGCAGGTACCCGGCAGACGCTGGCCTGCCTCGGAGAACATTGCCGTAGAACAGGGGGCAGGGCAGGTCACGCGCCCCAGTCGACCTCTGCGTCCGTCCTGCTCCGCCCCCTGTTCCGATGACGCATCCTCACCCGTTCAACGTGTCCAGATCCTTCGCTGCTGCCTGGGCGGCTTCCAGGCTGTCGAACGCGACGCCGGTGTCGCCGACCACGTACTTGATGAGCTCGCCATCGCGCGTGGTTTCCTGCATCTTGAAGATCGGTACCGCGTCGGTACCGCCGACGCGCTCTTTTTGCGTTGTCATGGTCGTTCTCCGGTGAGGGACTGGGCGCAACCGGTCTGGCCCGCCAGCCCGCAGACTGCGTGCACGCCATGACCCTAGCGCGCGCGCGCGTGCGTGAGCGTGAATCCAGCGCTTCGGGCCGCTACCGGCCAGGCACGGCACGGCGACCGGAAGGAATTCATCATCAATTCGCAGCGGTGACGCGCGCAGCGCACGCGCGTGTCGTACATTCGCGATGTGCAGGCTCATCCGTCCCTATCTGTGGTCTCCATCACATCGCGCCACGTGTGCGGAGGTCGCTGCGTGGCCGCATCCGACGCGGCGCCGGCGCTGCGTACGCGTCATCCGCAGCATCGGCGCGCCGGGCTTCGGCAACGCCTGCGAGTGCTCCGGTGAAGCGCCAACGCATCATCCGGCTGACCGTGCTGCTGGTGGTGCTATGCGCCAGCCTGCCGGTTGGCCTGTCCTATTACCTTGCGTGGCGTTTGGCGCTGTCGCGGGAGGAAAGCAGACTGAGCCAGTTGGCAGCGCTGTCGATCCGGCGCACCGACGCCGCCTTTAAGGAAGCGCATGCCGTGCTGGTCGGCATGGCCAGCGCGAAGGCGCCGCCATGTTCGCCTGCGCATCTGGCGCAGATGCGCGCGTTGGTCCTGACCAGCCCATACATCGTGGAACTGGGGCACTTCCGGCAGCGCCGCCTGCGCTGTACCTCGTGGGGCAAGCTGCCCAAGGGCATTCCGCAGACTCCGGCGGATTTCGTGGTCCGTAGTGGTATCTCGGTCACCACCCGATTGCGTCCGCTGGCCAATCCGCAGCATTCGCTGATGGCACTGCAGCTGGGCGATTACAACGTGCTGATCAATCCGACCACGCTGGTCGATATCAATGTCCCGGCCGGCCGGCAGTTGGCGGTCGGCACGCCCGATGGGCACATCCTCAGCAGTACCGGCGCCGCAGCCGAGCAGCTGCTGGTGGCCACGCCGATGCAGGCCGGGACGGCCGACGTCGCACAAGAACAAGTGCTGCACGGACGCGATCGGCGGGGCGATTGGGCCGCCGTGGTCACCGCGCCGGCCGCCTCGCTGCGCGGGCCGTTGGCCGCAGCGCGCTTGCAGGTGGTGCCAGTGGGCATCGCGGTGGCGGTGTTGCTGGTGGCGTTGGTGCTGTGGGTGTCGCGGCGGCGGTTGTCGCCGCTTGCCCGGTTGCGGGTGGCGGTGCGGCGCGGCGAATTCGTGGTGCACTACCAGCCGATCATCGCGCTGGACAGCGGCGCCTGCGTCGGTGCCGAGGCGCTGGTGCGCTGGCAGCAACCCGATGGCGTGCTGGTATCACCGGACGCCTTCGTTCCCCTGGCCGAGGAGAGCGGCCTGATCCTGCCGATCACCGATCTGGTGGTGGCCCAGGTGGTCCGCGAACTCGGCCCCACCCTGGCAGCCGATCCGACCCTGCATGTGGCCATCAACGTCTCGGCCGAAGACATCAAGAGCGGGCGCGTACAGTCGCTGCTGGCCGAGGCGCTGCGAGACACCGGCGTGGACAGCGGGCAGCTGTGGGTGGAAGCCACCGAACGCAGCCTGATGGATATCGAAGCCGCGCGCGCCACCATCACTCACCTGCGCGGCGCCGGCCACACGGTGTCGATCGACGATTTCGGCACCGGCTATTCGAGCCTGCAGTACCTGCAGGGCCTGCCGCTGGATGCGCTGAAGATCGACAAGTCGTTCGTGGACACCATCGGCACCCATTCGGCCACCAGCGCGGTGACCGCACACATCATCGACATGGCCAAGACGCTGCGGCTGCGTACCATCGCCGAAGGCGTCGAGCGCCAGGAACAGCTCGACTACCTGCGCGCGCATGGCGTGGACCTGGCCCAGGGCTGGCTGTTCTCGCGTGCCCTGCCGGCACTGGGTTTCATCGCCTACCACGCGCGTGCGCGCAGCGCAGCGCCGCGCGACCGGGCCGGCATGGTCAAGCGCGGCTGACCGCCTCGGCAATGGCGAACGCAGGTACCACCGGCCTCGCGTTCGCGCCCGTCGCGCACTGCTCTGCGCGATGGGCAGCGCTACGACTGCGCCCACGCATCGCCCGGTGCCGACGATCGCCGCTCGCGGGTGTCGGTGCGCATACGCACAGGCATGCACCCCGCGCTGGCCGCAGACCCGCCCCGGTCGCCTCGCTCGCGACACGACCACCGGGCACGCAGGCGCCATGAAGAAGGCCGCCAACGGCGGCCTTCGGTGCATCACGCGCCCTGCAAGGCAGCACTGCGCTGCCGTGCCGGCCGGGGCCGGCTGGGGAAGGCATGCCGTACGATCCGCCACATCACCTGCCCGAACTGCCGCGGCAGCGAGCCGGTGTTGTAGTGCTGGCCGTAGCGGGCACAGACCTGCTTCACCTCCACCGCAATCTGCGCATAGCGATTGGCCGGCAGGTCGGGATAGAAGTGATGCTCGATCTGGTGGCTCAGATTGCCCGACAGTACGTTCATCAGCTTGCCGCCGGTGAGGTTCGACGAGCCGCGCAACTGCCGCAGGTACCAATGGCCACGCGATTCGTTGCGGATCGATTCCTTCGGGAACACTTCCGCATCGGCGGTGAAATGGCCGCAGAAGATGATCACGAAGGTCCAGATGCTGCGCAGCACGTTGGCGGCCAGGTTGCCCAGCAGCACGGTCAGGAAGAACGGGCCGGCCAGCGCCGGGAACACGATGTAGTCCTTGAGCATCTGCCGGCCGATCTTGCGGCCGACCGGCAGGAACGAGGCGCGCAATTCGGCGGTCTTCATCTTGCCGGCGAACCAGCGGCCCAGGCGCAGGTCCTGGATCGCCACGCCCCATTCGAACAACAGCGCGAATACCACCGCGATGAAGGGCTGCAGCAGGTAGAACGGGCGCCAGCGCTGTTCGGGAAAGATGCGCAGCAGGCCATAGCCGATGTCGTCGTCCATGCCGCGCACATTGGTGTAGGTGTGGTGCTTGAAGTTGTGCGTCTTACGCCAGTTGTCGCCGGTGGCGACGATGTCCCACTCGTAGGTGTTGCCGTTGAGCTGCGGGTCGCCCATCCAGTCGTACTGGCCGTGCATGACGTTGTGACCCAGCTCCATGTTCTCCAGGATCTTGGACAACGTCAGCAGCAACACGCCGGCGATCCATGCCGGGATCAGCACGCTGTGCACGAAGGCGCCCAGGAACAACAGCGCACGGCCGGACACGCCGGTCCACCGCACGGCGGCCACGATGCGGCGGATGTAACGCGCATCGGCGGCGCCCACCTGGCTCAGCACGCGGGCGCGAATGGCGTCGAGTTCGTCGCCGAAGGACTGCAGTTCGGCAGCAGACAGGGCGCGGTTATGGACTCGGCTCATGAGGATTCCTTACAGATCCAGGATCAGGTCGGTGCTCGGCGCACTGATGCACAGGCGCACCTGTGCGGTGGGTTCGTTGCTGCGCTCGCCGGTCAACAGATGGCGCGTGGTGCCGGATTGGCGGGCGCAGGCGCAGCTATTGCAGATGCCCATGCGGCAGCCATGTTTCGGGCGCAGGCCGTGTGCCTCCAACCCTTCCAGCAGCGACTGGCCGCGCGGCAGGGTCAGGGTACGGCCGCTGCGTGACAGCTGGACCTGCACCTGCCCGGCATCGGCTTCTTCCAGTGCCGGCACGCTGAAGGCTTCGGCCTGGAATGCCGCCACGCGTCCGTGCAGGCGTTCGCGCGCGGCCTGCACGAAGCCACCCGGACCGCAGGCCATCACATGACGACGCGGCAGCTCGGCAATCTCGTCCAGCGCATGGGTATCCACTCGGGCTGCCGGTGCGACACCCTCCCGGGTGGTCAGCAGGCGCACGCGCAGGCGCGGATGCGCCGCGGCCAGTGCCTCGAACTCGTCCATGAAGCAGGCTTCGTCGCGCTGGCGGACCCAGTACAGCAGGTCCACGTCCATCGGCATGCCGGCCTGCGCGGCCGCCCGCAACAGCGCCCGCATCGGCGTGATGCCGGAACCGGCAGCCAGCAGCAGCAAGGGCGTCGGCGCCGCCGGCAGCAGCATGTCGCCGAAGGCCGGGTCCAGCGAGACCACCGTGCCAAGTACGGCATCGTGCGCCAGGTAGCGGCTCACCTGCCCGCCCTCGATCGCCTTGACCGTGACCGCCAGGCGGCCGTCGTCCAGCACGGTCGGGCTGTAACTGCGCAGCAACCGGCGGCCATCGATCTCCACGCCCAGACTCACGTGCTGACCGGCCTGCAGGCCCCGCCAGTGCCCGTTGGGCCGCAGCACCAGGGTGACCGCATCGCGGCTGGCCGGCACGCGCTCGACCAGGCGCGCCATCGGCCGCTCCAGCGTCCACAGCGGATTGATCCGGGTTGCCCAGAAGTCGAACAGCTGCGGCGACACCAGGCGGCGCGCCAGCCGTGCGGGCAGCGGGGACTTGGACTTGGCAGTGTGTTCCAGGCTCATGGAGCGCACTATACGCATGCATGCACATGCGTGTATACACTTGTATATTGACGAAGCGGCTATGATTCAGGCCCACACCCGGCTGCCGTCACATGACCTCCATCGCCCTGCCTTCCCACGACGCGCCGCCGTCACGCAAGCCGGCGATCTCACGCGAGGACCTGATCGCCGCGGCCCTGTCGCTGATCGGGCCGCATCGCAGCCTGTCCACGCTGAGCCTGCGCGAGGTCGCGCGCGAAGCCGGCATTGCGCCCAACAGCTTCTATCGGCAGTTCCGCGACATGGACGAGCTCGCCGTGGCGCTGATCGACCTGGCCGGGCGCTCGCTGCGCACCATCATTGGCCAGGCCCGCCAGCGCGCCACCTCCACCGATCGCAGCGTCATCCGCGTTTCGGTCGAGACGTTCATGGAGCAACTGCGCGCCGACGACAAGCTGTTGCATGTGCTGCTGCGCGAAGGCGCGGTGGGTTCGGACGCGTTCAAGCAGGCAGTGGAGCGCGAGCTGACCTACTTCGAAGACGAGTTGCGGGTGGATCTGATCCGCCTGGCGGCCGCCGACAATGCCACCTTGCACGCGCCGGCACTGGTGTCCAAGGCGATCACCCGCCTGGTGTTCGCGATGGGCGCGGTGGCAATGGATCTGCCGCCGGAAAAGGACCCCGAGCTGATCGAGCAGATCTCGCAGATGCTGCGCATGATCCTGACCGGCGCGCGCACCTTGGGCACGCACGGCGGCTGAGCCAGTCGATCGCCGCGCCCGGCCGTGATCGCCTCTGGTTACGATGCAAGAACGCACGCAACTATGCACATCGCGCGGTTGTGCGTGCTGGTCGCATGTGGACGCCGGCACGCGCCGGCATCTGCCTGAGACGGCCGACCTCGGCCACGACTCGGCCTGGCCCGACGCGGTGGCGGCGCCGCTGGATCCTGCATGCCGGCATGACCCGCGTCGCGTGCAACACTTTTCGCAAGGCATGCTCATGCGCTGCTCGTCGGCGTGGCGTGCGTAACGCATATTTTCAATCCGGATGCATCGTCGAGATTATCTAACGCATCCATTCAGTCGCCGCTGTGGATTTCTCGTGCCATCGAAAAATCATCGATTATTTTTCATAAAGTGCTTGCATAAGAAAAATCAAGCAGGTAATGTTCGCGCCCTACGCAGCGACGCCTGCATCCAGACCGATTGATTTTCATGCACACCAGCCACCTCACCACGTTCGATCGACTGCCCGGCGCTCCACGCGCTGCAGCGATTGCACGCATGTCCAAGCGCGATCTGCGCACCACGACCGGCTGATGTCCTGATTCAAGGAGATCGGCCACCCGATCTCCGAGGCACGCGAACGCCCTCGGATGCTGCATCCAGGGGCGTTTTTCGTTGCGCGTTCGTCCCGCTCCTGTGAATGACCATGACGGAAACCCGGGCAGGGATTGCCCGACAACAGGGATGTTGTCATGCCGCGAGGCGCGAAAGCGCTGTGCCCAGGTTTCGGGCACGGGCGGCACGTGGTCATGCACTTATCGAATTACCGTTTGAATAAAACGGTGATCGGAATCATTGCGAAGAAAATTCAGCGGCCTGGTATTTATCCAGCCGGTGCGCGCGGCCATGCCGTGGCGTATACCGAACTCTTTCCGATGTTTCTGTCTTGGGTACGGCTCCTGGAGGAGTAGCGGCGCAATCCGCAGGGCCGGTTCGATTCCGGCATACCCCCACTGGATAGCTCAGACGGTTAGAGCAGCAGATTCTTAATCTGTCGGTCGCGGGTTCGACTCCCGCTCCAACCATGACCTGTCACGTCATGCAGCACGGGACGCAAGTCCCATCAGGAAACGCCCTTGCCGGGTTGCGCGGGAGCAGTGCATCGCTCGATCGCACGCGGCAGCGGCAGCGTCGCCGGGCCTGCGCCCTGGACGTGCCCTGCCCCGCCGCCCACCCGCCGTCGCATTGGATCGCGCCGGCAGGCCCAACGCGGTGGCATGCACCGACAGCGCGCCGCGCTTCCGCTGCGCGGCCGTGACGGGCGTTTCCACCTTCTTACGCCGCGTTGCATCGGCACCGACCTCGCCATTGTCCGATCCGGATGGCGGAGCCGTATTCCACGGATCGGACCACCAGAGCCAAACCAAGGAGCAATGCCATGTTCTGGACCAAGAGGGTCGTGATCGGTGACGGCGAGCGCGGCCTGGTGTATCGCAACCGTCGGTTCGAGCGCGTGCTCGAACCCGGCGTCTACCGCATGTTCGACCCGTTGGGTCGCACCGACATCACCGTGCACGCCACCGGCAACGGCAATCACGTCGGCCGCGAGGCGGACATGTTGATCGCTACCCTGGGCGCCACATTGGCCCAGCACTGCGTGCTGGCCGACATCGGCACCGCGCAGGTTGGCCTGCTGATCCGCAACGGCAAGCTGGATGAGGTGCTGGCGCCGGGAACGCGGACGCTGTACTGGCGCGGCGCCGCGGCGATCGAGGTGCAGCCGCTGTCGCTCGGCGATGGGCTGCAGGTGCCCACCGACGTGCAGCGCCGCCTGCGCCAGCTCGGCATCCTGTCGCGCGTGGCGATCGGCATGGAGGTTCCCGCCGAATCGCTGGGGCTGGTTTTCGTCGACGGCAAGCTCATGGCTCCGTTCGGGCCCGGCGCGTATGCGTTCTGGAACTTCCAGAAGAACGTTGTCACCGACGTGGTCGATCTGCGCGTGCAGTCGGTCGAAGTCTCCGGGCAGGAACTGCTCACGCGCGACAAGGTGTCGCTGCGCGTGAACCTGGCGGCCAGCATGCGCGTCACCGATGCGGTGGCAATGCGCACGCGGGTGGCCAAGGCCGGCGACTACCTCTACCGCGAGCTGCAGTACGGTTTGCGGCGCGCGGTGGCGGCCAAGACGCTGGACGAGTTGCTGGGCGACAAGGCATCGCTGGATGCCGACATCTTCGGCTACGTGCGTGGCAGCCTCGGCGGCTTCGGCATCGAGGTGCTGGGCGTCGGGGTCAAGGACGTGATCCTGCCGGGCGAAATGCGCGAGATCCTCAACGCGGTGGTGCAGGCGGAGAAGCAGGCGCAAGCCAACGTCATCCGCCGCCGCGAAGAAGCCAACGCCACCCGCTCGCTGCTCAACACGGCCAGGCTGATCGACGAAAGCCCGGTACTGATGCGGTTGAAGGAGCTGGAGGCGCTGGAAAAGGTCACCGAGAAGATCGACAAGCTCACCGTGTTCGGCGGCCTGGACGGCGTACTGAAGCAATTGGTGACGATCCGATAGTCATGCAGGCGTGCGCCGGGGAACCGTCGCACGCCTGCGCAAAGGAATGAACAATGAGTACTTCACAACACTTCGAATTCCTGCATGCCGAGGGCAGCGCCACGCCGATCAAGGGTTGGGTACGCGGCGTGCCACTGGAGGCGCAGGCGCATGCACAGTTGCGCAACATCGCCGCGGTTCCGTTCGTCGGCCCGTGGGTAGCGGTGATGCCCGACGTACACCTGGGCAAGGGAGCCACCGTAGGCTCGGTGATCCCGACCCGTGGCGCCATCATCCCGGCAGCGGTTGGCGTGGACATCGGCTGCGGCATGGCTGCGGTACGTACCACCTTGCGCGCCAGCGACCTGCCGGACAGCCTGGTGCAGCTGCGCTCCAGCATCGAGCGCAGCGTACCGGTGGGCAACGGGCGCGGCGGCGAGCATCGCTCGCTGCCCGACAGCATCCAGACCCGCATTGCGCAATCCGGGCTGGTACAGAGGCTGGACGCGATCAAACAGCAGCACCGGCGCATCCGTACCGACAAGCTGGAATGCCAGATCGGCACCCTGGGCGGTGGCAATCACTTCATCGAGATCTGCCTGGACGAGACCGATGCGGTGTGGGTGATGTTGCACAGCGGCTCGCGCGGGACCGGCAACCTGATCGGCACCTACTTCATCGAGCGCGCACGCGAGCAGTTGGCGCATCGTGTGCTGGGCTTCCACCTGCCCGACAAGGACCTGGCGTTCTTCCTGCAGGGCGAGCCCTTGTTCGACGAATATGTGGAAGCGGTGTCGTGGGCGCAGGACTACGCCCGCGAGAATCGCGAAGCGATGATGGCGCGGGTGCTGGCCGAGATGCGTCACCGCCTGCCCAGGTTCCAGCTGGAAAAGCTGGCGGTCAACTGTCACCACAACTACGTGCAGAAGGAAACGCATCACGGCGAAGAGCTGCTGGTCACCCGCAAGGGCGCGGTCAGTGCCCGTGCGGGCGAGCTGGGCATCATTCCGGGCAGCATGGGCACGCGCAGCTACATCGTGCGTGGGCTGGGCAATGCGGAGAGCTTCCACAGCTGCAGTCATGGCGCCGGACGGGTGATGAGCAGGACGGCCGCGCGTGCACAGATCACGCTGGCGCAGCACCGCGAGGCCACCGCACATGTGGAGTGCCGCAAGGATGCCGCGGTGATCGACGAATCGCCGGCAGCCTACAAGTCGATCGATGCAGTCATGGCCGCACAACAGGATCTGGTCGAAGTGGTGCACACCTTGCGCCAGGTGGTCTGTATCAAGGGGTAAGCGAGGGCCGCGCCTGCGGCCCTTGCTTGTTCTGACATCTCAGGCGGACCCATCCGCACGCGTGTGTAAGCAGTTCAGCCATGTCGCGGAGCCGCTCACATCCGCGCACATGCGTTTCACTCCGGCCTCGCCAAGGTTGCTCCACATCGTGGCCTGCACCGCCAGGACGCATCCAATCAGACAAGCAAGCCGGAGGCGATATGACGAATCTCGACAAGCAGGAACGCAAGGCTGAGGCACAGGATTTGAATCGTGATCCGATCACCGGGACGCCTGGCTCGCATCCGGTCGGCGTCGGCGTCGGCGGTATCGCCGGCGGCGCCGCTGCAGGCGCGTTGGCGGGCACCGTGTTCGGTCCGCTCGGCACCTTGATCGGCGCTGCGGCGGGCGTGGTTGCCGGTGCTGCTGCGGGCAAGGGAGTGGCCGAGCGCCTGGATCCCACGGTGGAAGCCGAATACTGGCGCCAGGAATACCGCAATCGACCGTACTACAAAGAGGGCACCGATTACGATCGCGACTATGCAACCGTCTATGGCTTCGGCCTGCAGGCGCGGGAAACGCGCCCTACCAGCACCTGGGAAGAAACCGAAGCCACGTTGGCCGGCGAATGGCCGCGAAACCGCGGTCAGTCGCGCCTGGAGTGGGACGATGCCCGCCTGGCCGCACGCGACGCCTGGGAACGCGCCGATCGTACCCATACCGTCTACCGCGACGGCGATGTGCATTACTCCGATCGGCTCGATAGCGCCAGCTACCGCGACGCCGACTACTCCTACGACGACTATCGTCCGGCCTACCGTTATGGAATGCAGGCGCGCCAACTGCACGTCGGTCGCCAGTGGGACGATCGCCTGGAACGCGATCTTGGCGATGGCTGGGATCGGTTCAAGGCCAATTCGCGCCTGAGTTGGGAAAAGGCCAAGCATGCTGTGCGCGAGGCATTCGATTCGGATCGTCACGATGAAGCATCGCGCCGTTATCCCAGCGACACGCGCATGTGACATCCGCTGACCTGCAATAGCACTGACTGAGACGGGCCCTAAGGGGCCCGTTTCATTGCGCGACCCGGTGGTCGGCAACGTTGATGTCGAATGACTCCTGTAGCGAGATGGAAGGTGGAACCTACCGGCCTCGCCACCGATCGCAACGCAATGCTGTCGCAGCTCTACTTCAACGCCAGATACAAGCCCAGCACGATGATGGCGACGACGATCAGACTGAGGATCACACGCCCGCCCCTCAGTTCCAGCAAGGCATGCCACCACACGCGGGCCTCGGGCGTACCGCTTGCTTCCTGCGGCTTACGACGACTGCTTTCGCTGTCCTGCATCCTGTTTACTCTCTCCATTACGTCCGTGCCTACCTTAACGAATGCACGTTACACAGGTGTAGAGCGGTTCAGAATCTTCCGTAAATTGCGGCGTCGCACGCCATGTCCGCGTAGAGTCATCTGCGGGCGGCAGCCCGGCCATACGCGTGTGGTGTGCCGATGTCTTGCGCACGGGCTACGCGCGCACCCACGCATGACAGCGAAGAGAAAGCTGACTAGTTAAGCACGCAGGGCCAACACATGGCGTTGTAGTCGGGTTCGATGATCATCCGTTGACATACCCGCAGTTACCCTGCAGGTCAAGTTTGTTTACGTCGGAACACCCCAAGCCATGAGCAGAGATCCATCCGTCATCGATGTCCAAGCTGAAATCGCGCACTGGCAGGCGCGACATGCCCAAGGCAATCTGGGGACAGGCAAGTTCAGTGAGTTATCCCCTGTGGTCAAGATGGCCTGCGATATCTATCTGCAGGCGCCACGTTCCAGCGACCAGGAGCGGCTGCGTCTGTTTCGCGACCGTCTGGAACATCATTTCATTTCGTCCAGCACGCAATCCAACTACGAACAGTTGGCGACCGACTGCTGGCAACGCTTGAGCACACGCAACAGCTGAACATGCAAGCGTTGGATTGTGGTGAGCAAGAGCCGTTACTCAATGGAGATCGTCATGAAAACCCCGTACCAAGTGCAGCAGGAGCTGGAACGACTGGAGCGGCTGGTGCCGCACATCATCAGCGACCAGGGCGACCGCGCGGAGGAAATCCTTGGCTTCCACGTCGCCAGCCTGCTCGGTAGCGCGCCCAACAGCGAGCACGCCCTGATTCGCGAGCGCACCGCACGCATGGCGCGCCAATGCCGCACTGCGCAGGATGCGGTACGAACACCACCCAGACCCTTGAGCGTTGGCCCCATTGCCCAACCGCAGTGGGCCTGACCGAGGCACTCCCGGAGCCGCATTGCGGCTCCTTTGCATTCCACCGCCGGCAGATCCCGGCGCACCCAGGACATCCATGAAATCCACTCTTGCTACTGCTTCGCTGTTGACCGCCCTGTTCCTTGTCGGCTGCGACCGCCCCGGCGGCGATGCCTCGCGCACCGCCCCGGCGGTCTCGCCCGAGCCAACCGCTGCGCCCGTATCCGGTAGCGGCGCGACCGAGCTGGCCAAAGGCGATGCCGGCGCGCTGGGCGTGCTGGCCGCCATCGACGAAAGCGAAATCGCCCTGGCCAAGCAAGCCATCGAACAGGATCTGGGCGGAGCCACCGGGCCATTCGCCGAGCAGATGCTGCACGATCACCAGGCCAACCTGGAGAAGACCAAGGCGCTGGGTGCAACCGACAGCCCCCGTGCCGAAGCGGTACGCGCCAAGGGCAAGGCGGCCGTGGATGCGCTGGCCAAGACACTCACCTTGCCCGATGGCAAGGATGCCTACCGCAATGCCTTCATGCGCACCATGGTCAGCGACCACGGCGACACCATCAAGATCATCGATGCCGAACTGCTGCCGGCCGCAGAAAGCGCACCCGTCAAACAACACCTGGAGGAGACCCGCCGCGCGGTCTCGGCGCACTTCGAACGCGCGCATGCGGTGTCTTCTTCGAGGTAACCCGCCTGGTACGCTGTCGATCGACGCGCGCCCCGCCTGGCCGGCGCGCGTACGTCCTGGCGCAACGCCCCGATATCGCAACCTGCCGACAGGGCAGTGGCATTGACGTTATCGCGTCGCTGCACACCGCCCATGCAGCGGCCCTGATCGCCGGCTTCACTCTGCCTGTGTCCGCCGTGGCCTATGGTGCAGCATCGACCCGCCCAGGACCTGCGCATGCGTTTGCTCATCACCGGTGGCACCGGCTTCATCGGCCAGGCCCTGTGCCCCACCTTGCTGGGTGACGGCCACCAGGTCAGCGTGCTGACCCGTGATGTAAGCCGAGCCCAGCGCCACGTGCCTGGCATCACTGCCGTGGACAGCCTGGATGGCGTGCAGGCCGATGCGGTCATCAATCTGGCCGGCGAACCGTTGGCTGCTGGCCGCTGGAGCGATACGCGCAAGCAACGCTTCCGCGCGTCGCGGCTGGGCACCACGCGCCTGCTGCACGACTGGATCGCGCACCAGCCCCAGGCGCAGCGCCCGGCGGTGCTGATCTCCGGCTCGGCGGTGGGGTATTACGGCGAGCGTGGCGACACCGTGCTGACCGAAGCCGATGGCGCAGGCGACGACTTTGCGGCGGTGCTGTGCCGCGATTGGGAAAGCGAAGCGGCGCGGATCGCCGCGCTGGGTCCGCGGGTGAGCTGGGTACGTACCGGTATCGTCCTGGACCGCGACGGAGGTGCATTGGCGCGCATGCTGCCGGCATTCCGGTTCGGCGGCGGCGGGCCGTTCGGCGACGGCCGCCACTGGATGAGCTGGATCCATCGCGCCGACATGGTGGCGCTGCTGGTCTGGTTGCTGCAGCACGGGCAGGCCGGTGCCTACAACGCCACCGCACCCAACCCGGTCACCAATGCGCA
Source organism: Xanthomonas melonis (assembly GCF_020783655.1). Taxonomy (GTDB): domain Bacteria; phylum Pseudomonadota; class Gammaproteobacteria; order Xanthomonadales; family Xanthomonadaceae; genus Xanthomonas; species Xanthomonas melonis. The sequence continues at coordinate 218,792 of NZ_JAJGQH010000009.1, read as the reverse complement.
GTTCGCCCACACGCTGGCCGAGGTGCTGCATCGCCCGGCGCTGCTGACGCTGCCGGCCGCGCTGCTGCGGCTGGGGTTCGGCGAGATGGCCGAGCTGCTGCTGATCAGCCAGCGTGTGCTGCCGCAGCGCGCGCTCGATGCAGGATTTGGCTTCCAGTACCCACAGCTGGACGCGGCCCTGCGCGCCATCCTGCAGCGCTGAGCTCCGGTCCCGGCCATCTGCCCAGCGCGGGCCAGCCAGAGCCGGCACAGCCGCAGCGCCGCTCGGCGGGCGAACATGCACTAATGTTTGACTAACGACCATCTCCGACAATGGTGCGTATCTCGGACCGGCCCCATACGCGGCGGAATTTTCATGCACCTGCTTCTGGTCGAAGACGACACCATGCTGGCCAATGCCATCTGCGAGGGTGTGCGCCAGCAACGCTGGACCATCGATCACGTCGACAACGCCAGCGCAGCCAAGACCGCGCTGGTGGATCACCGCTACACCGCGGTACTGCTGGACATCGGTCTGCCTGGCGAATCCGGGCTGGCGGTCCTGCGCTTCCTGCGTGGCCACTACGACGCCACCGCGGTCATCGCGCTGACTGCACGCGGACAGCTCACCGACCGCATCCGCGGCCTGGATGCCGGCGCCGACGACTACCTGGTCAAGCCGTTCCAGTTCGATGAACTGATGGCGCGGCTGCGCGCGGTCATCCGGCGCAGCCAGGGCCGGGTGGTGCCACTGCTCGGCCAGGGCGATGTCAGCGTGGACCCGAGCAGCTGCAAGGTCACCAAGGCCGGCAAATGGGTAGCGCTGAGCGTGCACGAGTACCGCCTGCTGCTGGCACTGATGGAGCGCGCCGGGCGGGTGGTCACCAAGGACCAGCTGGAAGAAGCCGTGTATGGCGGCCCCTCGGAGGGCGGCAGCAACATGATCGCGGTCTATGTGCACCAGCTGCGGCGCAAACTCGGTGACGAACTCATTTCCACCGTCTATGGCCAGGGCTACATGATCGGCAAGGCACCGGAATGAGGTCTCTGCAGGCGCGCATGCTGGCGGCGCTGGCCGCCATCGTCCTGCTGAGCTGGTCTACCTCGCTGTGGATCCTGGTCGCCCTGGTCACCCAGGGACATCACAGCATGTTCGAACAGGAACTCAACCTGCTTGGCGATCAGTTGGTCAGCGTGCTGCCCGACACCTTGCAACACCGCTTCGACAGACCCGCAGCACCTCCTGCCGAGGCCAACACGGCCGCACTGGACGACGATGTCTCCTCGCGCATGAGCTTCAAACAGACGCTGATTGCAATGGTGCTCAACACGCTGCAGCTGGGCATCCTTGGCCTGCTGGTGTGGTGGGCGGTGCGCACGTCGTTGAGGCCGTTGCACAGCGTGTCGGCCGCGATTGCACAACGCACCGGCCTGGACACCGAGCCGGTACCGCTGGATCGGGTGCCGGACGAGATCCGTCCGCTGATCGATGCGTTCAACACCCTGCTGGCCCGCCTGGAAAAGGCCGTGCAGGCCGAGCGCGACTTCGTCGCCGATGCCGCGCACGAACTACGGACACCGCTCTCGGCGCTGCACACCTATGCAGAAGTGGCACTGCGCGCCCCCACGCTACAGGCCAAGGACGCAGCGCTGCAGCGGTTGCTGGAAACTGCGCGTCGCAGCAATCGGCTGGCCGAGCAGTTACTGGATCTGGCACGGCTGGATGCCGGCATCAGCTCGACGGCGTATCAACGCGTGGAGATGGGGGAATTGATCTCGCATGTGCTCGACGAGTTCAGCGTGCAAGCCCACGCACGCGAGATTGGTCTGCGCATCGCGGCCGCGCCCTGCCTGCTGCGCTGCGATGTGGATGCGGTCGGCATCCTGATCCGCAATCTGGTCGACAACGCCATCCGCTACGGACGCACACGCGGCCTGGTGGAGGTGAGTTGCGGCTATTGCCTGCGCGCCGACATTCTGCATCCGTTCGTGCAGGTCAGCGACGACGGTCCCGGTGTGCCGGAGGTGGCGCGCGTCTCCGTGTTCGAGCGGTTCTACCGCGTGCCAGGCAGCCAAGTGCAGGGCAGCGGCATTGGGCTGTCGCTGGTGGCGGGCATTGCACGCCTGCATGGCGCAACGATCGAGACCGGCGAGGGCAACGATGGGCGCGGCTTCTGCGTGCGCGTGGTATTTGCCGGCGACAGTAGCCCCACCGCGCGCTGAACCCGCCACGCACACGGCGCGCATGCCGGTCGTATCCAATAAGTTCCCAAACCTGTCTGTCTAGAGTGCAGTTACCGCAAGCATCCAGGATGCCTGGTGATGATGCACTCGCCCCGTCCCACCCCAATCGCAGGTTCCCGTCCGGCGCTGTCGACGCTGCACAGGGCGGCCAACGACAACCCGATCGCCACTGCCGGCGATCCACTTTCATTGGCGGATTTGCGCTGCGGCCGCATCGGCATCCGTAACCGCGACGTCTGGTGCGCGCTGCCGGACATCCGCAGCGCGCGCAAGCAGCGCCGCCTGCAGCGCTGGGCCACGCGCGGCGGGCTATTGGCCGCGTCGGGCATCGCCTTTGCGTTGATCCTGGTCTATGCGCTGCTGCACTGAAGCCGGCATCCGCACCGCTGGCGCCCGCCCCCGTTCGATTTTTCCCACAGGCTCGTCATCATGTCCCAGCGTCTCATTCGTTGCTGCACGCTCGCCCTCGTCGGCCTGACCCTGTTCGGCTGCGCCAGCACCGGCCCGATGCCTTACCGCCAATTGGCCTCGTCCAGCTATCTGCGCCCGCACGACGGCAGCCGTGGCAATCGCATGCCGTATGCCTACCAGAGCGAGGTGGATTGGTCGCGCTATCGCGCCGCCATCATCGAGCCGGTCGCCATCTACCGCGGCCCGGATGCGCAGTTCGAAAACGTGCCCGAGCAGGACAAGCGCATGCTCGCCGATGAGATGCAGCAGCACTTCGGCAACGCCATCGCGCGGCGCTGGCGCCCCACGCTTTCGGCCGACCGCGACACCTTGCGGATACGCATCACCCTGACCGGCGCAAAGCCCAGCAAACGCGTACTGGGAACCTTGATGAAGGTGGACCTGGGCGGCGGCTCCTACAACGTGGTGCAGGCCGCACGCGGCAAGCAAGGCGCATTCTCCGGCTCGGTGAGCTACGCGGTGGAGATCTTCGACGCGCAGACCGATCGCCTGCTCGCTGCGTATGTCGAAAAGCAGTACCCAAGTGCCATGAACATCAAGGCCAGCCTGGGCGCCTATGACGCTGCAAAGGCAGGGATTCGCAAAGGTGCCGAGCAGTTGGTCGAGGGGCTGGAGTAGGTGGGAATCGGGAATCGTGGTGTCGCAACGGTGCTGCTCCCTTCTCCCGCCGGGAGAAGGTGCCCCGCAAGGGCGGACGAGGTGACGCGCTGCGCGCTGCATCATCGCTACAACGGCAAGCTCCGTGCGTTGCCCTCAGTTCAACTCTTCCGCTGAGAAAGCACGTCGGTAACGACGCGATGGCTGATGTTTTGCTCTGCGAAGATGTCGGTCCGCCGCAGCGCATTCATCACCCTCGGCCACAAAAAACCGGCGCTGTGCGAACAGCGCCGGTTTTTTGAGATGCCGCCTGCGGCACGACGCCTCAGCGCGTGACCCGCTTGGCTGCCTTCTTGCCCACGGCCTTGCGGGCGGCGGTGGTCTTGGCCACCGCACGCGTTGCCGGGGTCTTGGTCACCTTGGCGGCTTTCTTCAAGGCGGTCTTGGTCGCCGTTTTCTTCAGCGGTGCTTTCTTGATCGCCGCCTGCCTGGTGGCGGTCTGCTTGGCCACTGGCGTCTTCTTGGCGGGGCTCTTTGCCGCCGAGGTCTTGACCGCTGCCGATTTGGCGGCCGCCTTCTTGGCCGCCGTGCGCGCACCCACCGTCGCCACCGCAGTCTTGCGCGCGGCTTTCCTGGCCGCGGTCTTGGCCGTCAGTGCGGCCGCTTCGGCCTTGGCGTTGGCCTTGGCAGTCTCCAGCTTCTGCCTGGTATTGGCCTTGGTGGCCGCAATCTTCTTCTTGGCTGCGGCACTGGTCTTGCTCAGCTTCTGCTTGGCAGCGTCCGTGGTCGAAACCAGCTTCTGCTTGGCAGCATCCTTGGTGGCAACCAGCTTGTCCCTGGCAGCGTCCTTGGTCGCGCCCAGCGAGCGCTTGGTCCTGGCGACGCTGCGCTTGACGGCGCCGGCCGCTTCGCCGGCCTTCTCGACCACCCGCTGCTCGGCCTGGACTACCGCCTTGCGTGCCTTTGCGACCCGCGTCTTGACCTCTTCCACCGCTGCGCCTGCCGCTTCCTGCGCAGTGCTCACCGCTTCGCTGGTGCTGCTGGCGAGAGTCTCGGTCAGTTCGGTTGCGCTGCTCTTTACGCTCTCGACGGCGTCGGACAGGGTTGCCGTCACACCATTGCCGTTGCTCATAGACCCTCCTTCAGGGCATCAGTGCGAAAAACGCGGGCGATGCGGGCGAGCATGCATATGCTGAACAGGCATCGGATGAAGCGGACGCTACGCCGGGCCACACGGGCTGTCAACGCAACCGCATCCCCCGCCGCAGGACGCTTTCACCGGCAGTTAAATTGCCGACTGGCACTCTCGTTCAGCTTGATTTACGCAGTCAGACACCCTATTCCTTCTCCACCGCGCAACTCCGGAATCCGTTCCATGCGACCGCTTCCCACCTTGCTTACGCTTTCCCTGGCCGCTGCGTTCGGCGGCTTCGCCGCAACCGGCATCAATGCCTGGCTGGACAACCGTGCCGAAGCCACGCCTTCCGGCAACGCCACCTTTAGCTTGCCGACGGCGGCCGCATTGCCGGCTGCCGTCGCCGGACAACCGGTGCCCTCGCTGGCGCCGATGTTGCAGCAGGCGATGCCGGCGGTGGTCAGCGTCAACACCAAGCAGGTGGTGCGCGTACGCAATCCCTTCTTCAACGATCCGATCCTGCGCCGGCTGTTTCCGGAGATACCGCAGGACCGCATCAACGAATCGCTCGGCTCGGGCGTGATCATCGATGCGCAAAAGGGCTATGTACTGACCAACCACCATGTCATCGAGAATGCGGACGATGTGCAGGTCACGCTCGGCGACGGTCGCACGGTCAAGGCCGAGTTCATCGGATCCGACGCCGACACCGATATCGCGCTGATCCGCATCAAGGCCGACAAGCTCACCGACATCAAATTGGCCGACAGCAACCAGCTGCGTGTCGGCGACTTCGTGGTGGCGATCGGCAATCCGTTCGGTTTCAGCCAGACCGTCACCTCCGGTATCGTTTCGGCGGTGGGTCGCAGCGGCATCCGCGGGCTGGGCTATCAGAACTTCATCCAGACCGATGCATCGATCAATCCCGGCAATTCCGGCGGCGCACTGGTGAACCTGCAAGGGCAACTGGTGGGCATCAATACCGCCAGCTTCAATCCGCAGGGCAGCATGGCCGGCAATATCGGCCTGGGCCTGGCGATCCCGTCCAACCTGGCGCGCAGCGTGGTGGAGCAGTTGGTGACCAAGGGCGTGGTCGTGCGCGGCACGCTGGGCCTGGAGACCCAGAACCTCACTGTGCAGATGTCCCAGGGCCTGGGGCTGGAATCGCAACGCGGCGCCTTGGTGACGCGCGTGCTGCCGGGGTCGGCCGCCGCTGCCGCCGGCGTGCAGCCGGGCGATGTGGTGGTGGCTGCCAACGACCAGCGCGTGGACAGCGCCGAAGCGCTGCATAACTACGAAGGCCTGCAGGCGGTCGGCAGTGCGGTGACGCTGGACATCCGTCGCGATGGCAAACCGCTCAAGCTCAGGGCCACCTTGAAGGAGCAGGACCGTACGGTCACCGGCGACATGCTGGACCCGCGGCTGGGCGGCGCCACGTTCACCGACCTGCCCGAATCGCTGCGCCAATCCGGCATTACCGGGGTCATGGTCAGCGAGGTCAAACGCGGCGGACGCGCTGCCGCCAACGGCCTGGTGTCCGGCGATGTGATCGTGGCCAGCAGCGTGGGCGAGGTCGCCGACCTGGCCACCTGGCGCGCCAACTTCCAGCGCAAACCGCAGCAGCTGGTGGTACGGATCCTGCGCGGCAATGCGCAGTACGACGCACTGATGCGTTGACGGCATGTGCAGCCGCCGCCGATCCCACTAACACCTCCTACACCCCCCCGATGCTATTGCTACCGCACGACCCCACGCGAGTGGCGGCTGCCATCAACGACTGAAGGAGATACCACATGAGCCCCACCAATACCGAACAGCTGAAGGAAAACCTGAGCGAAGCCGGCAGCCACCTGAAGTCCGCTGCCAGCGCCGCCGGCGAAGCCGTCAAGGGCGCGACCAGCGCCGCCGGCGACGAACTCAAGCTCGGTCGAGCCAACGTCAAGGCCGAGCTGTCCGATACCGCCCTGGCCGGCATGGCCGCTGCCGAGTTCGGCGGCGCCGCAGCCAAGGAGCAGATGGACGTCCTGGTCGCCAAGGGCAACGATCTGCTCGATAGCGCCACCGATCTGATCCGCGAACGTCCGCTGGCCGCATTCGGCGTGGCATTCGCCGCTGGCTGGGTGATCGCCAAGCTGGCACGCAGCAACGACAACTAAGCCGTGAGCGATCAGGCTTCCACAGCCGCCGGGGCCGACGCGCCGGACGCGCGCGAGACGACGCCGGGGCTGGACGAGAGCGTTCGCGCAGTTGGCGCTGCCGGCCGCGCCACCCTGGGTTCGGCCAAGGACACCAGCCGCGCGTTGCGCCGGCTGGTGTCGGCCGACCTGCAGTTGGCGCGCAGCGCCTTTGGCCGTGGCCTGGCCTGGGCCTGCGTGGCGGTGGTGTTCGGTGCGTCGTCGTGGCTGTTGCTTGCCGGGGCGATCATTGCATTGCTGCAGCGCGCGGGGCTGTCGTGGTTCCAGGCGATGTTCTTCACTGCACTTGCCAGCCTGTTGGTGACCGGCATCGCGGCGTGGCGCGTGTTCTTCTATTTCGACCACACCGGGATGAACGCCACACGTCGGCAGTTGATCAGGCTGGGCATTTTCGACGACAGCAACGGCGATGAGGACGCAAACGCGTCGCACGCCAGTGGAGGACGCGCATGAAATTCGGCACCTTGCGTCAGCGCGTGGAGCGCGCTGAATTTCTGGTCGAGGGCCGAGCGCAGGAGACGCGCGCGCACTGGGGCGAATTACGGCAGACCTGGCGGGCTGGGTGGTCGCCGCTACGGATTCTCACGGTCGGCTTCGGGCTGGGCTTTGTCACTGGTCGCAACGAGCCGCAGGCCGCGCTGGGCAGCATCGCCGGCAAGCTGGGAGGCATTCCCAAGATTCTGCAGATGATCAGCACGATCTCCGCACTGTTTACCGCGCACCGTGCGCAGGAGGCCTCCGAACAGGCCGAGCGCGCTGCCGACAATGCCGAAGAAGTGGCGGCCGATCCACCGGTGACGGTGGTGCAGGTGCCGGTGGAACGCGCGGCCTGAGTCAGCGCGATAGTGGGGTTCTGGTGACGGCAGTCGCCGGGACCGCCGGCCGGTCGCACGGTGACATCGAACACACGGTTCCTGTGCGCGCCGTTGACGCAATGTGCCGATAATGACGCTCCGCTGGCAGCATGCCAGTCCGCCGCCAGGGTGCGCATGTCTCTTTCCGTCGATTCGCTGGACCCTGCCGCACCGGCAGATCCACTGCCGCCACCGCCGGCGCCGCGCCCCCGCGCACCCGCTTCACTGGTCGTGCTGGCGACCCTGGCGGTCGGTTACACGCTATGGGCAGCGCAGACCATCATCCTGCCGATCATGCTGGCCGCTTTCTTCGCGCTGATCGGCAATCCCATCCTGCGTGGACTGCGCAAGCTGTACATCCCGCGTTTCCTGGGTGCATTGCTGGTGCTGTGCCTGGGACTTGCCGCCACTGCTGCGTTGGCAGTGCAACTGGCTGGGCCGGCATCGGAATGGGTGCAGCAGGCGCCGCGGCAGATGCGCCAGATCGCGCGCGACGTGCGTGATTTCACCAAACCGGTGATGCAGGCCAACCAGGCCGCAGAAAACTTTGCCCGTGCTGCCGGCGGCGGCCAGCAACGCGGCGTGCAGATCGTGCGCACCCAACTGGACGACCCGTACAAGGCGCTGGTGCGCACGCCCAAGCTCGCTGCTTCGGTGCTGGCGGTGGTACTGCTGACCTTTTTCTTCATGGTCTATGGCGAAAGCCTGCAGCGGCATGCGATCGCCCTGCTGCCCAACCGGCAGCAGCAACGCTTCACCACCGAGATCATGCTGGACATCGAGCGCGAGGTGTCGCGCTATGTGCTCACCATCAGCGTGATCAATACGCTGGTGGGCCTGGTGTTCGCCGGGATCCTGTACGTGCTGAAGATCCCACTGCCCGAGGCGCTGTTGTGGGGCACGGTGGTGGCGCTGCTCAACTTCGCGCCCTATGTCGGCCCCTTGATCGGGGTGATGCTGATGCTGCTGATGGGATTCGTGGAATTCCGCAGTACGGTCTCCTCGCTGCTGCCGGCGATCCTGTATCTGGCGTTGCATACGATCGAAGGACAGGTGGTCACTCCGATCGTGCTGGGCCGCCGCATGGCGATCTCGCCGCTGATGCTGATCCTGGCACTGATGTTGTTCGGCTGGCTCTGGGGCATGGTCGGCCTGTTGCTGGCGGTGCCGCTGCTGGTGTGCATCAAGATGGTGCTGAGCCGGGTCGAAGGCATGCAGCGCTGGGCGAGGCTGCTTGAGTAGCCGGGATTGGGGGTTGGGCATTCGGGATTGGTAGAGGCAACCGCGCAGTTGCCGTTGCCCGATCCTGATTCCCCAATTCCGGCGCAAGCCCGTAAAATCTTGCGATGAGCTTCCACGTCCGCGCCATCACCCTCGACCTCGACGATACGCTGTGGCCGTTTGCACCGATCGGTGCGCGCATCGACCAGGTGTTGTATGAGTGGATGTGCGAGCACAGCCCGGCGACCGCGCAGCGGTTCCCGGTGGACGCGATGCGGGAACTGCGCGAGCGCAGCTTTGCCGACAATCCGCAGCTGCATCACGACCTCAGCGCATTGCGCCGGCTGACGCTGGAAATGGCCTTGCGCGAAAGCGGTGGCGATCTGGCACTGGTGGAGCCCGCCTATGAGGTGTTCTATGCCGCACGCAACCAGGTGGAATGCTATCCGGATGCGCTGGACGCGCTGGCGCGGCTCGCCCGTCACGTGCCGGTGGCCGCGCTCAGCAACGGCAATGCCGACCTGCAGCGCATCGGCCTGATGCATCACTTCGTCTTCCAGCTGGGCTCGCGCGAGCACGGCTGTGCCAAACCGGAGGCAAGCATCTTCCTGGCGGCCTGCGCGCGCCTGGAGGTACCGCCGGCCCAGGTGCTGCATGTGGGCGACCACGTCCGCATGGATGTACTGGGCGCGCTCGATGCAGGGCTGCGCGCGTGCTGGATCAATCGTGACGGCGCGCCATGGCCGCACCCGACCCAGCGGCCGGACCTGGAGTTCGACAGCCTGACCGGGCTGGCCGAGTGGCTGGATGCCCAGTACCCGAACCCCGACGCCGCACGCGACGGCCTCTGTCTTCCCGCCTGAGTTCACCCCGCCGGCGCACGGCGCCATCGAAGGATGTCCATGTCGCACCTCACCGGTTTCACCGATCCCAGCGCTGCCGCGCTACCGCTGCATGTCCTCGATCGCGAAGGGTTTAGCCGCTGGTGCGCCGAGCAGGCCACCAGCGTGCTGGCGTGGGCGCAGGCGCAGCGGTTCGATGCCGCTCCCGGCAGCGTATTGCTGCTGCCTGGCGAACAGGGACTGGCAGGGGCCGTGATCGGCATCGGCGACCGTGCCGATGCCTACGCCTATGCGCATGCACCGATGGCGCTGCCGCCGGCCAGCCGCTGGACGCTGGCCACGCCGCTCGATGCTGCCGAACAGGCCTTGCTGCATCTGGGCTGGGGCCTGGGTGCCTACCGCTTCGCGCGCTACCGCAAGGTGCCGCGCGCACCGGCCGAGCTGGCGGCCACACCCTCGGCGCAGACGCGGGCCCTGATCGAGGCCTGCCTGCGCGTGCGCGACTGGGTCAACACGCCCACCGAAGACATGGGACCGGAGCAGTTGGAAGATGCCGCCCGTGCGGTGGCGCAGGCGCACGGCGCACAGGTGGAGGCGATCGTCGGCGATGCCTTGCTGGCGCAGAACTTTCCCACCATCCATGCGGTGGGCCGCGCCTCGCACCGCGCGCCGCGGCTGATCCAGCTGCAATGGGGCGATGCGGCGCATCCGCATCTGGTGCTGGTCGGCAAGGGCGTGTGCTTCGATACCGGCGGGCTGGATCTCAAGCCCGCCGACGGCATGCGCAACATGAAGAAGGACATGGGCGGCGCCGCGCATGCCCTGGCGCTGGCCGGCCTGGTGATGGCCCAGCAGTTGCCGGTGCGGCTGACCCTGCTGATCGCCGCCGTGGAAAATGCGGTTGGCCCGAATGCGTTCCGTCCCGGCGAGATACTCACCACCCGCGCCGGCGTCACGGTGGAAGTGGACAACACCGATGCCGAGGGCCGGCTGGTGCTGTGCGACGCCTTGAGCTACGCCACCGAGCAGAAGCCTGACCTGATCCTGGATTTCGCCACGCTCACCGGTGCCGCACGCATCGCGCTGGGCCCGGATCTGCCGGCGTTGTTCGCCAACGACGATGCGTTGGCGCAAGGCTGGATCGATGCCGGCGAGCAGACCCGCGACCCGGTCTGGCGCATGCCGCTGTGGCGGCCATATCTGCGCTATCTCAACAGCCATGTGGCCGACATGGCCAATGCCGGTTCGCGCATGGCCGGCGCGGTGACTGCGGCGCTCTACCTGGAGCGCTTCGTGGCCCCGGGCCAGCCGTGGGCGCATCTGGACGTCTACGCCTGGAACGACAGCGACCGCCCGGGGCGCCCGGCCGGCGGCGAAGCGCTGGCGCTGCGCTCGGCGTTTGCGATGCTGCAGCAGCGTTACGGCGGCTGAGCGAAGCGCAACCCGCCTCTGCATGGGGCATGGCGGTGTCTGCCTAGCGCCTGCATGCCCAGAGCGCTCGTTCGGCAGCTGGCGAGAAAAGCTGAGCTTGCCTGGCGACAAGGCAGCACGGCCTACAGTTGGTGTCGTCGAGCCCGTGCCTGGGCGATCGAGGCAGTGGCATCACGCATTGGACGCGCCGGACGAAGGATTATTCCCCACCTGCGCAAACCGATCGCAACGCATGCATGGTCGTGGAATCAACGGGTCTGCGCATCGTCCCACTCCATCCAACCCTTCCGGAGCCAGCCATGACGTTGCCACCTCCCCCCGACCGACGTCCGCGCCGCCCGGTGCTGCCGTTGCTGGGCATCGCCGCCATTGCCGGCGGTCTCGCCGTTGCCTTCGCCTGGACGGCGGGCTGGATCGGCGGCGACCGGCTCACCGCCGCGCGCATGACCGATACCATCGAAGCCAGCGGGCCGCCGCATCCGGGCTTCCGGCGTGCGCATACCAAAGGTGTCTGCGTGAGCGGACAGTTCCAATCCAGCGGCAAGGCCACCTGGCTGTCGTCGGCACGCATCTTCAGCCAGCCCAGTACGCCGGTGCTGGGCCGTATGTCCATCGGCGGTGGCGATCCGTATGGCCCTGACGGGCAGGCGCGCGTACGCAGCATGGCGCTGCTGCTGCGCAGCGACGACGGGCAGGAATGGCGGACCGCCATGAACAGTTTTCCGTTCTTCGTGGTCGCCACGCCGGCCGGTTTTCAGGCCTTGAACGTGGCCTCCCGGCCCGACCCGGCCACCGGCAAACCGGACCCGGCCAAGCTGGCGGCCTTCGGCAAGCAGTATCCGGAGGCGGCCAAGTTCCAGCAGTGGGCCAAGACCGCGCCCTGGTCCGATAGCTGGGCCAACACGCAATACAACGGCGTCAACGCGTTCCGCGCGGTTGCGGCCGACGGGCGCGAGCGTTACATCCGCTGGTCGATGCACCCACATACCCCGTTCAAGGAATTGAGCGCGCAGCAACGCCAGCAGGCCGATGGCGATTTTCTGGCCACCGACCTGGACGCACGGCTGGCGGAGGGGCCGCTGCGCTGGGATATGGTGCTGACCGTGGCCGAACCGGGCGATCCGGTGGACGACCCGTCGCAGCCGTGGCCGGAGAACCGCAAGCAGATCGTGGCCGGCACGCTGACCCTGGAGCATGCGCAGCCGCAGGCCGCCGGGCCGTGCCGCGATCTGAATTACGACCCGCTGATCCTGCCCAAGGGTCTGGCGGCCTCCAACGACCCGATCCTGGCCGCGCGCTCGTCGGTGTATGCGCAGTCGTTCAACCGCCGCGAGCGCGAGATCGCCAGCGGCCAGGGCAGTGCCGCCACCGGCCAGGGAGCACGCCGATGAGCCGCACGACACATTTCAATCTTCCCGCACGCGTGCTGCACTGGCTGATGGCCGCGATGATCCTGACCATGCTGTTCGTCGGCGTGGGCATGGTCGCCTCGGTGACGCAACGGCCGTGGCTGATCGACCTGCACCGCCCGCTGGGCATCGCGATTCTGATTCTGGCGGTGCTGCGCCTGATCAACCGCTTGCGCCATCGTCCGCCGCCGCTGCCCGCCGATCTGCCGGCGTGGCAGAAGGCCGCTGCGATCGCCTCGCACTGGCTGCTGTATGCCTTGATGCTGGGCATGCCGCTGATCGGCTGGGCGATGCTGTCGGCTGGCGGCTACCCGATCGTGCTGTGGCCGGGCGCGAACCTGCCGGCGATCGCACCGCACGACCCTGCGTTGTATGCCTGGCTGCGCAGCGCGCATGGCTGGCTGGCGTATCTGCTGTTCGCGACGGTGCTGGCGCACCTGAGCGCGGCGCTGTTCCATGCCTGGGTACGCCGCGACGGGGTGTTTTCCAGCATGGCGCGTGGGGAGCGGTCTGCGCGTTGATGCGGTTGTGGTTGATCGTGGGGTGATGGTGAGCAGCTGGAGCACTGAAGATGGCCGGCCGCAGCGCTAGCTCCCTTCTCCCGAGGTGAAGGGGCCAATGTTTAACGCTGTTGTTTTGTGTTGGCCGCTGGCGCAGGCGCTTCGATACCCTTACCGGTCGCCGCCCAGTAGATTCCACCGTACAAGTGATCCAGATAGCGTGGATCGTTGTAGGCCTCGGCCTGGTGTCCCAGGGCCGTTGCGAACACGCGGCCGCCTTCGAAATGGTGGTACCAGGCCACCGGATGCGGCTTGCCCATGCCCTTGGCGACCTGGCCCGGCCAGATCAGCGTGGGATCGTAAGTGGTTTCGTCCACCGTCATCAGCGTGACCAAGTCGTCGCTGTACGGCGGATCGTACTCGTACCACTCGTCGCTCCACACCCAGCGTTTGGGCAGGCCGGCCGTTGCCGGAAAGTTGGCGTCCACCACGTCGACCATCGCGGTCTGCAGGTAAGGATGGGTGCGGAACGAGCGGCCGATGAGATGGTCGTACCACTCCCATTCGCCACGCTTGATCGCAAACGCCTTGTGCACGGCGACCACGCCGCCGCCATTGCGCACGTACTTTTGAAAGTTGGCGCGCTGGGCCGGATCCAGCTCGGTGGCCGGCGTGTTGAGCAACACGATGGCGGCGTATTGCGACAGGTCGCCATCGAAGGCCTTGGCATTCCATGCCCACACCATCTCGACATAGTGCTTGCGCGCCATCGCTTCGAACTGCGGTTTGGCGACGGGGATATAGTCGTGGTGATACTGGTTGGGAATGGCCGCCACCAGGATCTTGAATTGCTCGGCAGATGCGTTGAATGCGCACACCAGCAGCAGGCCCGACAGCCACAGAAACTTCATGCGTTTGCTCGCCCTGGTTGAAATCGTTCTGCAGTGTACCCGCGCGCAGGCGGCATGCTTGCGCACACATCCGCGCGCGGTGATCGGAGGGCTGGCGCCTGACGGAGGCTGGAAAGTGAGTGCGACGCCCGCATGCACTCATTGCGACTGGGCGGCGCTACAACCAGCCTTTCTGCCGCGCCAGCCGGTAGGCTTCGATGCGGTTGGCCACGCCCAGCTTGCCGATGCATTCGGACAGATAGTTGCGTACGGTGCCGTGCGACAACTGCAGTTGCTGGGCGATCTCGCTGGCCGAGCGGCCTTCGCCGGCCAGGCGCAGCACGGTGCGTTCGCGCTCGCTCAACGGGTCCGCTTCCACCCAGGCATCCACCGCCAGTTGCGGATCGATCACCCTTCCGCCGCGATGCACCTGACGCAGGGCGCCGACCAGCTGTTCGGCCGGCGCATCCTTGAGCAGGTAGCCGGCCACACCGGCATCGAGCGCGCGCCGCAAGAATCCGGGGCGCGCGAACGTGGTGACGATCATGACCCGCACCGGCAGCGAATGGCGCTGGATGCGCTGCGCCAACTCCAGGCCACTCAGGCCGGGCATCTCGATATCGGTGACCAGCACATCCGGCTGCAGCCGCTGCAGCTCGCGCCACGCGCTCTCGCCATCGCCAGCGCTGCCGACCACGGCAAGATCGTCTTCCAGCCCCAGCAAGGCCACCAGCGCGCCACGCAGCAAGGCTTGGTCTTCGGCCAACAACACCCGGATCATCGCTCGCGCTCGCATGCCTGCACGGCAGCGCACGATACCAGCGCGGGCGCATGCCGTGTACGTGCGCTGCGATCGCCACGGCGCGTTACGGCAGCAGTGGGGCCGGCTGCGACGCGTCGACCGGCGCGGACACCGAAGGCGGCAATGGCACCCGTGCGCGCAGACGCATGCCACGTGGCAACGCCTCCACCTCCAGCCCGCCTCCCAGGGCCTGCAGGCGCGCGCGCATGCCGTCCAGGCCGTTGCCGGGCACGATGACTCCGCCGCGCCCATCGTCGGTGATTTCCAGCAGCGCCTGCGCACCATCGGCACGCAGGCTGACGCGGACGCGCTTGGCCTGCGCATGGCGCTGCACATTGGTCGCCGCCTCGCGCACCACCAGTGCCAATGCGGTCTCGTGCTCGGACGGCAGCGGCAGCACCTCCAGCCGGTCGTCGAGCACGATCCCGTCGATGTCCAACAGCACGCGTGCGGACGCCAATTCGGCCACCAGCCCGGCGGCGCGGATGCCGGTGACGGCACGGCGTACCTGCGCCAGCGCGTCGCGCGAGATCTGCGCCACCGCATCGATCTCGCCGCGCGCCGCCTGTGGGTCGCGCTCGATCAGCCGCGCGGCCAGATCGGATTTGAGTGCCACCAGCGACAAGGTGTGGCCGAGCAGGTCGTGCAGATCGCGGCCGATGCGTTCGCGCTCGGCGGTGGCCGCCAGCCGGCGCACCTCGTCCTGCGATAAGCGCAGCAGCGCATCCTTACGCTCGTTGATGCTGTACACCGCGCCGACCGCGGCCATGCCCAGCACCGACACCGGCAACCACACCAGCGCCTGCCAACCCAGCCCGAGCCAGCGCGCCCAGGCCAGGTACAGCGCATTCATCAGTAGCAGGATCGCGAAATGCCGCCACAACCCATGCCGCGCGGAAGGGCGCAGGCTCAGGCAGGAGAACACGAAGTAACTGATGCCCGAGGCGTACACCGGCAGCAGCACGGCACTGAGCCCCCCCATCGCCAGGGCATAGCGATGCAAGGTGCCGCGCGGCGCCAGCAGCATGCGGGCGTACAGCAGCAGGAACAGCGGATACGACAGCGCCGTGCACCACAGCCAGGTCGCATCGTAGCCGCGCGGCGAAAACACCGGCACCACGAACACCCAGGCCGACCACAGCAGGTGCACGCAGTCCATCCACGGCGATTGGCCCTGCGCCAGGCGCGCGGCCACTTGCGAATCGGCGGCCGGACGAAGCCAGGCCGGGAGCCTTGCATGCATCGGAATGAATCCCTGTCGAGCGGCCGATTCTGCCACTGCCGCGTCCGCCTGGGCACGTGCCGGTGCACGGGCGGTGGTGTCCCCGGAGGTTGCGCTCACGTCCAGCGTCCGAACAGTGCGGGGCCACCGGGTGTGCCTTTCATCCAGGTCGGGTCGGTGCATGGAAGATCCAGCGGTGATGCGGCACACAAGCCTGAGCGGCCAGGCCAGCCGCGCACAGTCGCGCCTGTCACGGCGTGCGGATGACAGCTGTCACTGGCGGGCGCAGGGGTCCGGCCGCATGCTGCACAGCGTCCGGCCGCGGCGACGATCGTCCCGACCATTTGTCGTCGCGTTGCGGCTGGTGACTTCCGGCAGCTTGCGGCGCGCGTTGCGGGCGGTCACATTCTGCGCAGCCCTCTGTCCTGGTCATCGATGAACACATCCGCCGATCTGCTCAAGCAACTCCGCATCGACCGCCAGCGCCCCGCCGCACCGCCGCCTGCGCGACGTACCGGCTGGATCATCGCCGCCATCGTCCTCGTCCTGCTGCTGGCAGCGGCGGCATGGTGGTTCACCCGTACACCGGTGCTGAAGGTACAGACCGCGCCGGTGGTGGCGATCAGCGCCGGCAGCAGCAGTGCCTCGGTGCTGGATGCGTCCGGCTACGTGGTGGCACGGCGCATGGCCACGGTATCGGCCCAGGTCACCGGCAAGGTGCGCCAGGTGATGATCGAAGAAGGCATGCGGGTGGAAGAAGGCCAGGTGATGGCCACCCTCGACCCGCTGGATGCCGATGCGCAGCGCACGCTGTCGGCCTCGCAGCTGTCGGCCGCGCGCAGCCAGGTCGACAACATGCAGGCGCAGCTGACCGTGGCCAATGCCGATGCCACGCGCCTGCAGTCGCTGGTGGGCGCGCAGCTGGTCTCGCGCTCGCAGTACGAACAGGCCGCCGCGCAGCGCGACGCCCTGCGCGCGCAATTGCAGAACGCACAGCGTAATGTGAAGGTCGCCGCCGATCAGCTGGCCATCGCCGGGATCCGTTCGGACTTCAATGTGGTGCGTGCGCCGTTCGCCGGCGTGGTGACGGCCAAGGCCGCGCAGCCGGGCGAGATCGTCTCTCCGCTGTCTGCTGGTGGCGGCTTCACCCGCACCGGCATCGGCACCATCGTGGACATGGACTCGCTGGAGATCGAAGTGGAAGTGGGCGAGTCCTATATCGGCCGCGTGCAGCCGAAGATGCCGGTGGAAGCGGTGCTCAACGCCTATCCGGACTGGAAGATCCCCGGCGAGGTGATCGCCATCATTCCCACCGCCGACCGCGGCAAGGCCACGGTGAAGGTGCGGGTGGCCTTCAAGGTCAAGGACGCGCGCATCGTGCCGGAGATGGGCGTACGGGTGAGCTTCCTCGAACAGGCCAAACCGCAGCAAGCCGCCAAGCCTCAGGGCGTGCGCGTGCCGGCTGCTGCGCTGGTCGAACGCGGTGGCAGCACCATGGCGTTCGTGGTCGGCGAGCAGAGTCGGGTCGCCGCCAGGACCGTCACCCCCGGCATGGCGATGGGCGACGACCGCCAGGTGCTCTCCGGATTGGCCGCGGGCGACAGCGTGGTGCTGAGTCCGCCGCAGGCGTTGAAGGACGGCGACACGGTGAGCGACGCGCAACCGGACGCGACCGAATGATGCACGGCCTAGCGGCAGCGCGCAGCACACCGCGCTCGCGACGTGAGCATGCGTCGTCGCTGCCGCAACGAATGGATGAACCACTGAAAGACCGTGCTCGGACCTTGCGACGGGAACAGCGCTGCACTGGATCCGGGTCTGGCCGGGCACCCTACCGAAGCAGCGTTCGTTCGGGAGCGTTGCGCAATCGATGATCGACCCTGGAAGCCTCGATCGCGGGTGAGCCGCCCCCATCGCCTCGACACATTGCGACACCGCTCGTGCATTCGCATCACCGCTCATGCAGTCGCCGTACCGTCCGTGCCTCTCCTTCTCTCGCTCGCCAGGACTCGCCATGACCGCTCTCGTCAGCTTGCGCAACATCACCAAGACCTACCAACGCGGCCCCGAGCAGGTGCAGGTGTTGCACGGGATCGATCTGGAGATCGCCAGCGGCGATTTCGTGGCCCTGATGGGCCCCTCCGGTTCGGGCAAGACCACCTTGCTCAATCTGATCGGCGGCCTGGACAGCCCGAGCGGTGGTGAAATCGAAATCGAGGGCGAGCGCATCGACCGCATGAGCGGCGGCCAGCTCGCCACCTGGCGCAGCCACCATGTGGGCTTCGTGTTCCAGTTCTACAACCTGATGCCGATGCTCACCGCACAGAAGAATGTGGAGCTGCCGCTGCTATTGACCTCGCTCAATGCCGCGCAACGCAAGCGCAATGCGGAGATCGCGCTCACCCTGGTCGGCCTGCAGGAACGTCGCAACCACAAGCCCAGCGAGCTGTCCGGTGGTCAGCAGCAGCGCGTTGCCATCGCACGCGCCATCGTGTCGGACCCGACGTTCCTGATCTGCGACGAACCCACCGGCGATCTGGATCGCCAGAATGCCGAGGAAATCCTGCGCCTGCTGCAGGAACTCAACCGCGAACACGGCAAGACCATCGTCATGGTGACCCACGATCCCAAGGCCGCCGAGTACGCCACGCACACCATCCATCTGGACAAGGGCGAGCTGGCCGATGCGCCGCTCGTGCTCTGAAGGAGCGCTGCCATGAAGTATCTCTCGCTGGTGTGGGCGCAGCTGTTCCGCAGCAAGACGCGCACGCTGCTGACTTTGTTGTCGGTGGTGGCGGCATTCCTGCTGTTCGGCATGCTGGATTCGGTGCGCGTGGCCTTTACTTCCGGCGGCAGCGTCAGCGGGGTGAACCGGCTGGTGGTGGCCTCGCGGCTGTCGATCACCCAATCGCTGCCGATCCGCCTGGAAGAGCAGGTGCGCCGCGTGCCGGGCGTACGCGATGTGACCTCGGCAATGTGGTTCGGCGGCATCTATCGCGATCCGAAAAACTTCTTCCCGAATTTCTCGGTGGCGCCGAACTTCTTCGACGTCTACAGCGAGTACGAGTTGCCCAAGGACCAGCTCAAGGCCTTCCAGACCACGCGCACCGGCGCAGTGGTGGGCGAAACCCTGGCCAAGCAATTCGGCTGGAAGATCGGCGACACCATCCCGCTGCAGGCCACCATCTTCCCGCGCGGCGGCAGTAACGACTGGCCGTTGCAGCTGGTCGGCATCTTCCGCATGAAGGACCGCACGGTGGCGGCCAACCAGGAACGCCAGTTGATGATGAACTGGAAATACTTCGATGAGTCCAACGACTACATCAAGAACCAGGTGAGCTGGCTGACGGTGACGCTGAGCGATCCCGACCAGGCCTCGCGCGTGGCGCAGGCCATCGACGCACTGTCGGCCAATTCGGATCACGAAACCAAGTCGCAGACCGAATCGGCGTTCCAGCAGGCCTTCGTCAAGCAGTTCGCCGATATCGGCCTGATCGTCACCTCGATCATGGCGGCGGTGTTCTTCACCTTGTTGCTGCTCACCGGCAACACCATGGCGCAGGCGGTACGCGAGCGTATTCCGGAACTGGCCACGCTCAAGACGCTGGGCTTCCAGGACCGCACGATACTGAGCCTGGTGATGTTCGAATCGGTGCTGCTGATCGGCCTGGGCGGCGTGATCGGCATGGGCCTGGCGGCACTGGTGATCCCGGCGGTGTCCGCGCGCAGCGGCGGCCTGATGCCGACCCAGAGCGTGCCACTGCAGACCTGGCTGGTGGCGCTGGGCCTGATGGTCGGGATCGGCCTGGTGGTAGGTATGCTGCCGGCATTACGCGCGCAGCGCTTGAAGATCGTCGATGCCCTCGCCGGCCGCTGACAGGAGCACGCAGATGCAACGCAAATGGAAGAATCGTGGTGCGAACCTGCTGTCGGTGGTGCTGCTGGCAGTCGGGCTGGGAATCTGGATCGCGTTGCCGTGGATCGGCGTACTGGCGATCGCGGTGGCACTGGCGTTATGGCTGGTGGCCACGCGCAGCGGCCGCCTGTCGCTGGCCGCAGCGCGCATCGGGATCGCCAGCCTGCCGCAGCGCTGGGGCTCCACCTCGGTGATCGTGGTCGGCATCGCCGGTGTGGTCGGCGTGCTGGTGGCGATGCTGGCGATGGGCCAGGGCTTCCAGGCCACGCTCAACAGCACCGGCGACGACACCACCGCGATTGTCTTGCGCGGCGGCTCGCAGGCGGAGACCAACTCGGTGATCACCCGCGACCTGGTGCCGCTGATCGGCGCCCTGCCCGGTATCGCCAGCGATGCCAACGGGCGCCCGCTGGTATCGCCGGAACTGTCGCAGGTGGTCAACATCGCGTCGCGCTCCGATGGTACCGACGTCAACGCACAGTTGCGCGGCGTGGGCGAGCAGGCCTGGGCAGTGCACCAGAAGGTCAGGATCGTGCAGGGCCGCCGCTTCAACACGGGCTTGCGCGAACTGGTGGTCGGCAAGGGCGCGCTGAACCAGTTCCGTGGCCTGGAGCTGGGCAAGACGCTCACCCTCGGCAACCAGCAGTGGACCGTGGTAGGCGTCTTCGCCTCCGGCGATGCGCACGATTCGGAGCTGTGGACCGATGCGCAGACCCTGGCCACCGCCTACAACCGCAGTGCCTACCAGTCGATCAACGTGCGCACCACCGGCAAGCCCGGCTTCGCGCAGTTCAAGGCCGCCATGGCCGCCGATCCACGGCTCAAGCTGGACGTGGAGACCACCCGCGCGTACTACGGCAAGCAGGGTGGCGGCTTGAACAGGTTGATCAGCATCCTGGGCACGGTGATCGGCGCGATCATGGCGGTGGGCGCGGTGTTCGGGGCGCTCAACACCATGTATGCAGCAGTGGCCACGCGCGCGCGCGAGATCGCCACGATGCGCGCGATCGGCTTCCGTGGCACGCCGGTGATCATGGCGCTGATGCTGGAAACCATGCTGCTGGCGCTGCTGGGCGGCTTGCTGGGCGGGCTGATCGCCTGGGCGGTGTTCAACGGCTACACCGTGTCCACGCTGGGCAACAACTTCAGCCAGGTGGTGTTCCAGTTCAAGGTGTCGCCGGAGCTGCTGTGGAGCGGTCTGAAATGGGCGCTGGGCATCGGCCTGGTCGGTGGACTGTTCCCGGCGTTGCGGGCGGCGCGGTTGCCGATCACCACCGCGCTGCGTGAGGTGTAAGGCGGGCTGTGGCCCGCCCGGGATTAGGGAGTCGGGATTAGGGATTGGTAACGACCGGAGCAAAGCGCTTGGCTGCTGCGGCTAAGCGTATTGCAGGCTGTCATGGTTTTGTCACTGCAGTGCGGTAGATGCGCGGATCGGGCAGGCGGTAGTCTGCCCGGCCGTTTGCTCCGTTGACGTATCGCCATGACGCGCCTGCTTCTGCTGGCCTGCGCCTGCCTGTGGCTGGCCGGCTGCTCTTCGTCCTCCACCTCGCTCAGCGAGCGTCTGGTCGCGCCCGGCGGTGTGTCGCCGTTGCTGGACGAAGAGCGCATCGCCGCCGCCATCGCCACGGTGCCCAACCGCAGTGGCCATGTGGTCACACGCGACCGGGTGCCGATCTTCTGGCGCGCCATCGATCCCGGCCAGTACGCCATGCATTACCGCTACCTGGGCCAGCGCCACGACCCGGCGCACGCGCTGGATGTGGACTTCAGCTTCAGCGTTCCCACCGCCACGCCAGCGCCGCCGCGCGGCACCATCGTCCTCCTGCACGGCTGGATGATGGATGGCGATTCGCTGTTGCCCTGGTCGCTGCAGCTGGCGCAGGCCGGCTACCGCGTGATCACCGTCGATCTGCGCAACCACGGCCATTCCGGTGGCGGACCCTCGGGCTACGGCACGCGCGAATCCGACGACGTGATCGATGTGCTGGCCGCGCTGCGCCCGCAGGGCGAAGTCCAGGGGCCGCTGTATCTGTTCGGGATCTCCTACGGCGCGGCCACCGCGCTGTTCACCGCCGACAAACTGGGGAATCGCGTCGCCGGCGTGGTGGCGATGGAATCCTTCGCCAATGCCGGGCGCGGCATCCGCGACATGGTGCCGCACCTGCTGGCCAGCCGGCCCAGCGGCTGGCGCGGGCAGGCGGTCGCGGCGTACGCACGCTGGCGCTACGCCGACCAGAACATCGACGCGGTGATCGCCGCCGCCGACGCGCAGCTCGCGCTGGATCTGGACCAGGTCGACGTCGCACGGGCCCTGGCGCGCACACGCAGCTGCGTACTGCTGTTGCATGGCGACGCCGATCGGCATATCCCGGTGGCGCATGGGCGGGCACTGGCAACCGCCAGCACGCGTGCGCACTACCTGGAACTGGCGGGCGAGGACCATCTGAGCCTGCCGCTGCGGCTGGACCTGCTGGGCGAGCCGATCGATCGCTGGCTGGCGCAAACCCGGCAGGAGCCCGGCCATTGCCCCGCACCGCAGCCACTGCCGGCACCCACCCTGGCGGTGAGCACCGCGGCCACATTGCCGTCGCGCAGCTGATCGTGCGGCGTGTGGGTGGCCACGCTTGCGCCGCGGCGTTGCTGCGCGCATGGCAAAGCGCGACAAGCCGCAGCGCGCAATGCCTGCTCACCAGATCGCAGAAGGCTGCCAGGTGCGCCGCTGGCCGCAACGCCCGCACCTCGCCGGCTCAGTGCGGCGACGCGGTCCGCCGTGCATGCAGCACGCTGTCGCCGACGAATAACAACAGACCCAGCCAGATCGCGGCGAAGCCGATGGCCCGCGCCTGGTCGAACGGTTCGTGGAAGAACCATACCCCCAGCAACAACTGCAGGCTGGGCGCGATGTACTGCAGGATCCCCACCAGCGACAACGGAATGCGCCGCACGCCGTAGGCAAATCCGATCAAGGGCAGTGCACTGACCACGCCACCGAAGATCAGCAGCAGATCGGTGCGCAGGCTCCAGCCGCTGAAGAACCCGCCGCCATGCCCGTACTCGCCCCAACCTGCCAGCAGCAACGCCGGCACGAACAGATACACGCTTTCCACGCCCAGGCCGGCCACCGGATCCACCGCCACCAGTTTGCGCAGCAAGCCATAGATACCGAACGAAGCGGCCAGGCCCAGCGCGATCCATGGCGGCGCACCGGCATCGAGCGTCAGCCACAGCACGCCCACTGCCGCGCACGCCACCGCCACCCATTGGATGCCGCGCAGGCGCTCCTTGAGCACCAGTACGCCCAGCAACACACTCAGCAACGGGTTGATGAAATAGCCCAGGCTGGCTTCGATCACATGGCCGGCGTTGATCGCCCAGATGTACAGGCCCCAGTTGAATGCGATCGCCACGCTGCTGGCGGCCAGCATCCGCAGCGCGTGTGGTTGCGCGGCAATCGTGCGCCACCAGCGCAGGCCCGAGGTCGCCAGCAGCCACGCCACCACCAGCACCGCGCTCCACACGATGCGGTGCGCAATGATCTGCAGCGAGGGCACCGCCTTGAGCAGATGCCAGTACACCGGCACCACGCCCCACAGCACGAACGCGGAGGCGGTGATCAACAAGCCACGGCGCGCTTCGGCTGGCGACACCGGATTCGGTGTACTCATCGCCGCGCCCTGGCCAGGGTGACCACCAGCACGCCCGCCAGGATCACCGCCATCGCGCCGATATCGTGCGCGGTGAAACGCTCATGTCCCAGCCACGCGCCCAACGCCACTGCAATCACCGGATTGACGTAGGCGTAGCTGCCGGCCAACGCCGGCCGGACATGGTGCAACAGCCACACATAGGCGGTGAACGCCACGATCGAGCCGAACACGCACAGATACGCCACGGCGATCAGCCCGTGCGGTGTCGGCCATGCACGCGGGCGCTCGCCGATCAGCAGGCCGGCGCTCACCAGCAACACGCCGCCACACAGCATCTGCCCGGCCGCAGTCATGAAGGGCGACGGCAGATCGCGCCCACGCGACCACACCGAGCCGAATGCCCAGCCGATCGGGGCGATCAGCAACAGTACCAATCCGCCCGGCGTGGCGGTGAGGCTGCTGCCGGCATTGAGCCACACCACCCCCACAAATCCGATCACGATGCCCAGCCATTCGCCGCCGCTGGCATGCTGCCCGCGCAAGGCGCCGAACAAGGCCATCCACAGCGGCACCGACGCCACTGCGGTGGCGGCCAGGCCCGAGGACACGCTGCGCTCGGCCAGCACCACCATGCCGTTGCCCAGCAGCAAAAGCGCCGCGCCCATCAGGGCCACGTTCTTCCATTGCGCGCGCGTCGGCGCCGCCACCCCGCGCCAACGCAGCACGCCGTAGAGCACGCTACCGGCGACGATGAAGCGCGCACCCGACACCATCGTCAGCGGCTGCGCACCGCCCTCCAGCGCGAACCGGATCGCCAGATAGGTCGAGCCCCAGACCACGTAGACCAGCAACAATGCAACAACGACCAATCCGCTGCGCGCAGGCGCGGCAGCGTCGTGAGAGGAAGACATGGGGAAGCGTCAACGGCAGCGGAAGCTTCAATTCTAGATCACCTGCACGCGCCCACGCCTTACAGGCAGTGCACGTTGCGCGCGCTATCGTCGCGGCGACTCTCTTCACCATGGAATCTCCATGCAGCCTCGTATCCCCTGGCTGGCCCTGCTCGCCCTTGGCCTGTTCTCCACCACCGCAGTCGCCGCACGCGCACCCGAGCCCTGGGAGCTCACCGGCCATGCGCTGCTCGATGCCGGGCTGGACGGCTCGCTGGCACCGGAGATCGACGCACCCGATCAGCCCGAGCTCAAGGTCATGGTCTCGGCCAGCCGCGCCGGCGCCTACCTGCTGGGCGTGGCCAGCGCCAGCTATCGCACGCAGTGGTGCCTGCCGGCGGGCAAGGTCGGCCCGCCGGATCTGCGCGCGATCCTGGCCGATCTGGCCGCGCTGCCGGACACACGCCTGGACGAGCCGGCGCCTGGGCTGATCGTCCAGGTCCTGGCCAAACGCTATCCGTGCCGCAACTAGAACGCTGGAACGAAGGCGAGCACCGATCCCGCTACAACAGGCCCGGAGCCACTGCTCCCCTGGCATCGAGGCCGACGCGATGCATGCATACAGGTCCGAAAGCGATCGGCCCCGGGCCCCGAGCCGTCAGGCCCTACCTGCGTGCCGCGTCGCTGCGCGCACGGATCGCCTTGAATTCAGATCCATCCTGCCAACTCGGCCACTGCCGGCCATTGGCCAGCGCCGCGCCTACGTCGTAGACGAGCGTGGTATCGGCCGCATGCCCGGTGGCGTCCCATTGCGGGGTCCAGCGATCGCAGGGCTGGTGATAGCAATCGGCGAAATACTTCTCGCGCAGCGCCTTGCCCTTCTCGATGCCGCCTTCGAGCATGTCCAGGCCCGGACCGGCGGTGATCGCCGGCACGCCCATGCGCGCGAAGGCGAAATGGTCGGCGCGGTAGAAGAAGCCCGCTTCCAGATTCGGATCCGGCGAATACGTGCGGCCACGCGCCTTGGCGGCCGCTTCCAGATCGCCTTCCAGCGACACCCGTCCGCGTCCCCACGAGGCGATGTCGCGGGTGGGACCATCGGGGCTGAACATCTCCATGTTGAGCACCGCCACCGTCTTGTCCAACGGCGCCAGCGGATGGGCGGCGTAGTAGCTGGCGCCGAGCAGGCCCTTTTCTTCGGCGGTCAGCGCGATGAAGTACAGCGTGCGCTGCGGCTTGGGGCCAGCGGCGAACACGCGTGCCAGTTCCAGCACGCTGGCCACGCCGGTGGCGTTGTCCACCGCACCGCGCCGTAGCGTATCGCCGGTGGCATCGGCCTTGCCGATGCCGAACGCGTCCCAATGCGCGGAGAAGATCACCGTTTCGTCCGGATGCTGGCTACCGGTGAGCTTGGCCACCACGTTATGGGTGACCACGCGCTCGCGCTTGAGCTTGAAGTCCACCGACAAGGCCGCATCGCCCAACGCCATCGGCGCGAAGTCGCGTTGCTGCGCACGCGCCTTGGCCTGTTCGAAGTCCAGCCCAGCCTGCTTGAACAGCGATTGCGCCAAGGCGCGCTGCATCCAGCCGCGCACCTGGACATGTTGCGCGCGGGCATCGGCATCGCTGCGCTCGATATCGAACAGCGGCGACAGGCCCGAGCTCTGCACCGTGGCCCAGCCGTATGCGGCCGGCGCCGTTTCGTGCACGATCAGCACGCCCGCCGCGCCGCGCCGCGCGGCTTCTTCGTACTTGTAGGTCCAGCGGCCGTAATAGGTCACCGCCTTGCCATCGAACGCACCCGGCTGCGCGCTCTCGAAGTCGGCATCGTTGATCAGCACCACCGCAATCTTGCCGCGCAGGTCCACACCCTTGTAATCGTCCCACTGCCGCTCCGGCGCGCTGATGCCGTAGCCCACGAACACCAGCGGCGCATGCTTCAGCGCCACGTCGGCCTGTGGGCGCAGGCTCTGCAAGGTCACATCGGTGCCGTTGACCAGGGTCTGGGTCTTGCCGCTCACGCGCAGGCTGGCACGCACCG
This sequence comes from Xanthomonas melonis, assembly GCF_020783655.1. Classification (GTDB taxonomy): domain Bacteria; phylum Pseudomonadota; class Gammaproteobacteria; order Xanthomonadales; family Xanthomonadaceae; genus Xanthomonas; species Xanthomonas melonis. Next base: position 192,506 of record NZ_JAJGQH010000009.1, on the reverse strand, counting down.
GGCCGTCCACCTGCGCGCGCACCAGCGGCACCGCCTGCGTCCAGCCACCCTGCTCGCCGCCGGGCTGCAATCCCGCCGACTTGAACTGCTCGACCAGATAATCGACCGTGCGTTGCTCACCGGCACTGGCCGGCGCGCGGCCCTCGAAGTCGTCCGATGCCAGCAGGCGCACGTGCCGCGACAGCGCCTCGGCATCGATGCCGCCGCCGGGCAGATCGTTGGCGGCCTGCGCCACACCTCCGACGAACAGGCAGGCGGACAGCAGCAGGATACGCATCGGATTCACGGTAAGGCCTTGCAACGGATGGATGACAGACAGTTTACAAGCGCGCGCCCGAGAGCGGTCATTGCAACGACGCGCCAGCCGCCAGTGGCGCGGCCCCGCGTCGCATCGGCATCGGCCTGTTACGCGTTGGTCGTCCGAAATCTGCGCAGCGCAAACCTCAGTGCGCTGCACGATCCAGCCAGCACCCCAATCCCTGTGCATTGAGCTCGATATCGGTGGCCAGCAGGCGTGCCACGGCCGCATCGTCCAGCCTGCAACCGTGCTGGCGCGCGCGTTCCAGATACAGCGCGGTCAACGCCGCCACCATGCAGCGGTGACGGTCCGCGCGTGCCGCGCAACCCAACGCGATCTCGGTCATCGCATGGATCTGCTGCGCCAGCGCCTGCGCCAAGCGCTCCGGCGGCGCGACCCGTCCATAGTGGGTGAGATACATCGCCTGCGGCCCGGCCTCCATCAGGCGTGCGATCGACTGCAGCATCGCCTCGGGTTCGAACTGCACCGGCGAGGAGGTCGGCAGGATAAAGGCGCCCTGCTCACTGTCGAGCTGGCGATACGACAGGCCGAAGGTATCGCCGGTGAACCAGCTGTGGCTGCGCGCGTCCCACACGCACAGATGATGCCGGGCATGGCCGGGCGTATCCACGGTGCGCAACCCACGCTCGCCGAGCAGCACCACCTGCCCGTCGGCGGCCTCCACCACCCGCTCGGCCGGCACCGGCACGATCCGGCCATAGCTGCGCGCCAATTCTTCCTGCCCATACACCGCCGTGGCGCCGGCAATCAGGCGGGTGGGGTCGATCATGTGCGGCGCACCGCGCGGATGCACCAGTACGCGCGCATTGGGCAGCTGCTGCAGCAAGGCACCGGCGCCGCCAGCGTGATCCAGGTGCACATGGGTCAGGATCAACCAGTCCACCTGCGCCGGCGTCAGCCCGGCGACCTCCAGCGCCGCCAGCATGTGCGGCACCGACAGCGAGGTGCCGCAGTCGATGAAGGCAGCGCGTTGCGCCTCTACGATCAGATATGCCGCATCGAACTGCGCACCGCCGAAACCGGTATCGATGGTATGGATGCCGCTATCGACCGATGCTGCCATGACCGCTCCGTGCTTGCCCGACGAGTGACGACACGACCCTACCATCATCGGCCGGCCACGCCTGCGACCAGCCCAGCCAGCCGGCCGGAAGACGCATCCCACGCCGTCGACTCCGCGACAACCACGCTCGCCAGGCGTCAGGCAGGTGGACGCTGCTGCGGCAACGCATGCTGCGCCTACACTGCCGGACGAGGATGGATCATTCGACTGGTTCGAGCACCAGGCGGGTGCAGGACCCGATCTGACGCATCACGCCCGATGCACGCGGCATGCGTCTTCGACAAGGCCTTGCCTCGTGCAGGCGAGGCACGATCAGGCCTGGCGCAGCGCCTGCATGGCGGCGAGAATCACGTCGGCGTCGGCCTGGGCATGCACACCCGGCAATTGCAGATCGCTCGACTGTTCGGCCTGCTTCAGCCGTGCGATCAACTGCCCTGCCTCACGCGGCGAGGCGAAGCCATCGCTCTGCAGCAGCAGTGCGCCGCTGCCATCGTTCAACTTGAAGTAGAACTGCCCATCGCGCTCGCGATACTGCTTGAACACCGGCAAGGCGCGTTTTTCGCCGGTCTCCGCTGCGGCAGTTCCTGCCTGGCTGGACAGGTCGCGCAAGCCCACCGCCTCGCGCAGCCGTGCCAGCAGCGGCGTGGCATAGCGTGCGCGCAGGCGCGCGCCACCCGCGCGCAGGATCGCCTCGATCGCCGCCGGCTCGGCCATCAGCGCCTCGTAACGGGCGCGTAGCGGCGCGATCTCCTGATCGATGCGTTCGAACAGCTGCTGCTTGGCATCACCCCAGCCGATGCCCTGGGCAAACGCCTGCGCAAAGGCCGCCGTTTCCTGCGGCGTCGCGAAGGCCTGGTACAGCTGAAACAGCGCCGACCCTTCGGTGTCCTTCGGCGTTCCTGGCGCACGCGAGTCGGTCAGGATGGAGAACACCAGCTTGCGCAACTCCTCGCGCGGAGCGAACAGCGCAATGGTATTGCCGTAGCTCTTGCTCATCTTGCGGCCATCCAGGCCCGGCAAGGTGGAGACCTGCTCGTCGATCGCCGCTTCCGGCAAGGTGAAGAAGTCGCTGCCGTAGACATGATTGAAGCGCTGGGCGAAATCGCGCGCCATTTCGATGTGCTGGATCTGATCGCGCCCCACCGGCACCTTGTGCGCATTGAAGATCAGAATGTCGGCCGCCATCAGCACCGGATACATGAACAGGCCCGCCGTCACGCCGGCATCCTCGTCTTCGCCGTCGGCGCGGTTCTTGTCCACTGCCGCCTTGTAGGCATGGGCGCGGTTGAGGATGCCCTTGCCCGCCACGCAAGTCAGCAGCCACATCAACTCGGTGGTCTCGGGCACATCGGACTGGCGATAGAACCACACTTTGTCCGGATCCAGTCCGCACGCCAGCCAGCTCGCTGCGATTTCCAGGGTCGAGCGCTGGGTGCGCGCCGGGTCCTGCGCCTTGATCAGGCTGTGCAGATCGGCCAGAAAGTAGAAGCTTTCCGCGTCGGCGGCGGCACTGGCCTGGATCGCCGGGCGGATCGCACCGACGTAGTTGCCCAGGTGCGGCGTGCCGGAGGTGGTGATACCGGTGAGAACGCGAGTGGTCATCTGCAAGGAGCCAGGGAATCAGCTCACTAGTTTAACGGTTTCGCGGCGTGCCACCCGCCGCCACGCCTGCTGCCGGCCAAAACAAGGACGGGCCGCAATGCGGCCCGTCTCACCTGAACTCGGCTCGGCCTGACGGCGAGCGAGGGGACGACTTCAGCGGTCGTCGCGCAGCGATTGTTCGAAGGCGCGCACCTCGGTCTGGGCACGGTCGCGGTCCCAGCCGTAGCGCTCCTGCAACTTGCCCTGTAGGTATTCGGCATTGCCCTCGGCAACCTTGAAGTCATCGTCGGTGAGGTCGCCCCATTTGGCCTGCATCTGGCCCTTGAGCTGCGTCCACTTGCCGGAAATGATGTCTTTGTTCATTGCGGTTCTCCGCTGCGTGCGGTCGCGATTGACCGTGGGATCAGCATGCGGCGCGAGGCGTTGCGCGTTGATCAAAAGATGTCGAGCCTTCGCTCACCGCGATGAACGAATGCCATCATGGAGATGCCTGTCGCCGCCGGCTGGCGCGCTCCCAGAGCGCCAGTGCCGCAAAAAACAAAAACGGGCCTTTCGGCCCGTTTTCGTTACACCGCTGCAGCGGGCGGATCAACGACGCGCGGCGTCTTCGACCTTCTCGCCAGCGCCCTGCACGTCCTTGCCCGCACCTGCGACGGTGTTGCAGCCCGACAGCATGCCGACCGAGAACACCGACAGCACCAGCAGCACAATTGCACGCTTCATAACAAACTCCTTCGTGGGTAAGCGGCGCGTTGCCGCAGATCAGTCAAATCGAACAGCCACCACACAGCGGTGGCGAATCAGCACTTTCCGTCGCTGCATTTTTCAGCGGTTTTCTCGACCTTGTCGCCTGCGCCCTGCATATCCTTGCCGGCACCGGCCACGGTATTGCAGCCCGTCATCACGCCGGCCGAAAACAGGCCCAGCACCATCAGTGTCAGCAGTCGCTTCATCAGGTCTTCCTCGGTCTGCGCCTGGTGCGAAGGCACCTCGCTTGGCGCCAAATCTGACTGCGCGCCCGTGGATTTGATGTGAACGGCAACGCGCCGCGTTCAGCGATGAATCAATCTCGCATCAGGGTCGATTTGCCGAACAGGCTCTCCACCAGATCTACCGCCAGTTCGGCGGTGGCGTTGCGGTTGTCCAGCACCGGATTGAGTTCGACGATATCCAGCGATCCCATGCGGCCCGTATCGGCGATCATCTCCATCACCAGCTGCGCCTCGCGATAATTGGGGCCACCCGGCACGGTGGTGCCCACGCCGGGGGCGATGCTGGGATCGAGGAAATCCACATCGAAACTCACGTGCAGGTGGGTATCGTCGCTCATGCCCTGCAGCGCGGCCTCCATCGTGCGCTTCATCCCGGCCTCGTCGATGTAGCGCATATCGTAGACGTCGATGCGGTGCTGCTTGATCAGCCGCTTCTCTTCCGGGTCCACCGAGCGGATGCCGATCTGCCGCACCTGCTCGGGCAGCAATGCCGGCGCGCTGCCGCCCAGGTGGGTCAAGGCCTGCGGGCCCAGGCCACACAGGCAGGCCACCGGCATGCCATGCACATTCCCCGACGGCGTCACCTCGCTGGTGTTGAAGTCCGAGTGCGCATCCAGCCACAGCACCCGCAGCGGGCGACCCTGCTCGCGACAATGCCTGGCCACCGCGGTGATCGAGCCGATGCCCAGGCAGTGATCGCCTCCCAGCATGATCGGCATGCGGCCGGCACGCAGCTCGGCATAGCTGGCATCCATCAAGGCCTGGTTCCAGGCCACCACTTCGTCCAGATGCCGGTAGCCGGCCTGCGGCAGCTGCCAGGGGTTGCGTGGTCCGTCCAGATTGCCCAGATCGCGCACGTCCACCCCGCGGCCGATCAAGGCCTCCTGCAGCCCGGCGATGCGCAGCGCTTCGGGCCCCATCCGGGCGCCGCGATGTCCGGCGCCGATGTCGGTGGGGACGCCAATCAGTGAAACCGGCACGTACTGCATTGCCATGCATTGCTCCAGCGGAGAGAAAGCCGTGCAGTCTAGTGTCCGCCCCGTGCGCTGACGCGCGGCAGCGCAGCACGGCGTGGTGCCTACCGCCGTCCCGCACCGGCATGCCCTGGGTTCAGATCTGCCGCGACGCGCCGTTACTGTGTCGTGCCGGGTCGGCTGGCGCGTCGGACTTTGCGGATTCTGCTTGTCTGACCGCCCAGTTAAGCACCTGAGGCTGGTGTGACTGCTTGCTAATACCTGGATGGTATGGTGCGCCCGCCAGCGCAGACCAACGCATCACGCACGCGCTCGGGCCATCAGCAACAGGGGATCTTCATGCCGCATAACGCCGTCAACCAGGTCGTCAAGGCTGCCGTGGGCGACGTCGCGCGGGCGTCGCATCACTACGATCTGCAGCGTATCGGGCGCGAATTCGCACAGACCATCGAGCGCGAGCGCGGCATCCGCCTGCTGATGCTGTCTACCGCCGACGGGCGCGCCATCGCCGAACAGTCCAGCCTGGAGGCCGACGGGCGCCGCCTGGCCGCAATGGCCAATTCGTTCCTGACCCTGGGCGAGACCCTGGCGCGCGAATCCGGCCTGAGCGAAGCCGACTACGCCACCGTCAGCACGCGCGGCGGGCAGTTGGTGCTGATCCGCATTCGCGCCGACAGACCATTGACGCTGACCGCCGTGGGCGGCAGCGACATCAACGCCGCCGCCCTGCTGTTCAACGCGCGCGACTGCGCCGGGCGGCTGGCCACTGCGCTGGCGCAGCCTGCAGGCTGACGTGCCTGGCACCGTTCGTGCTTGCGTCAGCGCACCGATTTTCTCAACGTTTGCAAGGGGACTACCAATGTCGAAACTCAATCTGGAACATCTGCATTCGCTCGCCGGCTTCGTTGGCGCCGCCCTGGTCGACAGCGACAGCGGCATGGCGCTGGGCATGACCGGCGGCAGCGACCTCAACCTCGAGCTGGCCGCGGCCGGCAATACCGAAGTGGTGCGTGCCAAGCGCCGGATCGCCGAGCAGCTCGGGCTGAACGACACCATCGAAGACATCCTGATCACCCTGGCGCGCCAGTACCACCTGCTGCGTCCGCTCGAAAGCAACGGCACCTTGTTCCTGTACGTGGTGCTCGACCGTGCCAAGGCCAACCTGGCGATGGCGCGTCATGAATTGAAGGCCTTCGAGAAAACGCTGGATTTCGGTTGATGCCGGCACGGCGGTGCGACCGCCGCGCCCGTCCTGCCTGCCGGCGCGCACCGGCAGGCGCTTCAATCCCCATGCGCCACGACGGCGCCATTCCATGACCACACCCATCCACGCCATGCGGGTCGCCACGGCAGGCCTGGACCTGCTGCACACCACGCGCCTGAAACTGGCGTGTTCGCTGCTGCTTGCCGAACGCATCGACGTGCAGCTGGGCGAGTGGCCGCAGCATGCCGCCGACGTGGTGGTGCTGGGCCTGGAAACCGCCGAGGGTCTGGCTGCGTGGCAGGCCCTGCAAGGCCAGCCAGTGCGGGTGTTGGTGGTTTCGCGCACGCCGATTGCCGGGGCGTGGCTCAGGCACGGCGCCACCGTGCGCGAACTCAACGAGCAGGTGCGCCTGCTGCTGTCCTCGCCGCACATCGCGCACGTCGCCGAGCCGGCACTCTTGATCCGGTATTGCCGCGGCGAGTTCGGCGCGGCACCGGTCCTGCTGCGGCAAGCAGACCTGCAGGTGGCGGTGGACCCGGCCAATGGCTGCGTGCAGCTGCCGGCCGGCGTCCGCTTGTCTACGTTGGTAGCCGCGCTGGATCGTCCCGGCTGGCAGGTGGTGGCCGGTGCCTTCGATCCCAGCCTGACGCAGCGCATCTCCTTCGAAGCGTTGTATTTCGCCCTGCCCGAGCAGCTGCGTCCCGCGCTGCCGGCGGTGGAGCCCAGCCACGCGGTGCAACTGCGGCAATGGCCGGAGCTGAGCGCCGACACCAGCTCGCCGGCGCAGCTGCTTGCCATCGCCCACCTGCATGCCAGGCCATGGCGCCCGCAGGCGCTGGCCACCGCTTGCAAGCTCCCGCTGCAAACGGTGGAATGCCTGTTCGCCGCCGCCTTCGCCAGCGGTCTCGCCCAAACCGCTCAGATTCCCGTGCCTGCACCACCGCCCCGCCCGGACAAGGGTAACGCGCGTTTCTTCTCCTGGGTTGCACGCCGCTTCGGCCTCTCCCTCTTCCAGGCGCAGTCATGAGTCTTCCAGCCAACAAACTGGTGTTCGTGGGCGGCATGGGCGCCGGCAAGACCACCGCGGTGCGCGCCATCTCCGACGTGGAGCCGGTCAGCACCGAGATGCCGCTCAGCCAGGAGGCCTACGGCGACAAGACCTATACGACGGTGGCACTGGACTACAGCTCGATCGAGTTGGAAGACGGCGAACTGCTGCATGTCTACGGCGTTCCCGGGCAGAAGTATCTGGACTTCATGTGGCCGCTGGTGTGCGACGGCGCCTTGGGTGTGATCGTGCTGGCCAGTGCACGCGACCCGCAGATGCGCGACGCCACGCTGGCATTGCTACGCGAATTCACCCAGATCGCCCCCGGCGCCAGTCTGGCGGTGGGCATCACCATGACCGACGAGGTCGAACACTTCCTGCTGCCGCCATTCCGCGACGCATTGGTGGCCGAAGGCTTCCGCATTCCGGTCATGCGCGTGGACGCGCGCTCGGCGACCCAGATCACCTTCCTGGTGAAATCGCTGCTGTCCTATCGCTATACCTCTGCGACCTGAGCCGGGCGGCAGTGCGTCCGGACGGAGCGCGACCGACTGTCAGCGACACACGAAATCGCAAGGCTGACGACAGACGCCATGCCCGAAACAGGCGGCAACTGCCCAGCGGCAATGCAGTCACGGTGACGCCGCGACGATGCGGCGATGAAAACAAGGAATCCGGTCACGACGTGCCTTGTCGGGCGTCACGCGGGGGATGCCGCCTCTAGGGTGGCGGCGACGCGTCCATCTTCCTTGCCGTCAGAAACACGACTCACTCGTATTACGAATGTGCGCTGCGTCTGACTTGTTCAGTATGACCAGCAGACAGGAGCGTTGACATCGGGACATTCCTGACAGCACGCAGAACATCCCTGTGACGGCATCGGCGACAGCGGCGGCGTGACTGGACGGTGCGTCATCGGCACCGCGGCCGCGGTTGGATAGCGACTGTCGTGCAGTCCCTGCGGCGCAATGGACGTGGTACCTCGCCGATCCGGCGATGGCCGCTGACAGAGCCCCGCCCACCTGCCGGACGCAGGTCCGCCGGCACCGTTCGCACTTCGCCGCTGTCAGGCGGTATCGCCGCGCTGCGGATCCCCCGTCGCGATCGGATAAAGTAGCGCGATGACAATCGAACTGAAGCCCGGCGGGCTATTGATCGCGATCGAAGGCATCGACGGCGCCGGCAAGACCACGCTGGCGCGCAGCCTGGCGACCACCTTGCAGACGGCCGGCGCGCGCGTAGTGCTGAGCAAGGAGCCGACCAATGGCCCCTGGGGCACGCAACTGCGCCAATCCGCCGCCACCGGCCGCCTGAGCGCCGACGAAGAAGCAGAGCTGTTGATCCGCGATCGCCACGAACACGTGGACACCCTGATCGCCCCGGCGCTGGCACGTGGCGACATCGTGATACTGGACCGTTACTTTCCGTCCATGGTCGCCTACCAGGGCGCCGCCGGCCTGCCGCTGGACGAGCTGCTGGAGCGCAACGCCTTCGCGCCGCGTCCGGACCTGCTGCTGCTGCTGGATCTGCCGCCGTCCACCGGGCTGTCGCGCATCCGTGCCCGCGGCGATGCGCCCAATCATTTCGAAACCCAGGACAACCTGGAACGTTGCCGCGCGATCTTCAACGCCCTGCAATTGCCGGGCAAGCATGTGGTGGATGCCAGCGCGGACGCCGACAGCGTGCTGCGCCAGGCACTGGCCAGTGTCGTTGCCGCCGCCGCCGAGCGCCTGCGCAGCGATGCAAACGCCGAGACAGGCAGCGCCGCGCTGCAGCTGCTGTCGGCCGGCCGGCCGGCCTGAGCCCAGCCTGCCGGAGCCATCAGTCTTTCGACGGTGGCGGCGCGCAGATCCCCCGCCGCTGCCCTCTTTCGTCCGGACGACGAAAACAAGGCAGCCGGGAATGACAAAGCCGGTGCCTGCGCGCAGCGCGGGGTGCCGTTGCCTGCAGAACGATCGCATCGACGCGACAGCCGCAGCCACGCCGCACAGAGCCAGCACATCGGAAAGGGGGAGACGATCTGCGGGATGGTGCCGGCACCCGGATTCGAACTGGGGACCTACCGCTTACAAGGCGGTTGCTCTACCAACTGAGCTATGCCGGCGAAGGCAGGCGCGTTGCGCGCCGGTGCGCATTCTAGCGCAGCGCGGCGCAATCTAGCGACCGCTGGCGCGTTGCGCCGGCGGTGCCCTGCAACGCCGCGGCCGCCGCCGTGCTGCGCACATCGATCCACCAGCGCGACTGACCGTTACCACTGGGTACCAGCTGTGCCGGAAACCCCGCGCTCACCAGGCTCGCCTGGCGCCGCTCGGCGCGCTCGCGGCTCTGGTATTGCCCCAGAGCCACGGTGTTGTCCTCGCCTTGCGCGATCACGTAGTAGTCGCCGATGCCGGCCGCCGCGATGCGCTTGACCAATGCCTGCGCCGCTTCGCGATCGCCGACGTTGGGCAACATCACCCGGAATGTGCTCACCCCTGCATCCGTGTCTTCGCGCACGCTGCTGCGGCTGACCTGGCCACGGATCCGCGCCAGTGCGGCCTCGGCGTCGGCGCGTGTCGCGTACGACCCGAGGCTGACGCAGCGTTCGGATGCCGCAGGCGGCACCGGCACTGCCGTCTCAGGTGTCGTGGCGGCGGCCGCCACGCCGGTGGTGCTGCTCCCGCGCTCTGGCAGAGCGGCATCCCGGGCAGTGGCGGAGGAATCTTCGGCGGTGGCGGTGGCGGCCGCCGCTGCGGCAGGGGCCTGGCCCTCGGCCGACGCGCCAGAGGCGGCAGCGTCGCCCGTCTCGCCCGCCCGCGGCTGCCCGCCTGTGCCGGGCGCGCTGCGCGCCGATTGCGGCACGATCTCCAGCCGCGCCACACCGGACGGCTGCGCGGGCGCGGCCGGCGGTGCCGGAGGCGGCTGCATCGCCCACCACAAGGCCACCCCGGCATTGAGGACGATCAGCACCACGATGAGCGCGCGGACGTACATGCCCGGATTCTACGTGCAGGACGAATCGGTCGCCCAGATCGCCAGGCCATCCAGGACCAGCGCAGCACGCAGGCTGGCGCCGGGCAGCAATGGCAGCAACGCCGGTGCACCGCCGCCGTGCAGCAGCAAGCGCACCGGTTTGCCCAGGTGGGTCTGGGCGTGTTGCAGGCTGCGCTCGATCAAGGCCACTGCCGCACCGTCGCAGCCGGAGACCAGCGCATCCTCGGTCGCGTCGGCCAACTCGACATACGTGCCGCCGCTGGCCGGCAACTGCACCGCCCGCGCATGCAGCGCTTCGCGCATGGTGGTGGGCGAGGCAGCGATACGTCCGCCGTGGTGCCGCCCGTCGGCGTCGAGAACGTCGATGGTCAGCGCGGTGCCCACCCCTGCCACCAGCACCGGCGCGTCGCCGCGCGCGCCGAGCAGCGCCAGAAAACGGTCCACTCCGAACCGGCCCGGATCGGCATAGGCGATGCGGATACCCGCGCATTCGGCTGCGGTGCGGACGATGCGCACCTGCTCGAAACGCTCCTGCAGGCAGCCCAGCACGCGCTGGGTCAGGACCGGGGCCGCCACGCTGGCCACATGCGCGATGCGCCCGGATGGCAGCGCCGACAGCGCGGCGGCATCCATCGCCTCGGCGCCATGCGCCCATGCCTGCACCTCGCCGGCACGATCGCCGCGCAGCGGCGCGTACTTGAACCGCGAATTCCCCAGGTCGAACAACCATTCGCTCATGCAGGTCTCACACTGACTTCTCCGGAGTGGAACAGGCGCATCGCCGTTCCCGATTGCACCTGCAGCGCGCCGTCGGCCGCCAGGCCCAGCGCAGTGCCGTGATGGCGGACGCCCGCCTCTTCCACCTGCACGGCACGGCCCCGCAGGACATCCAGGGCCGCATAGCGGGGCAGGAATGCCGCCAGTCCCTGCGCCTCGAACAGCTCCAGCGCCGGCAACAGCGCAGACAGCACGGCCGCCACCACCGCATCGCGCGACACCGCGCGGCCGGCCAGGGTATCCAGATCCACCCACGGCTGGTCGATCATGGCGGCCGCCGCCGGCGGCATATGCACGTTCAATCCCAGTCCGATCACCGCGCGCGCGGTGCCGGCCATCTCGCCACCGCCTTCGATGAGCAGGCCGCCCAGCTTGCGCTCGCGTGCCAGCAGATCATTGGGCCATTTCAGCCCGACCTCCGCGAACCCGCATCCACGCAAGGCCTCGGCGACCGCCACGCCCACTGCCAGGCTGAGCCCGGCCAGCTGCCCCAGCCCACCACCGAAGCTGCGCGAGACCGACAGATACAGATGCGCGCCCAATGGCGAGGCCCACTGGCGGCCGCGACGGCCGCGCCCGCCGGTCTGGCGCTCGGCCAGCAGGACCTCCACGCCCTGCGCGGGCGCCGGACGCGCCAGCAAGGTGGTATTGGTCGATTCCAGGCTCCAGGCCACCTCCAGCGACGCAAGCTGTGCCAGCGCCTCGGCGGCCATGGCGGCGCGGATGCGCCCGGCATCCAGCAGGTCCAGCGGCGCAGTCAGGCGATAGCCGTCACCGGGCTGACCGTCGATGTCCACGCCGGCCGCGCGCAGGTTCTGGATGCGCTTCCACACCGCAGCACGTGTCATCCCGGCATCGCGCGCCAGCGCATCGCCGGACTGCCGGCCGCTCGCAAGTTTGGCCAGCAACGCGCGGTCGTCCACGGCAACGGTTCCCAAATCGATGCTCGGAAGTATGCGCCAAGCCCTCCCGGCCGCCCAGCGCGGCTTGCGTGCGCAAGTGAAAACCGCGTTATGATCGGCGACTCACGCCGCTTGCCCTGGATGTGGACGATGCGCCGACTCACGGTTTGCCTGCTGCTGTCGTTGGCTCCGCTTGCCGCACTGGCATCGGACCAGCTGGCCGACGGCGATCACGACACCTGCGTCAGCGCCAACTCGGCCGCCCGCGGCAGTACACCGCGCGGCGAGCCGGCCACTCCGGCACGCCCCCAGCCGCACAAGCCTGCGCCATCCAACGGCGGCGGCGGCGATGCCGACGGGCTGTTCCCGCGCGTGCGCATGATGCCGCACTGGCATAGCTTTCTGCCGGGCATGTTCCGCTGATCCAGTGGTTGACGCGCTGGCTACGCCGGCAGCCTCGCGAGATTCCGGATGCAGCCTGGCAGCCGGTCTGCGCCGGCTGCCCCTGGGTTGCCGCGCTGGATCCTGAGCGTCAACAGCGCCTGCGCGCGCTGACCGCGCAGTTCCTGCACCAGAAGACCATTTCGCCGGTCGATGGGCTGCAACTGCAACCGCAGGATGACGTGTTGCTGGCGGCCACCTGTTGCCTGCCCTTGCTGGACATCGGCGCGGCCGGTTGGCGCGGCTGGTCGCAGCTGATCGTCTATCCGCACGCCTTCCGCGTGCAGCGCACCCACGTGGATGCGGCCGGGGTCATGCACGCCTGGGACGACACATTGATCGGCGAGGCCTGGGAACAAGGTCCACTGATCGTCAGCTGGGCTGATGTGCAGGCCGATCTGCGCGATCCGCATGCCGGCTTCAATGTGATCGTGCATGAGATGGCGCACAAGCTCGATGCCCTGGATGGTGCACTCGACGGCACACCACCACTGCCGCGCGAGGCACAGCGCCATTGGGCACGCGACTTCCAGCACGCCTACGATGCGTTCTGCCGTTGCGTGGATGCCGGCGAAGAGACCGAGATCGACCCTTACGCCGCCGAAGCGCCGGAGGAATTCTTCGCAGTGGTCAGCGAGTATCACTTCTCCGCACCGCAGGTCCTGCAACGGGTGATGCCGGCTGTGGCCGCGCATCTGGTGCGGCTGTACGGACCATCGCCGTTCGCCTCGCGCCCATCGATGTGAGATCGCCGCGCGATTACATCGTTTACACCAAGCCAAGATCCCGCGGCGCGGCCCCCGGAAACACGCGCTCCAGCTGCGCCGGCGACAGCCCCCACAGCCGCTGCAGCACGCCACCGAACAGGCTGCGGTAGTTGGTCAGCACCGGATAGTCGCGGTTCTGCAGCAGCTGCGCCTGTTCGACCGCGACCTGCTCGCCGGCGATGCGACCGCCGCGCACGCGACCGCCCAACACCCAGTACGCGGTGCCGTGGCCATGGTCGGTGCCCTTGCTGCCGTTCTCGCGGAAGGTGCGGCCGAACTCGGAAATGACGACCACCACGGTCTCGTTCCAGGCCGGCCCCAGGGCGTCGGCGTATGCCGCCAGTCCCTCGCTGAGGTTGCGCAGGTTGTTGGCCAGCCCGCCCGTCACGCTGCCCTGGTTGGCATGCGTATCCCAACCGCCGACATCGACGAATCCCAGGCGATAACGCTCGCGCATCAGACTCGCCATGCGTCGGGTTTCATCGGCAAATGTCCGCGCGCTGGCGGCGCCACGGCCGGCCTGCTCCATCTCCTCGCGCAGCTGCGCGGTGACCTGCTGACGCAAGGCCAGGCCGTCGCGCGCGGCGGCGGCCAACGGTGTGGCCTCGTACATCTGCGCCAGGATCTGCGCCTGCCGCGCATCCAGCCCGCCCTTGCCGATTCCCCGCAACGAAACATTGGGCAGATCGCCGCCGCCCTGGAAGGTCAGTGGCAGCGAATCGGTGAAGGCGATCGCCGGCACCGCGCTGAGCACGCCCGACAACCGCGCCATGAAGCCGGACCGGTAGTCGCGGTGTTTGCCGGCCTGGCCGGATTCGATGTCGTCCTGGGTTTCGAAATGGCTACGCGAGGTGTCGTCGGTGCCGGCAAACGGCACGAAGGCCAGCTGCCCGCGCTGCCACAATGGCAGCAAGGCCTCGCGCATCACCGGGTTCAATCCCCACTGCGCATCCAGTGCGATGGCGCTGCTGGCGTTGGCCGGATCCGGCCGCGCGATCGCCAGCGTGGGCCGCGATTGGTAATAGAAGTCGCTGCCATAAGGGACCAGCAGATTGTTGCTGTCGTAGCCACCGCGCAGGAACACCACCAGCAAGCGGGCGCTGTCGCGTGGTGCGGCGAACAGACGGCCGGCCCAGGGCAGGCTCGCAGCGGCGGCAGAGGCGAGTAGAAATTGACGACGTTGCATGGATGTCCTCCTGCGACGGTGACCGCACCGCATGCGGTGCATCAGCGGTAATTGAAATCCGGAGAAGACAATAGAAAGCCATTCCATTCCGCCGGCGAGCGCGCCTGCTGCAGTGCCTGGCGCGTGCCCGCCGACAGCGATGGCGCCAACCAGCGATACGACGCACGCATCTCGATCTGCATCAGTGGGGGCAGTGGCGTAGTGGTGTCGCCGTCGCGTCTGAACAGCTGTTTGGGCCCACTGCCCAGCGCGCGCGCCACTTCGAACCGGCGTGCCAGTTGTCCCGAGCTGGTCCACGCCTGCGATTGCAGCGACCATCCATCCGGGGTGATGCGTCCGAACAGCGGCTCGCCCAGTTGCTGTACCCAACTGACCATCGGGCCGGCATTGATCACCGGCTGACCGTCGTAGGCCAGCCGCATCGCCGACACCACGAAACGATTGGGATCCTTGAACTTGCGTGGTTGCGCCTGGACGAATTCAGCAGAGGCCAGCATGGCCTGCATCACTGCGGCGATATCACCGTCGCTGCGCTGGAAACTGTCGGCCATGCGCGCGACCAGGGCAGGCGGCGGCGTATCGCTCACGAAATACTCCGCCAGGCGCTGCGACACGAAACGCGCGCACGCCGGCTGGCGCACCAGCAGGTGCACCGCCTGTTCGATCTCATCCAGCCCACCTGCGGCGACGCGCTGGCCGAGCAAGCGCTTGTCACCAGGCTGGTGGCGGGCAGGATTGAATTCGAACAAGCCCCTGCGCACGACCGCCGGCTGGCCGGGCCTGGTCGCCGACAATGGCGGCGCACCGTCTGCCTTGATCGGGACCAGGCCGGCACCGGTGAGTATCAGCGCCAGCTGCTGCACGTCCTGCTGCGTGTAGCCGCCGTGCACACCGAGCGTGTGCAGTTCCATCAGTTCGCGCGCGTAGTTCTCGTTGACCTTGCCCTTGGCATTCTTGGCATTGTCCAGATACTCCAGCATCGCCGGGCTTTGCAGCGTCGCCATCACCAGATCGGCGAACCGACCGGTGGCGTTGGGACGAATCGCGTTCTCCATGAAGTCGGCTGCCATCCACTTCACGCGCCCTTTGTTGGCATACACGCTGAAGTGATTGAGCCAGAACCACACCAGCTGCTCACGCAACTGATCCGGCGCGTACACCGCACGCAGCAACTGGGCCTGACGGGCCTGGCTGAGCATCTGTCCGCCACGCGCCTGCCACTCCTTGCGCAGAGCCGTCTTCTCGTCGCCGTCGGGCATGGCCTGCAGTCGCAGCTTGTCGGCCTCGTACTGGGTCAGCAAGGCGACCAGCGGCGTGTGCAGCGCATCGAAACGCTGCAATTGCGCACGCACCGGCTCCGGTAACACCGCATCGTCGCTGGGCTGCAGCAGCGCTGCGGCATAGCGCGCGCGACCGAGGCGCTGCAGCTGGCTGGCGCTCTCGGCGTCCACGCCATAGGTGGCACGCTGCAGCCAGCGCGTCTGCGTTGCCGTCACCGGCGCTTCGGCGGCGCGGCCCACCGTTGCACCTGCGCAGCCGGCAAGCAGCAATGCGGCGCTCCAGCGCCGTATCACTGCGTAGCGCGTCTCCGTGCCAGGCGCCCGTCCCACGCACTCGAACATGCGGTTCTCCATCGCAACTGCCTGCAGATCGGACAAGTATGGTCAAGCCAACGCACGAGGCGTTAAACGGTTGTCCGGGCACCAGGCACCGTTGCCGAAGAGTTCATCCGGCTGCGCCGGCCGTCACAGTCCCGGCGGCAGGGTCACATCGAAACGCGCGCCGCCCAGTTCCTGCGAGCGCACCACCTGCAGTTCGCCGCGATAGGCCTTGATCAGGTCCTGCACGATCGACATGCCGATGCCATGCCCATGCACGCGCTCATCGCCGCGCACCCCGCGCTGCAGGATCTTGGCCACGTCCTCCGGCGCGATGCCGGGCCCATCGTCTTCCACCGACAGGATCAGGCCGGCACGCCGGCTTCCGGTGGTGGGGCCCGGCTGGGCGGTCAGCAGCACCCGGCTGCGTGCCCACTTGAAGCCATTCTCCAGCAGGTTGCCGAGCAACTCCTGCAGGTCGCCCGGTTCGCCGTGGAAGCGCGCCTCCGCAGAGATATCGAATTCGCACAGCACGCCCTTGGCCGAATACACCTTCTCCAGCCCGCGCACGATCTCTTCGGCGGTGGGCTCGATCGGCAACGGGGCGGCGAACAGCTTGTGGCCGCTGGAGGCGGCGCGCGCCAGCTGATACGACACCAGATCGTTCATGCGACGCAGCTGCACGTCCATCTCCTCATGCAGATCGCGCTCGGAGGCGCCGCTGTCCAGCTGTGTGCGCAACACCGCGATCGGCGTCTTGAGGCTGTGCGCGAGGTCGGCCAGCGTATTGCGCTGACGATCCAGATTATCGCGCTCGCTTTCGATGAAGGCGTTGATGCTTTCGGTCAGCGGCTCCAGTTCGCGCGGATGCTGCTCGCTCATGCGCTGGATTTCACCGCGCTGCACCTTGGTCAACTCGTTGATCACCCGCCGCAACGGACGCAGGCTCCATTGCAGGATGAAAGCCTGCAACACCAGCAGCACCACGCCGGCGCTACCGAGGTAGAACCAGACCGCGCCGCGGAACACACGCAGCTGCGCACCCATCGAGCGCGCATCTTCCATCACGTAGATGGTGTACGGAATCTCGCCGCCATGCTCGCGCTCGACGTAACTCACTCCCAGCCCGTAGCGGTAGACCTGCCCGACGCTGCCGTCGATCTGGGTCATCTCCAACGGGCCGATGAACTCTTCCTGGCGCGGTTCGAGCATGCGACCGTGCGGAATGTTGGGCCCCTCGGCCGACATCGAGGTCCAGCTCTCGTCCGGGCGCACCACCTCGACATACAGCCCGCCACCAGGTACATCGAAGCGCGGATCGGGCGGCTGCCCGCCGATATACAGCGAGCCGTCGCGAACGAAATCGATATTGGCCGCGTAGGCGGAGGCGTAGTTCTTCAGCCGTTCGCGCAGATTGCGCTCGGCCGTGTCGGCGAATGCCACATCCAGCGCATAGCCGGCCAGCGCCAGGAAAGCCACCAGGCTGAGGCTGGCGGCCAGCAGCTGACGCGCCTGCAGGGAGCGCGGCCGCCAGCGTTTGTACCACTTGGAGCGCACCGACACCTAAGGTCTTCCTGCTTGCCGCTGCGCAGGCTCAGCCTTCGGTGCGCGGGATGGCGAAGCGATAGCCGCGGCCGCGTACGGTCTCGATGGGCTTCAACTCGCCATCGGGGTCGAGCTTCTTGCGCAGACGCCCGATGAACACTTCCAGCACATTGGAATCGCGATCGAAATCCTGCTGGTAGATGTGCTCGGTCAGGTCGGCCTTGGAGACCAGTTCGCCGGCATGCATCATCAGATACTCCAGCACCTTGTACTCATAGCTGGTCAGATCGACATTGGCGCCATTGACGCTGACCGTCTGTGCAGCCAGATCCAACGCCACCGGCCCGCATTCCAGCGTCGGCTTGCTCCAGCCAGCGGCACGGCGCAGCAGTGCATTGACCCGAGCCAGTAGTTCCTCGACGTGGAAGGGCTTGACCAGGTAATCGTCGGCGCCCTGCTTGAGGCCTTCGACCTTGTCCTGCCAGCTCGAGCGCGCCGTGAGGATCAGCACCGGGAATTTCTTGCCTTCGTCGCGCAACGCCTTGATCAACTCCATGCCCGACATCTTGGGCAGGCCCAGATCGATGATGCCGACGTCGAACGGCACCTCGCGTCCCATGTACAGGCCTTCTTCGCCGTCCTGTGCGGCGTCGACAGCAAAGCCTTCACGCTTCAGGCGCGCGGCAAGGGTCTCGCGCAGCGGAGCTTCGTCTTCGACCAAAAGAATACGCATGCACTCTCCCTAGTTACGTTGGCGGCCAGCGGCCGGGGGAATTTATGAGACTGAACGCCTAACTATCCACGCTCAGTGGTTATCGTCGCGTGGTGGCGTGTCGGAGGGCGGCGGCATGCGCGACGGCTGGGCCTGGCTCTGTTGTTCCGACTCGTACACCGTGTGCACGCGCCCATCCTTCATGTACTTGACCCGGTTGAGATTGCCGCCGTCGAACGGCACGCGTTCGGCACCCAGGATCTGTCCACCGGTGGAGCGCTGCACATGCCGGATGGTGTCCGACAAGGTCCGGCTGCTGCCGCGCGCCGAGGCCGGCATGGCCTCGCGCCCGCCCTGGCCCATTGGCGGATAGCCCTGCCCCCACGCCGACGGCGCGGCCATGGCGACCCAGAGGGCGACCAGGGCGGTGTAGCGAGCGCGGCAGGCGGAATAGGTCACAGCTGAATCCTAGCGGGTTGTTCAGGAACATTCAAAATTCGTGAAATCGGCAACGTATCACACTGTTGCCCGGTACCAGAATCGAGCCAAATTCTTGATTTTGTGGAGTGAATCCGATCTGAACTTTTTAGCACGGTGTTAACGCCATTCAGCCAAATGAACGCGGTATCGTGCCTATCGATCCCCTCGTCCTGACCAGAACGGCCAGCGGATCCCTTGCCGGGCGAACTAATGCAAGCCGCGGGCCATTCAGGCGACCACGCGCCACGGCCGCTCGTCGGTTCGCTGCAACGCCTGTTCGATGAGCTCCCAACCGGCGCCTGGACGGTGGGCGCCTTCGCTCAGGACCTGCCGAAACGCCCGCCCTCCCGGCTGGCCATGGAACAGACCCAGCAGATGGCGCGTCATGTGCTTGAGCGCCAGGCCCTGTTCGAGCTGCGATTGCACGTAGGGCTGCAGCGCGCGCAGCAAGTCTTCGCGCGTGCGCTGCGGGCGACCGCTCATGGCGACCTCCAGGCGGTGCAGCACGTAGGGATCGTGGTAGGCCGCGCGGCCGAGCATGACGCCGTCGGCCTGCCGCAGGTGCGCCAGGGCGGCATCGACGGAGGCGATTCCTCCATTGACCACCACCGGCAATGCCGGACGTTCCTGCTTGAGCCGGTATGCCCAGTCGTAGCGCAGCGGCGGCACCTCGCGGTTTTCCTTCGGGGACAGGCCCTTGAGCCATGCATTGCGGGCATGCACCACGACCATCGCCGCACCCGCATCCACCACCTGATCGACGAAGCTTGCGAACACCGCATAGTCGTTGTCGTCGTCGACGCCGAGCCGGCATTTGACCGTGATCGGCAGATCGGTGGCCGCGCACATGGCCGCGACGCAGTCGGCCACCAGCGCCGGCTCGCGCATCAGGCAGGCGCCGAAACGCCCGGCCTGCACGCGATCGGATGGGCAGCCGCAATTGAGGTTGATCTCGTCGTAGCCCCATTCCTGGGCGAGGGCAGCGGCCTGCGCCAGCAGCGCCGGCTCGCTGCCGCCGAGCTGCAGCGCGAGCGGGTGCTCGACCGGATCGAAGCCGATCAAGCGCATGCGATCGCCATGAATCACCGCATTGGCATGCACCATTTCGGTGTATAGCCGTGCCGATGGCGCCAGCAGGCGGTGAAACACCCGGCAATGCCGGTCGGTCCAGTCCATCATCGGAGCGACGGACAGGCGCAGGGAAGCGGCATAACGATCGGAAGAGGCGGTCATCGACGATTGGCCACGGCAGGCAGCCATTGGAATGCGAAGCAGGATCAACAGCTTACACGGGCGTCGATGAATCTGCGGCGGTGCGGGGTGATGGGTGCGCGACGAATGGGGCGCTGCATGAGCGTTACCGGCCAGGCGGCGCACCCGGCCGCCCATTTCCTGCCCGGGTGCACCCGCTCCACGTGGCGGTGGATCGGCTGACGGGGCAGTTGATACGGATGCCGCGGGGGAGGCCACCTGCCGAAACCGGCGGCGCATGCGACCGCCTGGCGCTGTCGTGTTCCGCCGGCCGCCAGCCACAGGTCATCGGGCTGGATGTCCTTGAACGGGCAAGATGCCTGTCGGCGCTGCGCGGCCAGGAGCGGCAGGGGCATGGTCAGTGAAACTTGCAGCCTCGTGGGCTGCACGGGCAGGCGGCGCGCGCCTGCCTGGACAGACCGCGATCAGGGGTTGCGGAAGCCCACGCGCTCTTCGGCGCTCAGCGGCTTGCCGAGTGCGTGGTACGACGCGACCAGGGTGATCAGGGCCGTGCCCATCACCGCATAGAAGGTCCACGAAGTCGCCAGCACGTGCACCTGGCCGAACACCAACGCGACGACGGCAGTGGCGGTGCACAGCACCATGGCCAGCAGCGACATCAGGAAGGGAATGGAAGGATCGAGCTTCATGGTCCGGGGGTTCCAAGGTGCGATAGCTGCAGCATCGGCTTTCCCGGACGGTTCTTGAACTCTTTTTTGCGCGGTTTTTCCAGGGCTTTTCGGCCAAGTCAGCGGACGCTCAGTTTTATGTCAAAGCCTTGGCGCACCTCGCAGTAGGCGTCGGAATTTTCCTGACGCGGCGGCAGCGACGCCACCACATCCGCCAAGGTTTCAACACGGTAGCGGCGGAAAACCGACGGCCGATGCAGCGGGAGGTGATAGCGTGCGAACGCTTCTGTGCAGTCGCCGGTGGCGGTGCCGATCCGGTATGCCGACCCTCTCCCCGGGCAGCGACGCAGTCGCCGGTGACCAGCGCCGCTTGGCCCTCGGAGGTCGGTGCTTGCAGGCCCGCACGCGGATCCACAGCGAACGGTCGACGGCGCCGTCCAAGGCAGGCGACGTCCTCGGCGGCGGCTCGTATCGCTGTCGGCGCTGCGCGATTGCGCTGGCGTCGACTGCCGCTCTGTCGGAACGCGCCGTCGCCACCGCTGTCGGCTGACCGGGATGCACCCCGGTGCTCAGTGGAACCACGTTTGGGCTGGCGACGCCGTCGCGCCGGGTCCGCCGTGAATGATCGCCCCAGCACGAGGCGGGATACGGGCCGACGACTTACCCAGGCGGTGCGCAACCGGTCTGTCGATGCATCGGCTGGCCGCACGCAGGAACGCCGACACCACAGCGGCGCGCTCAGCGCGCCGGAGCAGTGGCGAACTCGCCGCGTTGCAGCTTGGTCACGTCGTTGCCCTGGCCGTCCTTGAGGCTGAGATCCGCGCCCTTGGCCGCCAGGTCCTTGAGCACGTCGGTGCGCTGGAACAGTGCCGCGTACATGGCCGCAGTCTGTCCGGCATTGTTGCGCTGGTCGGGTGCGCAATCGGCCTGCATCAGGCGCTTGGCGATCGCCAGTTCGCCCTTGAAGATCGCCCCCATCAATGCGGTGTTGCCGCGCTTGTCCTGTGCGCAGGGGTCGGCTCCGGCACTGAGCAGTTGTTCCACCGCCGGCCGCTGGCCGTGATAGGCGGCCAGGATCAGTGCGGTGTAGCCCTTCTCGTCGCGGGTATTGAGGTCGTAGTGCGAGCGGATGAATTCGGCCAGCATGTCCTGGCGGCCTGCGCGCGCGGCATCGAAGAAATACTCGCGCAGTTGCCGCTTGATCTGCTCGGGGCTTGCCGCGGCGGTCGGTGCCGCTGCCGGCGGGGCGGCCATGGCTGGCGCGCTGATCGCGCTCAGCAAGACCAACATCAGCGTGCGCATGGCACTCTCCTGAACAAGGACGGCACCGCGGCCCGGCCGCGATGCCGTCGGGTGGATCAGTCCTGCAGGCTGGAGGCCAGCTGCTTGACGCGGGCCAGATCGCCCTTGGCGACGCGGGCCACGCCGGTGCCGTACTCCGGATCGGCCTTGTACAGGAACGACAGGATGATGTGCTTGCTTTCGGTGTCGGTGTTGGCAAGCGACTCGCCGAAGCTCTGCACCAGGTCCGCACGATCCTTCTTGCTGTAGGAGCGATACAACTCGCCTGCCTGCTTGAAGTTCTGTTCGCGGGCGATCTTGGCCTGCTGGGTGGTGCCCGACAGCGGCAGTTCGCTGTAGCGCGCCGCGGTGTCCTGCGGACGCGGCTCCAGGCGGCTCGGCTCGTAATTCACGCCGCTGGTGGTCTGGCCGATGTTGCCCTGACCATCCTGGTTGCCGTTGTTGACGGCCACGCGCGGACGGTTGACCGGCAGGCTCAGGCCATTGGCACCGATGCGATACAGCTGGGTGTCGGCGTAGGAGAAGATGCGACCCTGCAACAGGCGGTCTTCCGACGGCTCGATGCCCGGAACCAGATTGGCCGGCGCCATCGCGACCTGCTCGGTCTCCTGGAAGAAATTGTCCACGTTCTTGTTCAACACCATCTGGCCGACCTTCTGCTCCGGCACGTCGGGCCAGATCTTGGTGGCGTCGAGCGGGTCGAAATCAAACTTGGCCAGGTCTTCGGGCTTGAGCACCTGGATGTACAGGTCCCACTTCGGATAGTCGCCCTTCTTGATCGCGCCGACCAGATCGTTGGTCAGGTGGCTGTAGTCCTTGGCCTGCACCGCGGCGACCTGCTTGGGATCGAGGTTCTTGATGCCCTGCAGCGTCTTCCAGTGGAACTTGACGTAATGCACCTCGCCCTGCGCGTTGACCAGCTTGTAGGCGTGCACGCCATTGCCGTCCATGAAGCGGTAACCAGCGGGCGTGCCTTCATTGGAGTACAGCAGGGTCAGCGTGCGGGTGCCTTCGGGCACATGCGAGAAGAAATCGAAGCGCCGCGAATCGTCGTCCAGGTTGGTGCGCGGATCCGGCTTGAACGCATGCACCATGTCCGGGAACTTGATCGCATCGCGGATGAAGAAGGTGGGGAAGTTGTTGCCGACCAGGTCCCAGTTGCCTTCGCTGGTGTAGAACTTGGTGGCGAACCCGTGCGGGTCGCGCAGGGTTTCCGGCGAATGGTTGCCATGCACCACCGAGGAAAAGCGCACGAACACCGGCGTTTTTTCGCCAGCGCTGAACACCTTGGCCTTGGTCAGGTTGGACAGATCGGCGGTGGCGGTGAACTCGCCTTTGACGCCGGTGCCGCGCGCATGCACCACGCGCTCGGGAATGCGCTCGCGATCGAAGCGCTGCAGCTTCTGGATCAACTGCACGTCCTGCAGCAAGGTCGGACCGGCGGCACCGGCGGTCTGCGAGTTCTGGTTGTCGCCGACCTTGGCGCCATTGTCGCGGGTCAGCGCGGATTGGGCGAAGACCGGCGGCGCGATCAGCGTGGGGGCTAGCAGGGCTAGCACCATGAGGGATCCAGGGCGCATGGCGGCAGCTCGTGTTGAGGGAGCTGAATCATCGCCAGCGAGCGGTAGCGTGAGAAGTCGTTAGTTCTGATCGCTACGATAGGCGAACATGATGATGACTACAGGACGTGATAAGCATCGCGTTATAAAGCGGTGCTACGTGGAAGATCATGTTGCTGGTGCCACCCGTACGGAGACGAAGCCGGATCCACCGGGAAGCACGTAGTGCGTTGGCGACTAAAAATACTGCGGTGCACACTGCTGGCAGACTTGCACACGCGCAACAGCCTGCAGTGAGAGCATGCATGGGGGACCGGGTCATCGCTCATTGGAAGCAGGACGTCGAGCTCCCGTAACGCATGCTCGATCACCCACGAACCGTGTGCTGATCAGCATCCATCTCAGCGCACTTGGCGATCCCCTGAGATTCACAGGCCACCAGAACCGCTCTGTTCGTCATGCAAGCCAATGTCGGCCCTTCTTTGCGCCAGCCGCGCAGGATCCTCCAGCTCGAACAGGCTTCCGTCCGCCTTGCGCTGGGTGCCATAACGCTGCGGCTTGCCCGACATGATCAGGTTGCGATCCACGAACAATGCCATGTCCGCAGTGCTGTAAGACCCGCGCGCGACCGCAGCCTCGATGTTCTTCAAGAAATCATCGCGAAACTTGCGGTCAGTGGAGTGTTGCGCGACCAGGAAACCTGCATGTGCACCGTCTTCACCGACCGACGCGACATCGGGGAAGCCGAATTGCTCGATCAGTGTAGACAGCGTAACCTGGTTCTCCCGTTGCGACGCCACCACACGCATTGCCATTTCTTTTGCTGCGCCTTGGTTGGCCTGCAGCTGTTGCGCTGTGAAAGCGCCACGAATCTGCTCACGGATCTTCTGATCGGCATCAGCCAGCGCCAACAGCTGTTCGCGGTAGGCAGAATTCATAGATTGTCGGCTCGACTGTGGATTCTGTCCTGTTTCGGCAACAGCATGTCCCATCGTCGCCAACTGCCACAGCAGCATTCCTAACATTACCGCTTTCATGAGCAAGCAACTCCCGATTCCGGAAAACTCCCAACACGCGTCTTGTCCTGAATAACCACAGGCTCTTTTTCCAGACGCGGAAATTCCTGATGTCTGCCCGTTTCCCCGTACACGAGGAACGAGCAAAACCGGCCAGCGATGTCCATCTCAGGCGACTTTTCATCCAGATAGAGAAACTGCCCACCTGGATTGAGCTCCAGGAATACCGGCTCCCCCCCAGCGATGGGAACGACAAAATCTGCACAGAAGAAGTCGATCCCCAATGCTGATCGAAGCACATCCAGCTTCGCCTGCAAGCCGGAATACAGAGGTATCCACTCGTAGTGCATGGTCGTCTTATGCCTGATAGCACGATAGTCGATCTCGCCCAACAAGGAATGGCGCATCTGCATGCAGAAGTACTCCCCTCCCATGCAAATCACACGTAGGTCAGCTTGATTTCTGATAACCTGCTGATATGTTGTCGGACAGGCGCGTAGATCCGCATCGGCCAGCTGCTCTTTCAGAGCAATGCGCGTCGCATAGGAGACACTGTAGTTTTCACCATCTGCCCATGCTCCGACATTGAACGGCTTGACGACAACGCCATCAGCATACTTCTGACGAAATGCACGGATATCGTCGGGACGCTGGCTGATCAATGTCTCCGGCACCAATAGACCACTGGCAACTGCAGTGGCAAGCTGCAGCGGCTTCTGATCAGCGGCGAGTGAAGCCAGCGGTGCATTGACCCAGCGCTTTGCGCCATATCCGGCTGCAAGCAGGGCTACAGCCCCAAGATCGAACAGCAATCCTTCTGTCCTGATAAATTTGATGTCCTGTTCGTGGACATGCGCAGGTGCAGATTTATTGAACAACAAACGGCGGCTCCAAGCCGCGTCGTAGGCAATCGGAGCACCATCTCGAGCAACACTTACGCCCTGCGAGCCATACAGCAGAGACCCATCGAGACCACATGGCCACTGCCCGGTGTCCAACAGGCTTGCGGCGTGGCCCGATGCGACGATCATCGCAGCAATCGTAGACGCGTGTTTATCGCTCCGCGGCGCGACGATCAACACATTCTTTACATTTTCGTCCATAGGCGCTACACATTCCAAGACGCGACAGGAGCATGGCGACACTTGCATGCCGCCATGCCGGGGGACGCTTAGCTGACGATGATGATGGTTTCGGTGTCGATGGCTTCGACAATGATGATGACTAATGTATCGCCAGCACCACCGCAGGACACAGCACTGATTTCTTCCTGAGTCATCTCACGTGCGAAGCGCTGAGCGACGGGACGCGAATTTTCCATGAGTTCAAAGTTTTCCATTACTTACTCCTTGGCTGCTTCAGGGTAGTTCGCCGGCGAGATTGCCGGCGTGCTTCTCGACACCATCACTGGCATCAAGTCTCTCGGCGCCATGACTGGCAGCCTGCTTGTCCCGCGACTCGGCGACAAGCGATATCCTGCGGTCGGCAGAAGCGATCGTTTCCTGCCGGTGTGCGATGATGATCCTGGTCATCTTCATGGCCTTGATATGCGCGTTGACCACTTGATCCCTGATGGAATCCAGATGACTCGTCGCCTCGTCCAGCACAAGGATTTTCGGCTGCCGGTACAGAGCACGCGCCAGAATGACGCGCTGACGTTGGCCACCGGACAGAATCGAACCCATATCGCCGACAAGGGATTCGTACCCCATCGGCATCTTGGCGATATCGTCATGGATTGCAGCCAGCTGCGCGGCACTGGCGATCCGCTCGATAGTCGAATCCGGGTCGAAGAATGCGATGTTGTCGGCCAACGATCCAGCAAACAACTGATCATCCTGCATGACTGCCGACACCATGGCTCTATAGTTTTCCAGCCCAAACTTGCGGATATCGATACCACCAACTTCGATGGTGCCCTCGGTCGGCTCGATCAATCCCAGCAACAACTTGGCGAGTGTGGACTTACCACAGCCGCTTGGCCCGACAATGGCAACCGACTCACCCGCTTCGATGCGCAGGTTAAGATTGCGGATAACCCATGGATCGTCGTCTGAATAACGGAAACTCAACCCCTTGACGTGAATCTCGGGAATGGGCTCCGGGCCGCTGTAACCGGAAATTTCATCGAGCTCCGGAGTAGTCGTTGCGATATCGGCGATCCGCTCGGCATGCAGACGCAGCATCTTTAGCTCGATGAATTTATCGACTAGGACCGCGGCCCTGCTGGTGAAAAGATCCGCGTACGCCAGGACGGCAACAAGCATGCCTGCCGACAACGTTCCATTCAGTGCCAAGTAACCGCCGAGGGCGATTAGAAATACTCTCTGTACTCCAAACAGCCCCTGATTCAGCGCATTGAATGCAAGGCCAAAACGCTGCACCTGCATTTCCAGACGCACACTCTGTGCTGTTGCACTGAATAATCTTCCCTGGCGAAGCCCTTGCTTGTTGGCAAGCTTGATCGCCTGTATGCCCCGTACCGACTCCATCAGCTCGCTTTGCTGACGCGCCCCATATGCCAGCTGATCACGACTGATCACGAACTGCAGCCGATAGAACGCCAGACGCAAGCCGAGATACAGGGCGAAAGCTGCGAGAACCAGGCCCGTGAGTGGCAGGCTGTAGGCCATCAATATCACCACGGCCAGGCATCCCGTGAGCCCGTTGAGCATCGCTTCCACAAAGCTGCCGGTCAATGTGGTCTGAATGGATTTCAACGAAGAAAAGCGCGACAACACATCGCCCATGTGCCGCCTGTCGAAATACTCGAGTGGAAGCCGCATCAGATGCCCAAACAGGTTGGTGATCCATTGGGTATTCAATGATGCACCGAGCCAACTGACGATCCAGCTCCGCGCAACTGTCAGGATGGTCTGGAAAACGACGGTAAGCAAGAAAGCAATGGTCAGTATCTTGAGCAGCTGCATGTCCGCTGAAACGAGTACATGGTCGATCACCCACTGCATCTGGAAAGGCAGCAGCAACGCAAGCACTTCGATCGTCAGCGCCAGAACGAATATCTGCAGCAACCCGCGCCTGAGGCCAAAAATTCGCCCTGTCAGGGATCGCAAGGACACTTTGGGCGTCTCGGCGGAAGGCCGAAAATCGGTGCCGGGCTGCAATTCCAGCAAGACGCCCGTAAAGTGTTTGCCGACCTCGGACATCGGTAGCCGCAATGTCCCTCGTGCAGGGTCGTGTAACAGCGCAACGCCTCGCGTGACGCGCTCAAGGACAACGAAGTGCGACATGTCCCAATGCAGGATGCATGGTTGTTTCAGGTCTTGCAGATAGTCAGGCTCGGCCCGCATTGCCCGAACATCCAGGCCCATGGCACGGCCGATCTGCACCAGCCGCTCAAGGCGCACGCCTCTCTGCGAGATATTGAACCGCCGACGGACCTGGGGCAGATCGATTCTGTCGCCGTGATGTCCGGCGACCATGACCAGACAGGCAAGACCACACTCGGCCGCTTCCGTCTGCATCACCGGAACAATGTGCGCGCGATTGGACAATAATTGGTGGATCGATACGGTACCACTCATGTGTGTTTCCCGACCGGATCATCCAAGAAACGTCCCGTCATTTCATAAACGGGTTCAAACATCCATTCGATCAGCTTTCGCTGCTCCAGAAGTATGTCGGCATCCAGCACCATGCCTGGACGCAGCAGTTCGTTTCTTCCGTTGGCGACAATATGCTGTGTTTCAAGTTCGACGATGACACGATAGCGAGCTTCATCTATCTGCTGCCCCAGCAGCGATGACAACTCCTTCGAAGTGACCGCGCTGCGCGAGACCTCGACCACACGGCCTGCGTGGCGGCCGAACTTCTGATAGGGAAACGCCTGGTATCGGAGAAGGACACGATCGCCACGCGTCACGAATCCAACGGCCTTGGAAGGCACCCAGAGCTCAGCGCGCAACGTAATGTTCTTGGGCAACAATGTGACCAGCGGCTGTTGCGCGCTGACCGGCTGTCCGGCGTGGACAAACAGGTTTCCAATGATGCCGTCAGCCGGAGCGCGCAAGATGATGGAACGGCGCGCCTCACTCTCTGAAAGGGATTGAGCGACGTCGGCGATCTGCCTGGCAATTTCATTGCGCTTTGCCTCTAAGGTCGCAGGATTCTGTTCCAGCTGAGATTGCAGTTGGGAATGTTCCACGCGCAGATCCAGCGCATGCTTTTGCAGCTCCTTGAGTTGACCTTGGTGCTGGATTGCAATGTCCTGCTGCTGCAGCAATTGAACCTTGGTCAATATTCCCTTTTCTGCAGCGCTCACCCATTGCTCGTAGAGTCGAAGCGCACTGTCTGCGCGTTGGCGCTGCAACCGGACTTGTTCGGTGGTGTTGTCCAATTGCGCCTGCAACAAAGCGATCCTTCGGTGCAGATCGCGCTGTTGGGCGGCGTACAGATGATCCTGCGCCTGCATATCGGCGTTCAGACGACTGCGCTTTATCTCAAGCTGAGAGATGACCGATGCCTGCGTGTCCCCGAGCGACGTACTGTCCAGTTCTCCCGAAATTTCCAGTACGGGGTCACCAGCCCGTACCGTGGCTCCCTCGACCACGAATGCCTTGGAAACCATACCCGCGCTGAGCGGCGTCAGTGTCAACAGGCCACGGTCCGGTACCAATGCACCATTGACGGATTCGTGCCGGGTGAAACTCCCAAAGCATAGCAACGCAAACACGGTGACTATGAGAAGTACCGCAGTGGCAAGGCATGGCCAACCAAACCTTGGCGCCTCGAGGCGCACCGGCGCAAGCCAAGCGTCCCGGCGTGCGCGCAATACTTCCTCCCTGAAGAAACTTCCCGGCATATGCATTCCCTGCTTCGCTAAGAGACGCGCCCACTTCCTTCAGGTCCAGTTAATCCAAAGAAATATCCCCTGTCAAGCGTACTGCGTAGCATAAAATATGCCCCGCCTGGGAAAATCACTTGGCAAGAAAGGCCGCTCCGAACTAGCCGATCACCCGCTTAAACGGCGGCAAGGCATCGATGATGCGTTTGCCGTAGCGGCGGCTGAGCAGGCGCGAGTCGAGGATGATGACGCGGCCGTGGTCGCTGGAACTGCGGATCAAACGGCCGGCGAACTGGGTCAGCGTGCGCAGTGCATGCGGGATCGCGATCAGGTTGAAGGCGTTGTGGCCGCGGCTTTCCAGCCATTCGCTCAAGGTGGAGGTCTGCGGGTCGGTGGGCACGGCGAAGGGCACCTGGGTGATGACCACGGTGGTGCAGGCGTCGCCCGGCAGGTCCAGCCCTTCGCCGAAGGAATTGAGCCCGAACAACACCGAGCCCTCGCCAGCGGCGATGCGGCGCAGGTGTTCGGTGATCAACTGCGACTTGTTGCCCTCGCCCTGCACCAGCACGCGGTTGCGTTGCGCCAGCGGCATCAGGTCGGCCACTTTTTCCATCTTCCAGCGCGATGTGAACAGCACGATGCTGCCCTTGGCGTTCCAATCCAGTTCGCGCACCAGATATCTGGCCACTTCCTTGGGATGGCCTTCGCGGTCGTCCGGCGTGACCGGGAAATTGGGCACGATCAATTCGGCCTGGTTGGGCAGGTCGAACGGCGAGGCGAGCGAGGCC
The DNA here is from genome assembly GCF_020783655.1 of Xanthomonas melonis. Classification (GTDB taxonomy): domain Bacteria; phylum Pseudomonadota; class Gammaproteobacteria; order Xanthomonadales; family Xanthomonadaceae; genus Xanthomonas; species Xanthomonas melonis. The sequence goes on along the minus strand of NZ_JAJGQH010000009.1, from coordinate 162,574 downwards.
ATCTCGGCGTGATCGGGCAGGCCGTTGTCGATGGCGAAGGACTGGAAATCGCCGCCGCCAGTGAGCGTGGCCGAGGTCATCACCACCGAATCGACCTCGTTCCAGATCATCGTACGCAGCACCTGCGCGGCCGACACCGGCGAGCAATGGCAGATCAGATCGCCATCGCGCGAGAGGGTGATCCAGCGCGCCATCGGCGGCTGGCCTTCCTTGTCTTCGCGGCGCCAGCCGCTCCACAGATTGTGCTGCTGCTCGGCCATTTCCAACGCCAGGCCGAGGTTGCGCTGCAGGCGCTCGCGCGCGGCATCGTCCTGCTTGCCCTTGGCGACGGCGCCATGCGCGGCGTGTACCCAATTGAACAGTGCGCGGGTTTCTTCGCCCAGTTCTTCGATGGCCGGGCCCCACTGCGGCGGCAGCTTGCCGTTGGCCGCACGCCACAGCGGATCGCGCTCGCCGGGCTCGGGCTTCCACACGCGTTCGACCTCGGCATGGAAGGCCTTGAGCAGTTTGGACACGCGTGCGGCCACGTCGATGGCTTCGTTGGGCAGCAGATTGCCGATCCGGTCCTTGTCCACCGCGCGATAGGCGGCGGCGATGAGGATCTGCATGCGCCCGGTGCGACGGGCCATGTCGTCCAGCGGCAGGTTGGCCGCACCCTGATCGATCGCCACGCCGGCGATGTGGTGACCTTCGTCGAGCACCAGCAGCATGTCCGAGGGCGGGGCGATCAGCGGCTGGCCGCTTTCGGCATCGCCCAGCGACAGCGACGACAGCAGCAGGGCGTGATTGGTCACCACGATCTGCGCCTCGCGTACGTCGGTGCGGGCCTTGAGCACCGGGCATTGCGCGGCGTAGCTGCACCTCCGCCCGGCACAACCGGAGGCCGGGGTGGTGATGCGCATGCGCAGTGGCACCGAGACCTGCTCGGGGGCATCGTCCAGATCGCCGTTCCAGGTGCGCGCGGCATAGGCCTTGGCGAGCCGCTTGGCCAGATCCGCATCGGCCGGGCTGAGCGGGCGCTCGTACAGCGCCTGCTCGTCTTCGAACATGGCGTTCTGGCTGGTGTCGCCTTCCAGTTCGGCGGCATTGCGGGTGCACAGGTAGCGGGTACGGCCCTTGGCCAGCGCCACGCTCGCCTCCAGCCCGGTGGCCTTGAGGAAGGCCGGAATGTCGCGTTCCACCAACTGCGATTGCAACGCGACGGTGCCGGTGCTGATCACCAGCTTCTTCTTGGTGGCCAGGGCGATCGGCACGCCGGCGGTGAGGTAACCCAGGCTCTTGCCGACGCCGGTGGGCGCCTCGGCGATGCCGATGCCGCCGGAAGTGGCCAGCGCACGCGACACCAGACCGATCATCTGGCTCTGCGCGCGGCGGGTGGCGAAGCCGGGCGTATTGGCCTGCAGCTTGGCGTAGGCATCGCGGATGCCGGCCTTGATCGGGTCGGTCAGCACGCGCTGGGTGGGAACGGGCGCAGACGGCGCGGCCGGTGGGGCGAGATCACTCATCGCGCCATTTTCGCATGGACCGGCGCAGCCGCTGCGACCGATCGGCCGCGCAGCTGAACATGGTTGCCGGGCGTCCTGCGGCGAGTCGCCGGGCTGCATCGCGCGCATGGGCGCCGGGGGCGCTCTGTCGCCGCTTCGATACCGGTGCGCCGGCCCGTGCGCGGGCCGGTATCCGGGGCAGGATCAGCCGCGCTGACCCGCGCCCATGTCCGGCCGCTGCAGGCTGCGCGCCAAGGTCCATACCAGCAGGCCGATGCCGACCGCCTGCACGGCCGTCAGCACGAAGCTGCCGACGCCCATCAGCATGGCGATCCGGCGCACGTTGCCCTGCTGCATCAGCAGCATGGGAATCGCCTGCAACGCGACCTCGGCCAGGACGCAGCCCAGCAACAGCCACACCCCGGCCAGCCCGGCGCGCCGCAGCGGGCCAACCGGTGCACGCCACAGCAGCACCAGACCCAGCAGCACGGCGATCAGCAGCGGAACCCGCGACAGCAGACTGGTGATCAGGCCAAGCAGCAGCTCGGTGGTCATCATGGTCCGGCTCAGTCGGCGCTGATCAGCACGGCCTCGCGCGCGCGCAGCGCTGCGTAGACCGGATCGGTCTGCGGACGCACGCCATGCCACAGCGCGAAGCTTTCGGCCGCCTGTTCCACCAGCATGCCCAGGCCGTCGATGGCATACCGGCACTGCGCCGCGCGCGCCCAGGCCAGGAACGCGATGGCGGTGTCGCCATAGTTGAGATCCACCGCGGCGGTGAGGCTGTTGACCAGGCCCAGCGGCAAGGCGAACGCGCCGGCGTCGCGGTCGCGGCCGGCGGCAGTGGCATTGACGATCAGTTCGAAGTCGCCCAGCTCGCGCAGGTCTTCGATGTAACGCGAGGTCACCCGCGCCGGTTCGCCCAGTGCGTCGCACAAGGCATCGGCGCGCTCGGGCGAGCGGTTCACCACCACCATTGCGGTGATACCGGCTTCCAGCAGCGCTGGTGCCACGCCGCGGGCGGCACCACCGGCGCCGAGCAGCAGCACGCGGCGGCCGCGCAGATCCAGGCCGTGGCGCTCGGTGAGATCGCGCACCAGGCCGGCACCGTCGGTGTTGTCGCCCTGCCACCGGCCGTCGTTGCGCACCAGCGTATTGACCGCACCGGCCAGGCGCGCGCGCGCGCTCAGGCTGCTGGCCAGCGCATAGGCGTCCTCCTTCAGCGGCAGGGTGACGTTGGCGCCCTTGCCGCCTTCGTCGGCGAAGCGTTGCAGCGCCGCGGCGAAGTCCTCCTGCGGCGCATCGATGGCGGTGTAGTCCAGCGCAATGCCGGTCTGCTTGCCGAAGTCGGCATGGATGGCCGGCGACAGCGAATGGGCAACGGGGTGACCGAACACGGCATAACGGGATGCGGGCATGAAACGCTCTCTGGTTGACTAGACTGTGCGTGGGACAGGACAGGAACACCGCATGCGACTTCGATGGACGCTGCCCGCGCTGGCGGCGAGTTTACTCTTCGCGCCGTCGGCGTCGGGGCTGGCCGAATTCGGCATCGAAGGCATGGGCGTGGTCTCCACCCCGGCCAACGAGGCGCGCGCCACGCTCAGCCCGGACGGGCAGCGCATCGTCTGGGCCAGCGACCGCGCCGGAGGCGCCGGCGGCTGGGATCTCTGGCAGGCGCACCTGCGCGGCGGGCGCTGGCAGGACGCGCAACCGCTGCCGATCAATACCGCCCAGGACGAGAGCACGCCGCTGTTCAGTGCCGACGGACGCTGGCTGCTGTTCGCCTCGTCGCGGCCGGGCGGCGCCGGTGGCGACGATCTTTACCGGGTTCCGGTGGACGCACAGGGCAGCCTCGGTGCGGTGCAGTCGCTGGGCGCGGCGATCAACGGCCCGGGCAACGAGCGTGCGCCCACGCTGTCGCTGGACGGCACGCGCCTGCTGTTCGCCAGCGACGGGCACGGCGGTGCCGGCGGCCTGGATCTGTTCGTGGCGCGCTGGGATGGGCGGGCCTTCGCGGCAACGGAGCCGTTGCGCGGGATCAATACCGCCGCCGACGAGGCGGATGCGGCCTGGCTTGCCGATGGCCGTGGCCTGGTCTGGGCGCGCGGCCGTGCAGACGGCCCTGGCCAGTTGCTGCTGGCCGCCTGCAAGGACGGCGCTTACGGCCCTGGCCAGCCGCTGCAGCTGTCGTTCAACGGGCCGCAGGAGCGTACCTTCGGCGCGGTGGTGGACACGGCCAAGCCGGGCGAACTGCTGGTGACCGGCAGCGCACGCGCACCACGCGCCGGGCAGCTGGACATCTACCGGATGAAGGTGCCGGCAGTCGATGGAGAGCTCAGCTGCCGCTGAGCGGGGCGGCGATCGGTGAGCAGCAGGGCAATGGCGAGCCGTGCGCCACACCGCCGCAGCCTGTGCGCACCGGCCGTTCCCACCGCAGCGCGCCGCACGACTGCTCGCTGCGCACTGTCGCCGCTATCAGTACACGTCGCGCCGGTAACGGCCGGCTGCGGTCAGCGATTCCAGGCGGGTCTGGCCCAGGATGTCGCGCAATGCGGCGTCGACCGCACGCGCCATGCTGTCCAGGCTACCGCAGACGTGGATCACCGCACCGCGGTCGATCCAGTGCCGCAACGCATCGCCGGCTTCACGCAGCCGATGCTGCACGTAGCGCTTGTCCGCCTGATCGCGCGAGAACACCTGATCCAGTTGCTGCAGATGCGCACTCGCCTGCCAGGCGCGCAGTTCGTCGGCGAACAGCCGGTCGTGCGCGGCCTGGCGTTCGCCGAACAGCAACCAGTGCCCGTGCACGCCGGCCAGCTCGGCCTCGCGCAGCAGGGCGCGCAGGCCGGCGATGCCGGTGCCGTTACCGATCAGCACCATCGGTGCCGCATCGACGCGATGGAAGCCGGGATTGGTGCGCAGGCGCGCCTGCACCGGCGCGCCGAGCCCGGCGTGCAGGATCAGCCAGCCCGAGCCCAGGCCGGGGCGGCCATCGGCAGCGGTCGTCAGCCTGACCACGGCGGTGGCGACACCATCGGCTGCCACGCTGGCCAGCGAATAGTCGCGCGTGGGCAGCCAGCTGCACGCATCCAGCCAGGTCTGGGGATCCGGCCCCGGCACCGGCGGCGTGGCCGGTGCCGCCGGGAGCACGCGCTCGGCGGCGGCGCGGTGCAGCGGCAGCAACTGCGCCTCCACGTGTACCGATGCCTCCGCCGACAGGCCCCAGGCCGCCAGGCAGGCACGCACCTGCGCGTCGGCATGCGCGGGCTGCACTTCCAGGATGTCCCCGGCCTGCCAGTGGGCATCGGCCGGCGGCTGCAGGTCGATGCGCCAGATCGGCCCGCCTTCGCTGCCAGGGTTGAGGAGGCTGCGCGACTGCAGCAGCCAGCCCGTGCGGCGCGGTCGCGGCGGTGGCGCCGCAGCCAGCGGCGTGCCGGCGATCTGCTCCAGTTGCGCGTGCCACTGCGCCAGCGCCTGCGGGTCGAGCTTGTCGATTTCCACCGCCGGGAACAGCGCGCGCGCGCCCTGTGCCTGCAGCCAGTGTTCGGTCTGCCGCGAGAACCCGCAGAACCGCGCGTACTGGCGATCGCCCAATGCCAGGACCGCATAGGCCAGTTGCGGCAATGCCACGCGCTGACGCAGCAGCTCGCGCTCGACGCTACGCGCCGCATCCGGCGGCTCGCCATCGCCAAAGGTACTGATCACGAACAAGGCATGCCGGGTCGCCTGCAGGCGCTGCGCATCCACCTGCGCGAGCGGACACACCTGCACCGGCAGACCGGCCGCCTGCAGATGGCCGGCCGCCTGCCAGGCCAGGCGTTCGGCAAAACCGCTCTGGCTGGCGAAGGCGATCAGCCACGGCTCGGCCTGCGATGCCGGCGGTGCGCTCTGCAGCACCGCGCGTGCGGCACGCAGCGCGCGCTTCTTGCGGCGTCGATCCAGATACAGCATCCAGCCGCTGACGAAGAACACCACCATGCCCAGGCTGGCCAGCATCAGCACGATGCGTCCGGGCAGCCCGAAGAAGCTGCCGGTGTGCAGCGCGAACATGCTGAGCATCCACTGCTGCCCGCGCGTCAGCAGCGCATAGTCGCGGCGCTGCAGTAACGCGCCGCTGCCGGGGTCGATCTCCAACGTATCGAAGGCACGGTCGTGATCGGGATGGTCGGGCAGGAAGCGGGCGATCAGCGGTTGCCCGGAACGGGCGGGAATGCGCAGATCCACCGCCCCATGCTGGGTGGCCGCGATGCCATCGAGCGTACGCTGCACGCCAGCGAAATCCACCGTTGCAGCACGTTGTTCGGCAGGTTCGCTGCGGGGCGCCGGCTCGGCGCCCAGCAACGCCGCCATGCCGTCGCGATACCAGGGATAGGACCAGGTCAGGCCGGTCAGCGCCACCAGCAGATAGACCAGCAGGCACCAGGTGCCGAACACCGCGTGCAGGCTCCACAGAAAGCTGCGTCCCTGCCGCCGCCATTCCACCGCCAGCCAGGTGCGTGGGCTCCACCAACGCCGCGGCCAGCGCAGGTACAGGCCCGAGGCACAGAAGAACAGCAGGATCAGCGCGCACGCGCCGGTCACCGCCTGACCGCGCTTGCCGGCAGCCAGATGGCGGTGCAGGTCCTCGATGAAGGCGAACGCATCGCTCAGCCGCGGGGCGGCCATGCGCTCGCCGGTGTAGGGATCGAAATACACCCGCGCACTGCCTTTGGCAGGCAGGCGTGCGTTGGACGGCCGCGTCCCGGTGGGATCGATCAACATGCGCGTGACCGCCGGGCCCTGCACCGGATCACTGCGGTCCAGCTCGAGCCGCTGCAGCAGGACATCTACAGGCAAGGCCCGCTCGCCCGCCGCGTTGCGCTCGGCCAGCTGCGCCACTGCAGGATTGGCCAGCCGCACGATCTCGTCCTCGAAGGAGAGCAACGCACCGGTGACTCCCATCACCGACAGCACCAGGCCGGCAGTGATGCCGAGCAACCAATGCAGCTGGAACAGCAGCGTTTTGATCAAGACAGCAACGACCCGAGAGCGGCCGCCCATTGTAGATGAGAATGCGTCTCGCTGCGGCGGTCGGCGCGAGCAACCCGGTGCCGCAGGGTGCAATCAGCAGCACCCGCGCCTGCGGTCCAACCCAGCTGCCGCGGGGGCCTCAGTCAGTGTCGCGTAACCAGCGCGCGACCTGCGGAGCGAAATAGGTCAGCACACCGTCGGCGCCGGCGCGCTTGAACGCCATCAGCGCTTCCAGCACGCATTTGCGCTCGTCCAGCCAGCCATTGGCGGCAGCGGCCTTGAGCATCGCGTACTCGCCACTGACCTGATAGGCGAAGGTGGGCACGCGGAATTCGTCCTTCACCCGCCGCACCACGTCCAGGTACGGCATGCCCGGCTTGACCATCACCATGTCCGCGCCCTCTTCCAGGTCCAGCGCGATCTCGCGCAGCGCCTCGTCGCCGTTGGCCGGGTCCATCTGGTACGTGGTCTTGTCGGCCTTGCCCAGATTGCCGGCGCTGCCCACCGCATCGCGGAACGGGCCGTAAAAGGCCGAGGCGTACTTGGCCGAGTACGCCATGATGCGCACGTTGAGATGCTGCTCGGCATCGAGCGCGCGGCGGATCGCGCCGATGCGGCCATCCATCATGTCCGAGGGCGAGATGATGTCCACGCCCGCCTGCGCGTGCGACAGCGATTGCTTCACCAGCGCTTCGACGGTGATCTCGTTGAGCACATAGCCCTTGTCGTCGATCAGCCCGTCCTGGCCGTGGGTGGTGTACGGGTCCAGCGCCACGTCGGTCATGATCCCCAGTTCCGGAAAGCGCGACTTCAGCGCACGCACTGCGCGCTGGGCCAGACCGTCCGGATTCCAGGCCTCGGCCGCATCCAGGCTCTTGCCGGCCGGGTCGATCACCGGGAACAGATCGATCACCGGAATCCCCAGTTCCAGCGCGTTTTCCGCCTCGCGCAGCAGTTCGTCCAGCGACAGGCGCTCCACGCCCGGCATCGAGGCGATGGGCGCGCGGCCCGGCAGTTCGTGGACGAATACCGGCCAGATCAGGTCGTCGGTGGTGAGCGTGTTTTCGCGCATCAACCGGCGCGAGAACGCATCGTGGCGCATGCGGCGGGGGCGATAATGCGGGTGGGCCATGACCAGGCTCCTGGAGACAGCCCCCAAGTTTACGCCCGCCATCTGCCGCAGGACGCGCTGCGACGCAGTGTCGCAGCGCTGCAACGGCAGGCCACGCAGGTTGTTGGCCTGCGCGCCACAGCGACACGTACGACACGTGCGGCACGTGCAGCCGATGGCGGCCTTGGTACGGCGCCGGCCACCGATACCGCGTTAGATCACTCCCCCGCCCAGGCTCAGCCGGATCACCCCGACCACGATCACCAGGCCATTGAGCAACAGGCCGGTCTTGGCGCGGCCGCGGTGACCGGCCGAGGTGAACAGCAGGGCGATTGCAGCGATCAACGCGCCCACTGCCGCGAACGGAATCAGGAACCAGTTGCCCCAGCCCAACAGCGGGATGAAGGCCAGCACCATCCACAACAAGGCCACGATGCCCCACAACAGGCTGATCAATCCCACAGGTCACCTCGTCATCCGGAGAAAACCCGAGCTTAGCCCTGCACCTGGCAAGACGCCGTGGGCGGGTGGTCACCCTGACCAATGGCAGCTTGGCAACGGCCTCACATGGGCATGGCTAGTGTTCGGCACTGTCCGGTCGGATTCGGTGCCGTTCAGTCCGGGCACCGGATCATCGCCATCACTACCCACGGGGGGCTTCGATATGAACCTGCAGTCGCACATCAGGCGCGCCGCCATCGCCACGGCCGCTACCGCGCTGTTGGCCGGTTGCGCCAGCAGCTCCAAGGTGATGCTGGGCCAGGCGCGCGCACCGATCGACCCGGCGCAGGTACAGGTCTACTCGCACGCGCCGGCCGGCTCGGTGGAAATCGCCCAGCTCGAATCCACCAGCGCCGCCGGCTTCGGCACCCAGGGCCAGACCGATGCCGCCGTGCAACGCCTCAAACGCGAAGCGGCCAAGCTCGGCGCCAATGGCGTGGTGATCGTCGGCGTGGGCTCGGAGCGCTCCGGCGGCGGCCTGTCGGTCGGCGGCGGCAGCTATGGCGGCCGCGTCGGCGGCGGCCTGGGCATCGGCATCCCGACCACGCAGAAGCGCGCGGCCGGCATGGCGATCTGGGTGCCGGCGGGGGCCGAAGACTAGATTTGGTCCAACTTCTGCAGCCTGCTAACGGCCGACGTGGAAGCGTTGCATGAGGGTATCAGTCCTTGGTTTGGAGTCTATCCCGGATGCACGCAGATCGGGCGCACCACCAAAGGGTGAAACCAACGATAAGATGCGTTATCTTGCCCAACCGAGTTAGTCGTTGCGCTCGGATACAGCGTCATTCAAGGCCACGTATTCATTGGCAAGCGTTCAGGTTCTCAAGCAGCTGATGAAACTCGTGTGGTGAACTTCCTGAACTAAGGAATAGTGATGAAGAGATTGATATGGACATTGGCGCTACTTTTTGCCGGCCAAGCCGAGCTTCAAGCCCAAAGCGTTTATGAAAAGCTCGTGTGCCGCGACAACGATCCTTTCGTGTTTTGCACGCAGGGATGCAAGGGAGCCGACAAGAATTGGATTGCGGTAGATCCCATAAGCGGGACAACTGCACCAATGCTCGGATATTGCGTGCAGCCTAGTCTTTCTGTTTGCTGTAAGGGTCCCTATTGCGGACCATGGACGCAGACTGGCATTGATGCTTATTACCAGTACAAAAGGATCTGCCCCAAAGCGATGAAACAGGGTCGTTGGAATGGTAAGACGCCCCCTGAAAAGGTTCCTCACGACCACTGAGTGGATGCATTGGAAACTGGGTGAGTGCATCGGATGATTGTCGCAAGGCAGACATGCTTCCGACACTACGTCATTCATTGCCAGGATCCGACAGATTCATAGGGCCGGGCCGATCAGTCTCGTCGGGGCTATCATTTCTGCCGTGTGAGATGAGATGCATTCTGAACATACTGCATCTGCTGAGCGTGGCGGCAATCTCAAGAATCGCGGATCTATCGGCGTGTCATCCAGACCACGCCATAGATTCACTTCATGCAGCTGTGCAAAACAATCAATTCGGCCGCTTGCTGCGACCTCCTTGCTGCTCCGGAATGAACTGTGTCTCTACCGCCTTGGCCAACTGATCCGGTGGCAGCAGGCCCTGGTCGAGCAGGAAGTTGTTGAACGCCAGGCGGTCGAACTTTTTGCCTAGCGCCAGCTCGGTGCGCATGCGCAGTTCCAGGATCCGGGTATAGCCGTAGAAATAGCTGCCGGCCTGTCCGGGGGCGCGCACGGTATAGCGATCCAGTTCCTGGCGTGCCATCGCCGGCGACAGGCCGACATCGTCTTCCAGCACCTGACGTGCGCGTTCGCGATCGATCAGGCCGAGATTGAGCATCGGGTCGAGCATGGCGCGTGCGGCGCGCAACAGGCGGAATTGCAAGGCGATCAACTGCCCGTCGAGCGGCTCGTAAGGCACCATTTCGGCTTCGGCATACAGTGCCCAGCCTTCGACGTTGACCGAGTTGAACGCGAACAGGCTGCGCGCCAGCGAGACGCCGCGTTCGACCATGGCAGTGAACTGCAGCTCGTGGCCGGGACGCCCTTCGTGCGCGCTGAGCGTCCACGCCGCCGAGCCGAAGTTGAAGTCGTCGTACTGATCCTTCTTGCTGCCCTCGGCCTTGCTGCCATCGGCCGAGGGGTTGCCCAGCGGCAGGACGAACTGGCCCTGCTGGCCGGTGTTGCCGATCAGCGGTGCGGGACGGAAGTGCGGGGCCGGCGAAGCCGCGCTCTCGGCAGCGCTGCCCAGCCGCATCTGCATCTGACGGTTGGGCACATCGACGATGCGTTGCTGACGGATGATCGGGTCGATCCGGTCGATCACGCCGCGGTAGTGCGTTTCCAGCTGGTCGTCGGCGATGGTGTCGCGCTTGAGCGCGCGGATCACCTGCGCGTAGTCGTCGCCTTGCACGCCCTTGGCCTTGGCCACCAGCGGCGCCAGCTGCTGCATGACCGAACGGGTTTCCATGAATTCCAGCTGCGCGCGCTGGATCAGCAACTGCGGCGCGATATCGATTCCCACCTGCTTGAGCTGGAACGCGTACAAGGGCTCGGGCAACCGGGTGTCCTTGCGCGCCTTGGGCAGCACCGTCTTCTTCGTCCAGGCGGCATAGTCCTTGAGCTGGCTGGCCATGGACGCAAGCGCGTCATCGGCGCCTGCGACCTTGTATTCGGCGAACAATTCCCGGATACCGGCGACATAGGTGTCCACATTCGCCAGCGCCTGTTGCACCTCGCGTTCGGTGGGCTGCAAGAGCGCCTTGTTGGACAGCTGTTCTTCGTAGCGCTGGCGGGCGAGCGTGGTGATCGGGGTGCTACCCGGCAGCAGGCCGAGATAGCGCTTGAGGCGGTCCAGCGCCTTGGCCCGACGCGCGGCCGGCACCTGTTCGGACAGCAGGTCGTTGAGCCCACTGAAGACCAACTGCGGCGCATCGGTCCACGGCAGCAGATAGCGCTCGTTGAGCTCGCTACCCTCGATGTTCTGCTCGGCCGCGCCGATCATGATCTGCAGGTCCTGACGCACGTTGGCGTCGCGCTCGCTGGCGAGCCTGGCCTGCAGTTCGCCACGCGCCTTGCGCATCGCCTCGCGGTAGCGCTGCGCGTTGTTCGGTCCCAGGTCGGCCACCTGATCGTCATAGCCTTCCAGGCCGAACGCGGTGGCCGATTCGGGCTGGAACGGCGCCTGCGCGCTCAGCAGGATCTGCGCATAGCCGTTGCTGGTCTGCACCCAGGCGGGCGTGGCGGGGGCGCTGGCCGCGGCCGGGGTGGTCTGCGCCTGCAGCGGCGAGCAGACGCCAAGCGCCAGGGCGACAGCAATCACGAGAGGTTTCATCGAGCGGATTCCAACGGGGCGATGCGCGACCGTACGCGCAGCGCACGATGCCGGCAACCTGCCGAAGGTCATCGTCCGGCCATGCATGCGCTATCGAAGCAGGCTACCCGGTGCGGTTGCCCATGCGGCAGCCCGTCCCCACAGATACAGCCTCTTGCGGCACCTTGCATCGATACCCTGCGCACTGTCCGGGCTGCTGCATGCTGCCAGCGCTCCCGGCGGCGCGTGACGACCGATTGCGCGCGCTACTTGACGTGTGGGCGCACCCGACGGACGGGGGCGCCCCGCTCAGGGGGTTCAGGGGCTCAGGCAACGTGCCAGGAACGCCTCCGCAGTCCTGTAGCGATGCAAGGCCGTGGCGCCGGACAAACCGTGCTTGGCGCCCGGATAGGTCATCAGTTCGAACGGGGTGCCGCGCTGCTGCAGGTCGCTCATCAGCGTGGTGGCGTTGGTGAACAGCACGTTGTCGTCGGCCATGCCGTGGATCAACAGCAACCTGGCGCGCAGGCCATCCAGATGGGTGGCCACGCGCGCCTGGCGGTAGCCTTCGGCATTGCCCGCCGGCAGGTCCATGTAGCGTTCGGTGTAGTGGGTGTCGTACAGGCCCCAATCGGTGACCGGTGCACCGGCCACGCCACAGGCATAGGCCTCGCTGTGCCTGGCCAGCAGCATCAGGGTCATGTAACCGCCGTTGGACCAGCCCTGGACGCCGATCCGCTGGGCATCGACCCAGGGTTGTTGCCTCAGCCAGGCCACGCCTTGCAACTGATCGTCCACTTCCACCGTGCCCTGCTTGCCATACAAGGCACCACCGAAATCGCGGCCACGCCGCGGGGTGCCGCGATTGTCGAGCGAGAACACCACGTAGCCGCGCTGGGCCAGATACTGATCGAACAAGGCATCGCCGCGACCGGGCCAGGCATCGAGTACGGTCTGCGAGGCGGGACCGCCGTAGACGTACACCATCACCGGGTAGCGCCGGGACGGGTCGAATTGCGCCGGCTTGATCAGCCGGTAGTGCAGCGGGGTCTTGCCATCGGCGGCGGTGAGCGTGCCGAATTCCACCGGCCGCTGCGCGTCGCGGTACCTGGAATAGGGATGCTGCGGATCGGCCAGATCGTTCTTCAGCAGCGTGGCGATCTTTTCGCCATTGGCGCGGAACAGCTCGATCTGCGGCGGCGTGGCGGTGTTGGACCAGCTATCGACATACACGCTGGCGTTGCTGGCGAAGCTGGCCGCATGCGTGCCGTGGGTGGCTGAGCGCTTTTCGATGGCACCACCCGCGAGCGGAACGGCGTAGACGTGCGTCTGGGTCGGCGACTCCTTGCTGGCGGAGAAGTACGCCAGCCCGGCCTGCTCGTCGACTGCCAGTAGCGCATCCACGACCCACTGCCCGGAGGTCAGCGGCGCGAGCGTGCGGCCGTCTTCGGAGGCCAGGTACAAATGCGCGTAGCCACTGCGTTCGGAATTCCACACGAACCGGCCGTCCTTCAGGAAGCGCAGATCGTTGTTGAGCGGCACCCAGGTGGGCGAGGTCTCGGTGACGAGCATGCGCTGCCGACCGGTGGCCAGCGTGGTTTCGATCAGTTCGAGGGTCTTCTGGTCGCGCGACTGGCGCTGGAAGGTCAGCCGCTGCGCATCGCGCCAGTCCACGCGCGCCAGGTAGATGTCCTGGTTCTTGCCCAGGTCGATCCAGCGCGGCGCCGCGTCTGCGCGCGGTGCGATCACGCCCAGCTGCACGGCGACATTGGGCTGACCGGCCTGCGGGTAGCGTTGCTCGATCACCTCGGTGTGGTCGGCGTACACCTCCGGCCGCTTCTGGATCGGCACCGCCGATTCGTCGATGCGCGCGAAGGCGATCGCCGAATCGTCCGGCGCCCACCAATAGCCGGTGTGACGGTCCATTTCTTCGTCGGCGACGAATTCGGCCACGCCGTTGCCGATGGTGTCGCTGCCGTCACGGGTGAGCTGCAGCTGTTTGCCGCTGGCCAGATCGATCACCCACAGGTTGCGCGCGCGCACGAAGCTGACGAAGCCGCCCTTGGGCGACAACTTGGCATCGGTGGCGAAGCCTTCTCCATGGGTGAGCTGGCGGACCGCTGCCGCGCCGGTCTTGCGCAGGTCGTACAGATACAGCTCGCCGCCGAGCGGAAACAGCAGCGCGTGCGCGTCGGGCGCCCATTGGTAATCCACGATGCCGGCGAAGGCGGCGATGCGCTGACGCTCGCGGCGGGCCTTTTCCGCATCGCTCAGGGTTTCGGTGCCCGGCAGCACGACCTTGGAATCCACCAGCAGACGGGTCTGGCCGCTGGCGATGTCGTATTCCCACAGATCCAGCTGATTGCGGTCGCTGTCCTTGCCGCGCAGGAAGCTCACCCGCGAGCCGTCCGGGGCCACCTTGGGCTTCATCAATGTCGGTCCGGACAACGGCATCGGGCCGGTGATGGCCTCCAGGGTGAGCTTCTCGGCGTGGGCCATGGGAACGGGACTGAGCATGAGGGCGAGGGCGGCGAACAGGGCGCGCATCGAGGATCCTGAAAAAAGGCTGCGCACAGGATGCAGGGGGGAAGGGGGTTTGAGAAGCGCGCGCTCGCGGGGGGCGATCGGCGATGTTCGCCGCTGGCGCTTGGTGCGGTGCGCTACAGGATCGTGCAGGCGCAGGCTGCGGACCGCCTGCCCAGCAAAACGAACGCCAGCGCCCGGCAGTGGACTGCGTGTCTTCGGCGGCGCCGTGCACTCCCCCTTTCGGAGACTGAGGTGCAGCCGCGAACGATCGCGGCTACGCAGCCTTCTGCCGGTGCGTTCAGCGTTTGCCGAACAGGTGCCGGCGCTCCTCATCGCTGAGCGGCTTGCCGGCGTTGGGGTTGACCTTCTGCTTGAGCGCGTAGGCGCGCTGGGTGGCCGGGCGCGCGGCGATGGCGTCGTGCCAGCGCTTCAGATGCGGGAAGGCGGCATAGTCGGGCGTGAGGTCGGCGTACACCTCGATCCACGGGTAGCTGGCCATATCGGCAATGCCATAGTCGTCGCCGGCCAGGAACGCCTGCGCGGCCAGGCGTTTGTCGAGCACGCCATGCAGGCGGCGGACCTCGGCGTTGTAGCGTTCGATCGCGTAGGCAATCTTCTCCGGGGCGTAGACGTTGAAGTGCCCCATCTGGCCGCTCATCGGGCCCAGCCCACCCATCTGCCAGAACAGCCATTCCAGCGCGGCGATGCGGCCGCGTGGCTCGCGCGGCAGGAAGCGGCCGGTCTTCTCGGCCAAATACAGCAGGATGGCACCGGACTCGAACACGCTCTGCGCCGGGCCGCCATCGGCCGGCGCATGATCGACGATGGCCGGCATCTTGTTGTTGGGCGAGATCTGCAGGAAGGCCGGCTCGAACTGCGCACCCTTGCCGATGTCGACCGGCTTGACGGTGTAATCCAGCCCGGCTTCTTCCAGGAACAAGGTGACCTTGTGGCCATTGGGGGTGGGCCAGTAGTACAGATCGATCATCACGCGCTCCAACTGTCGAGGGCGACGCCAGGCGGCGCCAGGGACCCACGATGGTAAGGCCGGCGCCGTGATCGGCAGGCGCCTAGTCGCGGCCGGGACCGGAACACTGTGTGACACCGGTAGCTCCGGACCGATGCTGCACTGCAAATTGACTTTGTTAAGCGGCAGCTAACAAATGCGCGATTGTTTGACGACCTTCACCTGTCCCGCCCGGGACCGGTGCTTCTTCATTTGGGGATTGAATCATCGTGAGAGAGCCACGCACCCTGCCGCGCACGCGGCGCCTGACGTCTGCCCTGCTGTTCGCATTGTCGACTCCGCTGGCTGCGCAGACCGCGCCGGCGCCGCAATCGGCGTCCACCGTACCCGGCTCCAGCCAGGCCGATCCGGCCACCCTCGATACCGTCCAGGTCAGCGGTATCCGCGGCAGCCTCACCTCGTCGATGAACGTCAAGCGCGATGCGCAAGGCATCGTCGACGGCATCGTGGCCGAGGACATCGGCAAGTTCCCCGATACCAACCTGGCCGAATCGCTGCAACGCATCAGCGGCGTGTCGATCGATCGCTCGCTGGGCGAAGGCTCGCGCGTCACCGTGCGTGGCGTCGGCCCCGACTTCAATCTGGTGCTGTTGAACGGCCGGCAGATGCCGGGCGCCACCATCGAAGATGCCAGCGCCTCCAACTCGCGCGCGTTCGACTTCGCCAACCTGGCGTCGGAATCGATTTCCGGCATCGAGGTGTTCAAGACCAGCCGCGCCAGCACGCCTACCGGCGGTATCGGCGCCAGCATCAACATCAAGACCACCCGCCCGCTGGACAACCCGGGCCTGCATGCCAACGTGGGTCTGAAGGGCGTGCACGATGCGTCCAACGAGAACCTGCCCGGCCGCCTGCAGGGCGATTCGCTGACCCCGGAAATCTCCGGCATCTTCAGCAACACCTCGGCCGACGGGCGCTTCGGCGTTGCGGTCACCGGCAGCTACCAGGAACGCGATTTCGGCTACAGCCAGGTCGGCGTGCCCAACGGCTGGCGCGCCTTCCGCGGCGATTCCACCGCCTACGGCACCATCCCGCAGCCCGGAACGCCGGGCGCGCAGAACATCGTCAACCGCCCCGGCCCGAACGACATCTACTCGGTGCCGCAGAACCTCAACTACCGCGTGGTCGGCGTGGAACGCCAGCGCACCAACGGCCAGCTGACCCTGCAATACAAGCCGCTGGACAACATCACCACCACGCTGGATTACACCTACTCGGAAAACAAGATCCAGCAGCAGCGCAACGAAATGTCGGTGTGGTTCAACTACGGCCCGTCGGCCAGCGCCTGGACCAATGGTCCGGTGGCCGGCCCGATCAGCTATTCGGAGATCGTCGATCCGGCCACCAGCGATCTGGCCACTGCCGGCTCCAACGCGGCCACCCGCAACCAGAACAAATCGCTGGGTTTCAACGTGGATTGGGCGGTGAACGACCAGTTCAAGTTGAACTTCGACGTCCACCGCTCCACCGCCGAGGCCGGCCCGGACGGCCCTTACGGCTCGGGCAATTCGCTGGGCGTGGCCGGTTTCTACCGCGGCACCTCGGTGGTGGATTTCAGCAAGGATTTCCCGGTGCTGCAGCAGCAGCTGGGCTTCGGCCTGACCGGGCTAGATCCCTCTCGCACCCTGGTCACCGGCTCCACCTTCCGCAATAGCTACATGAAGTCGGAGATCGACCAGGCGCAGGTCAATGGCGACTTCACCTTCGAGAACTATTCGCAGTTGAAGTTCGGCATCGGCAGCACCGAGGTCAAGAACCGCTCGGCGTTCTCCAATGTGCAGCGCGACACCTGGGGCGGCGCGGGTACCGCAGCCGATTACCCGGACGACCTGTGGATTCCCACCTCGTTCCCGCGCTATTTCGATGCGATCGACGGCAGCGGCAATCCGGCGCAGTTCAGCCAGCTGTTCCTGTTCGACTTCGAGCGTGCGCGCCAGGCGGCCGCGCGGGTCGCCGGCGACGACGCGCTGTACCGCCCGTCGCCGATCTACAACACCGACCGCCGCGTGACCGAAAAGTCCAAGAGCGCCTACCTGCAATGGGGCAACAGCTGGGACGATCTGCGCGTGCCGATCACCCTGGCGGCCGGCGTGCGCTATGAGGAAACCGAGGTCCAGGCGCGAGCGCTGGTGCCGGTGGCGGTGGGTATCGACTGGGTAGCCAACAACGAATTGCCGATCCGTCTGGCCGACTCGGCGTTCTCCGGCGGCAGCGGCAAGTACGAATACTGGCTGCCCAGCCTGGACCTGAGCTTCAAGCTCACCGAGGATCTGGTGCTGCGCGGCAGCTATGGCGAAACCATCGGCCGTCCCGGCTGGGGCGACATCCAGGGCGGGCAGACGCTCAATCAGATCGCGCGCATCGAAGGCGGCACCGGGCAGGAAGGCAATCCCGGCCTCAAGCCGCTGCTGTCGCACAACATCGATTTCTCGCTGGAGTGGTACTACAGCGACGCCAGCTACGCCTCGGTGGGCTTCTTCCGCAAGAACATCGACAACTACGTCGGCGTGACCACCCGCAACGATGCTTCGCTGGGTCTGAACACGCCGATCGGCGGCGCGTACTGGAACCAGGCGCTGGCCAACAGCTGTGCCACCGCCGACCTGACCTGCATCCGCAACTACATCTTCCGCAACTTCAACGGCCAGCCCGGCGTGGTGCGCGGAGCCGACGATTCCAACGGCAACGCCACCGGCGTGATCAGCGGGCGGCCGGGCGATCCGGTGGCCAACTTCGCCATCACCGCGCCGGCCAACCAGCGCTCGGCGTCGCTGGACGGTTGGGAATTCAACGTGCAGCACATGTTCGGCGACAGCGGTTTCGGCGTGTCGGCCAACTACACCATGGTCGACTCGGGCCTGACCTACGACAACTACGTCATCGGCGAGCAGTTCGCGCTGGAAGGGCTGAGCGATTCGGCCAACGTGGTCGGTTTCTACGACAAGGGGCCGTGGCAGATCCGTGCCGCCTACAACTGGCGCGACCAGTTCCTGGCCGCGCGGTTCGACGGCAGCGGTCAGCCCAACCCGGTCTATACCGAAGCCTATGGGCAGCTGGACCTCAACATCGGCTACCAGTGGAACGAGAACCTGTCGCTGAGCCTGGAGGCGATCAACCTCAACGATGCGGTCCAGCGCCAGCACGGCCGTCATCCGAACCAGGTGATCTTCGCCACTCAGACCGGCCCGCGCTACATGCTGGGCCTGCGCTACAAGTTCTGGTGATGTGAGCCGCTCCAGGCGACCCGGCAGCGCGTCTGCCGGGTCGCTGTTTCGACCTTCCCGTGCGGTGTCCGGATGCGGGCCATCCGGCACTTGCCTGGCGAAGGGCAACTGTCCAAGCATGGGCCACGCGCCCCGCGTGATGTGGCTGCCCCCATGACCAATGCCGTGTTGTTGAACAACCTCGATCACCGCGACCTGCGCGTGATCACCGCCCATGGCGCCGCCTACGGCGACGACGTGATGTCGGCGGCGACCTTTCCCCAGGAATTCCGCCAGCTGCAGGCGCAGTACCCGATCGTCTTCCACCGCAGCGGCAACGGGCGTTTTCAGCCGCTGGCCTTGCTGGGGTTGCGACTGGGCGAGAACCTGTTTCTGGAGGGCGCGCGCTGGGATGCGCCCTATGTGCCGCTGGCGATCCAGCGCCAACCGTTTCTGATCGGCCAGCAACCGGAGGGGCCGATGGTGCATGTGGACCTGGACAGCCCACGCATCGGCCGGCACGACGGCGAACTACTGTTTCGCGAACATGGCGGCACCACCGAGTTTCTCGACCATATCAGCCAGTTGCTGCGCACCCTGCACGACGGTTTGGCCGAGAGCGATGCCTTCGTGGAGCGCGCATTGCGCTACGAGCTGCTCGAACCGTTCGTCTTCGAAGCCACCCTGGACAATGGCCTGGACTGCCGTCTGGCCGGTCTGTACACCGTGCACGAGGAGCGCCTGCGCGCGCTCGGCAATACCGCGCTGCTGGACCTGCACCGGCACGGCGATCTGGAGCCGCTGTACATGGCAGTGGCCTCGATCGCGCAGTTCCGCCACCTGCTCGAACGCCTCAACCGTCGCCATGCCGGCTGAGCCGCGCCCTATCGACGAACGCCACGGCCTGGATCCGCAGCAGCTGGATCCGGCGCTGTTGCGCTCGACCACGCCGCTGGTGCTGCGCGGACTGGTGCGCGACTGGCCGCTGGCCCGCGCCGGCGCGCAGTCCGCGCAGGCCGCCGCCGCCTACCTGCGCGGCTACGACCGCGGTGAGGCCGTCGTGGCCCAGGTCGGGCCGCCGGAGATCGGCGGGCGCTTCTTCTACAACGCGGACATGAGCGGCTTCAATTTCCGCCCCGAGCGCGTGCCGCTGGGGGTGGTGCTGGACACGCTGCTGCGCGACCTGGACAACCCGCAGCCGCCGGCGATCTATGTCGGCTCCACCACGCTGGACACCTACCTGCCCGGCCTGCGCGCGCACAATCCGATCGCGCTGCCGCAGGCCGAACCGCTGGCCAGCATCTGGATCGGCAACCGCACCCGCATCGCCGCCCATCAGGACCTGCCGGACAACCTGGCCTGCGTGGTCGCCGGGCGCCGCCGCTTCACCCTGTTTCCGCCCGATCAGCTGCGCAATCTGTATATCGGCCCGCTGGATCTCACCCCGGCCGGGCAACCGGTCAGCCTGGTGGACATCGCCGCACCGGATCTGCAGCGCTTTCCACGCTATGCGCAGGCGCTGGAGCACGCCCTCGTCGCCGAGCTGGAACCTGGCGATGCGTTGTTCATTCCCAGCATGTGGTGGCATCACGTGCAGGCGCTGGAGGGCTTCAATGTGCTGGTCAATTTCTGGTGGCGGCAGAGCGCGGCCTATATGGACTCGCCAATGAACGCGCTGATGCTGGCGCTGCTGGCGGTGCGCGATCTTCCGCCCGAACAGCGTGCCACCTGGCAGGAGGTGTTTCGCCATTACGTGTTCGAGCCCGACGCGCACACCGCTGCGCATGTGCCCGAGGCCGCACGCGGCGTGCTGGCACCGATGGACGCGGACCGTGCCCGCAGCCTGCGCGCGCGGCTGCTGCAACGCTTGAACCGCTGAGGACTGCCGATGGACCACGCCCCCCTTTTCGACCCACGCCAGCGCCCGGTGCGCCGCGTGGTCATTGCCGGTGGCGGCACCGCCGGCTGGATGGCCGCCGCTGCGCTGTCCAAGCTGCTGGGCCGGCACCTGCAGATCACCCTGGTGGAATCGGACGAGATCGGCACCGTCGGCGTGGGCGAAGCCACCATCCCCAGTCTGGTCACCTTCCACCGCCTGCTGGAGATCGACGAGGCCGCGTTCATGGCCGCCACCCAGGCGACCTTCAAGCTGGGCATCGCCTTCGAGCACTGGCGCGATGTGGACAGGCACTACATCCATTCCTTCGGGCATACCGGTACCGACCACTGGAGCGCCGGCTTCCACCACTTCTGGCTGAAAGGCTGCCAGCGCGGGGTGGCGCGCGCCTTCGGCGACTACTGCCTGGAACTGCGCGCGGCCGAAGAAGGGCGTTTCGCGCATCTGCCCAACGGCGGCATGAACTACGCCTACCATCTGGATGCCGGCCTGTACGCACGCTTCCTGCGCCGTTTCAGCGAAGGCTTCGGCGTGCGGCGCATCGAAGGGCGCATCGGCGAGGTCGACACCGACCCGGAGAGCGGTTTCCTCACTGCCTTGACGCTGCGCGACGGCACGCGCGTGGAAGGCGACCTGTTCGTCGACTGCACCGGCTTTGCCGGGCTGCTGATCGGCAAGACCCTGGGCGTGGGCAGCGAGGACTGGTCGCAGTGGCTGTTCGCCGACAGCGCGCTGGCGGTGCAGACCGAATCGGTCGGCCCGCCGGTGACCTACACCCGTGCGCGCGCCGACCAGTCCGGCTGGATGTGGCGCATTCCGCTACAGCACCGGGTGGGCAACGGCATCGTCTATTCCAGCCGCTACACCGACCAGGACAGCGCCAGGGCGGTGCTGGAGCGCAATCTGCAGGGACGTGCGCTGACCGAACCGCGCGCGCTGCGCTTCACCCCCAACCAGCGCCACCGCGTGTGGGAGAAGAATTGCGTGGCGCTGGGGCTGGCCAGCGGGTTCCTGGAGCCGATCGAGTCCACCAACATCCACCTGATCCAGCGTGGCATCGTGCGGCTGTTGCAGACCTTCCCGCAGGTCATCCACCCGGTCGACGTTGCCGAATACAACCGCCAGGCCGCCGAGGAAATCGCGCATATCCGCGATTTCGTGATCCTGCACTACCACGCCACCGACCGCCGCGATACGCCGTTCTGGCGCGACTGCGCGGCGATGGACATCCCCGATTCGCTGCGCCACCGGATGCAACTGTTTCGCGAGAGCGGGCGGGTCTTCCACCGCGGCAACGAGCTGTTCGCGGAAAACTCCTGGGTGCAGGTCATGCTGGGCCAGGGCATCACACCCCGCCAGCACCACCCGGTGGCCGACCTGATGGGCGATACGGAGCTGAGCCAGTTTCTGCAGGGCATCCGCGGGCGGGTGGAGGCCGCGCTGGTGCGGCTGCCGGCGCATGCGGACTTCCTGCACCGCTACTGCCCGGCCGCGCCGCCGCAGGGGACGGCCACACCGTTGCCGTCCCCTGCGGCGCTGGGGAGCCCGGCAGGATGAAATTCGCCTCCGGCCGATGCAAGGCTTGGCTTCCACCGCCCCAGCAATGCTAGATTGCGGCTTTGCCGTCCCTTGCGGGAACAGGGGCCGGCGCTCACCGCAGCAACGTATCTTTCGCACTCGGGGTAAGGGGGACGCATGTTGGATCTGACACAGGGCCGTATGGCACGCCGGATCGCGCCGGTCATTTTGCTGGTCGGCCTGGCCGCCTGCTCCAAGCAGGAAGACAAGGCCGCCACCACCGCTGCCACGCCTGCGGCACCGGCCACCACGCCGGCACCGACGCCGGCCACCGCAGTCTCGCCGCAAGTGCAGTCGATGGGCGCGGACCAGCTGCGCGAATCGGCCACCAAGGCGCTGCAGGAGAACCGCATGTACGCCCCGGCCGGCGACAACGCGGTGGAGTACTACCTGGCGCTGCGCGAGAAGCAGCCGCAGGACGCCACCGTCAACAGCGCGCTGACCGACCTGATGCCGTACACGCTGATCGCCGCCGAGCAGGGCATCGGCCGGGAGGAGTTTCCCGAAGCGCAGCGGCTGATCGCGCTGATCGAAAAGGTCGACCCCAAGGCACCGGCGCTGCCGCGTCTGAAGAGCGGCCTGGACACCGCCATGAAGACCGCCGCCAGCCGCTCCGAGCAGGATGCCGAGCAGGCCAAGAAGCTGGCCGAGGACAAGGCCAAGCAGGCCGCAGAGCAGAAGCGCCTGGCCGAGCAGCAGTCGCGCGAAGCCGCTGCGGCCCAGCAGATCGCCGCCCAGCAGGAAGCCGCACGCCAGCAGGCCGCCGAAGCCGAGCGCCAGGTAGCTGCCAGGCGCCCGGCCGAACCGGCCGCGCCGACCGCCGCTGCGCCCCGCCCGACGCCGGCGCCCGCCGCCGCTGCGCCGGCCGCGCAATCGCTGCGCCCGATCAGCACACCTGCACCGCGCTACCCACCCGAAGCGCTGCGCGCCGGTACCTCCGGCGAAGTGCTGGTGGAGATCACGGTCGGCACCGATGGTTCGATCACCGCCTCGCGCGTGCTGCGCGCCAATCCGCCACGCGTGTTCGATCGCGAAGCGCTCAACGCGGTCAAGCGCTGGCGCTTCGAACCGGTCGCCGCACCAGTGACCACCCGCCGCACGCTGTCGTTCAACCCGGGCGGTTGATGCGGCTACGGCAGACCGCGCGCCGAGCGGAGAGCTCGGCGCCGGAACTGGAACTGGAATTGGGATCAGTCTCCATCGCGACCGACGCGAACTGCCCAGTCGTTGGCCGCTGCCGATCGACACGCGAGAGAGTGGACACGCAAACGCCCGCAGCACTGTGGGCGTTTGCGTCTCTGGCGACATCTGCAATCGCAATGCGACGCTATCGGTAACGCCCCCATCGTGGCCGGGGGCCGCTCCTACATCGGTTGCCGAACGACTGGGGCATGAGGCCGAAGCATCGCGCAGCACCTAGCCCGAGATGGCCAGACGTTCCTGGTGGTAGCGACGCACCGCTGCGTACCACAGCCCCGCGGCCAGACCAAAGCCGGCCAGCAGATACACCGCCCAGGTCTGCGCGGTGATGGTCTCATGGCGAATCACCTTGAGCAGCATCTGGTTCTGCGCCAGGAAGGGCACCGCGAACTGCCAGAGCTGGGTCTTGAGCGGATACGCCATCAACGCGTAACCGGGCAGCATCGGCAGCAGCAGCAGCCAGGTCATATGCGCCTGCGCTTCCTTCATGCTCTTGGCAGCGGCCGCCAGGTAGGTCAGCAGCGAGGTGCCCACGAACAGCATCGGCACCAGGATGAACAACATCTGCAACATCGGCACGAAGCCGACGTTGAGCTGGCGGCCCAGGGTCGATGTGGACAGCTGTGCGCTGAGCTTGAACGCCAACAACGTGAGTAGCAGCGACACCATGCCGATCACGCAGGCGGCGGCGATCTTGCCGCTGACGATCGCGCTACGCGGCGCGGGCGTGGCCAGCAGTGGTTCCAACGACTGCCGTTCGCGCTCGCCGGCGGTGGCATCCAGGATCAAGGAAGCGCCGCCCAGGAACGAAGTGATCACCAGCAGCACCGGCAACAGCATCGCCATCACCTGGCCGCGCTTGGCTTCGGCGGTGGCCAGATCCTGCGCAGCCACTTCCAGCGGCCTGCCCACCTGCGCATCGATGCCGCGCGCCAGCAGACGCAGTGCGCCCACCTGCTGGCTGTACGCACTCAATGCCGCCTGCAGGCGCATGCTCGGCACATCGGCCTCGCGACGGGTGCTGTCCTTGATGACCTCCACCAGGGCCGGGCGGCCCTCGCGCCAATCCTCCGCATAGCTGTCGCTGATGCGCAAGGCGACGTCCACATCCTGATTGCGGATGGCGGCGGTCAGATCCGCGGGTGCATCCACCGCATTGAGCCCCTGCGCGGCCAGAAAGCGCACCAGATTCGGCGCATGCGCGCGACCGAGCGTGGGAATGTCCAGCGGCTTGTCGATCTGCGTGCGTACGCGGCTCTCGCTCAAGGCGCCCATGCCGAGAATCAGGATGGGATACAGCAAGGGCGAGAGCAGCAATGCCAGTGCCAGGGTGCGGCGGTCGCGCGAGATATCGCGCAGTTCCTTGCGCAGCACCGTCCACACCGTAGCGAACAGGGAGGTCTTGCTCATGCGTGCAGTCCTTCTTCCGAGCCGATCGCCTTGACGAAGGCGTCTTCCAGATTGTCTTCGCCGGTGGCCGCGCGCAGCTCGTCGGCGCTGCCGGATGCCACCACCGTTCCCCTGGCAATGATGACGATGCGATCGCACAGCGCCGCCACCTCCTGCATGATGTGGCTGGAGAAGATCACGCAGCGTCCTTCCGCACGCAGCTGCTGCAGGAATCCGCGCATCGCGCGCGTGGTCATCACGTCCAGTCCGTTGGTGGGTTCGTCCAGGATCACGTTGCGCGGGTCGTGCACCAGCGCGCGTGCAATGGCGGTCTTGGTGCGTTGGCCCTGGCTGAAGCCTTCGGTCTGGCGGTCGAGGATGTCGTCCATGTCCAGCGCGGCGGACAACACCTGGGTGCGCTGCGCGATCTGCAGCTGCGACATGCCGTGCAGCTCGCCGAAATAGGCGATGTTCTCGCGCGCGGTCAGCCGCTTGTACACACCGCGCGCGTCCGGCAGCACGCCGAGCGCACGGCGCACCGTCACCGGATCGTGCGCGGCATCCACGCCATCGACGGTGACACGGCCCTGCTCCGGCGACATCAGCGTATAGAGCATGCGCAAGGTGGTGGTCTTGCCGGCCCCGTTGGGGCCGAGCAGGCCGGTGATCTGGCCATCGGCCGCGCTGAAACCGACGCCGTCGACCGCCTTCACCACCCCGGTCTTGGTCTGGAACGACTTGTGCAGATTTTCGACGACGATCATGCGTGCGCCTCCGTGGCGTGGTCGATGTGGCTCATGGTTCCCATCCGTTGAACGAGGTGAACGCGGGCACGGTGGTCAGGCTGGCCACACAGGTGGTGTCCAGCGTCCTGGCATCGGCGGTCTGCAGGAACTGGCTCAGCACCTTGGGCATGCAGCCGAGCCGGAACACTCCGTGACCCTGCCCCGGCGCGACCACGTGACGGCCATTGGGCAGGCCCTGCAGCACACGCTGCGCATAGCGTGGCGGCGTCACCGGATCGAGCTCGCCGGACAACAGCAGTACCGGCAACGTCGACTGGAACGGCGCAGTCGCAGCGCTGGGCGCAGGCTTGGAAGGCCACACCTTGCACGGTGCGAAGAACATCTCGGCCACCGCGTTGCCCAGCAGGGTGGCGTCCTTGTCTTCGGGCGCGCGATAACGCCCTGCATCTTCGCTGCACAACACCGACCATTGCATCGGGCGATTCATCTGGTCGGACATGTCCGAAGCACTCATCTGCGCCAACGCCATCAACGCGCCATAGCGTCCGGCAGCCGCCTCATCCAGCACCAGCGGCAGCAGCGAGGCGGTTTCCGGCGCGTATGAAAATCCGAAGGCCAAGCCCACGACCGTATCGGCGGTGACCTGTTCATGCCGCAGCACACCGGTACGCGGGTCGCGGTAATCCACGGCCACCGGAGCCTGCCGCAGGCGTTCGACCACCTGCCGCAACTGCGTGCGCGTATCCACCGTGAAACGTTCGGCGCACGCTGCGGTGGAGGCGCATTGCCTGGTCTGCAGCGCAATGGCATCTTCGAAGGTGCGTGCGAACTCGCCGCCGATCACCAGATCGTTGGGAGCCACACCATCGAGCACCACGCTGCGGGTGTGAGCGGGATAGCGCATGGCGTACTGCTGCGCGACGCGCGTGCCGTACGAGGCGCCGATCAGATTGAGCTGTTGCACGCCCAGCGCTGCACGCACCGCGTCCAGATCGGCAATGGCCTCGGTGGTGGTGAAGTAGCGGGGATCTGCGTCGTTGCGCAGGCCGTCGGCGCAACGACGTGCGTAGTCGGTGAGCTGCGCGACGCTGGCGGCGGCGCCACCGTCCATCTCCAGCGGCTTGCCGGCGGGATCGCGGCACACCAGCGGATGCGATCCGCCGGTGCCGCGCTGATCGACCAGAAAGACATCGCGTTGTTTGCGTGCCTCACGCAAGCCCATGTCCACGATCGCGGCCACCTGCGTGGCCGACTGCCCCGGCCCGCCGGCGATGAAGAACACCGGATCGGGCGTGCTGCCGCCGCCGGCGTCGCTTTCGAGCCAGGCGATCTTCAATGCGATCTTCCGCCCGTTCGGCACCGCCGGATTTTCCGGCACCTGCAGGTGCGCGCATTGTGCTTCGATGTTGCCGGCGGCGCTGCCGGAACTGAGCGTGCACGGGGCGAATTCCAGTGCGCCGTAACGATTGCCGCCGGTGGCCGTGGCTGCCGTTGCTCCAACCGTCGGCGTGGCGTCTGCCGTCTTGCCGGACGCGCCTGCCTGCGGCGCCTGCGTGCGCTGGCATCCACCGGCCAGCAGCGCGATCAGCAAGGCCGCTGCCAGATTGACCTGCTTGTACATATCCATCTCTCCTAGTGCCCGTTCCCTGACCTTGCTGCCGCCCGAATGACCGCCGCAGCTACTGACCTTCTTCGTATAGAAAGACCTGTTCGATCGGCTCGCCGAACAGACGCGCGATGCGAAACGCCAATGGCAGGCTGGGATCGTACTTGCCGGTCTCCAACGCATTGATGGTCTGCCGCGACACTCCCAGTTGCTCGGCCAATTCGCCCTGCGACCAGCCGTTGGCCTCGCGCAACACGCGTACCCGACTGTTCATTGATACCGACGCGCATTGATGGCCTTGGTGAATCCGTAGGTCATGCACAACATCGGAAACACCCAGATCATCGCCGCCGCTGCCGGCACCGCGATCAGCTGCGCCGATTGCAGGAAGCCGGCGGTCATATAGACCATGCTGACCAGGCCAGCGGCAATGGCGATCGATTCCAGCTCGATGCGGCGTTGCAGTTCGTCCGAATCGCGGACGAAACGCGCCACGGCACGCATCGCCAGCATCAGCAGCAGCGCCGGCAGCAATGCGATCAACACCCGACCCCAGCTCTCATGCACGCCGGCCAGCAAGCGGCGCCAGCACAGCATCACTGCAACGTAGGCCAGCATCGGCGGAGCGAATTCGCGGCGGTAGCGACGTACCAGCGCAGGCGGTGCGCAATCGCGCAGGCTGTCGCGCCCGACGCGCAGCATCAAGGCCACCAGCAAGCCGCTGATCCCGCAACCGATCAGCAATCCCTGGGTGTAGTCGCTCATCTGCCACGGCAACCAGCGCCGCACACCGCCCAGCAGCAGCACGCCGACACTGACCACCTGCAAGGCGCGACGCGCCAAGGCAGCAAGGCTCATGGTGTCGCCCTCGCGGTGACCACTGCCTGTGCACCCGTGGCTTGCCGCAGGGATGCCACACAGCGCGGGATATGTGCGCGTGCAGTGCTGTCGGGCCGCGCCTGCGGCGGCAGAGGGATCGCGTCGTTCTTCATCTCATCTATCCCGCAGCCAGTGTCAAGTTCCCTTGACAGGCAGAGTGCGCGTCGATGCGCATCCTGTCAAGCGTCCTTTACACCGCACCGTGGCGCAGTGCAGGTGCGCGATCGGCATTCGCACATGGCAGGCCGCATATCGCCATGTGGCGACCACGGCCAGGCACTCTGCTCGGCTCCATCGCGCAGGTCACCGGCCAACGAGCGCGACCACGTTGCAGTACACGCATCACACTGCGTGCCGCCCTGCGGCCGGTGGCCGATCGATTCCGTTACCCTTGAACGCCTCTTCACAGTGCCCCCCCATGACCGCCGCGCCAAGCGCGGTCGCAGTCGGTGGCGGTCCCCGCACTCAACTCCCGGAGCGACCATGCGGTTGAACACCCTGTTTGCGATGACGCTGGCCTGTTGCATCGCCACCCCGGCCCTGGCGCAAGGCGCGGCACCGCGGGAGATCGTGCTGGATGTCGCGGCGGCCGGCGAACCGGTGGATCGGTTCTACGACCTGTCGGTCGGGTCGGATTTCCCGGGCACGCTGATCCGCAGCGACACCCAGGCGCATCTGGTGCCTGCGGTCCAGGAGCTGGGATTTCGCTACATCCGCTTCCACGATGTCTTCCACGACGTGCTGGGCACGGTGAAGGAGGTCGACGGCAAGCTCGTCTACGACTGGACCCGGCTGGATCAGCTCTACGACGCGCTGCTGGCCAAACGCATCCGCCCGTTCGTCGAACTGGGCTTTACGCCCGCTGCGATGAAGACGTCCGAGCAGACGCTGTTCTATTGGAAGGGCAACACCTCGCATCCGGATCCGGCCAAGTGGACGCAGCTGATCGATGCCTACATCCGGCACATCCGTGCGCGTTATGGCGCCGACGAAGTGCGGCAGTGGTACTTCGAAGTGTGGAACGAGCCCAACCTGAAGGATTTCTGGGAGAACGCCGACCAGCAGGCCTACTTCGACCTGTACGCCAACACCGCGCGCACCATCAAGGCGATCGATCCGCAGCTGCGTGTCGGCGGCCCTTCCACCGCAGGAGCGGCCTGGGTGCCGGAACTGCTCGCCTTCGTGGCGAAGAACGCACTGCCGATCGATTTCGTGACCACCCATACCTACGGCGTGGAAGGCGGGTTTCTCGACGAGAACGGCAAGCAGGACACCAAGCTGTCCGCATCTGCGGACGCCATCGTCGGCGATGTGCGCCGGGTTCGCGCGCAGATCCAGGCGTCGGCTTTTCCCGATCTTCCGCTGCATTTCACCGAGTGGAGCACCAGCTATACACCGCGCGACTTCGTCCACGACAGCTACATCAGCGCGCCCTACATCCTGACCAAGCTCAAACAGGTGCAGGGCCTGGTGCAGGGCATGAGCTACTGGACCTATACCGACCTGTTCGAAGAACCCGGCCCGCCGCCCACGCCATTCCACGGCGGATTCGGGCTGATGAATCGCGAAGGCATCCGCAAGCCGGCATGGTTTGCCTACAAGTATTTGAACGCACTCACCGGCCGCGACATTCCGCTGGCCGATGCGCATGCCATGGCCGCCGTGGATGGCAAACGCATCGCCGCGCTGGCGTGGGATTGGCAACAACCGGTGCAGGCGGTGAGCAATACGCCGTTCTACACCCGCCAGGTGCCGGCCACCGACTCCGCACCGCTGCGCTTGCGCATGACCCAGGTGCCGGCCGGCAGTTACCGTCTGCAAGTCCACAAGACCGGCTACAAGCGCAACGATCCGCTGTCGCTGTACATCGAGATGGGCATGCCCAAGGCATTGAGCCCGCAGCAGCTCACGCAGTTGCAGCAGGCGAGCGTCGATGCGCCCGAGCAGGACAGGGCCGTGCGCGTCGGTGCCGATGGCGTGGTGGAGGTGCGCGTACCGATGCGCAGCAACGACGTGGTGCTGGTCACGCTGCAACCGCGTTGATCCATAGGGGCCACCAGGGCCGCCCTGGTGGCCGGCAGATCTGGGCAGCGGGTGTGATCGCGCCGGCATCGCGCTGCTGGCGAGCGCCGACACCGGCGCCTGCCAGGCGAACCCCGTCTTCGCGCTCAGCTCTTGGGCGGCGACGAACTGACGTACTTCTCGCGGCGGATCTGCGCATTCGGCAGGCCGGCAGCCTTCAGCGCCTCGGCGCAGCTGTCCACCATGTCCGGGTTGCCGCACAGGTAGGCGATATCGTGCGCGGCATCGGGCGCGAACTCGGCCAGTTGCTGCTGGACGTAGCCGTGCCGGACATCGGGATGCGGCTGCGCCGGCAGCTCGCGCGAGAAGCACGGCACATAGCGGAACTGCGGGTGCGCATCGGCGAAAGCACGAAAATCCTCGCCGTACAGCAGTTCGGCCGGCGTCCGCGCGCCCTGCAGCAACACCACTTCCACGCCGCGGGTGGCGATCGCCTCGGCCAGCAACGGCAGCATCGAGCGGTACGGGGTGACGCCGGTTCCGGTGGCGATCAGCAGATAGCGTCGATTGTGGTCGCCGGCCTGCAGGCAGAACCGGCCGTACGGTCCGCTGGCCTGCAACTGGTCGCCGATTTCCAGGCCTTCGAACAACGCGGTGGCCGAGCCGCCGGGCACGAAGCTTACCGCGATGTCCACCGCCTCGCCCGGTCCGAGCGCATGGTCGTGGATGGTGGCCAGCGAATAGCTGCGCTTGGTCGCGGTCCCGTCCGCATAGGCGAAATGGATCTGGATGAACTGCCCAGGCTGGAAATCCAGCGGCTGGCCGTCGTCGCGTACGAACTGGCAGTGGGCCACGGTCGGCGCGAGCATGCGCCGGTCGACAAGCTTGAGGGGAAATTGAACAGGCACGAACGTATTTGGGACAGTCTGTGATCGGGGCGTACCCTCGCGGCCTTCTATAATAGCGGGCTGCAACTCGCTGCGCCGTGACCCTGGCGCGAAGGATCCTGCTTGAATTCCCCCTCTCCCAGTGCGCCCGCCCTGCGCGTGTGCGATCTGCGCAAGACCTACGACAACGGCACCCAGGCGCTCAAGGGCGTGTCGCTGGATGTGGCGCCGGGCGACTTCTTCGCCCTGCTCGGCCCCAACGGTGCGGGCAAGTCCACCTTGATCGGCATCATCAGCTCGCTGGTGAATCTGTCCGGCGGGCAGGTGGAAGTGTTCGGCACCGACCTGGTCGCCCACCGCAGCGAGGCGATGCGGCTGATCGGCCTGGTACCGCAGGAAATCAACTTCAATCTGTTCGAGAAGCCGTTCGATATCCTGGTCAACTACGCCGGCTTCTACGGCATGCCACGCAGCGATGCCGAGCGTCTGGCCGAAGCGGAACTGCGCCGCGCGCATCTGTGGGAGAAGGCCCAGGTGATGAGCCGCACGCTGTCCGGCGGCATGAAGCGACGGCTGATGATCGCCCGCGCCATGATGACCCAGCCGCGCCTGCTGATCCTGGACGAGCCCACCGCCGGGGTGGACATCGAGATCCGCCGCGACATGTGGCGAGTGCTCAAGGACATCAACGCTGCCGGCACCACGATCATCCTGACCACGCATTACCTGGAGGAAGCCGAGCACCTGTGCCGCAACCTGGCCATCATCAACCACGGCCAGATCGTCACCCAGGGGCCGATGCGCGCACTGCTGGCCAGGCTCGATGTGGAGGGCTTCCTGTTCGATATCGACGGCGAGCTGCCGGCGCAGCTGCCGGTGATCGAAGGCACCACGCTCACCGCCGTCGACGGCCATACGCTGGATCTGGACATGCCGCGTGCGATGGACCTCAACCGCGTGTTCGCCGCGCTGGGTGCTGCCGGCATCCGGGTACGCTCGATGCGTACCAAGAGCAACCGGCTGGAAGAATTGTTCGTTCGCCTGACCGGGCCCGGCGAGAGCCTCGCCCCGGCGCCTGCCGCAGCGGCGCCTGCGCGCCCGGCAGGTCACCCATGAGTTTCTCGGAGCCGTCGATGTCCGCCACGCCCGCCACACCCCGCCAACGCAACTGGATCGCGCTGGGCACCATCGTGCGCCGCGAAGTGCAGCGCATCCTGCGCATCTGGGGCCAGACCCTGGTGCCGCCAGCCATCACCATGACGCTGTACTTTTTGATCTTCGGCGGGCTGATCGGCTCGCGCGTGGGCGAGATGGGTGGCTACAGCTACATGCAGTTCATCGTGCCGGGCCTGGTGATGATGAGCGTGATCCAGAACAGCTACGGCAACATCTCCTCCAGCTTCTTCGGCGCCAAGTTCGGCCGTCATGTGGAAGAGCTGCTGGTCAGCCCGATGCCCAACTGGGTGATCCTGTGGGGCTACGTGGCCGGGGCGGTGCTGCGCGGGGTGATGGTCGGTGCCATCGTGCTGATCATCGCAATGTTCTTCACCCCGGTGCGCATCCCGCATCCCATCGTCACGCTGACCACGGTGCTGCTGGGCGCGACCATCTTCTCGCTGGCCGGCTTCGTCAACGCGGTCTACGCCAAGAAGTTCGACGACGTGGCGATCGTGCCCACCTTCATCCTGACCCCGCTGACCTACCTGGGCGGCGTGTTCTATTCGGTCAAGTTGCTGCCCGGCTGGGCCGAGGCGGCCACCCACGCCAACCCGATCTTCTACATGGTCAACGCGTTCCGCTATGGCCTGCTGGGCAGCTCGGATGTGCCGATCTGGGTCGCCTACGCGCTGATGCTGGGCTTTGTCACGGTGCTCAGCGCGCTGGCGCTGTGGTTGCTGCGGCGTGGTGTCGGGCTGCGTAGCTGACGCCGGGCGCGGATTTCATTGGCAACGTCGGTGGCTGGCGGACGCGCTGCCCCCCCATCCGCCCTTCGGGCACCTTCCCCCGCAAGCGGGGGAAGGGCAAGACCAGATTGACTGAGGACAGATCACTTTATGCGCATGCTCATTCTCGGCGCCGGTGGCACCGGCGGTTACTTCGGCGGACGACTGGCGCAGGCCGGCGTGGATGTCACCTTCCTGGTGCGCGATGCGCGTGCGGCGCAGTTGCAGGCCGACGGCTTGCGCATCCGCAGCCCGCTCGGCGATGCGCAGGTGCCGGTGGCGCACGTCACCGCCGATGCATTGCCGGCGCTGGTGGCGCAGCAGCCGTTCGATCTGGTGATCCTCAGCTGCAAGGCCTACGACCTGGACAGCGCGATCGAAGCGATTGCGCCGGCGGTGGGCGAGCACACCACGGTGCTGCCGATCCTCAACGGGCTGCGCCATTACGCAGTGCTGGACGAACGCTTCGGCGCCGCGCGGGTGCTGGGCGGACTGTGCTTCATCAGCGCCAGCAAGGGCGAGCACGGCGAGATCCTGCACCTGGGCAAACCGGCGGCGATCACCTTTGGCGAGCGCGATGGGGGTGCGGCCTCGGCACGGGTGCAGGCGTTCGCCGCCGCCTGCGCGCAGGCGGGCATCGACCATCTCGCCAGCGAGCAGATCGCGCAGGAACAGTGGATCAAGTACAGCTTTCTCACTGCCTTGGCCGCGGCCACCTGCCTGATGCGTGCGCCGGTGGGCGCGATCGTGGCCACCGACGATGGCCGCGCGCTGATCAATGGCCTGTACAACGAATGCCTGTGGGCTGCCGATGCGGCCGGGCAATCGATTCCCGATGCGGCCCGCAGCAAGGCCCTGCAAACGCTGCTGCAGGTGGATTCGCCACTCAAGGCCTCGATGCTGCGGGATCTGGAAGCCGGCCAGGACGTGGAAGCGGCGCAGATCGTCGGCGACATGCTGGCGCGCGTGCGCGAGACCGGACGCAATACGCCGCTATTGATGGCCGCCAACGTGCATCTGCAGGCGTATCAGGTGCTGCGGCAGCGCTGATGGGGTGTGCAGGCGCTGGTGTGCGCGATTGTGTGCGTGCGGCATCGGCTGCCCCCATCCGCCCTTCGGGCACCTTCCCCCGCAGGCGGGGGAAGGGAGCTGAGACCAGGGACGGCGGTCGCCTACACGGCAATCGGCTTGCCGCTGCAGGCGTATCGAGTGCTGCGGCAGCGCTGATGGGATGACAGGCGCTGGTGTGCGCGATGTGTGCGCGCGGCATCGGCCGCCCCCATCCGCCCTTCGGGCACCTTCCCCCGCAGGCGGGGGAAGGGAGCGCGTACCAAGAGGGAGCGCTTACCGAGGACGGCGGTCGCTACACGGCGGTGAGCCGACGGCCGCCCCGTCATGGCCCTTCTCCCGCGCGCGGGAGAAGGTGGCGCGTAGCGCCGGATGAGGGCGCACCTGCTTGCCGCAGCCTTCGCGCCGCCACCACGCCGCGCACACGATGCTCTGCATCCCCTCCAAGCCACGCCTGCCATGAAGCTGCTCAGCCACCTGTTCCGTGCCGGTCATTTCGTGATCCTGGCGTTCTTCGTGCTGTGCGCGGCCGGCCTGGTGGCGATGGCGGGACTGGAGTTATGGCATGGCTTCAGCCCGGGCGGCGACATGGTGATACGCGACCGTTTCAACGTGGTCCTGGAGGCGGTTGGCCTGCTCACGGTGGCACTGGTGACGCTGGAACTGGGCCAGACCATCTTCGAAGAAGAGATCCTGCGCGACGTCAAGGTCAGCGGTCCTACGCGCGTGCGGCGCTATCTGTCGCGCTTCTTCGTGGTGATCGTGATCGCGCTGGCGATCGAAACACTGGTATCGATCTTCGAACTGATGCACGCCGACCCGGCCAAGCTGCCCTATGCCGCCGCCGTCGGCTCATGCGCGGCGCTGCTGCTGGTCGCCTGGGGCGTGTTCGTCAAACTCAATCGCAGCGCCGAAGAGCTGGAACCGGAGGCGATGGAAGAAGCCAAGCGCGAAGACCGCGAGGTCGAGGAGTAGGACGTTCCGCTTCACAAGCCCAGCAGCGCGCTCATTG
This sequence comes from Xanthomonas melonis, assembly GCF_020783655.1. GTDB lineage: Bacteria > Pseudomonadota > Gammaproteobacteria > Xanthomonadales > Xanthomonadaceae > Xanthomonas > Xanthomonas melonis. The sequence continues at coordinate 128,174 of NZ_JAJGQH010000009.1, read as the reverse complement.
CCATCGTGCAACACCCTCGGCCGACGCGCGCACTGCGCGACACACGCACACGCACACGCACACGCACACGCATGTTTGTATCGTGAAGCGAACCAGCCTTCTTCTCACCATTAGAATCGCCTTGGCCCAAGACATGGCGGCAAGAGTGGGCTGCTAGAGTCCACCTGTTCAGGCCTTCACCATCTGGACATGACATTCCTTGCATCCACCTATCCCCGCTTGGGCACACCGAGCGGGGATTTTCATTGAAGTCCTCCATGCTCTCTCTTTCTCTCCGCTGTGCTTCATCGGCACTGTTGCTGGCGGCAGCTGTGTTCGCCAACCAGGCATGCGCCCAGGCAGTCGGCGCCCCAGATGGTTTCGCCGCCGGTGTCACCGGTGGCGGTAATGCCGCCGCTGTCAGACCCACCTCCCTGCTGGAACTGCAGCAAGCGCTCTGCAGCAGCTTCGACGGCAATCGATGCATTGACACCACTCCACGCGTGATCGTGCTGGACAGAACCTTCGACTTCACCGGCTCGCTGATCACCAACGGGTCCTCGATCACGACCACGACCGGGTGCGTGGCGACCACCTGCAGCACCGGCACCAGCCAGTTGGGCTTGAACATCGCCAACTATTGCGCAGGCCGCACCGCTGCGCAGGTCAGCTTCGATAATGCCGGACGCACGCCCCTGCAGATCGGCTCCAACAAGACCCTGATCGGTCTGGCCAGCGATGGCGCCATCACCGGGCGCGGGCTACGCGTGGGTGGCGGCAACAGCAACGTCATCATCCAGAACATCACGATTTCCGACATCAATCCAGGCGTGGTGTGGGGTGGCGATGCACTCGCAATCGACGACGCGGACGGCGTCTGGGTGGACCACAACCGCTTTGCGCGCATCGGCCGACAAATGGTGGTGACCGGCTTCGGCAGCGCTTCGCACGTCACCCTGTCCAACAACGAATTCGATGGACGCACCGACACCTCGTCCACTTGCGACAATCGGCATTACTGGTTGTGGCTGTTCCTGGGCGCGCACGACACCATCACCGTCGCACGCAACTATGTGCATCACACCTCCGGTCGTGGGCCGCATGCCGGCGGACTGAACAACGCATCGGTGCTGGCGCATATGGTCAACAATTATTTCGAAGACCTTTCCCGGGAGGGCGCCGCGATGCCGTTGACCTCGACGGCGCTGTTGCTGCTGGAAGGCAATTACTTCAACAAGGTGAGCCTGCCGGTCTACATCTATCCGCACAACCCGGGCCCCGGCTACACGTTTGCGCCCTTCGTCGGCATGCGCGATCCGCGTAACGACCTCTGCCTGCAATACCTCGGTCGGGAATGCGTGGCCAATGACCAGATCGCCAGCGGCAGCAAGAATCGGCCGTTGGACGAACAAGCCCTGGCAGCGTTCGGCCCGGTCAGCGCATCGCTGGTGACACCGGCCTCGGCGTCCAGCGCCGCGAACACCGTGCGCGCGAATGCCGGGGTTGGCAAGATCAACTAAATCACTGGTTCCTGGTGACGGCGGCGGCGTGCATGCCGCCGTCGGCGGCGCCCAGTCCGAGCACGGCGGAGCGACTGCGCAACGAAGATGGGCTGCCTGGCGAACGTCATGCATTGCTCACCGTGGCGTGCGAGACTTGCGCTACCAGGCGGCAATGCCAGCGCCTGCCTGCGCACGCGGCATCAGACCAAGGGCATGCAGATGTCATGGTGAGTGCGGAATGCGCGGCGACGGACAGCCGCTGCCGTCACACTTGCGCAGGCAGCGGCGGCACTGCGGTGGGCTTGCCATCGGCATCGAGCGCGATCATCACGAACTGCCCGCGGGTGCACAGCTCGCGTGCGCCGCTGAGCAGATCTTCGGCGATCAATTCCACTTCCACCTTGATCGAGCTGCGCCCCACCGACACCACGCGGGCGATGGTTTCCACCATCTGGCCCTGGCGGATCGGCAGCTTGAAATCCACCTGGTCCGAACGCGCGGTCACCACCGTGCGGCGCGCATAGCGCGAGGCGGCGAGGAATGCGGCCTTGTCCATCCACGCCAGTGCCTGCCCACCGAACAGGGTGCCCAGGTGATTGGTGTGATTGGGGAAGACGATCTCGACCATGCGGGCTTCGGTGGGTGCAACAGGCGTGGAACTGGTCATGAAGAAGTGCCGTCAGAAGGAAGGAAAGCCAGCCGCTCAGCTACGCAGCGTCGGCAGGAAACTCAGGTCCATGTGGTAACGCGACGGCCGCTGCGGATCGACGAACACACGCAGCGATTGCCCCTCGCGCAGGAACGGCTGCGGATCGGTCCACAGGTTGTCGCTGCGATACTCCATCAAGATGTTGTGTGTGCGGTCGTGGCGATGGGCCAGGATACGGAACGGGTGCATGCCGTTGACCTGTACGGACGCATTGCGTTCAACGCAGACGAAGCGCGCTTCCACTACCGTGCCGTGCTGGCGCAACCAGGCAGCACGACGCGCATGCCAGACGCGATAGCCGAGGATGCCGCCCCCCACTCCACCGAACGCCACGCTCAGCAGCAACAGGATCCAGCGCGCCTGATCCGGCAATAGCGCCGCGCCGACCAGCATGCCCAGCCCTGCCAGCAGGAAGCTCCAGGCGACGATGGTGACGGTGGTGTTCATCGCCGGGCGCCTATGCGGTCGCGATGGACGTGCGGCGTGCTCACAGCCCGCTGCGTACCGCCGCTTCCACCTGCGCCGGCGACTGGAAGCCAGGCAAGCGCGTCACTTCGGCGCCGTCCTTGAACAAGGCCAGGGTCGGCGTCTGCCGCAAGCCCAAGCTGCGGAAAAACTCCTCGCCAACCACTTCCAGCTTCACCTTGAGAAGTGCGACGCCCGCGGCGTCCTCGCTCGCAGCAAACTTGGTCAGCGACATGTCGAGCATCTTGCAGCCCGGGCAATTGTCCTTGTAATAGTCGACCAGCAGGCGCGGATGCGCAGCCAGGGCGGCGGCGTAGTCATCAGGGGTGGTGGCGTGGAGCGTCTGCATGGGGCGTGTTCTCGAACGGTGTGTCGGTAAGGGCAAGAATGGTGTCGGTCCAACGTTGGATCTTAGTGGCGTCGCGTTCGCCGTGGGGCATCTGTTCGATCTCTAGTCGCGGGTAGCGCGTACCGAAGAACGCGGCGATGCGCCGCGCCGCGCCGCAGTAGTTCTCCTCACCCCACTGCGTCTCGCCGGTGCCGAACACCGCCATGCGCTCCGGCTTGCCGACAGCGTTGACGAGCTGTTCGATGAAGCGTTTCATCTCCGGCGGCGTACGCCCGGCGTTGATGCTCCAGCTGCCGAGGATGTAGAGATCGTGCTCGGCCCCGTTCGGGCACGCCTGCGCCAGCGTCTGGATGTCGGCATCGATCCATGTTACCGCGTGGCCCAGTTCCTCACAGCGCGCGCAGATCGCACGCGCAACGTCGCGCGTGTTGCCGCTGAGCGAGGTGTGGGCTAGGAGGATGCGCATGGGCTGGACCGGACTTCGCATGCGGCAGTTCTCAATGCGACTAGTGAACAGCTTATCTGGCATCGACGTGCCAAGAGTTAAATGTTCAAGAGATGGTGAGCAATGCTTGACTTATTTGAGGAATTCCAACTGCCACGGTTACTACGTTTGCAGTAGCAGCAAGTGTGTCCAAGATCCTGCGCCCTAGCTCTGTATCCTTCAAAAATTCATAGAAACCCTTCTCCAAGTGAGCGTGGCCAATTGTAGATTCAACAGCGTCAAGAATCGGGATTGAGCCAGTTATCTTGAATTCTTCAATAGAGGTAAGAATTTTACGCAAGTGATGAACAATAAACTTCTTGAGGCCCTGGGAAATTTCTGATTCAAGAACGCTTTGGAGCAAAGAATCGATCATTTCACGAGTGGACAGCAATTCATCAAAATTAAGCTGCCGAGCTGTTGACTTCGCCTGAAGCAGATCTGCCGAAATCGCGAGATAATCAATAGTATGACTATCTATGTAGCGGATAAAAGTATTCCATTCTGCATTTATATTTTGGGCAGCAAATGCCGTATTTACTTGATTGGACCAATGGCTCCATGTTGGCCTCTGGTTAGGATACAGCTCTCTGGTCTGGTCAATAATTTCCTGAGGAAGGCTCATAAGCTTCCCAAGCCTTGACATCAACTGAGGCTGCGATTCGGTTTCCAACAGAGACTGCCAAGCATTTCGACAGCGCTCGTTTATTGAAATCTTCTGACCTTCTTCCAAAATGGCTAAAAGGCGAGCGGCAGGATTATCGTATTGCACTGAGATCACTCCATCGAGCCCGCGCTAACGTGGCAACTCTGTAGAAGGTATAGGGTCAGTTGCGGCTAGAGATCGTCGAAGCCGTTATCCGAGTTGGTCTTCTTGTACGAGGCATTGCGCATCTCGAAGAAGTCGGTCTTGGTCTCGGTGAAGTTGTCGGCGTAGGCCTTGATCCATGGCATCACGTTGTCGTTGGCGCCTTCGTACAGCTTCTCGATGCCGAGCATGCCGGCCATCTTGTTGGCGCGGTACTTCACGTAGCGGATCATCTCGTCCACGTCGATGCCGTCGATGCCGTCCAGCACTTCGGCGGTCCACTGGGTTTCCAGGTCGATCGCGTGTTCGAAGGCCTTGTGCACGTAGTCGGTGAGCTCGTCGCCCTGCAGCGCCTGGTTCTCGCCGATGATGGCGCGAATCAGCTCGCTGATGAACTTCGAATGCGCCAGCTCGTCGCGGTTGATGAAGCTGATGATCTTGCCGGTGCCGGTCATGCGGTTCTGGCGCACCAGATTGTAGAAATACGCAAAGCCGGAATAGAAGTTGATGCCTTCCAGGATCGAGGACTGGATCAGCGAACGGATCAGCGTTTCGGCCGTCTTCTCACGCATGAAGTCTTCGTAGGCGCCCATGATCGGCGCGTTGCGCTTGATGATGGTCGGGTGCGTGCGCGCGATCTCGAACACGCGGTTCTGGTCGGCCAGGCCGGTGATCGAGGCCAGCACATAGCTGTAGCTCTCGTTATGGATCACTTCCTGCTGGCCGATGATCGCGGCATTGGCGTGCGCGGCCGGGTCGGTGATGTATTCGGCCACGTTGTAGATGAAACGCGTCTGCGGCGAATCCAGCGTGGCCAGCAGGCCGATGATCGAATCGTAGGCATTCTTTTCGCGCGCCGACAGCTCGTTGTACTGGCGCGCATCGCCCTTCATGTCCACCTCGTCGGGGATCCAGAAGTTGGTCGACAATTCCTTGTAGGCCCGATAGAAGGACGGGTACGGGATGTCGTTCCAGTTGAGGATGCCGGAGGTCTGACCGTTGATGATGCCGGTCGAACGGTTCGGATTGCGCGGCTCAAGGATCTTGATGCGGTCGAGCGGTGTTGCGGACATGGGTTTCTACTCGTATTTCAGGCGTCGCGCGTCCAAACAGAAACGACGGCGCAACAAATCAATCTGGAGGAAAGCCCCCCTGAGTCAGGGGGGCGCGCCGACGGCGCGGGGGTGTGGAAGCTGGTGAAGCAGGGTCCACGGTTCGCAACGCGAACCGTGGAAGCGAAGCGCGAATGCGCTTCGCTACTGAATGCGCTTTAGCTCGAACACCACTCGCACTCACTGATATCGATATCGTTGGAACGCACGTAGTACGTGGTCTTCAGGCCTTCGCGCCAGGCGGTCATGTGCAGATCCAGCAGCGTGCTCGCACGGATGGTGCTAGGCACGTAGAAGTTGAAACTGATCGACTGGTCCACGTGCCGCTGGCGACGCGCGTTCTGGCGCACGCTGGCGAACTGGTCGACCTTGTAGGCGCCCTTTTCGTAATACGGCCAGGTCTCCAGCGACAGGCCGGGTGCGGCGACCGGGCGACGGAAGTCCTTCTTTTCTTCGTAGTAGAACGCGCTGTAGATCGGGTCGATCGACGCGGTGGAGCCGGCGATCTGGGCGGTGCTCATGTTCGGCGCCACCGCCAGCATCCAGGCATTGCGCACGCCATTGACCGCCACCTGCGCCGACAGCTCCAGCCATTGCGGGCTGTTGTAGTCGCGTGCACGGAAGTACTCGCCGTTGTGCCAGTCGCTGCCGCGGAACACGCTGTAGGTGCCCTTTTCCTTGGCCAGCTCCATGCTCGCCTGGATGGTCAGGTAGTTGATGCGCTCGTACAGCTCGTCGCTGTAGTCCTCGGCTTCCTTGGCATTCCAGTGGATGCTCTTCTGCGCCAGCAGGTGATGCCAACCGAAGGTGCCCAGGCCAATGGCGCGGTACTTCTGGTTGGTGATGGTGGCCTGCGGCACCGGCAGCTGGTTGAGGTCGATGACGTTGTCGAGCATGCGCACCTGGATCGGGATCAAGCGCTCCAGCACGTCGGCGCCCAGCAGATCGGCCTGGTCGGCCTGCACGGTGATCGCGCGGCCCAGGTTGATCGAGGACAGGTTGCACACCACGAAGTCGCCGGCCTTCTTGGTGGTGACGATCTGATTGCCGCTGATGATCTCCTGCATCATGCGCGTCGGGCTCATGTTCTGCAGGATCTCGGTGCACAGGTTGGACGAATAGACCATGCCCTCGTGCTTGTTCGGGTTCTTGCGATTGACCTCGTCGCGATAGAACATGAACGGATTGCCGGTTTCCAGCTGGCTGACCATGATGCGCTTGAAGATCTCGATCGCCTTGACGGTCTTGCGCGTGATGCGCTCGTCGGCGACGACTTCTTCGTACTTGCGGCGGAAACTGCCGTTGGCATCGCCCTTCTTCTCGTCGAAGAAGTCCTGCAGATACCAGCCCTTGATCCGCTTCACTTCGTGCGGATCGAACAGGTACCAGTCGCCGCGGCGCTCGACCGCTTCCATGAACAGGTCGGGGATGCACACCGAGGTGAACACGTCGTGTGCACGCAGGCGCTGGTCGCCGTTGTTCAGGCGCAGGTCCAGGAACGCTTCGATGTCGCGGTGGAAGATGTCCAGGTAGACCGCGATGGCGCCCTTGCGCTGGCCCAGCTGGTCCACCGACACGGCGGTGTTGTTGAGCTGCTTGATCCACGGCACCACGCCGCCGGAGGAGTTGGACACGCCGCGGATCGCCGAGCCCGACGAACGCACATAGCCCAGGTAGGCGCCCACGCCGCCGCCGTGCTTGGACACGCGCGCCACGTCGGTATTGGAGTCGTAGATGCCCTGCAGGCTGTCGTCGACGGTGTCGATGAAGCAGCTCGACAGCTGGCCGCCGACCTTGCCGGCATTGGCCAGGGTCGGGGTGGCCACGGTCATGTACAGGTTGGACAGCGCCCAGTAGGCCTCGCCCACCAGCTGCATGCGGCGCTCGCGGCTGCCCTTGCCGGTGCCGATCTCGTCCTGCATCAGATACAGCGCAATCGTCAGCCAGCGCTCCTGCGGCAGTTCGAACACGCCGCGCGAGCTGTCGGTGGCCAGGTAACGGGTGGCCAGCAGGTACAGGCCGTTATAGGCGAACAGCTTGTCGCGCTCGGGCTCGATCATCTGCCCGGCTTCGATCAGTTCGTCCTTGGAATAGCGGCGCAGGATGTCGTTGGAATAGACATTGCGGTCGGCCAGGCTCTCCTGCAGGCCCACGAACGAGCCGTACTTCTGGCTGGCGTCGTAGAAGCGGTTACGGCTGGCGCGCTTGTACAGCCGGCGCAGGTACAGGCGCGCGGCGAAGTGTTCCCACTCCGGGGTGGTCAGATCGACGCGGGCTTCGGCCTCACGGATCAGGTGGTCCACCAGGTCGTCGGCGTTGACGCTGTCCTTGCGCTCCACGAAGCCGAACACCGAGCGCTTGTAGTCGGCCACGTCCAGCTGCGGGAACTCGGCATGGATCTGGTCGATGGCGCGCTCCAGGCGCTGCGGCTCGAACGGAATCCGGCGGTTACCGGCTTCCTTGGTGATCCAGGTGGAGACGTTTTGTTCTTCGATGGTCTGTGCGTGCATTGCAATGGCTTGGCGGGGAGGCGGCACGATGTCCGACGGGTCGGTCAATTCCGGCGCGCCACAGGCGGGCGCGGCAACGCTGGCAGGAACGCTGGTGGGTGCTGCGGTACCGGCGGCGATCGCGGAAAGGGTGTCGTTGGTGGTCATGCGTCCTCCATGCGTAGGCACACGAACCCGCTTGGGGAGCAGGCGACAGCCGGTGGACTTCGGACGGCATTGACCAGACCGGACACACCACGCGCGACCCCATGGCCCACGGCAGCATCTCCTACCAATTCTTCCGAAGTCCCATGGCCGCCATCACGCGGTGTGCTGTCGCGTGATGGTTGGTCGGTGGTGACGCGCTGCCGTCGTCGGATCCCGCAGCGCCCGCGGCACTGCCGGAACGCGTTCGGGCCGCTGCGCTGGGAGCCACAGGCGATGCGGCTTGCGCATCCGCGTCGTCATTCGGTGCCACTTGGGGGGCGGTCACCACCGAACCCCAAGATAGTGGGGTGCCCCCAGAGGGTCAACACCAAATGTGGAGAAATCCGCGCAGGCCTTGTGGCGTAACGGGCTGCTCGGACGAGCGGTCGGGCGCGACGGCCGGAGGACGAATCCGACTGCGCAGGTCAAGTCGGGAAGCTTCTGAACCGGCTGACGCGCTCACTCGACGTCCACACCAACCGTGGTATCGGTCGCACTTTTTCTGTCGCTGCGCCAGGCCACCGCTGGCGCCTCGGCAGGCGTCGGCCCGCATCCACCGCCACCGCCGCGGCGCCGCTCAGATCTCGGTCGGCCCGAGATGGTTGCGCTTGCGGTAGCGGATCGAGGACCACACCGAGGCGGCGATGAAGGCCACGCCGATCAGGCCGGTGAGGACCTCCGGCACGTGGTAGACGGTGCCCACCAGCATGATGATGGCCAGCACGCCGATGGCGTAATGGGCGCCGTGCTCCAGGAACACGAACTCGTCCAGGGTGCCCTTGTGCACCAGGTACACCGTCATCGAGCGTACGAACATCGCACCGATCGCCAGGCCCAGCATGATGATCACCACATCGCGGGTGATGGCGAAGGCGCCGATCACGCCATCGAAGGAGAACGAGGCGTCCAGCACTTCCAGGTACAGGAAGGCGGCGATGCCCGAGCGCTTGGCCGGGCCCACGCCGCCGTCCTCGCTGTCTTCGGCCTCGAACAACGCGTCCACGCTGCCGACCAGCAGATACAGCAGGATGCCGCCCAGCCCGGCGAACAACACGCTCTGGAAGATCGCCTCGGGCAGGAACAGCTTGGTGCCCAGCAGCACCGACACCGCCACGATCACCGACATCGCATCGGCCTTGCCCAGCTTGCCGACCAGCCGCTCCACCGGCCCCAGCCAGTGCAGCTTGCGCTCCTGGTCGAACAGGAAGTTCAGGAACACCAGCAGCAGGAACATGCCGCCGAAGGCGGCGATGGACGGATAGTGATCGGTCAGCACCTGGCTGTAGCGGTCCGGCTCCTTCAGTGCCATCTGCATCACCGGCACCAGGCCCATGCCGGTGGCCACCGACACGATCACGATCGGGAACACCAGGCGCATGCCGAACACCGCGATCAGGATGCCCACGGTCAGGAACAGTTTCCGCCAGAACTCGTTCATATGCTTGAGCACGCCGGCGTTGACCACGGCGTTGTCGAACGACAGCGACACCTCCAGCACGCTCAGCACCAGGCATAACCACAAGGCCTGCCAGATCCCCAGGGACGAGCTATGACCCCACCAGGCCGCCAGGCCCAGGCAGATCGCGGTGACCACGAACGACATTCTGAAATCGCGAAACATTGACACTCCCAGGCGGGCCGAGACGACAGCCGAAGCAACGGGCCGGGGCAAGGCCCGGCGGATCCGGCGTGCGGTGAGGATGGGGGACCGCGGCGTGACGGGGCGTCAGGCCGGGCGCGGCTCGCCCATTATAGGGAGTGTCACTGTCATCAGGCTGGCATCGTCCGGATCCGGGCGCACGCCGAAGCCCAGGCTCTGGCACATCGCCAGCATGGTGCGGTTCTCGCGCAGCACCTGGCCTTCGATCTGCTTGAGCCCCAGCCAGCGCGCGTACTCGATCATGATGCGCATCAGCTGCCAGCCGATGCCGTGGCCCTTGAGATCCGAGCGGATCAGGATGCCGTACTCGCCGCGCTCGTAATCGGCATCGGCGTGCAGGCGCACCGCGCCCAGCATGTCGCCGGTCCTGGGGTCGATGGCCACCAGCGCGATCGAGCGGGCGTAGTCGAGCTGGGTCAGCCGGGCGATGAACTCGTGGCTGAAATGCTTCACCGACTGGAAGAAGCGCAGGCGCAGGTCCTCGTCGGTGACGCGAGCGAAGAAGGCGCGGAACAGCGCGTCGTCTTCCGGCCGCACCGGGCGCACCAGCGCATGGGTGCCGTCGCCCAGGCCGATCTGGCGCTCCCATTCCTTCGGGTACGGAAAGATCGCAAAGCGCGGGTGGCCGCGCCCCTTGTGCAGCTTGCGCGCCGGGGCCACCGCCACGCGGGCGTCCAGCGCGATCACGCCATCGCGGTCGGCCAGCAGCGGATTGATGTCCAGCTCGGTGATTTCGGGGATGTCGGCGGCCAGCTGCGCCAGCTTGACCAGCACCAGCGCCACCGCGCGCTCGTCGGCGGCCGGCACGTCGCGGTAGGCCTTGAGGATGCGCGAGACGCGGGTGCGGCCGATCAGCTCGTGGGCCAGGCGCAGGTCCAGCGGCGGCAGGGCAAGCTCGCGGTCGTTGATGACCTCCACCGCGGTACCGCCACGCCCGAACACGATCACCGGCCCGAACACCGGATCGTCGGCGATCCCGGCGATCAGTTCGCGCGCCTTCGGCCGCAGCACCGTCGGCTGCACGATCACCCCTTCGATCGCCGCGTCAGGATGCGCGGCGCGCGCACGCGCCAGGATGCCGGTCGCTGCCTCGCGCACCGCCGCCACGCTGGACAGGTTCAGGCGCACCCCATCCACATCGGACTTGTGCGCGATCTCGCTGGACAACACTTTCAAGGTCACCGTGCGCCCGACCGCCAGGAGCGGGTCGGCCAGCAGGGCGGCATCGTTGGCGGTGGCGGCCACCTGCAGCGGCACCACCGGAATGCCGTAGGCGGCCAGCAGGCGGTTGGTGGCGACCGGGTCCAGCCAGCGCCGGCCGGCGGCCAACGCGTCCTCCACCAGCGTGCGCGCGATGCCGGCATCCACCACGAAGTCTTCCGGCAGGCTGGGCGGGGTTTCCATCAACGCCGCCTGGGCCTCGCGGTAGCGCACCAGGTGGGTGAAACCCCGCACCGCGTCCGATTCGGTGGCATAGGTGGGCACGCGCGCGGCGTTGAGCGCGGCGATGGCCGCATCGTCCTGGCCCAGCCACACTGCGAAGACCGGTTTGTCGCGCTGGTAGCGGTTGCGCTGCTCCAGCGCGCGGGTCAGCGCCTTGGCCGCATCGGCCGAAGAGGTGAACGCGGTGGGCACGTTGACCACCAGCAGCGCATCGTTCTCCGCATCGTCCAGCAGCGCTTCGATGGCCGCGGCATAGCGCGCGCCGTCGGCGTCGACGATGATGTCCACCGGATTGCTGCGCGACCAGCCGTCGGGCAGCGACTGATCGAGTCTTTCCAGCGTCTTGGCCGACAACTCGGCCAGGGTGCCGCCGCGCAGCACCAGTTGATCCACCGCCAGCTGCCCCACTCCGCCGCCATTGCTCAGGATGGCCAGCCGCCGGCCGGGGAAACTGCCCAGCCGGCCCAGCGTTTCGGCAGCGGCGAACAACTCGTCCAGCGCGCCCACCCGCAACAGGCCAGCGCGCGCGAACGCCGCGCCGTACACCGCATCCGAGCCGGCCAGCGCCTGCGCGTGGGTGTCGGCATTGGGATCGATGCGGAACTGGCGACCGGATTTGACCACCACCACCGGCTTGGCGCGCGCGGCCGCACGTGCGGCGGACATGAACTTGCGCGCATCGCCGATGCGTTCGACGTAGAGCAGGATCGCGCGGGTGCGGTAGTCGGTGGCGAAGTAATCCAGCAGATCGCCGAAATCCACATCCAGCGTATCGCCCAGCGACACCACCGCCGAGAACCCCACCGAGCGCGCCACGCCCCATTCCACCAGTGCGGCGGCAATGGCGCTGGATTCGGAGATCAGCGCCAGGTCGCCGGCCTGCGGGCAATGCGCGGCGATGCTGGCATTGAGCCGCGCATGCGGGGCGATCACGCCCAGGCAGTGCGGGCCGAGGATGCGCATGCCCTTGGCGCGCGCGGCCGCCTCCATGCGCGCGGCCGGCGAGCCGGGGCCGTTGCCCAGCCCGGCGGTGAGGATGATCGCCGCAGCCACCCCGCGCCGCGCCGCGATCGACACGATGCGCGGCACGATGCGCGCCGGCGCGGTGATCACCACCAGGTCCGGCACCCAGGGCAGATCGGTCAGCCGCGCCACCGTACGCACGCCATCGATCTCGCTGTAACGCGGGCTCACCCAGCCGATCTGCCCGGGAAACCCGGCCGCGCGCAGGTTGCGCACCACCGCCCGCCCGGCCGAGCGATCGCGCGGACTGCCGCCGACCACCGCCACGGTGGTGGGACGAAAGACCTGCTGCAGGTGGTAGGTACTCATCGTGCGGGGGAGAACAATGCCATCGCGCTACGGTACACGTCAGGCAGCGCCAACGTCATGGATCGCGAGACGGCGATCAGCGCGACAGTGCACACCCTCATTGTGAACGATTCGCATTTTCGTTAATATCGCGTCATCAGCCAGCCCGTGCGCGCCTGCGCCCCGTCCGCCAGCGACTCATTCGGAACAGGGCTCCCCATGAAATATCTGACGCTGTCGGCGCTGTTGCTTGCGGCCTCCGCCTCCGCGCACACCCCGTATCTGGCACCGAGCACGTTCGCTCCGCAGCCCGGTCAGACCGTAACCCTGGATGCAGCGTTCGCCGAGACCTTCTTCGTTCCGGAAGCGGCGTTCGACCAGAGCCGCTTCAGCATCACCGGACCCGATGGCGGGGATACCGCACCATCGCGTGTGCAGGGGTTCGATACCCGCACCGTCGTCGAACACACCCTGGGCAAACAAGCCGGCACCTATCGTTTCAGCACCGGCCTGCGCGTGGGTGCGCAATTCCGCACCTGGGAGCACAACGGCAAACGCGAAACGGTGCGTGATCCGAAGATCCCGATGCCGCAGGGCGCCACGCTGGTTGCCAGCTTCCAGTCGCGCACCCTGGCACAGACCTATCTGAGCGTCGGCAAGCCCGATCGCACCGCCCTGGCCGCGAGCAACCGCGGCCTGGAGCTGATCCCGGTCACGCACCCCAACGATCTGTACGTCGGGGAGACGCTCGACTTCACGGTGCAGTACGACGGCGCCCCGCTGGCCAATCAGAACGTGGAGATCAGCGAGGCGGTGTGGACTTCCGACCGCAAGCCCAAGCTGGTCAGCGTGACCACCGACGCCGCAGGCCGCGCACGCTTGAAACTGGACCAGGCCGGCACCTGGCTGGCACTGACCCGCCATCGCACCCCCGCGCCGGCCGACGCGCCGGTGCGCGAATACAGCAACAGCACCACGCTCACCTTCCAGGTGCTGGAGCAGTAGCGCTACGCAACCGCTGCGGCGGCTGCGCGTTCCACGCGGCATGCCGGTGTCGGCGCGCACGCATCGGCCGGCCACACCCTCACCCGCACGCGGCGATGTACAGGTAGACCCGGCGCCGCGGCCCGACATGTTCCCCCACGAGGCAATCCATGAACCCTGGCTCCCTGGCCGGCGCGTGCCTGTGCGCGCTGCTGCTTCCCACCCTCGCCACCGCCCAATCCGCCCCGCGTCCGTTGCTCGGCGGGCACGGCAACAATGTGCAGGCCTTCATCACGCAACACGACGACGCCCACGACGGCCGGATCACCGCGGCCGATTTCACCGCGTTCCGCCAGGCCCGCTTCGACGCCACCGATCGCAATCGCGATGGCGTCGTCGACGAGGACGAATATGTCAGTGAGTTCAGGCAACGCCGCCAACAGGCGCTTGAGCAGGAACGCGGCATCCAGGCAGCCCAGGGCCAGGCACGCTTTGCCGCGCTGGACCTGGATGCCGACGGGCAGATCGCGCGCGCCGAATTCGACGCCGCAGGCGCGCAGGACTGGTCGCACGGGCAGGCTGCGCTGGCGGCAGCCACCACGCAGACCGGTACCGACCGCGCGCTGGCATCGGATCGCGACGGCGGCCGCCCCGGCCTGCCGGATAGCCGGTCTGCCGACGGTTTCCTCGCGCTCTACGACGAGAACGGCGACGGCAGGGTGGACCGCACGGAATACGCGGACCTGCGCGCGGCGCAGTTCGCCCGCGCCGACGCCGATCGCAACGGCATGCTGTCGAAGGACGAGTACCGGACCGAATTCGAAGACCGCCTCAACCGCCGCATCACCGCGCTCGAGCAGGCCGACGATCGCCAGGTGCACGTGCGCTTCAATGTGCTCGACACCGACAAGGACAAGCGCATGACCTTCGCCGAGTACCAGGCCTCGGGTCTGCGCACGTTCGCCCGCGTGGACCGCAACCGCGACGGCGTGGTCGATGCCGGCGACGCCGCATTGCCGCCGCCGGCGCCTGCGACCGCGCCAGCCACCACGCCGGCCCAGGCCGACTGACCTCCCGACGCGGGCCTTGCCGCCCGCGCCCCTGGCCCGCCACCGGCGGGCCCACCCAGCCACGCGACCGCCTCGTGCCGCCCGCAGCCAGGTCCGCGCCTTCGCGCGTCCATTCCTTCTCCGACTGTGGACTTCACGATGACCTCGACCCCTACCCTGCTGGCGCTGGCGATCGCCGCCGGCCTGGCCTTCCCATTGCATGCCGAACCGGCACCTGCCGATGCCACCACTTTCGACCCGGTGGAAGTCAAAGCCACGCGCGACAGGCACGCATCGGCCAACCAGAACGTCACCGCCATCGACACGACGCAGATGCAGCAGGAACAGGTCGAAAGCATGGAAGACCTGGTGCGCTACATCCCCGGCGTGAGCATCGCCGACATGGGCCGCTTCGGCGAGAACGGCTTCAACATCCGCGGCCTGGAGGGCGACCGCGTGGCGATGACCATCGATGGCCTGTCGATGGCGGAGGGCGTGGAAACCGCGCGCGACTACGAGTTCTTCCGCGCCGGCCGCGGCGGCGTGGACGTGGACACGCTCAAGCGCGTGGACATCGTCAAGGGTGCCGACTCCATCAGCGCCGGTAGCGGCGCGCTCGGTGGCGCAGTGGTCTTTACCACCAAGGACCCCTACGACTACCTCGAGGCCCAGGGCAACGACAGCCATGTCGGCCTGAAGACCGGCTACACCGGCCACAACGATCAGCTGCTCGGCAACCTCACCGTCGCCAACCGCAGCGGCATCGTCGAATCGATGCTGAGCTACACCCGCCGCGAGGGCCACGCATCGGAGGGCTGGTATTCCAGCACCGCCATCGACACCGGCAGCGCACGGCGCACACCCGACCCGATCGACAGCGAAAGCGACAACGTGCTGGCCAAGCTCGACGTGGTGCCGAACGCACAGCACCGCGTCGGCGTGGTCTACGAGCGCAACCGCTCGCAGAACCGGATCGACAACCTGAGCCGCGTCAGCGCGCCCAGTTATGCGCAACGCGTTGGCGATGACAGCAACGATCGCGACCGCTATGGCCTGCGTTACATCTGGAATGCCGACAACGCGGTGTTCGACACCCTGGAAGCGCAGCTGGACCGCCAGCAGACCGAAAGCCGCGGCACCACGCGCATCCTCACCCAGAGCGGCACCTCCAGCACGCCCGCCACCGCTGCCACCACGCGCTGCAGCGTCGCCTTGCCGTGCCGGCGCGCCGAGGACCGCGACACCGAGCAGACTCTGGACCGCATCGCGCTGGACCTGGACAAGCAGCTGCATGGCCGCGGCTGGTCGCAATCGCTGCTGTACGGAGCGGCCTGGCAGCGCCGCAGCATCGATTTCAGCGCGATCGATTACCGCTGGAACAACGCCGGCACGCTGGACACCGCCACCATCGACCCGGCGCAGGTACCGCAGACCGATGCCGACACCTGGAGCGTGTATCTGCGCGACCGCATCGGCCTGCACGAGGACCGCCTGCAGCTCACCCTGGGCGTGCGCTACGACCACTACCGCTACACGCCGACGCTGTCGCCGACCTTCGTGGATCCGACCGGCACCGTGCGCGAGGTGAGCTTTGCTTCCCCGACCTGGCAGGCCGGCATCAGCTACGCCGTGACGCCGCAGCAGACGCTGTGGTTCCAGGCCGGGCGCGGCTTCCGCGCACCGACCGCCGCAGAGATGTACGCACCTACCAGCATCACCGCACTGACCGAGGTGGCCACCGGCAACACCCTCAACGTGCCGACCGTGGCGGCCAACCCGAACCTGGAGGCGGAACGCAGCCTCAATCTGGAGCTGGGCTGGCGCTGGGAGAGCGACTGGGCCCGTGTCGGCCTGTCGGTATTCCGCGACCGCTACGACAACTTCATCCAGAGCGAGACCGTGACCGCCAATCCGGGCACGCGTTACCAGACCTGTACGCGCGGCGTGTGCACTGCGCGCAACGGCTATGCCTATACCACGCTGCTCAACGTGGGCCAGGTCCGGGTCGAGGGCGTGGAACTGGAGGCACTGGTGCGGATGGGCGACGCCTGGCTGTTACGCGCGGCCTGGACCCACAACCAGGGCGAGCTGGAAGACGGCCGTCCACTGGACAGCATCAATCCCGATCGCGGCGTCCTGGGGCTGAGCTGGCAGGGGCTGGACGAGCGCCTGCGCGTGACCGCCAACATCACCCATGCGCTGGCCAAGAAGGCCAGGGATGTGAGTGTGGAGAACGATGTGTTCGGCGCCGCGGCAGAGTCGTTCCTCAGCGATGCCTACAGCGTGGTCGACCTGTTTGGCAGTTATCGCCTCAACGCCCATATGCGGTTCAATCTCGGCGTCTATAACCTGTTCGATGAGCGCTACTGGCAATGGGCGCGTATCCGCAATGTCACCCGTGGCGATTTCTATCTGTATGGCTATGCCACCGACGACGGTATCGGCCGCTATAGCGAGCCGGGGCGCAACCTGCGCGCCACGGTGTACGTCACGTTCTGAAACGCAACAGCCGCGGCGCACCGCTGCACGGCATTCGTGCAGCGGTGCAGGACCGAATGGAGAGTACCGGGTGAGCTGCGCATGCTGCGCTGCGCGAGGCGCCGATACGCCGGGTCAATCGACAGGGAGGAGGTGCCGCAACGCATGCGGCACCTCGACCATCGCAGCCATCGGCTATGGCATGATGCGCGCCGCTGGCCGCGCACCATGCCATCGCCTGCAGCGCTACAGCAGCGTGCCGCTGAGGATCAGCGCGGCGATGCTGAAGTAGATCACCAGCCCGGTGACATCCACCAGGGTCGCCACGAACGGCGCCGAGGCGCTGGCCGGGTCGAAGCCGAAGCGTTGCAGCACGAACGGCAGCATCGAACCGGACAACGAACCGAAGGTGACGATGCCCACCAGCGCCGCACCGATGGTCAACGCCACCATCTGCCAGTGCGGGCCGTAGTCGTACAGGCCGGCGTTCTGCCAGATCGCGATGCGCACGATCGCCAGCACGCCCAGGATCGCGCCCAGGGTCACGCCGGTGGGCAGCTCGCGCAGGGCCACCTTCCACCAATCGCGCAGACGCAGTTCGCGCAACGCCAGCGAGCGGATCAGCAAGGAGGTGGCCTGCGAACCGGAATTGCCGCCCGAACTCATGATCAAGGGAATGAATAAGGTCAGCACCACTGCCTTGGACAGCTCGTCCTCGAAGTGCTGCATCGCGCTGGCGGTGAGCATCTCGCCCAGGAACAGCACGCTCAGCCAACCGGCGCGCTTCTTGATCATCTGCCCGAAGCCGATCTGCATATAGGGCTTGTCCAGCGCTTCCATGCCACCGAACTTGTGCACGTCTTCGGTGGATTCGGCGATCAGCGCATCCAGCACATCGTCCACGGTGACGATACCCAGTACATGGCCATGCCGATCCACCACCGGGATCGCCAGCAGATCGTGGCGGCGGATCAACCGCGCCACTTCTTCCTGGTCCAGCGCCGGATCCACGCTGATCGGCGGATTGACCTGCGCCACCTCCAGGATCGGCGCATCCGCAGCGCCGGTGATCAGCCGGCGCATGGTCACCACCTGCTGCAGCACACGGCTGTGCGGATCGAGCAGATAGATCGCGTAGACCGTCTCGCGGCTACGCTCCACCTCGCGGATGTGCTGCAGGGTGCGGCCCACCGTCCAGTCGGCCGGCACCGCCACGAACTCGGTGGTCATCAGCGCGCCGGCGGTGTTGGGCGGGTAGCGCATCAGCGCCTGGATCGACAACCGTGCCTCGGCGCTGAGCAGCCACAGCAACGGCTGGCGTTGCTCGGCATCCAGTCCATGGAAGATATCGGTAGCGCGGTCGGCGGCCATCTGCCCGAGCAGGGACGCGGCCTGTTCGGCGGGCAATTGCGCGACCAGCGCGCTCGCATCGCGCAGCTCGGGTTGCTCGAGCAACTTCACTGCACGCGGCAAAGGCAACGCGGCCAACAGCTGCGCGGCAGCGGCGCGATCGAGGGTGTTGAGGTACTCCACCGCATCGGCCGTGTTGAGTTCGGCCAGGGGGGCGGTCAATGCATCGACGCCTTGGGCAAGGCGCAGGGTCTCGTCGTACATGGTGGTTCGCCTGGTGACGACCGTCGTCGATGACGGCTGGCGAACCTCAAAGCCTCAGGCGCGCGCCAACCAGGTCATCGACCCGGGTCTAGGGTGACTGTCGCTGGACATGGTGAAAGGCTCCGAAAGGTGCGCACCGGCCGGTGATCCGGGCGGCGGCGCGGCGCAGTCTGCGCGCATGAGGCAGCTTGGTCAATGCCCTGTGCGATGCCCGCTCATGTTCGCCTCCGAAACGGGGGCATGGGCTGGGCAGCAGCCTGCCACACGGCACTGGCACAGCGGGCCAGCACCATCCGCTGTGCCGACCCGCGGCATCGAGCACTGCGCATGATGGCCACAGCGGCCGGCGGAATGCCGGAATGCCGGACTTCGCCAGGCGGCCCTTGTCACCGCCGCATCCCTCGCCGCTAGCGCTGCCGTCGCGGTCATCCATTTGCCGCTACCGGTCGTCGCAAAGTGGCAACGGGTTGCTGCGCTCGCTGCTAGAGTCCGCTTCCGGCACGGCCGTCGAGTGCGTCGCGCGACGGCGCCGGCATCCACCACACCGCCACCACCCTATCTTCGGAGCCACCCATGCCGTCCTCCTTGTCGTCGCTGTTGCGTCGTGTCAGCCCAGCGTGCCTGTGCCTGATGGCCGGCTGGGGAGCAGTTGCCACCGCGCAGACCCAACTGCCTGCCAGCGCACCCGTACAGGCCCATGAGACTGCCCCGCACGACGCTCACGAATGGGGCTATACCGGTCCGGAAGGTGCCGAACACTGGGCCGACCTGGCCAAGGAAAACGCGCTCTGCGGCAACGGCCAGCAGAATAGTCCGATCGACCTGAAAGCCGCCATCGATGCCAACCTGGGCAGCCTGCTGCTGCACTACGGCGCCGTTCCGCTGGTGGTGAACAACACCGGCCACTCCATCCAACTGGACCTGCACGACGGCGGCAGCATGTCCACCGGCGGCAAGCAGTACCAGGCGATGCAGCTGCACTTCCACCACCCCAGCGAACACCTGTTGAATGGCCGGCGCTTTCCGATGGAGGCGCACATCGTGCATCAGGGCCCGGACGGCACCCTGGGCGTGCTGGCGATCTTCTTCGAAACCGGCAAAGCCAACCCGGCCTTCCAGCGCGTGCTGGATGCCATGCCCAAGGACAAACACCAGATCCAGCGCGTCGCCGATGCAACGGTGCGCGCCAGCGACTTCCTGCCCACCGATCGCCGCAACTTCTTCCGCTACGAAGGATCGCTGACCACACCGCCGTGCAGCGAAACGGTGGATTGGGTGGTACTGGCGCAGCCGGTGCAGGTGTCGGAAGAACAGATCAACGCCTTCGAACGCGTCTATCCGTTCAATGCGCGTCCGCTGCAGCCGTTGGATCGGCGTTTCCTGCTAAAAAGCCACTGATTTCCTGCGTTGCGGATCGGCGATGCGTGGTCTGCACGCATCGCCTGTCGCACTCACCACGCAAGTACTGCACGCAGTGAGTCAGCGCACCGTTCCCGCCATCGGTATCGTAACCCTCGCGACACATCCGACGCATCGTCACGTAGATGCACGTAGTGCCTGAGAAACCCTGGGCGCATCATGACGCGGCAAACGGCGCGCTCCACCGCAAACCCGAAGAATGCGTCAACCATGCTGCCCATGGCTGACGCGTGCGGGTCAGCTGCGCGGCTTGCGCGCTTTTGCCGTCTTGCCTACCGCTGATTTACCCAGCGACTTGGCCGGAGTTCTTGCGGCCTTCTTACTTGAGTATTTAGTGACCACCTTCTTGGCGATCTTGCGGCTGGCGCCAGCGGTACTTTCACTCGATGCCGAAGCCGCTGGCGAGGCACGCTTGCTTGGCGACTTGCTGGTCTTTTTCGCAGCTTTCCTGGGGGCTTTCTTCACCGGCGTTGCGGCACCCGCACGTACCTCCGGCGGGCGGCGCGGTGGCGGTTTGCGGCCGGGCGTGAGGGCGCGCCAGGCGTGGCCGCCGTTCATCGCCAGCAGCGCATCGGCGGCCGAGGGGCCGGCGCTGCCGGCGGCATAGTTGGGGAAGTCGCTGGCCGGTTGTTTCCAGGCGTCCAGGATCGGCTGCACGATGCGCCAGGCGCCTTCCACCATGGCCGCGTCCTGGAACAGGCCGGCTTCGCCGTTCATGCAGTCCTGCAGCAGGCGCTCGTAGCCCACCGTGTATTCCTTGGGAAACCAGTCGCGATAACGGAAGTCCATGCGTACCGGCGCCAATGCGACCTGCGCGCCCGGGCGCTTGACGTCGAACTGCAGCGAGATGCCTTCATCAGGTTGAATATGCAGCACCAGCCAGTCGGGGCCATAGCCGCCAACTTCGGTGCTGCGGAACGGCGCCAGCGGTGCGGGCTTGAAGCGGATCGCGATTTCGGTGGTGCGTTCGCGCAGGCGCTTGCCGGTGCGCAGATAGAACGGCACGCCGGCCCAGCGCCAGGTGTCGACCTGCAGTTTCATCGCCACATAGGTTTCGGTGTCCGAATCCTCGGGCACGGTGTCTTCTTCGCGATAGCCGGGCACGGCGCTGCGGTTGACCGCGCCGGACGCGTACTGGCCACGCACGACATCCTCCGGCCGGATCGGGCGCACCGCTTCGATCACCTCGGCGCGGCGGCGGTGCATGGCCTCGGTGGTGAAGGCGGCCGGCGGCTCCATCGCAATCATCGCCAGCAACTGGAACAGATGGTTGGGCACCATGTCGCGCAGGCAGCCGGTGGGATCATAGAAGCGGCCACGGCCTTCCACACCGATGGTTTCGGCCGCGGTGATCTGTACGTGGTCGATGCGGTCGCGGTTCCACACCGGCTCGAACAGGCCGTTGGCGAAGCGGAACGCCAGGATGTTCTGCACCGTTTCCTTGCCCAGGAAGTGATCGATGCGGAACACCTGATCCTCGTGCAGCACCTTGGCCACGGTGGCGTTGAGCGCGACGGCGCTGGGCAGATCGTGGCCGAAGGGTTTTTCCACGATCACGCGGCGCCAGCCCTCGCCTTCGCGTTGCCGGACCAGCCCGGCTTCGCCCAGGTTGAGCAACACCGGCTCGAAGAAGCGCGCGGCGGTGGCCAAGTAGAACAGCACGTTGCCCTGCGTGCCGTAGCGCTTGTGCAGCTTGTCCAGCACGCCGCCCAGCGCCTGATAGGCGCCCTGGTCAGTGAAGTCGCCGCGCAGGTAATGCATGCGTTCGCGCAGCCAGTCCCAGGTGGCGGTATCGAAGGCATCGGCCTGAAATTCGGCATCGCGGCTGCTCAGCAGCTGCGTCATCGCCTTGCCCATGTTGGTGCGCCAGGCGCGCTCGCTGATGTCGCCGTGGTCCATGCCGACGATGGCGAACTGCTCGCCCAAGGCGCCAGAGCGGCGCAGGTTGTACAGCGCCGGCATCACCAGCCGCCGGGTCAGGTCGCCGCGGGCGCCGAACACCACGATGATGCAGGGCGGCGTGGTCTGTTGCTCATTCATGGATGCGTTTCCTTTTCGCCCATGCGTCCATGCAGGCGCAGCGCCGCATTGACCAGGGCCACGTGGGAATACCCTTGCGGGAAATTGCCGAGCATGCGTTTGGCGCGTGGGTCGTACTCTTCGGCGAGCAGGCCCACGTCGTTGCACAAGCCGAGCAGCCGCTCGAGCAAGGCGCGCGCCTGATCGGTGCGCCCGATCAAGGCGTAGTTTTCCATCAGCCAGAAGCTGCACGCCAGGAACGTGCCTTCGCCGGCCGGCAGTCCGTCGGCGCTGTCGTCGGCGCGATAGCGTTCGACCAGGCCGTCGATGGTCAGCTCGCGCGCGATCGCATCGGCGGTGGCGGCGATGCGCGGATCGTCCGGCGGCAGGAAGCCCACGATCGGGATCAGCAGCAAAGCAGCATCCAGGCGTTCGGAGCCGTAGCTCTGCACGAAGTGGCCATCCGGATGCACGCCCTTGTCCAGCACCTCTGCGCGGATTTCCTCGGCGATCCGGCCCCAGCGCGCGCGCTTGTCGGCATCGGCGTTGGTGATGCCGTCGCGCGTGCCGCAATCGAAGGCCAGCCACGCCATCACCTTGGAATGCACGAAGTGGCGGCGTTCGTCGCGGATTTCCCAGATGCCTTCGTCCGGTTGCCGCCACAGATCCTCGAGCGTGTCGAGGATGTTCTCCAGCAAGGCGGCCGAGGAGCCGTCGTCGTCCGGCGGCGGCGTCACCCCCTTCTCGCGTGCGTAATGGAACGCGCCGATCAGCTCGCCATAGACGTCGAGCTGGAACTGGTCCACCGCGCCGTTGCCGATCCGCACTGGCCCGGAATTCTCATAGCCGGGCAGCCAGTGCGCTTCCCATTCCTGCAGGCGGCGCTCGCCACCGATGCCGTACAGCGCCTGCAGCTGGTCCGGCGAGCCGGCGATGGTGCGTTGGACCCAGTCGCGAAACGAGGCCGCCTCGTCGCGATAACCGGCCTGCAGCAAGGCGATCAGCGTGAACACCGAATCGCGCAGCCAGCAGTAGCGGTAATCCCAGTTGCGGGTGCCGCCCAGATGTTCGGGCAGCGATGCGGTGGGGGCGGCGACGATGCCGCCGGTGGGCAGATAGCTCAGGCCCTTGAGCACCACCAGCGAGCGGCGCACCTGCTGGGTCCACGGGCCCACATCGGTGCAACGCCGCGCCCAGCCGTGCCAGAACGCAGTGGTGGCGTGCAGCGCCTGCTGCGGATCGATCGGCGGCGGAGCGGGCAGGTGCGAGGCGCCGTGGCTGAGCACGAACCAGGTGCTCTGGCCGGCGCGCAGGGTGAAATCTGCCTCGGTTCCCAGGTCCTGGCCATGCAGCTCCTGCGGCGAGCGCAGGGCGAGCTGGTCGGGCCCGGCGATGGCGCGGATGCCGTCGACGATCCGCGTCACCCATGGCACGGTGCGGCCGTAGTTGAAGCGCAGGGTCAACCGCATGTGCATCGCTACCTCGCCCTGCACGCAGCGCACGATGCGCACCACATGCTGGTGGATCTCGCCGTTCTCGCTGGCCGCCATGAAGTCGACCAGTTCCACGGTGCCGCTGTCGGTGATCAACCGCGTGCACAGCACCAGGCTGTCGTCCTCGTAGGCGCGTTCGCTGCGGTAGTCGGCGGTGGGCGCCAGCGCCCATTGCCCGTGTTGCTCGTCGCCCAGCAGCGAGGCGAAGACCGCATCGGAGTCGAACCTTGGCAGACACAGCCAGGCGATGGTGCCGCGGTGGTCGACCAGGGCCGCGCTGTGGCAGTTGCCCAGCATGGCGTGGTCCTCGATACGCACGCTCATCGTCGGGAGGCTTCCTTCCTGCGAAAGAACCACCAGTCTTGCATGCGCGGTGTCTGGATCAGGTTACGAGCCGCCCGGTCAACGCAGCAGCGGTGGCACCGTGTGTTCCAGCCGGCGGATCAGTGCCGGGTCCATGTAGGCGTCGTCGTCGGGAATCTGCAGGCACACCACGCGGCAGTGACGCAGGTGCGCGGCGAAGCGCCTGCGCAGCAGCTGCAGGTGGCGGCGCTCCATCACCAGCACCAGATCGGCCTGGTGCAGCAATTCGGGAGTGACCTGCAGCTCGGCATCGGCGGCCAGCCCGGCCGACGCGGTCTGCACGCCGGGCCAGTCGGCGAACACGCGTTCGGCGGTGGGGCTGCGCAGGCGGTTGCGGCTGCAGACGAACAGCACCCGCAACGGGGCGCCGCCGCGCCGGCTCAGCGGCCTTCGCGCAGGAAGCGCGCCATCGAGGAGACCCCCGGCAACGCCGGTTCGAACTGGCCGGCCACATCGATGAAGCCGCGCATGATGGCGATCTCGCGAGGGGTGCGGTTGAGCGCATCGCGCCGGTCGGCGTCGGCGCCGGCACGCAGCAGGCGCTGTACCAGTAGCGGCAGCCCGTGCAGCGCAGCCAGATGCAGCGGGCCGAAGCCGCGCTGGTCGGCCACCTCCAGCGAGACGTCTTCGTCGAGCAGGCGCTCGACCCCGGCCAACACCACTTTCTCGTCGCAGGCGGTGCCCGGTTCGGCGCGCGCACCCAACAACAGCAGCAGCGGGCTGACCCGGCCGCCGGCCAGGTGTTCGGGGTCGGCACCGGCCAGCAGCAGCGTGTCCAGCAAGGCCAGCAGGCGGGTGGTATCGCGTGCGGTGAAACCGTATAGCGCGGCGCAATGCAGCGGTGCCAGCCCCTGGTCGTCGGTGGCGTGCACATCGGCCGCGGCGGTGAGCAGACGCGCCACGATATCCGGCAGGCCCAGGGCGCAGGCCAGCATCAGCACGGTGACCCCGCCCGGCAGGCGATGCTCGATCTGCGCGCCGGCCTGCAGCAGGGCCGCCACGATCTCGGTCTGACGCATGCTCACCGCCGCCGACAGCGGGGTGGCCCCGCTATGGGCAGCGCGCTGGGGATCGGCGCCACGGCCGAGCAGATGGCTCGCCACGCCGAGGTGACCGCCGCCGGCCGCGCGCAGCAGCGCGGTGCAGCCTTGCGCATCCACCGCATCGACGGTGAGGCCGAGATCGATCAGGCGACGCACCGCGTCGGTGTCGCCGGTCATCGCCGCAGCTGGCAGATCGGCCTCGCGCAGTGCGCGACGCGGGAGTGGCCAGATCCGCCAGTCCAGCCAGTCGGCCAGATCGCGCCGCCCGATCGACAGCGCCACGCCCAACGGCGTCTGCCCGTCGGCGGCGCGTGCGTCCGGCGAGGCGCCCTGCGTGACCAGCAGTTTCAGCGCGGCCTCGCGGCCCAGCGCGGTGGCCAGGTGCAGCGCGGTCATGCCATGGCTGTCGCGCGCCTCGCGGTCCACGCCGTGTTCCAGCAACCACTGCTGCAGGCGCAGCCAACCCAGGCGTACCGCCAGCGACAGCGGCGGGTCACCGGCGGCCGAGGGGGCGAACGGATCGGCGCCACGCTCGAGCAACTCCAGCGCGAACTGTTCCAGCCCACGCGAGGCGGCATCGTGCTGGACGCAGGCGCTGAGCAGCCGGGTCAGGCCGCCCGCGCCAGCCGGCGACACCCCGTGGCGCAGCAGCACCTGCAGGGCCGGTACCGCCTCCACCCCGCGCGACAGCAGCGCGAACATCGGCACATCGCCGCAGGCGTCGCGCACTTCGGCATCGGCGCCGTGACGCAGCAACCAATCCACCGCCTCGGCGTTCAAGGCCACATGCACATCGTGCAGCAGGCCGCCCAGTTCTTCCGGGCCGCACAGCCGGGCCAGGGCGTTCAGTCCGTCGCGCTGGCCGAACTGCAGACCTTCGCGCAGCAGCACCAGCGGCGGGCGGTCGGGCAGCACGGCGACGCCCGGCGTGTCGCCCGGCGCATCGCTGACCGCCGCCGGCAGCGGGTAGGCGGGGTCGAGCAATTGCACGATCGCCCAGCGCCCGGCTTCGGCGGCCACGTCCACCGCACGGCGGCCGTGCGCATCGACAGCGGCGGCCGGTACCTGCAGGTCGAGCAGGCGGCGGATCAAGGCCGGCGACACGCTGTCGGCGGCGCAGGCCAGCATCACCGCGTTGCGGCCTTCGCCATCGATGGCCAGCACGTCGGCCTTGCGCGCCACCAGGCGCTCCAGCACCGCACTGCGCGCCTGGCGGGCGGCATCCAGCCACGGGGTGCGGCCGAGCAGATCGCGCGCTTCCAGATTGGCGCCGGCCGACAGCAGCGCTTCGACGATGTCGCCGTGGCCGGCCAGCGCGGCTTCGTGCAGGGCGCTGCGGCGCTGGCGGTCGCGCGCATCCACGCGCGCCTTGTGCTTGAGCAGCAACTGCACGCCGGCCGGATCGTCCTCTTCGGTGCCGGCCGCGGCCAGCAGTACCGGCGCGCCACCCTCCGGTTCGGACTGCGCACCGCGCTCCAGCAGGAACTTCGCCAACCGCCAGTTGCCGACCTGGCAGGCCATCGCCAATGGCGAGTGGCCGTCGTGGTTGAGCGCGTCCAGCTCGGCGGCGGCATCGCGCAGCAGCGCGGCCACGCCCGGATCGGAGCTGCGCACCGCGTGGTGCAGCGGGGTATTGCCGTCGTTGTCGCTGGCGCGCGGGTCGGCGCCATTGGCCAGCAGCGTCATCACCGCATCCGGACGGCCATGCCAGCTGTCGCGGGTGGCCGCCAGCAACGGGGTCATGCCGCGATGCGGCTGGTTGACGTCCACGCGGCGCACGATCAGTTCGCGCAGCAGGCGCAGATCCGGCAGCACGGCGGCCAGCGCCGGCAGGCTGCGCTGGTCGCGCCATTCCGGCAATGGCAGCGCCTGCGGGTCGGCGCCGGCGTCGAGCAGTTGCAGGGCGCGGTCCACCCGGCCGCTACGCGCGGCCTCGAACAGCTCGGGCACCAGCTGATGCCGTGCCACCGGCTCCAGCGGGCGCGGTTCGGCCGCCGCTTCGTTGAAGAAATCGGCGGCCTGCGGAGCGGCCGGTGCAGCACTACGTGCCGGCGCGGCGGTCCGCTGCAACAGCAGATGGGCGGCCGGCAACGCCAGGCAGGCGGCGATCGCCAGGCCCCAGCGCAGACCGTCGGAGACGCCACCCGGCCAGGCCAGGGTCGCGCACAGCGTGCACATCGCCAGGACCAGCGCCGCGGCCAGCAGGCCGCGCCAGGCATGCAGTTCCTGGGTGGCCAAGGCGTGCCAGCGTGGCGCCAGTGCGCCGCCGTCGCGTTCCACCTCGCCCCACAACGGCCAGGTTCGCCACAGGCCCAACAGCGCGGCGCTGATCGCCACGCTCAAGGCCAGCGCAGCGGCCAGGCTGCCGCTGTCGCGCAGGGCGGTCAGCGGCCAGCTGATCAATGCGGCCAGCGCCAGCAGGCCCACGCCCCAGATCGCCAGCAGCGGCGGCAGCGCCTGCGCGATGGCGCGCGGCTGCGCCGGCAGCGCACGTGTCCCGCGCGCCCACGACACCGCCAGCGCGAAGGCCGGCTGGGCCAGCCACAGGCTCAGCGCGGCAAGGCCACCGCCCAGTCCGCCCAACAGCGTCAATGCCACGCCGGCCGCACCCGCCAGCGCGACGGTGCGCAGGCGCGCAGCGCGTTGCGGATCAGTCATGGTCGCACTCGCCCGCCAGCACCACGGTCTTGGGCAGCTGCAGGTAGAAGCCATGTTTGCCCAGCGCCTCGCGCACCGTGGCGGCATCGGCCTGCGCCAGCCGGCGCTCCGGCGTCAACGCCACCTCCAGCACGAAGGCGAACGGCGCCAGCTGCGCGTGCACGGCAGCAGGAAGGCCGGCGAAATCGTCGCGAGTGGCGAGGTAGACGAAGGTGTCCTGCTTGCGTTGGCTTTTGTAGACGTAGGCGTGCATGCGCGCGTGATCGCGCTCGAAGAGCGGTAGGTCGCGTCGATTGTGTCCCAATTGCGGCCATGGCGAAAGCGCGGCCGATGCGAAAAACTCCAGCCGCGTCAGCCACATGACCGACGCGTTCAGTCGTGCCGGCGCTGGGACATGCGCATACCACCGATATACTGCCAGCACTTTTTGCCAGCCAGACCACCGTGAGCCAAGCGCAACATCCGTCCCCGATGGCCCCGGTCGCCGTCACCGCCTATACCTCCACCACCGCGCTCGGCGCCGGGCTCGCGGCCCAGGCCGCTGCATTGCAGGCGCGCCGCAGCGGCCTGCGCCGCAACGATTTCGGACCGCAACCGCTGCCGTGCTGGATTGGCCGCGTCGATGGCGTGGAAGACGTGGTCCTGCCCGATGCGCTGCAAGGCTGGGACTGCCGCAACAACCGCCTGGCCTGGCTGGCACTGCAGCAGGACGGTCTATTGGAAGCGGCGCAGGCCGCCGCGCAGCGCTACGGCGCCGAGCGCGTGGCGGTGATCATCGGCACCTCCACCTCCAGCATCGGCGCCAGCGAAGAGGCGTACACGCGGCTGGTCGAAGACGCCGATGGCACGCGCTTCCCGCCGGATCTGGAACGCCCGATCGTGCACACCCCGCATTCGCTGGGCGACTTCGTACAGCACGCCACCGGCCTGCGCGGCCCCGCGGTGACCGTGGCCACCGCCTGTTCGTCCAGCGCCAAGGTGTTCGCCCAGGCCGCGCGGCTGATCGAGGCCGGGGTGATCGATGCGGCGCTGGTCGGCGGCGTGGACACCTTGTGCGGCAGCGTGCTGTTCGGCTTCAACTCCCTGCAGGTGGTGGCACCGGAACCGTGCCAGCCGTTCGATGCGCGCCGGGTCGGCCTCAGCCTGGGCGAAGCCGGCGGTTTTGCACTGGTCGAACGCACCGCCGCCGCACCGGACGCCGCGTTGTGGCTGTACGGTTATGGCGAATCCAGCGACGCACACCACATGTCCGCCCCGCACCCGCAGGGCCTGGGTGCGCAGCTGGCGATGCGCGGCGCACTCGAACGCGCCGGCCTGGCGCCGGCCGCGGTGGGGTATCTGAACCTGCACGGCACCGCCACGCCGGCCAACGACAGTGTGGAGGCGGCGGCGGTGGCGGCGATCTTTCCCGACACCCTGCACGCCAGTTCCACCAAGGCCTGGACCGGCCACACCCTGGGCGCGGCCGGCATCGTCGAATCGGTGATCGCGCTGCTGGCGCTGCGCGACGGTCTGCTGCCGGGCACGCTCAACAGCGAACTGCCCGACCCCGCCTGCGGACCGCAGATCCGCTTCGACAACGCCCATGCCCGGATCGACTACGCCATGAACAATTCCTTCGGCTTTGGCGGCAACAACTGCTCGCTGCTGTTCGGGCGGGCACGCTGATGCTCGCCGCCACCATCGAAGGCATCGGTTTCTGGACCCAGGGCCTGCCCAACTGGGACGCGGCGCAGGCCTTCGTGCACGGGGCCGCGACGCAGGAAACGCCGGCTCGCCCGGCGCCGCAGCTGCTGGCCGCAAACGAGCGTCGCCGCGCACCGGATACGGTGGCGGTATCGCTGGAGGCAGCGCTGGCCGCCTGCACCGCCGCTGCTCGCGACCCGGCCAGCCTGCCGTCGGTATTCACCTCCACCCATGGCGATCTGGCCATCACCGATTACATGTGCACCACCCTGGCCAGCGACCCGCTGGCGATCTCGCCGACCAAGTTCCACAACTCGGTGCACAACGCCGCCGCCGGCTACTGGACCATCGGTACCGGCGCGATGACGCCGGCCACCGCGATCAGCGCGTCCAACGCCAGCTTCGCGCAAGGCCTGCTGGAAGCGCTGGTGCAGCTCGCCTCCGGCGTGCAGGCGGTGCTGCTGGCCGGCTACGACGCGCGCTCGGTCGGGCCGCTCGGCCGGATCGCACCCAGCCAGGGCCTGCTCGGCGGCGCCCTGGTGCTCGGCTCGCCCGGTCAACCGGGCAAGCCGCAGCTGCACGCGCGGCTGGACGATGGCGTTCCGTCGCCCGGCGACGCCCCGCTGTCCCGGCACGCCGCCCACAATGCGATGGCGCCGATGCTGCCGTTGTTCGAACTGCTGGCCGGCAGCGGCGACAGCGTGGCGCTATATGCCGGTCCAGGCCGCGTCCTGCGCATCGAGCTTCAACGATGAGCCGGCTGCCGCTGACCCGCGAAGACACCGCCATCCTGGTGCCGGCCCTGAACGAGGCGCTGCGCATCCACGAGGTGGTCACCGACGCGTTGACCCATTGCCCGAACGTCATCGTGATCGACGACGGTTCCGACGATGGCACTGCCGAATGCATCGCCGGCCTGCCGGTGACGCTGCTCCGCCATCCGCACCGCATGGGCAAGGGTGCCGCCCTGCGCAGTGGCTTTGCCAAGGCCCAGCAGTTGGGCATGCGCGCAGTGATGACGATGGACGGCGACGGCCAGCACAAGGCGGCCGATTTCCCACGTCTGTTGGCCGCGGCCAACCGCCACCCAGGCTGCGTGATCATCGGTGCGCGCATGCGCAAACGCGCCACCCAGCCCACCATCCGCCGCATCGGCAACGACTTCGGCGACTGGGGCATCGCCTGGGGCTGCGGTTTCCGGCTGGTGGACAGCCAGAGCGGTCAACGGCTGTATCCGGCCTCGGTGTTCACCCTTCCGAACGTGCCCGGCGAAGGCTTCGTGTTCGAAGCACAGTTGCTGATCTCCGCCGCCCGCCAGGCCGGTGCGCGGGTAGTGGCAGTGCCGATCGAGACCCGCTATGCCGGCAGCGCGCCCGGCACCTTCCGCAAGAGCCATTTCCGGCTGGTGCGAGATCTGTGGAACATCACCTCGCACGTGGTCAGGCAGGTGTGGGCCTATGGCCACGTCTGGCGCGAGTATCGCCGCGTGCGTGCCAATCCGGTCATCGTCGACGACGCCGACGGCGAATTTGCTACTGTGCC
The DNA here is from genome assembly GCF_020783655.1 of Xanthomonas melonis. Taxonomy (GTDB): domain Bacteria; phylum Pseudomonadota; class Gammaproteobacteria; order Xanthomonadales; family Xanthomonadaceae; genus Xanthomonas; species Xanthomonas melonis. Next base: position 97,308 of record NZ_JAJGQH010000009.1, on the reverse strand, counting down.
GAGGGTCACCAACAACAACCACTCCCCATGAATGCACAGCGTGCCGATGTCGTCATCACCGGCGGTGGCCTGGCCGGCCTGAGCCTGGCCCTGCAGTTGAAACAACGCGATCCGGACCTTGCCATCACCGTGCTGGAACGGCGCGTGCATCCGGTACGCGAAGCCGCATTCAAGGTGGGCGAATCCACGGTGGAGATCGGCGCGCATTATTTCGCCGACGTGCTGGGCCTGCGCGAGCACCTGGAGACCGAACAGATCCGCAAGTTCGGGTTCCGCTTCTTCTTCTCCGACAAGCGCGAAGACATCGACCGTTGCACCGAGCTGGGCGTGAGCAAGATCCTGCCGACGCCGTCGTGGCAGATCGACCGCGGCCGCTTCGAAAACTTCCTTGGCGAGCGCGCACGCGCGCACGGCATCGCCTTCCTCGATGACTGCACCGTCAAGGGCGTGGACCTGGCCGAGGACGACGCCGATCATGCGGTACGTTACGAGCGTAGCGGCGCGCCCGGCGCGCTGAGCGCACGCTGGGTGGTGGACGCCAGCGGCCGCGCCGGCCTGCTCAAGCGCAAGCTCGGCCTGGCGCAGGACAATGCGCACAACGCCAACGCGGTGTGGTGGCGTGTGGAAGGCCTGATCGACCCCAACGGCTGGTCGCAGGACAGCAACTGGCTGCAGCGCTGCACTCCCCCGGACCGCTGGCGTTCGACCAATCACATGTGCGGGCCGGGCTACTGGTTCTGGCTGATTCCGCTGTCCTCGGGCGCGCATTCGCTGGGCATCGTCTGCGATGCCGCGATGCATCCGCTGGAGACCATGAACACCCACGACAAGGCCATGGACTGGCTGCGCCTGCATCAACCGCAGGTGGCCGCCACGCTCGATGGCGCCGATTACCGGCTGCAGGACTTTCTGTTCCTGCGCAATTTCTCCTACGGCTGCAAGCAGGTGTTTTCCGCACAGCGCTGGGCGCTCACCGGAGAGGCGGGACTGTTCCTGGATCCGTTCTATTCGCCCGGCAGCGACTTCATTGCCATTTCCAACACCTACATTTGCGAACTGATCGGCCGAGACCGTGCTGGCAAATCGCTCAGCCAGTACGCGGAGCTGTATCAGCAGCTGTATTTCTCGTTCTACGAAAACACCCTGACCCTGTACCAGGACCAATACGCCTTGTTCGGCGACGAGCAGGTCATGCCGGTCAAGGTGATCTGGGATTACACCTATTACTGGTCGCTGCTGGCGCCGCTGTTCTGCGCCGGGCGCATCGCCAACCTGAGCCTGCTGGCGCGCATGAAGGCGGATTTCTTCCACGCGCGCGACATGAACCTGGCCATGCAACGCGTGCTGCATGACTGGGGCGCGCGCAACACCGCCCAGGGCATCACCACCGGCACCGGCCGCCTGCTGGATCAGTATCTGATCGGCTGGTTCAACGCACTCAATGGCGCCTTGAACGACAGCCTCGACGACGAGGCGTTCGTGGCCCGCATCCACGGCAATGTCGCGCAGATGGCGGTGCTGGCCCGCGAGATCCTGCAGCAGGCCCGCCAGCGCCACCCGGACCTGCCCGACCACGGCCTGGACGCGCTGACCGCCGATGCCAGCGGCGAGGCGATCCTGACTGCCCCGTGGTATGCCGATGCGGCGTGAGGTGTAGCGAACGCGCCGATGCGCAGCTACGTGCTCGATACGCACTTGCTCGACTCCCATGTGGTGTGAGCAACTGCGATCTGGTCAAGAAAGTCAAACAGACCAGCAGCGACGTCGGCATGCTCCGCTGGCAATCATGCACATCGACCATCTCGACCGGTCCTTGCCCGCTCACCGGCGCGGTCCCCTTGGCGGCATGGATACCGCCAAGGAGCTTACATGGATGTACTTGCAGCGTGTCCCGCGATGGTGGGCGGGCAAGGGCTCTGCAGCAAAGGCGCAGGTGATCCGCTCTCCACCTGATCTGCCGGTATTGAGCAAACAGGTCGAGACGCCTGCACTGTGCGTGGCGCGATCACTTGGCCATCTTCGAGTCTGGTCGAGGGCGCGGCGCCCTCACCGCTCGCGGGACACGCCGCAAGTACGTCCATGTAGGCTCAGTGGCGGCATCCATGCCGCCACACGGTCCCGCAATCGGCGAGGACACCACGCCAGACGGTTGGTTGGTGGTTTTCCGAAGATGCCAAGTCACCAGCTTGCCGGCTGCTTGTTGAAGCCTCTGCGCACGACCATCTCCACTGGTCCTTATCTGCTCACCGTCGCGGGATCCTTGGCGGCATGGCTGCCGCCAAGGAGCTACATGCACGTACTTGCAGCGTGTCCTGCGATGGTGGGCAAGCGCCAGGCGCCTGCGTTTGTCAGCCGCCCTCAGCCCATCCCGCCATTGATGCCGATGACCTGGCCATTGATGTAACCGGCGGACTCCGAACACAGAAACGCCACCAGCGCGGCCACTTCATCGGGCTTACCCACGCGTCCGGCCGGCACCAGTTGCTTGATGACGTCCGGGGCGAAACTCTCGCCGACCATTTCGCCTTCGATCACGCCCGGCGCCACGACATTGACCGCGATGCCGCGGCTGGCCATCTCGCGCGACAACGATTTGCTGGCGCCGTGCAACGCCGCCTTGGCCGCGGCGTAGTTGGTCTGCCCGCGATTGCCCAGCACCGCGGCCACCGACGATACGCTGACGATACGGCCCCAGCGCGTGCGCGCCATCGGCAACAGCAGCGGTTGGGTGACGTTGAAGAAGCCGTGCAGCGACACATCGATGACCCGATGCCATTGCTGCGCGTTCATGCCCGCCATCGGTGCGTCGTCGTGGATGCCCGCGTTGTTGACCACGATCTGGATCGGGCCGACGGCCAGCAAGGACTCCAACGCAGCGGTTGCGGCCTGCGCATCGGCCACGTCGAAGGCCACCGCTTCGGCGCTGCCGCCAGCGGCGAGGATCGCCGCCACCACCGCTTCGGCACGCGCCAGATTGCGGTTGGCGTGCACGATCACATGCCGGCCCTGCGCGGCCAGCTGATGGCAGATGGCGCCGCCAAGATCGCCGCTGCCGCCGGTGACGATGGCGCGTCGTGCAACTGGGTTCATAAGGCAAGGACCGCATGCGCAGGGTGGGAGCGTTATCGTAGACCAACCCGCCTGCGCGCAGACAGGCACGCGCATCGAAGCACGCGGAGGTGGCGCATTTTCTCGACCAGGCCGCACATCGGACAATGGGCGCTTGAGCGCCATCGCGTCGGATTGCTAGCGTTTCGACATGCGCGATCGTGCGCGGCGACAAGGAGCGGCACCACATGAGCGCAGTGACCCTGATCGAACTGGGCAAGCAGGGCGAGGATGCGATGAACGCGTGGCTGCAGTTACATGGCTTCAGTTATGTAGCCATCTGCCAGGCGCCGGAGACCTTCGCACCGTTGTTCGGCACAGCGGTCAAACGGCCGGATTTCCTGCTGCTGCTGGAGTCGATCGGCTTGATCGCCATCGACGTCAAGAACCGCAACAGGTACAAGAACACCTGCTACAGCCTGCCCTATGAGGATGAACTCAGACGCGCGGTGGCGTTCGAGCGGCTGTTCCGCATTCCGGTCTGGTACGCTTATTTCAATCGCGAAGACGCTGGCCAGTCCTTCCATTGGATCAGCGCCTTGAAGGCACTCGAAGTCGGCGAGATCAAGATGCCGCACGATGGCAGTGCGGAATTCCTGTCGATCGGTCTGGAGCATTTCGAGCATCTGCACAGCGGCGGCGACATCGCGCGGCTGTATGCGCATCGCCTGCCCGGCGTCGGCAATCTGAGCGCGCTGATCGCGGCGAAGACACCCGTCAATCCCTGAGCGCAGGCCTCAGGCGGCGCCCAGCATGACCGTGGCACGGCCTTCGGCCAGCAGCTGCTCGCCGTGGCTCAGGCGAAAACTGTACTGCTGGCTGTCCTCGCCCTGCATCAACACCTGCGCTTCGCACACGATCGCGTCGGGCAGCTGCTCCAGATAGGCCACCTGCAGTTCCACGCCGCGCAGGGCCACCAGCATGCCCGGACGCACCGGCCTGCCCGAGGCACGGCCCAGCAGACCGCCGTGCACCGCCATCGCCTGCGCGCCGTATTCGCACAGGTGCAGCGCGCGCAGGCGCCCGTTGCAACGCAACGGATGTGTGTCGCTGCGATGGGCGTGGCTGCACAGCACGATGCGCTGCGCGTCCCATTCGACCACCGCTTCCCACAGGCACATGCTGCCCTGGTGCGGAATCAAGGCGGCAATCGCGTCACGTCCCTGCATGCGGCTCTCCGTTGGCCAGGCGTTCCAGCGTCGGTTCGCGCGACACCAGCAAGGCCAGAATGAAATTGAACAGCACACCCAGCGCCACCGTGCTGCCGATCGCGCGCAGCACCGGAATGCTGGAGGCGGCCAGCAACGCGAACACCAGCAGCGTCATCAGGCTGCATACGATCAAGGCATGCAGCGTGCGCAACTGGTCGGCGTGGTCGTCGCCAGCGTGGTCGAAGAACAGCGCGTAATCCAGGCCCAGGCCTGCGGCCAGGATGAGCGCGATCAGATGGAACAGGTTGAGCTCCACGCCGCTGCCGCGCAGGATGGCCAGGATCAGCACCGTGGTCAGCGCCATCGGCAGCAGCACGCGCGCGATGCGGCGCGGGCTGCGCAGCGCGATCGCCACCGTCGCCGCCAGCAGCAACGCGGCCAACACCAGCGCGCCGAGCACGCGGCCGCGGTAGGCGGCCACCAGCGATTCGGAGGCGTCCTTCAGATCCAACAGCTGCGCCCCGCTGCCCCGCACCGCCGTTGCCAGCACCGCCGGATCGTGCAGGCCGGTCAACGACACCAGCGCGGTGCTGCGATCGCCATGGCTCAGCAACAGGCCACCGACCGAGGTGGCCAGCGGCGAGCCGGACAGGTCCCTGGGCAGCAGCGGCGCGGCACGCCTGGCCGCGTCCAGATCCTGCAGGAAGGCTGCAAACGCGTCGCCGCGGAACGGTGTGGCTGCCACCGCCTGCTCGGTCATGGCGCGCGCCTGCGTGGCATCCGGCAATGCCGCCTGACGCGCACGCTGGGTCCTGGCGCTGGGCAGATACCGCGCGGCCATGTCGTAGCCGGTCAGCGCGCCATTGCGCACCAGTGCGTCCAGGCGTGGCCGCAACCGCTCGCTGGCCTGCAGCGCGGCCTCATCGCTGGCGGCCGGCAGTGCGAGCACGTAGCGCACATCCGGTGCACCCAGTTCCTGACGCAGATGGGTGTCCTGTGCCAGCGCCTTGGGCGGTACCGGCGTGAGCTTGGACAGATCGTTCTGCCAGAACGGGCCTGGCGCGAATGCGATCACCGCGATGCCGATCAGCGCGGTCACCGCCAGGCTGATCCGCGGCCGCGGCAGCCGTGCGATGCCACGCCACAGCATGGCCAGCAGGCGCGAATCGGCATGGTCGCGCGGCGCTGGATCGATCAACCATGGCAGCAGCCAGCGGGTGGTGATGGCGGCCGTCGCCAGCCCGGCAATGGTGAAGACCGCCAGCTGCCGCAACCCATCGACGCCGGAGAACAGGAAGGTCACGTAGGCGATGCAGGTGGAGACCACGCCGGTGGCCAAGGTGGGCCACAGGTGCCGTGCATTGGCGCGCGGCTCCAGTCCGGGGCGCTGATGGCTGAACAGGTGGATCGGATAGTCCTGTACCACGCCGATCAAGGTGAAGCCGAAGGCCACGGTGATGCCATGCACGCCCTCGAACAGCAGCGCCACCGCACCAAGGCCGGCCAGGCCGGCGCTGGCCAGCGGCAGCACGCCGAGCACCGGAATCTTCCAGCTGCGGTAGGCCACCAGCAGCAACAGCACCAGCCCCACCGTGTCCAGCGTGCCGATCCATTGCGCCTCGCCCTGGGTGCGCGCGGTGATCTCCACCGCAAACGCGCCTGGTCCGGTAAGCGTCAGCTGCGTGCTGCTGCCCTGCGCGACCTTGGCGAACGCGGCCTGCACTGCATCGTAGGCCAGCTGCTGCCCGGTGGGGTCGAACCCGGCTGCGCGCGTTTGCACGATCAACAGCGCCGAGGTGCCGGCACGATCGAACCACACCTCGTTGCGCAGCTGCGGCGCGGCCGCCGGCTGCAGCGTCTCGGCCAGGTGCAGCACTTCCAGCGTGGGGTCGCGCGGCAGCAGTGGCTCCACCATCGCCGCCGCCGGCGAGCCCAGGTCCTGCACGCGCGCCTGCAGGGCCGCTTCCAGCGCCGAGGCGTCGAGCGGAGTCTTGTCGAAGCTGTCGCTGAGCAGGTAGCGATAGGGCAGCAAGCGTTCCGGAATCGCCTCCAGTCCCGCGCTGCCACCATTGCCGACCAGTTCGAATAGCGCCGGCTGCGCCGCCAGGGTCTGACGCAACTGCTGCGACTGCGCGGCCAGGGTGGCCGGATCGCTGCCGGACAAGGCCATCAGCAGCAGCCGCGAGCCCGGGCCTTCGCCCAGTTCTTCGATCAACAACTTCTGCGCTGGCGTGCGCGGGGCGGGCATGAACTTGCGCAGATCGCCGGACACCTTGAGCGTGTCGCTCAGCCACAGTCCGGCCACGCCCAGCACCGCCAACCACAGCAGCGCCAGACCGATACGACGGTTGGCGGTCAATTCAAACGCCATGGGATGCATGTCCTGCACTTGCGGCCGAACGTCCACCGGCCGCGCGCGCGGCATCGGGCTGCAGCGGTGCGTTGCCTTTGCTGAGGGCGGGCATGAACTTGCGCAGATCGCCGGACACCTTGAGCGTGTCGCTCAGCCACAGTCCGGCCACGCCCAGCACCGCCAACCACAGCAGCGCCAGACCGATACGACGGTTGGCGGTCAATTCAAATCGCATGCCGCAGCCCTGCGACGACGATCAGATCTCCGACGGCCGCGCACGCGGCAAACGGCAGCGTCGCTGTCGGCATTGCATCGGATCGGCTCACGCGCCCGCGCCGTGGCACAGCGTGGTCAGTGCCGTCGCGTCGGTGACACTGGCCGCCTCGCGTGCAGCGCCAGCCAGCAGCGTGCGCTGCACATCGCCCTTTACCGGCACGCTCTCGATGCAGCGCAGCTCGTCGTTGCGGCCATACAGGCGCAGCTCGCGCACCTGCCTGGCCACCGCCGCGTCCTTGGGCTGCAGCGTCAGCTGCCACGCCTGCATGCGGCCCTGACCGCTGACGCGGTACTGCTGTTCCAGCAGCGCGCGGTCGCCGGCCAGCAACGCGCCGAAGCCGGATTTCAGCCCGGCCAGCTCGGGCACGCGGCGCAACGAAAAGCGGCGCGGCGGCTTGCCTTCGCGCTCCAGCACGCCTTCATCGCCCTGCAGGGTGGTGGTTTCGCGGTACGGCGCGCTGACCTCGCGCACCAATGTCTGCGCATCCGGGCGGCGGTAATGGCCCTGCACGCGCAGCGGCGTCTTCAGCAGCGCCGAGCCACGCAGTTCGACGAACTCGGTACTGACCGGGGCCGGGCGCGCCAGGCGCTGCAGCACCTGGCCCACGTCCAACGCTTCAGGCGGTGCGGCGCATAGCGGTGCGGCGCTGAACAGCAGTGTCAGCATCCACGGCAGGGTGCGGCGCATCGGCATGATGGGTGTTCCAGAAATCGTAGAAGTTGAACCAGTTGTACGGCGCGTAGCGCGTGTAATGTTCCAGCCTGGCAGCGTAATCGCGCATGAGTACCGCCAGCACCGGCGCGCGCTGGCGGCGCGGCAGATCCAGGCCTTCGCTGAAGGTCTCGAATGCCAGCTCGTAATGGTTGCCGCCGCGATACAGGCCGAACGCCAGCACCACCGGGACCTTGAGCGCAGCGGCGATCAGCCACGGCGAGGTCGGGAACATCGCGTTACGGCCGAGGAAGGTTGCCGGCAGGGCCGGGTCGCCCTCGCGCGGGCGGTCGATCAGCAACGCCACCAGCGCACCGGCGTCGGTGGCCTGCTTGATCGCCATGACGATCGAGGTGGCGTCCATCCCGGCGTCGATGATGTTGGCCGCCAGCTGCGGGTTCAGCGCGCCCAGCAGGTCGGTCATGGCGCGGTTGTGCGCCTTGTCCAGGACCACCTTGACCTGCACGTCCGGGCGCTCGGTGGCCAGCACGCGCAGCGCGTCGAAACTGCCCAGATGCGAACCGAAGATCAGCACGCCGCGGCCGCGATCCATCTGCGTATGCAGCTGGTCCAGGCCGGTGATGTCCACGCGGAAGCGCTGCATCTGCCCGCACAGCATGTACACCCGGTCCAGGATGGTGGAGGCGAACGTATGGATGTGCCGGGCCACGTCGCGCAGCGTGGCCTCGCGTCCGAGTACCCGTGCCAGATAGGCCCGCGAAGCGGCGCGCTCGGGCGCACGCACCAGCAGGAAGTACAGGGTGATCGGGTACAGCAGCGCCCGGCCCACCGTCCGTCCGGCATGCCGTGCGATGCCGCGGATCAGCCACAGCGCGAAGCGCCCGCCACCCTCGGGTCGCTGTTTCCAGTGATTGCTCATGCCGCCGCCTCTGCCACCAGTTCGCCGCTGACCAGCAGTTGCTCGGCACGCTGCACGCGAAAGCGCCAGCGCGGGCCATCGCCTTCCAGCGTGACCGAAGCGGTCTGCCCGGGCAGCAGCGGCTGCACGAACTTCACCTGCGGCAGCCGCGCCGCCACGCGTGGGCCATGCAATGCCTCCACCGCCTGCAGCACATGGTCGAGCACGACCACGCCAGGCACCACCGGACGCCCCGGAAAGTGTCCGGGCAGGCAGGGATGATCATGCGGCACGACGAAATCCATAAGCTTAGAACTCAGATCCTGGGTTGAAGCATTGCAGCCACGGCCTTGTGTGCCTGCTCGGTCAGTTGCTGGCGATCCGGCGCATCCGGCCCGGTCACCGCGATGGGCGCGCCGATGCGCACGCGAATGATGCCGGGACGTACCCTGAACACACCATCCACCGGCAACACCTTGCCGCACCCGTCCAGCGCCACCGGAACCACCTGCACGCCAGCATCGATAGCGGCCTGCAGCAGCCCGGCCTTGAATGGCAACAACGCACCGCTGCGGCTGCGGGTGCCCTCGGGAAACAGACACAACTGTTTGCCTTCGCGCAGCAGCGCGGCCGCCTGGCGGCGCACCAGCGCGCCGGCCCGGCGGCTGTCGCGGTCCAGGAACAACATGCCGGTGGCGCGCGCATACCAGTTCAGGAACGGCACCTTGAGCATCTCGTCCTTGAGCAGGAACCGCAGCGGCACCGGCAACGCATGGAACAATGCACAGATATCGATGATCGACTGGTGGTTGCTGACGAACAGGTAGTTCCTGGACCAGTCGACCCGCTCGCGCCCTTCCACGATCACCCGGGCGCCCGCACCGCGGAACAGCACCGGCGCCCACATCCAGGCGCCCATGCGCAGCAGGCGGTCGGCATCGCGGGTGAGCACCAGCAGCAGCAACGCATACATGATGCCGCCGGCGGTAAACACCAGCGTAAAGATCAACTGCAGCAGATTGAATACGGTCCACGCCAAGCGCGACGGCATCCTTGCCAGCGGCATTTTTGTCTTGTCCCCGAAACTGTGCACGAACGTCGGTGCCCTCAGGCCACGCCGTCAGCGTAGCAAATCGCGCCAGAAGTCCGGCCCGAGCCGCGCCATCTGCCGCATGAAGTCGGGCAGATTACGATAGGGCCGCTGCGGAAACCAGCGGCCGCGCAAGAGATACTCCCCGACGAAGAAGCCGCCCACCACCCCATAGGCCAGCAGATTGGCGAACAACGAGGCGCGCGCATCGCTGATCGGCAGCGGCGAGGCATGGCCCAGTTGCGCCAGCACGCCGCTGGGTTCTGCGCACAGGCCCAGCGCCAGGTTGACCAGGGTCAAGCCACACAGCAGCAGGGCCCAGGCCAGGGTGAGCCGGCGCGTATAGCGGTATTGTGCAGGCGTGATCGGCATGTCCGCCTGGCGGTACAGCCCTTCGACGATGCGCGTGATCAAGGGCGTACGCCCGCGCCGCAGGCTACGCCCGAAGAACCAGGCGATCCAGCCGGTGAACACCACCGGCGGTGCGGCCAGCAGCAGCATCGCGTGCGGCGACTGCCACAACGCGCCCAGGCCGGCCAGGGTGGCCACCGCCAGGATCCAGGCCCACGGCCGGCGCGCGACCATCGGTTCGATCAGCACCATCAGCACCAGCAGGCCACCCGCCACGACGGCCAGTTCGGGGCGATGGCTGGCATTGGCCCAGTGCGCCAGCGGCGAATACGCCACCGCCAGCAGCACGCCGACGCCCAGCACCCAGGGCGGCGACTCGCCGGGGGCCGCGGCGGCGGCCTCAGACGGTCTTGTTGGCTTGCACATGCGCCGACAGCTCGCGCAGCGACGCGAAGATGCGACGGTTCTCGTCGTTGTCCGAGCGCAGCTGGAAGCCGTAGCGCTTGCTGATCGCCAGCGCCAGTTCCAGCGCGTCGATCGAATCCAGCCCCAGCCCGGTGTTGAACAACGGCGCCTCCGGATCGATGTCGGCGGGCTGGACGTCTTCCAGGTTCAGGCTTTCGACCAGGAGTTCGGCCAGTTCACGTTCGGCAGCGGTTTGCGAAGACATCCAGAGGTTTCCAGGGTAAAGGGGTGCAGGACAGGACCAGCGCGCCGGCAGTGCGCGGCCGATGGCGGTGGCGGGCGGGGGCGTCCGGTCGGCAGCGTTGCCGTACCTGGCGGGTCCGCGCGTCCGGCCCACGTCGCATCCGGCGATTGCCTGCGCTTGCGTCGGTGGTCATGAAAGGGATCTACGGCCCGCACAGCTGTCCGGGCCGCCGGTCAGGCTATCATGACTGCATGACGCTCGCCCGCCGCAGGTTCGTTCCAGGATGACTTCCGCAGCTGTTCGCCCCACCCCGACCGCCATGCCGGCAGCCGGGCCGGCTCCCGGACCGCAGTGTCCGGACGTGTTGATCGTCGGCGGCGGGCCGGCCGGCTGCGCTGCGGCGATCGTGCTGGCCGAGCTCGGTTGGGCGGTGACCCTGCTCGAAAAGGCCCAGCATCCGCGCTTTCACATCGGCGAATCGCTGCTGCCGATGAACATGCCCATCCTCGAACGCCTGGGCGTACTCGAGCATGTGCGCAGCATCGGCGTGCTCAAGCGCGGCGCCGACTTTCCCAACGATCGCGGCGGCTACAACACCTTTCGCTTTTCACATGCGCTCGATGCCAAGGCCGATTTCGCCTTCCAGGTTCCGCGCGCGCAGTTCGACGAGGTGCTGTTCAAGCGCGCACGTGCGGTGGGCGTGGATGCGCGCGAGCAGATCGCGGTGGAGCAGGTGAACCTGGATGGCGAACAGCCGTTACTGCAGGCACGCACTGCCGACGGCCAGGTGCAGCAGTTCCGCCCGCGCTACCTGCTCGACGCCAGCGGCCGCGACACCTTCCTGGGCAACCGGCTCAAGCTCAAACGCGCCAATGCGAAGCATCAATCGGCCGCGTTGTTCAGCCACTTCCGCGGTGTGACCCGGCGCCCGGGCGAGGATGCCGGCAACATCAGCATCTACCGGCACGCGCACGGCTGGATGTGGCTGATCCCGCTGCCCGACGACATCATGAGCGTGGGCGCGGTCTGCTATCCGGAGTACATGAAAACGCGCAAGGGCGACAGCGAGGGATTTTTGATGCGCACGCTGGCGCTCAATGCCGAAGTGAGTGCGCGCATGGTCGGAGCCGAGCGCGTGGCGCCGGTGCACGCCACTGGCAATTACGCTTACGAATGCACGCGCATGGCGGGCCCGCGCTGGCTGATGCTGGGCGATGCCTACACCTTCGTCGACCCGATGTTTTCCTCCGGCGTGTTCCTGGCCATGCACAGCGCCGAGCGCGGTGCGGCGATGGTCGATGCCGTGCTGCGCGCGCCACAGCACGAAGCCAGGCTGCAGCGCGCGTTGCAACGCGAACTCAAACGCGGCGTGGATGAATTCAAGTGGTTCATCTACCGCTTCACCTCGCCGACCATGCGCAGCCTGTTCGCGCAGCCGCAGAACGTGCTGCAGCTGGAGCAGGCCGTGGTGGCGATGCTGGCCGGCGATGTCTTCGACAGCCCCGCCGTCCGCCTGCGCCTGCGCGCATTCCGCGCCATCTATGCGCTCACCACCTTGTCGATGATGCCGCGTGCCTGGCAGTCGTGGCGCCAGCGTCGGCGCCAGGCCAGGCTCGGTTTCGACGGCGACACCTTGCAACGAGACAGTCAATGACCGCTTTCCCGGCCCACACCACCCAGCCACTGCGCCACCCACGCCTGCAGGTCGATTATGTCGACCAGACCGACCCGGCCACGCTGCTGGCCGATCCGCAGGTACTGGCGGTGTTCGGCTTCGGCGACGCTGCGCCACGGCTGGACGACCCGCGCTACCTGCGCGTGCCGTTGCAGCCCCACCAGGCGCGCGTGCTGGAGGTGTGGCGCACCGATGCTGCGGTGCGCAGCGGACGCGATGGCGACATCGCCTGGTCCAGCGACGGTCGCCTGCAGTTCGGCGTGATCGAGATCGACGAACAGGACGTGGAGATCGAAGAAGCCGCCGCCAGGGCCTACGCCCAGATCACCGCCTTCGTCGGCGCCAGCCAGACCCCGCGCCTGCTGCGTATCTGGAACTATCTGGATGCCATCACCCTGGGCAGCGGCGACCGTGAGCGCTACCGCCAGTTCTGCGTAGGCCGCGCGCGCGGGCTGGGCGCCTTCGACACCGCGCAACTACCGGCCGCCACCGCGGTGGGCCGTTGCGACGCCGAGCGCGTCATCCAGATCTACTGGCTTGCCGCCGCCGATGCCGGCACCCCGCTGGAGAATCCGCGCCAGGTCAGCGCCTACAACTACCCGCGCCAATACGGCCCGCAGCCGCCGAGCTTCGCCCGCGCGATGCTGCCGCCGGCCGGCAGCGACATGCCGCTGCTGCTATCGGGCACGGCCGCCGTCGTGGGGCACGCATCGATGCACACCGGACAGCTGCTGGCGCAGCTGGAAGAAACCTTCGCCAACTTCGACGCCCTGCTCGGCGCCGCGCGTCAGCACGTGCCTGCCCTGCCCGCACGGTTCGGCGCCGGCACCCGCCTGAAGGTGTACGTGCGCGAGCGCGACGACCTGGAACGGGTCGCGCAAGCGCTGGACGCGCGCTTCGGCCACGCCGTGCCGCGCCTGCTGCTGCACGCAGTGATCTGCCGCGATGAACTGGCGGTGGAGATCGATGGAGTGCATGGCTGACACCGCCTCGCCTCGCACGGCGAGGCGCGTAAAGCCGATCTGTGGACTACCTGCCCGGCGCGGGATCGCAGCTGGCGTTGACTCGCCCCGCGTCAGCGCAACGCACCGACCGCACTGCGAGCCGCGCCACGGCTGCGGTCCGCACGTCGGCCTCAGCCGTTGAGCAATTCCAGCACCACATCGCGTGGCAGCTTGCCGGTTTCGTTACGCGGGAGTGCGGCGAGCCTGCGCAGGCGGCGCGGCAGGAACACCGGGTCGATGCTGACGCGCAGGGCGGCAAGGATCTGCGCTTCGTCCAGCGCCGGAGCCACCACCAACGCAGCGATGCGTCCGACCGCCTGTCCGGATTCGGGCATCAGCTGCACGACGATGCCGTCGATCACGCCCGGAACGGCCAGCAGGCGGCGGGTGAGATCGGCCAGTGACGCGCGCTTGCCCGCGATTTCCAGCAGGTCGGCCTGCCGCCCGCGCACCTGGAAGCGCCCGTCGCTGCCGACATCCATCATATCGGCCAGCAACACCGGCTTGGCCAGATGCGGTGCATGCACCAGGGTGCCGGCCTCCTGCATTTGCAGCCGCACGCCCGGCAGCGGGGTCCACGCCGCTTCCAGTGCAGTGCGGCGCACTGCGAACACGCAGGTTTCGGTGGAGCCGAACATCTCGCGCACCTCGCCGCCGAAGCGCGCTTCGGCCGCCGCGGCGATCTCCTGCGCCAACGGCGCGGTCGCCGAGACGATGCCCACCAGCGGCGGCAGCACCACGCCGGATTCGACCAGCGCGCGCAGATGCACCGGCGTGGTCACCAGCACACGCGGCTCCGGAATCTCCGACAGTGCGCGCGCGACATCGTCCGGGAAGAACGGGCGCCCGGCATGCACTGCCAGTTCCGTCACCATCGGCAACAGCACCGACAACTCCATGCCATACATATGCTGCGGCGGTACCGTGGCCACCACATGCGGCACCGCATCGGTGTGCGCCCACAGGCTTTGCAGCGCGACCAGATCCTGCCGCGTACTGGTCAGGAAGCTGCCCCAGGTCTTGGGATTGGGTTGCGGACTGCCGGTGCTGCCGGAAGTGAAACCGATCGCGACCAAGGCGTCGTCGGCCAACTGCGGGATCGGACCGTCGGCCTGCGGGAGTTCGGCCGGCAGCTGCCAGTACTGCGGCGGCGCCAGCTCCAGCGGAAGATCGCCCAGGCAATAGGTCTGGGCATGACGCGCCTGCACTTCGCCGACCACGGCCGGCGCGCGCGAGGACGGCAGCAGCGACACCTGCCCGCGCAGCGCGCAGGCGTAGAACGCCACCATGAAGCGGTAGCGGTCTTCGCACAGATTCACGGCATAACGCCCATCCGGCAGCTGCTGCGCCACGCCATGCACATGCGCGATGAACGTGGCCAGGTCCACCGACTGCCCGGCACGCCATGCCAACGCCCTGCCGGGCGCACCCACGGCCATGGGATGAAAAACCGAGGGAGCGGGCAGGCTGGACATGGACACCGACGATCGCAAAAGCGCGCTAGCTTGGCCGCCCCCCGGGCCGCTGGCAAGTCGGGAGGTTTCCGGCAGCAGCACGCGGTGGAGGCGCCCCTCATCGCGCACGCACCGACAGGCCGCGCGCCACGCTGCCGACGCATGCACGCGACGCAGTGGAACACCGATACCGTCCACGCCACGGAACGGCGCGAACTGCAGCAACGGAGCGTCCTGCCATGCGACTGCGGCAGCGCGCCTGCGTGAATCCTTGCGCACATCGCATCGCTGCACAGCGCACACCATGCTGCGCCGACGTGCTCCACGTGCGATGCCTCACGGTCGCGCTCGCCTTCCTCCATCGTGTTCATGCTCGGAACAACGCCGCATGACCTGTGGCCCAAGCCCCTCGCGCAGACGAGCTGCTAGGCTTGCCCGCTCTCATTGTATCCAGTCGTTACCGATGCCCAGATTGCTGCCGTTGACCCTTCTGCTGCTGACTGCCACCGCACATGCGCAGTCCGCCGCACCGCTCACCATCGAACAGGTGATGGCCGATCCGGACTGGATCGGACCATCGGTCGAGCAGGCGTGGTGGCAATGGGACGGCAAACAGGTGCAGTACCTGCTCAAGCGCAACGGCAGTCCGGTCCGCGACACCTATCGTCAGGGCATCGACGGTGGAGCGGCCGAACGTGTGGCCGATAGCGCACGCGCCGGTCTGGATGCGATCAACCCCAGTTACGACGCCACCCGCCAGCGCATGCTGTTCGCACGCAATGGCGATATCTTCCTGCGCGATCTGCGTTCCGGTGCGCTGACCCAGCTCACCCGCAGCAACGAGGTCGAATCGCGCCCGCAGTTCGCCAGCGATGGTGGTGCGATCTGGCGCGCCGGCAACAACTGGTATCACTGGCGTGCAGATGGCGGCACCGCGCAGGTTGCCGTGGTCAAGGCCGAGCGCGACCCCAACGCTGCACCCAAGGCCGATGTGCTGCGCGAGCAGCAACTGGCCACGCTGGCCACGCTACGCCGCGATCGCGAACAGCGCGATGCGCTGCGCACGCAGGAAGACGCCTGGCGCCGTGCCGATGCCACTCGCGCCGCCGCGCCGGTATACCTGGGCGAGGACGTGGAGATCGTCGACAGCGCCCTGTCGCCGGACGGCCGTCACCTGCTGGTGGTCACCCAGGCCAAGAACGCCGAGGAAGGCCAGGCCGGCAAGATGCCCAAGTACATCACCGAATCCGGTTACGAAGAATTCCAGGAGGTACGTACCCGCGTGGGTCGCAATGCGCCGGTTGCGCACACGCTGTGGCTGGTGGATGTCGCCGCCGGCAGCGCACGACAACTGGCGTTCGACGAACTGCCGGGCATCGCCACCGATCCGCTGGCGAGCCTGCGCAAGGCGGCCAAGCGCGATGCGCTCAAGGGCAACCGCGCGGTGCGCGTGGAAAGCGACGGCGATGGCAGCGGGCCGGCAGTGCACTGGAGCGACGACGGCCGCAACGCGGCGGTGGAAATCCGCGCGGTGGACAACAAGGATCGCTGGATCGCCAGCGTGGATCTGGATGCAGCCAAGCTGCAGCCGCGGCACCGCCTGAGCGATGGTGCCTGGATCAACTGGGACTTCAACGATTTCGGCTGGTTGCCCGACAACCGTACGCTATGGCTGCTGTCCGAAGAATCCGGCTATTCCCAGCTGTACACCATCGAAGGCAACGGCAAGCCGCGCCAGCGCACACGCGGCAAGTGGGAAGTGTCGATGCCGGTGCCCAGCGCCGATGGCAGCGGCATGTACTTCCTGTGCAACCAGCAGTGGCCGGGCGACTACGAGGTGTGCAAGCTCGATCTACGCACCGATGCGCTCACCGAGGTGACCGCGCTGAACGGCGTGGAAGGCTTCAGCCTGTCGCCGGACGGACAGCGACTGCTGGTGCGTTATTCCGGCGCCTACCTGCCACCGCAGTTGGCGGTGGTGCCGGCCGCAGGCGGCCAGGCCAGCGTGCTCACCGATACGCGCACGCCGGCCTTCAAGGCGCAGCCGTGGATCGCACCGCAGTACGTGCAGGTGCCGTCCAAACACGGCGCCGGCACCGTCTGGGGCAAGTACTACGGGCCACAGACGCCCGAGCCGGGCAAGCAGTATCCGATCGTGATGTTCGTGCACGGTGCCGGCTATCTGCAGAACGTGTCGCAGCGCTACACGCCCTACTTCCGCGAGCAGATGTTCCACAACCTGCTGGTGCAGCAAGGCTACATCGTGCTGGATCTGGATTACCGCGCCTCCGAGGGCTATGGCCGTAACTGGCGCACTGCGATCTATCGCAACATGGGCCACCCGGAGCTGGAAGACTATCTGGACGGCCTGGACTGGCTGGTGAGCACCAAGCAGGGCGATCGCACGCGTGCCGGCATCTACGGCGGTTCCTACGGTGGTTTCATGACTTACATGGCCCTGTTCCGCAGCCCCGGCACGTTCAAGGCGGGCGCCGCGCTGCGCCCGGTGGGCGACTGGATGCAGTACAACCACGAGTACACCTCCAACATCCTCAACACCCCCGAGCTGGATCCGCAGGCCTACAAGACCTCGTCGCCGATCAACTACGCCGATGGCCTGCGCGACCACCTGCTGATCGCGCACGGCATGATCGACGACAACGTGTTCTTCAAGGATTCGGTGGACATGACCCAGAAGCTGATCGAGCTGCACAAGGACAACTGGCAGGTGGCGCCGTATCCGCTGGAACGCCATGGCTTCACCCGCGCCGATGCCTGGCTGGACGAGTACAAGCGCATCCTCAAGCTGTTCAACGAACAGGTGAAGCCACAGCGCTGAGCCAGGTACTGCACGCGTGGCCGCACGCGTGCAGCCACTGCGCGGGTGCGGTGCCAGCGCGCCGGAGCCGCTGCGGCGTATCGCCGGCGTTCCGCGCGGCGGCCGGCAGGTCTTCGGCAGCCGCCACGGCTGCGCTGCGTGCACGCTGCCGTCCGGACGGCGGGCCTGGATCCGGGCCGACGACGACCCGACGGCAGGCGCCGGTTGTACGGCGCTCACCTGCATGGACGCAGGTCGCTCTAAGCTTGCACGCAGCGCGGTACAGTGACGGGCGCGACGCCCGGCTGCACCGATGCTCCGCCTGCTCGTTGCGTCGTCGGGCTTGCGGCAGCTTCCATCCACCCGGCGCACACGAGGGAGAGGCGATGGGCCTGTGGGACCGTTTGTTTGGACGCAAGACCGCCGCAGCGACGACGCAGCGGGCAGAACCCACGCTTGCGTCTGCGCCAGAGGCCGACGACGCAGCATCGGCGCCCCCCATCGATCCCGTATTGCAGCCGGCGCTGACGGCCTTTCAACGTGGCGAGCATCTGGCCGCCTACGCAGCCGCGCAGCCGCATCTGCAGCGCGGCGCCGATGCGCAGCGCCTGTGTGCCCTGTCCCTGAGCGCACTGGATCGTTACGCCGAGGCCCACCCGCACTGGCTGGCGCTGTACGAACTGGAGCCGAGCGCGCACAACGCGCTGCAGCTGGCCACCACGTCGGTGATGTGCGACGAGATCGCGCGCGGCGAGCAGTGGCTGCTGACCTTCGACGATCTCAATGCGCAGGAGCGTTCCACCTCGCCGGCCACCGCACGCACCAGCTTTCTCACCGCGCTAACCCGCGCCGGCCATGGCGCGCATGCCCTTCCGCATCTGGAATGGCTGCGCGAGGCCTACGCCGGCATGTCGATCACCGACAGCCATTTCCTCTATGTCCGTGGCCTGCCGTTCCTGGAGACCTTTCTCGAACGCAGCGCTCCGCTGTTGCAGCAGTGTCTGCCGGCCGGCGCCGTCGCGGCCTGGTACGCCCAATTGCAGCCGTCGCTGGATCCGCCCGGCCAAGCGGCGGTGGCGGTACACATCGCGTCGCTGCGATGAGCACGGCGCCTTCCACGCATGCCCCCTCCCCCGGCGGCCTGGTGACGCCACTGGCATGGGTGTCGCTGCTGCTGGGCGTGGTCAGCACGCTGGGCAACCTGCTCCAGGTGCTGATGCTCGTGGCGATGCCCGACGCGGCCAGGCTGGCCTTGCCCGCGGGCATCGTCCTGCCGTCGTCCTGGCAGTGGCTGATCGACCACGCGATGTCGCTGTCGGTCCTCGGCGCGGTGCTGTCGGCATTGTTCGCCTGGTTGAGCTGGGCATTGCTGCACCGGCGCGAATGGGCACGTATCGGCTTCGTGGTGGTGCTGGTCGCCACCGGCGTGCTGAATTTCGCCGGGCTGGCGCTGATCGGACCGCTGTTCGACGGCGTGCAGGCGATGCTGCCGGCCGAACTGCTGCACAGCCAGGAGTGGCCGCAACTGCAGGCGCGCCTGCAGGCCACCCGGCAGATCGCACTGGTGCTGGCGGGCCTTGGTGCGTTGGCGATCGGCGGCGTGCACGCGGCGCTGGCCTGGCGGCTGTGTACGCCTGCGGTGCGCGCGGAGTTCGGTTGACCGAACCTGCGGTCGGCGCACAGCGCCCTGCGGTCGTTCCATCCAGCCCTGGCGGGTGATACGCCGCCGACGTCCCGGCCTGCGTTTGCCCTACGCGCCCGACACCTGGCAACTGTGGCGCATCGCCCTGCGACAAACGGGCGCGCGCGGGTCGGCGCATCGGCTGCGATGCACCGCTTAGAATTGGGTCATGAACGAATTCGACCGTGTACGCGATTATCTGACCGACCTGCAGGACCGCATCTGCGCCGCGGTGGAAGCCGCCGATGGCCGAGCGCGCTTCTCCGAGGACTTATGGCAACGCGAGGAAGGCGGTGGCGGGCGCACCCGCATCCTGCGCGATGGCGCGGTGTTCGAGCAGGCCGGTATCGGGTTTTCGGACGTGTCCGGCACCCGTCTGCCGCCATCGGCCAGTGCGCACCGGCCCGAACTGGCCGGCGCGACCTGGCGCGCCTGCGGTGTGTCGCTGGTGTTCCATCCGCACAATCCGCACGTACCGACCACGCACATGAACGTGCGTTACTTCCGTGCCGAACGCGACGGCGCAGTGGTCGCGGCCTGGTTCGGCGGCGGCTTCGATCTCACGCCGTTCTATCCCGTGGACGCAGACGTGCAGCACTGGCATCGCACCGCGCAGGCACTCTGCGCGCCATTCGGCGAGGAGCGTTATGCCGCGCACAAGCGCTGGTGCGACGAGTATTTCTTCCTGCGCCACCGCAACGAGACGCGGGGCGTGGGCGGGCTGTTCTTCGACGACCTGGGCCAGGACTTCGAGCGCGACTTCGCCTATCAGCAGGCGGTGGGCAATGGGTTCCTGGACGCCTACATGCCGATCGTGGAGCGCCGCAAGGACACCGCGTTCGGCGAACGCGAACGCGAGTTCCAGCTATACCGCCGCGGGCGCTATGTGGAGTTCAACCTGGTCTACGACCGCGGCACCCTGTTCGGGCTGCAGAGCGGCGGGCGCGCCGAGAGCATTCTGATGAGCCTGCCGCCACGCGTACGCTGGGAGTATGGCTATGCGGCCGACCCGGGTAGCGCCGAGGCGCGCCTGCTGGATTACCTGGTGCCTCGCGACTGGCTGGGTTGACTCGCCCGAGGTGGCGCAAGCGCAGACGAGCCGCCATCGCTTGCCATTGGAGCAGCGCCGTCTTCGGCAGTTTCATTCTGCAATGCCGCATTCGGCACCCAATCGGTTAAATCTGAATTGGGGAAATGAAACGCTGTGTTGATTCAATGCATTAATCGCCCCTATTTAAATTTGTGATTGATCGGGACGACGCTGCGTGCCGTTTCCATGCTGCGGCGCAATGCAATCCGGGTTGCGAACACAAATAAAAAAGCCCCGCAGACCAGGGGGAGGTCGGCGGGGCCAGGGAACGGAAACTTGGGGAGGAGTTTCCGCTCCGAGATCTGCTCCAGGGGATGGGAGAGATCTGCCGACAGGCGTTGCGCCCGTCGAGGGATATAACACCATTTTCTACATTGATGGATCGTGAAGATTACTGTTAAAAAAATGTAGAATTTAGCGGTTATTCATTCCCTTGCCGCTGCGTGCGGTCGCATTATGATGGACGCTTTGTATAGCTAATCTGTGTGTCCAGCATATCCGCGTGAATCGCGGCGTCAGTGCGCTTGGTCCCAGTTATCGCCGATACCGGAATCCACCACCAGCGGCACCCTCAATTCGGCCGCCGCTGCCATGCGTGTCGTGACCTCGCCCAGCAGCGTGTCGACGAAATCGACGTCCGCTTCGAACACCAGTTCGTCGTGCACCTGCAGGATCATCTTCGCGCGTTGCGCATGGTCGGCGATCCAGCCGTCCACGCTGACCATGGCGCGCTTGATGATGTCGGCGGCGGTGCCCTGCATCGGTGCGTTGATCGCAGCGCGCTCGGCGCCGGCGCGCTGGCCCTGGCTGCCGGCGTTGATGAAGTCCAGATACAGGCGACGGCCGAACACGGTTTCCACGTAGCCCTTGTCGCGCGCCTGCTGGCGGGTGCTCTCCATGAAGTCGCGCACGCCGGGGTAGCGGCTGAAGTACAGCGCGATGTAGTCCTGCGCCTCTCCGCGGCCGATGCCGAGCTGGCGGGCCAGGCCGAAGGCGCTCATGCCGTACATCAGGCCGAAGTTGATCGCCTTGGCGGCGCGGCGCTCGTCGCCGCTGACGGTGTCGATGGTGCGCCCGAACACTTCGGCGGCGGTGGCGCGGTGCACGTCGGCGCCGGATTCGAACGCGCCCACCAGGCCGGGGTCGCCAGACAGGTGCGCCATGATGCGCAGTTCGATCTGCGAGTAGTCGCAGGCGATCAGCTTGCGCCCGGCCGGGGCGACGAAGGCGCGGCGGATGCGGCGGCCGTCCTCGGTGCGGATCGGGATGTTCTGCAGGTTGGGGTCGGACGAGGACAGGCGCCCGGTCGCGGCGCCGGCCTGGTGGTAGCTGGTGTGCACGCGCCCGGATTGCGGGTGGATCATCTCCGGCAGCTTGTCGGTGTAGGTGCTGCGCAGCTTGGCCAGGCCGCGGTACTCCAGGATCACCCGTGGCAGCTCGTGCTGGTCGGCGATGGCCTCCAGCGCCTCCTCGTTGGTCGACGGCTGACCCTTGGGCGTCTTGACCACCGCGGGCAGCTTGAGTTCGTCGAACAACAGCGCCTGCAGCTGCTTGGGCGAGTCCAGGTTGAAGCTGCGCCCGGCCAGCTCGGTGGCCTTCTGCTGGGCGGCGAGCATGCGCTTGGACAGGTCCGCGCTCTGGCGGCGCAGTTCGGCCGCGTCCACGCACACGCCATTGGCCTCCACGCGCGCCAGCACGCTCACCAGCGGCATTTCGATCTCGCGGTACACACGCTCCAGGCTGGGCTCGTCGGCCAGCCGCCGGCCCAGGACCTGATGCAGACGTAGGGTGATGTCGGCGTCTTCGGCGGCGTAGCGGGTGGCGTCTTCCAGGCTGACGTGGGCGAAGGGGATCTGCTTGGCGCCCTTGCCGCAGATGTCTTCGTACTTGACCGTGTCGTAGCCCAGGTAGCGCTTGGCCAGGCTGTCCATGTCGTGCCGGGCGCTGCCGGAATTGAGCACGAAGCTCTCCAGCAAGGTGTCGTCGGCATAGCCGGCCAGTTCCACGCCGTGACGGCGCATCACGTGCAGGTCGTACTTGCCGTGCTGGCCGAGCTTGCGCACGGCCGGGTCGGTGAGCAGCGGCGCCAGCTGCGCCAGCGCCTGGGTGCGGTCGAGCTGGGCCGGGGCGCCGGGGAAGTCGTGGCCGAACGGCAGGTAGGCGGCCTGGCCGGGCTCGGCGGCGACGCTGAGGCCGATCAGGTTGGCCTGCAGGGCGTCCAGGCTGTCGGTTTCGGTATCGAAGGCGAACTGGCCGGCGGCGCGCAGCCGCGCGATCCAGCTGTCCAGCTGTTCCTGGGTGAGGATGGTCTCGTACTGGCCGGGCGCGGCCAATGCCGGGTCCAGGTCCACCGGCGCGCTGGCCGGGCCGGAGACGAAGCCGGTGCCGCGGGCGCGGCCGGGTTCGGTGCGCGCCACCGCCATCGCATCGGTCTGCGCCCCGGTTGCGGCAGCGCCACCAAGTTCGCGCAGCGCCTGGCTGAAACCGTAGCGCGCATACAGCGCCGCCAGCGCCTCGGTGTTGGGCTCGCGCAGCTCCAGCGCGCGCGGGCCGCTGGCCAGCGCCACGTCGGTCTTGATGGTGACCAATTCGCGATTGAGCGGCAGCCGCGGCAGCGCGGCGCGCAGGTTGTCGCCGATCTTGCCCTTGATCCTGTCGGCGTTGGCGATCACGCCATCGAGCGAGTCGTACTCGGCCAGCCACTTGGCGGCGGTCTTGGGGCCGCACTTTTCCACGCCGGGTACGTTGTCGATGGCATCGCCCATCAGCGCCAGCAGATCGACGATCTGGTCCGGCCGCACACCGAACTTGGCCACCACCGCCTCGTCCGAATCCATGCGGCTGCCGCTCATGGTGTTGACCAGCTCCACGCCCGGGCGCACCAACTGGGCGAAGTCCTTGTCGCCGGTGGAGATCGTGACGGCCAGGCCGTCGGCCGCGCCCTGCAGCGCCAGCGTGCCGATCACATCGTCGGCTTCCACGCCATCGATGCGCAGGATGTCGATACCCAGCGCATGCACGATGTCGCACATCGGCTGCACCTGCGCGCGCAGGTCGTCGGGCATCGACGGGCGGCTGGCCTTGTAGTCGGCATACAAGTCATCACGGAAGGTTTTACCGGGCGCATCCACCACGAAGGCGACGTAGGCCGGGCGCTCCTTCAAGGTGGCGCGCAACATGTTGACCACGCCAAACAAGGCGCCGGTGGGCTCGCCCTGGGCGTTGGTCAGCGGCGGAAGCGCGTGGAACGCGCGGTACAGGTAACTGGACCCGTCGATCAGGACTAATCTGCTCATGGCCCGATTCTACGCTGCACGTCCACGCCACACCCGGCCGGCGCATACTCGGAGGCGACCTCACACGGACCATCACGATGAAGAGAGCATGTCTTTTGCTGCTGCCGCTGTTGCTGCTCGGCGGCTGTGCCACCACCAATCCCGGCGGCGGCAGTGTGCCGGCCAATGCGGACGTCACCAGCAAGACCATGGGCAATGGCGACAAGGTGGACGAATACCGCGTCAACGGTCAGCTGGAGATGGTGCGCATCACGCCGGCGCGCGGAGCGCCGTACTTCCTGTACGACCGCGACCACGACGGGCATACCGATGCGGAGAAGGACAAGGTCAACAAGGTGTATTGGCAGCTGTATAGCTGGTGATTCGGGATTCGGGATTGGCAACAGCCGGAGGCGTGACACGCGTCGGCTGTGCGGGGCGCTCAGCCGTCATCGAGCGGGCCGGTGACGCGCTGCAGGTCGTCGATGCCGGCTGGGGCCAGTTCCTTCATCAAGGCCAGGAAGTCGCAGCCCACCAGACGCTGTGCGCGGCGCAGCAGCATCGGCACCGGGCTGGAAGGCTCGCAGCGCGCGTAGTAGGCGCAGATCTCGTCCAGGCGACGCAGCACATCGTCCGGGCCGGCGATGGCGCCGGGCGGGCGGGCGCTGCCGGCTGCGGTGGCGCTGCCCTCGCCTGCCGATGTGGCGTCGGCTTCCGGCAGGCCGGTGGTGGCGCTGCCGTCGCGGGCCTGCCAGTGCGGCAGCACGAAGCGTTCGAGTTCGCGCAGGTCGCTCAGCAGCGGGCGCAGGTCCGGCGCGGCCGTGCCCAGGCGCTCGGTCAGCAGCGCATCGATCGCGCGCGCCTGGGCCGAGGCATCGCCAATGGCCTGAGCAGCGGCGGCCAGGATCTCCGGTGCGCAGTCCTGGCAGCAGGCCTCGATCTCGGCCAGGCTGTGGCCACTCTGACCGTCGGGCAGTTTGATGCTGCCGTTGGCCACGCGCAGGTCGCGCAGGCTGAAACGGCCCAACCGCGGCGACTGCACGAAGGCAGTGGTGCGCAGCACGCCGAGCAGGCCCATCGGGTCGCTCAGCCCGACCAGGGCGTTGACGCGCGAGGTGGGGTCGTTGTCGTCCTCGGCATCCAGCTGCGGGTGCACGCTGTCCCAGTGCCGGTCGAGCAGGCCATGGATCAGCGCCAGGGTGTCGGCCCAGCCCGGCAGCCCGCGCAGGCGCAGCCAGGCCGCGCCGAGCCGGCTGGCCACGCGCAGGTCGCGGCTGCGCCGGCTCAACTCCAGCGCCAGCGTCTGCACCTTGTCCCAGTCGGGCTCTTCGGCAGCGATGACCGCATCGCCCAGGCTGCGCTCGGCGCGCACCGCCGCTTCGCGTTCCAGGCGCAGGAAATCCGGGTCGTACTCCAGGTCCGGGCCGGCCGGAGCGTCGTCGCTGACCGGTGCGAGCAGGGTCTGCAGGGTGGTGGTGTCGTGCATGGCGCAGGCTCCGTCTGGAAGCTGCCGCGGTGCGGCGGCAGCGAGGCGATCACTGGGGGGCGCAGACCGCGTCCGGGTCGCCGGCATCGCAGGCCGGCTGCTGGTCGTCGGGCAGGCGCAGGCCCGGACGGATCAGGCCGAAGGCGCGATACGGCGTGCCGGAGGCGGACAGATCGACAAAGGCGATGGTGCGGCTGGCCGAACTCTGCGCGCGGCCGGCGAACGCGGAGGCCGGCACGTTGAAGCTGGAGCCGCCGCTCAGATCGAGCAGGCCGCCGGCCGCGGTGGTGGCATTGAAGTACGCCGGCGGCATGCCGACGAAGCCGATGGTCTGGCTGCCGGTGCCGATCAGATAGATCGGATCCTGCTGGGTCCCGATACGGCCGGTGGCCGAGAAGCTGCCGGTGCCGTCGCGCAGCGTGGCGCGGCCTTCCTGCAGCAGATCGCCGCGTACCGACAGGTAGAGCGCGCTGTTGCCGGCGTCCACGCTGTAGACGCTGCCGTTGGCCAGTACCAGGGTGAGGTCGCCTGCGTTGGTCAGGCTGAAGCCGTCGTTGGCGGTGAAGTTGCCCAGGCGTACCACCCGGTTACCGAGGAAGCTGTCGGCATCGCCCAGCGTCACCGGCCCGTTGGCGCTGCCGCCGAGCAGGCTGGCAGTGAGCGTGCTGCCAGCGCGCTGGCGGATGCCGGCCGCAGCCTGCAGCCAGCTGGTGGCGCCGCTGAGCTGGCCATCCAGCAGCAGGGTGCCGCCGCTGTTCAGGCGCAGCAGGGCACCGCCATCCACGCGCCCGCTCACCTGCAGCGTGCCGGCGCTGAATACGTCCAGGCCCTGCGCGCTGAAATCGGCCAGGGTGCCGATGGCATTGCCGGCGCCGGTCAGCGTGGCCGCACCGGCGGCGCTGCCGCCGAGCTGGCCGGCACGCAGGCTGCCGGCGCTCTGGGCGATGGCACCGCCGCTGCGCAGGCTGACGGTGCCGGCAGTGAGGTCGTGACCCAGCTGCAGCGCGCCGCCGCTGGCCACTGCGACGGTGCCGCCGGCGATCGCGCCGCTGCTGGAGAACTGGCCGCCGGCCTGCAGGTCCACCGCACCGCTGGCCTGCACGGCAGCGGCGAGATCGTTGCGGTCGACGATGGCGATGCGGCCGCCACGGGCCTGCACATTGCCCTGGAAATCGTTGCCGGCATCGGTGAGCACGATGGCGGCGGTGCCGGCATCGAGCGTGCTGGTACCGACCACTGTCAATGCGCCTTGCTGGTTGATACCTGCAGCATCGGCTGCAGGCACGGCAAGCGCCTGGGCAGTCATCGCGCCTGGCGTGGCCGATACCGCTGCGCCGCCGCTACGCGCGACCAGCGCACCGCCAATCCGCCCCTGGCCCAGATCCAGGCCGGCGCCGCTGGCAACGTCCAACGCGCCAACGTCCAGATTGCCCAGCGTCAGCCCTGAGCGATCGCGCACACGCGCATCGCCACCGCTTAGGCTGAGGGCCGACTGGAAATCGTTGCCTGCATCGGCCAGCACGATGGTCGCACCGGCGCTGTCGATGCGGGTGGCGCCGGTCACGGTCAGCGCACCGGTCTGCGTCACCGCACCGCCGTTGCTGGCGGCATCCAGATCGCCATTGACCAGGCCAAGACCCAGGTTCAATGCACCGTTGCTGGCGACACTCATTGCGCCGGTGTCGAGTGCATCCAGGGTGAGCGCATTGGCATCGCGCACGCGCGTGGCGCCGCCGGTCAGCGCCAGCAGTCCCTGGAAATCGTTGCCCGCCGCGTCCAGCGCAATGGTGCCGCTGCCGGCGTTGACCACGGTGTTGCCCGCGACCAGCAGCGCACCGCCGGTTTGGGTGATCGCCGCATTGGTGGTGTTCAAGCTCAGCGTGCCGCCAGCGGTGAGCGCGTCGGTCAGGACGATCCCATTGGCACCGGTCACTTGCACATCGCCACCGCGCAAGGCGCCGTTGGTGCGCAGGCTGCCGCCGTTCGCGATCAGGGTCAGTGCGCCGTTGCCGGTGTCGATCCGACTGGCGGGCAGATTCAGGCCTGCACCTGCAACCAGCGATACGGCTGCATCGGCGCCGCCCTGCACGGCAGCGATGCTCAGATCGTTGCGATCACGCAGCGCGATGGCGTTACCTTGCAGCGCAATCGCACCCACGAAGTCGTTATCGGGATTGATCAGGGAGATGTCGCCGCCGCCGGCGTTCAAGGTTGACGCACCGCCGACCGAGAGCGCGCCGCTCTGGGTGATCGCGGCGTTGCCGCTGCTGCCGTTCAATGCACCGCGCACCACGCCACGGCCGAGAGTCAATGCGCCATTGCTGCTGGCAGTCAGTGCATTGGTGGACAGCGTGCCGAAGGTGAGCGCATTGCCGGTAATCCGTGCATCGCCTGCGGTGAGGTCGATGACGCCATCGAAGGCATTGCCCGCTTGACCGAGCGCAACGTTGCCGCTGCCGGCATCGATGGTGGTGGTGGTGCCGACGGCGAGCGCAGCGGCCGTCTGGGTGATCGCCGCATTGGTGCTGCTCAGCGTCAGCGCCTGGGTGGCGGTGATGCCGTGGCCGATGGTCAGGCCGTCACGCGCGGACAAGGCCACGTTGCGACCGCGCAGGTCGCCGCCGGTGCTCACGCTGCCGCCGTTGGCGATCAGGCTGAGGTCCGCACTGCCGGTGTCGAGGGTCTGTGCGGAAAGATTCAATGCGCCGCCCGCGGTCAACGCAATGGAGCCATTGGCGCCGGCATTCAAGGCGGTGATGGTCAGAGTACCGCTGTCGGCAACGGCGATGCCGGTTCCGGTGAGGCCGATGCCGGTGCCGAAGCGGTTGCCGGCGCCGTTCAGCGCGATGCTGCCGCTGCCTGCATCGACGGTGGTGGCACCCACCACGTTGAGTGCGCCGCCACTCTGGGCGATCGCGGCATTGCTGCTGCGCAGGTCGAGGGTGTTGGCGGAGACGGTGTGGCCGAGCGTCAAACCATCGCGGGCGAACAGGGTGACGGTATTGCCGCTCAGCGCTGCACCGGTGCTCAGCGTGCCGCCATTGGAGCTCAGGGTCAGGTTGCCGTTGCCGAGCGCGATGGGCTGCGCCGGCAGGCTCAAGGTGCCGCCGGCAGTCACGGCGACATCGCCGTTTCCGGTACTGGTCAGCGCGGCAATGCCGAGATCGTTGCTGTCGGTCAGCCCGATGCCGTTGCCGGCCAGGCTGACGGTGTTGAAGTCGTTGCCGGCGCCAAGCAAGGCGATCGATCCGGTGCCTGCGTCGACCGTGGTGGCGCCGCCAGCGGTCAGTGCGCCGGCATTCTGGGTGATCGCTGCATTGGTGCTGCTCAGCGCCAGGTTTCCGGTGGCGTTGATCGACTGGCTCAGCGTCATGCCGTCGCGCGCGGACAGCGCCACGTTACGCCCGCTCAGGCTGCCGCCGATGTTCACCCTGCCGCCGTTGGCGGTCAGGTTGAGATCGCCGCCGCCGGCGTTCACGCTGGTCGCCGGCAGGGTCAGGCTGCCACCGGCCGTCACCGCGACATTGCCGTTGTTGTTGCTGGTCAAGGAGGTGAGGGTGAGATCGTTGCGGTCCTGCACCGTGATGCCGGAACCGGCCAGGGTCAGGCCGCTCTGGAAATCGTTGTTGGCATTGTCCAGCGTGATCGATCCGCCGCCGGCGATCACCGCGCTTGCCTGGCGAACGGTCAATGCGCCGGTCTGGGTGATCGCATGGCCGCTGCTGATCGCCACCAGGCTGTCGGCGCTGCCGCTTCCCAGCGTCAGCGCGCCGTCGCTGATGGCGGTGAGCGCACCGGTGGACACGGCGCCCAGCGTCAAGGCGTTGCTGTCGCGCACCAGGGTGCCGCTGCCGGTCAGGTTCACGACGCCGCGGAAGTCGTTGTCGATACGGCCCAGCGCGATCGAGCCGTTGCCGGCGTTGAAGGTGGAGGCGCCACCGATGCTCAGGATGCCTGCGGTCTGATTGATCGCGCTGTTGTTGGTGGACACCGACAAGGTGCCGCTGCCGGTGAGACTGATGATGCTGGTGGCCAGTGTCAGCGCATTGCCGCTGAACAGCGAAATGGCGTCGCCGACGAGATCGCCGCCCAGCGCCAGCGCGCCGTTCTCGGCGCGCAGCGTCATGACACCGTCGCTGGTCAAGCCGGTGGCCGACAGCGTATTGCGTGCGGTGAGCGCGATGTTGCCGGTTCCGCCATTGACCAGGGAGGTGACGCTCAGGTCGTTCGCGTCGACCACGCCGATGTTGCGCCCGGTCAGCGCGATCCCGCCCTTGAAGTCGTTGTCGCGCTCGAGCGAGATCGCGCCGGTGCCGGCATCGACGCTGGCCAGACCACCGACGTCCAGAACTCCGGCGGTCTGGGTGATTGCCGCGTTGCTGGCGGTCAGGCCCAGGGTGCCGCTGGCGGTGACGTCGTGATTGAGGCTGAGGCCGTCGCGCGCGCGCAGGCTGACGTTGCCGCCGGCCAGGCTGCCGAGCGTGCTCAATGCGCTGCCATTGGCGGTCAGGCTGAGCGCACCGGTGCCGGTGGAGAGATTCTGCGTGGGCAGCGTCAGCGCCCCCTCGGCCGTCAGTGCGATGGCGCCGTTGGCACCGCTGGTGAGCGAGGTCACCGTCAGATCGTCGCGATCGTGCACGCTGATGCCGGTGCCGGTCAGGCTGACGCCGCTGCGGAAATCGTTGTCGACGTCATTGAGCGCGATCGTGCCGCTCCCGGCATCGAGGTTGGCGGCACCGGTGACGATCAGTTCATCTGCCTGGCCGATCGCAGCATTGCCGCTGGTGGCGACGAGAGTACCGGCGACCGTGCCGCTGCCCAGATTCAACGTCCCGTTGCTGGTGACGGTGAGGTTGCCGGTGTTGAGCGCGCCCAGCGTCAGCGCGCCGCTGTCGACGATCTGCGTGCTGCCGCCGGTCAGGCTCACCGCCTGGCGGAAATCGTTGCTGCCGGTGGTCAGCGTGATCGCGCCGGTACCGGCCTGCAGGGTGCCGGTGCCGGTGACGGTCAGGCCGCTGCCTGCGGACTGGACGATCGCACCGTTGTTGCTGGTGGCGACCAGCGCGCCGTTGACCGTGCCGCTGCCCAGATCGAGCGCGCCGTTATTGGTGACGGTGAGATCGCCCGTGCTCAGGGTGCCCAGCGTCAGCGCACCACTGTCGGCGATCTGCGTGGTACCGCCGGCCAGGCTGACCGCCTGCCGGAAATCGTTGCTGCCGGTGGTCAGCGTGATCGCACCGGTGCCGGCCTGCAGATTGCTGGTGCCGGCGACGGTCAGGCCGCTGCCGGTGGATTGGCTGATCGCGCCATTGTTGCTGATGGCGACCAGCGCGCCGTCGATCGTGCCGCTGCCCAGCTGCAATGCGCCGGCACTGGTGACGGTGAGATCGCCGGTGGTCAGCGTGCCCAGGGTGAGCGCGCCGCTGTCGGTCACCCGCACGGTGGCGCCGGTGAGCGACAGCAGGCCGCCGAAGTCGTTGCCGGCGCCGTCCAGGCTGATGCCACCGCTGCCGACCGCCGCGGTGGCGGTGGCGGAACCGGCGGCAACGATCGCGCCGGCGGTCTGCACGATCGCCCCGGCGTCGCTGGTCAAGGTCAGCGCGCTGCCGGAGCGCAGATTGTGGCCCAGGCCCAGCGCATCGCGCGCACGCAGGGTCACCTGGTTGCCGCCGAGCGCGCCGGCCGTGCGCAGTGCGCCGCCGAGCGAGATCAGCGACAGATCGCCGGTGCCGGTGTCCAGCGCCTGCGCAGGCAGGCTGAGGGTGCCGCCTGCCAACAGGCTGACGGCGCTGTTGCTGGCGGGGGTGAGCCCGGCGACGGTGAGATCGTTGGCGTCGCGCACCGAGATGCCGTTGCCGGCCAGGCGCATTGCGCCCTGGAAGTCGTTGCCGGCATTGATCAGCGTGGTGGTACCGCTGCCGGAATCGAGGGTGCTGCTGCCGGTCACGGTCAGCACGCCGGTCTGGGTGATCGGCCCGCCGTTGCTGGCGGCGCTCAGGTTGCCGCTGACCCGGCCGCCGCCCAGCGTCAACGCGCCGGTGCTGGTGGCCGAGAGCGCGCCGGTGCTTAGCGTGCCCAGGGTGAGGCCATCGCGGTCGTTGAGTTGCACGTTGCCGGTGGTGAGGTTGAGCGCACCGCTGAAATTGTTGCCAGCCCCGGTCAATGTGAGCGCACCGGTGCCGGTGACGGCGGTGGTCACGCCGGCAACGGTGATGTCGCCGGCGGTCTGGGTGACCGCGGCATTGCCGGTGGTCAGGATCAGCGTACCGGCGTCGATGTCGTGGCCGATGCCGATGCCGTCGCGCGCGCGCAGGTTCACCGTGCCGCCACGCAAGCTGCCGGCGGTGCTCAAGGCGCCGCCGTTGGAGGCCAGCCGCAGCGATGCGGTGCCGGTGTCGATGGCGAAGGCGGCCAGCGTCAGGGTGGCGTTGGAGAACAGATCGACCGCGCCATTGGCACCGCTGCTCAGTGCGGTGATCGACAGATTGTTGCGGTCGTGCACGTTGATGTCGGTGCCGGTGAGACTGAGCCCGCCGGTGAAGTCGTTGCTGTCGTTGCCCAGCGCGATGGCACCGCTACCGGCGTTGATGGTGCTGTTGCCGGTGACGTTCAAGGTGCCGGTCTGGCCGATCACGCCCCCGTTGCTGATGGCCGTCAGTGCGCCGCCCACGGTGCCGTTGCCCAGCGTCAGGGCGCCGGTGGTGGTGGCGCTGAGCGCGCCGGTGTTGAGGCTGGAAATCTGCAAGGCATCGCGGTCGACGATCTGGGTCGCGCCACCGCTGAGGCCGACGGCCTGCTGGAAGTCGTTGCTGCCGGTGGTCAGGGTGATCGCACCGGTGCCGGCCTGCAGGCTGCTGGTGCCGGTGACGGTCAGGCCGCTGGCGGTGGATTGGGTGATCGCACCGTTGTTGCTGGTGGCGAGCAAGGCACCGTTTACCGTGCCGCTGCCCAGGTTCATTGCGCCGGTGCTGGTCGCGGTGAGGTTGCCGGTGGCCAGCGTGCCCAATGTGAGCGCGCCACCGTCGGTGATCTGGGTGACGCCGCCGGTCAGGCTCACCGCTTGCTGGAAGTCGTTGCTGCCGGTGGTCAAGGTGATGGCACCGGTGCCGGCCTGCAGGTTGCTGGTGCCGGTGACGGTGAGGCCGCTGCCGGTGGATTGGGTGATCGCACCGTTGTTGCTGGTGGCCTCCAGCGTGCCGGTCACGGTGCCGCTGCCCAGGTTCAGCGCGCCGGTACTGATGGCGGTGAGGTTGCCGGTCGTCAGGGTGCCCAGGGTCAGCGCGCCGCTGTCGGTGATCCGGGTGGCGCCGCTGCTCAGGTTCACCGCACCGGTGAACTGGTTGCCGCCGTCGGTGAGCGTCAGCGTCTGGCCAGCCAGCGAGAAGGTGCTGGTGCCGCCCACCGTCAGCGCGCCCGACTGGGTCAGGCCGATGGTGTTGGACACGCTCAGGTTGCCCAGCGCATCCACCGCGCCCAGCGTGGCGATGCGGTTGCTGCCGGTGAAGCTGGCGCTGCCACTGGTCTGGCTGAACAGGGTTCCGGCGGTCAACGCGCCGGTCTGCTGCACGCTGCCGTTGGTGGAATAGTTGATGCTGCCGCTATCGACGTCGATGCTGCCATTGCCGCCGATCGCCACGCCGGAAACGCCATTGGCCACCAGCGACACGTTGCCATCGCTGCCGGACAGCGCCGCGGCACGAATGACGCCGCTGTTGTTGATCAGCTGGTTGAAGATGCCGGACGCCGCGCGCGCCTGCAGCGTGATGGTGCCGCCGGGTGCGCTCAAGGTGCCGCGGTTGTCCACCGCCAGGCTGTCCAGCGCCAGCTGCAGCCCCCTGTCGACGACGACGCCGAAGCCGCCGGTTTCGAAGGTGAGGGTGACCCGGTCGGCACCGGCGAGGTTGATGTTGCCGGCGGTGGCGGTAATGGTGCCGTCGTTGACCACCTTGCCGCCGATCAGGTTGACCGAACCGGCGGCGGCATTGATGGTGCCGCTGTTGGAGGTCAGCGCCACCGTGTTGCCACCGGCGTCGAGGACGTCGTTGCCGCTCATGAAGTTGGCGGCGGTCGTGCCCAGGGTACTGGCCACCAGTCCACCGACATTGATGTTGGCGGTGCTGCCGAAGATGATGCCGTTGCTGTTGAGCAGGAACACCTGCCCGTTGGCGTTGAGATTGCCGAAGATCTGCGTCGGATTGCCGCTCTGCACCAGGTTGAGCACGGCGGCGTTGGTGGAGGGCTGGTTGAAGGTCACCGTGGCCGCCGAGCCGATGTCGAAGGCGGACCAGTTCAACGCCATCCGGCTGGAGGTCTGGTCGATGGTCAGGGTCGCGCCGCTGGCCGCGTTGATGGTGCCGGTACCGCCGGCGATGCTGCCACCGGTGGGCAACTGGTTCGCCGCCACGGCCTGGGCCCGGCTAGTGGCCGGCATGCCGATCAGGGCAGCGGCCAGCGCGAGGGCGAGCGGGCAATGACGCAACGGGAGCGTGCGCGGCAACGTCGCAGGATGGGTGGTGGCGTGCATGCGCAGATCCCTCAGAAAGTGAAGCCGAAACGCGTGTAGATGCGGGCGTCGTCGCGTCCATCGGACGCATTGCGGCGTCCGGTCGGCAGGGCGGCGGTGAGGCGCCATTCGAAATTGGCGTACTGCGGCAGGCGGAAGGTGAAGCCCACACCGGCGGCGTCGAAGGTCGACGGTGCGGCCACGCCGTTGGCTGTGTACACGCGGGCGTGATCGGCGAACACGTCCAGTTCCAGCAGTTCGCGCCACGGGCGACCGTTGAACGGCGAGGCGACATCGGCAAAGCCCGGCGCATCGACGTGGTATTCCAGCGCCGTGTAGTAGCCGCGGTCGCCCAGCGCATCGGACACCGGATAGGAGCGCACGCTGTCCGGCCCGCCGACGGCGAACTGCTCCAGCGGGGCCAGCGTGTCGTCGCTGTATTGGCCGCTGAACTTGAAATACAGCCGCTGGGTGCGGGTGAGGTATTGCAGGCGGGTGTAGGACAGCCGCGCCAGGGTGAAATGGCTGTCGCGATCGGGGCTGACCAGATCCGGGTCGGCCGAGCCGTCGCGCAAGGCCTGGCGTACGCTCACCTGCAGCAGATCCACGCCGCGCCAGCGCAGATCGGTGCGGCGCAACGAGGCGCCGAGTTCGGCCACGTCGAAGGATTGGTCCGAGAGCTGGGTGCCGGCCGCCTCCAGCCGCGAGGTCTCGCGCAGATACCGCGCCGAGCCCTGCAATTGCAGCAGGTCGCGGTTGATGAACTTCCAGTCGGCGCCGGCGTACATCACCGCGGTCGGCCCGCGCAGACCGAGCCGGGCGAACACGCCATTGCGCACTTCCAGCTCGCTGCGGCTGGCGCCGACCACCGCACTCAGGCCGGACACCTGGCCCACCGGCAGCGCATACGACAGCGCGCCGATCTGGCTCTGCCGCGGCGACAGCGAATACGCGTAGTTGGCGGCGAACACATCGCCCAGGCCGAGCGGGCTGTTCCAGGTGATGCCGGCCTGCGCGCGGTAACGGCCGGTGAGTTCGGTGCCGTAGTTGTTGCCGCCCAGGCTGATGACGTACGGGCGCGTGGACTCGCTGGCGACCAGCACCACGTCGGTCTCGCCGGCGTTCTGGCCGGGCTGCAGCACCGAAGACAACGACACGCCGGGCAGATCGCGGGTATACAGCAGTGCGGTATCCACGTCCTGCTTGCGCAGCGGGCGGCCTTGCAGCTGGCGCAGCGGCGCAGACAGCGCCGAGCCACGGTAGCGCGCCGCGCCCTGCACGGTGATCTGGCCGATGCGGCCTTCCAGGACCCGGATCTCGATGATCCGGTCCGGGCCAGGGGTCTGCGCCGGCAGGTAGGCGGTGCTGACGATGAAGCCGGCCTCGCGGTAGGCACGGGTGATGGTGTCGGCGACCGCCTGCAACTGGTCGAAGCGCAATGCCGCCTCCGGCTGGCCCTGCGCCAGCGCGGCGAAGGCGGCATCGGCCACGGCCTGGATGCGCGCCGGGTCGATACCGGCATCGGGGTAGTTGCCGACGTCGCGCACGCGAAAGCCGCGCACCGGCAGGGTCGCTGCGGCGTCGCCACGATCCTTCAGCGCCGGCAAGGCGGCACCGGCGGCCGGTGCTGCCGAATCCTCCTGCCCCTGCGCCCACGCTGGTGCGGCCAGCAGCAGGCACGCGGACAGCGCCGCGGCCAGATACGTCATACGCATACGTCACTCACCCCTGAAAACTTCCGTTGTCGCGCGTGCCCGAACGGCTTTACTGCGCATGCGGCGAGCGTGGTGCCCCCATGACGCTCGACCTGGTTGCGCTCGCCCCTGACTGAACGTCGGTCTAACCCCGACGTACATTTATGGAATGTTAGCAAGATTAGTGCGACGGCGATCACTAATACGAGCATTCCTCCCGCACGTGCGCTGAACCGGCTGAACCGATTAGCCGGTGGCGGCAGACCCGGCCGCTCGCCCGCGGCAGGCGAGCGCGGGTTGCGCAAGGTCACCCCCTGCGCCTGCCGCGCCGCCTCCAGCACGCGACGGCGGCGCGCTCGGTATTGCGCGCGGTCGAGCTGCCCCTGCTGGTGCGCCTGCGCCAGGGCCTGGAGTTGCGCACTGGCCGGGTGCTGCGGCAGGCCGTCGTGGCTCATGGCAGTTCCCGCAGGACGCGAAAGCCCACGTCCGGCTGCGCCGAGCCGTTATCGCCGCGGCTGGCCTGCACGCTGCAGTCGGACCAGTAACTGGCGAAGCTGCCGCCGCGCGCCTGTATCCCGGCGCCGCTGGACACCCATTCCCAGACATTGCCGGTGAGGTTGATCAGCCCCCAGGGATTGGCATCGCGTCCTCGCGCCGAGACCGGCGCACGCGCCGCATCGCCTGCACTGGCGGTGGGCGGTATGCAGTTGCTGTCCTCGGCCTGCCGCCAGTTGGCGGCGGCCTGCGCGGCATGCAGCCATTCGGCATCGCTGGGCAGGCGGTAACGCCAGCCGCCGCTGCCGATGGTCAGCCAGCGCAGATAGGCGCGGGCCTGGCTCAGGCTGATGTTGCGCACCGGTGCCCGCGCCAGCTCGGGGGTACTGGCGGCTTGCGCGGTGCAGCGGCCGGTGGCCTGGCAGAACAGGTTGAAGTCGGCCACCGTCACTTCGCCACGCGAGAGCGCATAGGGCCTGCCGCCGGCAACACCAGGCACGACCACCAGCATCGGCCCGCGGGTGTCGCCCAGGGTGTCGAAACAGGCCGCGCCACGCCCGGGCAGGCCGGCGCCGCCGCACGGGTCCGGGCCGGTGGGCAGCGGCGGCAGGCTGGCATCTTCGTCCGCGCTGCCGGGCAGTGCCGCGGCGCTGGCACTGTGCGCGGTCGCCGGGGCGGCACCGGCGGGTTTGGCGGCGGATCTGCCGCGTGCCGGCCTTGCCGTGGCCGCGGCGGGCGCCTCGGTGGCGCTGCCGGTCGGCACGTTGTCGGGCGCAGGCGCATCGGAGGCGGCTGCGCGTTGCAGGCGTGCGGACAGCGTGCCCTCGGGAAGCTGGCCGGCGGTTTTCATCTGCGCTTCCAGTTGCGCCATGGCGGTGGCATCGCTGCGATACAGCGCCTGCAGGCGCTGGCCCAGTGCCTGGCGCTCGCCGGCCGGCAGCGTGGCCGCCGTCATCACCGCGGCGACCACCGCATAGCGGGCCTGCGTCTGGCGCAGCTCGGCGCGCTGACCCAGCCGCTGCACAGCCTGCGCCAGCAGCTCGGCGGCCTGCGCGTAACGTCCCTGCGCGAACGCATCGGCGGCGGTGTTGCGATACACCTGCGCCAGCAACTGCGGGCCTTCGCTGCGCAGCAGCGGATGCTCCGGTTGCAGGGCGCGGATGCGCGTCAGCGCATCGCCGGTCTTGGCCAGGTCGTTGGCGGCGGCGGCGCGGCGCAGCGATTCGATCCGCCCGGCCAGTTCGGCCTCGGCGCTTTCGCGTGCCAGCGCCCGCTGCAGTTGCTGCTCCAGGGTCTGCAGGCGCGTGCGCTGGGCCAGCAAGGCGGCCGACTGCGGAGCAAGGCCCAGGCCGAAGGCCACCAGCGCCTGTGCGCCGGCCAGCTGCGCCGGATCGGACTGCGCGGCCACCACGCCGCCGATGGCCTCGGCCACCGCGCCCGCCTGCGTGCTGCGCTCGGCCGGCGGCAGCGCCGCCAGGGCGGCGGCCACGCGCTGCCGCCAGGCCGGGTCGCTGGCGGGCTGTGCCAGGGCGGTGGCCAACGCCTGGCGGGCGCCAGCGGCGTCGAGCGGCGTAGCCGTGCGCGGCGCGCGGCTGGCCTGCTGTTCGGCCAGCTGCACGTCGGCGTTGCGCAGCTGCAGGCGCAAGGAGTCCGGGAAGGCGGCACGGGCCTGGTCGATCTCACGACGCGCGGCGCTCAGTTGCCCGGCGGCCACCGTCTGCGCGATGGCCTCGTCCAGGCCCACCTCCAGCGCCGAGTGGCGCAACAGGCTGCTCTGCGGATCGATACGACGCACCTGATCCAGCGTGGCCAGCGCGTTGTCCGGCTGGCTGCGGAACAGCAGGCCGGCATCGAGCTGGCGATTGAGCGCGGTATCGAGTGCGTTGAGGCGTTCGTTCTTCTCGCGCTCCATGGTCTGGCGGCGCGCATCCAGCGATGGCGAGTACAGCCGCAGACGATCGCGCAACGCGAACACCTGCAATGCGCCGCGATAGTCGTCGCGGCCATTGGCCGGATTCCACAGCGCATCCAGGCGGCGCAGCAGGAAATCCTCGATCAGGTCGCTGCGGTCGGTGAGCAGGCGGCGGCGGTCGTCCGGCTCCAGACTGGACAGCGCCTGCATGGCCTGGGCTTCGTCGCGATAGCGCTGCGGATCCTGCGCGCCGAAACGTGCGATCACCTCGGCCAGATGCTGCTGATGCAGATAGCGGTGGATCCCCCACCCGCCCGTGCCCAGCACCGCCAGCGCGGCGGCGCCGTAGCCGAGCAATGGCAGCGCGCGTTCGCGCAGCGGCACCTGGCGCAGACCATCGAGCAGCTGCTCCACGCGCTTGAGGCGATGGGTGGCCGGGAAGGCCACCGCCGCGCACAGCGTGGCGTACTGGCGCCGGGTCAGGCCGGGGACCGGCGGTGGACGGCGCCCCTCGCGCAGTGCCACTTCGGCGCTGAGTTTGTCGAACGGGTGCTTGCCGGTGAGCAGTTCGAAACACACGCAACCCAGCGCGTACAGATCGTCGGCCGGGGTCGGTGCCTGGCCGCGGATCATTTCCAGGCTGGCGTAGGCGGGCGTCAACGCGCCCAGCGTGGCGGCATCGAACACGGTCTGTTCGCCCGCCGCATCAGCGGCGTGTTTGCCGGCGCGCGCGATGCCGAAGTCGAACACCTTGGCCACGTTGTCGCGGGTGACCATGACATTGCCGGGCTTGAAATCCGAATGCACCACCCCGGCCGCATGCGCACGGATCAGCGCGCGGCCCATGCCCTCGATCAACGGCCAGGCCTGCTTGAGCGGCATGCCGTTGTAGGCCTGCTCGCGGATCAGCGTTTTCAGATCGCAGCCGTCGATGTACTCCATGGTCATGAAGACCAGGGTGCGGTCCTTGTCGAAGTCGTACACGCGCACGATGTTGTCGTGCGCCAGTTTCTGCGAACGGCGCGCTTCGCGTTGCAGCGCCACCAGCGCGTCCGGGTGGCGGCGGAATTCGTCGCTGAGCACCTTCACCGCCAGCCATGGGTCGCGGTCGCGCGCTTCCACCTTGCGTTCGTCGCGTGCCAGATACACCACGCCCATGCCGCCGCGGCCGAGTTCGCGCTCCAGCAGGAAGCGGCCCTTGAGCAGGCTGCCGACGCCGGCGTGATCGCCGCCGGCCGCATCGGCCAGCTGCTGCCAGTTGGACAGGCTGGCGGTGCCTTCCGTGCCGGTGCCGGTGCCGGTTCCGGTCAGGGTGCCCAGGCCGGTCTGCGTGCCCAGACCCACACTGGTGAGGCTGGGCGCGTCGCCGGGCAGTGGCTGCGCCGGTTGCACGCGGGTGATGTCGTCGTCGGCGACATGTACCGCGTCGCGGCGCGGCATCACCACGGTGGCGTCGTCGTCGATCGGCGGGGAGGTGGATGCGGTGGGCGCGACGAACGCGTGACTGCCAGCGCCATCGCGCAAGGCCTCCAGGCGGCTCACCAGGGTGGTGACGGTGACATCGTCCAGCAGCTGTTGTCGCTGCAGTTGCCACAGCGTTTCCACGCCATCGCGGTACTCGGCCTCCGGCACCGCCGCACGCTTGCCCAGTGCGGCCAGTACGGCCTCCAGATCCAGTGCACCGCGGCGCATGGCGGTGACCAGTTCGGTCACGGTGGCGGTGTCGTGGTGCATGCGCTCACTCCTGCAGACGGACGACGACGGCGGTGACGTTGTCGCGCGCCGCCCTGCCCATCGCCAGTTCGAACAAGCGCGCCAGCAGCGCGCGCGGATCGCCGAAGCGGTGACTTTCGGCATCCAGCTCCGGGTCGGGGATTTCCTTGTTGATGCCGTCGCTGCACAGCACGAACTGCGTGCCGGGCAGACTGGGCATGAGCACCCAATCGACGAACAACGGTTCCTGCGCACCCACCGCGCGGGTGAGCACGCCGGCCGCGGCAGCGGCGGCCTGGGCGTTGCCGAACCGGGTCACGTCCTCGCGCACGCCGTGCACGTGGTCGCGGGTGAGCTGGCGCAGCGGGCCGGCGTGGCGGGCGTAGATACGGCTGTCGCCGACCCAGCCGCACAGCATGAAATCCGGGTCGTGCACCAGCACTGCCACGGTGGTGGCGATCATGTCCACGCGGCGCTGCCGCGCGGCGTGCAGCAACTCGGCGTTGATCTGCGCCAGGGCGTCGTCGATGGCATCCAGGAAGTCGCACAGGTCCGGCGGGCGTACCAGGGCGCCCAGGCGCTGCACCAGCAGCTGGCTGGCGTAATCGCCGGCGCTATGGCCGCCCAGGCCATCGGCCACCACCCACAGGCCGGCCTCCTCGCGCACCAGCAGCGCGTCTTCGTTGAGGCGGCGCACCTTGCCGGTTTCGGTATGCCCGGCCGATCGGTAGGGCGCGCTCATCGGGTCACCTCGGTGATGTCCTGCTCGGCCAGCAGCCACTCCAGATAGCGCTCGGCGGCGGGCAGCCCGCCCAACGCCTGCGCCGCGTCCCCTGGCCGCCACCACAAGGACTGGCCGTGCGCCGGCGCCGGTGCGGTGGATGGCGCTGCGGGCACCGCCAACGCGCACACCGCGGCATCGAAGCCGGCGGCGTCGGTACGCGCGCGCAAGGCGCGCCCCAGACAGGCGGCCAATGCGCCGAACCACGCCGGTGCCGGCAGGCAGGGCTGCGACAACGGCATCGCCAGGGTCAGCGGAAAACACCGCCCCACCCGGTCTTCGCCCGGGCCGAGCACGCCGGCCCAGGCCTGCGCCCCGCACACGCCCGGCCCCAGCGCGAACGCACGCACCCCGCTGGCGCGATAGCCCGCCGGCCAACGCTCGCCCAGCGGCTGGCGCACCGCCTCCAGGCAGGCAGCGAAGTGCGCATCCCAGGGCTGTACGAAGCTGGGCGGCAGGCGCCGCTGCACGAAATCGCCCACGCCGGGCAACTTGCCGTAGAAGCCGATCTGTTGGGTGGCCGGCATGCTCATCCGCCGCACGCGAAGTGCTGGACGTCGCTGTCCAGGAACGGATGGCGCAGGTTGCCCGCGCGCAGCGGTACCTGCACGTCGTGACCGCCGAGCGCGAAACTGGCGACGAAGCGCAGGTCGGAGGGATTTTGCAGATGCCCGTCCTGCAGCGCGCGGAACAGCGCCCAGTCGCCCTGGTAATCGAGCTTGCCCAGGGCCACGCCGTCGGCGCCGAACGCGGCGATCGAGACATGCCCCGGCACCGGGCCGGGCCAGATCATCGGCATGCTTTGCGCGGCGCCGGGCTGGTAGTCGTAGCGCTGTCCGTCGATATCGAGCGTGAGCCGGGTGACGCCTTCGCCCAGCGTGGGTGCGAGCACGGTGAAGCCCACCTGCGGAGCCGGCCCGCCGCGGAAATACTTCTGCCGGATGCGCTGCGCCAGTTGCAGCTGCGCCGGCAGGCCGGGCGCGCCGACCACCGCATCCGGGCCCTGCTTCCAGCGCCATTGCGGCGCCTGGGTGTCCAGCAGCGCCTGCACGGTGCCGGTGTACAGCGCATCCAGCCGGCCGCCGCTGCCGAACAGCTCGCCGAAATTCTGCAGCGGAATCTCCACCTGCGCGGTCGGGTCGAACGGGTAGCGGCCGCGGACGAAGTCGCTGCAGACCTCGCCGACCGATTGCCTGACCTGCGCATCCAGCGCTGCGCGCGCGCCCTGGGTCATCAAGGTGGCGCTGCTGCCGGCCAGGCTCTGCAACCAGCCGCTCACCGGCGGCGGCAACTGCGCCATTTGCTGCCGCGCCAGCGCCAGCTGCGCGTTGGCGGCCGCGGCATCGCCGCCGCCCTGGGAGACCACCAGCAACTGCTTGCCGAGTTGATCGAGCACGCCCAGCAGATGATCCAGCGGCGTGCTGCCTGGCGCGCCCTCGGCCAGTGCGTTGAGCGCAAGAAAGTGCTCGCTGATGGCCGCACCCGGCGCTGGCGCCGCCGCTGCCGACGGATCGGCCGGGGTGGCCAGCGCGGCGCGCATCGCCGCCCCGCCCGGCAGCTTGGCCACCGCGCTGCCGGCGCTGGCGGCCGCCTTGCCGGCCACTGCGGCGGCCGCGCGCTGCGCCGCATCCGGTGGCGGGACGCGGTCCATCGCCTGGGTGTGTTCGCCGACCACGCCCAGCAACAGGCGCAGCGGCGAACTGGGGCCGGCCAGCTTGGCCGCGGTGGCACTGGCGGTGGCCAGATCGACGGCCGGACGCAGCTGCAGATCGGCCAGCAGCGCATCCCAGTAACGGATGTAGTCGGCCTCGTAGCGCTGCCCGACCTGGCGCGTCAGCGCGGCGCGGGCGGCCGCATCCAGCGGCGCGCCACCGAACACCCAATCGTCGCGCCCGAAGCGTTCCACCGCCTGGCCGATGCCGTCGCGCTGCAGGGCCGCGAACACCGGCTGGGTGTACAGCGCCGGCACCGGTGCGGACAACGGCGTACCGCTACGGCGCACGAAGGTGTCGGCGAGCAGGCCCAGCGATTTGTCCAGCCGCAGCGGCGTGCCGGCCGGCGGTGTGAGCAGCAGGTTGCCGTAGATCAGCGTGGACAGGTCGGCCGCCTGCAGGCTGGCTTGCGCCTGCGCAATACGCTGCCCGTCCAGCGACAACGCACGCACGCGCGTGGGCGCGTCCAGCACGGCCTGCAACTGCGTGGCCAGCGCCTGCTGCTGCGCCGGATCGCGCGGGAACAGCTTGCCGGCCTCGATCGCGGCCAGCGCGCTGAGCTGGGCCGGATCCAGGTGCTGCGGCTGGCCCAGCATCAGATAGCCCTTGAGCGTGTAGTACAGCGCCTGCGGTGCCTGCGCGTTGTCGACCAGGCCATCGCGAAAACGCACGGCCAACGCCGGCATCAGCGTGGCATTGAGCTGGCGCAGATAGCCGGCCTGCAGCGCATCGCCCAGCGCGCGACCCTGGAACAGGCCCATGCGCAGCGACCACGGCGCGCCGTCGCAATACTGCTGCGCCACCTGCACCACCGATTGCGTGGCGGCCGCCTGTTGCAGCGTGCGCGTCACATACTCGGGCATGCTGGCGGCGGTATTGGGATCGGGCACTGCCGGGCGTGCGTCCAGCGCCTGCTGCACCTGCGCCAGGTAGGCACGGTTGCCCAGATAGCTGGCGCCCAACCCGGCCAGCACCGCGCCACTCACCACCGCCACGCCGGCATAGGCGGCCGCCTGCAGCCAGGCCATGCGGCGTTGCCGCGATGGGGGCGTGTTGGCCAGCCCGGATTCGCGCAGCACCACCTCGCGCAGCAGGCGTTCGACGAAGAAGGTGCGGCGTTGCGCGCCCGGCACATGCACGCGCGCATCGTCCACGCCGAAGGTGCGCGCCACCGCGCCCATCATGCGGTCGATCGGCGTGCCTTCCTGGGTGCCGGAAGTGAAATACACGCCGCGCAACAGCGGCGCCGGGCCGTAGGCGTTGCCGGCGAGACTGCCTTCGACGAACTGCCGCGCGCGCTCGCCGAGCGCAGCCAGCTGCTGCGGAAACGCCAGGATCGCCGCGCGCCGCAAGCGGTCGCGTTCCAGGTTCAGGCGCTCGAACAGGCGTGCGCTCAGGTGCTGCTGCAGCAGGTTGAATTCATCGGCGAAGCGGCGCGCGGCCTGGCCTTCCAGGGTCTGCGCCAACGGGAAGGTGACGCCCCACACCTGGCTGCGCTGCGCAGGGCTCAGATCGTCGAAGAACTCGCCGAAGCCACCGACCAGATCGCACTTGGTGAAGATCAGGTACACCGGCACGGCGGCTTGAAGCTGCTC
The DNA here is from genome assembly GCF_020783655.1 of Xanthomonas melonis. Classification (GTDB taxonomy): domain Bacteria; phylum Pseudomonadota; class Gammaproteobacteria; order Xanthomonadales; family Xanthomonadaceae; genus Xanthomonas; species Xanthomonas melonis. The sequence goes on along the minus strand of NZ_JAJGQH010000009.1, from coordinate 53,871 downwards.
GGCCAGCTCGTCCAGGCGGCGGCGGATCGCCTGCATGTGGGTCTCGCGCTCGCCATCGTCGAGCAGCAGCAGATCGGACATGCTCATGGTCACCAGCACGCCGTTGAGCGGCCGGCGCGGGCGATGCCGGCGCAGCAGGCGCAGGAAATCGCGCCAGGCACCGGCATCCACGGCCTGGTCCGAATCCTGGGTGGTGTAGCGGCCGGCGGTGTCCAGGAACACCGCTTCGTCGGTGAACCACCATTCGCAATCGCGGGTGCCGCCCACCCCGCGCAGCGCCGCATCGCCCATGCGTGCGGCCAGCGGAAACTGCAGCCCGGAATGCTGCAACAAGGTGCTCTTGCCCGAGCCGGGCGGGCCGATCAACGCGTACCACGGCAAGCTGTACAGATCGCCGCCGCGGCGCTTGCGCAGCAGCGCAATGGCCTGCTGGAAGCGCGCCTGCAGCTGCGCGCGCTCCTGGCCGCTGCGCAACTCGCGGTCGTCGTCGCGGCCCGGCGCGGCCAGCGCGCTCGACAGCCGGCCGGCACGTCGCTGCGCCTGCCAGCGGCGCAATGCCAGCACGCCCAGCCACAGCACGATCACCAGCACGATGGCCAGCCCGCGCGCAGCCGCGCCGGCCAGCGGGCTCCAGCCACCGATCGCCACGTACGGCCCGCCCACCCACAGCAGCACGGCGAGCAGGGCCAGGGCGAGCACGCTGACCACCAGCGGGGCGCTCAGCTTGGACAACAGCGTCTTCATCGTCATTCCCCCGGCTGGAACAGGATGTCCACGCGGCGATTGCGCGCGCGATTGGCGGGCAATTGCGGCGGCCGTGCCAGCGGCTGCGAATCGCCGGCGCCCAGCGCCTCCACCCGCCCCGGCGTGGTCAGTTGCGCGCGCAGCAGCTGCGCCACCGCCTGCGCACGCGCCGCCGACAAGGCGTAGTTGTCGGCAAAGCGCAGCGAACGCACCGGCACGTCGTCGGTATGCCCGACCACGATCACCCGACCCGGCAGTTGCTCGATCGCCGCAGCGATCTGCGCGATCAGGCCGCGCTGATCCGGCTCCACGTCCACGCCGCCGGAGGCGAACATGGCCGCGCTGCTCAGGCGCACGCGGCTCTGACCATCGGGCTGCTCATCCACGCTCAGCAACCCGTCGCGCTCGGGCGCGGCCAGCAATTGCTTGAGACGTACCGGCGGTGGCGGCAGCGGGGTGGCATCCGGCGGCGTGGCCGGCGCCAGCCCCCACTGCGCGGCCTGCGCGCCGATCGGTGCGGCCAGGCTGCTCAGGCGGGTCTGGAACCACACGAAGGCCACCACCAGCACGCTCAGCCCCAGCAGTGCAGCGGCCCACAGCGGCAGGAACCGCCCCAGCCGGCGGCGGTCTTCCACACCGCGCCAGCGCGGCGCCAGGCTGTCCGGCGCCGCGCCACGCTCGGCGCGGATGCGGCGGTAGAGATCGTCCTGGATCTCGCCCAGCCGGGCCAGGCCGCCGGCCTCGATCTGGTAGCGGCCGGCGAAGCCCAGCGCCAGGCACAGGTACATCAGCTCGATCAGGTCCAGATGCCGCCGCACATCGGCGCACAGCCGCTCCAGGATCTGGAAGAACTTGGCCCCGCCGTACGACTCGCTGTGGAAGACCACCAGCAAGGTCTTCTGCGACCAGCCGCTGCGCTCGCCCCAAGGCGCATTGAGCACCGCTTCGTCCAGCAACGCGCACAGCACGTAACGCGCGGCGGTGACCGCCTCCACCGGCGCGCCGCCTTGCCGTGCGCGTTGCTCGAAGCGACGGATCTGCGCCATCACCTGCTCGCGCAGGCGCGCCACCTCCGGCAACTGCGCGCTGTGGCGCAGCTGCACCGCCAGCAGCAGCAAGGGCGTGGCCGCCTGCACCAGCGGGTTGACGCTGCGCCCCAGCAGTTCGCTGATGTCGGTGTCGTCGGTGGCCACGGCATCTGCCGGCAACGGCGCCGCAGCGATCGGCTCCAACTCGGTGAGAGGACGGCTCATGCGCTCAGCTCCGGATCGCCCACAGTTGCAACTCCAGCCCGGCGAATTCGCTGCCGAAGTGGAACGCGATACCGCCGGAGGTCTTCAAGCTGCGCCACAGCGCGGCGCTCTTGTCGAACTCGAAATACAGGTACCCGGCGTGGTACGGAATCTGCCGCGGCGCCACCGGCATCGGGTTGGCCACGATGCCGGGCAACTGCAGGTTGACCAGGTCCCGGATCTGCTCCACCGGGCCGATCTTGGCGTGCGCCGGCAGCAACCGGCGCAGTTCCTCGCTGGGCATCTGCGCCTTGGCGGCCAGCACGAAGGCCGCGCTGTCCAGCAGCGTGGGGTCCGGCACCATCGCCACCCAGACGCCGAATTTGCGCGCCTGCATCGGCAATGGCGTGGCGGTCTGTTCGAGCACCGCGCTCAGGCTGCTGCGCAAGGCCGCGATCACCGGCTCGAAGCTGTCCTGCTGCGCCTCGTGCCGGTACACCGGCCAGGCCGGCGGGCGCTTGCCTGCTGCGGTGAAGGTGCTCAGCTCGCCGGCCAGCGCCAGCAAGGCGCGAAACAGGTCTTCCGGATGCACCAGCGGCGCTGCGGCCCAATGGGCGATCTGCGGCTGCCAGCGATTGACCAGCTGCAGCAGCAGGAAATCGGCGATATCGGCCGCGCCGCCGCGGTCGGTGAGCGTCACCCGTGCGGCCAGGGCTTCGCCGCGTTGATGCAACAACCCCAGCAGTTCGGTGAGGAAGGTGGTCAGCCGCGGCGCGGCCTGGCACACCATCGCGCTGGGAATGAAATGCGGATCCAGCACCACCTGGCGATCGGCACGGGTTTCGATGATGCGCGCCACCGCGATGCGGTCCAGCCCTTCCAGCGGTTGCGATTGCGGCAGCAGCCGCGTGCTCAGGCCGCCGACTTCCATCAGCACGGCCTCGGAGGTGCTGCCGGAGGCATCGCCGCTTTCGGTTTCGCGCACGCGGTAGCGGAACAACTGATCGGCCGGCGATTCCGGACGGCCCAGCTCCGGCTGTGCCGGTACTTTCAGCGGTAAGGTGAGATAGACGATCTGGTCGCGGCAGTTGGGCTCCACGTCCATGGCCACCGGCAACGGATCGTCGCCCGGCATCGCGAACGGCGTGCCGTCGGCGAACACGCCGCGCGCGCGGCGCAGCCCCAGTTTGCCCACCGCCAGCAGGTCGGTTTCCCATTCCAGCTCGCTCACGCCCCAGGCATGCGGCCGCAGCCGCGCCGCACGCAGATCGACATAGCGCTCCAGGTAGCGTTCCTGTTGCTGCAGATGCTGCGGGCGCAGAAACAGCCCTTCGCTCCACACGACCTTGTTGTTGTGCATGATCCACCTGCGGTGAGAAAGACGGCCGCCGCGTGAGGCCTTGGCGCCCCGCCACGCTGTCGCTGGCAGTGCATGTGCGCTCCGGCACGCAGACCAATGGACCGGATCGATGGATGGATCTTGCGACGCCAGCAGCCGGGCAACCCGACAGAACGTCTCAGCCAACGGCGCTGCGCAGACAGCGTCGGCGCACGCGGATCGCGGTGGATACGCTGCGGTCGAACGCGCGGATGCACGGTGCGCAACCACGGACGGGGGCCGGCACGATGCCGGTTGCGCCTGGGCCCGACGAGGGCCGTGCCGTTCGACGCAGTGAAGGCAGCGCTGCAGTCACGCAACCACGGCACGCGTTGCATGCCTGCAGGGTGGCCTGCAAGAAAAAACCGGCGCTGAGCGCCGGTGCGTCGGATACGTGTCGCCGTGTGCCCGGGCCAACTGCCTGCGCAACACTGCGCAAGCGGCCCGCGCCTGGTCGGGCCGGGCGGTCAGGGAAGCTGTGGCGTGCCGAAGGACTGGCCGCCGAACGGCTCGGTGTTCAACCACAGATAGGTGTAGGAACGGCTGGAAAAGCGCCAGCCGCTAGCGGTCCTTACGAAAGTGTCCGAATACATCGCCACATTGTCGTAGTAGTGATCTTCCGGGCCGGTGGCCAGCTCCCGGACAGGCCAACGCGCTGCCGCACGATCGCCCTCGATCACGATCACCCCGGTCGGTACCAGCTGGGTGAAGAAGTTGCGTTCATCGCGTAGTTGATGGAGCAATGCCGCAATGGCTTCGATGCCATCGCGCCTGAGGTTGAACGGCGCTCCGATCTCCCAGATGCCATCGTCCGTCCACAAGGCCTTGAAACCATCGTGGTCGGCGCGGATGCAGGTGTCGGCAAAGCGAGCCACCAACGCGCGGATGGCGCTTTCGTCTTCCAACCGTTGCAGTCGCTGTTCGAGGGTGGTCATTGGTGTGCCTCGTGTACGGGACGAGTGTGAGCGGCGATCCCATCCAGCGTTGCAAGCTGGTCTGCAGACAGCACCAGGTCGCATGCGGCGAAGTTCTCGGCAAGATGCGCCGGCGAGGATGTGCCGGCGATCACCAGCAGGTTGGGCGAGCGCTGCAGCAACCACGCCAGCGCCACCTGCCGCGGTGTGGCGCCCACCGCGCTGGCGACGCCGGAGAGTACGTCCGACTGCAGCGGCGAAAAACCGCCGAGCGGGAAGAACGGCACATAGGCGATGCCTTGCTCCGCGAGCGCGTCGATGAAGGCGTCGTCGTCGCGCTTGACCAGGTTGTAGTGGTTTTGCACGCACACGATCCTGGCCAGCGACTGCGCCTGCTCCAGCTGTCGCGCCGTGACATTGCTCAAGCCGATATGGCGCACCAGGCCTTCGCGCTGCAACTCGGCCAGGCAGGCCACCGGCTCGGCGATCGCGCTGTCGTCGGTGTCGGCCAGGGCGCCCAGCCGCAGGTTGACCACATCCAGCGTCTCAAGACCAAGGCTCGTCAGGTTGGCGTGCACCTGCTGCCGGAGGCTGTCCGGCGACAGATCGATGTTCCACGAGCTGTCGTTGCCGCGGGCGATACCGATCTTGGTGACGATCACCAGATCGTCGCGGTAGGGATGCAGCGCCTCGCGGATGAGCGCATTGGAGACGTGAGGCCCATAGAATTCCGCGGTGTCGATGTGATTGGCGCCCAGGGCGACCGCCTGACGCAGCACCGCCAGCGCCTGGGCCTTGTCGCACGGCGGTCCCCACACGTGGGAGCCGGGCAATTGCATGGTGCCGTAGCCCATGCGCTTGAGCTGCAGGCTGGTGCCGGGCAGGGTGAAGGTGCCACCGAGTTGAGTGTCGGTCATGAGATGTCCTTGGATTGGTGGGCGGAGCGGCGTCTGCGATTGAGCGGGAGCGGCCGCTGCGGGCACGGCGCACGCTCGTCCGGGACGAGCTATGTGACGTCGTGCCTGTGGCAGGGGAAACGCTTCACTTCGGTAGTGCCGCTGCAATTTACGGCCGCGACCTCTGTGCGACAATCGGGTATAAATTGAACGGGCCGTACGAATTTCCGAACAATGAGCAATCGTCTGGGTGACATGGACGCGTTCGTGCGGGTGGCGCGCGCCGGCGGGTTTCGGGAAGCGGCCAAGAGCGCGGGCCAGAGCGCATCCAACTTCAGCGATGCGATCAAGCGCATGGAAGCCTGGCTTGGCGTACGCCTGTTCAACCGCACCACGCGCAGCGTGGTGCTGACCGATGCGGGCAAGGCGCTGTTGGCCCGCATCGAGCCGGCATTGATCGAGCTGGAGGGCGCCAAGGAGGTGGTCAGCGCGTTTCGCGACACGCCGGCCGGTACGCTGCGCCTCAATGTGCCGGTCAGTGCGGCGCGGCTGGTGTTGCCGCGCATTCTGCCGCCGTTTCTGGCGGCCTATCCGGACATCACCGTCGAGGTGCTGACCGAAGAGAGCTTCATCGACGTGATCGCCGCCGGGTGCGATGCGGGCATCCGCTACGGCGAGCGGCTGCAGCAGGACATGGTGGCGATCCCGATCGGCCCGCGTGTGCAACGCAGCGCAACCGCGGCATCTCCCGGCTACCTGGATCGGCGTGGCCGCCCCAACCACCCGCGCGAACTGATCGACCACGATTGCATCCGTGGTCGTTTTCCAAGCGGCGTGATTGCCGAGTGGGAGTTCGAGCGCAAGGGGGAGATCGTCACCATCCTTCCGCGTGGGCAACTGCTGGTGGAGATCGGCGGAGGCCTCGATCTTGCGATTCAATCGGCAATCGCCGGAAACGGGGTCATTCACCTGTTCGAGCAATGGCTTGCGCCGCACCTGGCATCCGGCGCGCTCGAGCCGGTGCTGCGCCCCTGGTGGCAACCGTTTCCCGGCCCCTTTCTGTATTACCCCAACCGCAATCTCACCCCGCCCGCGCTGCGCGCGTTCATTGAATTCGTCAAACAGTTGCCTGACTGAGCCTTGCACCCCGCTCGCAGCGGCTTGCCAAGACGATGCCCGACACCGCGTGCTCTATTCCTGCATTGCAACGCTGCGAGTAGGCAGTCTTGCGACAGGATCCGGGGCTTGCTCGCCCAAGCGCTGCAGACAAGCCTTCGTCGCCATCTGCGACGAGCGCAACGAATGGACAATCCCCACCGAAACCGGCGCACGGACGTAGCCTGCACGCTTACGGCGCGCCGCACCTGTCGGCTACAAAGGCCAGATGCGCTGATGCGGCCACCTCAGGGAGGCTGCGCACCGCCGGTCAGTCCAGCCGCTGGCAGCAATGAAGAGGCTGACGCCATGCTCGCCACCACTGGTCCCGGTGGCGGGCATGGCGTCAGGCAACGCTATTTCTTACCGATCAACACCCAGTCGATGTTCGCCAAGTCATTGCCTGTCGATTCAAAGCTCAGTGTGTTTCCGCTGCCCTTGGCGAAGGGCATCTTGATGGTCAGGTTGGACCAACGGCTCCAGCTACCTGTCGTGGGGAACGTGATCGGGTAGGTCTTCCCGTTCAAGCGATAAATGCCACTTCTACTGGCACCGCCATTTGCGAAGCGGATGGTCACGTCCTTGGTTCCGCCGCCTGCAACGTCCACGAACGGGAACTGCGCCACACCACCATTGCCGGGAAAAGTCACGAAGCCGGTCCCGGTGTATCCCGATGCATTACTGGTTGTCGACTTCGCGCCACCGCTCAATACCGCCGTTTCGGCCTGAAGCCAGCCGTCACCGGCGTAGTGGATCCTGGGCCGAGGCGAGGCGCCCATGCCACCGCCGAAGTAGTAGTCGAGCAGCGGGGATTGCAGATACCCCTTGATGGTCATGTGATTACGATAGGCGGGGTTGTGCGCCATCGTGTAATGGCGCCTGTCGGTCGGGATCTGGGTGCTGAACATCAGCAGCTCGGTGCCAGCGGCGTTGATCGCCACGACCTCGGTACGCCAGTCACCGATGATGTCGCCGAAGAACATCGGGTTGAAGCCGTCCCAGAGGGCTGCGCCCTGGTTGGTAAGCAACTCGTAGCGGCCCACATGCCCGGAGTCGCGTGGCTTGAGTGGGTCCCACTTCTCGATCTTGGGCCCATTCAAGCCTTCGTTCAGTTCATCGCCATCCCACCAAATCGAATGGGTCGGATACGGCGCCAGATCCGATGGCTCGGTGCGCTGGCCGGTGGCACCGTTATGGATGCCGGAGAACGACCAGGCCTCATAGCCCGGAAACCGTGCGTCGATATCGCCCACCAGTCCTCGGCCCACATCGACGGAGGTGCCGTCGTTGGTACTGTGGGTCCACAGGATCGTGCCCTTGGTGGCATCGTAGTAATACTCGAGCAGCCCGCTGGGGTTGTATTGCTGAATGCCGTAGCCCTGCAAACCCGGACGATCCTTTTCGAACTTTCCGATGTAGAAGCGATCGCCGTGCACCACACCCGGCAAGCCGTATCGCAGCGTGCCATTGCTGTTGATAGCGAAGGTGCCAGTCATGACTTCGTCTTTGCCATCCCCATCGAGATCGATGATGCGCAGCTGGTGCGAGGGCGCCAACCCAAGGCCAGACGTCCTGGGCCACACCCAGTTGGTGGTGATCTGCTTGCCGCCGCGCCAGCTCCAGGAGGCGAACACGTCATTGAAGGAGTGGTCCTTATTGCGGTTACGTCCCCAGAACATGATCGAGGGGGTCATCCCGTCGACCGAACCGATGCCAAACTGGGTTCCCAGCCTGCCTGCGGAAGCAAAGTCGGCGGGAAATGGCGTTGACGCCAATAAGGTGCCTTTTTGTCCATCCAGGATCGCGACTGACTGGTCCTCGTCGGTTGCGGCAGTGAACGTCTTACCATCAGCGAATTTGACACCGTTGGCTACCTTCAGCACGACTTCGGCCTTGCCATCGCCGTTCAAGTCGTAGACAGTGACGCCGTCATACATGCCCGTGCTCAAGGTCGCCGAACCGGGTCTGATGCGGCAGATATTGCGGCTGTTGATACCCATGTCGATGCGCCACAGGTGGGTGCCGTCCATCTTGTAGGCATCCAGGTATTGGTTGCTGAGTGACAACCCGTAGTCCGCTGGATTCTGGGGCGGAATCCGATCCAGCACGAACTCGTATTGCCCGTCGCCATCGAGATCGCCCACCCACACGTAGCGGGTGTGGTAGCCGTCGCCAGGGGCAGTGCTGAGCGGAATCCGCACCAGCGGTCCATTCGCGTCGGCCTTCAGTTCGAACTGTCCATCGGCGGGCAGTTCGGTCCCGCCAACCACAGGTCGCACGCTGTAACTGTTGCGTCCTGCCGGCGCGGTGGTGTCGCTGAAGTTGGTGCCCTGGGTGAGCGGGGCCGCATTCAATTTCGTTGCAGCCTTGCCATCGGTGGAGCGGTAGACGTTGAAGGCAATGCCATCCGGGTCCAGTCCCAGCAGCCGCCACGACACGAAGACGCCGCTGGAGGTGCGCAGTGCGACGACACCGCGGTCCAGCGCTTCCATCGCGCGCGGTCCGGCGACGTTTGGAATGCCGTTTTCTGCCAGAGAGCCTGCAAAAGCTAGACAAGGTGTGATGGCGGCTGTCAGGACGAGCAGCCGCAGCGGCATGCCACGCATGCGTGAGCGATAGTTCATCAGAGTGATCTCATGAGAGCGCTGCAGGAGACTCCCGCTCTCGCAGTGCCGTGAAGATGTGTCCAACGACACTGCATCGCTCTTTCCCCTTAAGCGATGGCGCCACCCTAGAGCGGTCTGCCGACCTGGCGCGGCGGTATTTAGTCACACGTGGGATGACGCGACAACCCGCCATTGAGTGATATACCTCTCATTTGCTGGCATGCCGCCATTCAAATATCAGATAGCTCATCGAGAGGATCGCATCGGCGTTTGCAAGTGCGGCATGCAATGGCCGTGAACGTCGCACATATGACCGGATACGGCCACAAGTGACGCTACGTACCCCTACAACTGCGCCTGGTTACTTTCGCTATTGCCAACTGCCGCGTAGCGCAAAACGGCGTGTCAGTGCTGGTGGGTCGAAGCATCACGAACGTAGTCGCCGCCGCCCTGCGCTGTTGCATCCTGCAGACCAGCAAACGCGTGTCGCCGACGACCTCTGCTCACGGCCTCTGGCCTGGCTCGGCTACTCGGGACCAGGCAGTCATCGGTGTTGCGCATACGTATCCGGCGAGGGCGCAGGGACAGCTCCAACCACAGCCGCCGAGGCATGTCCGGCAGCACTGTCTTGTCAGTACCAGCTCCGCCCATGTGGCATGCAACGATGCCCAGCTGACATCAAGCAGTGCGCTGCCTTGCCACTCATCGCTTGTGCAGGCATAGCAGCGCAACTCGCATGCTTCCTCGATTCGGGTCGGCAGGCAGCCCGATCGCGATGCCATCGAAACGCCATTGTGTCGATCGCGTCCGCGCGACCCTCACCCCCCCTGCGATCCGCGCGCCGCAGGCTGGCGCCGTGCCGACTTCAGCCGTGCCAGCTGCGCCTCGTAGGCGCGGGCGAATTCGTCGCCGAACAGGCGCCGGAAGCACTCGTCCGGGTCGCCGCGCAGCTGGTCGAAGTTGTCGCGATAGCGCTCCCAGTAGCGCCCCTTGCCACCGAAGCTCAGGCGCTTGCCGCCGGCGTCGGCCTCCTGTTCCAGCCGGTCCGGGCTGAAGTGGAACAGCATGGCGTCGAAGGCCGCACGCATGCCGGCCAGCATGGCCATCTGATGGCAGCGGATATCGTCGAAAGCGTCTTCGAAGGCCGGCACGCCGGACAGGAACGCAGGGCTGGGCGGGGCCAGCAGCTTCTGCAATGCATCTTCCGCGGTGGCGGCGAACTTGAGTGGATTGTTCTCCGAGCGCTGGATCACCGTGACCGGCAGGCGGAAGGTGTTCTTGATCTCCGCGCGTGCGCGCAGCACGTCCATCACCCCGTCCACCACGATGGCGAAGATGCGCTCCAGCTCGGGTGGCAGTTGCAGCGTCGGTGCGGCGGCGTTGCCGGGCGTTGGCTGCGCCGCGAACGCCGGCGCGGAAGCGGCCTGCGCTGCGTGCGATGGCGTGGGCGCGACCGGTGCGAAATCGCCCAGAGTCATGTCCCAATTTTCCGGCAGCGTGGCGCGCACATCGCCGCTGGCCGGCGGACGGAAGTGATCATGACTGGCGCTGCTGTGATTCCAGGCGCCTGGCGCCACGCTGGGCGCGGGAGCGGGCACGGGGTCGAGCAGGCGCAAGGGATCCAGTTCGCGCGGCGTGCGGCCCGCAAGCAGACCCTCCAGCGGATCGTCGATGGCCCCATGCGCGGCCGCTGGTGCAGCGAAGTCCAGCAGGTCGAACGGGCTGTCGGCGATTGCCGCGCGCACTGGCGATGGCGGCGGCGCGACCTGGGTCCGGTCGTCCATCGCATCCAGCAGCGGGTTCGCTGCCGGCGGCACCTCGGGCGCGGCTGCCGGTGCCTGCACCTGCACCTGGATCTCGAAACTGTCCAGCTGCAGGCGGTCGCCATCGCTCAGCGCGCACGGGTCGGCGCGAGTCAGGGCCGCGCCGTTGAGCGACATACCGTTGGTGCTGCGGTCCTCGATGAAATACATGCCGTTGAGGAAACGCACCACCGCATGCGTGCGCGACACGCCTGGCGCTGCCAGCACCCAGTCGCTCTCGTCGGAGCGGCCGATGCTGCCGCCACTGCCTGAAAAACGCTTCTGCGCGCCGGCGCCGAACTGCGCGGCCTGCGCACCGCTGACGGTGAGGATCAACTGCGAACTGGACACGACACGGGCTCCTGCAGGTAAGGACCGGCGCCATCGAAGGGCGCCTTGCAACCGACGCGCATGCGTCGGCGGTAACGAACCGGTGCCACCAGCACCGCCGCCAGGCCAGACGACCACTGCGCGTGAGCGCCTGCGGCACCGCTGACACGTGCGGCGCAGGCGCCTCGCGCGGCAAGCCGGACGCCTGCGCACCCCATCGCTGCGTCGCACCGCCCCCGCGCGCACCGCAGGCCGATCACGCTGGGACGCAGGAAAATGTGCCGCAGCGCGCTCATGGCGTCTGCACGTTGGCCAGCAATTCCAGCGCATGCGTGGCATATCCGCTGCGGCGCGTGGCCAGTGCGGCGGGCTGGCGCGCAGCGAGCAAGGTGATGGCCGCCGCCACCGCACGCGCGGTCAGATGCTCGGCAGGCGGCACGGTGGTGGCCTGCTGCGGCGGCGCCAGGCTGCCACCGGACCAGGCCACCGCCGCCGCCAGCCAGGCGCCCAGAGAGACATAGCCGCCCGCATGTGCAAACGCCTGCGCCGCGCGGCGGTGCGCTTCGCTGGGTTCGCGCACCCACTTCTCCGCCAGTGCGGCACCGGCGCGATCTTCCTCGTCCAGCGCTTCGCCGCGCACGCACTGGCACAGCCAGGCCACTGCGTAGCGCTTGGGCAGCAGGCGCGCGAGCAGCTTGATCGCATCCTCGTCGTGGCCATGCGCCAGCAGGGCGCGCACCGCCGCCTGCGGCGCGATGGGCGCTGCCAGCTGCGCGCGCGCCGGCTCGGACACCTGCATGTCCGCACACGCCTGCGCCAGCGAGAGCGTGGGCGCGCTCATCCGATCATGATCAGGCCGCCACCGACCTGCACCAGGGCATCGGCCTTGATGCTGACCAGCGGGCCCTTGAGCGTGGCCGAGGCGCCGGCTTCGGCGCTGAGCATGCCGCCCGAGGACAACTTCAGCGTGCCGTCGCCGGCCACTTCGGTGGCAGGCGATTTGGCCTGCAGCTGTGCGTTGGCGATCAGCTTGATGGCGGTGGAGGTGGTCTTGGCTTCGGAGCTGGCATCGATCAGGATCTTGACCCCGCTGAGCACGATGTCGCCGTTCTGCTTCATCACCAGCCGCGCACTGCCGGTCACCAGCTCGATCTCCTCTCCAGCCTGCAGCAGCAGCTTCTTGCCGACATCCACGCTGTCGTTGTTGTCGATGCGCGCCTTGCGGTCGTGCTTGACCGTGAGCACCTGGTCGTTGTCCACGCTGACGGTGTGGTCGTGTTGCACCGCTTCGCGCAGGTCGCGTTGCGCGCGCAGGTAGATCTCTTCGGCACCGGCCTTGTCGTCGAAGCGCAGCTCGTTGAAGTCTGCCGCACCGCCCAGCAGGCTGCGGCTGCGCACGCCGCTCTGGGTCTTGTTGTCCGGCAGCGCGAACGGCAGCGCGTGATCGGCGTTGTAGACGCTGCCCACGATCAGCGGGCGGTCCGGGTCGCCGTCCAGAAAGCTCACCACCACTTCCTGGCCCACCCGCGGCAGGCTCATCGCACCCCAGCCCTTGCCTGCCCACATCGAGGCCACGCGCACCCAGCACGACGGTGCGCCATGCGTGCGTGCGGCGCCGGCCCAGTGGAAGGTGACCTGTACGCGGCCATGCGCATCCACCACGATGTCTTCGTCGGTATCGCCGCTGACCACTGCGGTCTGCAGGCCGGCGATGCTGGGCGTGGGCGTGCGCGCCAGGCTGCGAAACGGCAACCGGCTTTCCATCACCTGCACGCTGCTGGAGAACGGCGGTTCGTTGCCGTGCTCCGGCGCTGCCAGCGTGGTCTGCGCCGACAGCACCAGGTACTCCTGATTGAGCGCGCTGCGCGGATGGCCGCGCAGGGTGAACAAGGCGCCGACCATCAGCCCGCAGGCATTGGTAGTGGCCTGGTGGCTGGCGCGCTGCACGTTATGCGCCTCGGTACGCACCTGTGCGTAGCGGCTGCCGTCTGCCTGCAACGCATGCGAGCCGGGGTAATCGAACACCGCCAGGCCATCCACCGGATGCAGGCCGGCGCCGCTGGCGTCGCACTCGGCCGCCAACGAGACGCGCGGCTGCTGCGGATCGTAGTCGGTGACCGCATGCCGGGTGGAATGCAGCGCGCGCGCCGCACGCCACTGACTCACCACCGAGCGCAGGATGCGCCGGTTCTCCAGCTCCGGTGGCACGTACGGCAGGTTGTCCACGCCATTGCGCTGCGCGTGCGCGCCCAGCGCATCGCACAACACCATGGTGTGCGCGCTGCGGCTGTGGGTGAAGTAGTAATAGATGCCTTCCTGCTCCAGCAACCGGCTGAGGAAGCTGAAGTCGTCCTCGCGGTACTGCACGCAGTAGCTGCGCTTGGGATACTGCGTGCTGAGTTGCTGCTGCACATCGCTGTAGCCGATCTCGGCCAGGACGCTGGTGACGATCTCCGGCACGCTCAGATCCTGATAGATACGGCAGTCGCGGCGCTGGGTGAGCAGCCAGGGCCGTGGCACCAGGTGCAGGTCCAGCGCGGTGTAGGAGATCGCATCGACAACGGTGATCCCGGCCTGGGCGCAGGTGGCCACGATGCCGTGGTACCAGCGCTGCTCGCCCGCCGCGTCGGCCAGTTGGACGGCCATTGGCGTGCCGAGCAGCGCGCCCAGGTCGGGCTGGGCATCCGTGCAGAGGGCGTCGATGCGGTAGTCGAACAACTGCCCCAAGCCCTCGTGCGCCTGCATGCGGTGCAGCCACAGGCGGTCGCCGAGGTCGGAGTGCAGCGTGATGGTGCGCGGCATCGAAGCATCCACAGGTGGGTAGGCAACGCGGAGTGCGCCGGTTCGCAGCGCAGGATCGCCGGCCTGCGCGAACCGCTGCGCGCCAGTCACCACCCCTCACTGCCGGGCCATGCTCACATGCGGGCCGCAGGCAAAGCCGACATTTCGTCTCAGCGCTGCGCAGGCCTGCGCGCGGTCACGACCCAGCCGTGCACCGGCTGGCCACGCTCGCTGCGCAGTACATCCGGCGCGATCGCCACCGGCTGCAGGCCGGCACCGTGCAGCGCGGCCAGCACATGTGCATGGCTGTGCTGGTAGCGTCCGCTGGCATCGAGCGCGACCCTGTCGCTGTCTGCGTCCAGCGCCTCCACGGTGAAGCCGAGCACGCCACCCGGTCGCAATGCAGCGGCCGCCGCGGCCAGCACGGTGTGCAGCGCACCGAAGTAGACCAGCGTGTCTGCCGAGGCCACCACATCCCAGTGTGCAGGCGTGCCCCGCAGGTAGGCGGTGAGTTCGGCGACCTCCAACGCATCATAGCCGCCGCGTTGACGCGCCTTGGCCACCATGCCGGGCGACAGATCCACACCTACCAGCCACCGCGCGTACGGCCGTAGCAGTGGCGCGCACAGCCCGGTACCGCAGCCGGCATCGAGGACGGTCAGTGCAGCGCTCGGGGCGGGCAGGCAGGCGGCCAGCGCCTCGGTCAGACGCTGCGGTGCGCGGTACTCCAGGTTGTGCAGCAGCTGTTCGTCGAAGCTGTCGGCAAAGCCATCGAACAGCTCGCGCACATAGGTGTCGCCGGCACGCGGCGGCGCTGCGGCGCCCCCGCAGGCCGCGAGCATATGCGCGGCCACCACATTGCCCGGGTCGCGCGCCAGCCACGCGCGGTACACCGCCTGCGCCTGCACATGCTCGCCAAGCAGATAGAGCCCGGTCCCTAGTGCCTCGCGCGCCGGCAAATGCTCCGGCGCCAGGGTGCAGGCCTGCTGCAGGCACTCCACCGACTGCTGCAGATGCTCGGCGCCCTGCGCGTTGTTGCGCAGGAACAAGCCCAACAGATAATGCGCCTGCGCCGAGTCCGGATAGGTATGCAGCAGCGCCGCATAGGTCACGAAGGCCTCTTCCGCGCGGCGCTGCGCTTCCAGCACCGCGGCCAGATTGGCCAGCGCATCGGCATGCGCCGGTGCCAGCGCCAGGGCGCGGCGATAGCACTGTTCGGCTTCGCCCAGGCGGCCGCATTCGCGGTGGATATTGCCCAGGTTGTTGCAGGCGTCCGGCTGCGCGGGATCCAGTGCCAGCGCCTGGGTGATCGAGGCCACCGCCGCAGCGCTCTGCCCGCGCTGGTGCAGCAGCACGCCATGGAAATGCTGTGCAGCCACATGCGTCGGCTCTGCATCCAGGACCTGCCGGTACAACTGCGCCGCGCGTTCGAACTGGCCGCTGCGGTGTGCCTCGATGGCATGTTGCAAGGTATCCGGCGGCAGGCGGGTGGCGGTTTGCATCGGGGCTCTCCAAGGGCGACAAGATGACGACGGAGCGACTGCAGTGCGGGTGCGTGTTCGACGATGTGCGTTGTGACCGGCCAGTGCATGCCGCGCGCCAGCGTTGTGCCTGTCGCAGGCGCAGTGCGTTCGCGGCATCGCGGCCATGGCGATGACCTGCACGCACGCCGCGAACGCGCAGCAACCGTCCTGCGTTGGGCGGCGGCACTCAACCGATCAATACGGTGAAGCAGCCCAGGGTGATCACCCCGCCATGTGCGGTGCTGTCGCCCAGGCGGGCGGCCGGCTGGCCGGCGATCAGCACCGTCGGGGCGCCGGCCACGATGCTGTCCGGCGGGCCGACACACACCGCCGCATCGCCGATGCGTGCGGCCGGCAAGCCACCGATCAGTACCGTGGGCGCACCGGGGCCGAGGATGGGACCACCCACGTGCGGCACCACCCCGGTCACCATCGGGCAGACGTGCAGGTCGGTCAGGCGTGCGGCGGGTTGCATGGCAACGCTTCGATGCAATGGTGGCGGCTACTGTGGCCCGCCTGTTCCACGCTCACCCGACAATTCGTCTCAGCGCTGCGCCACCACCGAGGTGCTCGCTGCGTCGGCGTCGGCGGGCGCCGGCGTTGCCGGTTGTACCTGCGCCAGGGTCTGCCGTGCAGCGCGCAAGGGTTCCTCGGCGTTGCCGAAGATGCCGGTGAGGATCTGCACCGCCTGCTGCGCATGCACGCGTGCGTCGGCTGTCTGGCCCAAGGTGCGCTCGGCCTCGGACATGCCGCGCAGGATCTCGGCGGTCTGCGGGTGCGCACGCCCCAGCACCTGCAGCGACGCGGCCAGCGCGGCACGCTGTTCGGCCAGCGATTGCGCTGCCTGCCCGGCATCCAGCAACCAGAAGGCGTGGTTGCTGCGCGAGGCGATCGTCTCGGGCGCCTGCTCTCCGAACACCGTGCGCGCCCGTTCCAGGGCCGCCCGGTAATGCGGGCCGGCTTCGGCCACCTTGCCCTGCTGCCGCAACGCGCCGGCCAGGTTGCCTTCCACCATCACGGTGTCGACGGCGTTATCGCCATAGAGCTTGCGGCTGATCTGCAGCAGTGGCGTCAGTTCGGCCTCCGCACCGGCGAAGTCGCGCTGCATCAGCAGATACACCGACAGGCTGTTGCGCATCGACAGCACCAGCGGATGCTCGGCCCCGTCCAGGGCGATGCGATCGCGCAGCAGGGCGCGCTGCAGCGTGATCGCCTGCGCCAGTTGCCCCACCTCGGCCAGCATGCCGGCATAGACATTGCCCGCGTTGATCCGCTGCCCCGCGCGCGTGGCGGGGTTGGCCAGCGCCGCCACGTAGGCATGCCGGCTTTCGGTCATGGCCTCGGCAATCCGGCCCTGATCGCGCAGGGTCCAGGCCAGCCACCCGCGCATGTCGTTGGCCATGGTCTGCTGCTGCGCATCGCCACGCTGCGCCTGCGTAATGCCTTGCCGCAGCACCTGCACGGCCTGCTCGCGCTTGCCTGCACCGCGTAGCGCCTGGCCCAGCATGGAGGTGGCTTGCAACGCCGTCAGACTGCCCGCACCCGCGCTGTCCTGCGCCAGGCGCTGCGCGGTGCGCAGATGCTCCACCGCCTGCGGATACTTGGCCAGCGCAATCAGGGTACGGCCCAGGGTCAGCTCGACATCGGTGCGCGCGTCGGGCTGGCCGGCCAGCTCGCGTGCCGCACGCTGCGAGGCCTGCTCCAGCACCCGCAGCATCAGGGTCTTGTCCAGATCCTGCGCCACGCCCGGGTCCACGCTGGAGAGCACCGAGGTCATGAATTCGCCGGTGACGCGTGCGCGTTGCGCATCGCGCGCGGCCTGCTGCAGCGACCACAGCGTGGCGCCCAGGCCGGCGACCGAGGCGACCGCCGCCAACCCTCCCGCGAGCACGCCGCTGCGGTGACGCTGGACGAACTTGCGCAACCGCAGCCAGCGGCCGGCCTGCAGGGCACGCGGCGGGTAACCATCGAGCCAGCGGTGCAGATCGTCCAGCAGCGCGGACACCGACGCGTAGCGTGCGCCCGGCTGGGGAGCCAGGGCGCGCAGCACGATCGCATCCAGGCCGTCGCGCAGCTGCTGCTGCAGCCGCGCATGGGTGGTGGCACGTGCCGCACAGATGCGTGCGCGTGCATCCGCCGGCACCGTCGCCACCCGTTGCGATGGCGGTTGCGGCAGGCCGTCGCTGCCGGCCACCGGCGCCAGCCCGCAACTCAGTTCGTAGAACATCGCACCCAGCGCATAGATGTCGCTGCGTGCGTCCACGTCCTGCGCCCCACGCGCCTGTTCCGGGCTCATGTAGCCGGGCGTGCCACGGCCATGCGCCGAGGTCAGGCCCGGGTTGGCCGCATCGATGGCGATGCCGAAGTCGATCACCCCGGGCATCGGCCGTCCGTCGATGTCGCTGACCAGCACATTGCTGGGTTTGAGGTCGCGATGGATCACACCCTTCTGATGCGCATGCTGCACCGCCTCGCTCACCCGCAGCATCAGCAGCACGCGCGCATGCAACGACAGCCGGTGTTCGTCGCACCACCAGGTGATGGGCTCCCCGCGCAGATACTCCATCACCAGATACGGCCGGCCCTGTGCATCGGTGCCCACGTCGTGGATCTGTGCGATGGCCGGGTGCACCATCTGCGCCAGCAGCCGGCATTCGAATTCGAACAAGGCCCGGCCCTGCGCGTCCAGCGCGTCGGCGGCCACCAGCTTGATCGCCACCTCGCGCTCGTAGGCACCGTCGGCGCGGTGGCCCAGGTACACCTGGCCCATGCCGCCGGCACCGAGCAGGCGGTCGATCGCCCAAGCGCCGAAGCGTGTCCCCGCCGGCAGCTCCGGCAGCGGAGCATGCAAGGTGGCCACGGCCTGCTTCAGCGGCCCCCGCACGCGCAAGGTGGCCTGCGATTCCACCGCCAGCATCGCCAGCAACTGTGTGCGCAACGCCGCGTCTTCGCCGGTCTGCTCCCACGCAAAGGCATCGCGTTGTTCCGGCGGCAACAGACACGCCTGATGGAACAAGGCCTCCAGCCGCTGCCAGGTGGTCGCAGCCGTACTCACAGCTGCGCCGCCAGCCAGACCCGTGCAAAGCGCAGGTCGCGTTCCAACGTGGGCACCGAGACATCCAGTTGCGCGGCCGCCTCGGCCACGCTGAAACCCACCAGCTCGGTCAACGCGAACGCACGGGCCTTGCGTTCGTCCACCTGTGCCAGCTTGTCGAAGGCATCGGCCACCAGCATCAACGCCTCCGGCCGCGCCGCGCCATCGGACAGGCTGATGGTCAGCGTCACCGCCTGCCCCAGCCGCTTGGCGCTGGCCTGCTGACGCGCCAGATCCACCAGCAGGTGCCGCATCTGCAAGGCGGCCACCGCATAGAAGTGCGTGCGCGAACGAAATGCCTGCTGGCCTTGTTCCAGTCGCATCCAGGCTTCATGCACCAGCTCGGTCGCCTGCAGGCCGGTGCGCCCGTCGCGGCGCAGCTCGCGCAGTGCGGTGGCACGCAGCACCTCGTAGACCTGGCGCGCCAGTGCGTCGCCCGCCCCTGGCTCGTCGCGCTGCCAGGCCTGCAACAACTCGGTGATCGGCAGCTCCGCCATTGGCCTCATCTCGCCTGCGTGAGCGCGCAGTATCCCGCATTGGCGAGCAGGCGGAACAGGCGAGACGTAATGGTTTAGCTGGCTGGGACTCGGCGACAGACAAGCGGCGGCGTTTGCAGCGACCTAGACCGTGATGGTCGGAGCGTTGCCAGCCATCTTCGCACGCTTGATCGACGCACCCGATCCATCCGGCCGACGCACCTAGCAGCCAGGCTCACGCCCGGCCGCATAGCGCAGGCCCTGCCGCAGCTGGGCCAGAAACTCTGCATTCGCATACACCGCCGCATCGTGGCCCAGCCCGGTGTACCAGGCACGGCCACCGTCGAAGGCATGACACCAGGCGATGGGATGGTCGGCGCTCATCGTGCCGCCGGCATACAGCCGCTCGTCCACCGTGGCGATCACCTGCACCTGCCCGCGCGGATTGTGCCGGTAGTTGTAGATCTCGTCGGTGATCGGCCAGCTCTTGCCGACCGCCTGCCCCTCTCGCTCAGGCTGCACACGGGTGGACTGCAGCCCCGGCGGATGCCCCTTGAACCAGGCCCCGACCAACTGCCCGTACCACGGCCACTGGTAGCCGGTATCGGCGGCCGAATGCACGCCCAGAAAGCCACCACCCCGACGAACGAATCCTTCGAACGCCTGCTGCTGCGCCGGCGCCAGAATCTCCCCGGTGGTGCTGGCGAACGCCACTACGCGATAGCGCGCCAGGTTGTCGGCAGTGAAGACATCCGCGTCCTCGCTATGGTCGGCCGCCATGCCCTCCTCAGCCGCCAGCTGGCGCAATGTCGCCACAGCCGTCGGAATCGACTCATGCCGGAACCCGGCGGTCTTGCTGAAGATCAACATCCGCTCCGGAGCGGACGCAGCCGTGGCGGCGGATGAGGCGAGCATGCAGATCAGGGTGAGCAGGAGTCTGTGCATGCGGGCATTGTTGCGCAATCCTGCTCTGGACACACGACCGTGGCGACAAGTACCTGCGGCTGCCACCGACGTTCGATCGCACCTTCGATATACGATACCGATACCCGGCAAGCCATCAGTGAACATGCGGGCAAGATCTCGGTAAGCCGCTCATTTTTTCGACTGGTCCTTTGACCCCGAACCATCCGTGTGCGGCACGCTTGTGTCATCCGGTACAGACAGGCGCCGCATGTAACTTACGCTGCGGCCTTCGTAGCGTCCGCCACCGGTAGGGCGAAAGGCCGATAGCGATGACCGCTCATAAGTGTCCTCACGCACGATGAATCCTCCCGGCGAGCGACCCACGAATCGCTCCAGATTGGTATCGGCCGCCTGATTGGCCTGCGTCGGCGCATGCACCGTGCTACCGGGCAAACCGGTAAAACTATAAGCCGACTGATGAGTTTGCTCGTAGCGCAGGTTTGGAACTGGCAGCTCCTCGCCGGTGGACATCGGCGGAGGACTTCTTGGCCGCGGCGTGTCGTTTGCTGTCCTCGTACCGGAGTGATCGGCACCGGTGACCTCGGTGTAGGTCACGTCCTGTCCCGTGCGGTAGCCGGTATTCGCAGTTCGACTACTGAAATGCAGCATCGATCTGCCGGTACTCCTGGAGCGCTGCAGCATCTGCTGCGCCAGTGCAGGCAGCTCATCTTCACTGGCGTAGGTTCTCGCCGTGCTATCGATGATTCTCTCGATCTCCCGACGCGCCTGTGTCGACGTGTAATACCTTCCATCATTCCCTTGGGTCAAGGGTCGATAGAGCGACGGCGTGATGTCTCCAACGATCAGCGTTGGCCTGTCATGTCCATATGCGGAATTCAGCAGCGCCCCCATCTCGGACTGCGCACGCTGCTGAATCCGCGCCGATCTCTGCCGCTTGACGACACCGTCATTGGAAACGTTGTCGCTCCCCCGAGATAATCCGTTACCCTGACGCTTGAGCAGCATCCTGCGGCGACTACAGGTGGGCATATGGTCGTGCGCACTTCCGTACAGCTGCTGACCGCATTCTTCGCAAGACCCCATGACAATGCTCTCCGGTTCGACTCATCGATATCTACTGAACGCGCCGCGTTGCAGCGCTGCGCCGCCAAGATCACATGCCCCACAGTGGAACCAACGACGACGCCGGGGCGATCAATCAGACGCGCCATCGACGGGATAGGCCATATGCCCGGTGTGTCGACTGGCCCACGTTTGTCATTGATCTCAACACATTCCCAATGCGCGTTACGCCCCTGATTCCGGCGTCATGCGCAAAGATGCTTGGCTGCGGTTTGCCAGGCTCCCAACTCCCCCGGGTGATCGAAGGAGTAATAGATTTCCTGACCAGGTTGCAAGAGGTTGTCCAGCGCGCTCTGACATTTAGTACAAGGCGACATCTCGATGTACATCGCCAGAATTGTGGGAATAGAGGGTTCGTCGGCAATTGCGTTCCATAAGGCGGTCAGTTCGCCGTGGGCGCAGGCATTTGCGACATCGACCCCGTTGACCTTGAACGGGATGCGAATGCGGCTATTTCCAAAGACGTTGTCGACTTCTCCTCCGTGCGTTATGTACGCCACGAAGGAACAACATGAGCCCGCACCGATACCGGTGATACCGCCATTGTCCCTGGACTGGACGACTTCGCGCTTCTTCCGCAGGCACGCCTGGACCACACCATTGGCGCTGTTTATATCGTAGGTAACCTTGATCAAAACTGGCATTTCATCACTCCTCTGTTGATGGCGATCCATCGCTTCTGCATCCCTTCTCGATATCCGTGTCTGCGCGCCTTTCCATGACTGCCCGCTCGTGGCTGTCGGTAGGCTACCGAAGCGCATGTATCGCACAGCGACGCTTCGCTCAGCTGGCAAATTTGGAGATGACATCGCTACGGAGACGGCGGAAGCGTAGCGGAAACGGGCCAGGTCGATTTGGAAAATAACCTAACACCTTTACTCCGACTATGGCCCGGTGTTGTAGACAATTTCGTTTCCAACATCCGCTGCTGCGCCGACCGCCATACCGATGGCCTTGATCGTGTACAAAATCTCGACACTGTTTCTGGTCTCGGGAATTCCTGTGATTAGGGTCGGAATCGTCTTGCTCCACTGGTCCTTGGATCGCCGACTCTCCGGAATGGACATTGTCAACCTCAACCCTGAGTCTGCAAATGACTTTGTCATACGCGAGGTTTCGTCGCTCGACAGATCTGGATCAAAAGCGAGGCGCCGGGGAACGACATTGGCCAGACAATGCAGTGCGAATCCTCGATTATTCAAGGCAACCCACGTTCCTGCATGTAAATGCAGACGGATTCTCAGATCGGTACTTTTCTTTGGCTCGCCACGCAACACCTTGGCAACATCCTTGATTTCCTTATTGGCAACCCACTCCGGCTGGCCAACGTAATGGCTTTGGAAGTGCCGATTAACGGTGTACTGGCTGAAGCCTATTGTGCTTATCTTGAGCGGACGGCATCCTGCATCCCCGCTCAGCCTCTCAACCAACACCTTGCGCGATGTTGTTCCTGCAACGATTGCGTCTTTGCTGGAAATCAGTCCCTGCACGCGCCGAATGATCTCACCCAGCCACGCCCGGCGGTAGTCGAGTGCAAGTCCAGCCCACCTACCCCCCAGGCAATACGTTTCTAGATCCTCGCAAAGAACAATACCCTCGTTTCTTTCCGCACCGCTAAGATTGTTGTAGCTATATTCGATCAAGTCATCATAAGCGCTCTTGATCTCAGCTTCATTCACCGCTGGCATGTCAGGACCTATTGGAGTGTGCGTAAGAGGGAATCAACTGAATCTGAGCCTGAGTATGTCTGCTGTCTGGGCGACGGTGAGTCGCGCCATGCTCGCCATCCCGAGTACCAGCCTTGGAGAATGTCCGCTGACGACATATGCCGGATCGCTGTAGACGACGGTCATGGTCATGCAGCTTTTGATCAACGGATAGATAATATCTTCGCCATACGCGTGACATGCGCCGGCCTGGCCCTCGATAAGCTGCATCACATACTCTCCTGGCCGAGTGCATCGTCAGTGGCATAACGGGAGCACCAGCTTCCAAGGGCCGCCCACGTGCAATACGCTTCAAGCCAGTCAGAACACATAGCGGAAGTCCTTATCGGTAGCGTCGACCCTTGCTCTCTTGATCGGCTCGCCCTCAATCAACCGGTCTAAGAATTCACGCGAAATCTCCGGCAACATAGAATTCGTCAAAATCGCATCGATCATCCGCCCGCCCGATTCGCTTTCGGTACACCGACTCACCACCAGCTCCACCACCGAGTTGTCGTACTCGAACGGAATCCTGTAGCGCTCCTCGATCCGTCGCTTGATCCGGTTCAACTGCAGCCGCACGATCTGGCCGAGCATGTCATTGCTCAGCGGGTAATACGGAATCGCCACCAGGCGCCCGAGCAAGGCCGGCGGGAACACCTTCAACAGCGGTTCGCGAATAGCCTTGGCCATGCCTTCGGGATCCGGCATCAGTTCCGGGTCCTTGCACAGGCTGGCGATGAGGTCGGTGCCGGCGTTGCTGGTGAGAATGATCAAGGTGTTGCGGAAGTCGATGCGGCGGCCTTCGCCGTCCTCCATCCAGCCCTTGTCGAAGACCTGGAAGAACAGTTCGTGGACGTCCGGGTGGGCTTTTTCCACCTCGTCCAGCAGCACCACCGAGTACGGCTTGCGCCGAACGGCTTCGGTGAGCACGCCGCCTTCGCCGTAACCGACATAGCCCGGCGGTGCGCCCTTGAGCGAGGAGACGGTGTGCGCTTCCTGGTACTCGCTCATGTTGATGGTGATCAGGTTCTGTTCGCCGCCGTACAAGGTTTCGGCCAGCGCGAGCGCGGTTTCGGTCTTGCCCACGCCGGAGGTGCCGGCGAGCAGGAACACGCCGATCGGTTTGTCCGGGTTGTCCAGGCCGGCGCGGCTGGTCTGGATGCGCCTGGCGATCATCTCCATGGCGTGGTCCTGGCCGATGACGCGCTTGGCCAGCAACTCGGGCAGGCGCAGCACGGTGTCGATCTCGTTGCGCGCCATGCGCCCGACCGGGATGCCGGTCCAGTCGGCGACCACGGCGGCCACCGCCTGGTAGTCGACCGTGGGCAGGATCAACGGCGATTCGCCCTGCAACGCGGCCAGTTCGGCCTGCACCAGTTGCAGGCGTGCCAGCAGCGTGTCGCGGTCCACGTGGGCAGGCGCTTCGAGTACCGCGGTGTCGCCGGACGCGACCTGCTCGGCAGCCGCCTCCGCTTCCAACGCACTGCCAGTGCCTTCGACTGGCGCGTGGCCGCCACGCAGTTGCGCACGCAGCGACAGCAGCTCGTCGACCAAGGTCTTCTCGGCCGCCCAGCGTTGTTCCAGCTCCTGCAGCCGGCTGTGCTCGCTGGCCAGCAGGCCGGCACATGCAGTAGCGCGCTCGTCGACCACGATGCCGATGGCACGCTCGCGCGCGATGATGGCGTGCTCGGTGTCCAGCGCTTCGATTCGGCGGCGGCTATCATCCACTTCGGCCGGCGTGGCATGCAGGCTCACCGCCACGCGCGCGCAGGCGGTATCGAGCAGGCTCACCGATTTGTCCGGCAGCTGGCGGGCGGGGATATAGCGGTGACTGAGCTTGACCGCCGCTTCCAGCGCCTCGTCCAGGATCTGCACGCGGTGGTGCTGCTCCATCATCGAGGCGACGCCGCGCATCATGCGCACGGCCTTGGCCTCGTCCGGCTCGTCCACCTGCACGGCCTGGAAGCGCCGCGTCAGTGCGGGATCCTTTTCGATGTATTTCTTGTACTCGGCAAAGGTGGTGGCACCCACCGTGCGCAGCGTGCCGCGCGCCAGCGCCGGCTTGAGCAGATTCGCCGCATCGCCGGTGCCGGCCGCGCCACCGGCGCCGACCAGGGTGTGGGTTTCGTCGACAAACAGAATGATCGGCTTGGGGCTGGCCTGCACTTCATCGATGACTGCGCGCAGGCGCTGTTCGAACTCGCCCTTCATGCTGGCGCCGGCCTGCAGCAGGCCCACATCCAGCACGCGCAGTTGCACGTCCTTCAATGCCGGCGGCACGTCGCCGCGTGCGATGCGTTGCGCGAAGCCTTCCACCACCGCGGTCTTGCCGACACCGGCTTCGCCGACCAGGATCGGGTTGTTCTGCCGGCGGCGCATCAGGATGTCGACCACCTGGCGGATCTCGTCGTCGCGGCCGATGATCGGATCCAGCTTGCCCTCGCGCGCCTGTGCGGTGAGGTCGGTGGTGAATTTCTTCAGCGCTTCCTGCTTGCCCATCGCCGCCGGTGCGATGGCACCGCTCGCCTCGCCCGGTGCAGCGGTCTGACCAAGCGAAAATCCATCGCTGGGCAGCAGGCCCTCTTCCGGCGATCCGGCCACGATCTGCGCGAAATGCTCGCTCAGCGCCGCAGGCTTGAGATTGTCGAACTCCCTGGAGATCGCCAGCAACGCATTGCGCAAGCCGCGCACGCTCAGAATGCCGACCACCAGATAGCCGGTGCGCACCTGCGCTTCACCAAAACTCAGTGAGGCATACACCCACCCGCGCTCCACCGCTTCTTCGATATTGGCCGACAAATCGGTCACGGCGGTGGAGCCGCGCGGCAGGCCGTCCAGCGCGGCGGTGACATCGCGCGCCAGCGCGGACGGGTTGAGCTGGAAGTGCTTGACGATGCGGTGCAGGTCCGAATCCTGCAGCTGCAGCAACTGATGCAGCCAGTGCACCAACTCCACGTACGGGTTGCCGCGCAGCTTGCAGAACACGGTGGCGCTTTCGATGCCGCGATACGCCAGCGGGTTGAGCTTGCCGAACAGGGCATTGCGGGAGATCTCGGCCATGATGCGTCCTTCGAAGTCGGTACGTTGCGTATGAGCGAAAGTGAGAGCCGTGCGGGTCAGCCAGAGGGGCGTAGCAACACGTCGTCGGCGTCGGCGATGCTCCAGGCACGGCGGCCGAGCCAGCTGTCCAGGCCCAGCCGGCTGTTGCGTGCTAGCTGCGGGGTGGGCACCTCGTCGGCCTTGAGCAGCAACTGCAGTTCCCAGCCGAATTCGTCGCCCAGATAGGCGCGCACCGCAGCGGTAAGCTGGCGCAGCGCTTGGCCACCGGGCAGGAAACGCTGGAACACGATGCGTGGCAATGGCCCCAGACGGATGCGCACGCGCTGCTGCGCGCCGCGCACCTGTGCGCCGACCACGCTATCCACACCCAACTGCGCAGTGCGTGGGCCCTGGCCCAACCGCAGCTGCGCGTCGGCCGGCAGCCGCATCCATTCGGCAATGAATTCCTGCACCTGCACCGGCCACTCGAACAATTGCTGCAGCAGGGCACGCAAGCCTTCCGGCGTGCGGGTGACCGCGCCCAGACGTCCGGCGTGGTACCGGCGCGCATCGTCGGGCAGTGCATCGCGCTCGCGCAGGTGCGGGCTGGCAATGCCCACCAAGGCATCCAGCCACGCGCGGAACTGGTCGGTTGCCGGGCGTTCGGCCTGCACGGCAGGCTGCGCCTGCGCCCAGGCGCGATAGAACAGGCTCAGCATGCGGTGATGAAACACATCGGCAAAGGCGGCGAAGGTGCCGTCCTTGGCCTGCTGCGCACGCTCGATGGCGTATTCGGTCAGGTGCAACGGCAACGGGGCATTCGGGCCGAACAGACCAAGAAACAGGCTGTGCAAGGCGGCCGGCCGGTCTTCCCGCGCCGGCGTGTACCGGTCCAGTGCATGCGGAGCGAACGCCAGCGACGGCGTGTGGCGCAGGCGCACCATGTCGTCCGCCACACGGGCGGATTCGCCCAGGCGCGGATGCTGCGGATGGCAGCGCTCGAGCGCGCGCAAGGCCGCGAACGGGCTGAAATCCTGTGGGCGGGTCTGCAGCGCCTGTGCCAGCGCCGCAGCCGCCGCGCTCACAGGCGCGGGCGCGTGCCGGGCTGGGCTGGCCATCGGGCCACCTCGTTGCGTTCGGTGGTGCGCAGCACGGTTTCGGTGAAGGAATTCACCGAGACATAGCGCGCAAAGAAGTGCCGCAGCACCGCGGCCAGCAGGAAGGCGCCGGTGCCTTCGAACGCAGCATCCTCGCAGGTGAGGGTGATCTCCAGTCCGCGGCCGAAGGTGATCGGGCCGGGCACCGGAATGCGCCGCACGATCGGTGTGCCGCTCACCTGTTTGATGCCTTCGATCTGGCGTTGCGCGGCGGCATCGAACGGATCGCAGTACAGGGTGAGGATTTCGCGCAGCGCGGCCACGCCATTGGGCCCGTCTTCGAACAACGACAGGTAATTGAGCTGCAACTGGCTGAGCAAGCGCCAGGCGGTCTGCCCGTCGGAGAGTGCGGGGCGCGGCTTGGTCGGCCCGGCCACACAGCGCACGCTGTGCACCGGCACGCCGCTGTCCATGGTGAAGTCGGTCGCACCCTTGCCCACCGGCATGTGCAGCGGCAGGTCGCGGTTGCTGCACCACAGCTGCAGGCCCAGCTGGCGCAGGCTGCTGGCCTGCGCCTGGTCATTGGCATCGACCAGGCTGACGAACACCTCGCTGCCCACGTAACTGGAGCGCGCGCCGTCGCGCCGTTGCCGCGCCGACAACACCCGCGGCTCGCGGCGCACGGTGTAGAACGCGCCATGCCGCGCGTGCCAGCTGCATGCGTCGCCGCCATAGAACGGCGTGTAGCGCTGCTCCGGCTCCTGACGGTCGCCGAAGCCTTCCACCTCGCCCAGGTGATGGATCTCGAAATCCATCGGCCGGGTGCGGTCGGCCAGCACGTGGTACTCATGCGCGCCAGGCTGCAGGTGGATGCGATCGGCACGGCGCGGGAACAGGTTGATCGCCGGCGTGCAGAACAGTTTGATGTGTTCGGCACTCAGCGCCGCCGCCAGGCTGGGCACGCTGCGCTCCAGCAGCACGACCAGCTCGACGCTGCTGCCGTGCAGGCGGCGCAGCGCAGTGCGCAATCCGGCGAACTCGGCGAACTGGAAGCGCTCCGGGCAGGCGAAGTATTCCTGCAGCAACCGATAACCGCTGAACGAGCGGCCATCGTAAGGAATCAATGCATCGGCGTCGTCGAAACCGCGCATCTGCAAGCTGTGCGCAGCCAGCATGGTTTCCACGCTGCCACCGCCGGCGTCGCTGCCACGCACCACCACCGCGCTGGTGTCGGCGTGCAGTTGTTCGTACAGCCGCTTGGGCAGGCCATCGGCACCGGCGAGGAAGATCGGCAGGCGATCTAGCGCCAGTGCCTGCACCTGTGCGCCACCCACCAGCTCCAGCCGCAGGCGGATACCCGCACGCACCGTGCGCCCTGCCGGCAAGCCGATGCCGGCGGCCGCCAGCGCGGCCGGCGAGTCCAGATACTTGGCTTCGGCCACCTGCAGCGGCCACAGCGTCACCGCGTGCGCGGTGCGGAACTCGCAGGCGGTGCGCTCACCTGCGCCGATCAGGCTGCGCAGCGCGCTGTGGCGCGGCACCGTCACCCCGGCCGCCAG
Organism: Xanthomonas melonis; assembly: GCF_020783655.1. Taxonomy (GTDB): domain Bacteria; phylum Pseudomonadota; class Gammaproteobacteria; order Xanthomonadales; family Xanthomonadaceae; genus Xanthomonas; species Xanthomonas melonis. The sequence continues at coordinate 25,487 of NZ_JAJGQH010000009.1, read as the reverse complement.
GCCGCTGTCCTTGAGGTCCGGCTGCAACTGCACCACTGCCATCGATGGCAGCGGCGCCAGGTAGTGCGGATAGACCATTTCCAGCAGGTGCTGGGTGAACACCGGATACTGCGCATCCAGCTTGAGCTGCACGCGCGCGGCCAGGAACGCGAAGCCTTCGAGCAGGCGCTCCACGTACGGGTCGGCACATTCGAAAGCGTCCAGCCCGAGCCGGCCGGCGATCTTGGGGTACTCGCGTGCGAACTCGGCGCCCATGTCGCGCACATGCTGCAATTCGCGGCTGTAGTACGGGAGCAGGCGCGGGTCCATGTCAGCCATGCCCTTCGACGACATCGAGCCGGCCGGTTTCCAGGTCCAGCGCGGTCTTCAGGTAGAGATTCAGCGGCAGCGGCTGCGCCCACATCTCCGATTCGATGGTGAACAGCAGCGAGCGCCGGTCCATGCGCGTGGTATCGGCATGCACGCTGACCCGTAACGTGTCGGGGATCAGGCGTGGCTCGAAGGCCAGGATCGCCTCGCGGAGACGCTGCTGCAGCGCCGCCGCATCGATGCCGGTGACCGCCACGCCGGCCAGATCCGGAATGCCGAAATTGAGCACCGAACGCTGCACCTGCGGATACGCGCCCAATGGATGGCTGGTATCCAGATTGACCGCATTCAACAACCACGACAGATCGCGGATCACGCACTCGCGCAGGCGTGTGGCCGAGATCACCCGCTGCTCGCGGCTCTCCTCGCATTGGCTGGGCGCGGCATCGGTGAGCCGGTCCAGCAGCGAGGGCTGCAGGCGTTCGGTGGTGGTGAGTTCGGCCATGTGCTGTCAGCCCAGATCGAACTGCAGATGGCGCACGTCCAGCAGTGCCACCTCGCGCGCGTCGGTGCTCCACATGCGCTGACCCAGGCCGATCTCGCCCTGCGCGCCCTGCGTCCACTCCGTGCGGCGCGCCAGCTGCAGCTCGCCCGCATCCAGATGTTCGCTGCCGGGGTAGCGCACCGGCATGTAGGCCAGCGCCTGCCCGCCATTGCGCCACAACACGCTCACCGGCGCCCACACGGTATCGCGCAGATCCACCGGCGCTTCGAAGCGCAGCTGATGGATCTGCTGCAGCGGCGCCCAGGCATAGCCGCTGTCGAGCATGAGTTCGATGCACGGACCGAAGCGCGTATCGGCGTCGGACAGCCATTCGAAGCGTTCGCCATCGAGCGCGCCTGCGCTTGCCGGCGCCAGTTCGAAGGCCTGCGCACGCAAGGCGCTCGCCTGCTCGCCATGCCCCTGCGCAGACAGACGCAAGGCCTGCAGATGCAACGCCAGCCACTCGGCGGGCTCGCCGATCACATGCGGCAACTGGGTGCCGGCAAACACCTGCGCGCGTGTCTGCTCGCCCTGCAACACGGTGAGATACGTCTGCACCAACGGCTGCATGGTGCCATCCAGCTCACCGCAGGCGCGCAGCTGGTCGGCCGCACGTGACCATTGGCCCAGCACCGCCAGCAGCTGAAACAGGAACACGCGCTGCGCGGCATCGGCCGGCTGCCGGCGTACCTGCTGCACCAGCTGCTGCAGTGCCTGCGCCGGCTCGCCGCGGGCGAGCAAGGTCTGTGCGGTGGCATCCATCGCGCATGTCCTCGTCGAAAAAGGGGGCGGCGCCGATCGCAGCACCGCCGGTCAATACCTGGCAGAGATCAGGGCAGCCAGCGCACTGCCGCGCGGCGTTGCCGGAACGGCGCAAGCGCGGCCGCGTCGCCAGCATGTCGTGTGGTACATGCTGACCTAGGACCTGGGCCGCGCACCCTGCGCTCGTGCGGTCTTAATGCGCCTGGCCCTACGCCTTGGCGACACCCTGGATGTCGTAGGTGAATTCCTTCGCGCCGCCCTGCGCCGCGCCCTTGTCGTCCTGCGGCTGGAAGCCGTACTTGAACTTGCCGAAGTGCAGGGTCACATTCTCGGTCAGACGGTCTTCGCCGCCGGAACCACCGGTGGACAGCGAGGTGATCAGCACGCCTTCGCTCAGTTCCAGGGTAAGAAAGTCGCTCTGCTCGCCGGTGGCGTTGGTGACGTACAGCCAGGCGTTCTCTACCCGCGCGCCGGTGCACACTGCATCCAGCAGCGCGTTGGAGCAGCCGTCCACGTACTTGGTGATGGAGATGTCCTGCACGTGCGCCTTGCCGCCGCTGGCCGAACCGCCACCGGTATGCAGGTCGCCGGAATTGCTCGCGCCCCACGACCACGCCAGGATCGGAATCTCGCCCTTGTGCTTCTTGTGGTTGGACGCGCCTTCGATCTTGACCTTGCCGCTGCCGAACTTGATGTGCATGTCGAACGCCATGGAACTGCTCCTTCAATGAAAGTGACAACACAGGGGTGGCGCAACGCGCGGTGGCATTGCGCCCATGACGCGGATGCGTCGGATCAGGCCTTGGCGGCCGAAGGCAGGCGCGAGACCAGGCGCAGCGACACGGTCAGGCCTTCGAGCTGGTAATGCGGCTTGAGGAAGAACTTGGAGCTGTAATAGCCCGGCGCGCCTTCCACTTCCTCCACCACCACTTCGGCCGCGGCCAAGGGCTTGCGCGCCTTGGTTTCCTCGCTGGAGTTGGACGGATCGCCATCGATGTACTGGGTCACCCAACGCGTCAGCCAGCTCTGCATCTGCTCGCGATCGGAGAACGAGCCGATCTTGTCGCGCACGATGCACTTGAGGTAATGCGCGAACCGGCAGCAGGCGAACATGTAGGGAAGACGTGCGCCCAGTGCCGCATTGGCGGTGGCATCCGGGTCGTCATACTCGTCTGGCTTGTTCAACGATTGCGCGCTGATGAAGGCCGCCATGTCCGAGTTCTTGCGGTGCACCAGCGGCATCAGGCCCATCTTGTCCAGCTCGGCCGAACGACGGTCGGTGATCGCCACTTCGGTGGGGCACTTCATGTCCACACCACCGTCGTCGGTGGGGAAGGTGTGCGTGGGCAGCCCCTCCACCGCGCCGCCGGACTCGATACCACGAATGCGCGAGCACCAGCCGTATTGCTTGAACGAGCGGTTGATGTTCACCGCCATCGCATACGCAGCGTTCTGCCAGGTGTATTTGCCCGAATCGGCACCGGCGGTGTCTTCCTCGAAATCGAACTCGTCCACCGGGCTGGTGGCCGCGCCGTAGGGCAGCCGCGAGAGCGTGCGCGGCATCGCCAGGCCGATGTACTTGGAGTCTTCCGATTCGCGCAGCGAGCGCCACGCGGCGTAATCGGGTGTGGAGAAGATCTTGGCCAGATCGCGCGGGTTGGACAGCTCGTTCCAGCTGTCCATGCCCATCAGTTTCGGCGCGGCGGCGGCGATGAACGGCGCGTGCGCGGCTGCGGCCACCTGCGCGATGCCGTTGAGCAATTCCACGTCCGGCGGGCTCTGGTCGAAGTAGTAATCGCCGACCAGGCAGCCATACGGCTCGCCGCCGAGCTGGCCGTATTCCTGCTCGTAGACCTTCTTGAAGATCGGGCTCTGATCCCAGGCGGTGCCCTTGTAGCGCTTGAGTACCTTGCCCAGTTCCTTCTTGCTGATGTTCAGCACGCGGATCTTGAGCTGCTGGTCGGTTTCGGTGTTGTTGACCAGATAGTGCAGGCCGCGCCAGGCGCCTTCCAGCTGCTGCAGATCCGGGTGGTGCAGGATCTGGTTGAGCTGTTCGGTGAGCGTGCGGTCGATCTCGGCGATATAGGCCTTGATGGTCTGCGACACGTCCTCGCCGACCACATCGCTGCGCGCGAGCACCTGCTCGGCCAGCGTGCGGACCGCCGATTCCACTTCTTCCTTGGCGCGTTCGCTCTTGGGGCGGAACTCGCGGTTGAGCAGCGCGGCGAAATCGCCTTGCTCGGCTGTTTCGGTGCTGCTGCTGGCCAGTGCGGCTTCGGTGGCGGACATGGCGTCAGGCTCCTTCCGGCTCGGAGGCGGGCTTGGCCGCCGACACCAGCGACTGCAGCAGCGCCGGGTCGCGGATGGCGTTGGCGATCAGCTGCTCGGCACCGGCCTTGCCATCCATGTAGGTATCCAGGTTGGCCAGCTGGGTGCGCGCTTCCAGCAACTTGGCCAGCGGCGCGACCTTGCGGGCGATCGCGGCCGGCGAGAAGTCGTCCATGCTCTCGAAGGTGATGTCCACCGCCAGTTCGCCTTCGCCGGTCAGCGTGTTGGGCACCTTGAATTGCGCACGCGGGCGCATCGACTGCAGGCGGCTGTCGAAGTTGTCGACATCGATCTCCAGCGCCTTGCGCTCGTCCAGCGACGGCAGCTCGCCGGCATTGGCGCCGGACAGGTCCGACATCACGCCCATCACGAACGGAATCTGCACCTTCTTCTGCGCGCCGTAGACCTCCACGTCGTATTCGATCTGCACCCGTGGTGCCCTGTTGCGGGCGATGAACTTCTGACTGCTGGCCATGCCTGATCTCCGATTGAGCTTGCCCGTTGCGCCACCGTGTCGGGCACGGGCGCTGCCGTGTGGCTTGGATGTCGCCGGCCCGGCGAATGGCCTGCGGCCTGCGTGCGACGCCGGTGCTGCGGGCCATCCCGCAACTGCCGCGCACCACGCGGACCGAAGCGGCAGGCCGTGCGATGACGCTTTCTCAGCGCTGCGGCGAGTCTAGGAACGGCCCGCAACGCTCACCCGACAAATCGTCTCAATCGCATCGATGCGTGATGCCCCACCGGGTTCGTGAAAGGCGCGTGATGGGTTGCCGCCGCTTTTTTCGGTTGATCCAGGGACAGGCCCCGGGGAGTGGGCCGGAGGCAGCACCACATGAGCATGGGTTACTACAGCGCCATCGTTCCGCAGGCGTGCGCGACCATGGACGCGCAGACGCCGTTGATGATCGATCTGCTGGCATACATCGAACAGCATATCGGCGAAGCCGAACTCGGCACCGATTCGCTGCAGCAGGCATTCGCGCTCTCGCGCGCCTCGTTGTATCGGCTATTCCAGTCGCGCGGCGGGGTGGCCAGCTATATCCGCGAGCAGCGGCTGTGCACTGCGCATCGCTATCTGCAGGCCTATCCGGACTGCAGCCTGACCTGGCTGTTGTATGAGATGGGGTTCGCCTCGGAGCGGCAGTTCCAGCGGGCCTTCCAGCAGCGCTTCGGCATGCCGCCGATGCAGTGGCGACGCCAGTGCCGCGCCAGGCCGCACGCACCGGCGCCGCGCCGCGGCCACTACATGCCGATGTGGCGTTTCATGCGCGAGCTGAGCCAGGACGCACCGGCCCCGACGGCTGCCACACCGCGCAACGGTGTGTCAGCCAGCCACGGCGCGCCGCTGGTGCACGCCGAGGCGCTGCGCCGGCTGGCACGGCCGGCGCAGAACACGGCGGCCCGAGTGGAATCGATGGACGCCTGAGCGCTGGTTGGGGCGCGCTGCGTTGGAGCGCGCCTGCATGCGCAATGGAGCGGGTCGGCAGCGCCCCGTCGCCCCTCTACGCTGGATCTGCAGGCAACCACGGTGCGACGCTCCTGTTGGCACCGCAGGGTCGCTGCGTCAGCGGATCACCAGCACCGGGATCGTGCTGTGGGTCAGCACCTCCACCGTCTGGCTGCCCAGCAGCATGCGCCGCATGCCGCGGCGGCCATGCGAGGTCATGATGATCAGATCGCTCTTGCACTCCTCGGCGGTCTGCACGATGCCTTCGGCCGCGAAGCGGTCCAGCACGTGGCGCGCGTTGGCCTTGAGGTTGGCGGCGGCCGCCAGCTCCAGCGCCGGGCGCAGGATCTTCTCGGCGGCCGCCTCGCGCTCCTTGCGGTATTCCGGGCTCGCCTCGTATCCCACGCTCCAGCCCATCGCGTCGTACATGCCCATTGCCCATGGCTCGGACACGGTGACGATATCCACGCTGGCCCCGGTGGCCTTGGCCAGTTCCAGGCCCTGGAACAGCCCCCGATGCGAAAGCTCGGATGCATCGATGGCGATGAGAATGCGTTTGTACATGATGACCTCCTGCAAGGCGGCATTGCTGCCGATGGGTGAGTACACGGTGGCATATGCGGGTGTGCGCGACCTTGATGCGGATCAGTGCGGCGATCGCGGCGGCATGCGCTGGCGTGGCGCAGATGTGCTCGCTGCTGCTTGGTTCGTGGCGCTGTGGCTGTATCCGTTGACTGCGTTGGCGACAACGTCGACAGCAGGGTGTCATGGGTGCAATGGGCAATGCATCGAGCGATGCACCAATGGGCTGCGGGGCGCATGCGACGCGGACGATCCATGGCGCGATGCCATGCCGCCATGACCGCACATCTGCCCGGGATTGCCGCCGGATGCTGACGCGGCCGTGCAGGGTGCACGCCGGCGCACCCGCTAGCCGTGCCAACAGCTCAGACCGGCGCGGCGACCCGGGTACCGATGCGAACGAAGGCCTCCACCCCATCCGCCCTTCGGGCACCTTCCCCCGCAAGCGGGGGAAGGAGGCCATACGGGTGTACGGCGAGGTGCATGTCTTACACGCGCGGGAAATCACACGAACACGCGAGTTTGCCCCGCTCCCGCCCGCGGAAGAGGGGGGGGTGGGGGCACGACTGCGGCGGGGAGATTTCAACGGCCGGCTGGCAGTGTCATCCCAGGCGCTACCTGTTCTCAATGCAGGGTCGGTGAAGGCTTGTTCCAGCGCAAGCAACGTCCATCTTTCGAGACGGCACGGCACCGCCGGAAGCAAACCCGGCTACACCACCGTCAGGTTCGCGTAGGCCATCACCAGCCACTTGGCGCCGACGTCGTCGAACTGCACCTGCACCCGGGCATGCGCGCCGGCGCCTTCGTAATCGACGACCACGCCGCCGCCGAACTTGGGATGCTCGACATTGGCGCCGAGCTTGATCGGTGCCGTCTCCACGATGCCATGCACCGGGCCGCCGCGTGCCGCACCCAGCGATGCGGTGCGCGAGACCTGTACCTTCGGGCGGACTTCGTTGAGCAGCTCACGCGGAATCTCGCGCAGGAAGCGCGAGGGCACGTTGTAGTTGTCCTGGCCGTGGATGCGCCGCGATTCGGCGTAGCACAGCACCAGCTTCTGCCGCGCGCGGGTAATGCCCACATAGGCCAGGCGGCGCTCCTCTTCCAGCCGGCCGCTTTCCTCCAGCGAGCGTGCACTCGGGAACAGGCCGTCTTCCAGACCGACCAGGAACACGATCGGAAACTCCAGGCCCTTGGCCGAATGCAGCGTCATCAACTGCACGCCTTCCTCGCCGGCCTGCGCCTGGCCTTCACCGGCCTCCAGCGAGGCGTAGGCCAGGAACGCGACCAGTTCGGTCATGCCCTGGCTGTCTTCGTCGTCCGGACGGGTGAAGCGCGAGGCCACCGAGACCAGTTCGTCCAGGTTCTCGGTACGCGATTCCGAATCCAGCCCACCGCGACTTTCCTTGGCCCAGTGCTCGCGCAGGCCCGAGCGCACCAGCACGTGGTCGATGCGTTCGGCCAGGTCCATCTGCCCGGTCTCGGCATGCAGCTGGCCGACCAGGCTCAGGAAGCCGGCCAGGGCGTTGCGCGCGCGCGCGGCCAGGCTGTTCTCCTGCGTGGCCAGCATCGCCGCTTCCCACAACGACAGCGCATTGGCGCGCGCCAGCCGGCGTACTTCGTCCAGCGTACGGTCGCCGATGCCGCGCGTGGGCGTGTTGACTGCGCGTTCGAACGCGGCGTCGTCGCTGCGGTTGGTGAGCAGGCGCAGGTAGGCCAGTGCGTCCTTGATTTCGGCACGCTCGAAGAAGCGCATGCCGCCATACACGCGGTACGGCAGCTGCTCGGAGATCAGCGCCTCTTCCAGCGCGCGCGACTGCGCGTTACTGCGGTACAGCACCGCCACTTCGCCATAGCTGCCGCCATCGCGCACCCATTGGCGCGCGCGCTCGACCACGTAACGCGCTTCGTCCACTTCGTTGTAGGCCGCATACAGATCGATCGGATCGCCGTCGCCCGAATCGGTCCACAGCTGCTTGCCGATCCGGTCGGGGTTGTGCGCGATCACCGCATTGGCCGCGCCCAGGATATTGGCGCTGGAACGGTAGTTCTGCTCCAGCCGCACGGTCTGCGCACCGGGGAAATCCTTCAGGAACTTCTGGACGTTCTCGACCTTGGCGCCGCGCCAGCCATAGATGGCCTGGTCGTCGTCGCCCACCACGAACACATTGCCCGATTCACCGGCCAGCACGCGCACGAAGGCGTACTGGATGGCGTTGGTGTCCTGGAACTCGTCCACCAGGATTTCGCGAAAGCGCGCGCGGTAATGCGCCAGCAGCGCCGGGGTATCGCGCAGCAACTCATGCGCGCGCAGCAGCAACTCGGCGAAGTCCAGCAGGCCGGAGCGGTCGCAGCGTTCCTGGTAGGCGGCGTAGACCTGCCGGCGCACCTCGGTCCAGTCGTCGTTGGGCTCGGGCTGGATGTGCTGCGGACGGCGGCCTTCGTCCTTCTGCTCGTTGATCCACCAGCTCATCTGCTTGGGCGGATACTTGCCCTCGTCCAGCTCCAGCGCCTGCACCACGCGCTTGACCAGCCGCAGCTGATCGTCGCTGTCCATCACCTGGAAGCCTTCCGGCAGCCGCGCATCCTGCCAGTGCAGACGCAGCAGCCGGTGCGCCAGTCCATGGAAGGTGCCGATCCACATCCCGCGGCTGCCGTTGCGCAGCTGCAGGTCGGTGCGGTGGCGCATTTCGCCGGCGGCCTTGTTGGTGAAGGTCACCGCGAAGATGCCGTGCGGAGGCACGCCCTGGACTTCGTTGAGCCAGGCGATGCGATGGATCAGCACGCGCGTCTTGCCGGAGCCGGCGCCGGCCAGCACCAGGTAATGCCCCGGCGGCGCGGAAACGGCCTCGCGCTGGGCGGGGTTCAGATGATCGAGCAAATGAGAGACATCCACCGGCGCATTTTACCGGTTGTGACGTCGCTGCGGCTGAGATTGCGATGAAGGGGTTGGGATTGCTGCCCCATCCGCCCTTCGGGCACCTTCCCCCGCAGGCGGGTGAAGGCAGGATAGTGGTTGCTCTGCCGCCTGCCAGAGAAGGCGGGGCGCTGATTGTTTTACCGCCTGCAAGAGCGCAGGCGGATGCTCGCCGTGGCAGAGCCCCTCTCCCGCCGGGAGAGGGGTTGGGGAGAGGGGTTGGGGTGAGGGTCCGGGGCGAAGCAGTGGTCGCGTCACCTCTGCAGGCGCGTGGCGACGCGTTTATCAGTGCAGAGACTGGCGACTCTCTGCGGCGCCCCTCATCCGCCCCTTCGGGGCACCTTCTCCCGAGGGGAGAAGGGAACAACGCCCGGCATTACCAACACATCCCGCGCAATCGCCGCAGCCTGCTCGCGCAATTCCGGCACCGCCAGGCTCTCCCATAGCGAGCCGATGCGCAGGCTGCCGATCACGCGCAGCCGCGGATCGGCCCGCCCTTCGGCATCGATCAGGCTGCCGTCGGCAGCGGTGTCCATGCCGATGCCATGCGGGCCGGCCACCGCGATCCCCTGCCCCAGCAGCTGCTGCAACAATGGATTGCGCATCGCCTGCACGCGCATTTCCACGCCGGTGGCGTTGACCAGCGTCTGCACATCCAGCTGCAAGGCATGCCCGGCGCTGGCGGCACCGGCACTCACGCGGACGCAGGCGCCCACTTCGAAGGCCACGTCCAGCCGCGCGCGGTGCAGCTGCAGTTGTCCACGCGCCTGCATCGCCTGCAGTTGCGCATACACCGGCGCGGCGATGCGGTGGCGGTGCACATCCCAGTAGCGCACCACATGCCGCAGGAAACGGCGCTGATCGTCCAGCGACAGCGTCTGCCACAGCGCCTGACTCAACGGACGGATCCGCTCCATCACGCTTTGCCACGGCACCCCTTGCGCCCCTGCCTCACGCGCCTGCTGGCGCAGGCGACGCAGGCGTGCGCGTAGCGGCAAGCCCAGCAGCGGTTGAGGGTCGAAGTCGGCCAGCGCGCCATGCGCATGCGGCAATGGCAGCAAGCCGTGCCGCGAGACCACATGCACCGCGCCGCGGTGCGCCTGCGCAGCCAGCGTCACCACGGTGTCGGCCATGCTCAGGCCGGAGCCGACGATACAGACTGCGGCCTCCGGCGGTAACGCCGCCACCGCCCCGGTGTCCCAGGCTTCCACCCGCTGGGTGCCCGACAAGCCGGTGGCGCCGCGCACCGGCAGCGGCCGCAGCGCGTTGCCCACCGCCAACACCACCGCGGCAGCCAGCACCGTGTGTCCATCGTCCAGCTGCAACAACGCACCGGTGGCGCTGGGTTGCAGGGTCTGCACGCGTGCGGTGTGCACACGCAGGGTGGCCGGGCTGGCACCACGTGCGGCCTGCAGGCGATCGCGCAGATACGCTGCGTAATGCCTGCGCCCGACGAACTGCAGCGGCAGCTGTGCATCGTCCAGCTCCGCGCAACATCCCTGCATGCGCAGGTAGTCGACGAAATCCTGCGGCACATCCACCAGCGCACTCATGCGGCCGGCCGGTACGTTCAACAGGTGCTCGGGGCGCGTGGTGGAATACGCCACGCCCTCGCCCAGCACCGCATGCGGTTCGATCAACACGATCTGCACCGGTGTGGTCGCCTGCTGCAACAGCTGCACTGCCACCAGCACACCGGATGCGCCACCGCCGACGATGACGATCACCGCGTCGCCGGAATTGTGCAGTTCACTCATACCGCAAGTGTAGGCGATGCCTGCGTCGCGCCGATGACCGCTGCGCGACCGGACATACGCCTGGCAGCAGCCGTCACGCCTGCTGCCGGACGCATCCGCCGGCGCACGCGCGGCCACGCTCCGGGCCTGGCAGGCGCGGCGGCTGCCAGCGCTGCAGGAAGACCAGGAGCCGCCGCCAATCGACCCATCAGCCCGCAGTGCCCGCGCCAGCTCACATCAACGCATCGGCCAGCCGCGCAATGCCTTCGCGGCTGCGGCGCCAGGCAGGGCGGCGGCGCCACTGTTGCAGATCCAGCTGGCGTGCGTTGTCCAGATAGTCCTGCTCGATCTGGCGCAACCGCTGCACCACACCCCGGTCGTAGCAGAGCAGGCCGATCTCGGCATTGAGCGCGAACGAGCGGATGTCCAGGTTGATCGATCCGACCAGCGCCATGTCCTCGTCCACGCTCAGGTGCTTGGCATGCAGGAAATGCGGGCGGTACAGCGCGATCTTCACTCCGCAGCGCAGCAGTTCGTCGAAGTAGGCGTCCTGCGCCCAGGCGGCCAGCCACTGGTTGTTGCGCTCGGACAGGATCAGCTGCACCTCCACGCCGGACACCGCCGCGATACGCAGCGCGCTGAGCAGGGCCTCATCCGGCACGAAGTACGGCGTGACCAGCACCACCCTGCGCCGTGCCAGATGGATCACCGCATTGATCGCATCGCGTGCGTTCTCGAACGGATAGGCCGGCCCGCTGGGCAGCAACTGGGTTGCGATATTGGCCTGGCAGACCGGCGCGTCCGGCCACACGTCCAGGCGCTGCCCGGTTTCGGTGAACCAGTCGCTGGCGAACACCGCTTCCAGATGATTGACCACCGGCCCGCGCACGCGTGCCACCAGCTCGCGATTGGGCACCCCGTCGATGAAGCCGGCCTCGGCCAGATTCTGCGAACCGACGAACCCCACCTGGTTGTCGATCACCGCGATCTTGCGGTGGTTGCGCAGATCCATGCGCCCGCTGCGACGCCAGCGCAGGCCACCGGGCAATACCTCCAGCACCTCGATGCCGCCGGCCCGCAGGCGTTTGCGATACCGCCGCAGACCGCGCTTGGCGCCCACCGCATCGAGCAACACGCGGCAACGCACGCCGCGGGCCTGTGCGCGTTCCAGCGCCGCAGCCACCGCCTCGCCCACCGCGTCGTCGAACATCAGGTAGTACAGCAGGTGCACCCGCTTGTCGGCCGCATCGATCGCCGCGATCAGGGCCTGCAACGACTGCGCATAGTCGTCGAGCAGTTCCACCGCATTGCCCAGGGTCGGCATGAAGTCGCCCTGCCGCTCGACCAACGGCACCACCTCGGCGCTGCTGGTGCCCGCCGGCGGTGTCCAGCGCAGCGCATGCAGCGGCAGCTGTTGCTCGCGGATCACCTGGGAGGCGGTGGCCTGCCGCTCCACGCGCAAACGCGACAACCACGGATGGCCGAACAGCAGATACAGCGGCAGGCCGACCACCGGCACGAATCCGATCAACAGCAGCCAGCTGCGTGCCGCTCCCGGCGTGGTGCGCGCAGGAATCCAGAACAGGGCCGCCAGGCGGATCGTCCAGTCCAGCGCCAGCAGCCAGGTTCCGCTCACCCAGTCGGGCAGCATCGGCACTCCAATCTCATGAGGAAGCCGATTCTGACCCGGCCGGGCGTGAACGCAAGGGCGGCTCGGCCGCCGGCATGGCGCAATGGCGGAAGGGTCCTGCATGTGCGTCGGCCGGCTGCACGCGCTCGGCGCAGACCTGCCGCAGCATCTGCACGAACACCGTCTGCGCACGGGTGGGGTGCCAGTCGCTGCGGGTGGTCATGCCGATCTGGCGGCGCAACTGCGGCCCGGCACGGCCGATCTCGCACAGCAGTCCGGCGCGGCGCTCGAACAGGAACTGATCGCGCGACATCAGGGTCAGCCAGTCGCCGTCCAGCAACAGCCCGCGCACGGTGAGCTCGGCCCCGCATTCGATGCGCAGCGGCGGCGGCGTCAGCTGGTGGTCGCGGAACATGCGCTCCCAGCGTTCGCGCACCGGTGTGCCGGCGGCAGCGATCACCCATGGATACTCCAGCAAATGCGCGAATGTGTAGGGTCGCGCCGCCAGCGGATGCCCGCTACGTGCCACGATCACCGGCTCGTCGTCGAACAGCGGCTCCTGCACGACATCGCCGACCGGCAGGCGCTCGCGCAACGCGCCGATCAGCAGATCCAGCCCGCCCTCGCGCAGATGCCCCAGCAAGGCTTCATACGGCCCCTCCACCACGCCGATGCTGGCGTCCGGATGTGCCCGCGCGAACCGTGCCAGTACCTGCGGCAGCAGGATCGCCCGCGCCAGCGGCATCACCCCCAGAACGATCCGGCCGGCGTGCTGCGATCGCAGCGCGGCCACCTCGTCGAGCGCGGCGCGCACTTCGGCCAAGGCCAGGCGCACCTGCCGCAACAGCCGTTCGGCGACCGGTGTGGGTTGTACCGCCTTGCCACGGCGTACCGTCAGCGCCACCCCGATCACGTCGGCCAGCGATTGCACGGCGCGGTAGATCGCCGGTTGCGACACGCCGGCACGCGCCGCCGCCAGCGAGTAGCTGCCGGCAGTCTCCACTGCCACCAGCGCCTGTAACTGCCCCAACGACACCCGTCGTTCCAGCCCCGGGTGGGCCGGCAACCGCAGCGCACGCCGGGCCACCGCGATGCCCCGGCCCAGGTGCGCCAGCGCGCGCTCGATACGCGGCACCACCAGCAAGGCCGCCTCGGTGGCCTGCATGCCGCCCGGCTGTCTCTCGAACAGGCGCGCTCCCAGCTGCTGCTCCAGCCGCGCCACCGCCTGGGTCAGGGCCGGCTGCGACAGGTTCACCTGCGGCGCAGCCGCACTGATGCTGCCCAGCCGATGCACCACGACCAGGGCATACAGATGACGAAGATTCGGGCCGGCATGTGGAGGCATGCTCTAACTATAAGCAAAATCAATGTGCATACCTCAAATGTAGCTTGAGCTGTCTAGCGATGCGCGCACAGACTCGCCACAACGCTAACGAGGATGGATGGATGAGCGAGGTCGTCACCCAGGTCCAGCGCACGCCTGTCGCCATCGTCGACGGCCTGGCACAGGCCGGCGTGGCCACGGTGCATGAGGCACAGGGTCGCAGCGGGTTGTTGCACCACCGTTTGCGCCCGATCTATGCCGGATGCCGGGTGGCGGGCACGGCGATCACCGTCTCGGTGCCGCCAGGCGATAACTGGATGATGCATGTGGCCATCGAACAGCTGCAGCCCGGCGACGTGCTGGTGGTGGCGCCCACCAGCGATTGCTGCGATGGCTATTTCGGCGACCTGCTGGCGACCTCGGCGCAGGCGCGCGGCTGCCGCGGGCTGATCATCGATGCCGGCGTCCGCGACGTACGCGATCTCACCGCGATGCAGTTCCCCGCCTGGAGCCGCGCCATCTGCGCGCAGGGCACCATCAAGGAGACGCTGGGTTCGGTCAACGTGCCGCTGGTGTGCGCCGGACAGCTGGTCCAGCCCGGCGATGTGGTGGTGGCCGACGACGACGGCGTATGCGTGGTGCCGCGCGCCAGCGCCGAAGACGTGCTGGCCGAAGCGCGGGCGCGCGAAGCGCGCGAGGCGCTCAAGCGCGAGCGGCTGGCGCGCGGCGAACTGGGCCTGAACATCTACGCCATGCGCGAACGGCTGGCAGCCAAGGGCCTGCGCTATGTCTGAGCGCGTCCGCGCGATGTGGATGCGTGGCGGCACCTCCAAGGGCGGCTTCTTCCTGGCCGAGGATCTGCCCGGCGAGGCGAGCGCCCGCGACGCCTTCCTGCTGCGCGCCTACGGCTCTCCGGATCTACGCCAGATCGATGGCATGGGCGGCGGCGATCCGTTGACCTCCAAGGTGGCGGTGGTGTCGCGCTCGGCGCGCGCCGATGCCGACGTGGACTATCTGTTCCTGCAGGTGGCGGTGGACAAGGCACAGGTCAGCGACGCACAGAATTGCGGCAACCTGCTGGCCGGCGTCGGCCCCTTCGCGCTGGAACGCGGCCTGCTGCCGGCGCGCGATGGCAGCACCGAGGTGCGCATCTTCATGCGCAACACCGGTACCCTGGCCACCGCGAGCGTGCAGACGCCCGGGGGCCGGGTGCGCTACGACGGCGACACCCGCATCGACGGAGTGCCCGGCACCGCCGCGCCCGTCGCACTGGCATTCGCCGATATCGCCGGCTCCTCCTGCGGCGCGCTGCTGCCCACCGGGCGCGCGGTGGATGTGCTCGACGGCGTGCCGCTCACCCTGATCGACAACGGCATGCCCTGCGTGGTGCTGCGCGCCAGCGACATGGGAATCAGCGGCTACGAGGACCGCGCCACGCTGGATGCCGATGAGCCGCTCAAGGCGCGGCTGGAATCCATTCGCCTGCAGGCGGGCCCGTTGATGCGGCTGGGCAATGTCGGCACGGCCACGGTCCCGAAGATGATGCTGGTGGCCGCACCGCGCAACGGCGGCGCGATCAGCGTGCGCTCGTTCATTCCGCATCGTTGCCACGCCTCCATCGGCGTACTGGGCGCGGTCAGCGTCGCCACCGCCTGCCTGTTGCCCGATTCGCCCGCGCATGCGCTGGCGCAGCTCCCCGGTGGCAGTACGCAACAGCTGGAGGTGGAGCATCCCAGCGGTGCGAGCGGCTGCATCATCGAATGCGATGCGTCGGGCGCGGTGGTACGCGCAGCGGTGGTCAGGACTGCGCGCAAACTGTTCGATGGTGAGCTGTTTGGATGACCGCGCTGACCAGCGCGCAGGTGCAGCCAGAATGCCCGCCCGGCCTGCGGCAACAGGATGCGGCACGCGCCGTCTGCGGCCCCGATCCTCGATGCGCTGCCCTGCGTTGTCTCCATTCCCCTGCAAGATGACGCGCCTGCCGCCCCGCAGAGCAGATGCCGGGGCGGCGCCTTCCAGCGCAGCCGGGCGTTACCGCGATGGCCGCCAGGACCCATCTGCGGATCCACTGGATGGCTAGGGCAGCTCCGCTGGTGCGCCCGAAGGCCGGTGCAATGACCGCAGCCTGCGATGCGCAGGCGCAGGCGCAGGCACGGCAGACACGCCATGGCGCGCGTCTGGCGGCCATCAGGCCGCACCTGCCGATGGGGCGATCCCCGCCGGTGCCGCGCATCGACCGCGCGCCTGGTGGCCATATGGCAGGCGCGTCGGCCCCTGCCCATCGCACGCCTGCGTGCTGCGGCGCATCCGCGTCTTCTCCATCACTGCACGAGTAGCGCCATGATCATCGACTGCCACGGTCACTACACCACCGCGCCCGCTGCGCACGACGCGTTTCGCAAGGCGCAGATCGCGCATTACCGCGATGCCGCGCTGCCGGCGGCGGTGTATCCGCACATTTCGGACGACCAGCTGCGCGAGAGCGTCGAGCAGCACCAACTGCGCCTGTTGCGCGAACGCGGCGCCGACATGACGATTTTCTCCCCACGCGCCAGCACCATGGCCCATCACATCGGCGACGAGGCGGTGAGCCAGGTGTGGACGCGCCACTGCAACGACCTCATCGCGCGCGTGGTGCAGCTCTACCCGCAGACCTTCATCGGCGTCTGCCAGCTGCCGCAGTCGCCGGGCGTGTCGATCGCCCAGTCCATCGCCGAGCTGGAACGCTGTGTCGGCGAACTCGGCTTCGTGGGCTGCAATCTCAACCCGGACCCGTCCGGCGGCCACTGGACCGGCGTGCCGCTGACCGATCGCGCCTGGTATCCGTTCTTCGAGAAGATGGTGGAACTGGACGTGCCGGCGATGGTGCATGTGTCGGGCAGCTGCAACTCAAATTTTCATGCCACCGGCGCGCATTACCTCAATGCCGACACCACCGCCTTCATGCAGTTCCTCGAAGGCGATCTGTTCAGCGATTTCCCCGACCTGCGCTTCATCATCCCGCACGGCGGCGGCGCGGTGCCGTATCACTGGGGCCGCTTCCGCGGCCTGGCCGACATGCTGGGCAAACCGCCGTTGGCCACC
The DNA here is from genome assembly GCF_020783655.1 of Xanthomonas melonis. Taxonomy (GTDB): domain Bacteria; phylum Pseudomonadota; class Gammaproteobacteria; order Xanthomonadales; family Xanthomonadaceae; genus Xanthomonas; species Xanthomonas melonis. Next base: position 8,824 of record NZ_JAJGQH010000009.1, on the reverse strand, counting down.
CACGTCATGCGCAACGTGTTCTTCGATACCTGCGTGTATCACCAGCCCGGCATCGACCTGCTGTTCGAGGTGATCGACATCGACAACATCCTGTTCGGCTCGGAAATGGTGGGCGCGGTGCGTGGCATCGACCCGCAGACCGGGCATTACTTCGACGACACCAAGCGCTACATCGATGCCTTGGCGATATCCGATACCGACAAACGCAAGGTGTTCGAAGGCAACGCGCGGCGCGTGTACCCGCGGCTGGACGCGCAGTTGCGCGCGCGCGGGCTTTGACGGCGGCGTTGCACGGCGCGCTTCCTGTTATTGCTCCCTTCTCCCACTGGGAGAAGGTGCCCGCAGGGCGGATGAGGGTGCGCCTCGGACATCTACCATCACCTGTCATGACAAACGCGTCGCCACGCGCCATCAGACCTGAATCACCGACTGCTTCACTGCCCGCCCCGTACCCTCACCCCAACCCCTCTCCCGGTGGGAGAGGGGCTCGATACAAACGCAAACACCCGCCTCGCGGCGGGTGTTTGCCCGGATGCAGATCGGTAATCGGTGGATTACTTGATCTTGCCTTCCTTGTACATCACGTGCTTACGCACGACCGGGTCGTACTTCATCATTTCCATCTTCCCCGGAGTGTTCTTCTTGTTCTTGTCCGTGGTGTAGAAGTGGCCGGTAGCGGCCGAGGAAATCATACGGATCTTGTCACGCTTGCCTTTTGCCATGACTGTTTACTCCTCAGACCTTTTCGCCGCGCGCGCGCAGCTCTTTCAGAACGGCATCGATGCCGTTCTTGTCGATGGTGCGCAGTGCATGCGCGGAAACACGGAGCTTGACCCAGCGGTTCTCGCTGGCGACCCAGAAGCGGCGCTCGTGCAGGTTGGGCAGGAAGCGACGACGGGTTCTGTTGTTGGCGTGGGAGACGTTGTTACCCGTCTGCACACGCTTGCCGGACACTTGGCATACGCGGGACATTGCGCACCTCGATGAAGTTTGGTGTCTTCCTTAGCCAGGAAAACGGCGGCCCCGACAGCGCCTGGCTGCCACGCAACGTTGGGAATCAATCACTTACCGCTGGAACAGGCCGGCACCCCATCGCGTTGGGTGCCGCCATCCGGAGCGATCCGGGCACAGCGAGCCGCGCATTATGCACGGCAATCCCTTGTGCCGCAAGCACTTGGAGCGATTGACCGAAACCGGGCGAGCAGTCGCCAGGAGCAGCGGGGCGGCGCGCGCAAGCCGCAGCACGGGGCAGAGATGCCGATCCCTGGCACCGGCTGCGCTCGTCCGGCAGCCGCGCAGCCATCCTGCCAGGCGCGCTCAGCCCTGCCTGCGGTACGCGCCCTCGACCGGTTCAGCCCGGCGCCCGGCCCGCTGCCGATGCAACCATCGGTACAGCACCGGCAACACCAGCAAGGTGAGCAGAGTGGAGGAGACGATGCCGCCGATCACCACCGTGGCCAGCGGGCGCTGCACCTCGGCGCCGGCGCCGACATTGAACGCCATCGGCACGAAACCCAGCGCCGCGACCAGCGCGGTCATCAGCACCGGCCGCAGGCGGGCCAGCGCACCCTCGCGCAGCGCCTGCTCCAACGGCATGCCCTCGGTCCGCAGGCTGCGCACGAAGGCGATCATCACCAGGCCATTGAGCACCGCCACGCCCGACAGCGCGATGAAGCCGACACCGGCCGACACCGACAGCGGCAGCCCGCGTATGGCCAGCGCCACCACGCCGCCGGTCAGCGCCAGCGGCACGCCGCTGAACACCACCACCGCATCGCGCAACGATCCGAACGACCAGTACAGCAGGGCGAAGATCAGCAGCAAGGTGCCTGGTACGACCCAGGCCAGGCGCTGGCCGGCGGAGATCAGCTGCTCGAAGGTGCCGCCGTAGCCGACCCAGTAACCGGTGGGCAGCGCGACCTCGGCCTGCACGCGCTGGCGCAGCTCGGCCACGAAGCTGCCCAGATCGCGCTCGCGCACGTTGGCGGTGATCACGATGCGGCGCTTGCCGTCTTCGCGATTGATCTGGTTGGGCCCCAGCACGGCCTGGATCCTGGCCACCTCGCGCAGTGGCACGGCGGTCGGTTCGCCACTGCGCCAGCCGGCCGCGCGACTGGATTCGTCGGCATCGGTGCGCTCGCCATCGCCGCGCAGCGGGATCGGCAGGTCGGCCAGGGCGGCCGGATCCTGCCGAAGGTCTTCGGGCAGGCGCACCACGATATCGAAGCGGCGGTCGCCCTCGAACAGTTGCCCGGCCTGCTGCCCGCCCACTGCCGCAGCCACGGTGTCCTGCACCACGCCAGGATTGAGCCCATAGCCGGCCAGGGCGACGCGATCCGGCACCACCGCCAGCATCGGCAGGCCGCTGGCCTGTTCCAGGCTGACATCGGCTGCGCCCGGCACCGTGCGGGCGATCGCCTGCACGCGCTGGCCCAGCGCGAGCAGCGTGTCCAGATCGTCGCCGTAGACCTTGATCGCCACATCCGCACGCACGCCGGAGATCAGCTCGTTCATGCGCATCTGGATCGGCTGGGTGAACTCGTAGTTGTTGCCCGGTAACTGCTTCACTGCCGCCTCGATCTCGGCCAGCAACTGCGCCTTGGGCTTGCGAGGGTCCGGCCATTGCGCGCGCGGATGCATGATCAGGAACGTGTCGGCCACCGACGGCGGCATCGGGTCGGTGGCCACCTCGGCAGTGCCCAGCTTGCCGAACACATGCGCCACTTCCGGGAACTGCTTGATGCGTTTCTCCAGCGTGGATTGCATGGTGATGGCCTGTTCCAGGCTGGTGCCGGGAATGCGCAAGGCATGCAGCGCCACATCGCCTTCGTCCAGGTTCGGAATGAATTCGCTGCCCAGCCGCGTGGCCAGTAGCGCGCACGCCACCACCGTTGCCAGCGCCGCCATGCCGACCCAGCGTCCGTGGCGCAGCGTGCGATCGAGCAGGCGCGCGTACACCCTGCGTGCCCCGCGCATCGCGCGGTTGTCGTGCTCGGCCACCTTGCCGCCGAGCAGCAACGCAATGGCGGCCGGCACGAAGGTCAGCGACAGCAGCATCGCGCCGGTCAGTGCCAGCACCACGGTGATCGCCATCGGGTGGAACATCTTGCCTTCGATGCCGGTCAACGCGAATACCGGCAGATACACTGCGGTGATGATGCCCAGCCCGAACAGGCTGGGGCGGATCACCTCGGCGGTGGCCTCGGCGGTAAGTTCGAAGCGCTCCTCACGCTGCAGCACGCGCCCCAACCGCGCCTGCGCCTGCCCGAACCGGCGCAGGCAGTTTTCCACGATGATGACCGCGCCATCGACGATCAGGCCGAAATCCAGCGCGCCCAGGCTCATCAGGTTGCCCGACACGCCACCGCGCACCATGCCGGTAAGGGTGAACAACATCGCCAGCGGAATCACGGCGGCGGTGATCAGGGCCGCGCGTACATTGCCCAGCAGCAGGAACAGCACCACGATCACCAGCAACGCGCCTTCGATCAGGTTCTTGGCGACGGTGACGATGGTGCGGTCCACCAGTGCGGTGCGATCGTAGACCGGCACCGCCTGCACGCCGGCCGGCAGGCTGGCGTTGGCAACCTTCAAGCGCTCGGCAGCGGCCTGCGACACGGTGCGGCTGTTGGCGCCGACCAGCATGAACACCGTGCCGAGGACCACCTCGGTACCGTCCTGCGTGGCCGCACCAGTGCGCAACTCACGGCCCTCGCCCACCTGCGCCACATCGCGCACCCGGATCGGCACGCCTTCGCGGCGATCCAGCACGATTGCGCCGATCTGCGCGATGTCGTCCACCTGCCCCGGCACCCGCACCAGGAATTGCTGGCCGTTGCGTTCGATATAGCCGGCACCGACGTTGCGGTTGTTCGCCTCCACCGCCCGCGCCACATCGTCCAGCGTGAAACCCAGTGCGACCAGACGTGCCGGATCCGGGGTGATATGGAGTTGCCGCGCGTAGCCGCCGATGGTGTTGACCTCGGTCACGCCAGGCACAGTGCGTAGCTGCGGCCGCACCACCCAATCCTGCAGGGTGCGCAGATCGGTCGCCGTCCACGCCGTTCCATCGGATTTGCGCGCATTGGGCTTGGCCTCCACGGTGTACATGAAGATCTCGCCCAGGCCGGTGGCGATCGGCCCCAGCTGCGGCTCCAGCCCGGCCGGCAATTGCGACTTGACCTGCTGCAGACGCTCGGCCACCTGCTGCCGCGCGAAGTACAGATCGGTTCCATCGGCAAACACGGCGGTCACCTGCGACAACCCGTAGCGCGACAGCGAGCGCGTGGACTCCAGACCGGGCAAGCCCGCCAGCACCGTCTCCAACGGAAAGGTCACCCGCTGTTCGGATTCCAGCGGCGAATAGCCCGGCGCCGCGGTATTGACCTGCACCTGCACGTTGGTGATATCGGGCGTGGCATCGATCGGCAGGCGTGTAAAGCTCCATGTCCCGATCGCAATCAAGACCCCTGTCAACGCCAGCATCAACCAGCGCTGTGCGATCGCAAAGCGGATGACGTGGGTCAGCATGACAGGCCCCTCCCTGCGAACCTGACATCGCACTGCGCAGCGCGCGCGCCCCGCCGTGCCAACGACCCATAGCACCGCCTCCCAACCGCGGCGCGGCGCAACACCCCAAACCAACCTCCGCCAACCCACCAGCACCAGTGCCAGCACCAGTGCCAGTGCCAGTGCCGTTGCCGTTGCCGTTGCCGTTGCCGTTGCTGTTGTTGTTGCTGTTGTTGTTGCTGTTGTTGCTGTTGTTGCTGTTGTTGTTGCTGTTGTTGCTGTTGTTGCTGTTGTTGTTGCTGTTGTTGTTGCTGTTGTTGTTGCTGTTGTTGTTGCTGTTGTTGCTGTTGTTGCTGTTGTTGTTGTTGTTGCTGTTGTTGTTGTTGCTGTTGTTGTTGTTGTTGCTGTTGCTGTTGCTGTTGCTGTTTGCTTTCGGGCCCCCATACCGCAGCGGCAAGGCCGGCAGATACGACCCGCAGGGCGGCGCGCAGGGATGCGCGCCGTTTTTGTAGGGGACATGGATGTCCCTTACAAAAATTTCTGCTGGACTTGGGAACCCGGAGCGCCGCAGGCGCGGAGGGCGCGAGGACGGGGTGTGCTTTCTTTTGGTTACTTTTCTTTGCACAAGCAAAGAAAAGTAACTCGTGCCCGACAGGGCGCGAAAGCCTTTGCTCTAGCCCGACAGGGCGCGAAAGCCTTTGCTCTAGCCCGACAGGGCGCGAAAGCCTTGGACGTGGCGCATCCCCCTGCACCCAACAAACGCCCTTACTCGACAACGCAATGCCACCCAAACCAACGTGCTCAATGATCATGCGACGCCCCCGACTTTTCGATGTCGGCCTTCACCAGATAACTCTGCTCCACCACCACCGTCTCGCCCGGCGACACCCCCGACACCACTTCCACCTGCTGCGCATCGCGCGCACCCAGCCTCACCGGCCGCGCCTCGTACACATCGCCCACCCGCACGAACACCACGTCCCAGTCGCCAAAGCGCTGCAACGCCCCCACCGGCACCACCATCGCTGCAGGCTGTTGCGCCACGGTCACCCGCGCCTTCACCGCCGACCCTGGCCGCCATAACCCATCGGCATTGCGCAACACCGCCCGCGCCACCGTGCTCTGGCTGGCGGTCGCCGTGCCCGGCAACACACGCTCCAGGGTGGATTGCGCCACCGCGCCATCGCTGATGCGCGTGACCGTCACCGGTGCGCCGGCGGTGATGTGCCCGGCGTCGGCGCCGAAGATGTGCAGATCCACCCACAAGGTGGACAGGTCGGCGATTTCGAACAAGGCCTGGCCTTCACTGGCAGTGCTGCCCAGGCTGATAGTGCGTGCCAGCACGGTGCCGCCGATCGGCGCGGTGATCGTGTACGTGGTCAGACTCAGGTTGCTTTCCACCGTGGCCAGCACCTGCCCGGCACGGACCTGATCGCCGACATTGACGCGCAGGCTGCGCACCGGGCCCGGGAAACGCGCGGTGGCCTGCGCCTGCGCGCCTTCGGCCGGCGTGAGCAGGCCCTGCACTTCGTGCTGATCGGCGATACTGCCGGCACCGACTGTCGCTACCCGAATGCCCGCCTCCTGCGCGATCGTCGATGCGATGGTGGTGCGCCCCTCGTAGCTGGGATAGCTCCATCGATGCGTCTTGCCCTGCACGGTGGCGCGCACTTCGACATCGAACGAATGCGGCTCACCCACCTCACTGGTGGCCAGCAGGCTGCCGTCGGTGTGCGCGCGCAATGGATAGATGTCGACCTTACCGCCCAGCCGCGTGGTCTTGATCTCCACGCTGCCGGCGCTGGCCGGCAAGGGTTTGCCATCGCGATACAGCCAGGCCTGGAACGTCGGCGGGCGGCCGTCTTCGGCGATCGCAAGCTCCACGCTGTCACCATCCTGGCTGAGCAGCCGGCCGCCGTGCGCGCCTTTGGCCGCCTCGTCGGCATGATCGCTGCCGCCCTCTTCGCTGTGTCCTGCCTCGCCGCCCGCATGGGCATGGCCGTCTTCTTGGGTGCGGCCGCAACCGCCGAGCAGCAGCGCCAGCAGCAGTGGCGCAAGAATGGAGTGCGTCATCGATGGAAATCCTCTGGAAGGCCGGCGCAGTGCGCCGACCAGTGCAGCGAAGGGAAGCGACGAACGGCGCGCGTTGTCGGCCATGTGCCAATGGCGATGCGCAGGCGTGCGCAACGCGGTCGGCGCGTGCTTGAGCACCGCACGGATGGGTGGCAAGCAGTCGCCCCGCGCATGCAGACCTGCGGGTATCACGGTGCGCGCGCTCATGGCCTTGCCTGCGCAGTGGCGACGAACGGTTGGCCGGTGAGCCGCTGGATCTCGATCAAGGCGGTCTGCGCCTCCACTGCGGCGGCCAGTTGCTGCTGGCGTGCATCGCTGCGCTGTGCCTGCACCTGCGCCCAGTCCAGATAGCTGGTGGCACCGGCGCGGTAGGCACGTTCGGCTGCCAGATCGGCACGCGCCAACGCCGGCAACACCTCATCGCGCATGCGCGCCACTTCGAGCTGGCCGGCGCGGTAGCGTCCATGCGCATCGGCCAGCGTGGCGTACAGCTGCAGCGCCTGCGCCTGGTGTTCGATGTCCAGCAGCGACAGTTCGGCCTGCGCAGCGCCGATCTCCGGCTGCGCGCGTGCCGCGCTACCCAACGCCAGCGACACGCTGCCGAGCAGTGCGGTTGCATCGCTGCCCTGCAGCCGGCGGACGCCCAGTTGCCAGTCCAGGTCCGGCGTGGCCTGGCTGCGGGCCAGCTGCAGCCGCGCCTCGCGCAGGCGCTGTTCGCTGGTCAGGCGCGCCAGTTCCGGCGTGCTGTCGAGCAATTGCGCCAGCACCTCGAACTCCGGGATGTCCGGCAACTGCAGGGCATCGCCGCTGGTGTCGCCGGCGTCCAGGCTGCGTGCGCCCCACAGCACCGCCAGTTGCCGGCGCGCCGCGGCGACCTCCAGTTGCGCGCGGTCGCGCTCCAGTTCCGCCCGGCCCTGCAACGCCTGTGCGGTGAGCAGCACCGATTCCGGCGAGGCACCAGCCTGCAGCCGCTGACGTGCAGCGGCAACCGTACGCTGGCGCTGCGCCAGGGTTTCCAGCGCGATGGCACGGCGCTGGCGCGCGGCGGTGATGGCCAGGTAGCGCCGCGCCACGTCGGCCAGTACGTCCAATCGAGCGAGCGCGCGTTGCGGTGCCAGCGCATCGATGCGCGCCTGCGCCAGGGTGCGGCGCGCATCGAGCTTGCCGCCGCGTTCCAGCACGCTGGCCAGGGTGACGGTGAGCTCGGCCTGATCCAGCGCGCGGGTCGGTCCGCTGCCGAACACGTTTTCGATCTCCGCACCCACCCGCAACGGTGGACGCAGGGCATCGCGCTGCGCCTCGGCGGCGAGTACGGCCTGCTGGCCGTCGGCCAGGCGCAGATCGGGGTGCGTTGCGGCGACGCGCGCAATGGCGTCGTCCAGGGTCAGCACGGTTTGGGGCGGTGCGTGTTGCGCCACGGCGCACGGCACGACCGCGAAGGCAGCAACAGCCGCCAGTCGCAACCACATGTGGAAGTCTCCGCAAATCGGGATCGATGGTCAGCCGGCAGCCGCCGGCAAGGCATCAGGCCGCGATCGGGGGACGCAACAAGGTGTCGATCAGATGCGATCGGTAGTCGCTGATCAGCGCGGCCGGTTGCACCTGCGCGCGCAGCGGCAGCTGCCCCCAGACCAGCGCGGGCAGCATCGCCGGGCTATGCCCATGGCAATACCCGCTGTGCATGAGCGCATGCAACAGGCCGGCACCATCGCGGTCACCGGCATCGCCTTCATCGGCGCCGTCATGGCCATGCGGCGCGGTGTCGTCCAGATGCGCCTGGTCGTGCGCCAGCGCATGCACATCGCCCAGCGCGCAGGCCACCGGCGCGACCAGCACGCCCAACACCAATACCGCCAGCGCCATCAGGCGCAGCAGGGGATGCAATCGACGGGCGCGGCGGAGCAGCATGGGCGCAGCGTATAGAGGCCGGGGTGGTTACGCAATTGCACGGGAGCGTTGTATTGCTTGGTGTCGTCGGTCGCTCAAGTCAGATGCCTGGTGACCGAGTGCGCGGTGCCCTCGCCGCTCGCGGGACACGCCGTGAACCCCTCCATGGGGGCTCGATGGCGGCATCCATGCCGCCAACGGTCCCGCAAGCGGCGAGGACACCGCACCAGGCAGTTGGCTGGTAGTGTGTTGAGAGCAAAGGGCGCCGCGCCACAACCCTAAGAGGGTGTTTACATAATGGTAATCTATGATCCCAACGTGGAAACAAGGGATCGAGATGGGGCGCCCACCCAAG
>NZ_JAJGQH010000008.1 GCF_020783655.1 Xanthomonas melonis | reverse complement strand
CGTCGTTGGTGGTGTCGGCCTTGCCGGCGCGCACCCAGGCGGTGCCGTTGAACGACCACTGCGTGCCCTCGCGATCGCTCTGGGTGTAGATGGCGCGGTTGTCGAGCAGCTCGGCGGCTTTTTCGCCGGCCTTGGTCATGAAGTAGGCATCGGCTGCGATCAACACCATCGGCCCCGCACCCGAGCTGCCCAACGCATAGGCAGCGGCGGTGCCGCCGGCCCAGCCGCCGATGTTGCGGCCGGCGAAGTGCGCAAGTTCCGATTGCGCAGCGAGTGGGTTGTCCTGGCCGAGCAAGCGTGTGGCACGTTGGCCGGTCATCACCGTGTCGGCGGCGGTAGCGAACAGGCCGGCAGTGCGTAACGTCTGGCCTGCGGACAAGTCGCCAGCCAATAGCTCGCCGGTGGCGAAGCCGCGTTGGCTTGGCAGAATGCGCAACGATCGCGCCGCTTCTTCGCCGAGAACGTTTTCGACTTGCAGGATGCCTTGGTCGGAAAGCGTCAGTCGGCCTGCTGCATGGGCTTGTGCGATGGCTTGCGAAAGTGAGTTCCTACCGATCTCTGGATCGCCACCTTTGGTGAGATTGCTGGTGGACTGCTCTACGTATTGAAGTGTGGATGTGACGCGCTGCTCGGAGTGGACGATTGATGACCAACCAAGCTCGGGTCTTTTCAGCGTTGGAACTGCGTCGATCTGAAGTGCAAGCATCTTCTCGTAGCTTGGAGTGCCCTTGAAAAACGCATTGATGCCAGGCCGCATGTCGTCTGCAACCATGCCGACTGGGGCATTGGTGTAGAGATCTGCGTTCACCAAGCCAACTCTCATCGTATCGATCAGCCGATCGACCTTGATGGAAATCCTAGCGATTGCATCTGGATCGCCAGTGAGTGCCAACTGACCGTCAACGGTCCGCGACAAACGCTCCAGCCGGGCCAAGGAGCCATCTTGATAGTCTTTAATAGGCCCACCGCTGTGTGGTGAAAGCCCCAGAACACGCGCCAGTTCCGGCTCACTCGGCATATAAATTAGGTTGCGAGCGGCATTAATATTGAACGCCTTTTCCTGCTGAAGGATTCCAAGCAACGGACTATTGCGAAGCGTTTGCTGCTCCGCAATATGATGCTCTTGAAAAATCGTACGTCTAGACATGACGAAATTCCTTTATCGAAATCAAGCATCCTTCCAATCGGCAGCGTCGCGAAACCAGAGTCCATCAGAGCCTCCCCCCGTACCGATGCCTGCTTCACGCACTGCATCTAACAACGCGCGATCACAGATTACATAATAGTCAGCAGAAAAAGGTGTTCGGAATACATGATAATCCCCAACCACATCCCTTCGGAAAGCCAATCTCGCACCGCCAGTTAGATCATAGAATTTTCCGTTCACAAAATCATCACTGACTTCTATCTCCACTTCCGAGTTTTCCTCGTCGAGTGCATCTAGAACTCGCACCACATCGCATAAGAAGTATTTAGGGCCCGGAGTGCTATCCGTCATAAGGAAATCGCACTCTACGAAGCTAAATCCCTCTGGATCAACAGTTGAAAACACTTGGTGTAAGCGCTCGGAAACGAGCCAATAGCCGCTGAATCCGGCCTCCAGGTCTTTAGGCATAACACCTTTCGATGGGTCGTAGATTAGACGCGGCCTTTCTGAAAGTGGAGGAAAGCCTCCTTCACTCGGCCGCAAAATCAGCCTTGGGGGCACAAGTAATTTTTTGGCGTTTTCGAACACCACCCCGAGTTTCGGTCCGTATTCAAGATCTGGCATCAGGACGTAGAACTCGCCTTCCTGAAACTTATTTTTGGCAGTCATTTCCACTTCTTGTGTTCCGCTCATAGATTGTTCCACAGCTTTTCGAGTATGGTGGCTTCGCCAGAAAGCAACTCTATTCCACGAGATTAGCTTTGGCGATTAAAAGCGGTCAACGCATCCGGATCGGGCAGCGCCTGCTGCACCGCTGGTGACATGGCCAGGCCATCGGCTGCCCAGCCGCTGCGGTGGTGGGCCAACTCGTAGCGCGCAGCTATCGCGCCGGGACTGTTGGCGATGTTGCGGGCGATGACGTCCCGCGCTTGCGCCTCCAGCTCGGCTGCGCGTTGCGGTGTGAATGGCGCGGTTGTCGAGCAGCTCGGCGGCTTTTTCGCCGGCCTTGGTCATGAAGTAGGCATCGGCTGCGATCAACACCATCGGCCCCGCGCCCGAGCTCCCCAACGCATAGGCAGCAGCCGTACCGCCAGCCCAGCCGCCGACATTGCGGCCGGCGAAGTGAGCAAGCTCGGATTGTGCGGCGAGCGGGTTGTCCTGGCCGAGCAAGCGTGTGGCGCGCTGGCCGGTCATCACCGTCTCGGCGGCCGTGGCGAACAGGCCGGCGCTGCGTAACGCCTGACCGGCCGATAGATCGCCTGCGAGCAGCTCGGCGGTGGGGAAGCCGCGTTGGCCTGGCAGAATGCGTAATGATCGCGCCGCTTCTTCGCCGAGAACGTTTTCGACTTGCAGGATGCCTTGGTCGGAAAGTGTCAGTCGGCCTGCTGCATGGGCTTGCGCTGGTGACACGGTCCCGCCTCCCGAGCTGTCCGTCGATCCACTTTGCAAGTCAGCAGCCATGACGCAGCGTTGACAGATTCGTCAAGCGACGACAGAGCCGCTGATGCTAGCGATACTAGCACCTCAAGACCCTTCTATATTGGCCATCGCGGTGAAATTTGCAGCATAAAGTGATGCGAGCTATGCAGGTTTTGGCCTGAATTCTCTGGCATACACCAGTCTTCTCCACCTATGTATGGGCTGCACACCATTGCTGGACGGCTGCTCACTTCACTATGGCGTAGCCGCAAGACGCGCTTGCAACGCATACAACGTTTCCGTTCCCGACGCAGCCAGCGCACGAGACGCATAGAACAAGCGATCGGTCAGCTCGCCGCCGAGGCCAGATTGGCCAGCCTCCCGGGCTGCCTCTCCGGCATGCAGCATTTCCAATACGCCCTGCAGTCCTAGCAAGCAGTGATCGACATGTGCGCACTTGAGCGCCAGGCCCAATTGCATCGGCAGATCGGACCAGTGGATGCCGTTGGTGGCTTCCGCACCACGTGACTCGGACAGGCGGCGGAAGAACACGTCCTCACGCTCATCACCATGGTCGGCCACGGTATGAGCGGCCGGCTGCGAGGCGGTTTCGGTAGTGGTTGAATAGGCAGAACTGGTACGCGGCATGAGGGATCTCCTTGGATAGTGGAGAGCACCGCCATCGTTGACCGGCGCTCGTGCGCCTTGGATTTCGAGCTTCCACACCCGGCTGCAGGATTTACTGCAACTAGGTGATATTCATCGGACTATTCGAGAGTGTCAAGAAGCCTGGGATTGTTCACCTACTCGCGTGCATTGTCTGGCATGCAGGCATGCTCACAGAGAGACAGCGCGGGAGTCGCAGCTGGCCAGATGTGGACCACGTTATTGGCCGACACCCGGACGATGCATTGGGCTCGCAATCGTACGGAGCAATTCCGCATGTAAACAAGGCGACCCTTGGGCCGCCTTGTGCAAGGACAGGCAACTCCGTAACTGCGTCGGCTCAGCCAAGGTGATGGCGAAGCACTCGCTCCGCCATCACCTCGATGCATACGTTTACACCCCGTGCGCCGCCAGCTGCCCCAGGCGCTGTACCGCCACCGACACGGTGGGGTAGTCCAGGGTCTTCTGCTCGGCGACATCGGCGAGCATGGCCAGGGTGAAGCGCAGGCTGGAATCGTCGCGTGCCATCCAGTTGGCCACCTTGTCCTCGGCGCTGCTGCCCGGCATGGTCAGCACCTGGCCCACCAGGGCGCGTTGGTGAGCGGCCAGTTCGTCGCGCAGCACGCCGCGTGCCACCGCGTGCCAGCGGCCGTTGACCTCCAGCGCGTCGATCTGTTCGAACAGCCACGGCAGGCGCAGCGCATCGCCCAGGCGGAAATGCACCTTGGACACTTCCACCGGCTTGAGCTTGCGGGTGCGTGCGGTTTCGATGATGTCGAATGCCGGCTCAAGATAACGCAGCTCGCACAGTTGCTGCGCCAGCTCCGGCGGCAAGCCTTTCTCCTGCCATTCCTTGACGCTGCCTTCGTATTGCGGGCGCTGCGCGTCCGACAATACGCCAGACGCCACGCGGATATCGTTGAAGGGGCCGTGGTAGCGTTCCACCGCCGCGGTGATGCCGGGCATCTGGCCCGGACGCAGCAGCAGCCAGCGCACGAACGAGCGTTGCAGGCGCCAGATCACCTCCAGCGCGTCGATCTGCACCGACTCGGGCACCTTGCCGTCCAGCGCATCGATCTGCGTCCACAGCGCGCGCGCATCCAGCGTCTCGCGGCTGATGGTGTAGGCCTTGGCGACCTCGCCGATGCTGCGGCCGGTATCCTCCTGCATGCGCATCAGGAAGGTGGCGCCCATGCGGTTGATGGTGGTGTTGGTGACCGCGGTGGCGATGATCTCGCGCTTGAGGCGGTGGCGTTCCATCGCATCGGCGTACTTCTTCTGCAGCGGCTGAGGGAAGTAGCGCTGCAGTTCCTTGGACAGGTACGGGTCCTCGGGAATATCCGATTCCAGCAGTTGCTGGAAGGCCACCAGCTTGGAGTACGACAGCAGCACCGACAGCTCCGGCCGGGTCAGACCCTGCCCGCGCGCCTTGCGTGCGGACAGCTCCGCGTCGGAGGGCAGGAACTCGATCTGGCGGTCGAGCAGGCCCTGCAGCTCCAGTGTGCGGATGAAGTGCTGCTTGGAGCCCAGGCGCTTGACGCTCATGCGCTCCATCAGGCTGATGGCCTGGTTCTGGCGGTAGTTGTCCCACAGCACCAGGTCGGCCACTTCGTCGGTCATCGACGCCAGCAGTTTGTTGCGCGCGTCATAGGTGAGCTTCTTGCCCTGCACCATGTCGTTGAGCAGGATCTTGATGTTCACCTCATGGTCGGAGGTGTCCACGCCGGCCGAGTTGTCGATGAAGTCGGTATTGAGCAGCACACCGGCCTGTGCGGCCTCGATGCGCCCCAGCTGGGTCAGACCCAGGTTGCCGCCCTCGCCCACCACCTTGCAGCGCAGCTCGCCCCCGTTGACGCGCAGGCCGTTGTTGGCGCGGTCGCCCACGTCGGCATGCGATTCGCTGGCAGCCTTGACGTAGGTGCCGATGCCGCCGTTCCAGAACAGATCCACCGGCGCCTTGAGGATGGCGTTCATCAGTTCGTTGGGCGAGAGCTGCTTGACGTTGGCCTCCAGGCCCAGCGCTTCGCGCACCGGCGCACTGATCTCGATGGATTTGAGCGTGCGCGGGTAGATGCCGCCACCGGCACTGATCAGTTTGGCGTCGTAATCGGCCCAACTGGAGCGCGGCAGCTTGAACAGGCGATCGCGCTCGGCGAACGACGTGGCCGCATCGGGGTTCGGGTCCAGGAAAATATGGCGGTGGTCGAACGCGGCCAGCAGGCGGATGTGCTTGGAGAGCAGCATGCCGTTGCCGAATACGTCGCCAGACATGTCGCCGATGCCGACCACGCTGAAATCCTGGCTCTGGCAATCGCGATCCATCGCACGGAAATGGCGTTTCACCGACTCCCACGCGCCGCGCGCGGTGATGCCCATGCCCTTGTGGTCGTAACCCACCGAGCCGCCGGAGGCGAACGCATCGCCCAGCCAGAAACCGTGTTCCAGCGCCAGGCCATTGGCGATGTCGGAGAAGGTGGCCGTGCCCTTGTCTGCCGCAACCACCAGATACGGGTCGTCCTGGTCGTGACGCACCACCTGCGGCGGCGGCACGATCTTGCCAGCGACGATGTTGTCGGTGATGTCGAGCAGGCCCTGGATGAACAGCTTGTAGCAAGCGATACCTTCTGCCTGGATGGCATCACGGTCGCCACCCACCGGCGAACGCTTGACGTAGAAACCACCCTTGGCGCCGACCGGCACGATGACGGTGTTCTTGACCATCTGCGCCTTGACCAGGCCCAGCACCTCGGTGCGGAAATCCTCGCGACGGTCCGACCAGCGCAGGCCGCCGCGCGCAACCGCGCCGAAGCGCAGGTGCACACCTTCCACGCGCGGGCCATACACGAAGATCTCGCGGTACGGACGCGGCTTGGGCAGGTCGGGCACGCGTGCCGAGTCCAGCTTGAAGCTGATGCAGTGGCCGTGCTTGCCGTGCTTGTCGGTCTGGTAGTAGTTGGTGCGCAAGGTCGCATCGATGACGTCGATGAAGCTGCGCAGGATGCGGTCTTCGTCCAGGCTGGAGACGCGATCCATCAGCTTGAGCAAGGCGGCGCGGGTGGCCTCCTGCTGTGCGGCGCGATCGCCGCCGCGCGCCTCCATCACCGCTTCCAGCGCCTTGCGCGTGGTGTCGTCGTCACCTGCCAGCGCAGACAGCTCTTCGCGCAGGCGCTCCTGGCCGGCGAAGATCTGCGCCTTGGTTTCGGAGCCGGTGGATGGATCGAAGCGCGCTTCGAACAGTTCCACCAGCAGGCGCGCCAGCAAGGGATAGCGGGTGAAGGTGGTCTCCACGTACGCCTGCGAGAACGGGACCGCGGTCTGCAGCAGATACTTGCAGTAGGCGCGCAACAACGCGACCTGCCGCCAATGCAGGCGGGCGGCCAGGATCAGGTGGTTGAAACCGTCGTTCTCGGCATCCCCGTTCCAGATGCGCTCGAAGGCCTCGCCGAAGCTGGCATCGGCACTGGCCGCATTGATCTTGCCGGCGGTGGATTCGACTTCGAAATCCTGGATGTAGACCGGCGTCTCGCCCACCTGCAGCCGGTACGGCCGCTCGGAGATCACGCGCAGGCCCATGTTCTCCATCATCGGCATCGCATCGGACAACGGGATGTCGTCGAGCTGCCGGTACAGCTTCAGGCGCAGGCCTTCGCCGGCATCCAGCCGCATGCCATCGTCGCGCCGGATCTCCTGCAGGCTCAGGTGCAGGTCGTCCGGACCGTCCAGCGAGGCCAGGTGTTCGACGTCGGACACCGCCGATTCGATCGACGAATCCTCGATATAGCCGGCCGGCAGCGCGCGGCCGAAATTGGCGGCCATGCGCAGCCCATTGGCCTCGCCATGCCGCGCCACCAGCGCCTCGCGCAGCGCGTCGCGCCAGTTGCGCAGCAGATGCGCCAACCGCGATTCGAGTTCGGTGGTATCGAATTCCAGCGCTTCGCCGCTCTTCGGCCGCACGATCAGGTGCAGCTGTGCCAGCGGCGATTCGCCCAGCACCACCGACGAGTCGATGTATTCGCCGTGCAATGCGCCCTTCAGCAAGGCCTCGATGCGCAGGCGCACATCGGTATTGAAGCGCTCGCGCGGGATGTACACCAGCGCGGAGATGAAACGCCCGTACTTGTCGCGGCGCAGGAACAGGCGGCTGCGCACGCGCTCCTGCAAGCCGAGAATGCCCATCGCGGTGCGATACAGCTCTTCCTCGTTGGATTGGAACAGTTCCTCGCGTGGCAGCGTCTCGAGGATATGGCGCAAGGCCTTGCCGCTGTGGCTGCTCGGGGTCAGCCCCGACTTGCTCATCACGTATTCGTGGCGCTGACGCACCAGCGGGATCTCCCACGGGCGGCGGTTGTACGCGCTGGAGGTGAACAGCCCGAGGAAGCGCTGCTCGCCGACGATGCGCCCCTTGGCATCGAACTCCAGGATGCCGATGTAATCCATGTAACCGACCCGATGCACGCGCGAGCGTGCATTGGTCTTGGTCAGGATCAAGGCGTCCTTGAGCTTGGCCGAGGCATTCAGGCCGTGCGCCGCCAGGGTGGTCACCGGGCGCGCCGGCGCGGTGTCACGGCCGCGCATCAGACCCAGCCCCGACTCCTCCACCGGGGCCAGCACGTCCTGCCCGCCCTGCTTCTCCACCCGGTATTCGCGGTAGCCGAAGAAGGTGAAATGGTCGGCGGCCGCCCAGCGCAGGAATTCCTGCGCCTCGTGGCGGTTGATGTCGTCGATCGGCAGGCGGCGCGTGGCCAGGTCGTCGGCCAGCATCACCATCCGTTCGCGCATCGCGGCCCAGTCGTGCACGATGGCGCGCACCTCGGCCAGCACCTTGCGCACTGCCGCTTCCACGTTGGGCATGTCCTCGGCCGGCTGGCGGTCGATCTCCAGCACCATCAGCGATTCGCTCTTGCCCTCGCCCACCGCAGTCAGCTTGCCGGCCTTGTCGCGCGCGATGCGCAGCACGGGGTGGCCCAGCACGTGCACGCCGATGCCCAGCTCCGCCAGCGTCATGCTCACCGAATCCACCAGGAACGGCATATCGTCGTTGACGATCTGCAGCACGGTATGCGGCGACTCGTAGCCGTGGCTCTTCAGAGTGGGGTTGAACACCCGCACGTTGGTCGTCCCGGCCTTGCGGCTGCGCGCGAACTCCAGCATGTCCGACGCCAGCGCCGCCCACTGCTCGGGTGGGTGGTTGGGAAATTCGTCTTCTTCCATGCGCCGGTAGAAGTCGGCAGCGAACGCCTGCACTTCGGCCTGGCGAGCGGCCGGATAGCGCTTGCGCAGGGCGGCGAACACCGGCTCGAGGGTGATCGCCCGAGGTTCGGTGGCCAGCACGGGGACGGCACGTTCGGCGACCTGTTTGCGCGACGGCGTGGACGATTTCGAAGCGGCTTTCTTGGCTGTCATGAGTAGAGCTGGACTGCTCGGTGGAAAACCTGAATTGTACCGACCGACTGTGACGGCGCCTTGCTGCATAGCGCAATGGCAGGCCTGCAGCTGAGGTTGTCAGCCGCCTGGACACGACTGATCCAGGGCACTCGGCCCGCAGCGGCGCCGCGTTCACCGCAAGCCGCCACAACCGGCAAAGTCTTCGCGAAGGCTTGGCACACAAGGCGTTGTGCAGAGTGGCGGACGCGCGTCAAGCCTGTTTAAAAACTAAACTGGACGGTATAGTCTAGTCCCATGAGCCCCCGCCCTACCCGTGCTGCCCGCCGTCCGGATTGCGATCGCCGCATCCATGCCGCCGTCCAGGCCCTGCTCGCCGAACGCGGCGTGCAGCTGAGCATGGACGCGGTGGCCGAGCGCGCGGGATGCTCCAAACAGACGCTCTACAGTTACTACGGCTGCAAGGAAAACCTGCTGCGCGATGTGCTACAGGACCACGTGCACCTGGCCATGGCGCCGCTGGGCACCGATTCGGGCGATCTGCGCGCGGACCTGCTGGCCTTCGCGCTGGCCCATCTTGACCATCTGAACAGTCCAGATGTGTTACAGACCTGCCGTCTGGTGGAAGCCGAGTCGCAGCGGTTTCCGGCCCAGTCACGGCAGATCTTTCACGAGGGCGTGATCGGCATGCAGCAGCGGCTGGCGCATCGCTTCGACCAGGCGATCGCCGCCGGCGAGCTGCGGCATGACGATGCGCACTTCATGGCCGAGCTGCTACTGAGCATGATCGTCGGGCTGGATTTCGATCGCCAACGCTTCCAGGTGCCGCATCGCGCCGACCTCACCGCCAGGCAGCGCTGGGCGCAGTTCGCCGTGGACAGTTTCATGCGTGCGTTCGCCGCGACCTGCGCCGCGCCTGCGCCGGCACCAACCGCTCTTCTCTCTTCAAGACCCTAACGGAGTTCCTCCTGATGATCGCCCCGCTCCGCACCTTCGGCCTGGCCTGTGCCATCACCGTGGCGCTCGCTGCCTGCAGCAAGCCAGAACAACAGCAGGCGCCACCGCCGCCGGTCGTGTCTGTGCTGGACATGAAGCCGCAGACCCTGCCGCTGGAGCGCGACCTGGTCGGTCGGCTTTCGGCATTCCGCTCGGCCGACGTGCGGGCACGTGTGGATGGCGTGGTCCTCAAGCGGCTCTACACCGAAGGCACCGACGTCAAGGAAGGCCAGCCGCTGTTCCAGATCGACCCGGAACCGCTGCGGGCCACGCTGCTGCAGGCGCAAGGGCAGCTGGCGGCCGCCGAGGCGACCTATGCCAATGCCCAGATCGCTGCCAAGCGCGCGCGCAGCCTGGCGCCCCAGCAGTACGTCTCGCGCGCGGACATCGATACCGCCGAGGCCAACGAGCGCTCGTCCCGCGCCAATGTGCAGCAGGCGCGCGGCACGGTCGAGGCGGCCCGTATCCGGCTCGGCTTCGCCAGCGTGACCGCCCCGATCACCGGGCGCGCCGGCATCCAGCGGGTGACCGAAGGGGCCCTGGTCGGCGCTGGCGAGGCGACCCTGCTGACCACCGTGGACCAGATCGATCCCCTGTACGTGAACTTTGCGATGAGCAGCGAAGAACTGGCCGCGCTGCGCCAGGCGCAGAGCAGCGGCAGCGTGCAGCTCAGCGGCGACGGCAAGTCCACCATCAACGTGGAGCTGGGCGACGGCAGCCAGTACCCGCATCCGGGCACGCTGGACGTGTCGGCAGTGACGGTGGATCCGAGCACCGGTGCAGTGTCGTTGCGCGCGACCCTGCCCAATCCGGAACAGGCGTTGCTGCCGGGCGCATTCGTGACCTTCAAGGCCAGCCTGGGCCAGCGCAACAATGCCTATCTGTTGCCGCAGCAGGCGCTGCAGCGCGATGCGGTCGGCGCCTACGCCCTGGTCCTGGGCAAGGACGGCAAGGTGGTCCGCAAGAATCTCACCGTGGACGGCCAGCAGAAGGGGCAGTGGATCGTGACCGGCGGCGTTGCCCCGGGCGACCAGGTCATTGTCGATGGCATCCAGAAGGCCAAGGAAGGTCAACCGGCCAAGGGCGAGCCCTGGGATCCGAACAAGCCCGCCGCCGGCGCGCAGCCAGGTGCGCCAGGTGCAGCACCGGCTGCGGGCCAGGCCGACAAGGCGGCCGGCGCGTCTGCCGATGGCGCCGCCCCGGCCGCGCAGGAACAGCCCAAGCAGGACGCGGCCGCGCAACCGGCCGACTCCCAGTCCAAGCAGCAGTGACGGAACCCGGACATGCCTAAGTTTTTCATCGAACGCCCGATCTTCGCCTGGGTGGTGGCGATCCTGATCTCGCTCGCGGGCGTGATCTCGATCCTGAATCTGGGTATCGAGTCGTACCCCACGATCGCTCCGCCGCAGGTCACCGTCAGCGCCACCTTCCCCGGCGCCAGCGCCGACACCGCCGAAAAGGCGGTGACCCAGGTCATCGAGCAGCAGCTCACCGGTATCGACCACCTGCTGTACTTCAACTCGTCTTCGGCCTCCAACGGCCGCGTGACCATCACGCTCACGTTCGAAACCGGCACCGACGCGGATATCGCCCAGGTGCAGGTACAGAACAAGGTGTCGCTGGCCACGCCGCGTTTGCCTTCGGAAGTGACCCAACAGGGCGTGGTGGTGGCCAAGGCCAACGCCGGCTTCCTGATGGTGGCCGCGCTGCGCTCGGACAACCCGTCGATCGACCGCGACGCGCTCAACGACATCGTCGGTTCGCGCGTGCTGGAGCAGATCTCGCGCGTTCCCGGCGTCGGCAGCACCAACCAGTTCGGCGCCGAGTACGCAATGAACATCTGGTTGAACCCGGAGAAGCTGCAGGGCTACAACCTGTCGGCGACGCAGGTGCTGACCGCGGTGCGCAACCAGAACGTGCAGTTCGCTGCCGGCTCGGTGGGCGCCGACCCCACGCCTGAGGGCATCAGCTTCACTGCCACGGTGTCGGCCGAAGGCCGGTTCAGCTCGCCGCAGGAATTCGAGAACATCATCCTGCGGACCGACAACAACGGCGCCACGGTGCGCCTGAAGGACGTGGCGCGCGTCACCGTGGGCCCGAGCAACTACGGCTTCGACACCCAGTACAACGGCAAGCCCACCGGTGCCTTCGGCATCCAGCTGCTGCCGGGTGCAAACGCACTGAACGTGTCAGAGGCAGTGGGCGCCAAGCTCGACGAGCTGCAGCCCACCTTCCCGCAGGGCGTGACCTGGTTTGCACCGTACGAGTCCACCACCTTCGTGCGCATTTCCATCGAGGAAGTGGTGCACACGCTGGTGGAAGCCATCGTGCTGGTGTTCCTGGTGATGCTGCTGTTCCTGCAGAACTTCCGTGCCACGATCATCCCGACCCTGGTGATCCCGGTCGCGTTGCTGGGCACGTTCTTCGGCATGTACGCCATCGGCTTCACCATCAACCAGCTGACCCTGTTCGCGATGGTGCTGGCGATCGGCATCGTGGTGGACGATGCGATCGTGGTGATCGAGAACGTCGAACGCATCATGAGCGAAGAGCATCTGGAGCCCAAGGCGGCCACCCAGAAGGCGATGACCCAGATCACCGGCGCGGTGGTGGCCATCACGGTGGTGCTGGCGGCGGTGTTCATTCCGTCCTCGCTGCAGCCGGGCGCGTCCGGTGCGATCTACAAGCAGTTCGCATTGACCATCGCCATGTCGATGGGCTTCTCCGCGTTGCTGGCGCTGACCTTCACTCCGGCGCTGTGCGCCAGCTTCCTCAAGGCCACCCACTCGGACAAGAAGAACTGGATCTACCGCACCTTCGACAAGTACTACGACAAGCTGGCGCACCGTTACGTGGGCGTGGTCGGCCACACCCTGAAGCGTTCGCCGCCGTGGATGATCGTGTTCGTGGTGCTGGTGGTGCTTTGCGGCTTCCTGTTCACCCGCATGCCGGGCAGCTTCCTGCCCGAAGAAGACCAGGGCTTTGCGGTGGCGATCGTGCAGTTGCCGCCGGGCGCTACCAAGATCCGCACCAACGAAGCGTTTGCGCAGATGCGCGCGGTGCTGGAAAAGCAGCCGGCCGTTGAAGGCATGCTGCAGATCGCCGGCTTCAGCTTCCTGGGCTCGGGCGAAAATGTCGGCATGGGCTTCATCCGGCTCAAGCCGTGGGACGAGCGTGACGTCACTGCCGAGCAGTTGATCCAGCAGCTCAACGGTGCCTTCTACGGCATCAAGGGCGCGCAGATCTTCGTGGTCAACCTGCCCACCGTGCAGGGCCTGGGCCAGTTCGGTGGCTTCGACATGTGGCTGCAGGACCGTGCCGGCGCGGGCCAGGAGGCCCTGACCCAGGCGCGCAACATCGTGCTGGGCAAGGCGGCGGAAAAGCAGGACACCCTGGTTGGCGTGCGCCCGAACGGGCTGGAGAACTCGCCGCAGCTGCAGCTGCACGTGGACCGCGTGCAAGCGCAATCGATGGGATTGAACGTCAGCGACATCTACAGTTCGATCCAGTTGATGCTGGCGCCGGTGTACGTCAACGACTACTTCGCCGAAGGCCGCATCAAGCGCGTCAACATCCGTGCCGACGACCAGTTCCGTACCGGCCCCGAATCGCTGCGCAACTTCTTCACCCCCAGCACCACCGCCACCGGCATCGACGGCCAGCCCGGCATGATTCCGTTGAGCAACGTGGTCAAGGCCGAGTGGACCTACGCCTCGCCGGCGTTGAATCGCTACAACGGCTATTCGGCGGTGAACATCGTCGGCAACCCGGCCCCGGGCGGCAGCTCCGGCCAGGCGATGACGGCGATGGAGGAGATCGTCAACAACGATCTGCCACCGGGCTTCGGTTTCGACTGGAGCGGCATGTCCTACCAGGAAATCATTGCCGGCAACGCGGCCACGCTGTTGCTCGCCTTGTCGGTGGTGGTGGTGTTCCTGTGTCTGGCCGCGCTCTATGAGAGCTGGTCGATCCCGGTCGCGGTGCTGATGGTGGTGCCGATCGGCGTGCTGGGCGCGATCGTGTTCTCGATGTTGCGCGGGCTGCCGAACGATCTGTACTTCAAGATCGGCATGATCACGGTGATTGGCCTTGCGGCCAAGAACGCGATCCTGATCGTGGAATTCGCAGTGGAACAGCGTGCGTCGGGCAAGACCTTGCGCGAAGCAACGCTGGAGGCGGCGCATCTGCGCTTCCGCCCGATCCTGATGACCTCGTTCGCGTTCATCCTGGGCGTGCTGCCGCTGGCGATCTCCACCGGTGCCGGCGCCAACTCGCGTCACTCCATCGGTACCGGCGTGATCGGCGGCATGGTGTTCGCTACCGTGCTCGGCGTGATCTTCATTCCGCTGTTCTTCGTGGTGGTGCGCCGCATGCTGGGCGACAAGCTGGACGAGCAATCCAAGGAATATCTGGTCGCCCAGAACGACTCGGGGACGCATCGTCCGGATCGTTGAGTCAGACGTTTGTTGCAAATACAAGAGCCCCGGCAGTGCCGGGGCTTTTTTGTGCTTTGATCTTAAGGTTTGACTGCATCCAAACCAAGCGACGACTCGAAGCGGTTTTCTCGAATAGCGCGCGGATGTACCAGTTGGAGAGCCTCCAATCGGCGACTTCGTTGCAGGGCCCTTGCCCGCCTACCATCGCGGGACACGCTGCAAGTACGTCCTTGTAAGCTCTTACGCGGCATCCATGCCGCGTAAGGTCCCGCGACGGTAGACGGGCAAGGACCAATCACGATGGTCGGTGCGCAGAGTTTTCAACAAGACAATCAGCAAACTGCGCCACGCGGTGTGCTCGCTCTTCAACGAGCGACCAACACCCTGTCCAGTGCGCTGCCCTCGCCGATTGCGGGACCGTTGGCGGCATGGATGCCGCCATCGAGCCCCCATGGACGGGTTCACGGCGTGTCCCGCGAGCGGTGAGGGCGCCGCGCGTTCGCCGAGCCATACGTTTGACTTCGAGCGGTAAGAGTTCGAGCGGTAAGAGCATGCAGCTCGCCCGACGAGCCAAGCTTTGTGTGCTGACGCTGAGCGCCCGGCGATTCAGACGCCCGGTGTGCGTACGCCAGTCGACCCACGCACCACGCAACGGCCGGTCATCACCATGCGCCGGATCGGCAACTGCGGGTTGCGCAGGCGTTCGAGCAGCAGCGACATCGCCGCGCGCCCCATGTCTTCGACCGGCTGCTCGACCACGGTGATGCCGGGTTCGACCAGATCGGTCCAGCGTTCGTTGTCGAACCCGGCCAGGGCCAGGTCCTGCGGCAGGCGCAGGCCGGCGGTACGCGCTGCCTTCAGCGCACCCATCAGCAGCAGGCTGTTGCTGGCGACGATGGCCTCGGGCCGGTCATCGCTGGCCAGCCATGCTCCCAGCTCGGCGATCGCCGCCTCGGCGGTCGGCGCCACTTCGCGATAGTCCGGCTCCAGTCCCTGCGCACGCATCGCAGCAAGGTAACCGTCGCGGCGCTCGGCCGCAGTGGTACTGGTGCTGCCGAACAACCCGCCGATACGCCGATAGCCCTGCGCCTGCAGGTGCGCCACCAGCTCGGCCATCGCCGCCGCGTTGTCCAGTACCACGCTGTCGTAGCGGCTACCGGGGCCGGCGCGATCCACCAGCACGGTGGGGTAATCCAGCGACAGCTCGTGCATGCGGCCCACGGTCACGCGGGTCGGTGCGAAGATCAGTCCAGTGATGCGCTCTTCCTGCATCAGCTCCAGGTACAGCGCCTCGCGCGCGGGATCTTCATCGGTATTGCACAGGGTCACGCGCATACCGGCACGGTAAGCGACCTCTTCCACCGAACGGATCAGCGCAGTGAAGTATGGATTGCGGATGTCGGCCACGATCACCCCGAGGATGCCGGACTGCTGGGACCGCAATCGCCGCGCCATCAGATTGGGCCGATAGCCGGTCTGGCGCACCGCCGCTTCCACCTTGGCGCGGACCTCCTCGCTGACCGGGCCGTTGCCCAGGACCCGCGACACCGTTGACTTGGACACGCCGGCCACACGGGCGACATCGTTGATGCTGATATTCACTGGAACCGTTCCCGCCTCCACTGCCGCGCCTTGACCCAAGCGCCCGTTGCCAGATCCTAACCCGAAAGCATTACAACACTCTTGTGCACCGCACATTGACCTGAAGAGTGGGAACGTTCCCACTATACTCACCCGCCCGACCACCGGAGCCTGCCGTGTCCCCTCCGCCGCTTGCCCCCGTCACCTCCGACCTCGTCCGCCTGCGCGCCTCTGCCCGCGACAAGGACGACGCCATCGCCCAGGCCGCCCAGTTGCTGATCGCGGCCGGCTGCGTGGCGCCGGGCTACGAGGCCAGCATGCGGCGCCGCGAAGGCCTGGCGAACACCTTCCTGGGCCATGGCTTGGCTATTCCGCACGGCGTGGGCGAGGACCGCCACCTGGTGCGCCGCGACGGTATCGCCGTGCTGCAGTTGCCCGAGGGCGTGGAGTGGAACCCGGGCCAGACCACCCGGCTGGTGGTCGGCATCGCCGCGCAATCGGACACCCACATCACCCTGCTGCGCCGGCTGACCCGGTTGATCCAGGACCCTGCGCAGTTGGACGCGCTGTTCAGTACCGACGACCCGGCCGTGATCGTGGCCGCGCTGACCGATGACCGTGCCCCTGAGGTCAGTGCGGCACCGGCCACCGACCTGGCCGAAACCTTCGACTGGACCATCCCCTACCCCAGCGGCCTGCACGCGCGCCCGGCCACCCGCTGGGCCGAGACTGCGCGTGGCTTCTCGGCCCGCGCGCAGGTACGTGCCGGCGACCAGGCTGCCGATGCCAAGAGCCTGGTCGGCCTGTTGCAGCTCGGCCTGCGTACCGGCGACAGCATCACCGTCTCGGCCGAAGGCAGCGACGCAACGGCGCTGCTCAAGCGCCTGCGCGCCGTGATGGACAGCCTCACTGCGCAGGAAAAGGCCGATGCCGAACGCGCCGCACAACGGCGCGCCGCGCCGGTGGTCGGCTGGACCCCGCCGCAGGCGCAGCCGGCCATTGTCGGTATCGGCGCCAGCCCGGGCGTGGCGATCGGCATCGTGCACCGCCTGCGCGCGGCACAGACCGAAGTAGCCGATCGACCGGTCGGCCTGGGCGACGGCGGTGCGCAGCTGCACGACGCACTGACCCGCACCCGCCAGCAGTTGGCGGCGATCCAGGACGACACCCAGCGCCGTCTCGGCGCTTCGGATGCGGCCATATTCAAGGCCCAGGCAGAACTGCTCAACGACACCGATCTGATCACCCGCACCTGCCAGTTGATGGTCGAAGGCCACGGCGTGGCGTGGTCGTGGCATCAGGCGGTGGAACAGATCGCCTCCGGTCTGGCGGCACTCGGCAATCCTGTGCTCGCCGGCCGCGCGGCCGACCTGCGCGATGTGGGCCGCCGGGTGCTGGCCCAGCTCGACCCGTCTGCGGCGGGCGCCGGCCTCACCGACCTCCCCGACCAGCCTTGCATCCTGCTGGCCGGCGACCTGTCGCCGTCGGACACCGCCAATCTGGACACCGCACGCGTGCTCGGCCTGGCCACCGCGCAGGGCGGGCCGACCTCGCATACCGCGATCCTCTCGCGCACGCTCGGCCTGCCGGCGCTGGTCGCGGCCGGCGGCCAGCTGCTGGAGATCGAAGACGGCGTCACCGCCATCATCGACGGCAGCAGCGGACGGTTGTACATCAAGCCGTCGGAGCTGGATCTGGATGCGGCGCGCACGCACATCGCCGAGCAGCAGGCGATCCGCGA
This sequence comes from Xanthomonas melonis, assembly GCF_020783655.1. Classification (GTDB taxonomy): domain Bacteria; phylum Pseudomonadota; class Gammaproteobacteria; order Xanthomonadales; family Xanthomonadaceae; genus Xanthomonas; species Xanthomonas melonis. Next base: position 222,782 of record NZ_JAJGQH010000008.1, on the reverse strand, counting down.
GCGCGAGGCCGCGCAGCGCGCATTGCCTGCCGAAACCAGCGACGGCCACCACATCGACATCGGCGCCAACGTCAACCTGCCGGACCAGGTCGCGATGGCGCTGACCCAGGGCGCCGAAGGCGTGGGCCTGATGCGCACCGAGTTCCTGTTCCTGGAAAGCGGCCGCACGCCCAGCGAGGACGAACAACACGCCACCTACCTGGCGATGGCGCAGGCGCTGGGTGGCCGGCCGCTGATCGTGCGTGCGCTGGACATCGGCGGCGACAAGCAGGTGGCGCACCTGGAACTGCCGCACGAAGAAAACCCGTTCCTGGGCGTGCGCGGCGCGCGCCTGCTGCTGCGTCGTCCCGACCTGCTGGAGCCGCAACTGCGTGCGCTGTATCGCGCCGCCAGGGACGGTGCGCGGCTGTCGATCATGTTCCCGATGATCACCTCGGTATCGGAGCTGATCGCGTTGCGCGCCATCTGCGCACGCCTCCGCGCCGACCTCGATGCGCCGGAAGTGCCGATCGGCATCATGATCGAAGTGCCGGCCGCCGCCGCGCAGGCCGACGTGCTGGCACGCCACGCAGACTTCTTCTCGATCGGCACCAACGACCTCACCCAGTACGTGCTGGCGATCGACCGCCAGAACCCCGAACTGGCCGCCGAAGCCGACAGCCTGCACCCGGCGGTGCTGCGCATGATCCACAGCACGATCGAGGGTGCGCGCAAGCACGACCGCTGGGTCGGCGTGTGCGGCGGCCTGGCCGGCGACGCATTCGGCGCCAGTCTGCTGGCCGGCCTCGGCGTACAGGAACTGTCGATGACGCCCAACGACATCCCGGCGGTGAAGGCGCGCCTGCGTGGCGCCAGCCTGAGCCAGTTGCAGCAGTTGGCCAAACAGGCGCTGGACTGCGAGACCGCCGAACAGGTGCGTGCACTGGAAGCCAAGCGCGAGGATGTGGCATGAGCCTGCAGGCCCTCACAATCACGCTGAACCCGGCGATCGACCAGACCATCCAGCTCGAGACCCTGCAGCCGGGCGCCGTGCATCGCGCCAGCAGCATGCGCAACGATGCCGGCGGCAAGGGCATCAACGTGGCGGCCTGCCTGGCCGACTGGGGCAGCGATGTCGCCGCACTCGGCGTGCTGGGCGGTGGCAATGCCGGCGTGTTCGAAGCGCTGTTCCGCGAACGCGGCATCGTCGATCACTGCCAACGCGTGGCCGGCGACACCCGCACCAATCTCAAGCTGGTCGACGCGCGCAGCAACGACACCACCGACATCAACCTGCCCGGGCTGCGATTGGGCGCCACGCATCTGCAGGGCGTGGCCGACCAACTCGCCCCGCTGCTGCGCGCCGGCCTGCCGGTGGTGCTGTCGGGCAGCCTGCCAGCCGGCCTGCCGGACGATAGCTGGGCGCAGCTGCAGGCCCGGGCCAGCGCCGCCGGTGCGCGCGTGCTGCTGGACACCAGCGGCGCGCCGCTGGTGGCGGCATTGGGCGCCGCCCGCGAGGCCCTGCCGTACGCGGTCAAGCCGAACCGCCACGAACTGGAAGCCTGGACCGGCCGGCCGCTCACCGACCGCGCCGCGCTCAGCGCTGCCGCGCACGAACTGCTCGCCCGCGGCATCCAGTTGGTCGTCATTTCGATGGGCACTGACGGTGCGTTGTTCGTGCAGCGCGACCAGCGCCTGATCGCCCGCCCGCCGCGCCTGGCACAGGGCAGCAGTGTGGGCGCAGGCGATGCGATGGTGGCCGGGTTGGCCGCCGCGCTCATCGACCACGCGACCACGCTGGAGCAATGCGCGCGGCTGGCCACGGCGTTTTCGACGTGCCGGCTGGAAAGCGGCGACGCGCGCCGGATTACGCCAGAGGGCGTGCGCCGCGCCGCAGGCGAGGTCGTGATCGAGATGCTGTCGTGAGCGCAGCGCTGCCACTGACACCTTCGGCCGCGCGCGTGTCGACGCAGTGCGTTGCCCCTTGCGATCCCGGCCTGCGCCGCCCTCGCGCATAACCGCCGCTCACCTCTGCCGGTAACACCGGCGACCGCAATACAGCAGGAGTTTTGCCATGTCTTCCATCGTGGTCATCGCCGCCGGCGAACGCAGTACCGAGGCCGTTCTGGCCGCCGAAGCGCTGCGCCGTGCGGCCACCGCCGCCGGCCGCAGCGTAGCGATCGAAATCCGCAGCGACCAGGACGTGCTTGGCGCATTGCCCGCCGAACTGGCCAGTGGTGCGTCCCAGGTACTGGTGATCGGCGATGCCGATGCCGACACCGCACGCTTCGGCAACGCGCAGCTCGTACACCTGAGCCTGGGCGCGGTGCTGGACGATCCGGCGGCCGCGCTCGGCCAGCTGGCCGCTCCTGCCGATACCGACACCGCCAGTCCCGACGGTCCGGAACGTCGCAGCAAGCGCATCGTCGCCATCACCTCCTGCCCCACCGGCATCGCCCACACCTTCATGGCGGCCGAAGGTCTGCAGCAGGCCGCGAAAAAACTTGGCCATCAGATGCGGGTGGAAACCCAGGGCTCGGTGGGCGCGCAGGATGCCTTGAGCGACGAAGAGATCCGCGCGGCCGATGTCGTCATCATCGCCGCCGACCGCGAAGTCGACCTGGGGCGCTTCGCAGGCAAGCGCGTGTTCAAGAGCGGCACCAAACCGGCGATCAACGATGGTCCGGCACTGATCGACAAGGCGCTGGCCGAGGCCAGCGTGCACGGTGGCACGGCACCGGCCACCGGAACCGCCGCCAGCACGACTGCAAGCAAGGGCAACGCCCGCACCGGCGCCTACAAGCACCTGATGACCGGCGTGTCGTTCATGCTGCCGTTCGTCACTGCCGGCGGCCTGCTGATCGCGCTGGCGTTCGCGCTGGGCGGCATCTACGCCGGCGACGATGCGCATCAAGGTACGCTGGCCTGGTCGCTGTTCCAGATCGGCGCCAAGGCCGGCTTCACCCTGATGGTGCCCGCCCTTGCCGGCTATATCGCCTACTCCATCGCCGACCGCCCCGGCATTGCCCCCGGCATGATCGGCGGCCTGGTCGCGGCCAACCTCAGTGCCGGTTTTCTCGGCGGGATCATCGCTGGCTTCATCGCCGGCTACGGGGTGGCCGCGCTCAACCGCTACATCAAGCTGCCGCGCACCCTGGAAGGACTCAAGCCGGTGCTGATCCTGCCGGTGCTGGGCACCCTGCTGGTGGGGCTGGCGATGATGTACGTATTCGGCCAGCCGGTCGCCGATCTGCTGGCCTGGCTCACCGCCTGGCTGCGCGGCATGCAGGGCAGCAGCGCGCTGCTGCTGGGCCTGCTGCTCGGCGGCATGATGGCCTTCGACATGGGCGGGCCGGTCAACAAAGCGGCCTATGCGTTTTCCACCGGCCTGATCGCCAGCCAGGTCTACACCCCGATGGCCGCCGCCATGGTCGCCGGCATGACCCCGCCGCTGGGCATCGCGCTGGCCACCTGGGTGTTCCGCAACCGCTTCACTACCGAAGAACGCGGCTCGGCCACGGCGGCCGGCGTGCTCGGGCTGGCCTTCGTCACCGAAGGCGCCATCCCGTATGCCGCGCGCGACCCGTTGCGCACCATTCCGGCCTTGGTGATCGGTTCGGCCGTGGCCGGCGCGATCTCGATGAGTGCCGGCGCCGAGCTGAAGGCACCGCACGGCGGCGTCTTCGTGCTGCTGATCCCCAATGCCGTGACCCACCTGGCGATGTATGTGCTGGCCTTGCTGGCCGGCGTGGTGGTCACTGCCATCGCACTGCGCCTGCTCAAGAAGCCGGTCGCCGACGTCATCGCCTGACGCACGTTTGCCACGCGTCGTCGGTCAGCTGCCCGCCTCCGCCGCAGCTGATCGCTGACCCGCCTCACCCCCGATCGGTTTCACCGCTGTGCTGCGCACCGACGTGCGCCGACAGCGGCTTGCCCACCCACTTGCTGTCGCGTCCGCCACGTTGGCCACGCCCGCTTGTTCCGGAGTCCTGTCATGACCGCCCCGACCCATTACCGCCCCCGTTCCCGCCTGCTGTGCCTGTCGCTCGCCTTGGCGCTTGCCCCGCTCGCCCACGCGCAGGACGCCGCCGACGCCTTCAAACTCAAACTCGGCTATACCGGCGAAGCGGCTTCGATGATCGACGGCGGCCGCAAGAGCGGCCATGCCTATGCCGGCCAGCTGATGGTCGGCACCGACGTCGACATGGATCGGCTGCTCGGCTGGAACGGCGCCACCGTCAAGCTCTACGTCAGCAATCGCCACGGCACCAACCTGGCCAATAGCAGCATCGGCAACAGCACCTCGGTGCAGGAGATCTATGGCGGCCAGGGCACCCGCCTGGCCAACTTCACCCTGCTGCAAAAACTCTTCGACGACCGCCTGGAACTGGAAGCCGGCCGCAGCGTGGCCAACATCCACTTCCTCGGCTCGGACCTGTGCCAGTACTTCCAGGGCAACTCCGCCTGCGGCAACCCCACCTTCGTGTTCCGTACCAGCAACTTCACTTACTGGCCGGTGTCCAGCTGGGCCGCACACGCCACCGCCTGGGTCACGCCCAAGGTCTATGTGCACGTGGGCGCGTATGAAGTGAACCCGGTGCAGGCCCAGGACGGCCAGCACGGTTTGAAGTGGAGCACCGACGACACCACCGGCGTGGTGGTGCCGTATGCCATCGGCTACAAGAACAAGGGCGGCGACGGCACCCTGGCGGCGATGTACGAACTCGGCGGCTGGCAGGACAACTCCGACTACACCGACCCGCTGCGCGACCGCAACGGCAACCCCGCCGTCCTCAGCGGCCTGGGCTACGAGAACAAACAAGGCCGCTCGGGCCTGTTCGGGCGCTTCGAACAACAGGTCACCAACCCCGACCCATCCGGCACCCGCGGCCTCACCGTGTTCGCCGCCATGCTCAAGAGCACCGGCGGCCAGGCCATCGAAGACCATTTCGTGCAGCTGGGCCTGGTGCAGAAAGGCACCTTCGCCAACCGCCCGCAGGACAATATCGCCTTCGTGATCACCCAGCAGAAGTACAGCGCCGAAGCCATCGAAAACCTGCGCCTGGCGCGCGCCTCCGCCGGCGGCACCGGCACCCCGGCCGACAACCAGATCATGATGGAGCTCAGCTACGGCATCCAGGTCACCAAGCGCCTGCGCATCGCCCCCAACCTGCACTACGTGATCAACCCCGACCAGTTCAACGAACCCACCCGCACCACCGATCTGAAGAACGCGTTGATTGCGGGCATGCGGATCGACTGGAATCTGTAACCCGTCGAGAAGCTGCGTGCATTGCGCGCATCGATACGCCCAGTGTTTCCTAGACATCTCAAGGTCATAAAAAATGACTGATTGGGAGGTGGTGCCTAACGCCTGAATGAGCCCGATACGCGAAGCGTGTTCGGCTTGAATGAGTTGTTGTGCCTCGACCGATTACTTCAACAGCCCCTGGCAAAGAACGGTCATGGGAATAACCGACCTAGGAATGCACTTGAATTCATCAGCGTGATCAGCTAGGAGCTTGGTTAGTTTGCTCGCTTCTTTCGAGTTACGAACAAAGGCGGCCTGAATGAATTCAGGTAGCGAGAAATCGCCTTTACATCTCCACTCTCTCTCATGTAGCCAGCTTACCCAGCCATCTTTACTAACCTCGAACCTCACAACACGCCATAGTTCCCCGGCAGGAATCCCAAGATCTTTTGTCTCCGTGTCAGACAGGTACAGCACCGGACGGCATCCATTCTCGTGGCCGTATCTCTTTGTAACTGCGATCCCGTATGGCTCGTATCTCGGTTTTTGTGGATCGGAGTTCCCTGGGGTCAATACGTATTTCAGCGAGGACAACGGGACGTCCATAAAGCAGGCTGCCCGATTCTTGCCTTTAATCATCCCGGTCTGCGAAGTACTTCCCCAGATCGATCCTGTTTTTAGGATATGAACTAGGTTGTCGTACGCAGAGTAGTCATCATCCTTCTTGGTATTCTTTGTAAGGTGAATCAGATACGGCGAAAGATCTGGTCGCACATTGAAAGGAAGGTCATCAAACTTTGGCAGCGGCATAGCTCACCTTGAGACATAACGCCTGTGTTAAGCCGAACCGCGAAGCGGGTTTGGCTTGAAAGAATTGTTAGCGGTCAAAGGCCGACGACCTTGTTCCAGTCTGCAATATACATGTAGAGGCGTTGAAACTCACTTGGTAGAAGCATGCGATTGTGAGCAATAAAGTTGCGCGCCTTCTCAAGCTCATCCATGCGTTGCTTTAGCCAGTGCTGCGAAGGAATAATTGCGGAGAAACATTCCCACTTTTCTGTGATGACTGCTGCAAGCATCCCGAAATCAACAAACCCAAGCGGGTCCCGTTTTTGACCCTCGAGCCAAGAATCCTTCAGGGCTGCCGCCCGCCGCGACTCAGCGTGCTGCTTCACCTTGTTCGGGAGCTTTTCCCACCAGTCCACGCCCTCCTTCTCCTCAAGAGTCTCCCGAATTAGCACGCGGAGTTCGTTTTCAAAGCAATAGATGAGTGCGTATAGCCGAGACATCTCAAGTGCTTCGTTTCGTCTTGCGACTCCGAACGGTGCTAGCACTTCTTGGAGCAGAGCCTCCTCGGACGCTGCGTCACTAGCGCCGATTTGTATTCCTGCCCTCTGGAATACTGCCGCTTCTGACTCGAACATTAGGCCACGAAACAAAAAGTCCCGCAGGTCTTTCTGGATGTCAGCCAACCAAATGCTCCCGAAGCGACTTAAAGATGGCATTATAAACCTCAACATCTTTAGTGGCCGGCAAGTGGATTTGTATATTGTAGTGCAGCGCTGGCACTGCTGCAGGCATGCCAGCTGAGCCAGGAATCGAAATTGGCGTCGGCGTCGGCGTGAGCGTCTTCTGCTCCTCGTCAAGCACCTCGGCTTTAGGCTTAGACGGTTCGTGGTCTATATCGGCATGTTTAAGCAGGGCGAAGAACGCCTTTGCCATCAGCTCAGAAGTGCGGTCGCTAGCATTGTGAGTGCTTTTAAACTTTCCTTGGATGAGATCCTTGTCGCGCTCTGAAGGGTGAGACTTGATGACGAAAAGATCGCTGTAGGCCTCTTTGAGTGCCATACCGAGAACAGCCTTGGCCTGCGACTTGTCTCTGTAAGCGTGGTAGCGCTCCGTGGGAACACCGCTAGCGCTCAGAAATCCGATCGCTTTGAGCAGCGGAATATATGAGCGATGGTTCGAAGAACCAAACCCGATGTCCTTGAGATGTTGCTGCGAGAAGTTGGTTGGAGCTTGTCCTTCCTGGAGTTTAGCTAGGAAATCTCCCAGCTGCCCATAGCTCATTGTGTAGACGTTCGGTAACGACATACTTCCCCCTTGACTGCTAACGCCTGAATTAAGCCGCGCCGCGAAGCGGCGTCGGCTTGAATGAATAGTTAGACGGTGGTGCCAGGAGGTGGTGAAGCAAGGACCGTGCTCCCCAGCACTGCCGCCGAGAGCCGAGCATGCCACAGATTGCGGTCTTGGGGCTTGCCCGAGGTGCTGGAAGCTTGATGTGACCGACGCCCAAGGCAATGAGCGCTGCGGGACAACGAAGCGGGACGACGAAGGAGCACGCGATCCGATGGCGGGAGACGAGGGGACCGCGTACCGGAGCCGACCGCTGAGGCGCCAGCCCTGTTGCCAAAGACGAAAGCCGCGCCGCACTTACAGCACTACCGCCTAACTACTATTGGACCGCCGAAATGCGGTGTTGCACGGAGTATCTGCGATCGCTGGCACTTTGTGAATGGGGGGGGGGGAATCCTATTCGCAATCATGGGGTAGCACGATGGAGAGCGGCCTCGACCATGCAGACGCATTGGAGTGTTATCCAGCAAGGACGCAGACGTATGAGATACGCCCCCAAAAACAGTGGCGTAACAGCACCTCCACCTCTCTGGCTACTCGATCAGGTGCGCGACCTCCTGCCGGAGCGGCACTAAAGCCTGCGCACCGAGCAGGCCTATCCGAGCTGGATACGGCCTTCATCCTGGTCAGCGGCACGCGTTATCCGGCGCAGATGGGCCAGGTGGAGGTCGAGGGGTTCACACCCGCTTGGCGACCGGAGCGCAGGTGTCTGCGGGCACACAAAGCCAGCGTTGGCAGCGCTGGTGTTTCTCTCCCGCGATGTATTGCGTATCAATCGGCATCACGTGTCCGACGGGATCTCTAGTGTTCAAGATCTTGAGTAGTGGAGTCACAGTCACAACCGCACAGTCACGATGTACAACCCAGAAACGAAAAAACCGCGCAATGCGCGGCTTTTTCGTCAGGCCAGTACCAACCCATCAAGGACGACGCGCCAGCGCCTCCACGTCCTTGGCCTTGGGCAGCAGATCCTGCTTGGTCACCGCGAACGGTCCGATGCTCAGCATCGGCACGGCCACGATCACCGAGGAGATCACCACGATCACCGCACCGATCATGTGGGTCTCGGCCAGGCCTTCCATCGATTCGCCGCCGTAGATGTACAGCGCCATCGCCGACAGGAAGAACATCACCGCCGTGATCACCGTGCGCGACAGCGTCTGGTTGATCGAGCGGTTGAGCACTTCCAGCGGCTCCACGCGCAGCGCGCGGAAGTTTTCGCGCACACGGTCGAACACCACGATGATGTCGTTGATCGCAAAGCCCATCACCGACAGCAGGCCAGCCAGCACGGTCAGGTCGAACTCGCGGCCGGTCAGCGACACATAGGCCACCGTGACCAGCAGATCGAACAGCGCGGTGAGACTGGCGACCGCCGCGAACTTCCACTCGAAGCGGAACGCGATATAGATCAGAAAGCCCACCAGCATGAACACCGTGGCGTACACGCCGTTCAAGGCCAGGTCCTTGCCGACCTGCGGGCCGACGAACTCGCCCGGTTGCACCGTGGCCGGATTCTCTTCGCTGGTCACCGCCTTGCGCACGTCTTCGGCGACGGTGCGTGCGGCATCGTCGCGATTGTTGTGCTGGCCATGCGGCTGCAGGCGGATCATCACCTCGTTGCCGCCACGGGCGTTCTGCACCTGGGCGTTTTCGAACCCGGCCTTGGACAGTTGTTCACGCACCCGGTCCACGTCCACGGCCTTCTGGAACGAGGTCTGCACCAGCGTACCGCCAGTGAATTCCAGCGCGTAATTGAAGCCCTTGCCGGCCACCACGCCGATCGAGGCGACGGCGATCACCAGCATCAACACCAGCACCGGTTTGCGCCAGCGCATGAAATCGATCTTGGTGTCGTTGGGAATCAGGTGAAGCGGAAAAATTTTCATTGAAAGATCTTCCTAAAAAGTCCGCACATGGATGTGCGGGCTCTTGCGAGGGACTCGCATGACAGACGGGCTCTTGCGAGGGACTCGCATTAGATAGCGACCGACTTCAGCTTCTTGCGGCTGCCATAGATCAACACCGCCAGCGCACGCGACACCGTGATCGCGGTGAACATCGAGGCGAAAATACCGATCATCATGGTCAGCGCGAAGCCCTTCAGCGGACCGGTGCCGAATGCGTACAAGGCCACCGCCACGATCAGGCCGGTCAGGTTGGCGTCGAGAATGGTGCCGCCGGCCTTTTCGTAACCTGCGGCGATCGCCGACTTGGGCGGCACGCCCAACCGCAACTCTTCGCGGATACGCTCGTTGATCAGCACGTTGGCGTCCACCGACAGACCCACCGACAACGCCAGGCCGGCGAAACCCGGCAGCGTCATGGTGGCGCCGAACAGCGACATCACCGCCACCACGATCAGCAGGTTGAACAGCAGCGCCACCGAGGTGATCGCACCGAAGACGCGGTAGTAGATGGTGAAGAACACCAGGGTGAACAGGAACGAGTAGACCACTGCGGTCACGCCGCGCTCCACGTTCTCCGCGCCCAGGCTCGGGCCGATCACGTATTCTTCGACGAAGTCCATCGGCGCGGCCAGCGAGCCGGATTTCAGCAGCTTGGCCAGGTTCTCGGCTTCGGTCTTTTCCAGACCGGTGGTCTGGAAGTTCTTGCCGAACACGCCGGCGATCCGGGTCGGCGCCAGCGCCTCTTCCTTGACCCGCACGCTGCGCACTTCCTTGCCGTCGACCATGGTCACAGTGGGAATGCGCTCGATATAGACCACCGACATCAGCTTGCCGACGTTGGCGCTGGTGTAGTCGAACATGCGCTGGCCGGCCACGTTGTTGAGCGTCACGCCCACCGCCGGCATGCCGTTCTGGTCGGTACTGACGGAGGCATTGACCATCTGGTCGCCGGTCACCAGCGCGCGCTTGCTCAGCAGCACCGGCGCGTTGCTGTCGCGCAGGCGATAGACCTTGGCTTCCGGCGGAATGGTGCCGGTGCGCACGGCATCCTCGGCGTTGCCTTCGACCACCGCGCGGAACTCCAGCGAGGCGGTAGCGCCGATCAGGCGCTTGGCTTCGGCCGTGTCCTGCAGGCCGGGCAGCTCGACCACGATGCGGTCTTCGCCCTGGCGCTGGATGGTCGGCTCGGACACGCCCAGGGCATTGACGCGATTGCGCAAGGTGGTCAGGTTCTGCTCGATCGCGCCGCTGGCGATCTGCTTGAGCTCGGCCTCGGGCACCTTCACCGCGATGTTCTGGCCGCTGACGTCATAGGTCAGGGTCGGCTGCGCCTTGGCCAGTGCCACCCGCGCGGCGTCGGCATTGGCGCCTTCGCCCAGGCTGATCTGGATGCTGTTGTCGGCGCGACGTTCCACCGAGCGGTAGGCGATGCGGGCATCGCGCAAGGTGGTGCGGATGTCTTCGGCAAAACCGTCCAGGCGTTTTTCCAGCGCGGCCTTCTGATCGACCTGCATGGCGAAGTGCACGCCGCCCACCAGGTCCAGGCCCAGCACCATGGGCTTGCCGCCCAGGCGAGCCACCCAATCGGGCACGGTGGAGGCCAGACTCAGCGCCACCGTGTAGTTCTCGCCCAGCTGCTGACGCAGTGCGTCGTTAGCGCGCCTCTGCGCCTGCAGCGAGGACAGCCGCACCATCAGGCTCTCGCCCTCTTTGGTGATCGCCTTGGGCGTGATGCCGGCGCTTTTGAGCTCGCCGTCGATACGGCTGCGCAATGCGTCGTCGAGCTGCGCACCGCGGCTGGCGGTGATCTGCACGGACGGGTCCTGCTGATAGACGTTGGGCAGCGCGTACAACGCGCTGACCGCCAGCACCAGCAGGATCAGGAAGTACTTCCAGCGAGGAAATTCGAGCATTGCGACAGTCCCGCGCGGCACCATCCCGGCGCCGCGCCTAGCAGTGAGAACGACTTCAAGCGACCGACACCGTCGCCTGCGGTCATCCGGTGGATGCGGGGTGCACGGTCCCGAAGCGGACCTGCGGCCCGGTTCGACCCGGTGCACCGACTGCGCCGGCCTGGCGGCCGCGCAGCGGTGGTGATGCTTGCATGGAACAGGCGAGCAACCGACCGGGCACGCGCCGGGGTGCGCCGACGCGAAGAAACCGGAGTGTACGGGGGGTACCTGCCGATTTCGAGCGCCGGCAACGCCTACCGATGGCGCATGCGCCGACGGCCGGCGCTCAGCTGGCCGACTTCAGGGTGCCCTTGGGCAGCACGTGCCCCACCGCACTCTTCTGCACGCGGATGCGCACGTTGTCGGCCACTTCCACGGTGATGAAGTTTTCGCCGATATCAGTGATCACACCGGCGACGCCGCCGGAGGTGATGACCTCATCGCCGCGCGCCAGCTTGTCCAGCAACGACTTGTGTTCCTTCTGGCGCTTCATCTGCGGGCGGATCATCAGGAAGTACATGACCACGATCAGGATGATCGGCAGTGCGAAGGTGGACAGCCCTCCCACCGAGCCGGGTGCCGCTGCGCCGCCGGCCGCTTGGGCCTGGGCTGCGGGGATCAGGAAATCGAGCAAATTCATTCAATGCATCCTAGTTTGGTGCCAGCCCGCCCACGGGCGCGCTCGCTATTCAGGTACCGCCTGGGCGGAACAGCCGGGAATTATGCCACGCGGGTCCAACCCCGTCCGCGCCGGCGCGCGGACGGCAGGGCTCAGCTGGTTTCCCCGGGCAGCGGCGGCGTGGTGGCGCCACGTGCCGCATAGAAGGACCGCCGGAACTGCACGAAGGTTCCCGAGGCGATCGCCGCACGCATGTCGGCCATGAGTTTCTCGTAGTACCAGAGGTTGTGCAGGGTGCCCAGCATCGGCGCCAGCATCTCGTTGCAGCGGTCCAGGTGGCGCAGGTAGGAGCGCGTGTAGCCGCTGCTGCAGGCGTGGCACCCGCAGCCCGGCTCGATGGTGTCCAGGTCGCGCTCGTACTTGGCATTGCGGATGCGCACGGTGCCGAAGGAGGTGAAGTAATGCCCGTTGCGCGCATTGCGGGTAGGCATGACGCAATCGAACATGTCCACCCCGCGCGCCACGCCTTCGACCAGGTCCTCCGGCCGGCCTACCCCCATCAGGTAGCGCGGGCGATCGGCCGGCAGGCGCGGATGCAGGTGCTCGAGCATGGCGTTGCGCTCGTGCTCGGGCTCGCCCACCGCCAGCCCGCCGATGGCGTAGCCGTCGAAGCCGATGGCGCGCAGGCCCTCCAGCGAGCGGGTGCGCAGGTCCGGATGCACCCCGCCCTGCACGATGCCGAACAGCGCCGCGTCGTTGCCCAGCCCGTCATGCGCCTGCCGCGAGCGCTGCGCCCAGCGCAGGCTCAGCTCCATCGAGCGCCGCGCCACCTCTTCGGTGGCCGGGTACGGCGTGCACTCGTCGAAGATCATCACGATGTCCGAATCGAGCACCTTCTGGATCTGCATGCTCTCTTCCGGCCCCAGGAACACCCGCGCCCCGTCGGTGGGCGAGGCAAAGGTCACCCCCTGCTCGGTGATCTTGCGGCGATGCGCCAGCGAGAACACCTGAAAACCGCCGGAATCGGTGAGGATCGGCCCGTCCCAGCGCGCAAACCCGTGCAGGCCGCCGTGGTCGCCGATGACATCCAGGCCCGGGCGCAGATACAGGTGGAAGGTGTTGCCCAGGATGATCTCCGCACCCAGCGCGCGGATCTGCTCGGGCAGGATGCCCTTGACCGAGCCATAGGTGCCCACCGGCATGAACGCCGGCGTCTCCACCGTGCCGCGTGGAAAAGTCAGGCGACCACGCCGCGCGTGGCCGTCGGTGGTCTGGAGCTGGAACTGGAGTCGGGACATTGAAAGGCCGGGATTGGGGATTCGGGAGTCGGGATTGGCAAAAGCGGGACGGCGGTGAGCGGAGGGCCGTTACGGGTCTCCACTCCCCAATCCCCAATCCCTGCTCCACAACAACATCGCATCGCCATACGAAAAGAAGCGGTAGCGCTGCGCGATGGCGTGCCGGTACGCCTCGAAGATGCGCTCACGGCCGGCGAAGGCGGAGACCATCATCAGCAGCGTGCTCTCGGGCAGATGGAAATTGGTCACCATCGCGTCGACGCTGCGGATGCGGTAGCCGGGCAGGATAAAGATCTGGGTTTCGCCGGCGAACGGCTGCAACTCGCCCTCGGGTGCGGCCTCGGTCTTGCGCCAGGCGCTTTCCAGCGAGCGCACCACGGTGGTGCCCACCGCGATGACGCGGCCACCACGTGCACGGGTGTGCCGCACCTGTTCGACCAGCGCCGCACCGACATTGAGCCATTCGGTGTGCATCACATGCTGATCCAGCCTGTCCACCCGCACCGGCTGGAAGGTGCCGGCGCCGACATGCAGGGTGACATGGCCGAATTCCACCCCACGCTCGCGCAGGCGCGCCAGCAAGGCCTCGTCGAAATGCAGGCCGGCGGTCGGCGCGGCGACCGCACCGACTTCGCGCGCGAACACGGTCTGGTAGCGCTCGCGGTCTTCCAGGCCCGGCTCGCGGCGGATGTAGGGCGGCAGCGGCAGCCGCCCGGCCTCGGGCAGCCATTGCTGCAGCGGCGCGGGGATGTCGAAGCGCAGCAGGTAGAACTCGCCGTCGCGGCCCAGCACCTCGGCCTGGCCGCCGGCGTCGAGCGCGATCAGGCTGCCGGCCTTGGGCGACTTGCTGGCGCCGATCTGCACCCGCGCCTCGCGCTCGCCCAGCAGCCGCTCGATCAGGATCTCCACCCGTCCACCGCTGGCCTTCTGCCCGAACAGCCGCGCCGGGATCACCCGGGTGTCGTTGAAGATCAGCAGATCGCCGGGCTGCAGCAGTTCCGGCAGATCGCGCACCTGGCGGTCGTCGAAGGCCGCTGGCGCCGGCGGCACCACCAGCAGGCGGCTGGCGGCACGTTCGGCCAGCGGCGCCTGCGCGATCAGCTCATCGGGCAGGTCGTAATGGAAATCGGACTTCTTCAAGGCCGCAGGACTGGTTGGCTGAGGAGCCGGGCATTGTAACTGCGGCGGGGATTCGGGATTCGCAGTGAGGCAGGGATTGGAGATTCGGGATTCGGGATTCGCAAGAGCCGGATCCATTGGCTTGAGGGTGTACGGCCTGGACCTGCCCCGCTTTTACGAATCCCCAATCCCCAATGCCGAATCCCGGCTCTATCACCGCTCGAATTTGGTCGACAAAATGATCGAACTGGTCGTGCGCTCCACCCCGTCCAGGGCGCCGATGGCGTCGGTGAGCACGTCCATTTCGTTGACGCCGCCCACCACGCCCAAGGCGATCAGGTCGTAGGCGCCGCTGACCGAATGCAGCAGGCGCACCTCGGGAATGTCACGCAGCGCCTTGACCACCGCCGCCATCTTCTTCGGCAAGACGGTGATCAGGATGTGGGCGCGGATGCGGCCCTGATCGTACGCATCGTGCGTGCGCACCGTGTAGCCGCTGATCACGCCGTCGCGTTCGAGTTTCTCGATACGGCTCTGCACGGTGGTGCGCGAGAGCCCGAGTCGGCGCGCAATCTGCGCGGTGGAGGCGCGGGCATCCTCGCGCAGCAGCGACAACAGGCGCTCATCGGACGGGGTGACCTTCATTTTTGCCCAATCGTTTCGGCGAATCGACGAAAATAGCGCACATCTCGCCAGAATTCACGCTGCCAAACGCCGATCCCCTGCCGATAATAGAAAAGACACCGACACCTTGCAGGAGACGCGCCATGTCCGTTCTCGCCCCGCTCGCCCCGCTGCGTGCCCACACAGGGCGCCGCCTGACCGATGGCCTGGACGATGCCGCGGTCGCGCGCCTGGCCGGCAACCATCCGGACCTCGTGCAGGCCATCGCCGCGGCCGCCGCCGAATACGCGCTGGTACGCGCCGAGGCCGCCGACCTGCTCGATCTGGACGAAGCGGCGCAGATCGCCGCCGTACAGGACGGTTTCATCAACTTCTACGCCGACGATGCGGTCACGCCCTATGTGGCGCTGGCCGCGCGCGGCCCGTGGGTGGTCACGCTCAAGGGCGCGGTGCTCTACGACGCCGGCGGCTACGGCATGCTGGGCTTCGGCCATACCCCCACGCCGGTGCTGGACGCGATGGCACGGCCGCAGGTGATGGCCAACGTGATGACGCCCAGCCTGGCGCAGCGCCGGCTCGACCGCGCCCTGCGCGCGGAGATCGGCCACAGCCGCGGCGGCTGTCCATTCGCGCGTTTCATGTGCCTGAATTCCGGATCGGAAGCCGTGGGCCTGGCCGCGCGCATCGTGGACACCAACGCCAAGCTGCATACCGACCCAGGCGCACGCCATGCCGGCGCCCGCATCAAGCGCCTGGTGGTCAAGGGCAGCTTCCACGGCCGTACCGACCGCCCCGGGCTGTACTCCGACTCCAGCCGCAAGACCTACACCAAGTATCTGGCCAGCTATCGCGACGAGGATTCGGTGATCGCCATCGCTCCGTACGACGTGGCGGCGTTGCAGCATGCCTTCGACGAGGCCGCGCGCAATCACTGGTTCATCGAGGCGGTGTTCCTGGAGCCGGTGATGGGCGAAGGCGATCCGGGGCGCGCCCTGCCGGCCGAGTTCTACGCCGCCGCACGCGCGCTCACACGCAGCCATGGCAGCCTGCTGCTGGTGGATTCCATCCAGGCCGGGCTGCGCGCGCACGGCGTGCTGTCGGTGGTGGATTACCCCGGCTTCGAGCGGCTCGACCCGCCGGATCTGGAAACCTACTCCAAGGCGCTCAACGCAGCGCAATACCCGTTGTCGGTGCTGGCGGTCACCGAACATGCCGCGCAGGTGTATCGCAAGGGCACCTACGGCAACACCATGACCACCAACCCGCGCGCGCTCGACGTGGCCTGCGCCACGCTGGCCCTGTTCACTGCGCAGGTGCGCGAGAACATCCGCGTGCGCGGCGCGCAGGCGATCGCCAAGCTGCAGGCACTGCAAGCCGAGCTCGGCGGGCCGATCACCAAGGTGCAGGGAACCGGCCTGCTGTTTTCCTGCGAACTCGCGCCGCAATACAAGTGCTACGGCGCCGGCTCCACCGAGGAGTGGCTGCGCCAGCGCGGCGTCAACGTGATCCACGGCGGCGAGAACTCGCTGCGGTTCACTCCGCACTTCGCCATGGACGAAGACGAGCTGGATCTGCTGGTCGGCCTGATCGCACGCGCATTGAAGGAAGGCCCACGCCAGGCGCAAGCCGAGGCGGCCTGAGTCGACATCGGCGCCTCGACTGCGCGAGTGCAGTCGAGGCATCACCCGGACCCGAAAGAGCATCGCCACCGCCCGCAGTGACGCACCCCGCACACAGGCATTGGTCTGCACGACCTCGCCAGCAAGCAGAACGCCACCGCTGCTGGGCACAGCGCGGTCTTGCGAGGTCAAGCGGCGAAGCGAAGCCCAAACGGCTCAGCCAGACGGGCCTGCATGAATCGTCGCTGCACGCCGGCCGAAACACCCGTCCGGCTCGGCGAGCCGCATCCGCATCCCTGCCGGTCGGCCGATCAGATCGGAACAGCGCTCAGCTTGCGCCGCAGGTAATTGGTCACGGCACGGCGCGGCGACTTGCCGCGCCACGACGCCCAGCACAGATGCGAACCGACGGCGATCTGGCCGCCGCGGTGCCCGAGGCCGAACCAGGTGCGATCCGGGTGGAATGCATCGCGTGGCGGAAAGGCAATGCCAGCAAACTGCTGCTGGTGCGCGTTATGGAAGCGCGTCAGCCCACGCGGGCCGGAGATCATCGGGATCTGCCGGTGGTCTTCCAGCGTCTGCGGCGCATGCGCCTCGAAGATGTGCGCGATGAAGGCGCTCCAGAACGGATGCCCGGCCTCCGAGCCGAACACGGCGTTGCCGATCTTGAAATCCTCAGTTCCGGGTGCGCCCTCTTCCACCGGCAATACGCAGCGCTGCCTCAGCAGATCGCTATCCAGCGGGCGCAGCAATTTGTAGTCGGTATCGAAATAAAAGCCGCCATGGGCGTGCATGTAGGCGCAGCGCGCGATGTCGGCCTTCATGACGCCGAAGCGGATCTGCTCGTAGCGCTGCGCAAACGCGGGAAACGCACGGCGCATCAACTCGGAGTTGTCGGCATCGTCCCAGACGTAGCAGGTCCAATCGGGGAGCAGACGTTGCAGTCGCGCACACACCCTGCGCTCTTCCCACAACAGGTGCTTGGTGGGTGCGGTCAGATGAAACACATGGGGGATCATGGGAATACGGCTCAGTGGTCTGGGGGCCACCAGAACCCCGCCCGCAGCAACTGCATCGAACCGACAACCCGGTCGAGGTTCTGGCTAAATGCACCGTAGCCTCGCTAGCGATGTGACGTAACGCACAGCTTTTGAATGAGGTTCCCACTCCTTCATCGATAAAAACTATGCGTGGCAGAAGTTGCCATATGTGCCACGGATTGCACGACAGTTGTCACCGCCGTGTCATCCGCCACCACCATCACTCCCAACAACGATCCGCGCGCCCCTTCAGCGTGGCTGCGCGCGGGCAATCGCGCGGCGCGATGCGCCCCTGTTCGTGTTCGACCAGACGCTTGCTGCCGTTGGGATCGCGCTGCAGCTCGAAGGCGTCGTACAGGCGGCCGGTGGCGGTGCGCGACTCGTAGCGCAGGCGCTGGCCGTCGAGCCGCAGCACCTGATACAGCTGGGTGTCCTCGCCGACCGGGCGCATGGTCTTGCGCGCCATGTCCGAGAGCCGGTACTGCTTGGGCCCGGCCACCGAGACCACGAACACCGGCGTCGCCTGCCCGGCCTCATCGCCGCGCCGGCCGTAGGTGTGATCGTGCCCTTGCAACACCAGATCCACCTTGTGGCGGCGAATCACCGGCAACACCTGCTCCACCAGTTTTTCGTTCTCGCGATCGGCGCGCGGCGAAAAGAACGGCTGGTGGATCAGCACGATCGACCAGGGATGCGGATTGTCGGCGAGCACCTTGTCCAGCCACTGCGCCTGCGCCGGCCCGGTGCCCAGATCCAGGGCAGAGGTGCCGTCCAGCACCGCGATGCGCACGCCCTGGTAGTCGAACCAGTAACTGGTGCGTGCCGTGGCCGACGGCCCGTTACGCGGCAGCGCGAACGTCACCGGCCAGTGGCCGCCCAGCACGCGGGAGGCCTGTGGAGTGTCCTCGCCTTGTTCGTGATACTCGTGATTGCCCGGCGCCGGCGCCACCGCGGTGCCTTCCAGCAACCAGCGTCCGGCTTCGAACCATTCGGCCCATTCGTTGTCGTCCTGACCGTCCTTGCCGCTGACCAGATCGCCGGCGAACAGGGCCAGGCGCGCGTCCGGCGCCGAGCGCCAGGCCTGGCGGATCACCCGCGACACCAGGCTCAGGTTCTTGTTCTGGGTGTCGCCGAAATACAGCAGCGTGAGCGGCGTCTGCGGCGTGGCGGCGGTACGGAAGTGATTCCATGCGCCCCAGGTGTCGTGGCCCTGCACGCGATAGGCGTACAGCGTGTCCGGCTTCAATCCGTCGATATCGGCGCGGTGGTGGTGCGAGCTGCCGTTTTCGCTGGCCAGCGTGGCGGTGCTGGCACGGATGCGGCGCGGCGCGCCCACATCGGGCGAATCGCCGGCCACCACCAGTTCCAGCCATGGCCGCTCCACGCTGCCGTCGGTGCGCCAGGCCACCGCAAAACCGGTGGCGGCATCCTGTGCCGGGGTGGCGACGATGCGGTCCGGAAAGCCGTCGGCCACATAGTGCGTGGAGCCGGCCGGCACCTGGGTGTTGGGCTCGCTGGCGCGCTCGGCAGCCAGTGCCGGGGCAGCGGCCAGTGCAAATGCAGAAAGTGCGGCGTACAGCGCGGTGCGTACTGCGGTCACTGCGCACACTCCTTCAGGCGCAGGCTGCGCGCGACATCGCGCCAGTCGAACGCGGCCACCGCCTGATCGTCGTGCAATGCGTAGAACACGCCACCGGGGAAGCGTGCATCGCCGCGCTGGTCCAGCCACACGCCATCGGTATTGGCGGTGACCCGGCCGGCAAAGGCGCCGACGTGTGCGAGCGTCTGGCGATCGAAGACCTGGAACACGCTGCGGTCCTTGAACTGATCGGTCGCGATCCAGTAGCCGCTGCCGTCTGGGCATTGCAGCAAGGTCAGCCCTTCGGCCTGCGCCTTGAACAGGCCGGTGCCGACATTGCGCCCGCGGTAGCGCCCATCCATGCCGTACTCGCGCAACTGGGTGCCCACCGCCACATCTTCTTCGGCAATCAGCAGGCGCGCGTTGGCCTGGTCGCCGAACACCGATTCGGCGATGCGGATGGCACCGGCCTCGGTGGTATCGCCGAAACTCTGCGTCAGCTGCGCCTGCCAGCCCTGCCCTGCCGCAGTCAACTGATAGCGGCGAAAGCGTTGGCCGAGTTCGGCCAGCGGCGGTGGCTGGTCCTTGTTGGCTGGCGACATATAGTTGTCGCTGACCACCACTTCGTAGCCGCCATCATGCTTGCGCACCCACAGGCCGTAGGGCTCGCGCAATTCGTCCTGGCCGAATGCCGTCAGCGGTTTGAAATCCGGCAGCGCGAACACCTGCACGCGGCGGTTGTCGCGCTCCACCACGAACAGCAGGTCATCGACCACCGAAATCCCGTTCGGGCGATCCAGCTTGCCCAGCGCCTTGCCCTTGCCACCCACCACCCGCAGCCGCTCGCCGCTGTCGCCATCGAACACCACCAGCGCATGGCTGGCCTTGGCGGTGGCGATCACCCAGCGGCTGCCATCCGGCGCTGTCCAGCTGGCCGGAGAATCCAGGTTGTCCGAAGGCGTCAGTGCGGTGATGAAGGCTTCCGACACCACTTGGTGTGGCACCTTCGCCTCGCTCAGCAGCGGGTCCTTCAGCAGCGCTTCGTCGGCTTCGCGATCGACGACGGTGCTGGCGCAGCCTGCCAGCGTCAGGGCGGCGGCCAGCAGTGCGGCGCGCGGCAGCGCACGCGCGCCCATCACAGCGCCACCTTCAGGCCCAGCGCGTACGTGCGGCCGTATTCCTCGTTCTGCAGGGTCCGCGAACGCACGCCCTGGTACAGCTCCAAGGGCTCGTCCAGCAGATTCTGCGCTTCCAGGTACAGGCTGATGTGGCTGTTGAACTGGTAACTCATGCTGAGATCCATCTGGGTATGCGGGGCGACGTAGATATCGTAAGCGCGGCTCTGCCCGATGGTGTCCAGATACTCGCTGCGGTGGACCGCCGCCACGCGCGCACTGAAGCCATATTTTTCGTAGCCCAGATGGCCGCTGTAGATGCGCTTGGACGAACGCGGCAGCATGAAGTCGTCGCCGGCGCGGTTGGGCAGACCCGGGTCGAAGTCGCTGTCCAGCGCGGTGGCGCTGGCGCCGACCAACAGGCCGTTCCAGCCTTCGGGCAGGAAATCCAGCGTCTGCTGCCAGTTGAATTCTGCACCGCGCACCTTGGCGGTGTCGCCGTTGATCGAGCGGGTGACCTGCAAGCCGGGGAACTGCGCATCGCTGGTGCTGATGGTCTGCACGATGTAATCGTCGATCGACTTGTGGAACACGCCCAGCGACACCAGCCCGCTGCTGCCGATGTATTTCTCGAACGACAGGTCCAGGTTGGTGGAGCGGTACGGATCGAGCTGCGGGTTGCCGATGCTCACCTCCTCGTCGCCGCGATTGATGCTCACCCGTGGCGAGACGTCACCGAACGAGGGGCGCGACAAGGTCTTGTTGGCCGCAAAGCGCAGTACCCAGTCGTTGCCGCTGTCGTACCGCAGGTGCAGGCCCGGCAGCACGTTGGTGTAGCTGCTGGACGCCTCGCGTTGGGTGACGGTGGCGCTGCGGCCATCCTCGGCCACGTCCACCTGGTTGCCGGTGGCATCGAACTGGGTGTTTTCCACACGCACACCGGCGATCATGCGCAGCGCGCCGATGTCCCAGGTGCCCATCGCATAGGTGGCGAACACGTCTTCGGTGGCACGGTAGTCGTCCTGCAGCGACACCTGCAGGTTGCTGCCCACATCCTGCGGACGTGCGCTGTACAGATCGCCGGAGGCTCGCCAGTAGCGCCGCATGCCGTCCGAGCCGATGCTCTGGCCCAGGGTGCCACCGCGGTGTTCCGGCGCTGCCGTGGTCCAGCCGCTCAGATCGATCGCCGGCCCGCGCCGCAGCTCGTTCTCGTCCACATTCACGTCGCGCTCCCTCCAGCGGCCCAGCACCCCCATCTTCAGGCTGGAATGCTTGCCATCGAAGCGCACGTTGACCTGCGCGCTACGCTCGCTGTCGTCCACCGTCTTGGGCGCCACCACGAAGCGGTCGAACACGAAATCCTGATTGCTCTGCCAGCCATTATCGGAAAAACCCAGGCGCGGAATGCCGCGACGCTGGTCCACGGTGGCCGCCAGATCCTCGCCGTCGTAGTCGAAACGCGCCTCCATTTCGTCGTTCACGCGCTCGGTGGTCTTGGTATATCCGACCTTGTAGTCGACCGTGGCCGCGCGCAGGCGGTTCTCGCCACCGAAGCTGATCGCGGTATTGTCTTCCTTCTTGGTGCGATAGCGCACCCGCTTGGAAATGCTGTCGGCCGGCAGGTCGGCCACGTCGTAGGTGCCGTCGCCATTGGCGCTCACCTCGCCATCGCCAAGGCCGAAGATGGTGCGCTGACGCGTCTCGGCATCGTCGAAACGGCTGTACAGCGAGCGCAGGTAGTAGCGGTTGTCCGCATCCGGGCGCCAGTCCAGGTTGAGGTTGGCGCCCATGCGGGTGCGTTCGATGAAGTATTTGCGCCGCTGCACCTCGCCCGCGAACAGATCGTCCTGGGCGCCGCCGTCGAAGGCGTCGTAGGCCACTTCGGTATTGTCCGATTCGAACTCGCGGTCCTGATAGTTCACCCCCACCGCCACGCCCAGCGTGCCACCGAAAATGTCGCTGTAGTTGAATGCACCCTTGGGACTGGTCTTGCCGGACAGCGACTGATGGCTGCCCTCGATCGACCCGCGCAGGGTGCGTCCGTCACGGTCGAACGCGGAGGTGGATTCGACCTGGATGGCACCGCCGATCGAATCACCCGGCATGTCCGGGGTCGGCGACTTCACCACTTTCAGCCGCTCGGTGGAGTCGGAGGGAATCACGTCCAGCGGCGTGGAGCGCGTGCCGTCTTCGGGCGTGCCCATGTTCATGCCGTCGATGGTGACGCTGTTGAGCGACGAATCCAGACCGCGAATCACCACGAAACGACCTTCGCCCTGATCGCGGGTGACGCTGACACCGGGCAGCCGCTGCAGGGATTCTGCAACGTTCTTGTCCGGGTAGCGGCCCATCGCATCGGAGGCGACCGCATCCTGGATGGCATCGGAGGCGCGCTTGAGATCCACCGCGCGCTCCTGCGCCTCCAGCTGCGGGCGCACTTCCAGGCGCTCCAGATCGACCGCGGCCGCACCGCTGGCGGCGCCGCTCGCGGCAGCGGCCTCGGCTGCGCGCAGCGGCTGGCCCCAGCCAGCGGTCGCCAGCGTCAGCGTGATCGCCAGGCAGAGCGGAGTCTTGTTCACCACGAGTGCGTCCCCAATCGGTCAAGAATGGGTGGGCACACTATGTCTGCGACGTTTCACCGACATGACATGTGCAAGCGCGATCACGTGCAGGATGTGGCGACGACACGCGCAGCTGCGGCACACTGTGCATCTCTTCCGCTCGTTGCTGCCGCATGAAAATCGTCGAAGTCCGCCATCCTCTCGTCCAGCACAAGATCGGCTTGTTGCGCGATGCCGCCCTGAGCACGAAGGGCTTTCGCGAATTGGTCACCGAGCTGGGCACCCTGCTGGCCTACGAGGCCACCGCGAATCTGGACACCGAATCGCACGTACAACAGGGCTGGGCGGGTCCGGTGAACGTGCAGCGTATCGCCGGCGCCAAGATCACCTTGGTGCCGATCCTGCGCGCAGGTCTGGGCATGCTGCCCGGCGTGCTGGCCTTGATTCCCGCAGCGCGCGTGAGCGTGGTCGGCCTGCAGCGCGATGAGGAGACCCTGCAACCGGTGCCCTATTTCGAACGCCTCACCGGCCGCCTGGAAGAACGCGATGCGCTGATCCTGGATCCGATGCTGGCCACTGGCGGCACCTTGATCGCGACCATCGACATGCTCAAGCGCGCCGGTGCGCGCCGCATCAAGGGCATCTTCCTGGTCGCCGCGCCCGAGGGCCTGAAGGCGCTGGAGGCCGCGCATCCGGACGTGGAGGTGTACACCGCCGCCATCGACGACCATCTCAACGACAAGGGCTACATCCTGCCCGGCCTGGGCGATGCCGGCGACCGCATCTTCGGCACGCGGCTGGAGTAGGCCCTGCTCGCCGGTCGACGGCGGGTTGATGTGCGGCGTGTCGTGGCATTGGTGGCGCTGTGCACTGCCCCCATCCGCCCTTCGGGCACCTTCCCCCGCAAGCGGGGGAAGGCAGGCGTTGGCGCAGCGACACTGCAGCGCGGGCAATCCGTTGCCTTCTCCCGCGAGCGGGAGAAGGTGGCGCGTAGCGCCGGATGAGGGGCGTTGTGCCGTGCGAGTCACACCTGCGGGAACATCGCCAGACTGCGGCCCCC
The DNA here is from genome assembly GCF_020783655.1 of Xanthomonas melonis. Classification (GTDB taxonomy): domain Bacteria; phylum Pseudomonadota; class Gammaproteobacteria; order Xanthomonadales; family Xanthomonadaceae; genus Xanthomonas; species Xanthomonas melonis. Next base: position 198,920 of record NZ_JAJGQH010000008.1, on the reverse strand, counting down.
ATCCGCCCTTCGGGCATCTTCCCCTGCAGGCCGGGGAAGGGAGGCGTCGGCGCAGCGACGCTGCAGCGCGGGCAATCCGTTGCCTTCTCCCGCGAGCGGGAGAAGGTGGCGCGTAGCGCCGGATGAGGGGCGAAAGCCCCTCTCCCGCGTGCGGGAGAGGGGTTGGGGTGAGGGCAGCGCACTCGCGCATGCCGCTCGTACGCACGCCTCGCGTTTCCGCAGTCAATCGGACTCTCGGCCGCTCACCGCGCGACAAACCATTCCCAGCCTGCTCCCGTCACGTCCGTCCAGCACGCCCGACCTGCTCTCTCAGCGCGTCAACGCCTGAATCGCGGCACTGACATACACCAGCGGCGCATTCCAGTTGATCGCCACTTCGTTGGTGGCATAGCTGCAGGTGTCGTCCAGGTACGACAGCGCTGGCAGCCTGGACGGATAGCTCGCCTTGCAATCCTTCGCGTCCTGCTGCCCAGGTTGCGGGCCACCGACCAGCCAGCCCGGCACCGGCGGGTCGATGCCATCGGCTTCGGAAGGACGGTGATGGATATGCATCGGTGTGCGCTGCCCCACTCCGGTGACGAACGACAGCCCCAGCGGGTTGCGGCCCAGGATGTAGTCCAGCTGCGATTGCGCCGCGTCCAGATAACGCCGCTGCTGCGTCGTGCGGTAGCCCTGCAGCAACATCATCGCCTGGTTGAGGACGACCGCATTGCTGCCCCACACGAAATCGGTATCGGTCATCGCCAGGCGCCACGGCGAGGCCTGCCACTGGTCGGCCAGGCGCTGCGCCAAGCCATCGATCTCCTGACTGATGCGCGCACGGTCTGCATGCGGGGTGAGCCGGTCGCGATGCGCCGCCAGCGACATCCACGCCAGCCCACCCACGTTGCTCCAGCCGGGCACGCTGGCCGGCACCTTGCGCGCCAGCATGGCGTCGTAGAAGCCGTCCTCGCCGGTGGTGACATACAGCTCCGCCGCGGCCCAGGCGAACTCGTCGGCAACCTGCGCATCGTCGTAACCGCCGGTGCGTACGTCATCGGGCTGGCGATAGATGACATCCGGATGCTGCTGCGCCCACGCCCATGCGGCGCGCGATGCCTTCAACATGCGCGCAGACACACCCGGATACTGCGTTTCGAATGGGGCGTACACCCGGCTGGCCGCCGCCATGACTGCGGCGAAATCCAGCGTGGCGGCCGTGGCCTTCATCACCACGTAGCGCTGCTGCCTGGCCTGGTCCGGCATGACCAGCCCATCGAACTGCTTGTCGGTGAGCTTGTGGTAGACCCCGCCATCGGCCGGGTCCTGCATGGCCAGCATCCACTGCAGGTTCCACCACACCTCCTGCAGGATGCCGGGCACGCCAGGCGCATCGTCGGGAATGCGCACCGTCTGCGCCTTGAACAGCGCCGGGTAATGCTCGTAGGCCGCCAGCAAGGTGTAGGTGCTGATGCCGGAGTTGACGATGTACTTGTTGTAGTCGCCGGCGTCGTACCAGCCCTTGGGCGCGCTGATCACACTGTCCGCCGGGCGCGTGGCCGAGGCCGCCGATGGATGGATGCGCACATCGGTATCGGGATGTCCGGCCGCACGCGCATAGCGCCCGGCGAACTGCGCCGGCAACGCGGTGCTGGCCCGATTGAAATAGAACGCCTTCAACGACGCATCGAGCACCGGCTGGTAGGCCCCGGCCCCGATGGGAAACGCCTCCGACGCGGCCAACCCGTCGATCTTCAGACGGTAGGTACCGGCTGCACGCACACTGGAGAAATCCGCCAGCCGCGCCTGCTGGCCGGCCGGCGACCACATTGCCGCCGGCGACAACGTACCCTGCAACACCGCGCGCCCGTGCGCGTCTTCGACGGTGAAGCGGCCCGAGCCGGCCGCTGCACCCTGCCGCTGCGCGACGACGGCCAGCTTGGTCGAGCCCGGCAGATACCCGAGCTGGTTGAGGTAAACACTACCGGGAGCGGTATTCGTTGCCTGCTGCGCGGAGCTACCTGCGGAAGCGAGCATGAGGACAGTGGTCAGCAGAGCTTGGCGAATCGTCATGCCGCAATGGTGACCGCGCTGCATCGTGACTACAAGCCCGCACTGCGCAGGCGGCCAGCAGCTGGCCGTACGGGAAGCAGGCAATCACCAGGGCCGGAAGCGGCGCTTGTGCACGGACCAGCACTGCGATGGTGGTACGCGCCGCTCGCGCTGATTCCGGCTCGCGCCTGCGAATCGCCGCCATCGTCATCGCACTACGTCGGCGATTCCGCCGCATTGGTTCGATCGCTGGTGGGCGCCACAGGCGACGACGCGATCATCGGTCGTTTCCCATCGAACGCACGGTGATTGCCAGCGTTTCGACCAATTCTTCCCGATTTCCCGGATCTACCCTGGCACTGCCGTGACGAACGGCATCGCCACATGCACGCGCGACATCGCCGGCTACCCGCATCCGACGCGGGCACCGCACGCCTCGCATCGCGCTTCTCTCCGCCAAGGAACCGCCCATGACCATCCAATCGATCACCCGCTTCTCCCCTACGCCCCATCCGCACGCATGCCCGGCCGGACCGTGGCGGCAGGCACGCGCACCGCGCGTGTTCGCCCTTCTGCTGTCGATGAGCCTGCTGGCGGTGAGCCAGAGTGCACTGGCGACCAAGCAGTGGAACAGCAACGCCAACCCGACCATCGACAACTGGATCTCCGGCATGTACGCCAGCATCAGTGGACCGCTGCAAACCATCCTCCAGCAGTGCCAGCTTGCACCGCAGGCGACGTGCGAGGTCACGATCATGGCCAATGGAGGCGTGCATACCAGCGCAACCGACGGAACGCAGCACTTCACCCTGCGCTTCACCGGCAATCCCGCACCGTTCGGCGCATGCCATATCTACCCGCTCAATCCAGGCATCCCGGGTGACAAACGCCTGCAAGGCGCCACCTGCTACGACGCCCAACACAACGGCACCTACTTCAATCTCAAGTGACCGCAGGCAGTGCGCGTCATGCCCAGCACTGGCGCCACCCACTGTCTCCATCGCGAACGGCGGCGCAGGGTGAACCCATCCACCCTGCGCCGCTGCGCTGGTCCTCAGCGGCCGCGCATCTGCCTCGTCGGCGCGAATATGGCCAGACTGCGCACTTACTGCCCTGGCGTTGCCAACTGCACCTGCGCCTTGCCGACCGGGTTGCGCGGGTCGCTGCCGCCGCTGAGCACGTTGCGGCGCTTGTCCCATTCCACCGTCTGCAGGTTGCCCCACACATGGCTGGAGCCGCGCCCGCCCTCTGCGCTGTCGCCAGGCAATTCGAGCGCATGGCCCATCGCCTTCAGACCCGCGGCGGTCTGCGCGGTGAACGCATTGCTTTCGGCGTCGATGACGTCCGGCAACCACTGATGGTGATAACGCGGCAGCGCGCTGACCTGCTGCGCATCCAGCCCGGCGTCGTAGCCCAGAATGCCGAGCAGCACCATGGTGATGATGCGGCTGCCGCCCGGCGTGCCCAACACGATCGCCTTGTCGGCCGATTCCATGAAGGTGGGCGTCATCGAACTCAGCATGCGCTTGCCCGGCTTGGGTGCGTTGGCGTCGTAGCCCATCACGCCGAAGGCATTGGGCGTGCCCGGCTTGAGCGCGAAGTCGTCCATCTCGTCGTTGAGCAGCACGCCGGTGCCCTTGGGAATCAACCCCGAGCCGTACAGCAGGTTCACCGTCTGGGTACCGCCGACACGGTTGCCTTCGCTGTCGATGATGGAAAAGTGCGTGGTCTCGTCGTCTTCCAGCGGCGTGGGATTGCCCGACAACAGATCGCTGGGCGTCGCCTTGTCCGGATTGATCGTGGCGCGCAGGCCTTGCGCGTAATCCTTGCTCGTCAGCACACGCTGCGGCACATCGACGAAGTCCGGATCACCCAGGAAGAAGGTGCGGTCGCGGTAGGCACGACGCATCGACTCCACCACCAGATGGGTGCGGTGCACCTCATCCAGGGTGTTCAGATCCCAGCCTTCCAGGATCTGCAGCATTGCCGCCAACGCAATGCCGCCGGACGACGGCGGCGGCGCGGTGGTGATCTTCCAGCCACGGTAATCGAACTGGATCGGCGTGCGCTGCTTCACCGAGTAGCCGGCCAGCTCTGCCGCAGTCCAGTGCCCGCCGGCCTGCTTCACGCCGGCGATCAACTTCCTGGCGGTCTCGCCCTTGTAGAAGCCGTCGAAGCCCTTGTCGCCCAGCAACGTGAGGGTGCGCGCCAGCTCGGGCTGCTTGAAGATGTCGCCTTCGGCGATGGGTCTTCCGCCGCGCAAGTACACCTCGCGGGTGCCGGGGTAGCGCTCCATCACCTCGCGCCGCGAGGCGTAGCCCTTGGCCATGCGCGCATACACCGGAAAGCCCTCGCTGGCGATGCGGATCGACGGCGCCAGCGATTGCTTGAGCGGCAACCGGCCGTGCCTGGCCGCCAGTTCCACCAGCGCCGCCGGCAGGCCGGGAATGCCGGCCGACCACGGACCGTTGACCGAGCGGTCGCGGTCCAGCCCACCCTGCTTGTCGAGGAATTTGTCCGGCGTGGCCGATTCGGGCGCGTACTCGCGCGCATCCAGCATCACGTCCTTGCCGGTCCTGGCGTCATGCAGCAGAAAGAAGCCGCCGCCGCCCAGGCCCGAGCTGATCGGCTCGACCACCGCCAGGGTGGAAGACACCGCAATGGCCGCATCGAAGGCATTGCCGCCCTCGCGCAGGATTCGCAGGCCGGCGTCGGTGGCCAGGGCATGGCCACTGGCCACGGCCGCGCCGGGCGGATGCGCAGCGACCGCCGCGGGCGCGCCGGTGGCAGGCGTGGTGCCGTCGGCGGACCAGGCCGGCGGTGCCAGCACAAACACCAGCAACAGCAGGCCCCGCGTCGAAAAATGTCGGAAGAAAGTGCTCACGGGGCGGGAGGCTCCTGTTCGTACAATTCGGGGTGATCGCGCTGCAGCTGCATCAGCTTGGCCAGCAATTGATCGTGGGTTTCCGGAATCTCCGGATCCGGGTCGATGCATTCGACCGGGCACACCACCACGCACTGCGCTTCGTCGAAATGGCCCACGCATTCGGTGCACCGCGCCGGGTCGATCACGTAGATGGTCTCGCCCATCGAGATCGCCTGGTTCGGGCAGGCCGGCTCGCAGACGTCGCAGTTGACGCAGAGCTCGTTGATTTTCAGCGACATATCGACAACACCATGCGATGCGAGGCAGCGCGATTCAACTGCAGGCGCTGGAACGCAACGTACTGCTGCAGGCAGGCGCGCACGGCGCGGATGATCAGCACATGGACAACGCCTGGGGCGCTGTCGGACACCTGCCCAACACGGCTGGTTCCGGTGATGTGCGGAGTCAGCATGCTGCTGGCTCCGCACACCGCGACCGGCTGCGCCCTCCCGCGCATCCGGCCTGGTACGGCATTACTTGGCTTCAACGAAGGTGTATTCCGCGCCCTTGGGCTGGACGATCGTCTGCACACGCGCATTCTCGGCGGCATCGCCGATGAACAGCACGCGCACGCCCTTCATCGAATCCGGCTGCACGTCCTTGAACGCGGCCTCGATCAGGTCGGCCATCTTGGTGGACGCGGACGAACCGAAGGCCAGCATATTGCCCGGCTGCACGCCACGCGCCAGCGCGGTCTTGACGCTTTCCAGCTGACGCTCGTAGCTGCCGGCGAACTCGGCATCGGACTCCGGCGGCAAGTAGTACAGGAACGGGCTATTGGTGGTGGTGCCCAGGTTCTGGCCGACCACTTCCTGCAGGTACTTCTTCCAGCCGGCGTTGTCGTCCTTGGCTGGCGCCTTCAGCGGCGCGGGAGCCGCGGCGGCGGTGGGAGCCGGCTCTTCCTTCTTACAGGCGGTGACCGCCAGTGCGGCGATCGAAGCGAGCGCCAGAGCGCGCATGGTGTGTTTCATGAAACTCCTCCCTTTGAAAAGCGTGTGGTGATGTAACGAAGATCGGGTCAGGCCTGCGCGCGGGATTCGCGTACCTGGCGCAGCGCCTCGACCACCGAGGCGGGAACGAAACCGGAGACATCGCCGCCGAGCCGCGCGATCTCGCGCACCAGCGACGACGAGATGAAGCTGTACTGCTCGGCCGGCGTGAGGAACAAAGTCTCCACTTCCGGAATCAGATGGCGGTTCATACTGGCCATCTGGAATTCGTATTCGAAGTCGGACACCGCGCGCAGCCCGCGCAGCAGCACCCCGGCCTGCATGTCGCGCACGAAGTGCGCCAACAGCGTATCGAAGCCGCGCACTTCCACGTTCCTGTGCGCCGCTAGTGCTTCCTGCGCCAGCACCACGCGCTTTTCCAGCGGCAGGGCCGGCCCCTTGGACGGGCTGTAGGCCACGCCCACCACCACGCGCTCGAACAGCGGCGCGGCACGGTTCACCAGGTCAATATGCCCATTGGTGATCGGGTCGAAGGTACCGGGATAGACGGCGGTGCGGCTATTGGCCACGCTCATACGGAAACTACCGGGGTCGGATCGCCGTTCAGTGTAGCAGCGGCCCGGCGATACAGCGCATAGCGCACCTGCCGGGTACCGCCCTCGCGGTGCAGGTCCCAACCGGCCGGCAGCGGCGGCACCGCATCGGCGGGCGCTTCCAGGTACAGCCAGGCCTCGGCGGCCAGATGTGCGGGCAGGCGTTGGAGCACGCCGGCCCACAGGCCATCCGCGAACGGCGGGTCGACGAACACGATATCGGCCTGGGCCGCCGGAGCGCGCTCCAGCCAGCGCAGCGCATCGTCCTGCAGCACCTGGACCTGCTCGGCCGCACCCAGCCGGGCCACATGCTCGCGCAGGCGCTGCGCCAGGCCGGGGTCACGCTCGATCAGGGTGGCATGCGCCGCGCCGCGCGAGACCGCTTCCAGGCCCAGCGCGCCCGAGCCGGCGAACAGGTCCAGCACGCGCGCACCGGGCAGGCGCGGCATCAGCCAGTTGAACAGCGTTTCGCGCACGCGGTCGCTGCTTGGGCGCAGCCCCGGTGCATCTGGCACCGCCAGCCGGGTATTGCGCCAGCGCCCGCCCACGATGCGCACCTGCCCTTCCGCGCCACGCGGCGCCGGCCGTGGCGGGCGGCTCATCGCCACCTGCCGCTGGCGGGCAGACCCAGGGGTAACACGGCGGAAGCGAGTGGCGGCATGGCTGACGACGTGGCAAGGGGCGGCCATGATACCGCCGTCGCCCAAGCTGCCGCCCTCCCCGGCCTGGTCAGCGCGGCACGACACATTCGCGCCGGTGCGCCTTGAAAACATCCGCCGACGGCCTCATCCCCCTGGCCATCGGCCGCGTGACGGCCTGAACCACCACGGAGCACGACCCCAATGACCGTTGAGACCGACAAGCAGACGCTGGGCTTCCAGACCGAGGTCAAGCAGCTGCTGCAGCTGATGATCCATTCGCTGTATTCGAATAAGGAAATCTTCCTGCGCGAGCTGGTGTCCAACGCCGCCGACGCCGCCGACAAGCTGCGCTTCGAGGCGCTGGTGAAGCCGGAGCTGCTGGAAGGCGGCAGCGAGCTGCGCATCCGTGTCGACTACGACAAGGACGCGCGCACCGTCACCATCGACGACAACGGCATCGGCATGAGCCGCGAGGATGCGGTCTCGCACCTGGGCACCATCGCCAAATCAGGCACCGCCGATTTCCTCAAGCACCTGAGCGGCGACCAGAAGAAGGACGCCAACCTGATCGGCCAGTTCGGCGTGGGCTTCTACAGCGCCTTCATCGTGGCCGACCAGGTGGACGTGTATTCGCGTCGCGCCGGCCTGCCGGCCAACGAGGGCGTGCATTGGTCCTCGCGCGGCGAAGGCGAGTTCGAGATCGCCAGCGTCGACAAGCCCGAGCGCGGCACCCGCATCGTGCTGCATCTGAAGGACGGCGAGGAATCGTTCGCCGACGGCTGGACCCTGCGCAACATCCTCAAGAAGTATTCCGACCATATCGGCCTGCCGATCGAGATGCGCAAGGAGCATTACGGCGAAGACGCCGACAAGCCCGCCGAACCCGAATGGGAAGTGGTCAACCGCGCCAGCGCACTGTGGACGCGCCCCAAGTCCGAGATCAAGGACGAGGAGTACCAGGAGTTCTACAAGCACATCGCGCACGACGCGGGCAACCCGCTGGCGTGGAGCCATAACAAGGTCGAAGGCAAGCTCGAATACACCTCGCTGCTGTTCGTGCCCGGCCGCGCCCCGTTCGACCTGTACCACCGCGATTCGGCCAAGGGCCTGAAGCTGTACGTGCAGCGCGTTTTCATCATGGACCAGGCCGAGCAGTTCCTGCCGCTGTATCTGCGTTTCATCAAGGGCGTGGTGGATTCGTCGGACCTGTCGCTCAACGTCTCGCGCGAGATCCTGCAGTCCGGTCCGGTGGTGGACTCGATGAAGTCCGCACTGACCAAGCGCTCGCTGGACATGCTGGAGAAGCTGGCCAAGGACAAGCCGGACGACTACGCCACATTCTGGCGCAATTTCGGCCAGGCCTTGAAGGAAGGCCCGGCCGAGGACTATGCCAACCGCGAGAAGGTCGCCGGCCTGCTGCGCTTCTCGTCCACGCACGACACCACCGGCGCGCAAAGCGTAGGTCTGGCGGACTACGTCGGCCGGTTGGCCGAAGGCCAGGACAAGCTGTACTACCTCACGGGCGAGAGCTACGCACAGATCAAGGACAGCCCGCACCTGGAAGTGTTCCGCAAGAAGGGCATCGAAGTGCTGCTGCTCACCGACCGCATCGACGAATGGCTGATGAGCTATCTCACCGAATTCGACGGCAAGTCGTTCGTGGACGTGGCCCGCGGCGACCTGGATCTGGGCAAGCTGGATTCGGAAGAGGACAAGAAGGCGCAGGAAGAAGTGGCCAAGTCCAAGGAAGGCCTGGCCTCGCGCATCAAGGCCGCCCTCGGCGACGACGTGGCCGAAGTACGCGTCTCGCACCGCCTGACCGATTCCCCCGCCATCCTGGCCATCGGCCAGGGCGACCTGGGTCTGCAGATGCGCCAGCTGCTCGAAGCCAGCGGCCAGGCCGTCCCGGAAAGCAAGCCGGTGTTCGAATTCAACCCGGCCCACCCGCTGATCGAGAAACTCGATGCAGAGCAGGATATGGATCGCTTTGGCGATCTAAGCCGCGTGCTGTTCGATCAGGCCGCACTCGCCGCCGGCGACAGCCTCAAGGACCCGGCTGGGTATGTGCGGCGGTTGAACAAGTTGTTGTTGGAGTTGTCGGCTTAAGCCGCGCTGCGGCTACCAGCAAACAACAAAGACCGGCCCTGCGCCGGTCTTTTTATTTGTTCGCCGTGCCGGTGTGCGGGATCAGGCCTCGTTCTCTTTCAACACCCAGCATCCGAACGCAGGACCGGCCGAATAACCGGTCTCCGGTTCGATACGGATCTTGAGCGTGGCACGGCCGGCAACCGCTGCCGGCAGCGCGTAATCCACATCGATGAAATCCAGGCCGCGGTTGCCTTCGAGGCGTTCGTTGACGATGAGTTCGCCGTCGGCGAGGAGGCGGAAGCGGCGGCGGGTTTCATCGCCCCAGTAGCGCAGGCGCAGCACCTTCGCCTGGGCAGTGTTGCGCAGGGTGAAGGCGATGAAGCCGCCGGTGCGGGCGTCGCGGCCGGGGCGGCGGCGATAGCTGAGTGCGTATGAGCTGGCGCTGGTCAGGGCATGGGCTTTCTCGGAGGCTTCGTCGCCCAGCGCCACGTAGTCGAGCGCGGTGGTGTCCAGCAGCTTCTGTCGTTGCGCGCTGGCGGCCCGTTCGGTCTGGCGTTGTTGCCAGGCGGCGGCATCGCGATGCTCCAGATAGACAGCGCTGCGACGGTCGAACTGGGCGTAGAACGGCGACAGGGGCCAGTGCTGCGCGCCGTCGGTGTAGTGGTAGTGGCCATGCGCCGGCAGCGGCTGCAGACGTTGCAGGACCTCATCGCCGCCGATCAGCGCCGGGGTGTCATTGTTCCAGGGCGTTGCTGCGTCGCCGAGATCGGCGGCCAGCACCAGCGGGCCGCGCATGACCGCCACCCAGGCAGGATCGTCGGGCGTGCGCTCCAGACGCAGTGGCATCTCCAGTTGCAGGGACACCGTGTCGCCGGCAGCCCATGTGCGTTCGATGCACAAATACCCATCCACCGGCTGCAGGGTCTGCGATTGGCCATTGACCTGCAAGGCGAATGCGCCGGCCCAACCGGGCATGCGCAGCGCAAGCGTGCGCAAGGTGGCCGGCGCTGCATCGATCTGCAACGTGACCTGGCCCTGCTCGGGCAAGGCGCTGTGCAGGCTGAGTGCGAACCCGGCTGCGTCGCGCACCGTGGAAGGCACATACAGATTGACGTACACCCCCTGCCCGTCTTCCCAGTAGATCGAGTCGCCGAACTGCGCGTGCGACTCCATGCCGCTGCCGACACAGCACCAGAAATCATCGAATGGCGACGACCAGCCGCGCGCTTCGCCGGCCAGTAGCGGTGTCATGTAGGTGAACATGCCGGTACGCGGATGCTGCTGCGCCATCACGTGATTGAGCAGCGTGCGCTCGTAGTAATCGAAGAATGCCGCCTGCGGCCCCCACTGATACAAGTGGCGGGTGAGCTTGAGCATGTTGTAGCTGGCGCAGTGCTCGCAGGTCTGCTCGGTGAGGAACTTGGAAATGCTGTCCGGCTGCTGGAAGTATTCGCGGTCGCCATTGCCGCCGATCGCATAGGTATGGTGGTCGGTGACGGTGTGCCAGAAGAAGCGCGCCGCCGCGCCAGTTGCGGCGTCGCCGGTCACTTCGAACTCGCGAGCCAGGCCGATCAGCTTGGGGATATTGGTATTGGAATGCTGGTGCACCAGTTCGTCGCGCTGGGCGATCAGTGGATCGAGCACGGCATGGTGGTGCAGACGTTGCGCCACTGCCAGCCACTGCGCATTGCCCGTTCGCACATGCAGCTCCACGAAGGATTCGTTGAGGCCACCGAATTCGCACGACAGCACCTTCTGCAGCTGCGCGTCGTCGAGTGCGGCGAAGATGCCTTGCAGATAGCCGGCCAGGCCCACCGCGACCTGCAGCGCCTGCGCATTGTCGCAATGCGCGTGCACGTCGAGCAGGCCGGCAAACAACTTGTGCCAGGTGTACAGCGGTGCCCAGCTGCCGTTGAGGTAGAACGGCGCCGGGTCGATCTTGCCGCGCCTGAGTTCATCGAACACCGTGCGGCCGCTTTCGATCTTCCCTGCGGCGTTCTTTCGGGTAAAGCCAGCCACATAGCCATCGCCTGCATGCGCCTGGCAGCGTGCCAGCTCTGCGACCAGGTACCCGGCGCGCGTGCGGCATTGCGCATCGCCGGTCTGCGCATGCATCAGTGCCAATGCGCTGAGATAGTGACCGAGCGTATGCCCGGCAATGGTGTCCGCCTCCCAGCCGCCGTATGCAGGCGCCTTGGGATCGAGGCCGGCGTACAGCACGAAGTTGTGCAACAGCCGGTTCGGCTCCAGCCGCATCAGGTAACGACGGTTGGTGTGCAGCGCGTCCAGGAACAACGACGGCGTGAGCCGCACCTGCGCCAGTGGCACGGCGCGCACGCTGCCGGGTTGTGCGGCGCTGGCCTGCGCCGGAAAGCGCAGGAAACCCGCCGCAACCGCCAGGCTGCTCCAGGCCAGAAAGCGCCGCCGCGACAGGCTCGGCGCGTGGTCGTTGGGCAACTCGCTCGGATACGTCTCGGTCATGGGCTCAGCTTAGCTCCTGTCGGCGCGCACAGACCGCGCGCGCCATTGCAACAACCGCCTATGCAATCGCGACAACACGCGCGTGACACGCATGACGCCCACGACCGATGGCATCTGGCCGCACACCACCGCGATACAGCGGCCCGATCAGAACTTCACCGTGGCACGCGCCCAGTAGAACCGACCCAGCAGATCGTAGGTGGCCACGTCGGTATTGGCGTTACCCACATTGTTGGAGTAATACAGCGGCGGCTGCTTGTTGGCGACATTGTCCACGCCTACCTCGAAGCGCGTATGCCAGGGCTGCACCTCGTAGCCCAGCTGCAGATTGTTGTAGACATACGCGCCGATCTTGCGCACCACACCGGGAATACCCGCATCGGCGGACAGGCTCTGGTCGAGGTCGGCGTTGCCGATATCGGTATTGCCCACGTAGCGGATACGCCAGGTGGCACTCCAGTCGCCCAATGCCCAGTTCACCGTGCCCAGGCCGCGCCAGCGTGGGAAGTTGCCGTAGGCCTGGGTGTAACGGCCCACGTTGTGGATGGTGACCGAGCTGGGATCGGTGGTGTCGGGCAGCACGTCGTAGCGGGTGAGGTAGGTGCCGTTGAGGCTGGCGTTGACCCTGCCCCAGGCGGCTTCCGGCAGGCGGTAGGTCAGATTGAAATCGATGCCCTTGGCCCAGAGCTTGCCCAGGTTGACGGTGGGCTCGGCGATGTAGTTGACGGTGCCGTTGCCGTTGCGATGGATCAACGCGCAGAACGCGCTCGCCTGATTGGCATAGCACTGGTTGAGCACGGTCTGCGCCGACACCGTGGTGATGGTGTCTTCCAGGTCGATGCGCCACCAATCCGCGCTCAGCGACAGGCCGTCGATCCAACCCGGGTCATAGACCACGCCCACGTCGTAGGACCTGCCGGTTTCCGGCTTGAGCTGGTAGCCCGCCACTACCGCGCCGGAGACCTTGCCCGACACCTGCCCGTCCGATTGTTGGTAGCTGCCATCGGTGGGCACGTTGGCGCAGGCCACGCTGTTGCCGCCGGTATAGCCGTTGCACGGATCGTTGACGGTGGCCGCGTCACCGGCCACGCCGGCGTACAGTTCGTTGATGTTCGGTGCGCGAAACACCTGCGAGACGGTGCCGCGCACCAGTAGATTCTCGATCGGACGATACTCCAGCGATAGCTTGCTGTTGGTCTTGCTGCCCACCGAGCTGTAATCGGAATAGCGGGTACCGACCGTGAGGTTCAACGCGTGGATCCCCGGCAGGTCCCTGAGCAGCGGGAACAAGGCCTCTGCATAGGCTTCCTTGACGTCGAAACTGCCGCTCAGGGTGGACGAGCAGAATTCGATCACCCCGCACAGGCCGTTCTCATCGCCTGTCCACAAGGCATCCGACGCCGTCGTGGAGCGTTCCTTGCGGTACGAGACGCCGGCGGCCAGGCTGGCTTCACCGGCAGGCAATTCGAACAGTGCGCCGTTGGCATTGGCCTCGAACTGCTTGACGGTATAGACACTGGTCACGATGGGATTGACCACCATGCCCTGCAGGGTGGACAGGTTGGCACTGTCGTTGAGGTTGAAGAAGTTCAACGGCGTGCAGCCGGTGATCGCCGCGCCCGCGCTGCCGCACTTCACCACACCATCGCTGTCCAGGAACGACGGGCCGATCGCCTGATTGAACGTTGCGTAGTCGAGAAACCCGTTGTTGATGGACTTCTGCTTGACCTTGCCGTAGTTGAAAGTGGCGTCCCACTGCCAGGCGCTGTCGCCGAAGCGGCCACGCAGACCGGGGCTGATCTGGAAGTTGTAGGTGTTGTACTGATAACTGCGATTGCCGAGCACGGTGGCGCGCGTGTTCAGGTCGTTGTAGGAGGTGCCGGTGCTGCGATCGGTGCCGAAGTTCACGCCGAACGGATTGTAGTAACTCTGCGCCGACACCAGGATGTTGTCGCCGTTGGAGAAGATCGGAATCGGCGCAATGACCGATGCCGATTCGGTTTTACTGAACCAGGTGTTGACGTACCCCTCAACACTGTCGCTGAAGCGAAATGTCCCCAGCAGGAAGGCATTGGTGCGTTCTTGCGGGGTCTGCAGCAGATTGAAGGGCTGGTAGTTATACGAATCTGCGCTGGCGTTGTAACAATGGAAATCCCCCGGGCCGGCACGCCCGCTGACGCCACTGTTGAGCGTGACGCGGCTGCAGCCATTGGCCTGGGCAAGTTGCGCCGACCGCGTGGAACCGTCGTTGAAATTGACCGTACCGGTCGGCGTGGCCGACGAGCCCTGCTTGACCGGCTGGCCATCGATCAATGCCAGCGCATCCCTGGAGTACGCACGTGCGCCGGCCGATACCGGGTCGATGCTGTGATACGACAGCCCGCCGATCAGGTTACCGCGCTCCCAGGTTTTGCCGGTGGTGAGCGCGAAGTTTCGACGGTTGCCGTCGCGCTCGCTGCTGGTGCCGAAGGCGCTGCTGAACTGCACGCCGTCGAAGCGCGAGCGCAGGATGAAGTTGACCACGCCACCGATCGCGTCGGAGCCGTACACCGCTGAAGCACCATCGCTGAGCACTTCGATCCGTTCGATCATGCTGGAAGGAATGGCGTTGACGTCGTTGTAGGCCAGGCGGATGCCGTTGACCAGCACCAGCGTGCGCTTGTCGCCCAGGCCGCGCAGCGAGACCGCCGATGCACCGGTACCGCCGCCATTATTGGTGTACGGATTGGTGGCATTGCCGGCAATCGACGGCAATTCCTGCAGCAGATCGCCCACCGTCGCCTTGCCGGTGGCGGCGATCTGTTCCTGGCTCACCGTGACCACCGGGTTGGCGGTTTCGGTATCCACACGGCGCAAGCGCGAGCCGGTGACGACCACGCTGTCCAGGGTTTGCGTTGCATCGCCGGCTGCCTGTTGCGCCCGCGCTGGTGCCGCCGTGCCGGCAACCAGCACGATCGATAACGCGGTGGTGAGCGAATGCTGGATCAAGCGCCCGGTAGCGGGGCGGGCTCGGGACTGAGGCAATGGCGACGTCGGCATGCGGGGCTCCTGGGGAGAACTTGGACGAACGATCGGCAACACAGGCCCGTGCCGACGTGCGCCGGCGTGGGTCGGAACCAGAGAGCAGTCACGCCGCCGCACGACGTATGCGACGCGCATGCTGCAGGCATCTCGGCACCCTGCAGGCGCCTGGCCGCAGGGCCAACGCGCAACGCGCAGTGTCGAATGGCAGTCGGTACGCAGCGGTGTCGCGCAATGCGATCCGCTTTCATCAGTTGGTCACAATGTGCCCGTCCTCACGTTCGGCGTCTTGTCGCATTTGGCGACGGTGCATGCGGAAAACAGCATGGTGGGAATGCGTATGCGTGATCGCTGCACGTGCCTGCTCCATGCACGGCCTCAAGCGGGCGTGCACTCCCAGTCTCCATCGCCATCGCCATCGCCATCGCCACGATGTGTATTGACCGCTGCATGCCGGAGCCGGCGTGCCTGCGCGCTGACCTCATCGAGGTTGGCCGGATCACCCCGCCTGCAGCGCCGCGCCGATCATCGCGGCGCGGTGGATGCCGCTGGCTGCGGTGCAGTGCTGTCCGGGCTGCGGTTCCACTCCGGCGTGGGCGAGCGCTGCATCCAGCGCACGAAGAAATCCAGCAGACGCCGCCTGCCGTAGTCGCCGCCGGCGCCGTGATCGCCGCCGGGCACCACCAGCAAGTCGAAATCCTTGTTGGCCTTGATCAGGCGATCGGCCACCTGGAAGGTACTGGCTGGGTCGACGTTCATATCCATGTCGCCGGTGATCAGCAGTAGATGACCTTGCAGGCGTGCGGCATTTTCCACGTTGGAGGATTCTGCGTACCACGGCCCCACCGGCCAGCCCATCCACTGCTCGTTCCACCAGATCTTGTCCATGCGGTTGTCATGGCAGCCGGAATTGGCCACTCCGGCGACATAGAACTCCGAATGGAACAGCAGCGCACCCAGTGCGTTCTGCCCACCTGCTGAGGTGCCGAACACGCCAACGCCACCATCGATGTCGTACCACGGATACTGCGCGGCAGCGGCCTTGTGCCAGGCAATGCGGTCAGGCAAGCCGGCGTCCTTGAGATTGCGCCAGGCCACATCGTGGAAGGCGCGCGAGCGATTGTTGGTGCCCATCCCGTCGATCTGCGCAACCGTAAATCCCAGGCCGGTCAAGGCGAAGGCGCCCGCACTGAACGTCTTGGGGACGAAGGAGCCCTGCGGGCCGGCGTAGATGTACTCGATCACGCGGTAATGCTGGTGCGGATCGAAATGTTGCGGGCGATTGATCACCCCCCAGATCTCGGTCTTGCCATCGCGCCCGACGCTATGGAACGGAAGCGGCGGCTGCCAACCGCTGGCGAGCAACTTGCCTAAATCGGTGCGCTCCACCGTATGCGCCAGCCCGCCATCGGCGCTACGACGCAGCTCCAGCACCGGGCCGAGGTCCACGCGCGAGTACAGGTCCACGAACCACTTGCCATCCGGCGAATAGCTCACCTGATGATCGGCGGTCTGCGGCGTCAGTGCGGTCAGGCCGGTGCCGTCCAGCCCGATGCGATAGGCATGCCGGTAATACGGGTCTTCCCCGGGTTGCATGCCCGAGGCGGTGAAATACAGCTGCCCCGCCGCCTCGTCGATGTAATCGAGCTTGCGCACCACCCATTCGCCGCGGGTCACCTGGCGGACCACCTCGCCACGATGGCCGTCATAGAGATACACATGCTCCCAGCCATCGCGCTCGGAAGCCCACAGGATCTGCGCGCCGTCGGCCAGATCCTTGCGCGCATATTTGCCGCCGTCTTCGTGCGTGCCGCTGAGTTCGGAGTATTCGATGAAGGTGGGCGAGGTCTCTTCGATCAGCGTGCGCGCCGCCGCGGTGCGCGCATCCACCTCGATGACGCGATACACCTGGTGCCCACGCGCGTTGTACTCGAAGGTGAAGCCACGGCTGTCCTTCCACCAGCGGATGCCGTTCAACGTAAAGGCATTGGGCAGCAGCGTCATCGCCACTGGATGGGCCGCGCCGGTGGCGATGTCGAACAGCACCGGCTGCATCACCGGCAACGCATCGCCCGGCTTTGGATAGATCTGCTGATGCAGCCTGGGCTGCACGCGATCGGCCGGCGCCGATTCGATGTAGTACACCATGTGCGGCGGCGGCGCCTTGACCCGGTAGGCGGCCAGATGCTGCGAATCCGGCGACCATTCCACGCTGTCGATGGCGTAATAGTCGCCGCCGCTGCCCTCGCGACTGAGGTCCCGGCGTTCCCCGCCGCCGGTCGGCGCAATCACCAGATTGCCCTGCTCCACCCATGCGCGCCAGCGCCCGTCCGGCGACGTCTTGGCCATGCGCTCGCCTTGCTTGAGCGGCAGTGCCATGTCCATCGTTTCGGCGGATTCATCGCGGTCGGGACGATGCTCGCAGCGATAACGCGCCAGATCGCATTGCCACCCCAGCCGCGCCAGTCGAAAGCCAAGGCGCTGCTGCACGAGCGTCGGCTGTTTCAGCGCCAACGCGGCCGCATCGACATCTTGCGCGCCGGCCTGGGTCAAGGCCGCTGCCAGCCGGGCATGATCGAAGGCCAGCGTATTGCGACCGCTGGCGGCATCCACCAACCGGTACTCGATCGCCGGAGCTCGGCCGGGGCGTGCAACGCCGCGCCGGTACAGAAAGCGTCCCGTATCGACCCACACCGGTTCGGCAGGCTCGCGATCGACCAGCGACCGGTAGTGTTCGGACACCGCCATGGCCTGTGTGTATTGCGCGGCAGTGGGCGCCGAGGGTTGCGCCAGGACGGCAGGCGCCAGCATCGTCAACAGCATAAGGCTGGCCCGCCAGCTCAGATGGCGGGCCAGGCGGTTCTTCGGCGTGCGATCAGATGACCATGTCATACAGGTTCCGTCGAGCGTGTGTGACGATTGACCTGCGCCATCAGACGCTGGCGTTTCAGGTGAGAGCCATAGCACGCATCGCAGCGAAGGCCGGTGCGATGGTGACTGGCAACGAAGGCCGTGTATTCAATGACGTAACGCCTGGCCGCCGCGCGAGGACATCATGCGTACCATGCCTGCACCGCGACCAATGCCGCTGTGCCCGGCAACGCCACCCGGTCGGCATGCCGGCCCTGCGGCCGCACCGGCTTGCCGTCGACCAGCACCCGCTGCAGCCGCATGCCCGCCGGCACACGCAGGCTCAGCCAGATGCGTTTCGGCCTGCGTTCCGGCAGTTCCACCTCGCCTTCGATACAACGCGCGTGGACATCGGTGCGCAGGCGCAAGGTGAGCTTGCCCCATCGGGTGGGCGCGGCGGTGATGCCGACGGTTGCGCCACTTTCCAGCCACGCACGTGGCACCGCGCGCGCAAGGAACAGCTGCTCGCCCGCACTGTCTTCGCTGACCAGCATCCAGCGCAGCAGCAGCGGAATGGTCATCTGGGCAGGCATGCAGAACAGCGGCATGCCGCCGGTGATACCGCTGACCTCGCCCGCCGTCCAGCTGCCGCGTGTGTGTACCTGATAACGGTGCGCGTAGACGAACAATAGATACTCTTCGATGCGGTCCAGCCGCAGCAATTGCTGCGCATATCCATAAGAAATGAAGCCAAGCAGGTCGCGGCTGCCCGGCTCCGGCGGCGCGATATTGGCCACCACGCCGATGCTGGTGCCGCCATGGCCGCGCAGGCAGTCGATGACCAGATGGGCCAGATCGTCGGGCAGCACGTCGGCCTGCAGCAGTTCGGCGTAGGCGCGATGCGGCCATTGCTGTTCGCTGGGTTTTTCCTGCAGCAACGATTGGCGGAAGGTCAACGTGGTGCCCGGCAACGGACCTACGTATGGTGGCGACAGCTCGTGGCGCACGTTCGCGCGCAGGCTGGCTTCGAGCCGCGCGCGCAGTTGCGTCGCGCGGCGCTGCCACTGCGCGGCCGTTGCAGCATCGCCGCCCAGCGTGGTCCACACCTGCGCGATGTCTTCCCAGCCACGGATGGTCATCGCGCTATTGGCGTAATACGGCTTCCACCACAGCGAGGGATCGGCGAACAGGCAGGCGTCGGACTCGTTCCAGCCATGCAGCAGCCCGTGGCCGTGCGCAGTGCGCGGCAAGGCCAACGCCTGGTCGTGCAGATCGCACAGAACCGCTGCGGTAGCGGAGATCTTGGGCAGCAACCGGCGCAGGCGCGCGGCATCACCGGTGTAGCGCAGATAGCGCGCCAGCAGCGACAGGGTGAGCCCGAACTGCCCGACCTCCGGCCCGCGCATGTTCGGCAGGCCATCGTCCTGCACGAAATCGTCGAAGTAGTTGTCCAGTACCGCGGCGGCCTGCGGGAAGCGGCCCCATTCCAGGTTGGCGTAGAACGAGCTGGTAAAGGTGTCCTGGAAGCCGTCGTACTCGTTGCCGTAGTAGTCGCGCTCCACCGCACCGTACTTCGGATAATCGCCACCGGGGCGTACCACCAGCTCGCGCGCGAAGGCGAATTGCGCCATGTCGTTCCAGCTGGCATCGGGCAGCTGCGCCTGCACCGTGCCGTCCATGGCGTGCTGCCAGTACGCGGCAAAATCGATCAACGCCGCGTAGAACTGCTCGGCGGTGGCCGGCTTGCGCGACGGTGCGAACGCGGGATAGCTGTGGGTGTAATGCACGCCGGCGATCTCGCCGCCGCGCACCTGCATCGTGCGATGCCAGGTCTGCACCACGAAGCGATCGCTGGCACGCACATCGGCGAACACCAGCACGTCGTACCAGCTATCGGCCTCGCCTTCGCGGCGCATCACCTTGCGCACTGCAGGCATCCAGCCACCCAGCAGGCCTTCCTCGCGCCGTTTGATCAACGCCTCTTCGCCGAGCTCGGCGAAGGCCTGCTCCGGGCGTGCCGTGCGGCTGCGGCCGTTGGGCAGGATCGGCATGGTGTCCAGCGCTTCGCGCGTACCGACGAAGGTGGTCCATGGCCAACGGCCGCCGTTGTCCTTGGGATCGAGCAAGGACGCCGGCGGCGGCGCCACATCGCGCACCTGCGCCTCGTCCGGGTCGCCGTCGCGCAGCAGGCGGTCGGCGAGCAGATCTGCCTCGGCCATGGCCACCTGCGCCAGCGGCAGACCGAAGTACGGCTTGCTTTCGGCCGGATACGCCGGCTCGGTGCGCTTGTCCAGGCGCAGCATGCCGCTGTCGGTCCAAAGCGTCAGCTGGCCCTGCGGGCTGTCGAGGTGCTCGTAGACGGTCCAGTCCTGCTGCAGATGTCGAAAGCGGCAAAGCGTGCTGCCGACATGCGCGGCCGACGGCAGCGCCTCAAGACGCGGCAGCACCGGTGGCGGCAACGTCGCCGGGGCGTGCGGCGTGCCTGGCATCGCGCGCGCGGCACCTACGCCCACTGCGGCGGTCGCCGCCATGCTCTGACGCAAAAAGCTTCTGCGGTCCATCGTCGCGCCCTCGGTTGATCTCATCCACATCGTGCGCGAGGGCGCGGCTCGCGTCTTGTGGCACGTGTCTGGCCCGTATGCGGAAATCCGCACACAAGCAGCTGTTGCTGCGCTGCCATCGCAGCAACGGCGCAGCGCCCAGTTGCCGCCCCCTGCCATTTAGCCACATGACTTCCTGGCCACGCCGGTACCTGCAGTGGCAGCCACACTGGCTGCACAGACGCAGGCGACCTCGTCGCCAGACCGCCACGCAACCCAAGCCCACCCACAAGGAACGTCATGCAGTCGTCCTTACCGCGCATCGCACACACTGCCCGCGCCGCAGCGCGGTTTTTCGATGTCGGCGGCGCGTCCGCCAAGTGGTCGAAACCTCCGGCGCATTGCTGGCTGTGGCTGGCCCTGATCGTGCCCTGCATCGCACAGGCGCAAGTGGACCTGTCGCAACTGGATGCCGGGATGGCCGCCCCACGCACCCAGGTGCTGGTGCTGGGCAGCGTGCATCTGTCGCAGCTGCCCAAGGGCAGTGACGTCGATGCGTCGCGCTTGCAGCCGCTGCTGGAGCGATTGGCCGCCTATCGGCCGACCATCATCACCATCGAGAACCTGTCCGGCGAGACCTGCGATCTGATGCGGCGCCATCCGGCCACCTACCTTCCCGAGGATGTAACCACCTACTGCCCGGAAACCGCCGAGGCGGCGGCGGCCACGGGACTGGACGTACCAGCCGCGATCGGCCAGGTACAGCAGACGCTGAAGACATGGCCCAGTGCACCTACGCCAGCGCAACGCCGCCGATTGGCGTCGCTGTTCCTGGCCTCGGGCGATCCGGCTTCGGCGCTGGTGCAGTGGCTGCAGCTTGCGCAGGCCGAGCGGCGCCCCGGCGACGGCTTGAACGCGGCGCTGGCAGCACGATTGCGCGATGCGCAGAAGCGCCCCAACGAGAGCTACCAGATCGCCGCGCAACTGGCGGCGCGGCTGGGGCTGCAACGCGTGCATCCGGTCGATGACCACACCGGCGACAACGTGGACGTGGGCGACCCAGCGGAGTACGGCAAGGCGATCCAGGCGGCCTGGGACAAGGCCGCACCCCGTGCAGCGGCAATGCGTACCCGTGAAGATGCGCTGGCGCGTGCAGGAAAGCTGCTGGAGCTGTACCGAGCGATCAACCTGCCGGCCAGCCAGCAACTCGCGATAGCGGTGGACTTTGCCGCCGCCCTGGGCGAAGCCTCACCGCAGCGCTACGGGTATCGCTACGTGTCCGGCTGGGAGATCCGCAATCTGCGCATGGTCTCCAATGTCCGCGCCTGCTTTGCCGAGCAGCCCGGCGCACGGGTGCTGGCCGTGGTCGGCGCCAGCCACAAACCATGGTTCGACAATTGGCTGGGCCAATTGCAGGGCGTGGATATCGTGGATGCGGCGCAGGTGTTGGGTAATGACGGAAAGTGAGTACAACGACTTCGGCTTGACGCTCTAATGCAAAAGATTGATTGGCCGAGGGCGCGGTGCCCTTGCCGCTCGCGGGACACGCCGTGAATCCATCCCTGGGGGCTCGGTGGCGGCATCCATGCCGCCACACGGTCCCGCGATCGGCGAGGACACCGCACCAGAGAGTGAGTCGGCTGCTTTGTTGAAAACATGCACAGCGACCATCTCGACTGGTCATTGCCCGCCTAGCGTCGCGGGACCTTACGCGGCATGGATGCCGCGTAAGAGCCTCCATGGACGGATTCACTGCGTGTCCCGCGATGGTAGGCGGGCAAGGGCCGGGGAGCCGGGTAACAGATCAGCCGCTCTACGCTTGCGGGCTGCCCGCACGGTCCTACCACCCGCAGACAAGACAACCGCGGTTATCGATACCGGCATGAGCAACGGTCATCAATCCGCCGACTCAGACACGCACAACGTGCATCTGCCTGTCGTGTCAGCAGGTGGGGCTAGCGCGCCGGCCATGTACCCCAAGCACCAGATCGACAACCGGCTTTCGTCCAATCCAGGCTCTCAGCTCAACACGTCCAACAAGCTACCCAGCATTTCGTCGGAGCGACGTAGCGCAGTGGCGTTGGCTTGAAAAGCGTTGCGTGCCGACAGCCCGTCGACCAGATCGGTGACCGGTGCGGCGGGATCGGAGGGCGCCTCCACCACGCTGGCCGCCACGCCACCATTGGCCTGCGTGCTGGCTGCGACGGCCTGCCGCGGGCTGCCCTCCACCGGCTGCCGGGCCACATTGCCGGCAGCCACCTGCTGACGCAGTGCGGCGGCCTGCATTCCGGAACTGGCGATGGCGCTGATGCTCATGGTGGCTCCGCTAAGAATGTGAGTGTGATGCGGGATTCGAGGTGATGCAGGCAAACACACGGAGGCACGCGCCGCAACGTCTGCAGTCGTCAATAGGTTCCGACCCGCACCCGCAGCACCGCGGGTTCGGAGCTGGCGGGGCCGCCGCGGCCGAAGTTGAGGCCATAGTCGGTCTGGTCGCCGTTGAGCTGTCTTTCGACCTGCCAGCGTCCGTCCACATACCGCCCCTGCTCCACCCGCAACAGTTGTCCATGACAGGTATCGGCCGCGTCGCGGAAAAATTCAACGCGCGCGGCCATCCCGGTGACCAGGAATTCCTCCGGCCCCAGTTGCGCCACCAGCAGCCGCCCGGCACGGTCGTCGTTGCCCGGCAGGATGGCCGGGGCATCGCCCCACATCGGCGCACCGAACGACACCTTGGCCTGCCAGTCGCCGAAGCGCAGCGTGCGTTGCGGCGCGCCGGGCTGTTCGGCCACCGCCTGCAGCCGGCCGTCGAAGGCGGCCTGGGCGATCACGCGCTGCAGCGGCGCCAGCAGCTTGAAGTTGGCGGCGTGTGCAGCGATCGCGTCGCGGTTGGCCTGGCTGTCCGGGTTGCCATCCATGCCGAACACCGAGAAGCCCACCCCGCCCTGCCCCAGCACATGGAACAGGTACGGCGCGGTGGCCGCCTCGAAGCCGGTTTCCGATACCCAGGCCGGGTTGTCCGGCCGCGCGTACTGGCCAATGACCTTGGTGTATTCGTTGTAATCGCTGGTGTAGATGTCGGTGCCGATGAAATCGATCGACGGCGTGGCCGCGCGCCACAGCGCGAACACGTTCACCGTGGCGCCACCGGAGGGATAGTCCAGGCCTGGATACCGCTTGCCCTTGTAGCGCAACCAGGTGTTGACGTAGAGCGGCAGCGGATACGCGCGCTTGCCGGCGGCGGCCACCTGTTCGATGTACGCGGCGGTTGCGTGCGCGTTGAAGGCTTCCGCGGCCTCTGCGCCGAACAGTTGCTGCCAGCTACCCTGCGGTTTGCCCAGCGCCTGTGCGATTGCCGCAGGCACCGGTTGTGCGAACGCCGCCTCGCCGGCCGGTCCGTGGTCGCGCACGGTGCCGATCGCGCCAGGCTCGTTTTCCACCTGCACCAGGATCACGGTGTGACGGTCACCGTCCACCTTGCGCAGGTGCTCCATCAGTGCGGTGAACGCACGCGCATCGGCTTGCACGTTGGCCGCCACGTGCGGCGACAACACATCCACCGGCTCCCCGTTGGCGTCGCGCATGCGCCGATACGTTGCCTCGTCGCGCTTGATCCATTCGGGCACGTAGTGCATCTGGCCGTTCTTCCAGCTGCCGAACCACAGCAAGGCCACCCGCAGGCCACGTTTGCGGGCGCCGGCAATCAACGCGTCCACATTGGTGGTGTCGAAGCGGCCCTGCACCGGCTCGAATTGCTCCCAGTACACCGGCGCTTCCACGGTATTGGCATGCAGGGCGACCACCTCGTCCAGCGCCTTGGGCAACACCGCCGGCCAGGCGCTGGAGTTATGCAGCTGTGCGGCCAGGATAGTGTACGGCGCCCCGTCGACGAAGACCGCATGGCGACCGTTCTGGGTGACGAAGCGCGGCATCGTTTCCGCGCCGACCGCTGGCGAGAACAGAACGGCCAGCAGCGCCAGCAGACACGCCGCAGGCACTGCCTGAAGACGTTGCAGCGCTGCATGCAGACCGGGCCGGTGCATCACCGACACCGGCAGGCATGGCCGCATGGCGCGCAGTTTCCGGATGCGTAGCGCGTCGGGCCATGCCTCATTCGCCATCGTCTTCTTCCAATGCCAGTTCGTCGCTACGCAGGCCGCTGCGCGCGCCCCAGTGGTAGATGAACAACGCGATCACCGCCACGCTCAAGGTATCGAACGGATGCGTGATCCAGCCATGCCCACCGAAGGTGCCGGCCCAGGACACCGCCATTACCAGGACGAAGAACACGATCAACCACAGCGATGCACGCACCTGCCGCAGCAGGCGCGTACGCCCCTCACGCGACGGCAGGCGGTACAGCACGTACAACGCGAACGCGGCGACCTGCAGCCCGAGCAGCCACGACACGGTCCGCCACGTGGACCAGTACACGATCAACGCGGCCACGATGAACGCCAACGGCCCCAGCACGCTCAGGCCGCGCACCAGGAACGGCCGCGGCAGGTCCGGCGCACTGCGGCGCAGCGCCGCGACCGTCACCGGTGCCACCGCATAGCTCAGCACCAGCGCTGCCGATACCACCCCGATCAGCGTTTCCCACGACGGGAACGGCAGCGTCCAGAAGATCGACAGGCCCAGGCTCAACCACAATGCCGGCCGCGGAATGCCCGAGACCGGGTCCACCCGTGTCAGCGCAGGAAAAAAGCCGCCGCTGCGCGCCCAGCCATACACCACGCGCGGGGTGGCATTCATGTAGATATTGCCGGTGCCGCTGGGGGAGACGATCGCATCGCAGATCACCAGCGCGGCCAGCCAGGCCATGCCCAGGGCCAGCGCGATGTCGTGGTAAGGCAGCGCGAATGCCTTGTCGATGCCGCTCCAGCCCTGCGCCAGCTGCGCGGCCGGAATGCTGCCCAGGAACGCCAGCTGCAGCAGTACGTAGATCACGGTGGACAACGCCACCGAGAGGATCAGCGCGATGGGAATATTGCGTTGCGGATCGCGCACCTCGCTGGCCACCGACACGATCGGCGTCAGTCCCAGGTAGGCAAAGATGATACCGCCGGCAGAGATCGCTGCCTCGACCCCGGCCATGCCCGATGGCGCAAACCCGTGCATGCTCAGGTTGCCCTCATCGAAGTGCTGCATCAGCAGCACGATCACCAGAATCGGCACCAGGAACTTGAAAATGCTGACGATGTTGTTGGCCAGCGCGAAGGTCTTGACGCTGAAGTAGTTGAGCAGGAAGAACAGCACCAGCAAGGCCAGCTGCACCAGCCAGCCCCAGAGGCTGGGATGGGTGCTGCCGGGCTGGCTCAGCCACGGAAACCACGCCGCCGCATATTGCCGCGCGGCCTCCACTTCGATCGCAATCAGACTGGAAAATGCGATCAAGGTGATGAAGCCGGTCAGCGAACCGAGCAAGGGGCCGTGCGAATACTCCGGGTAGCGCACCACCCCACCGGCACGCGGCAACGCCGCGCCCAGTTCGCAATAGACCAGCCCCAGCAACAACACCGCGATGCCGCCGAGGATCCACGAGACGATGCCGGCCGGCCCGGCGATCGAGGACACGTGGCTGGCCGAGAACAGCCACCCCGAACCGAAGATCGAGCCCAGGCCGATGAAGGTCAGGTCGGTCAGGCTCAGCCGCTTATGGAACTTGCCTTGCGTGGTCGCACCCTGTGTGGTCATGACTGGCCCCGAAAGAATGGAAAGCGCGCGTGTTACGGAAGCTGGCGTGGTGCTGCACAAGGCGATGTGGCTGCCGGTGGGTTACGGTGTACTCCCTCGAGCGCCGATGGCCTGGCGCCAGCGATGGCGTGCTTGCGAAAGCGAAGCCGATGCGCTTGCGTGGCCGCGCGCAGGGCGGCACTCACTCATCCGCAGCGCTCCCTGCTCCTGCATCGGAGGATGCCGCCGCGGCATCGTCCGGATACGGCGATGCGCCGCCGTCGGCGATGAAGCGATCGATGCGCGCTTCCAGCACCGGCAGCGGCACCGAGCCGGTCTGCAGCACCGCATCGTGGAAGTGGCGCAGATCGAACTTCTCGCCCAGTGCCACCTCGGCCTTGCGCCGCAATTCGAGGATCTTCAGCTCGCCCAGGTAATACGACAGTGCCTGCCCCGGCCAGGCGATGTACCGATCCACCTCGGTGGTGACTTCATGCTCGCTCAGCGCGGTGTTGTCGCGCAGGTAGGCCTGCGCCTGTTCGCGCGTCCAGCCGGCGTGGTGAATGCCGGTGTCGATCACCAGGCGGCAGGCGCGCCACATCTGGTAGGTGAGATAGCCGAAGCGATCATAGGGCGTGTCGTACAGGCCCATCTCCTGGCCCAGGTACTCCGAATACAAGGCCCAGCCTTCGCCATAGGCGGAGATATAGCCATGACGGCGAAACGCCGGCAGATCCTGCGCTTCGGCCGCCAGCGGCATCTGCAGCGCATGCCCGGGCGAGGATTCGTGCAGGGTCAGCGCGGTCAGGTTGTACAGCGGCCGTGACGGCAGGTTGTAGGTGTTGACCAGATAGATGCCAGGCCCGCCGCGGCCACCGGTATAGAACGGCGCCAACGCCGGCGGTACCGGTTCGATGGCGAAGCGGCGACGCGGCAGGCGGCCGATGTAATCGCCTACCTTGGCATCCACGCGCTTGGCGATCCACGCCGCCTGCTTGAGCAGTTCCTCCGGCGTCTTGGCATAGAACTGCGGGTCGGTGCGCAGGAACTGCAGAAACGCCGGGAACACCGCCTGCCCGGCCGGCGGCTTGAAGCCGCTGTCCACGATGGTGGCGTCCATCTGCGTGCGCAGCTTGGCGACCTCCTGCAAGCCGATCCGGTGGATCTGCTCGGGGCTCAGGTCCAGCGTGGTGAACTCGCGGATCTGCGCGCGGTAATAGGCCTTGCCATCGGGCAAGGCCTCGCCGGCCAGCGTGGTGCGCGCACGCGGCTGATACTCGCTACGGATGAAGTGCAGCAAGCGGGCGTAAGCCGGTATCACCTGTGTGTCGATGGTCTGCACCGCCTGCTGGCGCAACTGCGCCTGCAACGGCGCCGGCAGCGTGGCCGGCAGTTGCTTGAACGGGGCGTAGAACGGGTTGGCCTGCCCCCTGGCCTGCACCACATCGGCGATGGATTGATCGCGCCCGCGCAGCGTGACCTTCGGCTGGCTGAATCCCCGTGCCAGCCCCGCGCGCATGTTGGCAGTGTGCTCGTCGAAGTAGCGCGGGATATCGGCCAGCATCGTCAGATAGCGCTGATAGTCCTCACGCGTGCGCAGCGTGGCTTTTGCACTGAAGCCAAGGTCGCTCCAGAACGCGGAGTCGCTATTGAAGGGCATTTCCCAGGCGCGGTAGCGCTGCTGGTCCAGCAATACCTGCAGCTGCTGCCGATACACCTGGTAATTCACACTCTGCTCGGCCGACAACTGCGCCTGCGGGATGGCATCCAGCTCTTCCAATGCCTGTTGCCAGTACGCAGTGCGCTGGTTCTGGCTCGCCACATCGACCCTGGGCAGATGGTCGGACTGCTGCTGGGTGGCCTGGTTGTCTTCGTCCACCGCACCGGACAGCTGTGCCTGCCGCCACTGCCATTCGCGTGTGTACAAGGCCTTGAAGCGGGACGCAGCCGTGCCCTGCGCAGTTGGCACGGGCGTGTCTGCATGCGCCTGCACGGGCGCGCCGCAAAGGCTGGCGGCCATCAGCAGGCCAAGCGCGCCACACCGCCAGGCGCTGCTCACTTGGCCGCTCCCGCGCTCGTCCTGGCCTGCGCGATCCACTGCCGCACCCGCTGCTGCAGCAGCGCCAATGGCATCGCGCCGCCGCCCAGCACCGCGTCGTGGAAGGCGCGGATATCGAAGCGCTCGCCGAGCGCCTGTTCGGCTTCGGTGCGCAGCGCCAGGATCTGCAGCTGGCCGAGCTTGTAGCCCAGCGCCTGGCCCGGCCAGACGATGTAGCGATCGGTTTCGGACTGGATGCTGGGTTCGTCGTCGGATGGATGCGCGTGGAAGAAGTCCACCATCTGCTGGCGCGTCCAGCGCTTGTAATGCACCCCGGTGTCCAGCACCAGGCGATTGGCGCGCAGCAGCTCGCCGGATAGCCGGCCGTAGTCGTTGTACGGGTCCTTGAAGAAGCCGATCTCCTTGCCGAGCCGCTCGGAGTACAGCGCCCAGCCTTCGATGTAGGCGTTGTAGCCGGCTTGCTGGCGGAACGGCGGCAACGGCAGCGTCTGCGCGAGCGAGATCTGCAGGTGATGGCCGGGCACGCCTTCGTGGTAGGCGGTGGTTTCGATATTGATCAGGGTGCGGCTGGCGAAGTCGCTGGTGTTGACCTTCACGATTGCCGGCTTGGTGCCTTGCGGATTGCTTTGCCAGTATTCGGCACCGGGCGCGGTACGCCGGAACGCCGGCATCGCCTGCACCTCCAGCGGGGTCTTGGGCAGGTGTCCGAACAACTTGGGCAGCTCCGGTTCCATCGCGGCGATGTACTGGCGGTATTGCTGCAGGATCTGCTCGCCGGAGGTGGCGAAGTGGCGTTTGTCGGTTTCCACCGCCTTGCGGAAGCTGGCCAGGTCGGCAAACCCCTGCGCCTTGGCGATCACCGCCATCTCGCCTTCGATGCGCGCAACCTCCTGCAGGCCGATCTGGTGGATTTGCTCCGGCGCCATGTCGGTGGTGGTCTGGGTGTGGATGGCATAGCGGTAGCGGCGCTCGCCGTCGGGCAGCGACCACAGGCCTTCGGAGCTGCGGCCCTGCGCGGCGTATTCGTCGCGCACGAAGGCGGCCAGCTTGGCGTAGGCCGGGCGGACCTGCTGGTCGATCGCCGCCAGCAATTGCTTGCGCAGTGCATCGCGCTGGTCGGCAGGCACCGCCGCATCGAGTTTCTTCAATGGCGAGGCGAACGGGCTCTGCGCGCCGGTCAGCGCGGCGATCTTGTCGATCTGTTCGGGCAGGCGCTCCAGCAGGTAGCGCGGCTGCACCAGCCCGTCCTTGGCCCCTTGGCGCGAGACTGCGATGACCTGGTCGATCACGCCCGGAATGGCCTGCAGCCGCGTGATGTAGTCCTGATAATCCTTGGCGTTCTCGAATGGGAACGCATCGCCGTAGCCGGCCAGTGCCAGCTGGATGCCGCCAACCGGCTCCAGCGGCATCGCATAGGTCTTGAGGTCGATGCCCTCGAGCGTGTCGCGCAACTGGCCCAGCATCATCTGCAGGCTGAGCTGGCGCTGTTCGTCCAGCGCCTTGGCGTCCACCGCCTCGAATTGCTTGAGCAAATCGGCAGTGGCGGCGCGTTCGGCTTGCACGGCCTCCAGCGAATAGTCGCTCCAGCGATCGTTATAGCGCTTGTCGCCGATGATGCTGGCGAACTCGGGGTAGTGCTGCAGCTGGTATTGCCACTGTTTGTCCAGCAGCGCATCGAACGCCTTGGCGGCCTGTTCGTCGCTGGACGCGGCGACCGCGGCTGCGGTCTTCTCAGCAACGGGTGGCGCCGGCTTGCAGGCGGTGAACAATGCGGCGGCAAGCAGGCCGACGGCGACAGGACGCAGGTGATTCATGCAGTTGCTCCAAGATGCAATGGCGGCTGTAGGAGCGCGCCCGAGCGCGCATGGCATTGGTCGGGCACCCATCGCGCCCGGGTGCGCTTCTACGCGTGCGCGAGCCGGTGCAGGCTCATGCAAACGGTTGGTCGATCGCCGGCGACGGCGGCGTGAACCACTGCGCGCCGGCATCGGTGACATGGAAATGATCTTCCAGGCGCACCCCGAACTGGCCCGGTACCACGATCATCGGTTCGTTGCTGGCGCACATGCCCGGCTGCAGCGGCAACGGGTTGCCGCGCACCAGATACGGCGCTTCGTGGATCGCCAGGCCGCAGCCATGGCCGGTGCGGTGTGGCAGCCCGGGCAGCCGGTAGTCCGGGCCCAGCCCCGCCGCCTCCAGCACCGCGCGCGCCGCCTGGTCCACCGCCTCGCACGCCACGCCAGGGCGGATCGCCGCGAACGCCGCCGCCTGCGCGGCCTGTTCCAGGTCCCAGATGCGCCGCTGCGCATCGCTGGGCGTGCCGTAACTCCAGGTGCGGGTGATGTCGGAGTGGTAACCCTGCACGGTGCAGCCGGTGTCGATCAGCACGAGTTCCCCTTCGCGCAGCTGCTGCACACCGGGAATGCCGTGCGGAAACGCAGTGGCGTGGCCGAACTGCACGATGCAGAAGGTCGAGCCGTTGTCCGCGCCCAGCGCGCGATGGGCCTCATCGATGAAGCGCACCAGTTGATCGGTGCCGATGCCTTCGTGCGCGATGCCGGCAGCCAGGCGCTGCACCAGCAGGGTCATGTCGCAGGCCTGCTGCATCAGCGCCAACTCGGCCGGCGACTTGCACATGCGGCAGCCGTCGACGATGGCGCCCGCATCGCGGATGGCGGTGCCCAGGTGCGCGCGCAGGCCGGTATGCACGGCAAAGGCGACACCCGGATCCAATGCCAGCGCACGCGTACGGCGCTCATCCATGACCTGCACAACCAAGGCATACGGGTCTTCGTGTTCCTCCCACAGCCGCTTGCTCACCGGAATCTGCAGTACCGCGTCCAGCGAGCCTTCCTCGAAGGCCGGGCAGATCAGCGCCGGGTCGGCATCCAGCGTCAGCAGCATCGCCACCAGGCGCTCGCTTGCGCCCCAGGCCACGCCAGTGAAATAGCGCAAGGAAGTGCCGGCGCCGATCAACAGCGCATCCACGCCATGCGCACGCATCAGTCCGCGTGCGCGCTCGATGCGCTGCGCGTATTCGGCAGCCGCGATCGGCGCGGCGCGCTGCGTCCACGGGGCCAGCTGCGCGCGCGCCTGCTGCAGCGACAGCCCGCCAATCTGGCGACTCATGCGCCCACTCCCACATCCGCGGTGCTCCACTGCCCGTCCACCAGGCGTGCCACGCCGCCAGGATTGCGCTGGCGCAGTTCCACCGGCAGCAGCGCATCCGGTACCGCGTCGTAGCTGTGCAGGGCGGCGAAGCGGCGGATCGCGCCCGGCATGCCGACGGCGGTGAAGCCCGGGTGCCCCGTACTCGGGAATGGGCCGCCATGATTCTGTGCCGCGCTCACTGCCACGCCGGTCGGCATCTTGCTGTTGATCAGCCGCCCCACCCGCGCGCGCAGCACCGGTGCGATCGCCTGCCAGGCCGCATCGTCACTGCCATCGGCGGCGCGGTACAGCGTGCCGGTGAGGTTGCCTTCGAACGCAGCCGCCACCTGCGCCATCTGCGCGCTGTCCTGTGCACGCACCAACAGACTCACCGGGCCGAACGCCTCGCTCTGCAGCGCCTGCGGATCGGCAAGGAACGCCTGCGCATCCACGCTGAGCAAGGTCGGCGCGTAGCGAAAGCCGTCTTCGCCGGTATGTCCGCCGGCCAGCAGCGCTGCACCGGCCGCACGCAGACCGGCCACGCCGTGCTGCACGCCTTCGACCCCCGCGGCGGAGAACAGCACCATCGGCACCGCCGCGTCGAAATGCGCCTTGGTGGCTGCGACAAAGGCATCGCCTGCCGCGCCGTGCGGCACCACCACCACCCCAGGATTGGTGCAGAACTGCCCGCTGCCCAGTGTGCACGAGGCGAAGAACTCCTGCGCCAGCGCATCGCCGCGCTCGGCCAGCGCCCCCGGCAACAGGAAGACCGGATTGACGCTGGACAGCTCGGCATAGCACGGCACGCCGGCCGCATCGGCAGCGGCCTTCAATGCCAGCCCGCCGGCGCGGCTACCGGTGAATCCGATCGCCCCCAGCCGCGCATCGCCGGCCAGCCGCAGACCGGTGGCGTTGTCGAAGTGATACAGCAGTTGCACCGCCGCAGCCGGCAGGCCCGCCGCAAGCAAGGCGGTGTGCGCAAGCTGCGCCATGCGCTGGCTGGTGGCCGGATGCAGCGGATGCGCCTTGGCGATCACCGGATTGCGCGCGGCAATGGCCGAAGCGAAATCGCTGCCGGCAATCGCATTGAAGGCGAATGGGAAATTGTTCGGGCCAAACACCAGCACCGGCTTGCCCAGCGGTGCCAGATGCGAACGCAGATCGGCAGCGGTGTCGATGATGGGTTGGGTCCAGCTGTAGCTGCGCACCGCCTGTGCGGCCTGACGCAACTGCCCGCTGGTGCGCGGCAACTCGTTGCCACGCAGCCGCGTGGGGGCCGGCAGTGCAGTCTCGGCATGCGCCAGCGCGACCAGGGCATCGGCATCGGCATCCAGCGCGTCGGCATAGCCGTCGAGAAAGGCCGCGATGCGCGCGGCGGGTGCGCCCGCCAGTTCGCTTGCCACCGCCTGTGCGGCGCGCAGCGCGGTCTCGATGTCGTCGGCATCGCTGATCGGAAACAACGGGCCGATCGGCTCGCCGGTGGTGGGATCGGCGGCGCGAAAGCTGCCTGTCGCCGCATGGCTGGGCCGCCATTGGCCGGCGAGCAGAATGGGTTGCAGCGTGTCGTTCATTGCAGCACCTTCGATTGCGTGGAATGGGCCGCTGCGCGATGTGCCGCGGCGACCCACCAGGGAGGCGATATGGAGGACCTCGTGCGGACGACCTCCATGGCGATCACCATGCGGCCACCGTGCAGGCAGCGGCGCCCCGACGCCACCTGCCGACAGCGCGTGGCATCGCGCAGCGTCGTGTTGGCTGCGCGCTCACGCCAGCCTGGGCGCATGCGCGATGGCGTGGTCGATCACCTTCAACGCCGCCTCGCGTTCGGCACCGGCCACCACCAACCGGGGCGCGCGCACATGTTCGCTGCCCATGCCCACTTTCGCCTGCACCAGCTTGATCAACTGCACGAAGGTGGGCACGGTATCCAGGCGCAGCAACGGCAGGAACCAGTTGTACAGCTCCCTGGCGGCGGGGTAACCGCCATCGCGGGCCAGTTCGAACAGGCGCACCGATTCCTCCGGATACGCATTGACCAGGCCGGCGATCCAGCCCTTGGCACCCATGCTCAGGCCTTCGACGATGGCATCGTCCATGCCCACCAGCAGCGCCAGACGATCGCCCAGCAATTCCTGCAGTGCGGCGAAGCGGCGCACGTCGCCGGAGGATTCCTTCACTGCCTGCAGGTTCGGGAATTCGCCGGCCAGCTCGGCGATCTGCGCCGGGCCGAAGTCGGTCTTGTAGGCCACCGGATTGTTGTACAGGATCACCGGCAGGTCGGTTGCGCCGATCACCGCACGCACATGCGCGCCCATCTCACGCCAGTCGGTGGAGTACACGTACGGCGGCAGCACCATCAAGCCGCCGCAGCCGATCTCCTTGGCCGCCTTGGCCAGCGCCACCGCCTCGCCGGTGGCCAGGCTGGCGATGCCCGGCACCACCGGCACGCGGCCGTTCAATGCCGCCACCAGCGTGCGCAGGATGGCCAGCTTGTCGTCCACGCTCAAGGTGGCCGCCTCGCCCAACGAGCCCAGCGGCACGATCGCGGTGCAGCCGGCATCCACCAGCTGGTTGGCGTGCTTGCCCAGGAAGTCGTGGTCGATCGCGCCATCGGCGGTGAACGGGGTGGTGATGGCCGGCAATACGCCGTGCCAGAACGCAGCAATGCTCATGGAAGATTCCCTTGCGAGTCGGAAGTGAAGGAGTCGGCCAGCGCCGCGAGGCGGACCGGGAACAACGGCGGCCGGCGGCCGGCATCGGTGGAAAGCGCAGGCAGGCAGCGGCCCAATTCGGTCAGTGCAGTGCCGCAGATGCGGCCCTGGCAGGCGCCCATGCCGCAACGCGAAGCCAGCTTGGCGTCGCGCGCATCGTTGAAGTTGTCCAGCGCGCCCAGCGGCACGTCTTCGCAACGGCAGACCAGCGTATCGGCCTGCGCCAGCGCATGGATGCGCCGGTCCAGGGCGAACTGCTGCTGCAACAACGCAGCGAAGGCGCGCGCCGTGTGTCGACGTGCCTGCAGGCGTAGCGCATGCTCCGGCGCATCGGCCGCCATATGCCCGGCCATGGCGCCCTCGACCAACGCGCAGTCGCGTCCACCGATCCCGCAGGCTTCGCCAGCGGCGAATACCTGCACGACGCTGGTGCGCAGCAGTGCATCCACCTGCACCTGCTGGTGCGCGCCGCACGCCTGCAATTGGCAGCCCAGCAATTGCGCAAGCTCGACGTTGGGCACCAGGCCATAGCCCACCGACAATTGATCGCAGGCGATGCGCGTACGGCCGGCAGGCCCGTCGAGTTCCACTTCGCGCAGGTGCGTGTCGCCATGTGCGGCAACGACGATGCTGCCGGCGCGGTACGCCACCGCGCGCAGCTGCAGGCGCAAGGCGGCCGCCTGCGCCGCCTTGCCCGGCCAGCGCCACAACTGCAGCGCGAACCGGCGCAACGCGGCGGCCGAGCTCTGTTCGTGAATGCCGAGCACCTGCGCGCCATGCCGCTGCAAGGTGGCCGCGCTGGCCAGCAGCAAGGGGCCGCTCCCGGCCACCAGCACCCGCTTGCCGGCCAGCGGCCAGCCCTGTTTGGCCAAGGCCTGCGCCGCGCCCGCGCCGGTGACGCCGGGCAAGGTCCATCCCGGAAACGGCAGCAGCAGCTCGCGGGCGCCGGTCGCCAGCACCAGCGCGGCGTAATGCAATTGCAGCGCGCCCTGCGGGCCGTCGGCCAGCAGCCAGCCCGGCTGCGCCAGCACGATCTGGGTCTGCGTCAGCAGCGTGATCGCGGCGTTGTCGCACACCTGCCGCAACAACGCGCGCGCCGCATGCGGTGCGCCGTAGCGCACATCGCGGCGCCACACCTGGCCGCCCGCGCGCGGCTGCATGTCCACCACGCCCACGCGCGCGCCATGGCCGGCAGCCGCTCGCGCTGCGGCCAGTCCGGCCGGACCGGCACCGATCACCAACACGTCGAAGCGCTGGACCGGATCAGCCATCGGTGCGCACCTGCATGCCATCACGCGCCTCCACCAAGCAGGCGCGCTGCTGGCCGATCCCGTCGATCCGCACCCGGCATTCGAAACACACGCCCATGCCGCAGAGCGGTGCGCGCGGTTGCCCGCCGCTGGACCGACGAAACTGCAGCGTGGCCTGCGCCACCGCGGCCGCCACGCTGGCGCCAGCCGGCACCTCCACCGGCTGCGCATCCACCTGCAGGCGCACCGTGGTCGCGCTCATGCCAGCTGCCCCTGCAGCGCCCGCACCGGCGCGTAAGGCGTCGGGTCGATGACCGGCGTGCGCCCGAGCAGGCTGTCCACGATCACCCGTGCGCTCCCCAGCGCCGTGGTGACGCCCAGTCCCTCGTGTCCCGCCGCCACCCACACATCGCGCCGGCCGGGCACCGCCCCAAGATACGGCCGCCCGTCGGGCGTGGCTGGACGCAGACCGGTCCACACGCGGATCGCCTGCAGTTCGCGCAGCACCGGCAGGTAGGCGAAGGCCCGCTGCAGCATCCGCTGCAGCACCGGCATCGACAGCGCACGATCGGGGTCGCCGAACTGCCGCGAGGAACCGATCAGGATCTGCCCGGTCGGCCGCGGCTGCACATTGAAGGCCACGCTGGTGGCGTCGGCCCCATGCGCCGAATCGGCATAGCCCAGTTCCAGCAATTGATGCCGGATCAGGCCGGGATGGCGATCGGTGATGACCAGATGGCCCTTGCGCGGGCGCAGGGGCAGCTCGGGCAACAGCTGCGGCAGCGCCACGCCACTGGCCACCAACACCGGCCCGGCGAGCACCTGCCCATCGTCCAGACGCACCGCGTGTTCCTGCAACTGCGCCACGCGGCGGCCGGCGAACAACCGCGCGCCCGCGCTACAGGCCAGGCTCACCAGATGCCGCGCCACCCGCGGCGGATACACCACGGCTTCGTCCGGTACCCGCATGCCGCCGGCCAGGCCGGGTGCCAACTGCGGCTCCAAAGCGTACAGCTGCTGCGTATCGACGGCCTGCGCCTGCAGTCCGGCGTCCGCCAGCCGGGCGATCTTGGCCGGCACCGCCGCCAGTTCGCGTGCATCGCGCGCCACCCACAGCGTGCCGCAACGGCTGAACTCGGCGTCCTCGAGGTGCGCGAAGCGCTCCCACAGCCGCAGCGAATACGCCGACAACGCCAGCTCGGCCGGATCGTCGTCCATCGCCACCAGATGCCCCATCGCCGCTGCCGTGGAGCCGCCCCCGATCGGCCCCGGCTCGACGATCGCCACCCGCAAGCCCTCGCTCGCGGCGGCCTCGGCGCAGGCGGCACCGACGATGCCGGCGCCGATCACGATCAGGTCATAGCTGCGTCG
This sequence comes from Xanthomonas melonis, assembly GCF_020783655.1. Lineage (GTDB taxonomy): Bacteria > Pseudomonadota > Gammaproteobacteria > Xanthomonadales > Xanthomonadaceae > Xanthomonas > Xanthomonas melonis. The sequence goes on along the minus strand of NZ_JAJGQH010000008.1, from coordinate 162,582 downwards.
CGTGGAAGCGGCCGAGGAAGCGGATGAGGATGTGGGAGCGACGCCTACTGCCGGCGCGGAGGTCGACGCAGGCTGCCCCACGGACGCCCCGGACATCGCCGCAGACACCGCAACTGCCGACGGCGTGGCCGACGCAACCACCGGCGTGGGCCGCACGGCCTCCATCAGGCCACGATGCCCCAGGCGAACGGATCGGCCGGGTCGATGACCAGCTGCGAGCGCGCGGTGATGTACGCCCGTCCGCTAATGCGCGGCGCAATGCCGCGCCCGCTCAGGCGGTAGCTGCCTTCGAAGGCGCTGCCCAGAATGCCCTGCTGCACCCAGCGCTCGCCTTCGTCCAGCTTGCCGTCGGCGGCCAGGCAGGCCAGCTTGGCGCTGGTGCCGGTGCCGCAGGGTGAGCGGTCGTAGGCCAGCCCCGGGCACAGCACGAAATTGCGCGCCACGCCGGAGCCGTCCGGAGCGAGCCCATTGACCTCGATATGGTCGATCTCGCCCCCCGCCTCGCCGGTGATGCCGGCTGCCTGCAAGGCCAGCCGGACCGCTTCGGTGTAAGCGGTCAGCTCGCGCTGATGCGCCAGGTCCAGCACGCACGGCGCCTGTTCGGTGATGAAGAACCAGTTGCCGCCCCAGGCCACATCGCCACGCACCCGCCCGTACCCCGGCACCTCCACCTCCACGCCAGCGGCCAGACGGTAACTCTCGACGTTGTCCACCCACACCGTGCCATCGGCGGCCAGCTCCACCCCCACGGTGCCGACCGGGGTTTCGATGCGGTGCTGGCCGGGCGCGATGCGCCCCAGCTCGGCCAGGGTACGCACCACGCCGATGGTGCCGTGGCCACACATTCCCAGATAGCCCACGTTATTGAAGAAGATCACCCCGGCGCAGGCGCCCGGGTCGCTTGGGGGCAGCAACAGCGCGCCGACCATGGTGTCCGAACCGCGCGGCTCGCAGGCGATGGCGCTGCGCCAGCGATCGAACCCGCGGGCGAAGCGTTCGCGGCGCTGCGCCAGGTCGCCAGTGCCCAGATCGGGAAAACCGGCGAGCACCACCCGGGTGGGTTCGCCTGCGGTATGCGAGTCGATGACGTCGAGTATGTGCATGCCCCATGCTCCCACTGCCGACCCGCGAGCGACTAGCGTGCAATGCGAAGTGAAAATGCGGAAATCCGCATAATGTCCGTCGCGTTCCGCGACCGCGCGTTTACGTTAGGATCGGTGACCGGTCGCACCTGTCGTGCGGCCGTCAATCTGCGATCGCCACCATGACCCCGATGGACCTCAATCTTCCCGCGCTGGAAATGCAGACGCTGTTCGACGCGCTGCCGGACGTGGTGTTCTTCATCAAGGATGGGCAGGGCCGCTACACCCATTGCAACCTCACCCTGGTGCGTCGGCTCGGGCGCAAGCTGCGCAGCGAGATCATCGGCCAGTCGCCACTGGAAGTGTTTCCGTTGCCGCTGGGCGGCAGCTACATGATGCAGGACCGCCGCGTGCTGCTTGGCGAGCTCATCGACAACCAGCTGGAAGTGCATCTGTACCCCAACCGGCTGCCCGGCTGGTGCCTGACCTTCAAGCGCCCGTTGTGCGAGGCCAACGAGGTGATCGGCGTGGTCGGCATCTCGCGCGACCTGGGGCAGCCCGACAGCCGTCACTCGGCCTACGAACGCCTGAGCCAGGTGATGGATCACATGCAGAACAACTTCGGCGACAACCTGCGCGTACAGGCATTGGCCGATCTGGCCGGGCTGTCGGTGGCGCAGCTGGAGCGGCATTTCCGCCGCGTGTTCCAGGTCACTCCGCAGCAGTTGCTGACCAAGCTGCGCATCGAATCGGCGATGCGACTGCTGTACGGCGACGACAGCATCGCCAGCATCGGCCAGCGCTGCGGCTTCGCCGACCAGAGCGCATTTGCGCGCCAGTTCAAGGCCACCGTGGGCATGACACCGCGCGATTACCGCACGCTCAAGGGCCAGTTGTAAGCGCACGCGCAGACCGCCCAGGCATGGCGGCTGCGCGCGCTCCCCCGGTCCCCTATGCCCGTTGCGACCCGGCGGCGCCGGCATAACCGCGCGCTTGCCGCTGCCGGTCTGCCGCAAGCCCCCTGACACACGCTGCCACAAATGCAGAATTCGGCAGCATGGCCGACATCGGCGAGGGGCGCCTCCAGAGCCTGCGACCGGGCGTGGCGACGATCGCGTCAGGGTCGGCCGACACCCGGATGGTAGACTCCCGGGTTTCCCCCACTGCGTTGCCAATGGCCAGCTTTTTCCGCCGCAACAAGCCAACTTCGCTCGACAGTACGCGCACCTCGCGTTACAGCCTGGAAGAACTGGCAGCCGCATTCCCCACCGCGCCTGCCGAAGCCACGCCGCCCCCTGCGCAACCCGGCACAGCGCCGGCTGCACAGCCCGCCCCCGCACCTGTCCCGGCGGCCAGCGAGACACCCGCTCCTCCGGCGCACCCCACCGCTGCGCCGGCAGCCACGCCAGCCGATCAGTTGGCCCGCGACATCGCCGCGCGCACCGGCCAGGCACAAAGCGTCGCCGCCGTACCGAGCGCACCGCCCCCCGCGGCCACGCCCGCACCGTCTGCCCTGCAGGCACTGCCGGATCCTGTACCGACCGCCCCGACCAGTGCGCCGACGCCGGTGGTGGTTGCACCGGTCGTGATCCCAGGCCACGCGGCTGCGCCGCCGCCCACGGACGCAGCACCGGCGGCCGGCGCGCCGGTGCAGCCGGCAGAGCCCGCTCCGCCGCTCCTGGCGCCTGCCCCGCCCGCTGCCATCCCACCGGTCACGGCACCGCCGGCCATCGTGCCGCCAGCCGCCGCACCAGATCCATTGGCATCGCCAGCCGCCGCGCCCGCTGCAGGCGCGACGCCGGCGGTCACTGCCCCGGCCATCGTCAGCAGCCCGGCGCCGTCCCTTCAGGACACCGACAACGGCGCCGGCGCGCGCGACGCACTGCCTGCGGCGGCGGCCGGCAAACCCGGCTGGCGCGAGCGCCTGCGCAACAGCAGCTTCGCACGCAGCTTCGGCGGCCTGTTCTCGCGCAATCCCAAGCTCGACGACGACCTGCTCGACGAGATCGAAACCGCGCTGATCACCGCCGACGTCGGTATCGGCGCCACCACCGCCCTGGTCGAAGGCCTGCGCAAACGCATGAAGTCGCGCGAATTCGCCGACGCACAGGCGCTGTTCAAGGCCTTGCGCACCGACCTCATCGCGCTGCTGCAGCCGGTCTCCAAGCCGCTGGTCATCGACCGCTCGCTCAAGCCCTTCGTGGTACTCACCGTCGGCGTCAACGGCGTCGGCAAGACCACCACCATCGGCAAGCTGGCCAAACGCTTCAAGGACGAGGGCAATAGCCTGATGCTGGCTGCCGGCGACACCTTCCGCGCCGCCGCAGTGGCGCAGCTGCAGGCCTGGGGCGACCGCAATGGCGTGGCCGTGATCGCGCAGGGCCAGAATGCCGACGCCGCGTCGGTGGCCTTCGATGCCCTGCAGGCGGCAAAGGCGCGCAGCACCGACGTCTTGATCGCCGACACCGCCGGACGCCTGCACACCCAGACCGGGCTGATGAACGAGCTGGGCAAGATCCGCCGCGTGCTCGGCAAGATCGACGCCGCCGCCCCGCACGAAGTGCTGATGGTGATCGACGGCACCACCGGTCAGAACGCCATCTCGCAGCTGCGCCAGTTCCATGCGGCGGTCGGCGTCACCGGCCTGGTGGTGACCAAGCTCGATGGCACTGCCAAGGGGGGTGTGGTGTTCGCGCTCGCCCGCGAATTCGGCATTCCGATCCGCTTCGCCGGCATCGGCGAGCGCCCGGAAGATCTGCGCGTGTTCGACCCGGTCGCGTTCGTCGACGCCTTGCTGCCGGAAGCCCTGGGCGGCTGAGTGGTCGCGGCCTGCCCGCATCTGCAAGCGCTGTACGCACAGGCGTTGCAGGCAGGCTGCACGGTGCGGGAGGTGTCCTGCAACTGGTCGCGTGCCAACCGGGTACTGGACTTCGCACAGCCCTTGCCGGCGGCGTTGCGCGAGCAGGCGCCGCACGATGCGCGGGTGGTCTACTACCACGCACCGGCCGCGCCGCACTGGCCCGGCGATGAAGGCTTCTGCTGCGAGCAATGCCGGGTGGTCCTTGCGTTTCCGCTGCCCTGATGGGCCCTCGCCATCCGCGTAGAACCGAGCCTCCTCCGCCACGACGCCATCGCCGTCCTTCGCCAGCAGACCCCATGCCAGCCGATCAAGCCGCTCCCACTGCCGACGCCTTTGTCGATCGCCTGCTGCACTGGTTCGACGACCACGGTCGCCACGACCTGCCCTGGCAACATCCGCGCACGCCATACCGGGTGTGGCTGTCGGAAATCATGCTGCAGCAGACCCAGGTCGCGGTGGTCGTTCCGTATTTCCAGAAGTTCGTCGCCCGCTTTCCGACCCTGGCCGACCTGGCCGCAGCCGACAACGACACCGTGATGGCGCACTGGGCCGGGCTGGGCTATTACGCACGCGCACGCAATCTGCATGCCGCTGCCAAGCAATGCGTCGCCCTGCACGATGGCACGCTGCCACGCGACATCGATGCCTTGCTCGCGTTGCCCGGCATCGGCCGCAGCACCGCGGGCGCGATCCTCAGCCAGGCCTGGAACGACCGTTTCGCGATCATGGACGGCAACGTCAAACGCGTGCTGACGCGCTTGCACGGCATTGCCGGCTATCCCGGCCTGCCGGTCGTCGAAAAACAGCTGTGGCAACTGGCGACTGCGCATGTCGCGCACGTGCCGGCCGGCCGCCTGGCCGACTACACGCAGGCGCAGATGGATTTCGGCGCCACGCTGTGCACGCGCGCCAGACCGGCCTGCGTGCTGTGCCCGCTGCAGGACGATTGCGTGGCGCGGCGCGATGGCCTGGTGGACGCACTGCCCACGCCCAAGCCCGGCAAATCCTTGCCCGAGCGCGAAGCCACCGCCTTGCTGCTGGAGAACGCCGACAGGCAGATCCTGCTGCAGCGCCGCCCGCCGACCGGCATCTGGGCCTCGCTGTGGACACTGCCGCAGGCCGAGACCGATCGCGGCATGCGCGCATGGTTCGACGAACACGTCGATGGCAACTACGACCGCGCCGACGCAATGCCGCTGATCGTGCACACCTTCAGCCATTACCGGCTGCATCTGCAGCCCTTGCGCATCCGCAAGGTCGCGCTGCGCGCGGCGGTGCGCGACAATGACGATCTACGCTGGGTGGCTCAGGCCGAGCTCGCATCGCTAGGCCTGCCCGCACCGATCCGCAAGCTGCTCGCTACGCTCTGATCGCTTTGAAGGAAATCGCATGTCCCGCACCGTGTTCTGCCAGTACCAGCAATGCGATACCGAAGGTCTGGAGTTCGTGCCCTATCCCGGCGAGCTCGGCCAGCGCGTGTTCGCGCACATCGGCAAGAGCGGCTGGCAGGCATGGCTGGCGCATCAGACCATGCTGATCAACGAAAACCGCCTGTCTCCGCGCGATCCCAAGCACCGCGCCTTTCTGGAAGCAGAGCTGCAGAAGTTCCTGTTCGAGCGCAACGCCGACAAACCCGAAGGCTACGTGGCGCCACTCGGCGAGGAATGATTGCAGCGGGTCGGAGCCGGCGATGCGCGACGCGCCGAGGGTTTCCCCGGCTGCCGCATGACCGCACGATGTCGATACCCCGCCGGTGAGCGGGCCGATCGCAAGCCGCCGTACCAGCCACCTACGATCACGTGAGACACGACTGACCTGGCGCGCGTCGGCACCGCATCGAACCATCGACGGCAATGCGCTCGAACGCCCTGTGCAGCGCATGCTGTTCGCGGTCATGCCGACGTCCGGTCCTGCGCGCAGACGGCCCCCTCGGCAAGCAGTGCGTGGTCCGGCCCGTGACCCCACACCTCGCGCACGCTCGCCAGCCATCGTGCGCTGCACGCGATGTCGTGCAGCGCAGCGCGCAGCGCAACCTTCCCGCCGCACGGCAGTGCCGGCTCAGCCCACGCCGGTCGGCCCATCCAGCAGCATGCGGATACGCTTGAGCAATTCCTTCTGCGTGTACGGCTTGTTGACCACGTCGAATTCCGCTCCACCCACGTCGGTGCGCTGGATGCTGGCATCGGCATAGCCGGTGGTCAGCAGCACCTTGATCCGCGGCAGCATGCGCCGCGCCTCGCGCGCCAGCATCACCCCGTTCATGCCGCCGGGCATGATCAGGTCGGTGAACACGGCGTCCACGTCCGGGTGCTGCTGCAGCAGTTCGATCGCCTCACGGCCGCTGGACGCCGACAGGATGCGGTAGCCCGCGCTCTCCAGGAACATCTTGGCCACCACCGCCACGTCCTGCTTGTCCTCGACCACCAGAATGGTCTCGCTGCCGCCTTTGTCGATCGCGCGCGCCTTGACCGCCTGCAGATCGTTTTCGAACTCGTCGGAGGCGGGAAAGTACAGCCGCACGGTCGTGCCTTCGCCCACTTCGCTGTAGATGCGCACGGTGCCACCGGACTGCTTGACGAACCCGTACACCATCGACAATCCCAGGCCGGTGCCCTGGCCCTCTTCCTTGGTGGTGAAGAACGGTTCCATGACGCGGCTGGACACCTCCGGCGGCATGCCCACGCCGGTATCGCTGACGGCGATGCTCACGTAACGGCCGGGCGCCAGCTGGTGATACATGGCCAGATCGTGGCTGGTGATCTCCACGTTCCGGGTCTGCACGGTGACTTCCTTGCGCTCGGCGTTCGCCATCGCATCGCGGGCATTGATCAGCACGTTCAGCAGCGCGACTTCCGCCTGGGTGGTATCGATCTGGCAATTCCACAGGCCCTCCTCCAGCGACTGCCGCAGGCTGATCCCGCCACCCAGCGCGCGCTCGGCCATGTTGGTCATGCCGGCCACCAGACCATTGAGGTTGACCACCCGGCCGCGCAGCTTCTGCTTGCGCGAGAACGCCAGCAGCTGCTGGGTCAGGGTGGCCGCCTTGGCTGCAGCGGCCGCCGCGTGTTCGGCGCTGAAGGCGATCCGATCGGCAGCACCGCCGCACTTGCCCGACATCATCTGGATCACTTCCAGGTGCCCGGACATCACCTGCAGCAGATTATTGAAATCGTGCGCGATGCCGCCGGTCAATTGCCCCAGCGCTTCCATCTTCTGCGCCTGGCGCAGCGCGTCCTCGGCATCACGGCGGCGGCTGACGTCCAGCTGCGACCCGAAGAAATACACCAGGTTGCCTTGCTGATCGAACACCGGCGAGATGAACAGCGCATTCCAGAACGACGAACCGTCCTTGCGGTAGTTCAGCACCTCGGTGGCGAATTCGCGGCGGTTGTCGATGGACTCGCGCACGTCCTGCACGCTGGCCGGATCGGTGTCCGGCCCCTGCAGGAACCGGCAGTTGTTGCCGATGATCTCCTCGGCCGAATAACCGGTCATTTCCAGGAAGGCACGATTGGCGAACACGATCGGATTGTCCGGCAGGTGCGGATCGGTGACCGTCATCGGCATCCGCGTGGTTTCAACCGCGGCAAAAAAGATATCCGATCGGCGCTCGTCCACGGGCAGAGCGCTGGTGTCGCTGATATGGGGAGCCCGTGGCTGTCCGTGACGGGAATCGTTCAAGTGCTGTTCTCCGCGGGACCGTTCCCGTGGCGTCAGTCTAGTAGAGGGCGGTGATGCGCTCCCTCACATTCATGCACGCTCCCCGTATGCAGCCGCACAGCGATGCAACCGAAACGCAGGTCGCCTGCCTCGGCCCATCGCTACGCGGACATGATGAACACGCGCCGCTGCCGTGCGCGCCCCACGCGCGTGCATGGCCGGAAGGCGACGGTCAACGCTGACGGCACGCCACGTCGAAACGGCACGCCGGCGGCGAACGAGCCGATCAGTCCACGCACGGTTGCCAAACGACACTGCGAAGGCCCGCGGCATCACGCCTGCAATGCTGTCGCCATGACGACGAGTGGGCAGACTGTACGCAGCGAGGTTCGGCCGGCCAGGACAATGCGACGCGCGGCGCTCAGCTTCCTGCGGTTTCGCAGGCCCGGTATTCCTTCGGATCCAGAAACTCCGCAAGGCACGACCCCACCCTCAGTGCCTGTTCGCGCGCATCGCCGCGGTACTCGCCCTCGCCTGCACCCTCGATCGTGGCGATCGGCGCGGTGCGATCGCGGTGGTAGACGAATGCCGTCGACATCCACAGCGTCTGACCGGGGGCCTGGCTCTCCATCGTCTCCACGCGGAACTCACCGCAATAGCCGTGGATCAAGGTACGTCGAAGGGTCTTGTGCGTCATGCCGAAAAGTATCTCCACGCGCAGTTGAAGACCACGTGCAAACCCTGCGCCGACCTGTTGTCGCAGGTGGGAGCACGCTCGTGTCGATGCAGGGAATTGCGTGGGAGGCAGCGCCAAGGCCGAATACACTTGCGCTGCATGACGATGGAATGGTGGCCGAGGACGGAATCGAACCGCCGACACGGGGATTTTCAATCCGGAACCGTAAATCTAAGTGACTGATCCCTAAGCCTTTCTCTGAACCACTTGGAGAAAGCGCGAATGAAACATAAGGCTCTGACGCAGCACGAAAAGCCGCCACTGGTGCAAAATTGGCTCAAGCTTTTGGCATGGGCCTGGAGCGTTTGGATCACAGCAGCAAACGCCGATCAACGGGTGACACAGCTGTCAGTTGAACTCTCGCAACCCGGGGAGACCCTGGACGCCTTCATCCTCCGCATAGCCCCAAAGCTGAACCAATTCACAGCGGAACTGGGCGCTGAAGTCTGCGGAACAATCCGCACAGAGCATGGCCGGCATGCAGTGGATATCCGCACCTACCACGATCCTTACAGCTGCTTTGTTGAGCGCGATGGGCTGCCGTACGTGCACACGCACCCAAGCCTACTGAAAGAATGCTGGACGTTCAGCCTGGAGGATTGGAAGCGGCCCGGTTACCTAGTCACCGAGATAGGAGTGCGATACCAAGACACTCGGCGCTCCAGAAAAGTCAAGCCAGAACGCTAGCCGTAGCCAGCTGACAGACACCTCACTGCGTTTCGGCAGGTCGGCGGAGTGAGGAGACTACCTTGCTAAGTTTCGCGCAAACTCCGCCGCCACCTCAAAAGCCTGAGCAATCGGCAGCGGCACCGCCGGCGGTATGACGGAGCTTCCCGCGATACTCAGCGTCACGTCGGCCCCGCCCATCTCATTGCGCCGAACCCTTGCCAGGACGTCTGCCCCACCTGGTCCGACACGTAAAACGCACCATTCGTCACGATTGGTGTTCTGGCCGACGACCGGGTTGAGCCAGTTCATATCGATAGGCAAATCCGGCAACGTCACACCTTCCGGAGCGATGACACTCGGCTCTTGGGATCGCCGGAGTGCGGCGCGATGCGCAGATCGGGAGGGCATGGCTATCAATCCTCGTTGTGGCTGGTGTTGGTCACGCGGCTAGCCGGTGCTCGTAGAACGGGTGACGCTTGTCGTCGAAGATCGCGTGCAGCGCCTGGAGGTTGGCCGGATCGGGGTTGAGCCAGGCGTCGACGTGCTCGGGCTTGATGTTGATGATGGTCCGATCGTGCCCAACAGCTGCCACCTCAGGCTCCGGCTCATCGGTGATGGCCGCGAAGCTCAGCAGGTCCGGCTGCTCGCCGGCCGGATCGGTCCAGCGGGACCACAGGCAGGCCACCAGCATTGGCTCGCGGTCGCTGGGCTGGAACTGCACGACACGGTTCTTGCCGTCGGGCCCCTCCACGTTCTCGTAGAAGCGGCCGACGACCACCAGGCCATGTGTGTAGCCGAACTGCTCGCGCCAGAAACCCTGCAGATTGTCCCGCCGGGCGTTGTAGGTGCCGGGATACTTGGTGTCGTAGATCGGCGGCTTGCCGGCGGGTCGGCACTGGTAGCGCATCGGCTTGATGACGCGCTGGCCGCCTTCGGAGATGATCACCGGCGCGTAGTAGCCCGGGAAGATGCGGTAATCCCGCGCCTTGGGCTCGGTCCGCTGCAGGTCCGCGATGCGGCCCTTGATCTGCTCGATCTTGGTGGTGGCGATGCGCTGGTCTGTCGCCGCCTTCTTGGTCGGCTTGCCGCTGGCCAGCACCCGCTCGGCGTCTGCCAGGCGCCGGGCCTGCTTGAACAGCTCCTGCTCCAAGGCCTGCATGTCATCGGCGTCCCACACGGCCAGCTCTGCGGCGATTGCGGCCACGCCGCCCTCCCCGCCCGCGCGAAATGCATCGTCCATCGCCTTCGGGGTCTTTGGCCGCTTCTCCGCCTCTCCCTGCCTCAGCCACAGCTTCGAGAACTCCTCGATCGACATGATCGCGCCAAAGTTGCGCACCAGCTTCCGGTAATCGGCCTGGATCTCAGCGGAGTAACACATGGCGGTCCCTCAACAGTCGCGGTCGCCGTTTTCCAGGCCATGCCAGGCCAAGATCTCATCGAGCCGCCGGGACACGAATTGGGCATCGTCCCCCGTGACGGCGCCGTCCTCGATCACGTCGGCCATGCCCGCGAAGGCCTGCCAGAAGTGGCAACGGTCGGGGCTGCTCTTCAACAGCGCCGGCACCGCAGCGTCGAGGTTCTCCAGATGCGTCTTGAGTTCGGGTCTGTCCATCCGGCTAGTATCGGCTGACCCGTCTCACCGCTTGAGACGCAGCCCCGTAGACTCCGATCCATGGACGCCAGCCCCAATTTCTTCGAACAACTGCAGCAGCGGCTGGCGTGCGCCTCCGAACCGCTCGAAGTGCTCAATCAGTTCGAAGAGGAGCTGCTGTATGCGTTCCCAGCCGAGGCGGCCGCCGTCATTGAGCTGGTTGCTTCCTGGGGTCATCGCCTCGGCGTCCTGACGCGCGAGGACATTGAGGGCTACGTGTAGAAGCCGGGCCGGCGCTGCTCAGGCGCCATGCGGGTGAGCGGCCTATGGCCCCGCATCCGGCAACGGTAGATTGGCACCGATATGGGGTTTCACATATCGGGCGGTGCCGCACAATCGGGTCGGATTTTTCCTGATCCGCAGCTGTGCGTCGGGCCTGCAAATGAACGTTTTTTCCGAAGCGCGTGCCAAGCATCTTTGCCTTGCGCCGGGATGACCTCGGGCCGCCGGCGACAACCGGCGCAGCTGATCCGGAGAAAGTGATGCACCCATTCCTCGCCACCGCCGCTTTGGCGCTTCTCGGCGCCACCCTGCCCGCCTTCGCCGCTGATCCGCTGCAGGTGAAGCTCGGCCAGACTACCGAACTGCATCAGGAGGTATCGGCCGCCGGCGAGAGCCTGGATGCCTTCGTCACTCGCATCGCGCCGCGCGCCCGCGCAGCCTCGGTGAGCAGCCGGTCTGTCGTGTGCGGCGAGATCCTGGGCGCTGGGCCTTACACGCTGACGCTCAAGACAGACGGGCGGCAGGATTGGTGCGAGGTCCCGAAGACATCATCGCCATACGTCCTGGTCAATGGCATCGCCAAGGACGCGCGCGAAGACCACATCCCGGCCATCTACTACCGCCGGCCGGGGTACCTGATCACGCCGTGGTCCATCAAGTTCCAAGACAGAGCCGGCGTGCGGCGTCTGTGAGCTGGCTGGCCTAACGCTCCCTTCGCGCAGGTGGCCTTACAACAAGCGCTACCTGCGTAGACGTGCCGAAGATGAACGACAGCGTTGACTATCAAGAAATGAGGCAGAAACGAGACGAGGCTGTTCAGGAGCGTAACAAGGTTATAGCGCTGCTTGCCAGGCTCTTCCCCGCCGGCATCTCGGACAAGCGAATTCCGGACGGAAATGGAAACGTGCGAGGTTGCGTCCTCATCGACCTGCCGACCGGGCAAATCTCGTGGCACTTTGCTGACGAAGATGCCGCTTACTTCCAGGGGCTGCCCTCGTACCTTGGGGCCTACGACGGGCATTCGCAGGAGGAGAAATACAAGCGATTGGAGCAATGGACGCGCATGCTTGATCTGGGCGAGGCGCATACCACCTGGCGCGCGTACAGCAGCAGAAAATCCATCGCCGACTAATCTGCGCCATCCCAGAATGCGAGCAGGCGCTGGATCGCCTCGGGCTTCCTGCCTGCGGCAGCCAGCGCAAGCCGCGTTCGATCCCAACGCAGGGCACTGATCTCGACGATCGAGCCGGAGCTCACTTTGCGACATGCCATCTGCCAGTCTGGAAAGTGCCGCTCGGTGATCGGCCCGTTGTACACCTCCGCAACCACGATGTGTCGGCTTGATTGCTTGATTCGGTCGTAGGTTTCCCGAACGTTCGCCGGCGCCCCTTCGATGTACTGGAAGAAGCGACGGCCGTCGTATAGCAGCGCTCCTGTAACGGACAACTGCCCATTGCGTGCGCTGGCCGAGACCAGAAGCCGGTCTAGCTCAGCTACGGACATCGGGCGACGCACCTCGCTCACATAGGCGACTGCGTGCAAGGGCGAATTTTTCAAAGGCAACCACCTCAGGCCGACCGCGCTTTATCCCCTGGACGCGAGCGAAGTTTTGCCGGCAGGTCCATGCACCGGATCAGCGGCAAGTATCGCCGCCACTGTGTCGCTCGACAAGATTCAGTCCTGAACTTTCACACCTGCCGACAGGCGATGCTCAGGCTGCCGCCTGCTCCGCGGTCGCCAGGCTGGCCACGATTGCGCTGTCCGTTGCCGCCTTGATCAGCGCCTGGAGCTTCCAGCCGGCCAGCTCCTGCGTTTCTTCTGCTCCGGGATAGCGGATCGCATAAGTCGGGGCAATCAGGTCTGCGATGGGCGCCGCCAGCACACCCAAGGCCGCGCCGCGGTCCTCAACCTGGAACGTGACGGTGCCGGTGTCGTTGATCGGGTTCCAGATGATGGTTATGTGCTGCGCGAGCGGGTCTGCATCCGGGTCGGGTGTCACCACGTTGGCGTCGTAGGCCGCGCGCGTGGCGGCCTTGATGCCGAGCAGCAGGTGCACGCCGGGCTCGGTAACTGTCTCGCCAGGAACCTGGACGGACTGCCCGGCGGTCGGGTCGACTTCGGTCCTCGACGGCGCGGTGATCTCGTAGTTGCGGCCGATCAGGTCGCTGATCTGCACCGTGAGCACGCGCAGGAAGAACCGCTCCAAAGTCTGCGTCCAGCCCTCGGGATGCGGCTTGGTGGTCATCTGCTCGAGGTGGAACTCGACGGGGCCATCATTGGTGGCCGGGTCCCATCTGATCTCGATGCGGGGCGACACGATCCTGGTCTGCGTGCCGAAGGTGGTGTTCTCGCTGATGAGCATGTCAGTAGCCTGTAACGTCGAGGATAGGAGCCCGCACCCAGGCCTGGCCGTAATTGCCAGGGGGCGGTTGAGGATTGTTGTTGGTGCCGGTGCGTAGCTCTTGGGCTGTGTCTATGGCGGAGATGGATGCAACGTTGCCGTTGATGTTGACCACGCCCTTGCGCCACAGCTGCTGCACCTGCCACTGCGGGCCGCCACCGACCAAGCCGCCAATGGCGAGCATGATGTTGCCGGTGGAGCCAGCCAGCGCGGCGTATGTCCTGCCGGCCGGCAGGGTGATCGATCCTCCTTGATTGGCGTTGCCCTGCAGCAGCCCGCGCACGCGCATGAACTTCAGCGTGGCATCGAACACGACCTGATTGTTCGACGGGTTGCGCACGACGAAGAACTTTCGCTGCCCGAAGGTTGGCTCGTCGAACACATAGGCCGTAAAGCTGCCGCCGGCCGTCCACCCTGTAAAGGTGAAGGTGTTGCCGCTCTGGGTGCGCTGGCCGAGCACTGCATTGCTCTCGCCCAGGAACGCCAGCACAGGGTTGGAGCCGGCCACTGTCAGGCTCCACGTCTTCAACACGCCGCTGCCGCTGGGAGTGATGGTTTGCTTCGACGCGAGGGCTAGGTTCTTCCAGTCCTCCGAGATCACCACGCGATTAGGGCCGGCATTGATGCGAGCGAATGCCACGTCAAAACCTCCCGTAGAACAACGTGCCGCCGGCACGGGCAGTCAACGTCGCCGACGGCGATGTCCACGTGATCGTGTTGCCGTCATCGGTGATGTAGGGGAGCAGCGCATTACCTGCCCCGCTGTCCGCGACGAACCAGTAGTACAGCTGATTGGCGCTGCCAGTGATCGGCACCGCCACCGAGCCGTTGGCCCCGCTGGCGATACCGGCCGCACCCATGTGCTGAGTGAGCAGGTCTGAGTCGGGCTGATCGGTCACCTCCAGCAGCACCGCGTTGGTTGCCTCATCACGCACGCGAAGATAGGTCGTCATACACCTGGCCCCATGGCGATCACCTGCACGCCGTTTGGCGCATAGCAGTAGATCTTGCCGTTGACGATCTCACTACGGCCCTGCCCCGCATCTACGCCAATGAATCGCACTTTGTCGAATGCGAAATCCAAGGTTGCGGTCTGTCCGTTATTCACCGATCGCGCACCCGCCACCCGTCCATTAACGTCCAGAGCGAGGGTCCATGACGCCTGGTAGCTGGCCACCCCATTCTCATTCGTGGTCAGCCTCGTTGAAAGCGACTGCGTGGCGCTGGCGTACTTGAAATCGATCGCCGTCGCTGAGGGCGACCATGCCGGCGGCACGGTAGTGTTAGCAGCCACCTCATTGATCGCAGGCTTCACGATCCACAGGTAGTTTCCGAATGACGTCGAATTGTCGTACGGCGAGTGCATGCGAACGTAGAGCCGGACCCGAACAGCATTCGACGGTGCGGTGCGGAAAACAAAGCTGCGGGTGTAAGACGCCATCGTGGTCCCGCCGGACGCGGCAAAGGGGGTTCCGGTCACCGATTCGATCTCGTTCTCGTTGGAGTCGTAGAACGCGATCATCACCTCGCCCGCCGCACGTTGAATCGCGCCATATACCGATGCGCAGTAACGCACACCTGGTGTGCACGACATCCCGGCAGAGCTCACAACCAAATCGCCATACAGCCCTGCATTGGGAAGGCGCCGGATCTCCATCGCGAAGTTGCCGCCGGGTACCCACGGACCGGGGGAAACTCGGGTCAAGGTGGTCGCGCCGCCGTCTTGGTTGTAGAAGAGCGACCACCCCGAAAGATCGGCCTCGAATGTCGAATTGTTGAGGATGTTGCCGCCGCCACCCACCTGCGACCTCACCTGCGTCAGAGCCAAGCTGTTCGCCGTGGTCTCGTTTCCGATCTGATTGACGTTCGACTGCAGAGCATTGACTGCAGTTGTGTCTGCCTTGCCCGCCACGACAGCGTTGGTACTGTCGATTCGTTGACCAAGCGCCGTATCGCGGCTTGCGCTTGCGGTATCTACCGCGGTTACGCTCGCCGAGGTGGCCAAGCCGCCAGTGCCACTCGGCATGCGGGCTTCGACCACTCCAATGCGCTGACCCAACGCGGCGTCACGATCCGTACTTGCAGTGCTCGCCGCTGTCACACTTGCAGCAGTTGCAAGCCCGCCATTACCGGCCGGCATGCGGGCTTCAACCACGCTTGTCCGCTGCCCCAGAACGCTATCGGCGTTCGCACGCGCAGTAGACTCCTCACTGACGGATGCCGATGTCGCAAGCTGGCCGGTACCTGCTGGCAATCGAGCAACAACCGCGGCCAGGCGCGTTGCTTCCGCTTCAAGCTCGTTGGCGGTCTGGTTGGCCATGTCCAGCGCAGCCGCAATCGCCTCGCCTGCGCTCGAGTAGTTGCCGACGTTCTGCCAGGTTGAGGGATTGCCCGCCGGCACGACGCCGGAGTTCGCGAGCTCTGCTCGGTACAGTCGCCCGTCGTAGCGCACGAAGTCGCCCTTTGGATACGAAGCGGTCGATGTCCATTCGTCCGCGTTGACCAGATCACCCAATGCAGCGTTCAGCGCGTCGGCATGCGCGATCGCGTCATCGCGAGCCTTGTTCGCCGCAGCCAGTGCTTCCTCTGCAATTTGCCTATCGCGCTCCGCTGCTTCCATCAAGCCCTGCCGGATCTGCTCAGTTGTCTGATCGATCGCCTGCTGCATTTCCTCCTGCAGCTCGCCCAGGTTCTTGCCGAGCGTCTTGGTGACGTACTTGGCCGCCACCGACAGGGTGCCGTTGGTGTTGCGCGCGCGGATGGCGAACGTCCACTTGCCCGAGGCCGGGATGGGCGAGTCGAACGCACCGGTGTGGTAGCCGCTGTCGCCGACCGGCGTCATGGCGTCCCACGCCGGCATCGGCGCGCCCTGCTCCGGCGCCGCGGTGTAGCGGATCTCCGCGCCGGCCAGGTTGGCCGAGCGGATGGTGTCGTTCCAGAAGCCCCAGGTGTAGCGCCGGATGCCGCCGGAGATCTCCTCCACGTCGAAGATGTCGTAGTTCACCGGCGGCGCGTCGGCGCCGATGGTCGTGTAGATCAGCGAGGCGCCCACGCCCATCTGCCCATCCGGACCGAACGGGCGCACATTGAGCGTGTAGGTGCCGGCGCGCGGGATGCGCCACCGCGCCGTGCGAGTGCGCGTCTGGGCCACTTCCTGCAGCTCGCCGTTGCCATCCGACGCCGAGGCGTACACCACCGCGTGATCGAACGGCCCGCTGATATCGAAGGTGGCCAACAGGTCCGTCGCGGTAACGTCGCCGGTGGTGATCTGGTCCTCGCTGATCACCAGGTTGCTGACGATCGGCCGCGTGGCCAGGGACGAGCCGCTCTCCGGCCGGATGTACTGGCCGGTCTTGACGAAGATCCAGAACCTTGTGTCTTCCGGCACCACGCTGATGCTGGCGCCCTTCAGATCGCTCTCCGGCTCGATCGCCACGACGCGCACGCGCAGGCCCGGCGTGGCCTTAAAGTCGTAGATCCACACCGTGTCGTGGGCCGGATTGTCCTGCCAGCCGCCCTGCACCATTGGATCGTCGTAGCCCTCGCCCGGTAGCGGTGCGTCATCCGGCCATTCCTCGACCAGCTGGATGGTGTCGGTCGCCTCGGCGAAGTTGCGCACGCGGAACGTGCGGTAGACCGCCTCGCCCGGGATGCGGAGGCCGATGAAGGCGCTGCGCGTATCTGGCGGTGGCACCGGCTCGTCCAGCGTCAGCGTGACCGTGCCCAGCAGCGGGCTGCGTTCGGCCGCGATGATGCGACCGCCGAAGCCCCACTGCGTGAGGTCGTGGGAGATCGACAGCATCGACATGCGCCGATAGGACAGGTACTGCAGGTCCTGGGCGAAGCCGATGTCCTTGTATTGGAACAAGCTCTGCGCGAGGTGGTAGCGGGCCATCTCGGCCGCGTGTGCCTCACGGCCAATGCCCTCACCGGTTAGGCGCGCCGGGTTGAGCATGACCTCCACGCCCGGCGCCGGCACGCGCAGGGTCTCGACCTTGTTGGTGGTGCTGTCGAAATAGCTGTACTCGATGCCGTCGGCAGCGCTGGCCAGCGTGTAGTCCACGCTGAAGCTGCCCTTCTTCATCTCAGCCATGTTGACCACGCCCGACAGCGGCTGCTCGTCGGCGGCCCAAACCACCGACAGGCGGCCACCGGCCCAAGTGGTCTGCCCCATGCCGGCCAGGGCGATGGCCTGCAGCACTTCATCGTGGCTGCGCTCTTCCGTCAGCCAGTAGTCGTAGGTATAGCCGTTCGCTTCGCAGTGGGCCATAAAGCCCTGCAGCGATTCGATGTCGATCTCTTCATCACTCTTGCCCATGCCCGCGATGAGCTTGCCGTCCTTGTCGTAATAGCCGCGGACGTACTTGAGGATGTTGGCGCCTGGGTTGCTTGACTCCTCATTGACCCACGCGCCGCTGCGCCACACCGGGATCGGCGCGGCGACGTGCTCGGCACGCAGCTCGTCGGGCTGGCCATTGAGCTGCCCGGTGGCCTTCATGATGATGCCGGTGCGCGAGATGCCGGCATACGTTGCCGTGTCGGCCTGCACGCTGCCCATCGTCGACCACTGGAAGTCGTTGCGCTGGGTGTTGTCGCCGCTGTAGTTGCCCAGGCCGAGGATGCGCACGCGCACGTCGTACTGACCCTTGGCCACATCTGCCGACAGCGTCGCGCGCCTGCTGACGTCCAGCTTGTCACCGGTGTAGGTCTGCGTGGCGAGCGTCTGCCAGATGCCGGTGCCCGCTGGCGCGTACTGCACCTGTACCGTCTCGGAGACGTTGTAGGCTTTGCCTGATGTACCCAGCCCGCCCAGCACATATTCCAGGTTGATGAGGATGCGCACCGTGTCGGTGCTGGTGGTGCGGGTCACGAAGTCGGCGGCATCCGGCAGCTCACCGCCGTCGACGGTGTCAACATTGCTGTAGAGCGGAATCGTCTGCTCCGGCATCTGGCTGTAGCCGGCGTGGAAGACGCTCACGCCTTCATAGCTCGACAGCAACGTATCCCCATTGGAGAACGCGCCAACGCGGCCAACACCGATGCCCGGGGTGAGCACCATGCCGATGTACTGCTCGTTGCCCTCGTACCACGAGTAGGTGTTGCTGGCGATGTCGGGCGCGATGCGCATGCGGCCGAACAGCAACCCCAGCGGCTCGTACTGGCGTGCGCGGTTGCGCGCTGCCCCAAGGCTGAACACCGTGCCGGCGGTGCTCTCTGACGGCTTCTCGACCTTCGGCCCGAGCACTTTGTTGATCACGATCGAGCCGGCCACAAACACCGCCGACGCGAAGACCGCGCCGGCGACGCCACCGCCAAATGCCCCCGCCGCCGCACCCGCGCCCCAACCAGCAGCGGAGCCGATACCGAAGGTGAAATACGTCAGCGCGATCATCGCCACGATGTACAGGGCATTTCTGCCGACCGCGCCGCGCACCTCGATGACCTGGCCATCCTTGGGATAGACGTACGGCCACAGGTGGCGCGGCACGACCCGGCCACCGATGGACACCGTCCACTCGCCCTGGTCCAGATCGATCACATGCCGGTGCAGGAATTCGCACAGTCGCTCGCCCGGCTGCAGGTCCATCGCAATGTGGCACTGCCCGTCCAGCGTGACCGGGTGCGGTGTCAGCACCAGCTGCCCATCACTCGCAGGCGCGGTCATCAGACCCATGTGTAATACCCCTCGATCCTTGCGCCGTAGTCCGGCAGCTCGCGCACGCGGTGCAGCCAGCTGCTGCCGAGCGCGCTGGTTGTGTGGAGCACCCAGCCCTCGTGGGCCAGGTGGAAGAAGACACCGACGTGCCCGGGCCGGCTCTGACCCTTGTCGAACATCAGCACCAGGTCGCCGTCTACTGGCGTGGCAGTGGGCACGGCATACGCGCGAGACAACTCGCCGAGCGCCAGCTGCCCCTCTGCACCGCGCGGTCGGCGGGCCGGAATCTGCACATCGCGGCCGAACAGCTCCCGCTGCACTTGCACCACAAGGTCGGCGCAGTCGTAGGTGTCGGCGTCGTACGGGATGTTGAGGAACCGCTCAGCCTCACTCGCCCGCATCAAAAGATCCCCGGCAGCGTGAACGGGTTGGCGCGTAGCTTCACCGCCTGCTGGCGCATGAAAAAGTCCACGCCAATCTGCGCGGTGATGATCGGTCCGGCTGCTCGCACCTGTATCAACGGTAGATAGAAGCGCCGAGCGATCACATTGGGCTGGGCGCGGTCAGTGATCAGATAACGGCACATCACCATCTCGTTCGGCTGCACGCGCTCCAGGTCATCGGTGATCCCACGGCCGACGTTGTCCACTTCCAGCTGTGCACGCGGCGTCTCGCCCGCAGAGTCTGCCGGCGGAGTGAAGCGGAAGGGATATCCGATATACGTGTTGCCGTTACTGACCCAATCGCGCGTATCGTTGGCGATCCGCAAGACGGCGCCGAATGAGGGCGCGGTCATCTCCAGCAGCTCCAGCGGCGCGGTCGTGTTGTCGTCGGTGACGCGCTGGCGGCGTTCGAGAAACGTGCTCATCGCAGGTACTCCACGGTGACATCGCACTGCCACGGCCGATCAGCGCCCTCCACCGGTCGTAGCTCCCCGATGTCACCGCCTTCGAAACGCACCTGCAGCGGCGCGCCGCTCAGCGGATGCACGAAGTCGAACCAACCGACTCGGCGGATCACGTCAAAGTACCAATCCTCAAAGGCCATCGCGTCCGCGGGGGTGGCAAAGTCCAGCGTCATCGCAAGTTTCATCAACACGCCGTCGTTGGTGACGCGCTGCTTGGGGATTCCGCGCTCCATCTCGGTTCGCACAACGGCCGGATCGAAGGAGCGGCGCACGGTGTCGTACAGGATGCCAGCATAAGGTGGGAAGACAGCCATCAGCGGCGCTTCCTCGTGTCAAACCGGCTTTCGATCGCAGTTGCCATACGCCCACCAGCAGCGATGTTTTCGGCCCCGATATCCACAATCATCTTCTTCAGCTCGCTGCCATCCGCGCCCCGGGTTCGCTCCTCACGCTGCTGCACCTGCTGACCGGTGTAATTGTTGATCTCAACGCTCATGCCCCCAGCAGGTGAAATGGAGGGCATTACGGCGCTACCAACGAGCCCGCCCGCTGCATAACCGCGCCCGCTGCGAATCGTGCTAAGCAGCGAAAGGAACGCGCCCGGCCCGCCAATCGAGGCGATATCGCGTTGACTCAGCACGCCCTCGCCCTTGTGCACAATGCCCGCAGGCTCGTACACCCCACCCGGCCCCGTGTAGCCGCCTGAGGCCTTACCGCGAATAAATTGGTCGATGTTGTTTCCGAACGTCCCCATCGTTCCGGAAACGGCTCCAGCCGAGGCTCCACCACCGAGCTGACCGAATAGCGCCCCCAGAGCACCCGAAATCGCTTGCTTTGCAGCAATACGCGCCAAGTCGGCAATGATCGAATTAGCCAGATCACTGAAGCTCATCTTGCCGGTGGTCACGAACTTGACGAACACATCCTCCAGACCGCCCAGGGCAGAGCCGACGGCGGACTCCACCTGACCGGCAGCATTGCGGGCCTCATCCACGTAATTCGTCCACGCCGCAGACGCGCCGTTACCCCAATCGGCCTGCGCTTCGGACATGCGCTCATAGCCGTCGCGGATGATCTGGACACGGCGCTCAGTCGAAGCGCGCACAGCCTGCTCCTCTGCAGCGGCGGTGGCCTCGTCAATGCGGCCGGTGTTCTTCTGCAGGGCAAGCTCGGTGAGGCGCTGCGCTTGCTCCCGGTAGACGCCGTTGAGGCGCTGCTGGATCTCGAACTCGCGATCGCCCGCGCCGACACGGGCAATCATGGCGTCCATGTCTACCTGTAGCGCATCGGTGCTGGCGTCCAGCGCTGCCTTGTAAGAGGCAAGTGCGTCTTCGCGCTGCTTCTTCAGCTTGCCCTCTTCGGTGGACAACACCTCAAGGGCCGCGGCGCCCTCGGTGCGCACCTTGACCAGCTGCGCCTCCAGCTCGCCGACCTGCTTATTGACGTCGATCAACTGCTTGCCGCTGACGTTGCGGCTATTGAGGTAATCGATCTGCTTCTGGAGCGACTGTGCCTCGGCGGCAGTGCCCCGCTCGGCCAGATCCCGCATGCGCTGGTAGTAGGTTTCGGCCGAGACCTCGCGCGCCTGGTACTGCGCTTGCAGGACCTTGGTGCTGGTAGTGATCTGCGCCTGCTCGGCGGTGAACGCATCCTTAATACTCTGGAGCCTTGCAGAGCGACCGCCGGTGGCCGAACTTGCGGCGCCCCTGGCCCCAGCTGCTGCGGCAGCATCCTTCATCGCCTGCTCCCGCTGCTGCAACACCTTGGTATCGGTGATACCGGCTTGCGCTGCCAACTTGCGCATGTCCGTGATGCTCTTTTCCAGCTGCTCCTGTTTGGTCAGGTACTGCACGCCCTGCTCTTGGAACTTCGTGCGAGCTTCCTCTTGCTTGGTATCCACTTCCGAGTAGATACCGGCCATGATCACCTTGACCGGCTTTTTGTTCGCCTCTTTCTGTAGCGCCTCGATCTCCTTCTGGAAATCAGCGATCAACCTTGCACGGTTGGCAGGACTCACATCCCCATAGAAATTATCGCCATTTCTCAGGCCTTCAATATTTGACTGCAGCTGCTTGATCTTGCCTGTAGCCGTCTCTTGCCGGCCAACTCCAAGCATCGTGTCCCAAGCCAGGGCGGCAGCGCCCGCCACTGCGCGCCACGCCCGCTCCATGTAGCCGAGGTTCTCCTGTACGTCAGCCGCCCTATCCTTGAGCGTATCGGCGTAGATCTTGAATGCAGCAGCGACCGCCTGGACCTGATCGCCCTGCTCGATCAGCGTCCTGATGTTGGCCAGCTGCGTCTGGTCCAGGAAGTGCATGGTCTCGTTGAGCTCGAGCAGCGCGGCCACCGGGTCGGCCTTGATCTTGGCGAACTCGGCGACGGTTTCGCCCACCGCTTTGCCAGTGCCGGCACGCATGGTCTCGGCGGCGATCGCCACCGTTTCCATCTGGTCGGCGGTAAATTTGCCAGTGGCCGCCACTTCCGCCAGCGCGGCGGCGGCGCTCGACGTGGTCACACCGGCAATGGCATCCATCTGCGCGGCCACTTCTGCCAGGCGCTCAGCCGTTTGGCCGGACTGGTTGCCGGTCAGAATCAGCGCCCTTTGGTAAGCCGTTGCCTCGTCGCTGCCCTGCTTCCAGGCAATCGCCACCGCTGCAGCGGCGGCGGCCGTGATCGTGAGCGGATTGACCATTCCAACCAGGGCGGAGGAGACGCCAGACAGCGCGGGCCCGATGCCGCCAAAGCTGTCCTTGATCTGCCCACCTTGCTGCACCAGCACGGTGAAAAATGGCATCCCACCCTGCAAGCTGGTGAAAATGTCGGTGAACTGCGCAGGCAGCTGTCGCATAGCTGCCGCCGTCTGACCAGCCGAAACGCCCAGTTGCGACACAGGGTTGTTTACCGGCAGCGGCTGGCTGGCCTGCTTCTGCACAGCGGCAAGTTGCCCGCGCAGCAACGCGAGGCCTTGCTTGATGTCGTTCACGTCCGCACTGATGCGGACGCGTAGGTTTGCTGATTGGTCGGCCATTTACTGGTTCAAGTCGTTGAGGTACTTCGTAAAGGCGGCAGGCTCAGATCCCATCGCCATCCGTACGGCCTGCGCCGTGGATGCTTCGCGTTGCCGCAGCTGCTCGTGGTCGTCGCGCACAGCAGCTGCAGAGAACGCTTTCGCTTGCACCAGGGTGTAGGTCAGGACGTCTCGGCGCTGGTGCCCGCGGGCGACGAGGAAGTGGACAAGATCGGCCCAGTCGGTTCCGCCTGCGTCGCCACCATCGCGGGGATGGCTTTGCCTGCCGCCTGCATCAGGCTCGGCAGGCGCTGGCCGAAAAAATCCTGGTTGAGCTCCACCACTGCCTCAACCAGCGTGGCCGCATCGGCAAGGCTCGCACCGGCAATCCATTCCTCTGGCTTGCCGGTGACGAGCGCGCCGGCCTTCGCGAAGGCCGTCCCGTTCTGCTCCAGCACGTCCATCAGCAGCGCAGCCACCTCGATCGAGGCACCGGCATTGACCAAGCTGGCGGCGATCAGCACGCGTCCGATGATCGGCCGTGTGGCGGTCATGAAGGGGCCAATTTGGGCCAGCGTCACCGGCCCGAGTTCCAGCTGCTCGCCGCGGAAAGTGATCGTGCGCGTGGGCGGCGTCAGGATGTCGATGTCCTCGCTCACTTTTCGGCATCCCAGGTAAAGTACTGCGACACGCCGGCCGGCTTGCTGGTGTCCTTGCTGAGCGTGCCCGTGACGGTGCCAGCGCCGTACTGCTCACCGATCAGTGCCAGCTCGCCGATGACGCCGCCGGATACGCGGTAGGCCTGCGCGCGCACCTTTTTACCGCTGCGCGCCTCGTTGAACCCCAGGAACAGCAGTTCGTACTCTTCATTGGGATTGACCAGCGCCTGCAGGCGCTCGGCCGCACCGTATCCGTAGCTCACCTTCAGGTTGGCGGCGCCCGCCACCGGCTCGGTGATCGCGGAGCCGGCAGGCACGTACAGCGCGCCATTCTTGATGTCCCAGTCCTCCCCCTTCACGTAGACGGTGCTGCCGGTGATCGGCTTGACGGCAGTGATGTCGTTGGCCAGGTTGAGCAGCGGCGTGACGCCGTCCTTGTAGGCCACCACCAGCTCATCGATGGCGTTACCTGCCGCGACCGAAGTGGCCGTACCGCGCAGCACATCGGCGAAGTTGTCCGCGCTGAAGTCGTGCATGGTGAAGCTCACCTGCACCTCGGTGACCCGGTCGACCGAATTGCGATTGCCACCACCGGGCTGGGTGTTGTCCAACAGGCTCACGCGATTGGTCTGTGGTGAGAAGCTGAAGGCCGAGCAGTTGCCAACGCCGCGAAACGGCTTGGCCGCACCACGCTTACGCAGGTGCAGCTCGCCGCTACCCAGGTAGCTGTAATCGGGGGAATTGATGGGCATGGATGCTCCTCGTAGGTGCCGCGGGCGGCGTCAGGTGATGGGGATGTGGGTTTGGTAGGTGAGCAGTGCGCCGATCCAGCTCATGCCGGCTTCTGGCTTTACCGGCTCCATGGACACGTACTGCGGGAACTGGATGCCGGGCGGGTAGCGGAACTGCTGGTCGGCCATGGCCCGCTCGATGTCGGACACCAGCGCGTCCAGCTGCGCCTGCGCGGTGTCCAGCGGTGCAGGCGCCTTCGCCACGATCACCAGCGTGGTCAGCCGGTGCGTGCGCGTCAGTGCGCTTTCGCTGGCGCGCTGTTGCTTGGCCACCAGCACGGTCAGCACGGCGGCTGTGTCTTCGTCGACCTGGCCCGGCTCCAACGTCAGGCTGGCGCCGGCATCGGTCTGGTAGCCGCTGGCCCGGCTGATGCGCTGCAGACAAGCGCCGACCGCTGCGCGCAGGCTCTCGCGTGGGCTAGCCATGGTCGGCCACCCACTGGCTGATGGATTCGTCCTGCCGCACGCGCTCCGCCAGCACCAGCGTCTCGCCGGGCAGCAGCAGCCGGCCGCGCTTGGCCGGCTGCACCTCGGCGCGCTGGAAGGTCACGAGCGTGTAGCCGGTGCTCACCGGCGCCAGGTCGCCGCCGAAATCGCGCACGGCTCGATCGATCTGCACGGTGCACGGCACAGTTTCCGGTGCGTCGGGCGCCTGGTAACGTGCATCGCCATCAGCCAGGCCTACCTCAGCGAAGGCCGAAAAAGTGGCCGCATCGAAGGCTTGCAAGAACTCGCGCTGGCTCATGCGCGCACCTTGGCGATCGCACTTTGGATGGCCTTGTCCAGCTCGCGGTTAAAATAGAACGGCATCAGCTTGTCCCAGGTGCGCTGGGCAAGGCCGAAGATGTCGTAGCGCGGCGTGTAGCTGGCACTTTCAGTGAAGATAAAAATGCTGCGGACGGCACTACCAAAGCCGGTGCCGACCCTCTCGTATATGCCAGGCTTCAAACGTCCGCGTTGCTTTGTGATCGCGAAGTACTGACCGCCACGATTTTTGCTGGACTGGCGCTTACGCGACCTAGCACTACTTTCACGGCCCGCGATCTGCTGGGGAGACTGTGCTTGCAACTGCGAAAGGACCGCTTTAACTTGGCTACGGCGAACATTGCCGAACTGGTCCAAGCTGGCACCTCGCCCCATTTGCGCAAACTGCCCTGCAGGCATCAGTCCCTTGGCCTGGAGAAGCACTTCGAGCCCCTTCCTGCGGCGAGTTCCGCCCTCCACCTCAGCTAGCAAATACTTTGCTGGTGAAGTGCCGTTCGATGCCCTGTCTCGTAAGAAAATCTCAGCGAAAGGGCTCTGTTTTGTAGCTTTGGTGTACAGCGCCGCGTTGATTGTCAGGGGCGACGGCCTGTCGAAAACCCGTGGCGCGGTACGCTTCCACGTTTCCCGAATCTCAAATGCCGTGGCGTTACACGCCTGCATGATGGCAAACGGCAGCTGCTCGCGCTCCAGTGCGCTCAATTGGCGGCCGAGCAGGTTAGCGGCATCCACCGCGATGCGGATCTGGCTCACGGGCTGCCCTCGCCCGCTGGCGTGCCCTGCACCTGTTCGATCTCGCCTAGGTTGGCCTCGTAGAACTCCAGGCAGCGTTTGCGCCCACGCGAGACGTCCAGCACCTGCTCCAGCGTGCCGCTCTTCACCCACGCGCAGCGCTGCGTCAGGCGCGGCTCGATCTGCACGTAGGTGCGTACCGGCACGGCAATCACGGCCGGCGCTGGCGCCACGACCACTGGGCGCGCCGGGTCTTCGCGCGTGATGCCCTTCTTGCCGCAGCCAGCCAGGGCAACGACCATAGCGATGACGAACAGTGAACGCAGCATCAGTAGCCTCCTAGGCTGGGGCACGCAGCAGCCAGCGCCTGCAGGGCCGCATTGCATTCGGCCGGGCGCTGGTCGTATTCCTGTTTGAACGCCTTGGCGCTGCGGTCTGCGGCGACCTTGGCCGCTTCGGTCTTGTCGCGCAGGCCGGCGTTGCGCTCCTGCAGTACTCGCAGCTTCTCGGCCTCGGCCTGCAACTTGGCGGCGATGGTCGCCAGTGCGGCATCCTTGTCGGCGTTGTTACGCTCCAACTCGGCGCGCTTGAGCTGCGCCGCTTCCAGGGCCGACGTGCGATCGCTCTGGCACTGCGCCACCTGGCGCGTCACCACGATGACCTGCTGGCCCTTGCGATAGGACGTGAGCGCAGCAATCGATAGCAGCGCGGCCAGCAGCGCACAGACCACCTTCAGCCGGCTGCCCGGCTTGCGCAGCCAGGTCAGTGCATCGGCAGCCCATCCGAATACCAGCGCCACCAGCGCTTTGAGGAAGGCCAGAATATTCATCGTTCACTCTCCCGGCGACGCCACGGGTAGATCAGCAGGACCGTCAGGCTCACGCGCACCAGCAGCACGTACCAGGGCGTGGGCGTGTGCTGGGACAGGTCACGCAGGAAGATGCCCAGCATGCCGACGGCGAGGCCAATGAAGCAGGCACCCCGCAGCGCCCATGCCGCGCGATCGCGCGCACGCTCGCCGCCATGAAAGGTGTGCAGCAGCTGCCAGGTCGTGGCGCAAAACACCGCCAGCGTACTGACCAGGCTCAGGAGGTAGATGCTCACGCGGCACCTCCTGCGCGGCCGGCCAACCGGTCGGACCACTTCTGCAGTGCGCCCAGGTAGTGCGGCAGCATCGGCTTGATGATGAAGCCGCTCAGCCCGCTCACTGCGATGCCAATGCGGTGCACCGAGGGAAAGTAGTTGGCCAGCGCCACCACGATCCAGCCGGCCGCCAACGCAAACCCCAGCACGAACAGCCCCAGCAAGCCCACGCGTAGCAGCAGCGTCAGCCACTGCACGCCCGGCCCACCGCTGGGCGCGGACACCTTACCCACGTCGATCTCACTGAGCAGCAGCAGGCCCACCAACGCACCCACCACCGCCGCCAGAAACCACGACTGCGGAATGCCAAGGAACAGGTGTTCGCTGCCGGTGATCACCTCGGTGACTACCGCGCTGCCCGCGCTGGTGGCCACCAGCAGCGCCGCCGTCTTCAGCACCACCGTAGCGCCGCCGTCCATCACCGGGCGATCCCCGCCAGCTCCACGCCATCCCAGATGACCGCATCGCCCCAGAAGTTGCCGCCGTTCTCGTGCTTGGCGATCGCCTTGGCCAGCTGGAACGCCGTAGCCGGCGCTTCCACGTTGATGCGCTGGTCCACATCCACGCCGAGTGCGGTAGCCACCTGGCGCGCATAGGCACCGGTGTCGTTCTCCACCGGCGGCGCCCAACGGTTGATGATGCCGCGCACTGTGCGCAGGCCATGCTTGCGCTGGTAGGTCAGCAGCGTCTTGACCAGCGCACGGAAGCCGTATTCGGGCGTATCGAAGACGGCAAAGCGCGACTCGCGCGCCAAGGCGGACGCACTGCGATCCTCGCCCTGCCAGACGGTGCTGGTGCGATCGATGTTGCCGGGATTGTTATTTCGCACGCCACGAGGCCTGGACATGGATGCAGTACTCAAAGAGGTCAGAAGACCCACCACCGCACGCGCCACACGGGCATCTGCGTGCGATGGTGGTCGAGGGGTTAGGCGCCAGCGGTTGCGGTGCCAGGCGTCAGCCGCACCAGCAGTTCCGTGGTGCCGTTGGCAGCAGCGGCCACGGCATAACCGATACCGTTGGCGGCACCAGCGCCACCCGCCGCGACAATGGCGCGTGCATTACCGGTGTCCCAATTGACTACGGTGCCAACAGCAAATACAGCGGTGCCCAGTTTGGGCAGGCGGAAGACACCTTCCACATGGACGGCGATGGTGTCGCCGATCTCGCCGTCGGTGACAGCGACGCCGACCAGCTTGCCAATCACAACCACTTGCCCGCTCTTGGCGGCTGCAGTCAGAGTGATATCGAGCACACGGCCGTCTTGATGTGCGTTTTTCATGCAGTTTCTCCGGAGACGTAAGTAGAGGGATCAGACAAGCGGCACGCGGCGACTGGCGTCGCCGCGTGCGCGATCACGCGCCCGGGTTCTTGTAGATGCCGCGGTAATCGGCCACCGCAGGTGCGGCGTCCAGACGGACCTTCCAGGCCACGCCGTCGACGGTGAAGCCCTCGTGCTGTTCCAGATACGGGGTCTGGTTGCCGTCGAGATAGCCCACCACAATGCTGTCGACGTAAGCCGAGTTGGCAACGCCGTACCAGGCGTTGGCGCTGACGGCATCGAGCCGGCCATCGCTGATGACGTCGAACGTGTTCTGCACGATGTTCGGCGTGGTATTGGCACGACTAGCCGCACCAACTTCGTACTGGCTGGCACGCACGGTGAGCGCGGCGCCGCTCAGTGCCACCGGCACCAGCAGGGACTTCATCGGCACACGGATGATGTTGCCGTCCGTGTCCTTCTGCAGCGCCATGCGCGCCTGCATGGCCGCCACACTTTCGGTGGTGATGCCGGCACCGGGCAATAGGTTGCCGTGGTCGGCATGGAACAGCGTCTTGCCGTCGGCAAGTACCGGGTTGGCGGTGATCAGGTTGAACACTGCCTTGGCCATCGTGCGCTTGGCGGCCTGGCCCATCTTGCGCGGCACGTCGCTGAAGACGCCCAGGTCATCGTTGATGACGGCCTGACGGGTAATCGAAAACAGCCGGCCGTAGGTGACGATCTTCATCGCCTGCGACTGCTCACTGAAGGTGCCGTACTTGTACTCGCCGCCCTCCGGCACCACGAGCAAATCGCTGAAGGCGCCCAGGCCGACCAAGTTGGTCGGCTTGAAGTCCGGCACGTTCACCGCCCGGGTGAACTGATCGAACTGCTCTTCCACTTCCTGGTAGCCCTGCAAGATTGCGCGGCGTGCCGCATCGCCGAGCAGCGCCGGGAAGTCGGACGTGCTGTGCGTAAAGGCCAGGCCCACCACCTGAAGGCGGTCCATGCCACGCGTGTTGGTGCCGGTCGATTCCACGCATGCCCGCGCCAGCTCGGTCATGCTCAGGCCGCGATACGGGTTGCCGTCGGTGGCCTGCACCAGGCCGACACGTGCCTGGATGGCATTGCCCATCGCAGCGCGGGTCTGGTCGCGTTGATCGCCACCGGGAACGATGCCGGCACGGCCGTTGAGCGGCTCGCCGTTGCGGCCCATCAACGCCAGGATGTGGCGGCCTACGTTGTCCGCGGTGACATTCGGGTCGGCGGCGGCAATGACGCCATCCACATAGGCGCGGATCTCCGCATTGCCCATGTGCGGCTCGGCCAGCGCCATGATGTCGGTGTTGCGCCCGCGCATGGCCACAAGTGCGGCCTGCACGGCAGCAGCGGCGTCCGGGGCGGCGGCAACCACCGGCGTTGGCGCAGCCGCAGCCGGCGGCGGGGTCACGGTGGTGGTCGTCGTTGCACCCTGCCCGCCACCGGCGTTGGCGAGGATACGGAGATAGGTTTGCTGGGTCATAGGATCCTCGATGTGGCCAACAACGGCCGTTTGGGTGACCTCGGGAAGTGAGGCGAACACGCTGGGGCTGAGTGCGGCGGCGATGTGCCCGCGCAGCTGCGCGGCAACCGGGGCCGGCGCCTGGTTGATGGCCTGCAGGTAGCCGGTAAGCGCCACAACGCAGGCGCCCTCGGCGCGAGCGGCGGCGGCGGTGTCCGCAACGCGGTCGGCAAAGCCGAACTCCACCGCCTGCGCGCCGGTGTACCAATGGTCGGCGCCGTCGGTAAGCAGCTGCTCCACCTCGGTGCGCTTGCCGGTTTTGGTGGCATAGGCCTCCAACATCGCACCGGCGTGCGCATCCAGCGCGGTGGCGTACTGGCGGAACGAGGACGCGTTGCCGGCGGCGATCGTGTGTGGCGCATGCACCATCAGCAGCGAGCTGGCGTACATCACCACCTCATTGCCGGCCATGGCGATCAGCGAGGCGATCGATGCCGCCTGGCCGTCCACGAACACCACCTTGTGCGCGGCGTGCTGGCTCAGTGCGTTGTAGATGGCCATGCCATCGGCCACGACACCGCCGCCGCTGTTGATGCGCACGTGGATCGTGCCGGCGGTGATCTGGCTGATCTGCTCGGCCAACTCCAGTGCGGAGACCGATTCCGACCAAAGGCTGTCGCCTATGGTGCCGTAGATCATCACCTCGGCGATGTCGTTGGCGCGGGCCTCGATCTTGAGCAGGCAAGGGCCGAGCGCCTGGCCGGCATCGGCAAGCACGCGGCCCAACGCCGCGGTGAGTGCAGTAGGTCGCATAGTCAGATGCCCCTCAACATGTCGCGCGTCAGATCCGCGCGCAGCTGCGCCCGGGTTTCCGCAGGTACCGGCACAGCCGGCTGCAATTGCTGCTGCTGTTGCTGCCAGTCCTGGCGCTGGCGCAGCACTTCGTCGGGGTTATTGCCGTACTGCAGCGTGTTCTGCTGCGGGCTCACCCAACCACGGTCCTCGGCCTCGCCCTTGGCGTAGGCCTCCTTCAGCGGATCGATCCACGGCATGATCGGGCGCACGTAGGTCGACGCGGCCAAGTGGCGCAACGACCAGCCGCGCGGCAAGCGCACCTTGCCGGCCAACACCGCCGCCTCGACAAAACGCTGGCGCTGCGGGCGCACCGACAGCGCAATAAAGCGCTCGGCCAGCATCAGATAGCTGCCCCACTTCTCCACCAGCTCCTGGCGCTGCGCGGAGTACGTGCCGTTGTAGTCCAGCGACAGACTGGAGTAACTCACGCCAATGCCACCGGCTGCGGCGCGCAGCTGCTCTTTGCGCCAGGTCGCTGCGTTCGGGTTGGGACGATCTGTGCCCAGGCTTTCGATGGATTCGCCCGGCAGCAGGTCGTCGAAGATGGCGCCGGGCGCCATACGCAGCTCCCGCACCGGCAAGCCCTGCTGCATCAGTGCGACGCCGCCCAGGCCCTCGCCGGGCGGATGATAAAGCTCGCCCGAGCCCTTCTTGATCTGGAACGTCATCGACGCAGCCACCTTGGCCGCGATGCGCTCGGACTCTTCGTAGTCCTTGACGTCTTCGAAGCGCGACATGGCGCTGGCAAACACGCTCAGGCCGCGCACCTGGTGAAGCCGCTTGAGGTTGGCGATGCAGTGCATCACCTCCGCGCTCACACGCTTGGTTTCGGTGGTCCAGCCCAGCGGGTCGCCAGGGTGCTGCTTGTACACGTGGTAGGCAACCGGCCTGCCCCAAGCGTTGCGCTCCACACCCTGCAGAATGTTGCGCGCCGGGTCGTTGAAGTCCAGCGGGACCAGGTCAGCTTCCAGCATCTCGATGCTGTACGGCACGCCGCCGCCATGCTCCAGATACGGCACGGTGCCGACGAGGTCCTGGTAGAACGCCTCGCCGTCACGCAGCCAGCTGCGCGCCAACAATTGCTGGCACGCGCCGTAGTCGTGGGCGCGGGTGACTTCGGGCGCGTCCCACCACACGTCCCACAGCTCATCCAGCTGAAGGGCCAGATCGCGGTTGATCGGCTGGCCGGGCAGGCGCGGCGCCGACAGCACGTCGATGCCGGAACCCACGGTGTTTTGCACCAGCACATTGAGCGCGTTGTCGGCCAGGTCCAGGTCGCGCTCAAGGTGGCGCGCCTGGTCACGCAGCTGCCGCGCATCCATACCGGCAATGGCGTTGCCGCTGCCCCAATCGCGCGCCAGCTTGCGGCTACGCGACGGGCGGGTGACCTCGTGGGCGCGCGACACAACAGGGGCCGTCACGGCACCGCGCATTTCCGCCGCGTGGATGGCGCGGTCAGCGGCGAGCGCGGTGGACAAGCGCGTGCGCGCGAGGGTTGCACTGCTCATCAAGTGCGCCCGCCAAAATCGGCAGTGGCCCAGCGAGCCCGGCGGCCTGCATTGCTCTCGCGATCGACGGCGGCCTGCCATTCCTGGCGGCCCTTGCGGATCTCCGCCAGATCGGCGCGCGTGAGCATGCGCTCACCGAATCGAAAGCTCTGCCCCTGCAGCACGGCAATCTCTGCCTGCTGGTATGTGGTGAGCATTTCCTGTGCGGTCGTCATAGATACACAGGCTATAGACCGGACTGTCCACGAACTAAATGAAACCGTGGACACACCCCCTTGTAAGTTACTGATTGGTAAGGGCCGAAAAACTATTTTGTCGCTGATTTCATTGAAACCGTGGACACGCCCCGATTTTCACGCGTTGGAAGGCCGCCTGGGAAAAGCTGGTGCAGCTTCGAACGGGAGATATCGAACGTGCGCATCACGGTTTTGACCGGCTCGCCTTGCTCCAATGCGGAACGAATCAGGAGCACGGGATACTCCCGCACAACCGAAGGAAAATAAGGCTGCTCACCGGCAAAACATCGCATGATTGATTCGATGAACGGCTGCGCCATCTGCTCGCTGATGCCAATGTCTCGCTGCATCGCGCGCAATATGCGCTCGCGCAATTGTTCGGCTGACTCACTCGCGCGCGCCATCAGAGTCCCCACCCATCGCGCGCGAACCCACTCGCCCGATTTCTGACCGGAGTTGCGGCGAGGGTTCCACGGGAATCCGATTGGCCAGCACTGACGGGTGCCTCGCTCTGGGTTCCACGGGAATCATTTTCCGACGGGACGAGCGCCCCCGTCATTTGCCGTTGGTCCACCGCATCCCAATCCGCCTTGCCGAATCGGTGCAGGCGCACTTCCGGGTGATGCGCCGCAGCGTAGGCATACACCCACGTATCGAGTGGCTCGTTGCGCACGACGCGCTTCTCGAAACGATTCTTGACCGGGTTATAAACCTCTGATACCAGGCCGGGGAAGAACTCGGGCGGCAGCTGGTCGCTGAAGTGCACGAGCCGCGCATCGGCCTGCCGCTCGGCGTCAGCAGACAGACGGCTGTAGAGATAGTGCTTCGCCGCCACGCCGCCGACGTGATAAATGGTGATGCCGCGCTTGTCTGTGCGTCCGCGCCAGGTGACGTCCGCAAGCTTGCCCTTGGACAGGATGGGCGCATTGTTCGGCTTCGCACCGAAGATACACATCGGACGCGTGACCAAGCGTTGCCGCACATAGTTCTTCACCGCCTCCGTGCGGTGACCGCCCGCATCGATGGCGATCGACAGTGGCCGTAGCAGGATGCCGTCCTCGCGCTCGATGGAGCGGTTCAGAAGATCGGTCAGCGCCACCCACACAGCCTCCTCGGCGGGGTCGCCCGGCAGCTCGACGTAGTCCAGCGTCCAGGCAGCCATGCCCCTGCCCCATCCCACGATATGCACCGCAAGTCGGTTGTCCTGCGTATCGACACCCACCGTGATGGCCAGGACGCCGCGAGGCGCGTGCCGCAGGCGGTACGGCTCTGCGCGGTCGGCGATGACGTTGTGCTTGACCGAGCGCATCGACGGGTCTTCCCACGTCTCGGCCAGGCGGTCGTTGATAAATGTCTTGAGCGCAGCCGGATCGTTCTGCGCGTCAAGCCACTCGCGCACCAGATCGGCCCAACGCGGTCCCAGGCCGAACTGGTAGTACAGGCAATTGATCGTGTAGCCGCGGATGTCCGAATCTGGGTTGCCCGCCACCCAACGGCCGGCGGCGATCATGTCGGTCTTGTGGTGCTCTTCGATGGCTGAGCCACACTCGCTGCACGCGTACCATGCGTGCTTGGCATCTGGCGCCCACACCAGCCCGCTCCACGTGAGCGCCTGGAAATGTCCGCAGTGCGGGCACGGCACGTGGTAGCGGCGCTGGTCGCTCTTGTCGTAGAGCTTGGAAATACGACTGATGCCGGCGATGCCGGGCGTGCTGATGTACTGGCGTTTGTAGGTGGTGGGAAATGCCGATGTGCGCCCGTCGAGCATCTTGATAGGGTCATCGCCGGTGCTAAGTTGCTGCGGCGCCTCGTCGATCTCGTCGACCTGCAGGTACTTCACCGTGGTGGACTTCAGCCGCTGCGGGCTACCCATATGCTCCACGTAGAGCTGACCACCGGCGAAGTCTTTGAAGGTGCGCTGGTTGGCGCTGTCGCGACTGGCCGTGCTGCTGAGCGCACGCCGCACGGCCGGGCACACTTCGATCATGGGGTTGAGTTTCTGGGCGATCCACTTGTTCATGGAGGCCTCGCCCGGCAGCGCGTACATGATCGGTGCGGGCGCGTAGTCCATCCAGTAAGCCATGCTGTTGGTGGCCAGTTGGCTCTTGCCGAACTGAATGGGAAACATGCATACCTGGACGTGCACCGGGCTACGCGCCGACATGCTATCCATCGGCTCGCGCAACGGCGGGTTGCGGTCGGTAACCCAACGTCCTGGCTTGCTGCTGCCCTTGCTCGACAAGCGCATGTGCTCGTCGCACCACTGCGACACGGTCAGTGGGCGGCGCGGCTGCAGCGCACGTGCAAGCACCGCATTGATACGGAGAGTCGCCGATGTAATCAAAGGGAAACCTCGCAACGACGCACCGGCTTCAGCACTATGCGGCTCGCACGTAGTGAATCGGCTTCGATTCGGCGGTGGCTGGCAACGAGGCCGCCGCGAGCCAGCTTGTTGTCCGACCTCACCCCTCCACCTCCGCCGGCTTGGTGGCTGATCGAAAGCCGCGGCTCATCTCTTCCAGCGCGTGGGTCAGCTCGTCCCACAGCAGCTGCCGCACCTTGGCTTCGTCGGTGGCCGCGGCCAGCTGCGGCGCGAGTGTGTCGGGGATGCGCTCGAGCGCTACGCGCAGCCCAGTGCCAGCTTCGGAGATGGCCTGCTCCACGTCGGCGCGCGGCAGCAGATTGCCGAGTTCCTTGGCCAGCTCGATCTGCGCCAACTGTGCGTCGGTCTCCGCCCTGTCCGCCAGCGCCTTGGCTCTGCGCTTGGCATCGCTGGTCTGGGGCTCGTCGGAGTCGTCCTGCTCGTCGCTACCCTCTCCCACCAATGCAGCACCGCGCGCCTCGGTGTGGCGCGCAGCAACGCCGGCACGCGACGGGTCGCGGGTCTGCTCGTACAGCGCCAGGGAAGCGCTCTTGAGGTAGCCCTTGCCGCCTTCGGCCTGCACCAGGCGACCGTTGCGCTTGAGCTCCACGATGTAAGACGGCCGGCAGCCGATGTAGGCCGCCAGCTCCTTGCCCGTCACCACCACATCGTTGTCCGTCATACCCAGTGCTCCACTTCTTCCATTTCTTTCAAGGCCAGCGAGACAGGAAAAAACGCGCGCGCGTGAGCGTGTGCGGCCTGTGCGGGGACATGTGCGGGACGCGCATTGCCTGAAACGCCCGTGGCGGTAGCGATGTGCGGGATGTGCGGGATGTGCGGGCACTCACACGCGTGGGAGAGGCGTTGCGCGAATGCGTCTTGCACGGCTGCCCACGCGCCCGCGCCCACGTAGGAAGTAAAACGCCCGCACATCCCGCACAGGCTTACTGCTACAAACATTTGGGCCCGCACAGGTGCCCGCACACCGTCCCGCACATCCCGCACATCGATAGGCGCAGTGGTCATGCACGCCCCTTGTATTCGTTGAAGGCGCCGCGAAAACCGACCACCTCGGTGCCCAGCCAGGCCGATTCGGTCTGTTCGTCCGGGCAATTCGCGTTGCCCAGCAGCAGGAACCCGTGTGGTCCGTGGCTGGTCTGCTCGATGAGGTAGCGCTTGCGCGCGCGATCGGGATGCGTGATGCCACGCTTTCGCACCAGCGCGTTGATGAACTTGGGTGACGGAGCCGGCTTCACGCCTTCGCGGCCGCACCAGACCTTGTAAACCTCGTACCACTCCTTCGAGGGCGCCGGCCGCGGCTTGAGCCCAGGAATGTCCTGCCCGTACAGCTCGTCCAGGAACCGCTGTGGGCTGTCTTGCCCCAGGTTGATCAGCTCGGCTTTCGCCGCCGTCATGGGAGGATTGGTGCCGTTGGTGAAGTCGCCCAGGTCCACCTGCAGCAGGTAGTGGTGCAGCGCTGCGGTGCCGCCGGCGCGGATCTCCGCTAGCACCTCTTGGTAGAACTCCGCCTGCAGCTTGTCCGGCGTCCAGATGACGGCGTGCCGTCGGTCGTCTTCCTCGAGCACGACGGGCATGGCCTCGTTCGAGAGGAACACCAGGTTGGCGTGGTTGTCTTCCTCGTAGGCCTGGATGTTCTTCGGGTTGATGCGGATGCGGTCGCCCGTGATCAGGGCCTTCAGCTTGTTCTTGAGGTGATACACCTCGGTGCGCGCCACCACTTCGTCGGCCAGCAGGAACAGTTTGCGGCTCGCCCAGTCGTTGAACTTGTCCTCCAGGGCGGACTGGTCAAGCACGCGGCCGTATTCGCCGAACAGCTTCATGTACTCGTCGAAGAACATGTTTTTGCCGGTGCCCTGCGGCCCGTGAATCACGATCGTCGATTTCATCTTGGCGCCCGGGTACTGCAGCGGGTACGCCAGCCACTTGATCACCCAGTCATAGAGCATGCGCTGGTTGGCCTCGTTGCCGCACATGTGCCACAGCAGCTGCAACAGCTTGTCGCAGGTGCCCTCTTGCGGCACCGTTGGCCAGCCGGCGAACAGGTTGCAGGTGATGCCCGGCTTGCAGCCGGACGGGTCGAAGTCCACCTCTTGCACGCGCACGATGGCGCGCTGCGGGCTCTCCAACCACGCACGGTGCAGCTCGCGCCGCACGCATGCATCGCGCATGTCTCCCAGCGCCACCAGCATATGCTCTTGGTGATCGAAGACCGTGCCACCCTGCCCGTACACCAGCGCGAAGCGACTGAGTAGCGTGTCGATGCTGTCGATCGGCTTGAGCAGGGCCTTCCCCGCGCCCCCGGTGCTGGGGATGGAAGCGACGCGTTTCTCTACCGGCGCACGCCAGGACAGCTCCGTGATGCGAGCCTCCACCTGCGCACGTACCACGTGCAGCCCTTCGGCCAGGTGCAGGTCGTTGAAGTCGCTGACTTTTCGGCCGTGCTCGATGTATGCCGCACGCCGCGCGTCCTCTTCCGCGAAGACCGGCAGCAACGCCGCGCCGTGCACATCGAGTGCTGCCGCGCTCGCGCCCAGCATGCCGGCGTTCTCGGCCTTGTGGTCTTCCCCGCAGGTGGGGCATGTCTTCGGATGCTCGGTGAGCACCAGGCGTGACTTGCACGCGCGGCACTTCTGCAGCACGTCGTCGTCGCCGCAAATCAGCACCTTGGTGCTGCGGTAACGCTTGGCCAGCGCGCTGGCCACTGGCATCAAGTTGCCGGCATCGAAGGCCACGGCCACTGGGTAGCCGGTGGCCATGTGCAAGCTGGCGGCTGTGGCGTAGCCCTCAGCCACCAGCAGTATCCACTGCGGCGTGCCACCGATCAGGTGGAAATGCCCGCGCTTGGCGAGACCCGCCGGCCAGAATTCCTTCACCGGCTTGCGCTGCTGGTCGGCCTGTTTGGCCGTGCGCAGCAACTGCAGCCCGTGGATGGCCCCATTGCCATCGAGCAGCGGCACCACCGCGATACCCGAGCCACCGTAGCGCAAGCCGAAGCCCTGCACGCCCTTGGAGGTGAGGTAGTCAGACTCGCCATCATGCAGCGCCTTGCCCCAGGCGCGGGTGGCGCGTTCGGCGGCACGGCGGTTTTCTTCCTGCCGCGCGACTTCTGCGCGGCGGCGGTCCTCCGCCAACCGGCGCTTCAGTGCCTCGCGCTGCTCGGCGGTGAACTCGCTGTCGCGCTTGCGCAGCTCCACCTTGATCGCGCCGTTGTCGTTACCGCGCCAGATGCCGTAGGTGCCAACAATCAGCACATCCGCGCCGTTGGTCTGCAGCTCGTGCAGCACATACCAGCCGCGCCGCTCGCGCGAGCCTTCCACCTTGCAGCGGACCATGCGCCCGCTCGCATCCAGGCTGTCGAGGATCAGGCCGGCATCGCGCAGCTGGCCGAGCACATCGTCGTAATTCGCCAACATTCAGTAACTTCCAGCCGCGCTATCTACCAAAGGAACGGGGTCCGAATTACCCGCATCGGGGGTCGGCCAGGAGGACCCATCGCCCGGAGCTGAACAGGTCGCCCCCTCGTTCAGATTCAGTGCCCCGCCCTGCCCGCGCGCCCTTTTCGTCGCCTCCCGGGGAGATGGGGCGCAGGGCAGCGGCAATTCGCTCTGCACTGCGTCGCGCGCGGCATCCTCGCGTCGCAGTCGCTCACGTTCGGCCAGGGCGTCCTCGCCAGTGAGCCCAGGCGTGTCGCCATTGAGCAGACGTAGTGCCTCGTCCATGTGCTGCCGCGCAACCAGGCTGATGGTCTTGCGGCCGGCGGGGTGTGGTGCCCGGGGCGCGCGGTAGATGGCCATCTCAAGCACCGGCCGCTCCGCTCTCGATGCCCTGACGCAGGGCGCGCTTCATGCCGATCACGGCGCCGATGACGTCGTCGCCCTTGCGGCCGATCTCGTCGGCGTACTGCCGGTCTTCGGGGCCGAACTTACCATCTGCCACGGCCGGGGCCAGCGCGCTCACCAGCTCGCCGTACTCTTGAAACAGCGTGGCCACGCACGCCACCTGCATGCCATCGTCGCTGGGCATCGGCACAGCCAGCATGCCGCGGCGGCGCGCCAGGTCCTGCTCGCAATCGCTGCGGTACGGCTCCGGCAGGCTCAGCACCCACGCGTCCTCCAGATCTGCCGGCAAGGACTTGACCGTGCCGTCCATGTAGCGGCGGAGCACCTGGGCGTTGTTCTCCATCGCCTTGATCAATTCAACGCCCTCACCGGTGCGCAGCTTCACCTGCCGCACGTCGGGCGCCGTTGTGGCGAGGTAGCGCTCGGCAACCTGCATGGCGAACGTGGTGTAGTTGCAGGCCGTGGCATCCAGCATGCGGCGGGTGTGGGCGTAGACCACCGACTGCCTGGGCGGCAGAAACTGACGGACGTCCTTCATGCGCCGGGACCTGCCTCTGCAGCACCATGCGCGGCATGCAAGGAAGCCCCGCCACTATGCAATTCAGTGCACTGCGCTGGTACGACATCCGCACCGGCGTCGGTGCCGTCGTCGCCGTGTTCTTTGTTCCCCAGCAGGCCGGCGCAGAACGCGACCAGGCCGGCCGCGGTCAAGACGATCGCAGCCGCGTTGCGGAGCATCCCCGGCATGGTTGAGGCAGCTTGCGCAGGCGCGCCCCGCTCCCACTGCTGGCGGACCCGATCCAGCACCAGTTCGTGGCTGGGCTTACGCATAGGTGCCACACTCCCCGCGGTAAGCCAGAACCCCCACAGCTCCAACAGAAGCCCTTGGGGAGGGCGACATAGACGAATCCGAAGCAAAACTTGCTTTGACGAAGTTGAGCGGCCAGCCCACGCGGCGGCGGCGCTCGGTGAGTGCCGCCCAGTCGTCGGCGGTCAGGCACAGGTCGGCGAGATCGCCGTTGTTGTGGATCGGCAGGCCTACCAGGGTGGCGAGCTCGCCCGCGGTCAAGGCGTCATCCAGCGGAGTGATGTGGCGGGACACGTAGCAGGTCTCACAGTTACTGCAGTGCGCCGCCAGGTATGCTTCGGCAATCACGGCATCGGGAAAGGTGATCTGCATGGCGCAATTTTTCTGGCGCAAGACGCGAGCAGGCATTTTTCGCATTGCACATGCGGATGGCGGCTGGCAGCCATGGTTCGAGGACGAGAAGCTCATGGGAACCTACCCCTCCCCACAGCAAGCGCTGGACGACTTGGCAGGCGGATACACCGACTGGCCATCCTGTGGCGACCCATCGGAACTCGGGCTGCCCGACGATATCGACGCCTGGACCTGGCACAGCGACGCGCGGTAGCGCTGGACCGCCACAGCATCGAGGAGCGCCAACGCAGTACGCTCGGCTTCACCCAGGCTCAGCCGCAGGCGCAACGCGTCGTCAGCGCGGCCACTGATGGTGTCCAACGACAACCCCACCACGCTGGCATCAGCAGGCGGGGTTCCCACCGCACGCAGGACGGCGCGCTGATACGCCGGATTCAACAATGGGCAGGGCATCAGGCCGCACTCCCCGCAATCAACGCAGCGGCCGTGCATTGACCCTCAACCACATAGGCAGGACCAACAAGGAAAGCACCATGACCAGCAGCCACTTGCTCAGGATCGCGCCCGACGAGCACGGACACGTCTACCCCGTGTACGACACCATCCACCAGGGAAAGCACTTGTTCACCGCCATCGGCGTGGGCCGCATCGAGCGCGGCGAGGTCCATACCACGCCGGTGGCACAGAACACGCTCAACGCGCTGGCCGCTTACGGCAAGGACCACGGGCACGGTCGATTCCACATGGTCGAGGTTGCCACCGAAACCGCAGCGCCCATGAGGGTCCGCAAGGCCCTGGAGGCGGCCCACGACAAAGAAACCGTGTTCTTCGTCTGTCGCGGGCCCAAGGTCTACGACGCCGTGTTCTTCGCACTCAAAGTTGACGCTACCCAACCGGGCAGCCCCCAGTAATAAGCTCATATCAAGCGGGCGCATCAGGAAATCTCCTCTAGAAGCAGCGTTGCCACGCGCGCTCGACGCAAAGGACTGACGTGCAGGCAAGAAAATTGGATGTGGAGCGATCCGGCCAAGAAGTGAATCGAAACGAAGAAGCCGGACATCAGGCCACCTCCTGCACGTCGGCAGCCGGGCCGAAAACATCCGGTCGGAGAGCATGGCGAGAAACCCCGGTTTCCCGCTCAATCGCGATCGCATGCTTTGGCGGAACCGGTCGATGCCCCTTGACCCACTGGCTCACTGCTTGGGGACTCACCCCCAGGCGCCTCGCAAGCGCAGCCTGCCCACCCTCAAGTAAAGCGACTGCGTCGGAAATGATGGTCTTCATGGCCGGGAAGTAAAGCACTGCTTTAGTTCTCCAGTCAAGCGACGCTTTATTACTTTTTCTTCCGATTGGACGGACAATCAAGCAATGCTTGACAATACTGCCATGGCCGCTGCCATTCGGAGCGCAATAGATCGCTCCGGCCACACCCAAAAACACATAGCCGAAGCTCTGCGTGTGTCGGAGCAAGCAGTCTCAGGCTGGCTCCGCACCGGCAAGGTGGATAAGCGCCGTCTTCCTCAGCTCGCCATGCTGACGGGTACGTCGTTGGCGCACTTCGGTATGTCTTCCGCCTCAAGCCACGTAGCAGAAGCCTCTACTGCTTATGTCTCATCGGGTGAGATATCCGATAGAGATCATGTCCGCGTGGATCAGATCGATGGAGATGCGGATATGGGAGATGGAAGGATCAATGAGGACTACCCGGAGGTCATTAAGTCAATGAACTTCACCCCTGCGTACATTCGGTCTGTTGTGGGTTTCGTTCCTCCACCTGGCCGGCTTGTGCTCGTAACGGGTCGCGGAGACTCAATGATTCCAGTCATACAGCCGGGAGAGGCGCTAATTGTCGATACCGGCGTCAAGAGTTTTGACGGTGACGGAATCTATCTGCTCAACACTGGCAACGGCCAGCAAGTCAAAGGGCTGCAGGATCGAGGAGATGCCGTGTACGTGGTCAGCGCCAATGCTGCGCTCTACCCTGCATTTCCTTTTCCACGCGGGGCAGTGATCGGCGGAAAGGTTTACCTCCGCAACAGAATCGATAGGCTCAACTGAAGCTATTTGGCAGGAGATCAAGGATGACAGCGAAGCATTTCACTATTAGCTTAGTCACCACACTGGCATTAGCCGCGTGTTCGCAAGACCAAGGCAGCCCAAGTAAGGCGGCTACTCCCGCTCAGCAGGTCAAGCCCGCCTCCAAGCCGATATCGTGGGAGCCTGAAACTTTCAACCTCGACTCACCAACTGTAGAGATCGTCGATACTGCATCGTTCTTTACAGCATTCGAGGGTCGCTCTGATCGAAGGATCAAGGGTGAATACGAGACCTCGGCTGAATTTAAAGCACGCACTGCTGACTTGGAAAAATTCTTTGCGCCCATTTCTTTTGAAAAGAGCTACCTCTTTCAAGCTGAACATCCGGAGATGAAGTACAACGCGGATGAGCAACGCTACGAGGCGACATGGACACAGGATTGCTACGAGTCGACTCCCATCAGCACGGGTGTGTCATGCGGATTCGGCAGCAAAGTGGACAGCCGGCGTGACTACGAGGGACGCAACGCATTTGGCACTTCAGCTCAGGTGCGAAGCGAGCAGGGCCGAGATTTCTATTTCAATTTCACACGCAAGAACCTAGCGGCTAAGCCATTTCGTCAGCGATACGGTTATCGATTACCAGCGCCTTGCCCTCTCGCAATTGATGAAGCTCGCGCGTTCAAAGGAATGCCGGTACGCATAGCCTACGCGATCATGCCAACTGAGCCATCTATGTCAGAAGGCAGCACACGATTCGACACGCCTACCGTCGCTGATCCGATCGATCGCTGGTTTGAATCCAAGATCATTCGAGCCAAGCTCGTGGCATCTGTGTGCTACGTGATTGGTCAAGAAAAACCAATCCATGTGCAGCGCTACTAAAGCTCAATAAAGCAACGCTTGACTGTAAAATAAAGCAGTGCTTTACTTTGTCCGTCGGCCCACAAAGCTGACGGGCGACCGGCGGGTCGTCCCTGCCGGTCAACCTTCCCTTCTGACCGGTAGCAGGCCCCTCCCCTGGCCTGACTGACCCGCCGGCGCCCTCCTTCTTCGGAGAGAGCGCCATGTCCCGGAATGCAGACCCTGAGTTCGACGAGCTCACCGCCGCGGTAACGCTGAGCGGCCCCGCCACGCGCCGCTGCCTCAGCGCCTGTGCGGCCGCAGACCACGCCCACGCCAACGCACTCAAGCGCCGCGGCATGAGCAAGGGGCCGCACCGCTACCCCAAGCGCACCAACCGCATCGAGCTGCAGGGCTTGCGCGAAGAGGCGGCCAGCCGTGACTTTGCGCGGGAGCAGCGCGCATGAGCGCCACGCGCCTGGAAGTAGCGTGCTACGGCCCAACGAAGGCCGTCCTGTCCACCGGCCTCAACGCGGCAACACGTGCGCGCTACTGGATCGCCGAGGTCTATTACGAGCGCCAGCGAGCAGCTGCAACCCAGCTCGTCACCATCGTCGGTAGCGATGGTGCGCAGCCGTCCTTCGAGACGCTGGCGCAAACAGACGGCATACGTCATTGCCTTTGGCTCGACCACAGCTGCATTGAGTTGCCGCCCGCATCGTGGATGGCGCTCAAGGCCTGGGCGGATGACGTGATGCAAGACGCGCCGAGCCGCACCTCTGAGGCATTGCCGGCATGACCGCCGCCACCGCATCCGCCCGCTCCACCGCGCGCTTCCGTCTTGCTCGCGACCTGCGACTGCAATTGACCGTTGTCGGCGACACCGTGCTGGCCGCCGTGTGCCCGGTGATGGGCGACGGCGCCCCCGAACATTACAGCCTCACCCGCTGTGACCGTGACCAGGTGAGCAGCGTGCCGACGCACTGCATGGTGTTCGGCAACACCGCCATCCCGGCCGATGACGACACGCGCGTGGCGATCATCGCCTGGTTGCGTGAGCACGACATTGCCGTGCGCGAGGTGCCCTGACATGCGCACCCACACACCCGCTGCCGCGTTGCAATGCGCCGACTTCGCCACTGGCCACCGAGGGCAGCTGCTGTGCCTGCAGGTGACGCCCGACAGCACGCAGTTTGGGCGCGGGCATGTCTGGGCCGGCCTGTATGCCAGCGAGTACAGCCGCACCGCGCAGGAGGTCTCGGTGGGGTTCGCGCGGCAACTGGTAGCGCGCCCGACCGAGCTGCAGATCGGCGCCGGCCGGTACCGCATGTCCGCTACTGCGCTGCGCGCTGCCGTGCGCTGGCTTGATCGCGCCGGCCGCCGCGTCCGGCAGGTGCAGCCATGAGCCGCCGCATGCGCGCCGCCTGGTGCCTGGTCGCCCTGTTGGCCTGCTACGCAGTACCCCACCGGATTTTGGAGCTCGCGCAGGCACACGCCGAACACGCAGAGGCCATCGCCCGTGGCCGCTGACATCTCCCTGGACCGCCGCATGCGCACCGCCTTTGCGGCCCACCGGTACGCCTACACGCAGGCCACCCAGGCACGCCTGCGCGGCGAGGCACAGCTGGCTGCGTTCTGGGCCGTCATCGCACGCGCGTGCACGGCAGAGACGGACGAGTGCCTGGCAGCCATCCATGCCGGCGTGGAGGACACCGTGCGGCCCATCCCCGGCTTGCTCGCCGGCAACGCCGATATCTACTCACTGGAGGCATGACCATGCGTCAAATCGCCATCCCGCTGCATCCCAGCATCCCCGGCTGCCGCGCCGGCCACCACCCCCAGTGGGTGGAAACGCACGGCGCACCGCTGCGCCTGCGCACCCGCCTGGGCACGCCCGTGCCTGTGACGTTTCACATCCAGTGCGCCCGCTGCGGCGTGGCCACGCGGCCGACGCATTTGCGCTCGCTCGTGGAGAACCGTTGGACCGACCCGCTTGGCCTGCAGCGCGTGCCGCTGTCACTGATCGGCCGCGCCCGCGAAGAAGCGCTGGCCGCCCTCAACCCAGCGGCACACGCCGCCTAGGAGTCCGTATGCACCTCAAGCCCATCGTCCGCGAAGCGCTGCTCGCGGCATTCCAGTCCCCCGATCACGCACTGCGTCGTACGCGCGCCGGCTTTCGTGGCGCAACGGATCGCGCTTTTACTCGCCGCGCCATCAACTGGCTGGAGGAAAGCAGGTTGGCCGACTTCGACCACCGCGATTTCCCCAGCGTTGTTACGCTCAATGCTCGCGGCATTGCGCAC
This sequence comes from Xanthomonas melonis, assembly GCF_020783655.1. Taxonomy (GTDB): domain Bacteria; phylum Pseudomonadota; class Gammaproteobacteria; order Xanthomonadales; family Xanthomonadaceae; genus Xanthomonas; species Xanthomonas melonis. The sequence goes on along the minus strand of NZ_JAJGQH010000008.1, from coordinate 117,718 downwards.
GCGCAGCAGCTCACCGCGCCTGTATCGCAGGCAGGTGCGGCATGAGCAGCGGCATGCAATCGAAAGGCCTCGCCGCGCAGCTGCGCGCAGGCCTCTTCCACGCGAAGGACGGCGTCACCAGTGCCGCCCTGCAAGCCACCGCCGCGCCCGAGTGCACGCAGTCACAGGTCACGCGCGCACTCAACGCAATGCGCGGCACGGGCCTTGTCATCCGCACGCCTGATCCGACCGGCACGCGCTGGAGCCTGACGGCGGCTACGCGCGCCAAGGTGGCCCGCACGCTGACATCGGACGCCGAGAACACTGCAAGGCGCACAAAGCCTGCGGTTGTGCCGTCGCACACCACCCCATCGCATGCGGTGCTTGCGTTGAGTGCCGCGCAGAAGAAGGCAATTGAAAGCGCACGCATTGCGCAGGAAATCGCCGACTTCCAAGCCCACGGCGGCCGCATCGAAGTCCTCGGCAACACCCCCATCCGCCGCCCAGGTGGCTACCGGCAGTCGATGAGCGGCATCGCCACCGCCTGATGAACACCACCACAAAGGACGCACGCACCCATGGCTGACGGCTCGCACTCCTTCAACTTCCCCGTTCCGCAGGTCTCGTGCCTGCGCCCCGGCGAGATCGTGGTCGATCTGTTCGCCGGCGGCGGCGGCGCCAGCGAGGCGCTGAAGCAGGCGCTGGGCGTGGACCCGGCGCTGGCCTACAACCACGACCAGTGGGCGATCGGCATGCATGCGGCCAACCACCCGCTGACGATCCACCACCGCGAAGACATCTGGCATGCGGATCCGCGCAAGGACGTGGCCGGCCGCCCGATCGGCTGGTTCCATGCCTCGCCGGACTGCACGCACTTCAGCCAGGCCAAGGGCGGCCAGCCGCGCAGCCACAAAACGCGGGCGCTCTCATGGGTCGCGCTGAAGTGGATCGGCCAGCTGCTGCGCGCGGACTTGCGAGACGGCACGAACACCGCGCCGCGCATCCTATCGCTGGAAAACGTGTGGCAGATCCTGACCTGGGGTCCGCTGGTAGCCAAGCGCTGCAAGGCGACCGGCCGCGTGCTGAAGATGGACGGCACCGTTGCGGCGCGCGGCGAGCGAGTGCCGGTATCGAATCAGCAGCTGGTGCCGGACAAGCGCCACAGCGGCCGCACCTGGCGCCAGTTCGTCGCGGCGCTGGAGTCGAAGGGCTACCGGGTGGAGTGGCGCAAGCTGACCGCCAGCGATTACGGCGCCGGCACCAGCCGCGAGCGGCTGTTCCTGATCGCGCGCCGCGATGGCGAGCCGATCGTGTGGCCAGCGCCAACGCACGGCACCGCGCCCGGCCAGCAGCCGCGCGTGCGCGCCGCTGACTGTCTGGACTTCTCCCTGCCCTGCCCGTCCATCTTCACCCGGAAGCGGCCGCTCGCTGACGCCACGCTGCGCCGCATCGCCAAGGGCGTGATGCGCCACGTGCTGCAGTCGGCGGATCCTTTCATCGTGCCGGCCACGCACCAGGGCTCGGACCGCGTCAACGACGTGCAGGCGCCGCTGCCGACGATCACCGCAGCGCACCGCGGCGAGCTGATGCTGGTTGCGCCTGGGCTGGCGCCTTTCATCACCGAGCACTCGAATGCCAGCAATCAGCGCACCATGCGCGCCGACGAGCCGCTGCGCACGATCTGCGCCGGGGTGAAGGGTGGACACTTCTCGGCGGTCGCGCCGGTGCTGGCAAAGTTCCGTGGGGACAGCGACGGGCGGGCGGTCACCGAGCCGTTGCCGACTATCACGGCCGGCGGCGGTGCCAAACGCCCTGCAGGTGCGGCGCACGCGCTAGGCCTGATCGCGCCGACGCTGGTGCAGACCGGCTATGGCGAGCGCGAAGGACAGGCGCCACGCGCACTGGACCTGCAGCAGCCTCTCGGCACCATTGTCGCAGGCGGCGTAAAGCACGCGATCGCCGCTCCGTGCTTGGTGCAGATGGGCCATGGCGAGGGCAAGAAGCCCGGCGGTCGCTTCAGCCATGGCGTCAACGATATCCAGGGTCCGATCGGCACCATCGTCGCGAGCGGCGGCCAAGGCCTGATGACCGCATTTCTTGAGCAGGCGAACGGCGGCTTCTATGAAGGCGGCGGCCGCGATGCGCGCGAGCCGATGAGCACCATCACCGCCACCGGCAGCCAGCAGCAGCTCGCCACCGCGCACGTGGTGACGATGCGCAAGAACACCCACGGACAGGCAGCCGATGAGCCCCTGGGCACCGTCTGCGCAAGCACCGTGCACCACGGCATGATCGAGTGCACGCTGAGCCCCGAGCAGCAGGCCGGCGCGCTGCAGGTGGCCGCGTTCCTTGTGAAGTACTACGGCAGCGGCATCGCCGTGGACCCGCGCGACCCGCTGGACACGGTCACCACCAAGGACCGGCTGGCGCTGGTCACCGTGGTGATCCAGGGCATGCCCTACGTCATCGTCGATATCGGCCTGCGCATGCTCAAGCCGCACGAGCTGTTCCGCGCGCAGGGCTTCCCCGCAACCTACCGGATCACCCACACCGCCGACGGCCGCGCCATCAGCACCAGCGCGGCGGTGCGCATGTGCGGCAACTCGGTCAGTCCGCCGCCGCTGGTGGCGCTGGCGCGGGCGAACCTCGACACGAAACCGCTGCCGCTGCCGGTGGCCGCATGACCATCGCCCTCCTCGGCCACGGCCTGGACGCCATCGTGCAGCACGACCTCGCCGCCATGGCCCCGGACATCACCGCCGCGGCGCGCCTCCACCGTTACGAGAACGCCCGGCAGCTGCGCCGCACCACCCAATCGCCCGAAGCCCGCGAGATCGAACAGCTCCGCGAGCAGGCCGGCCGCCGCTACCAGGCCGACTGGCGCAACGGCCAGCGCCCAGACCTCACCGAGTTACCCCGGCACTTCGCCGCCCTCAATGCCGTCACCGAAGGAGTCACCACCGCATGAGTTTCATCACCATCCAGACCACCGACGTGGAGATCATCGTCCGCTCGCGGCAACCGCAACTGGCCACCCTCGAAACCTTCGAGGTGCCTCACACATCCACTGTCCTGCGCTACACCAAAGTACTTGCCGATGGCACACGCGTTACGGCTGGCGACAGCCGCACCGACCACGTTGCCGTGATCGACAACACCACCGGACTGATGTGGTCCGTGGAGTCGCTCGGCGACCAAGAAGATGCCGACACGGGCATCAATCAGGACGCGTGCAAGACGCGATGCAGCGAATTGCGGCTGCTCGGCTTCTCCGATTGGCGCTTGCCCACACGCACCGAACTATCCGGCCTCGTGGATGACTGCCAGCACGAACCAGCCATCGATACCGATGCATTCCCACGCGTGAAGCCCCGCTGGCACTGGACAAGCACCCCGGCCGCCTGGTCTCCGGCGTCCGCGTGGTGCGTCTATTTCTACGGCGGCGGCGTCAACGGCCTCCACCGCAGCAGCTACGGGTTCGCGTTGGCGGTTCGCCGCGCCGGTCAGTAGTTGGCCTTTTTGAACATCAACAGGAGCACCAAAATGTCGCAAGCCAAGTACATCAAGATCGGCGCCGATGGCGCGCAACTTCCTGCCGATGCCGCCGATTGGGTGGCCGTCTTTCTTCCCGCTCATGGGCTCACGTTCACGGCTACCAGCATCGTAGATAGCAACGTCCCTCACGCCGATTGTGAGGCTGCCTGCAAGGGGCTGACTCTCGCCGGCCAGAGTGACTGGGATCTGCCCAATATCGAAGAGCTGCAGCTGCTGGTGGACCGCACACGCTACTTGCCCGCCATCGATACCGACTTCTTTCGTGACATCCAGAACGATTGGTACTGGAGCAAGACCCCGGCCGCCTGGTCTCCGGCGTCCGCGTGGTACGTCGATTTCGGCGGCGGCCTCGTCAACGACCTCCACCGCAGCAGCCTCGGGTTCGCGTTGGCGGTTCGCCGCGCCGGTCAGTAATTTGATTTTTGGGCTTAGATAATGACTTCCCGCTTCCAACCGCCGCCGATCATCAAAGCCTGCGAGCGTCTCCTCGTTGAGATTGAGCAGTGCGTGCGCCGCTTTGTGCGTTACCACCGTTATGCAATCGGCACCGATTTGCGCAAGCAGGCAATGGCCGTCTACCGCAACGCGAATCGTGCGTGGCGTGACCGTGAGAACCAAGCCAAGTGGGTCCGGCAGTTGGTGTGGGATATCGATGAGCTCAAGCAGTACCTGCAGACTGCCAAGCTGCTCAATGCATGCAGCAGCTTCCGGCAGTTTGAAGTGCTGGCGCGTCTTGCGGAACAGCTAGGCGCACAAGCTGGTGGGTGGCATCGCCAGCAACAAACCCCCAAGGTCCAGAATGCGCCCGCCCGCGAGGGCTTCGCGCAGCGTGACCAGAAACTGAGTACCCACGCCGCCTCTGCGGGGGCCAATTCATGACGAAGTCTCGCCACCCACACCCGGGCTGCGCGACCTGGTCGCAAGTGTATGGGGATGCGGCCGCCTGGTCTCCGGCGTCCGCGTGGTACGTCAATTTCAACAACGGCAACGTCAACAACAACCACCGCAACAACAACGGGTTCGCGTTGGCGGTTCGCCGCGCCGGTGAGTTTCAGGGGAATGGAGTCCAGCTGCAGGATCTGTATCAAGCCTGGCGTCGTGCACGCCGGCAGAAAGTGCCCAGCCACAACCAGCTGCGCTTCGATTCGGAATGGATGTGCAAACTGCTGCAGTTGCAGCGGCAGATTACAGCCGGCGAATGGTCGCCGCGTCCATCCACGTGCTTCATTGCCACACGGCCGAAGGCGCGCGAGATCCACGCGCCTGACTTTGCCGACCGCGTGGTGCATCACTGGCTCGTGCCGCAGCTGGAAGCGATCTACGAGCCAAGCTTTATCCATGACAGCTACGCCAATCGCACCGGGCGCGGTGGCCACGCCGCTGTGCGGCGCGCGCAAGACTTCACCCGTCAGGTGGATAGCGGCCAGGGTGGCGGCTGGTATCTGCAGTTGGACATCGCCAACTTCTTCAACAGCATCCACCGGCCGACGCTGTGGGCAATGCTACGCAAGCGACTGGAGCGTGCTGGAGCCGATCGCCAGGTCATGCAGACAACGCACGCCCTGCTGCGCCGCTCGCCGCTGCATGCTGGCGTGCAGTACCGCGCTACCGACGCAGAGCGGGCGCAGGTGCCGATGCACAAGCGACTGGAGAATGCTCCGGTCGGGCATGGCTTACCCATTGGCAACCTTTCGTCGCAGTTCTTCGCGAACGTCTATCTCGACGCGCTGGATCAGTTCGTCAAGCGCACCCTGAAGGCCAAGCGGTATCTACGGTACGTCGACGACTTCGTTCTGTTCCACCAAGACCGCGCACAACTCCAGACCTGGCAGACCCAGATCGAAGACTTTCTGCACCAGACGCTTCGCCTGCGGTTGAAATCCGATATCCGCATGCGCCGCCTAACCGACGGCCTGGACTTCCTGGGCTACGTGATCCACCCAACGCACACGCTCGCTCGGCAGCGCGTGGTCGGCCACGTGCGGGCAGCCATAGCGGAATGGGAAGGCAAGCACGTCCAGGGCAGCACGATCAAAGCAACTCCGCAGGAACTGCGCGACATCCGCGCGCGGCTGGCCAGCTACGACGGCCACCTGCGTCACGCCAATAGCTATCGGCTCCGGCAGCGGCTTGTGCAGCGCTTCGCCTGGCTACCGGCGGCCACTCGGCCGCGCCGATTCAGCGCCCGCCAAGAAGGCCGGCGGCTATCCATCAATTTCGCATCACCACACAAGGAACAAAGCCATGCGTGATTTGACGCAGAAAGAGTTAGACGTGCTGCGCCACTCGCTGGGCACCGGCGAAGACGGACGCAACCCGAGCTACCGAAACCACTTCGTCACCGGCGAAGGAAGCACCGACCATCCGACGTGCATGCAACTGGTTGACCTGGGACTGATGCAGCACCGCAGCGGCAATGCGCTGTCTGGTGGCGATGACATCTTCATCGTCACGGCAGCCGGGCTCGCCGCCGAAGCTGCGCGGGTCGAGCCTGCGCCGAAGTTGTCCCCCGGGCAGCGCCGTTATCAGGCATTCCTGGATGAGGACTCGAACATGACCTTCGGACAGTGGCTTAAAAGCCGAGGGCCAGCCCATGCGTGAACGCCCCATCCTGTTCAACGGCGCCATGGTGCGCGCCATCCTGTCCGGCGCGAAGACGCAGACCCGGCGCGCGGTGAAGATGCCGCCGGGCTTCGACTTCATCGGCGGTTCCGGAGACGACCTCAACGATCCCGCCAACTGGGGCGCAGAGGACGAGGATGCACGCTGGTGGGCGCTGGCCGCTGGGCCGGACACCGATCATGTGCTGCCCTGCCCCTTCGGCCAGCCCGGCGACCGGCTGTGGGTGCGGGAGACTTTCATGGTCGAAGCTCACCCGGCAGACTTCGGGCTGACACGCGAAGACTTGCCGCACACCTGGGATACCCTAGTCGCTGCGGCTGGGACCGTGATCTATGCGGCTGATGCCGATAGCTGGATAGCCGCTGATGGCCGCCCGTGGCGCCCCAGCATCCACATGCCGCGCTCGGCCTGCCGCCTGGTGCTGGAGATCACCGACGTGCGCGTCGAGCGGCTGCAGGCGATCAGCGAGGCCGATGCACAGCGCGAGGGCGCCGGCGACAACGTGGACTACACGCGCAACCGCACCTACCGCGACGACTTCCGCGACATCTGGACCAGCACCGGCGGCAACTGGGACGCCAACCCCTGGGTGTGGGTCATCAGCTTCCGGAGGATCGAACAATGAAGTCGGCCGACACCCAGATCCCGCTCGGCATCAAGCCGAAACCCACTGCCGATGACTGGCGCCAGGCCGCAGAGAGGTGCGCCGAGCAGTACCCCGGCGATCAGCGGCGATTGAACTACTACCTCGACGGCTTGGCGAAGGTCGAGAACATGGAGACGGCACATGGGTGAGTCCGAGACGACCGAAGTAATGACCCTGCCCCAGGCAGCCGACTATTTGCAGCTGCACCCAGTCACCCTGCGGGCAATGATGAAAGCACGCAAACACCCGCCTGGACGCAAACTTGGCGGCAGGTGGCGGTTTCATAAAGCAGCACTCGATGCATATCTCTCTGGTGAACCATGGCAAGAAGTCCCTACACCCTCACTCAGCGCGGCAAAAAAGGCATCTGGCACGTCCGCTACACCGACCCAAGCGGACAGCGCGTATTTCGAAGCACTGGGACTGCCGACCGGACGCTCGCAACCGAGTGGGCTTCAAAGCTCCACGCGGAGACGTACCGCACGAGCCGCCTAGGCGAGAAACCGCAGCGCAGGTGGGTGGAAGCCGTGCCACGCTGGCTGGCCGACAAGCAGGCCAAGCGAAGCCTCGGCAAGGACCTACATAACCTGCGCTGGCTCGACTCCCATCTGCGTGAGAAGAAGCTGGGGGAGATCGACTCGGATCTGCTTGCAAAGCTGTTGGTCCTCCGCATGGCCGAGCCGCGCGTCAAGCGCGCTGGCCGCAAGGACGAGCGCACAACCTCCCGTTGCACCGCGGAGAAGATGCTTGCACTGGTGCGTTCCATCCTGCGCGCGGCGCACAGCTGGGGATGGCTCGACCATGTTCCCGCGATGCGTCTGCAGGAGAACGGCAAACCGAAAGAAGACTACCGGTGGCTTACCGTCAAAGAGGCCGAGCGGCTGCACGGCGAATTGGCCGAGCATCTTCGGGCGCCCTACCTATTTGCACTGGCCACTGGCTGGCGCGAGCAAAATGTCTTGCGCCTGGAATGGAGCCGGATCGATCTGCGCCGCAAGGTGGCTTGGGTGGCCGGCACCCAGGTCAAGGCCAAGCGCGCGATCGGCTCGCCACTCAACGATCAAGCAATGGCCGTGCTGGCCACCCAGAAGGGCAAGCACCCGCGCTGGGTGTTTCCGAACGATGAAGGTGAGCCATACGACCGCGGCAACAACCACGGTTTCAAGGCAGCACAGCGTCGTGCACGCATCGCGCCATTGCGTTGGCACGATCTGCGGCACACATGGGCCAGCTGGCACGTGATGGCCGGCACTTCGCTGCGGTCGCTCATGGAGCTGGGCGGATGGCGCTCTTACCAATCGGTCTTGCGCTACGCTCACCTGTCACCGGAACACCTGGCGATCGACGCAGCACGTTTACCGACTTTGGCAACTGGTGCAAAATCGGATCAAATCAACGGGAAGGCTTTGGGGTCAACAGCGCACAGAAGGGGCGAAACGCCTGCGCTGCAATACTTAGAAATGGTGGCCGAGGACGGAATCGAACCGCCGACACGGGGATTTTCAATCCCCTGCTCTACCAACTGAGCTACTCGGCCACTGTCGCAACATGCTGCCTGCGTTGCGAGGACGCGCATCATAGCGAGCAGCCGCACTTTGGGCAAGCGTTGTGACGAAGTTTGTTGTGCGCCCGCCTTCCGCCCCGATTCCTGGGACCGGTTCACGCCGCGTGGCAGGGTCCATGGCCTAGCCTGCGCGCGTCCACCGGAGATCGCCATGCGCCTGCCTCGCCTGCTGTTGTCGTGCCTTGTCCTGTTGCCATCGGCGGCGTTTGCGCAGCAGCCGGTGCGCGCGGTGACGCAGCTGGAGATCTCGCGCTATGCCGGGCAGTGGCATGAAATCGCGCACCTGCCGGTGTCGTTCCAGAAGAAGTGCCGCAGCGACATCACCGCCAGCTACACGCTGCGCGACGATGGGCTGATCGGGGTCCGCAATGGCTGCCGCACCGCCGACGGCACGCTGGCCCAGGCCGACGGAGTGGCGCGTCCGGTCGAAGGCCATCCCGGCCAGTTGCAGGTCCGTTTCGCTCCCGAGTGGCTGAGCTGGTTACCGCTGGTGTGGGCCGATTACTGGGTGATCGCCCTCGACCCGGAATATCAATGGGCGGTGGTCGGCGAGCCGGATCGCAACTACCTGTGGATCCTGTCGCGTTCGCCGCAGATGGAACGCGCCCGGTTCGAGCAGCTCAAGGCGCAGGCCGCGCAGATGGGCTACGACCTGTCACCACTGATCGTGGCCGCACCGCTGCGCTGACTCTCCACGGCCCGCCCGGCGGCCGCGCGGCGATGCCCATACTGCGTAGTATTCTTGGCACCGTCTCATCCGCCAAGGATTCCGCCGCATGCGTCGTGTCTCTCGTCTCCTGATCGTGTCGCTGGCCTGCGGCCTGCTGCTGAGCGCCTGCGGCGGCGCGGTCCGCCGCGTGTCCGAGCCGGCCGCCAGCATCCAGCAGCTCACCGTGCGCGCCGACGGCTCCTGGTCGCTCGACCTGCGCCTGCAGAACTACAGCAGCATCCCGATGCAGTTCGAACGCGTGGCGCTGGACATCTCTGCAGGCGATCAATTGGCCGGCAAGCTCGACCAGACGGTGGGCATCTCGATCGGTCCGGAGACCGCCGATGTGGTGACGGTCAGCGTGCAACCCACCTCGCTGGGCCGGATCACCGTCGCCGACGTGCTCGCCGGCGGCCGCTCGCTGCCGTACACCCTCAAGGGCACGGTATGGGCCAGCCCGCAGGACAAGAAACAACGCGAGTTCGCGGTGCAGTCGCGCAACACGCTCAGCCCGGCCCCCGGCCTCGACGGCGTGCTGCGCTGACGCGCACGCCCTCCCCCCAATCTTCGAAGGATTTCGCATGAGCAGCTACACCGCCCCGCTGACCGAGTTCCGCTTCGCCCTGCACGATGTCCTGGGCGCCGACGCCCTGTTCGCCCGGCTCGGCTATACCGAAGCCAGCGCCGACATCATCGATGCCGTGCTCGAGGAGGCCGGCCGTTTCACCAGCCAGGTGCTGGCACCGCTGAACAGCGTCGGCGACGAGATCGGCTGCGCGTTCGACAAGGGCAGCCATGCGGTGACCACGCCGCCAGGCTTCCGCGCCGCCTACGATCAGTTCGTCGAAGGCGGCTGGAACGGGCTGACCGCAGAGCCGGAGTTCGGTGGCCAGGGCATGCCGCATCTGCTGGGCGTGCCACTGAACGAAATGATCAACTCGGCCAACCTGGCCTGGGGCAATTTCCCGCTGCTCTCGCACGGCGCCACCGAGGCGCTGCGCCAGCATGGCGAGGCCTGGCAACAGCAGGTGTTCCTCAAGCCGCTGATCGATGGCCGCTGGACCGGCACCATGTGCCTGACCGAGCCGCACTGCGGCACCGACCTCGGCCTGCTCAAGACCCGCGCCGAGCCCAACGCGGACGGCAGCTACGCCATCACCGGCACCAAGATCTTCATCACCGCCGGCGAGCACGACCTCACCGACAACATCGTGCATCTGGTGTTGGCCAAGTTGCCCGACGCCCCCGCCGGCGCCAAGGGCATCTCGCTGTTCGTCACCCCCAAGTTCAAGGTGGGCCGCGACGGCGTGGTGGGCGAGCGCAATGCGCTGCATTGCGGTTCGATCGAGCACAAGATGGGCATCAAGGGATCGGTGACCTGCGTGATGAATTTCGAGGGTGCCCAGGGCTACCTGGTCGGTCAGCCGCACAAGGGGCTGCAGGCCATGTTCACGATGATGAACACGGCCCGCCTGAGCGTGGGACTGCAGGGGATCGGCCTGTCCGAGCGCGCCTACCAGAATGCGCTGCGCTATACCCGCGAGCGCCTGCAGTCGCGTGCACTCAGCGGCGCCAAGGCGCCCGACAAGCCGGCCGACCCGATCATCGTGCACCCGGATGTGCGGCGCATGCTGCTGACCATCAAGGCCTTGACCGAAGGCAGCCGCCTGCTGGCACTGCACGCGGCCAGCCTGGTCGACGTGGCCCACCGCGGCGCCAGCGAGCAGGAACGTGCCGACGCAGAAACGCTGGTGAGCTTCCTCACCCCCATCTCCAAGGCCTGCCAGACCGAGTGGTCGATCGAGAACACCTACCACGCACTGCAGTGTTTCGGCGGCCACGGCTATATCCGCGAATACGGCATGGAGCAACTGGCGCGCGATGCCCGCATCACCACCATCTACGAAGGCACCACCGGCATCCAGGCGCTGGACCTGATTGGCCGCAAGACCGCTGCCAGCCAGGCTGCCGGGCTGAAGCTGTTCCTGGCCGAGCTGGACACCTTCGCCAAGGCACAGGAAGGCAATGCCGCGCTGGCCGAGTTCATCAAACCGTTGCGCGACAAGGCCAGCGAGTGGGCCATGCTGACCCGCGACGTGCTCGACCGCGCCGCACGCAACCCCGACGAGCTGGGCGCGGCAAGTTACGACTACCTGTTCTATTCCGGCTATGTGGTGCTGGCCTATTGGTGGGCACGTAGCGTGGCAGCGGCCGATGCCTCCGCGCACGGCGACGACTTCAAGCGCAGCAAGCGCGAGACCGCCCGCTTCTATTTCGCCCGCATCCTGCCGCGCACCCTGACCCACGCGGCCACGATCCGCAGCGGCGCCGCCCCGCTGATGACGCTGGAAGCAGAGCTGTTCGGCGAAGGCTGAATCGCGTCTCGCGGCCGCCGCCGCGGCAGGAGCGGACCTGGCCGCGACGACGCCATACCGATCGGCAAGACGTCGCGGCCGAGAAGTGACCCCACAGTGGCGCCCGGCATCGCCGCTTGGTCGGTCTGCGCTAATCCCCAATAGCCAGACCGCGCCGACGCCCTTCGCAGCGATACACAAACTGTCAACGATCGGGTATAAGCTGTCTTCCCGATGGAGACAGACACGCACGCAGGTGATGTGATCGTCCCCGGAGGCAGCCCTGCTCCGGTCGCGGGCAACGCTGTCGCTGCGATCCGGCAACCTCCTTCCCTGCGTCTGCTTTCGCTCGATGCGCATGGCCGCGTGCTGGACTGGATCAACTGGCAGGATGCGGCCTGTCTCTATGCGCGCGATGCGGTGTCCTGGACGCTGGGCGAGCCCTGCATGCAGATCCACGGTGGCATTTCGCGGCTGACCGGCGAACGCAGCACGCTGGACCTGCACCCCATCATCGCCGCCCGCGGCCATGCGCGTTCGCGCGCGCTGGACCCCACCCCGACCTTGAGCAACACCGCCCTGTTCGCGCGCGACGCGCAATTGTGCATGTATTGCGGCCAGCATTTCAGCCGCCCGCATCTGACCCGCGACCATGTCATGCCGGTCTCCAAGGGCGGGCGCGACAGCTGGGAAAACGTGGTCACCGCCTGCTTCCAGTGCAATTCGCGCAAGGCCAACCGCACCCCGCAGCAGGCGCACATGCCGTTGCTGGCGGTGCCGTACCGGCCAAGCTGGATCGAGCACCTGATCCTGTCCAACCGCAACATCCTGTCCGATCAGATGGCCTTCCTGCGCGCGCAGTTGCCCAAACGCTCCAAACTCTCGCTGTAGGCGCGCGCCCGAACCGGCCGTCAAAACCCGCCGCATCGCTCCGCCTGATCGATTCCGGCAGCCGCCCAAAGCGGCTGCGGCACCACGGTGCCCACTGCGCGATCCGACCACCGGGCCGCTCGCCGATGTGCATGGCAGATCGGCGCGAACAGTGCCGATACGCGCACCCGGCCACCCCGATACCCAACGACCAGGGGGTGCGGCAGATTGCCGCAGGCGTGGGCGATCGTGGCGCAACCCAGCAATGACGGCCCGCGCCGCCATCACCGCACGCCGACAACCGAACCGGTTTGCTTGCCGGGCCTTCGCATGGGGAGGACAATGTGGTTTCAGCAGATTGACACGATGATGATCGACTCCACCCGCTATCCGCGCCTGTCGCGCATCCAGACCCCCGACGACCTGCGCCGCTTCGACGAGGCCGAACTTGCGGCGATCGCCGACGAGCTGCGCGCCTACCTCATCGAATCGGTGGGCAAGAGCGGCGGGCACTTCGCGGCCGGGCTGGGCGTGATCGAACTCACCGTGGCCCTGCACTACCTGTATCAGACCCCGGTCGATCAGCTGGTGTGGGACGTCGGGCATCAGACCTACCCGCACAAGATCCTCACCGGCCGGCGCGACCAGATCCATACAGTCAAGCAGAAGGACGGCGTGGCGCCGTTCCCCAAGCGCGAGGAGAGCATCTACGACACCTTCGGCGTCGGCCATTCGTCGACCTCGATCTCGGCCGCGCTCGGCATGGCGATCGCCGCCCAGCGCACTGGCGACGAGCGCAAGGTGGTGGCGGTGATCGGCGATGGCGCGATGACCGCCGGCATGGTCTACGAGGCGCTCAACCATGCCGGCGGCATGGATCCGGAGCCCAATCTGCTGGTGATCCTCAACGACAACCGCATGTCGATCTCCGAAGCAGTGGGCGGGCTGACCAAGATGCTGGGCCGTGCCAGCGGCAGCCGCACCCTCAACGCCATCCGCGAGGGCGGCAAGAAGATCCTCGGCGACAAGAAGAACAACCCGACGGCGCGCTTCGTGCGGCGCTGGGAAGAACACTGGAAGGGCATGTTCGTGCCGTCCACGCTGTTCGAAGAGATGGGCTTCCACTACACCGGTCCGATCGATGGCCACGACCTGCCCGGTCTGGTCAGCGCGCTCAAGACCCTGAAGACGCTCAAGGGCCCGCAGCTGCTGCACGTCGTCACCACCAAGGGCAAGGGCTACGAGCTGGCCGAAGGCGACCAGATCGGCTACCACGCGGTCGGCCCCTTCGATCCGAGCAAGGGCCTGGTGGCCAAGGCCGGCGCCAGGAAGCCGACCTACACCGATGTGTTCAGCGACTGGGTCTGCGACATGGCGGCCGCCGAACCGGGCCTGCTGGTGATCACGCCGGCGATGCGCGAGGGCTCGGGCCTGGTGCGCTTCAGCAAGGAGTATCCGCAGCGCTACTTCGACGTGGCGATCGCCGAACAGCATGCGGTGACGCTGGCGGCCGGCATGGCGACCCAGGGCGCGAAACCCGTCGTGGCGATCTATTCCACCTTCCTGCAACGCGGCTACGACCAGCTGGTGCACGACGTGGCGGTACAGAAGCTGGATGTGCTGTTCGCGATCGACCGCGGCGGCGTGGTCGGCCCGGATGGCGCCACCCATGCCGGCAATCTCGACCTGAGCTTCCTGCGCTGCGTGCCGCACATGGTGGTGATGGCGCCGGCCGACGAAGCCGAATGCCGCCAGATGCTCAGCACCGGCGTGCAGTACGAAGGCCCGGCCGCGGTGCGCTACCCGCGCGGCACCGGGCCGGGCGTGGCACTGGATGCCTCGCTGACCACCCTGCCGATTGGCAAGGCGCAGCTGCGCCATAGCGGCACGCGCGTGGCCCTGCTCGGCTTCGGCGCGACCGTGGACGCGGCCGAAGCGGTGGGCCGCGAACTCGGCCTGACCGTGGTCAACATGCGCTTCGTCAAACCGTTGGACAAGGCGATGCTGCTGGAGCTCGCCAGCACCCACGACGGCTTCGTCACCATCGAAGACAACGTGGTGGCCGGCGGCGCGGGCTCGGGCGTGTCCGAACTGCTCAATGCCGAGGGCGTGCTGATGCCGATGCTGCACCTGGGCCTGCCGGACAGCTTCCAGCACCACGCCAGCCGCGAAGACCTGCTGGCCGAAGCCGGTATCGACCAGGCCGGCATCCGCGCCGCCGTGCTCAAGCGGTGGCCGCAGTTGATGGCCGACAGCGCGCCGCCCTTGAACGCCGCAGCGGGCTGAGCCTGGGCCGCCCCTGCCGCCAACCGATCATTGGCGGCAGCAGGGAAACCGGCATCCACGCTGCGTGCAGGGGTTTTCGACGACTGATCCGACGGCGCATCCTGATTGACGCGTTGAACCAGGCGCCGCGCGCCTGGAGCCCGACAGCGGCCAGCAGAACGAACGCGCCATCGCCGGGTATGGACGCGGAGCATACGAACGGCTTCTGCCGATTCCGGGCATCGCCCGGCAGCGGCGTAGCGGTCCTGTCAGCTGGTTTCCGCAATCACCGCAGCATGCTGGCACCGCAAACGATGGCCGCTTCAACCCGCCGCATCGCACGCCGAACATCTACGCTGGTAGCGCGCCAGTGTGTTCAAACGCCTCCACCAACGCCGTGACACGCGCACTGGCCTGCAATGCATGCAATTCCGACTGCAGGCGGCGTACGCCCGGGCCCGGCGCGGTAGACGCCAACGCCTCGTGCAGGAGCGCCGGCAGTCCGTCCAGGTCCCGCAGCCACCAGGCCGCGTCGGCGACCTGCAGTCGCGCCGCGTGATCGAACTGGTCGTAGTCCAGTGGATACACGATCGCCGGCAGCCCCGCATCCAGGCAGGCATACAGGATGCCCGCCCCGCCGTGGTGGACCACCAGCGCGTAGCGATGCAGATGCTGCGCGTAATCCACGTATGGCAACCGTCGATAGTTGCCGTCCGCCGGCCGTTGCGGTGCGGCGGTGTCGCCATCGCTGAAGTGGAACACGGTATCGGGAAACTGCGGCGCCAACGCGCGCAGTACCGCATCCATACGCTGTTTGACCCATTGCAGGTGCGTCCCCAATGTCACCAGCACATGCCGCCGTCCGGCGACGAACGGCGGCGCCTCCACCGCCGACGGGGGCGTGCACAACTGCGGCCCGACAAAGCGCAGCACGGCGGGCCAACGCCGTGCGAACTCGAACGACGGCAGCCCCAAGGCCAGGATGCAGTGCGGCGAATACACCGCTTCGCTGCCATCGCTGCGGTACAGCGCCGGCAATCCGCAGGCGCGCATCTGCCGCCGATAGCAGACATGCAGGCTGCGCTTGAAGCCGCGCGTGAGCCGTCGCGCGAGCGCATGCCCGACCCGCTGGCGTGCGGTGGCAGCCGGTAGCAGGCCGCCGAAGTAGGCCGGCGGGCCGTCTGCGGTTTCGATCACGCAGGGTGATGGCATGCTGGTCCACCACGCGATGCCCATCGCCTGCGCGGCCAGGCCGGCGCTGGGCAGGGTGAAGTCGGCGATCACCAGATCCGGCCGTTGCACACGCCAACGCCTCTGCAGCGCATCTCCTACCTGTGCCATCAACCCCAGCGCGTTGTGCAGTTGCCGACGCAGACGCAAGGGGTTGTGTCCCACCGCGTGCGGCGGATTGGCGATGTCCAGCAAGATCCGGTCGGCTTGCGCATCCAGCAGCTCCGCGCCGCGCAGCCCGCAGTCCCGGATCCGCGTCTGCGCCGCCGGCGTGCTGATCACATGCACCTCATGATGTGGCGCAAGCTGGCGGGCGATGGCCAGGATCGGATGCAGGTGCCCGCTGTACGGCGGGGCGATCAGGTCAATGCGCATGCGCCCTGCCCCGCAGCGTCTGCTCGATGTCGGCGACGAAGGCCTGGCAGGCGGACAGCACCGCCGCGTTGCGCAGGTAATCCATATGCCCGCAGGCCGGTGCCAACTGCACCGGCCCGCGAAACAACGCGCGCGATATCCAGTCGCCACGCCCCTGCACGCTGTACAACTGCGCGAAGGTGGCCGGCGCATGGCAGACCGGACCGAACGCGAACACCGCCAGACGCGCACGCAGATCCTGCGGCAGCTGCAGCGCGGTGAGCAGCTGCAGTCCGCAGCTACCGGCCAGCAGCACGGTCATCGGCGCCTGCGCCAGCATTGCCTGCACCCGCAGGCGATCGTCCTGCGGCATGCGCGCGGCGCGCGCGGCCAGGTACTGGCGCGCGTTGGAGACGCTGGCGCGCCACAGCGGAATGCGACGGTGCGACGCCATGCCGGCACGGTACGGGTAATTGCACGCGACCAGCAGCCGGCCATCGCCCTGCAGCCGATGCAGGAAATCGTGTTGCTGCGCGCTCAACGCGCAGCTCGCCGGATCGCTCTGCCCGGTGAGGAAGGCGATCTGCAACGCAGGCGCGTCACTGCGCACGGAAGCGCCCATCGGCCAACACGCGGTAACGCCGGGTGCGCCAGGCGATGCTGCGCACGCAGGCCGCGTGCAGCAGGTGCAGCGGCTGCAGGCATTCGGCCAGCACCGACAGCAGCGGGCGGTGACGCGCCGCGCCGCTGGCGCGCCATTGCACCAGGCACAGCAACAGCGCGCGCAGCAGCAAGGTCGCCAGCCCGCATGCGATGGACCAGCCGCTGGGCTGCACGCAGATGCCAAGCAACACGCTCACCAGCAGCAGCGGCGGCAGCCCTTGCAGCACCGAGATGGCAGCGGCGGCACCGCCGCGTTGACGGCGCAGCAGGAGCACCGCGAACAGCATCCATCGATGCATCTGCCGTACGTAGCTGGGCAGGTCCGGCAAGGCGGTCCGCATCGCCACCGGCGCGACGGATTGCCGGATGCGGCCGCCGCGCTCGCGCACCAGCTCGGCCACCGCCAGATCGTCGGTGAGCTGCTCCAACACCCCGGCAAAACCGCCCCAGGCGCGCAAACACTCGGTGCGCGCGGCGTAGCACATGCCGTTGATGGTCAGCGGCGCGGCGAACGGCAACCAGCCCAGATAGGTGAGCGCAGCGTTGTTGTTGACGAATTGCGCCAGGAGCCGTGCGGCAAAGCGATCGCCGTCGCGGTAGTACGGCAGCGCCGTCACCAGATCGGCGTGCTGCAGGTCGCGCAGCAACTGCGCCAACGCGGGTGCGTCCAGCTGCGCATCGTCGTCCAGGATCAGGCTGATCGGCGCCTGCACCCGTGCAAGCGCATACTCCAGCTTCCATGCCTTCGGGTTGAGCTGTGGGGGCGCGGCGGGTACCTGCATGCGGCTGATGCGCAGTTGCGGATGCATCGTCACCAATGCGTCTGCCACCGCGTTGCCGGCGCGATCGTCGGCATCCAGCAGCCAGAAAAAGTGTGCCTGCGGCAGCGCCTGCAGGTTGGCGGCGAGTACCTGCTGCAGGTGCGCATCGCCGCCAAGAATCGGCTGCAGGATGGCCACCTGCGCCTGCTCGCCCCACCCGGACTGCGCCGGCATCGCGCGCGCGCCACGCATCACCCATAGCGCAGCCGCCGCCTTGGTCAGGAGCAACAGCAGATACAGCGCCGCCACCGCCGACACTAAGCCCATTGCGCCGCCTGCCAGCGGACGAATGCGTCCAACCCCTCCTCCAGGCCGACACTAGGCGTTCCCAGATCGGCCAGCGTGCGCTGCGGGTTGAAAGTCTTGGAGTAAGCGAAGGCGCCCACCCCGAAGCGCGTGATCGGCGGCTCGCCGCGCAGCCGCAGTAGCCGGTACGCACCCTCCACCACGCTGGCCATGCGCAACGCGGTGCCGATGCGCAGCTCGCGTTGCGGCAATGGCAGATGCAGGCGCGCCAGCACGTCCAGCAACAGCTGCTGCAAATCCACCGGCTGCGCATTGGTCAGGTTATAGGACCGCTGCAGCCGTGGCGCGGTGGCGGCGCGGTACAGGTAATCGCACAGCGTATCGATATAGATCAGATCGCCCATCACCGGCTCGGTCTGGCCGACGAAACGCGGCAGCGCGCCCTTGCGGGCCGCGGCAATCACGCGCGGGAACAGCACCGTGTCGCCCGGTCCGAACACCGCACGCGGACGCAGTATCGCGGCCTGGCCCGGATACGCATCGAGCAGGGTTTCGCCCAGATACTTGGTGTGCGCGTAGGTATTGACGAACGCCGGGCCGATCGGACTGTCCTCGTCAAGGTCGTACTGGTGCTGCTCGCGGTAGAACACCGAGCTGGACGAGACGTACAGCAAACGCGGGCAACCATGCCGCATGCAGAAATCGACGACATTGGCGGTGGCCTGCACATTGTGTCGATGGAACTGCGCGCGCGTTCCCCACGGCGAGGCCAGCGCAGCGGCATGGATCACCACATCCGGTCGCCAATCCAACGCAAATGGCTGGCTAAGATCGATGCGGTGATAGTTGGGCAAGTCGCTGGCGCGGCGCCCGATGCCGTGGATTTCCACGCCAGGCGTCGCGTGAAAACGGCGCAGGAAGGCACCGCCGACGAAGCCGGATGCGCCGGTCACGAGAATCCGCAGGCTCATCGCCACTCCGGTTGATAACGGTCCAGACTGGGCTGGCAGTGTGAGGGCAGGATCGCCACCTCCGGGTGCGCCTGCGACAGCTGATGCAACTGGCGCACGGTACGCTGGAACGCCGACCAATCGTGCATCAGCAAACGGGTGGGCCAGGCAGGCCATTGCAAGGTCTGCCAGGTGGCCGACGACCACACGGCATCGGCGCACAGCAGCACCTCGCGATCGTGCTGGTCGCGCAGCCATAGCCCCATCTGGCCAGGCACATGGCCTGGCAACGGGACGGCGAGCACGCTGCCATCCTCGAACAGATCGTAGGCAGCGCCCAGCCCCTGCCAGGCGCCGGTCAATGCGCGCTGCGGTGCCAGCTCGGCGAACTGCAGGCGCCGATCGAAATCCTCCGGCAACAGCTGTGGCAGCAAGGCGCGGCGCAGGCCGCCCAGGCGCGAGCAGCTGCGCATCTGCTGGTAATCCGCACGCAGGCAGATGAAACGTGCATTCGGCACGTCGCGCAGGCCGCCGATATGGTCGGCATGGAAGTGCGAGATCAGGCACCAGGCAATCTCGTCCAGCTGCACGCCACGGCGCGCCAGTTGCGCCTCCAGGGTCTGCTGCGTTGGCAGCGTCACCGGCGTGGCCCAGCGGTACAGACGCTCCGGCCACGGCTCGGTGGCGCGAAAGAAATGCGCCGCATATCCGGTGTCGTAGAGCAGTGCGCCGCGCTGCGGATGCCGGATCAGCACGCTCAAGGCCGGGAACTCGACCGCATGCCAATGTCCATCCGCGCGCACCATGCGTTCGCAATGCCGGCAATGGCCCACCCGCAGCAGTTCGAGGGAAACCCGCGGCATCATCAGTAGCGCAAGACCATGCCGCCGATGGCCAGGCCGGCGCCGGTGCCGAGCAACGCGATCAGCTCGCCACGCTGCAGCTGCCGATCGACCACCGCATGATGCAGGGCGTGCGGCAGCGAAACGGCTACCTGGTTGCCGGTGCCCTGCAGAATGCGCACCACCTGGTCGGCAGGCAGCCCGAGCGTCTGCACGACATGATCCAGTCCGCTCCCGGAGGCCTGATGCGGCACCAGCCAGCGCAGCGCGGTCGGCGCGATCCCCGCCTCGTCCAGCAGCTGCGTCCAGAACGCCGGCAGGTGCCGTGCCGCGAAGCGATAGGCGCCGCGGCCGTCCATCTGGAACACGCGCGACGCCCGGGGCGTGCTTGCATCGGCATGCGGCGCACGGGTGCCACCGCCATCGATGCGGCACAGGTCTGCGCCGCTGCCGTAGCTGGCGAGGCGACTGCACAACAGTGCCGACGTCTCATCGGCGGCGCTGCGCCCTACCACCACAGCCGCAGCGCCATCGCCGAACAATCCGGCGGTGGCCGGTACGGCATCGTCCAGACCGGCCGATGCCACTTCGCTGGAGACGATGAGTACACGCCGATAGCGGCCCAGCGCCAGCGCATCGGCGGCCATCTCCAATGCGACCAGGAAGCTCAGGCAGGTGGCATTGACATCGAATGCGGGGATGCCGGAATCGCCCAGCCCCAGCGCACGCTGGATCAACACCGCCTGACAGGGAATCGGTTGTTCCATCACGGCGCAAGCGGAGATCAGGCAATCGATCTGGCTGCCTTCGAGCCCGGCGTTCGCCAGCGCCTGGTGCGCTGCAGCGGCCCCCATCGACGACGCGGTTTCGCCCTCCCCCACATAGTGACGGGTGAACACGCCCACACGGCTGGCAGTGGTTCCGGCCGGCAATTGCCAACGCGCGTCCAGTTGATGCGAGGTGACTTCCCGCGCCGGGACATGACGTCCGGTGCCCAGGATGCGCAGCGGCAGTGCGTTCAACACGGCGTTCCCATTCGACAAGGCGCGCAGCATACCGTGACTGCAACCACCGTCCTAACCGGTCGGCCCGCGCTCCACCGTCCTGCGCATGCGCCCCGCACCGCGCCACAGCGCCGTCCGGGTGCACCGCCAGCACCTTGCACGGGCTCGGCTCCCGCAACCTGGGCGACGCGCCGGATCAGACGATCAAGGCGCCTCCACCGCATAGCCCAGCGCCTGCAGGCGGGCCAGATAGCCATCGGTTGCGGTCAGCCGACTGATCGGCAGCACCGCGAAGGTGCTGCGATTGCGTTGCAACGCGGTGGTGGCGATGCTCAACCAATGCTCGCGCATGCGCCGCTCCAGATCGTCGATGCCGCGCTTTCTGGCCGCACCGGAACTGGCCATCGCACTCATGCACGCGGCCTGCGGATCTTCGCGCGGCAGCTGGCGCAGCGCCTCGATATCGCCGACCGACCAGGCGTTGGCACGCTCGACCATGGTGGGCAGGTCGCGCTCCACCGTCACCAGGATGCTGCGGAAACACGCGGTGTCGTCCATGCCGCCGGCACGGAATTCCTTGAGCGCCTGGCGTGGATCCTTGACCTTGTAGTCCAGCGCCGTGGGCGTGGGCTTGATGCCCGCACGCTTGGCTGCGCGCTCCACCACCGACCAGATCACCGGCGCGCGGGCCAGGCCGGAACGTTTGATCGCTGCCTGGTACAACTCGCCGGCCGCCAGCATCGGGCGCTTGCGTTCCACGCCGCGATCCCTGCCCAGGTAACGCGCCTTGGCCACGCTCCACCGCGCATACAGGTCGGCCGGCAACACCTCGCTCAGTTCGCGGCCGTCCTCGTTCTTCATCGCCTTCATGGCCGACGGCAACAGGGCCAGCTTTCCGAACAGGCCCAGATCCGCATCGACCTGGACGGTTGGCGCCATCAATACCTGCTGGGACTGCCCAATGATGGTTTCCACCTCGGTCGACCGCCATTGCAACCGCTTGGGCAATGGCGACACCGTGCCGAGAATCCACAGCACATGCTCGCCCTTGCTCACCTTCCATAGCCCGGGTCCGGGCTGCTCGCCACGGACGACCATCGCCTCCAGATCGACCACCGGCGGCATCGCCCCGCCCGCGTGCGGCGGCGTCTCGCTGGCGCTCGCCAGCAACGACGCCAGCATCAAGCCCGCCCCCCATACCGCTGCCCTGTGTCGCATCGCGCATCGCCCCCTGGTTTGAGCGGACATTACGTGAAGCGCAGCATCGTCGCGTTAGGGAAGCGTTCGGTCGCACACTCTCAGCGCGGGACCAGCGTTGCCAGGTGCGCTGCCAGCGGCGACGCCGCATCGAGCAGCGCAAAACCTTCCCAGACGAAACCCGGCGCCACCGTGCACCCCACCAGGGTGAACTCGCCCAGCGGGCGCGCCGCCTGCCAGTGCCCTGCAGGCACGACGTGCATCGGCTGGCCCCGTTCGGCGGCATCCAGGATCACACGCTGCAGCTGTCCACAGATTTCATCGTAGACCAGCAACTCCAGCGCATCGCCCTGCTGCCAGTGCCAGCTTTCGTCCGCGTCCACCCGGTGCCAGGCACTGCATTCGCCGGCACCGAGCAGAAAGCGGATCGCGGTCAGCGCCGGACGCAGCCGACCGTGGTCGTCAACCTGGCGGGCCGAGGTGTACACGCGACGGAAATACCCGCCTTCCGGATGTGGCGACAGTTCGAGCGAACGAATGAGGGCAGCGGCGGTCGGATGCATCGGCGCATGGTAGCGCCAGCCGGCGCGCATCAGGGCAGATGCTTGCCCGCGCGCAGGCAGGTACGGAAGAACACCAGCAGATCCCAGCTGTAACGCTTGAGCAGGCGGCGCGGCTCGTTGAGCAACCGGTACATCCATTCCAGATGCAGCCTGCGCACCCAATCGGGCGCCCGTTTGGCGGTGCCGGAAAGGAAGTCGAGCAACGCCCCGACCCCGAACACCAACGGCACACGCAGCGCGTGGCTATGGTCGAGGATCCAGCGTTCCTGCAGCGGATTGCCGAACGCCACCAGCAAGACGTCTGCGCCGGAGCGGTTGATGCGCTCGGCAAGCCCCTCGCCAGCGGCGGCGAACTCCCCATACCCATCGCAGATGCCGACCACCTGCTGCCCCAGGGTGTCGGTCAAGCTGGCCGCAGCGGTCTTGCCGACGCCGGGCCGGCCGCCCAACAGAAAGAATTTGAGCGGGTGCGCGCTCTGCCGGCACAGATACGGGATCAGGTCGGTGCCATTGAGATTGCCGGCAAAGCGGCGGCCATGGATCAGGCGTGCCGCCAGATCCATGCCGATGCCGTCGTTGACGATACGCACGCTGGGCTCGCGCATGCGCATGCGCAGCCCCTGGCACTGCACCACGAAATTGGTGTTGGCGAAGAACACCCGACGCGGTTGCTGCGCGGCCAGGGCATGGAACAGGTCCAGCGCAAACGCCTCCTGGGTCGTGGACATCACCGCAAAGCCGCCCAGCGGTATCACCACGCCCGCTGGCGCCGCCTGCCCGGCCGCCGTGGTCGTCTCCACATCCATCCCCTGGCTCTGCATCGTCGGATCACCAAAGATCGTAAGGGAACGCCGCCAGCAAACCGGCCTGCAACGCCTGCACGTCGAAGCTGCCGTTGCCGCCCAACTGCAGACACTCTTCCACGCTATTGCCGGAATGCCACTGAGTGCGCCCGGTACCGTAGTAGTAGTCGTCGTACTTGAAGCGGTCTTCGCCGTTACCCCAATCCAGGTACACCGCCGGAATGCCATAGGCCTCGGCGAGGATCAACCCGTGCAGCGAACTGCTGACGACCAGTTCCGCGCCAAGCAACTGGCTCATGAAGGTCGCCGGCTTGACGTTGGGGAACACCAGATGCTCGGCATACGCGCTGTACTTTTCGACCGGCTCGTTGAAATGCGGCACGATGGCCAACGAACGCTTCTGCACCTGGCCCAGCGCCTCGGCCGGGAAGAACATCGGCGTCAGTAATCCGGGATCGCCATAGACCTCCGGCACCGCGATGCCGCGCTCCAACAGGAACTGCCGGGTCTTGGGGCCGCGAACCGCACGTACATCGAGCGTGCTGAAGGCATTGCGCTCGGCCGGGATCTTGCCGTTGATCCCGCTGCCCCACACGGTGTCGCCATCCTTGGCGAAGTGCAGCACCGAGCCGATCGCGATCAGCTTCCTGCTCAGATCACGCTTTTCGAGCAACGTCTTGTCCTGCAGCGACAACACGCAGGACACGATCACCTTGGACAGGTGGTCTCCCATATTCACGCCCGCGTTTTTCGGCTGCCACCAGAACAATGCACGGCGCTCGGCATGTTCTACCCATTTCTGCAGCAAAGCGTTGGCCATTACAAAGGGTCTCCTGAAACGAAAGATAAGGTGCGCCGCATCAGTGCGAAAGCGCAGCCTCCGTGGAAGCATGCGTAGCCGATCCGGCCTGCTGCGGGTACAAACGCGTCTCCGGATACGCGGCCGGGTCCAGCACGCGGTCGGTGGTATCGGCCCAGTTCAAGCACTGGCGGTAACGCACGTGCGGCGCCTCCAATGCCTGTCTCAGCGCAGCGACGATCGAATCGGCATCGCCCGGGGTATAGCCAAAGCGCGACTGATACGGCCCGACCACCGCATTCGGGCACACCGCAGGTAATCCGAAGAAGTCGTACTGCAACAGCTTCATCGAGCTGTCGGCCAGGTACGCCGGCACCTGTTCGGAGGCATAAGGCGCGATACCGAAGCGGGCGTGCTTGATGTAACCGATGGTCTCGGCGTGCTTCATTTCGCCATACACCACCACGTTGTCGCCGTAGCCGGGATGGCGCCCCATGCCGGAGCCGATGACGTGGAAGGTGACCTGCGGAAACGCCTTGCTGGCGACCACGAAGAACTCCGGATCGAACAACATCGAACCAACCGCAACGGCGTGAATGCCATCGCCGTACGGCGATGGATCACCCAGCTGATCCAGGTTGTGATCCACCCCATGACCGACGTGATAGACGTTGTCGCGGCTCGCCACCTCCTCGGCCATTGCCGGGGACACCAGCGCGATCACATCCAGCGTCGGCGCCATCCGGTCGAACTCGCGTTCGATATAGGACGCCACATTGATCGTACTCAGGCCATCGGAAGCGCGATACACCAACTTGGCCGACGGGTTGACGCGCTTGGCCAAGGCGATGAAAGCCACCGCAATGCCGCTCTCGAACACGATCACGTCGGCCTCGCGCATCCAATCCAGCAGCTGACGCGGGGGATGCGCCGCATACCAGCGAAACATCGCGTCCTCGGCCGCACGCAGCCAGCTCCGCCGTGTATTGAACGGATGCACCGTGGTGCGCCAGAGATAGCAGTCGACGCCTTTGTGCGTCACCACGCGATTGGCTGTCTCGTCCAACGGTAGACGCATATCCCCCTTCATGCGCGACAGTCTGCTGTAACGCAGCGAAAAAAAACGCGTCGTACCGCGCAATGCGAGTTGATCGGTGATGAAGTGGATGTTGGCGCGGCGCGGCGTGCGGTAATCGTGTGCGGACAAGACCAGATAGCAGGGCCGGCGAATGCCGGAAGCGGCGGCGGGTGTGTCGCTCATGGGCCGTGTCCTATGAATGAGTGAGAGGGAGCATGCATCACTGCTGGCGAAGGCGATGTCGATCTCATCGGTGTGCCTTGGCCTGGGACAACAGTTTGCGAATGTTGAGGATGGAGATCACGTCGCGGCGGAACGCTGGCCAGATGCCCAATGCCAACAGGCACGCGGCGGCCATGACCGCCGCGCCGACGGACAACTGCTGCCACAACGGGCCGCCAACGGAGATCGAGGCGTAGTAGGCGCAGGTGCCAGCCAGGCCATAGGCCACCATCGCGCGGACCGCATTGACGAACAATGCGCCTACCGGCGTGTCGGAGATCCGGCCCACCCAGATCAGCGACAGCGGCCAGGTCACCAGCAGCCCGAACGAATACCCCACCGCCACGCCCATCGCGCCCCAGCGCGAGCCGAGGAAGATGCAGCCGATCAATACCAGGCGGCTGACCAGCGAGAACAGCAACTGCTGCCGCATCAGGCCGCGGGCAAGAAACACCCAGTAAGTGGCGTACGACGCGGTCTGGAAGATCCCGCCCAGGGTCAGCACCTGGAACAGCGGCACCGCCTCGCGCCATTGCTCGCCCAATACCAGCACGATCAACGGCATCGCCAACGCACAGGCGAAGGCAAACATGGCGAAGATCAGGTGCACCATCACCGTCTGACCGCGCAGCAGGAACGCACCGAAACGCTCGCGATCGTCCTGAAGCTGCGACAGCACCGGCAAGGCCACGCTCGTCGCCGGCGCATTGATCTGGTTCAAGGGCATCATCAACAGTTGGAACGCGCGGTTGTACAGGCCCAGCGCATCCGGTCCTGCACGCCAACCGATGATCACCTGCCCGACGTTACGGCTGGCATATCCCAACAACTGCGCGGCCATCAGGTTCCATCCGAAGCTCATGAAGTCGCGCATCGGCGCGGAACGCTGATAGCGACCCGGCAACCAGCGCGCGCAGCCCGCAGCGATCACCAGGTTGACCGCTGCCTGCACCACCTGCTGCACCACCAGTGCCCAGT
This sequence comes from Xanthomonas melonis, assembly GCF_020783655.1. Taxonomy (GTDB): domain Bacteria; phylum Pseudomonadota; class Gammaproteobacteria; order Xanthomonadales; family Xanthomonadaceae; genus Xanthomonas; species Xanthomonas melonis. The sequence goes on along the minus strand of NZ_JAJGQH010000008.1, from coordinate 91,404 downwards.
ATCCCCACCCCAGCAACGCGGCAGCCACCGCGGCCGCCAGGCCCAGGACCTGCGAACCCACGTCGCTCAGGGCCACCTGTCCGAAGCGCAGCCCGCGACTCAGGTGCGCGCGGTACTGCGTGGTCATGCCGTTGATCAGGAACGTCACGGCCAGCGCCTGCGAGATCGTGACGAGCGCCGGCTCCTTGTAGAAGTTGGCGATCAGCTGCGCCGACGCGAAGACGCCGACCGACAGCAGCAGCCCGATGCCGCTGTTGATCCAGAACAGGTTGTCGCGCTGCGCACGACTGACCTGTTTGGCTTGCACCGCTGCGGCGGACAGGCCGAAATCGCGCAGGATCTCCGCAGCCCCGACGATCGCCGTGACCATCGCCATCAAGCCATAGTCGTATGGCGTCAACAGGCGCGCCAACAGGATGATGCCGCCGAACTGCACCACCATCTTGACCGACTGGCCCAGCATCGTCACCGCCGCACCTCCGGCGGCACGCGAGCCCAGGCTCCGCTGCGGCGGCGCGGGAGGCGGCGTCGTGGGGGTGTCCGCGGTCACGGCGCAACGTCTCCATCCTTGCCCAGCGCTTCCAGATAGGTGCAGTAATGCAGTTGCCCGATCCGCGGCCAATCGCGCTGCGACAGATCCGGCGCAGCGCCACGCGGCGCGGCACGCACCCGATCCAGGATGCCGCCCAGCAAGCTCGCGTCGAATTCGTCCTCGTACAGGAACACCCAGCCCGGCCCCACTTCCTCGGCGATGGCGGCGTTCGACTCGCTCCATGGCGCCAACACCGGCCGCGCCAGCGACAGCGCCAACAACAGGGTTCCGGAGTTGTGCATCTGCCGATACGGCAACACCACCAGCTCGGCCTCGCTCACTTCGTGCGCCAGCACCGGCTCTTCCACATAAGCGAGCAATGCACCGATGCGCCGATCCTGCACGCAGGCCTGTTCGACCAGGCTGCGCATGTGCGGTGTGGCGGGGTTGCCCACGATGCGCAGACTCAACCGCGGATCGTCCACCTGGCGCATCACCTCCAGCAGCGTCTCCACCCCCTTGTACGGGCGAATCAGACCGAAATGCAGCAACCGCCCGGGCACGGTGGTGCCCTGCGCCATCGTGGCGAACCAGTCGCGGTAATGGCCATGCAGAATGGTGTCGGTAAACGGCGGTCGCGGCGGCGTGGTCGCATTGATGCGGATCCAGCGCCGGGTCAGCCGATCGATCCAGCCCAGCAAGGCGCGTTCGCGCCAACCGCGATCCTCGTGCGGCGCCAGATTGTGCAAGGTGCGTACGATCGGCGTACCGGTGAGCTGCAACTTGAGCAGCAACAGGGCCGCACAGACCTGCTTGGCCAGGGTGCCTGCCGCACTGGGATGCCGCAGCAGATACTCCGGCCAATGCAGATGCAGCACGTCATAGCGCGACAGCAAGGCATCGCGCATCGAGAAGAAGCGCAGCTGCACCGCATCCGGCAGCGCCGCGTAGAGCTGGGTCAGGTAAGGATTGGTATTGGCGTTGGGCTTCTCGGTGGAGAACAGCACGGTGAGATGCGGCGCCTGCGCCACTGCCCTCTTCGCCGTCGATGCAGGCTCGCTCATCGCCGCGTCTCCTGCGGACGCGGCGTGCCCAGCGCAGCGTGATACTCCTCCACGTAGCGCCCCACCACGTGTTTCCAGTCGTACCGGCTCACATACGCCATCGAGGCAGCGCGGCGCGTGGCGAAGTCGATGTCCGCTGCCAGCGCCAGCGCCTGCACTTGATCGGCGGCCGCCTCGATCCGCTCGCGATTGACCACCACACCCTGCCCCGATTCCGTGGCCAGGCGCACGAACGGTGGAATGTCGCTCAGGATCGGAATCAGGCCAGCGCTCATCGCCTCGACCGCAGCGATACCGAAGCCCTCGTGCCGCGACAGGCAAACGAAGAACTGTGCCTGCTGCATCAGCGCACGCAACTGCTCCTGCGACGGCGACATGCTCAATTGCACCTTGTCCTGCAGACCGCGCTCGGCAATCGCCTTGCGCAGATCCGTCTCGTTCAGATCGTATTCGCGGCCGGCAACGATCAGGCGCCACTGCGAGTCGCGTGCAAGCGCGGCCTGCAACAGCTCCAGGGTTTCGATCAGTCCCTTGTTCACCGACCAGCGACCGAAATACAGCATGGTCCGCCCGGGAGCCGACGCGCCCTGCCCGGCATATTTCTCCACGTCCACGCCGTTCTCGATCACCCGCAGACGGGACGGCGCCACGACCTTGGCGAACAGATCGCCATCGTTCTCGCTGGTCGCAATCACCCGCGCGTACGCGAGAGCCGAGGCACGGGTCAGGGTCTGGAACCAGAGCTGCTTCAGGCGCGATGCGTAGGCGGTATGGAAGAACCCGCCATGGGTGGAGACCACCATCGGCTTGCCGTGCAGCGGCTTGGTCAGTGCGAGGTAGTCGTAGAAGAAGTCGATGCCGTGCAGGTGCACCAGATCGGCGGAACCGATGGCGCTCAACACCGAAGGCGCCAGTGGATACCGCGACGAACCACGGTAGCCGATCCGCCGAATCGGCAGGCCCTGGTGGACGTCCTGCGACGCGAGCCGTGCCCCTGGATCGGTGAAGACCCGATCCAGGGTGACGATTTCCACCGCATCGGCACTGATGGCCCGATGCTGCCGAGCCACGTTGAGGACGACCTCCTCCATACCTCCGATCGAAGGATGGAATTGGCGGACGACATGCACCACTTTCATTGACACCACTCTCCTGTGCCAGCGGCGCACGCGCCACCGCAGCTGATGATCCCGGAACCCGTCATCGACCCTTCAACCCCAACATCCAGGGCACCACCCGCACCAGCACTGCACGCATCGGCGCCGCGGCAGCGATCGCCACCGCGCTCAACGGCGCGGCCCTCATGCTGCAGCGCCAGTCATGCCGCCACCGCACGCGCACCCAAGGTCCACGGCGCGAAACGCATCAGTATCCAGCGCATGGGCACGCACGCGGCCAGCGCGAACAGGGTGACGAACACCGCCCAACCCAGGCCGGGACGCGCCCCGCCAAACCCGCCTGCCAGCGCGGCCACGCCCGACAGTACGAAGAACACCAGCATGTGCGTGCACAGGATCAGCAGCGTATTGCGGCCGATCCACTGGATCCAGGACCAACTCTGCACCAACCGCGCCGCGCAGATCACCATCAACGAGCCCAGCACCGCGCTGAGCAGGAACAGCCCATGTGCGTGCCCGAACTGCAGCATATTGACGTCGATGCGGCCGTTGCGCTGCGACAGCCACACAAGCACCGAGGCCAGCAGCACCGTCACCAGCGCGCTTGCCGGCAGTGTCCTGGGCAGATGCGGCGATACGTGGACCAGCAAGGCGCCCAGCGCATAGAAGCACAGCGACACCGGTAGTACATCCAGGCCGAAGAAAAGCCGCATGCCCTGGCCCGGGAACCAGTGCATCCATCCCCATGCCAGCGGCAGCGCCAGCAGCGCGATCGCCACCGGCGGCAACAGGCGGCGCAACAGCAGGTAGGCGATCGCCGTCACCAGCATCACCGGCAGGAACCACAGCGGCGGCTGCACGTACAGGTCCGGGCCGATGCCGGTGAACAGCGATACGATCGGCTCCCACCACGGATGGCTGCCCCAACGCGCGGCTTTCTCGCCGATGTTCCGGGTCAACAGCCAGTACGCATAACCCAACAGATAAAACGTCGCGTAGGGAAGCAACAGGCTGCGCGCCTGCTTTGCGATGGTCTGCGCCAGATTGGTCGTGCGCGAAGCATAACCGGCCGCCAACCACCCTGACACCAGGAAGAACAGCGGCACATGGAAACTGTAGGCGAACAAGGTCATGCCGTGCGGCACGCCCTTGGCATGGCAGAACACCACCAACAGGATCGCAATCGCCTTGGCGGCATCGATGCGCGGATCACGTGCACGCCCGCCGCCGGTCGCCTGCAGCTCGGCTGGGCGTGTACCGCCCGCAGCGGAGGCGACGCTGCTCATCGCACCGCTCCGGCGGGCATCGGTGTCCCGGCGTGCGCGTGATTCGCATCGTCCCCGCTCGGCACAGAGGCGACGGTCGCAGCGGACCAGGTCGGGCGCAGATGCCATAGACAACCGCATACGAACCACCACAGTGCCGAAGTCTTGATCGAGAAGTAGCCGTTGGAAACCAACAGACTCAGCGAAAACGCGAAGATGGCCAGGTTCTTGAACTGCTGCCCTTCCTTGCTCGGCATCAGCAGCAGGAACGAATACGACAACAGGAAGGCCAGCACCCCAATGATGGATTGCGATGCGATGAAGTACGAAATCCCGCTATCGAAGTAGCGATACGCCTGCGCGAAGTCCAGCCCCAACCACGAATTGAACGACAGATTGTTCATCGAATTGACGGTGAAGAACACCCGTCCCATGGTGGTGTCCTGGTATGCCGTGATGCCGGTGACCCAGACCAGCAACCACGCGCTCATGATCACCAGCAAGAACAGCAGGAACGCCAATCGCTGGTCCAGACGTTTCAACAGTGGCGCCAGCAGCACCATCAACACGCATGTACCGGCGGCCAGTCGCCCGTCTGAAGCGACAATCATGAAGCCGATCAAGCCAACCGACAGGAGCAGCGCCGCCGGACGCATCCAACGCCAGAACACCAGCACGATGGCAGTGAAGAAACAGATGTAGTTGCCCATGGTCACCGGCTCGATGAACATCGAGGAGGCGCGCGGAAGATTGGAACCCGGCAGGAAGTTCCGCTCACCAGGGCGTGTCGCGCTGACGAACAGATTGCTGTCCTCGTTCCAGAATCCCTCTGCGGCCATGCCACGCGCATTGACGAAGAAGCTCTTCGGATTGACCAGGTCGCCGTATGCGATGGGCATCGCCAGCTCGAACGCGGCGACCAGCGACACGATGATGGTCATGCGGATGAACAACTTGGGCAGCGAACCGGTGTAGGCAGACCCGAGCACCACGAACGCGAACACCACCAGTGCGTCGCGGAAGAATTTCGGATCGATCTGCCAGTTCACCAGGAACCGGACGAACATCAGCAATACCACCAGTCCCAGCCCGCTGATGATCAGCGCCAGACGCTTGCGGCTGAGCGAGCCCAGACCGAGCAGGAAGCAGGCGCCGTAGACGAGGAATTCGACCGCATAGGTGATCACCGGTCTGACGGTGAACACATTGGCGTTGATCAGTGCCAATACCAGGTTGTAGCCCACGCCCACCAGCAACGTCAGCTCGATCAACGCGTTGTGCCAGCGCACACGCGTCTGCTCGTCCATCCGGATCAACATGCGGCCGCCTGCGGAAATGCGGCGGCTGTCACGCAGCCGCCGCAGACGCCGGACGCGCCAGTTCGCATGCGTCCGGCCCTCATCAGTACGCTGTCTTCTGTCCGAGCACGCGCACGGCAGTCAGCACGATGATGCGGATATCCAGCCACAACGACCAGCGACGGATGTAGTCCAGGTCGTACTGGATACGCTTCTTCATCGTCCGCAGCTCCGGAGTCTCGCCGCGGAAACCGTTCACCTGCGCCCACCCGGTGATACCCGGCTTGACGTAATGGCGCTGCATGTAGTGATTGATCAGCTTTTCGTAATGGGTGTTGTGTTGCGCCGCATGCGGGCGCGGACCCACGATGGACATGCTGCCACCCAGCACATTGAAGATCTGCGGCAGCTCGTCCAGGCTGCTACGCCGCAGGAAGGCACCGAAGCGGGTGATGCGGCTGTCGTTGCGGGTAGCCTGCTGGATGGTCGGGCCATGATCGTCGTGCACGCGCATGGAACGGAACTTGTACATATGAAATTCGCGGCCGCCCAGGCCATGGCGACGCTGGCGGAAGAACACCGGCCCCGGCGAACTCAGCTTCACGCCAACCGCAATCGCCGCCATCAGCGGCCACAGGCCCATCAGTGCGATCACCGCAAGGATCTTGTCCTGCAAGGCCTTGGCGACCACGAAGTAGTTGTCGCGGTCCACACCGCCCTGGCGCAGGTTGATCACCGGGGTATTGCCGATCTGCTCGCCGGACTGGTTCAACAGACCGAAGTCGAACAGATCGGGCACCAGCTTCACGTTGATCGGATAGCGATCCAGCCGCTGCAGCAACTGCTTGATGTGGTCGCGCTCGCCCAGCGGCAGCGAGATCCAGACCTGCTCGACCTGGTTCTGCTTCAGGTAATCGATCAAGGCATCCGGCTCGCCCAGGCAGGGCAGCGACTGGCGCTGCTCGGTCACGGCGATGTCGTAGGGGGTACGGAAATAGCCCACCAGATTCATGCCGACCCAGGAATTGCGGCTCAGATAATGGTTGATCTTCATCACCGGGTGACGCAATCCGACCACCACCACCCGCTGCACATCCACGCCCTGCGCACGCAGGTGATTCAGAAAGCCACGCAGCAAGGTCCGCGCAGCCACCAGCGATGCCAAACCACCGACGAACCACAGCCCGATCCAGCCACGCGACACCTGCTCACCTACCTGCACGATCAGCGCATGCACCGCGAATAGCGCGAACACACCGCCGAACGCGCCGCCAAGCACCATCAGCTCGCGCAGCAGCCCACGTCCGCGCCAGCTGCGATACAACGGAAACAGCGCGAAGCAGATCACCGAATACAACAGCGTGGTGGCGATGGCGACACGATACGGAGCGGCCGGCACCCAGGTACCGAACACGATGCGGTAGGCGATCAGTCCCGAGACGACCACCATGGTCAGGTCGAAGACGCGCAGTACCAGATCGGCTGCAGCCGAGTACTTGGACAACAATCGCGGCGAGGAAGTCGTGTAGGTCGCGCTACTGAGGTCTGCCAAAAGCATGGGGATGTCCTCCAAACTCGATACGGTGCATGCGGGGGAACATACGAAGCGCACGCGAGCTTTCAATCATCTCCGCCGGGCGATCACGCGGTAATACCTACCGACCCCAGATCGCCCGACAGCCCTTTGTTTCAACAGAGACAAACTTTCCATTGGAAGAGTCCGCAACATACTGGATCCCTTCTTTGCCACGCTGAATCGGTTGTCACTTCAATTAACCACCGTTTTGCAACACCACGATGTCAGTTCACTCGCGGTTCCTGTCCGGTACCGCGCAGGAAGTAACGCACCAACGCCACCGCCAGCCCCAGGAATACGCCAAAGATGAAGCCCAAGGCGAGGTTCAGTTTCAATTTTGGTGAAGTCTTCGACGTAGGCACATCTGCGGTGTCGACGATGGTCACGTTGTTGGCGCCAACGTTGCTGGCCACGCCGATTTCCTTGTAGCGCTGCAGGAGTGCGTCGTAGAGCTGCCGGTTGGTATCGACGTCACGCTTGAGCATGTTGTAGCGGATGCTGCGGCTCTGCAGGTCGAGCTCGTTGTTGCGCAAGCCGGCAATTCGATCGTTGAGCAGTTGCTCCTGGTGCACGGAGGCGTCATAGGTGGCCTTGAGCGACTGGCGCACGTTGACGATCTCGCCATTGATCTGCCGCCGCGACTCCTCGATCTGCGCCTTCAGTCGCTGCATTTCCGGATAATCCGGCTTGAAGGTCGACAGCTTCTGCTGGTACTCGCTGGTCAGACGAACCTGCTCGCCGCGCAAGGTCTGGATCAGCGGGCTGCTGAGCACCTGCGGCAGCGACATCGCATCGCCGCTGGATGCCTGGCGCCATGCCGCTTCGGCCTTGATGCGCGCATCCTGCGCCGATGCCAGCAGCGCATTGAGGTCGGTCAGGTTCTGTGCCGGCAGCGAGGGCTTGTCGTCGCCCACCGAAACGATCTGCTCCTCGGTGGAATAGGCCACCAATTGCTTCTCCGAATCCTCCACCTTGGCGCGCAGTTGTTCGAGGCGTTCAGCCAGGAATTTGGTGGCGAAGGAGGACGCCTTCATGCGGCGCTGCTGCGTGCTGACGATGAACACCTTCGGATAGGTGTTGGCAATCTTGGCTGCCAGTACCGGATCGGGCGAATCGTAGTTGACGTAGACCAGACGCGAATTGAGGATCGGCTCCACCACCAGCCCGGCCAACAGCGTATCGGTCAGGCTGCGCTCGATGATCGCCTGACGCGAGTCCACCGACTTGCCGGCCTCCGGGTTCTTTGCGGCCGCCTTGGCCAGCGCGTCCTCGACCTGCTGCTTGAACGCCGGCTCCTGATCGAGCCTGGCCTCACGAATCACCGCGCGTGCAAGCGAGCGGCTCTGCAGCAACTGGTATTGGGTCTGATAGAAGTCGCGATCCTGCGGCGACTCCACCGGCATCAGGTTTTCGACGTTGACCACATTGAGCGCATCGCGCTCGATCTGCAGCGTGCTCGTGGCGCGATACTTCTCCGGCATCAGCAAGGTAATGCCCAGCGCCAGCACCACTGCAGCCACGGTGATCGAGACGATCAGCCAGCGCTGGGATACCAGGGCACGCCAGTAGTCCATCAGGCTCACGTCTGCCAGCTCGAGCTGTCCATGGCGCTGCGACGGCGAGGAACGATTGTCGGAATTCATACTCATCGGTAAGCGCGCCACACCATCACCAAGGGGGTCAGTTCCAGCATGGTGCGCAGCCAGACGCGCGCATCCGAGCGATACACCACGATGATGTCGCCGCCGTAGATCTCAGGGTCGGGGTTGGTCCCCTTCTCGATCTCGGTCAGATCGAAGCGCGCGATCATCTTCTGGCCCTTGACCATGCGGAACACGATGACGTTGCCGCGGCTCGCCACGGTGCTGACGCCCTTGGCCTGCGCGACGGCCTGCTGCAGGGTCAGATTCGCGCCGATGACCGGGTAGATCCCGGGCTCGGTGACTGCGCCGGTCACGGTGACGCGGCGGCCATTGGATTCCTGCACGAACACCGACACTTGCGGGTTCTGCAGATAGCCGTTGCGATACCTGTCGGCGACCATCTTTTCCAGCTCACCGACACCCAGGCCAGCCGCATTGACGTCGCCGATCAGCGGCAGCGAGATGTGACCGTTCTGATCGATGCGCACCTGCCGTTCCAGGTCGTCGATCTGGAACACCTTGACCAGCAGCAGGTCGCCTGGCGAGAGCCGATACTCGGGTTGCACGGCAGACATGGCCAGCGGATCCGGGAGCGGCAACGAGGTCGCCATGTCTTTTCCAGTGCTGCAGGCGCCCAGTGTCATCGAGCAGATCAGCACCAGGCTCAGGACTTGGCAGAATCGTCCGATCAGTTTTTTCATGCGTGTGGCTGGCTGCCTCGGTTGGGTTGGACAGGAGCTCGCGCAGCATTCAACCGGCCAACGCGCCAGCACGAACGTACGACAGAGGATCACTCCGAACATGTCGGAGTCACGACAGAGATGACGTGTTGCACTGCACTATGGCACAGAACCCACGCATCGCAAGGCGCAACACGCCATTTTTTTGACGGCGTTGGCCTATTGATTCAAGTTCGTCGATAGCGCGTTAACGAAACGTGATACACGTCCAGATCCGTGTGCAATGTTTTGAAGCGATTTCGGTCACTTAGCGCAGTTATGTGATGCACGCCCAAAGCGGACAGGACCGCATGGAGCAAGCGCTAGCGCTAATTTCACACGTTGCACGTGATACGCCGATCAGCATATCCATGGCTGCGTGAAGACGTGCACGCAGGGATGTTGCGACGCAACAAAAAAGCCCATGTCATGACGACATGGGCTCGTTGTTTGGTCGGGGTAGCCGGATTCGAACCGACGACCACTAGTCCCCCAGACTAGTGCGCTACCAGGCTGCGCTATACCCCGAAGATGCTGCATCCCGCCGCGAGGGCGGCCTGCGATTATAGCGGCTTTGTGAAACGTTTTCCTAGCGGCGCAGCAACTGCAGCACTTCTTCCAGCTCCATGCGCACCTGCTTGATGATCTGGTTGCTCAGCGCCGATTCGCTTTTTGCCCCGTCACCCTCCAGGCGCAGGCGTGCACCGCCGATGGTATAGCCCTGCTCGTAGAGCAGGCCGCGGATCTGGCGCACCATCAGTACGTCGTGGCGCTGGTAATAGCGTCGATTGCCACGCCGCTTGACCGGCTCCAGGCTCGGAAATTCCGTTTCCCAGTAGCGCAACACATGCGGCTTGACGTCGCACAACTCGCTCACCTCACCGATGGTGAAGTAGCGCTTGGCCGGTATCGGCGGTAGCTCGCGATTACTGCCCGGATCCAGCATAAGCCTCCACCCGTTCCTTGAGTTTCTGGCCCGGGCGGAAGGTCACCACCGTGCGGGCCGAGATCGGAATTTCCTCACCGGTCTTGGGATTGCGACCGGGCCGTTGATTCTTGCGCCGCAGGTCGAAGTTGCCGAAACCCGACAACTTCACCTGGCGGCCCTGCTCCAGCGCATCGCGCAGCACGTCGAAGAACGCATCGACAAATTCCTTTGCCTCGCGCTTGTTCAGACCGACCTCGTCGAACAGACGCTCGGCCATCTCCGCTTTCGTCAATGCCATGCCAATCCCCTGGTTACCGCCTCAACTCCGGATCCGGGCGCCGTGTTCGCGCTCCACCACAGCCACCGCGTCGGCGACCACCGCATCCACATCCCGGTCGGTGAGAGTGCGCGAGTTATCCTGCAAAATCAAGCCCATAGCCAGACTCTTGAAACCTGGCTCGACCCCCTGGCCGACGTAGCGGTCAAACAACTGCACCTCGCGCAGCAAGGGCCCTACTGCGGCCTGCACGCTGGCCGACAGCGCCGCCCAACTCACCTGCTCCGGTACCAGGAACGCGAGGTCGCGGCGTACCGACGGGAACCGCGACAATTCGCCAGCCCTCGGCAGGGCGCGCTGCACCAGCGGCGCCAGTTCCAGTTCGAAAGCGACCACGTCCACGTCGATCTCCATCGCCCTGCACAGGCGCGGATGCACCTGCCCGATCCAGCCAATGCAGGCGCCATCGCGGTAGATGTCGGCCGAACGCCCCGGGTGCCCGAACGGCTGCGTCGACGGCCGGAACTCCAGCACCGCGCCACTGGCCGCAGCCAGCGCCATCAGATCTCCCTTCACATCGTGGAAGTCCACCTTGCGCGCGGTTTCGCCCCATTGCAGTGCCAGGGCATCGCCGCACACGGCTGCGGCAACATGCTGCGCCTCGCGCGGCGCCGCACCGGTATCGCCTCCCGCAGCGAACACCTTGCCCAGCTCGAATAGGCGCACACGCCCGGCCTGGCGCGCCGCATTGCGGCCCAGGGTCGCCACCAGGCCCGGCAGCAACCGCGGACGCATGATGGCGAGTTCCGCGCTGAGCGGATTGGCCAGCGGTACCAGCCCCTCGCTCAATTGCCAGCGCTGCAGTAGGGCGGCATCGACGAAGGCATAGTTGATGGTTTCCTGCAGTTCGCGTGCCACCAGCTGGCGGCGCACGCTCAACTCATCCAGCTGTGTCTCGCTGGGCATTGCGATCCGGCTGGCACCGCCGGGCAAGGTGGTCGGCACCCTGTCGTACCCGTGGATGCGTGCCAGCTCCTCGATCAGGTCTTCCTCGATGGCAATGTCGAAGCGACGGCTCGGCGCCATCACCTGCCAGCCCTCGGTCACCGGTGCGAGCTGCATGCCCAGCGCGCTCAGGATGCGCACGACATCCGCATCGTCGATGTGGATGCCGAGCACGCGCGCGATGCGCGCACGACGCAGCAGGATCGGCGCGGCCTGGGGCAGATGCTCGGGGAGTTGCGCATGCACCACCGGGCCCGGCGTGCCGCCGGCCAGCTCCAGCACCAGACGGGTAGCCACTTCGATCGCCTGCGGCGCCAGCGCCGGGTCCACGCCACGCTCGAAGCGATGGCCGGCATCGGTGTGCAGGCCGAGCTTGCGGCCGCGACCCATGATCGCGGCCGGGTCGAAGTATGCCGACTCCAGGAATACGTTGCGGGTGGTCTCGGTGACCCGCGTGTCCAGCCCGCCCATCAACCCGGCCAGCGCCACCGGGCGACCGGCGTCGGTGATGGTCAGGAAGCTGTCGTCCAGGGTCACTTGCCGCCCGTCCAGCAACGCCAGCTGCTCGCCGGCACGCGAGCGGCGCACGCCGATCGGGCCCTGCAAGGTGTCCAGATCGAAGGCATGCATCGGCTGCCCCAGCTCCAGCATCACGTACTGGGTGATGTCCACCAGCAACGACACCGGGCGCACGCCGCTGCGACGCAGACGCTCGGCCAGCCACAGCGGCGTGGTCGCAGCCGGATCGAGGCCTTCGATCACGCGCCCGCAGTAGCGTGGCGCTTCCTTGCCGGCCTCCAGCTCCACCGCCAGCGTCCGCGTGGACACCGGCGCCACCGCGGCGGCGTCGAACGCCACCACTTCGCTGGCGCAGGCAGCAGCCACGTCGAAGGCGATACCGCGCACGCTGAAGCAATCGGCGCGATTGGGAGTGAGCTTGATCTCGATGCTGGCATCCGGCAGACCGAGGTACTCGGCCAGCGCCTGCCCTACCGGCGCGTCGTCAGGCAGCTCGAACAGGCCGGAGGCATCGCTGTCCAGGCCCAGTTCTTTGGCCGAACACAGCATGCCGTTGGATGCCACACCGCGCAGCTTGGCTGCGGTGATGGTGAGCTCGCCGATCTGCGCACCGACCAGCGCCAACGGCGCTACCAGACCGGCGCGCGCGTTGGGAGCGCCGCACACGATCTGCAGCAACTCGCCCTGCCCTGCGTCCACACTGCAGACCTGCAGCCGATCGGCCTCGGGATGCCGCACCGCTTCGACGATCCGCGCCACCACTACCTGGCCCAGCGCCTGACCCAAGGGTGTGACCTCTTCCACCTCCAGACCGATCGCGGTCAGCGTCGCAGCCAACTCCTCACGGCTGGCCTGGATCGGGACGTGGCTACGCAGCCAATTTTCAGAGAATTTCATGAGGGGCCGGGATTGGGGATTCGGGATTGAGGATTAGCTGAAACGTGTCGAGGGAGTCTGGGGCGGACCGGGGCGCCGTTGCGAATCCCCAATCCCGAATCGCCAATCCCCGCCGTCAGGCGAATTGCCTGAGAAAGCGCACATCGTTTTCGAAGAACGCGCGCAGGTCGTTGACCCCGTAACGCAGCATCGCGAAGCGCTCCACGCCCAGACCGAAGGCGAAGCCGGTGTAGCGCTCCGGGTCGATGCCGACGCTGCGCAGCACGTTCGGGTGCACCATGCCGCAGCCCAGCACTTCCAGCCAGCGCGTACTGCCGTCGGGCTGTTGCCAGGCGATATCCACTTCCGCGCCCGGCTCCACGAACGGGAAATAGCTGGGACGGAAGCGCATCTCAAAATCGCGCTCGAAGAACGCCCGCACGAACTCGGACAAGGTGCCCTTGAGGTCGGCGAAGGTGGAGTGCTCATCCACCAGCAGGCCTTCGACCTGATGGAACATCGGCGAGTGGGTCTGGTCCGAATCGGAGCGATACACCTTGCCGGCGGCGATCATGCGCAACGGCGGTTTGTGTGCGTCCATGTAACGCACCTGTACGCCGGAGGTATGCGTGCGCAGCAGGCGGCCGTCGCCAAAGTAGAAGGTGTCGTGCATCGCGCGCGCCGGATGGTGCGGCGGAAAATTGAGCGCTTCGAAGTTATGCCAGTCGTCTTCGATCTCCGGGCCATCGGACAACTCATAGCCCAGCCGCGCGAAGATTTCGACGATGCGCTCGAGCGTACGCGTGACCGGGTGCAGGCCGCCACGTTCGCTGCGACGCCCCGGCAAGGTGACGTCGATACGCTCGCCGGCAAGGCGCGCGTCCAATGCAGCGGTTTCCAGCGTGTTCTTGCGCTGCGCCAACGCTGCGGTCAGCGCGTCGCGGGTCTGGTTGATGGCCTCGCCGGCAGCCTTGCGTTGCTCGGCCGGCAGCGTGCCGAGCTGCTTGAGTTGGGCGGTAACACTGCCGCTCTTGCCCAGCAAGGCCACCCGCAATGCTTCCAGTTGCTCAGGCGTCTGCGCGGCAGCGACATCGGCCAGCGCGCGCTCGGTCAGGGATTGAATTTCACTCATTGCACTTGCGCCTCAACTGCTAGCCGAACGGTGTTTCCGGATGCACCGGAACGCATTGTCACTGCACCTACCTGCCATCACCCATCTGGTGGCTTCGCAAAAACGCAAAAGGGGAAGGACTCGCGCCCTTCCCCCTGCATCTCTGCGTTTCACGCATCGAAAGCATCCGCACCGAGGTGTGACTACTGACGATGACTCGCTTCTGTCAAAAGTCCGCACATGGATGTGCGGGCTCCTGCGAGGGACTCGCACATACGGCGTGCGGGCTCTTGCGAGGGACTCGCACACAAGGCGTGCGGGCTACTGCGAGGGACTATCTCGTTAAGAAGTCCGCACATGGATGTGCGGGCTCTTGCAGAGGGACCTGCATTTACGCCGCCAGCGCGCCCTTCGCCTTCTCGGCCAGCGCGGCAAAGCCGGCGGCGTCGTGCACGGCGATATCGGCCAGCACCTTGCGGTCCAGGGTGATACCCGCCTTGAGCAGGCCATTCATGAAACGGCTGTAGCTCAGGCCGTTGATGCGGGCAGCCGCATTGATGCGAGTGATCCACAGCGAACGGAAATTACGCTTCTTCTGCTTACGGCCGATGTAGGCGTACTGCTGCGCCTTGATGACCGCCTGCTTGGCAACGCGGAAGACCTTGCGGCGTGCGTTGTAGTAGCCCTTTGCCAGGGTCAGAATTTTCTTGTGGCGGCGACGCGCCTGTACGCCACGCTTTACTCGTGCCATGGGTCAGTCCTCAGAGGTAGGGAAGCATACGATCGAGACGGCCAGCGTCCTCGGCACGAACGTGGTTCGTCTGCCGCAGGTTGCGCTTACGCTTGGTCGCTTTCTTCGTGAGGATGTGGCTACGGTTGGCGTGGCCGCACTTGTACTTGCCGGAGGCGGTCTTGCGGAAACGCTTGGCCGCCGCCCGGTTGGTCTTGATCTTGGGCATTGCTATGTCCTTGATGGTGTTTTGTCACTGACACGGGCGGCAGTCTTGCGACCACGCTTTCCATCCTTGCCCTTGCCTGCTTGTAAGTCCTTGATCGAACACGATCCGGACAGGTCCTGGTACCGCTCACGCGGCGCCCCGGCAAAACCGGGCCGCGCAGTCTACCCGTTACCGGGAATTCTTGCAAATCGGCGTCATTGTCACCGTGGCCAGCCCGGTCGGGGCCGCCACGGTGCAGCGCTTCAGACCTTCTTCTTGGGCGCGATCATCATGACCATCTGCCGCCCTTCCAGGCGCGGGCGGGACTCGATGATGATCTCGTCGCCCAGGTCGGCCTCGATCCGGGCAGCCATCTCGCGCCCCAGTTCCTGGTGGCTCATTTCGCGACCACGGAAGCGAATGTTGACCTTGACCTTGTCACCCTCTTCCAGGAAGCGGCGCATGTTGCGCAGCTTGATCTGGTAGTCGCCCTCGTCGGTGACCGGCCGGAACTTGAGTTCCTTGATCTCGACCTGCTTGGTTTTCTTCTTGGCCTCGTTGGCCTTCTTCTGCTGCTCGAACTTGAACTTGCCGAAATCCATGATCTTGCAGACCGGCGGATCGGCCTGCGGCTGGATTTCGACCAGATCCAGGCCTTCATCCTCGGCCTTGGCGAGCGCTTCGTCGCGCGACAACACGCCGACCATCTCTCCGTCGCTGCCGATCACGCGGACGCGCGGCACACGGATTTCTTGGTTCTTGCGGTTCTGTTTGTTGTCAGGGGTACTGATATTGCAATCTCCCAGGGGAATCGAACCGGCTCATCCGGATCATCCAGACCGGCCGGGGTTGGCTCACGCTGCCTGTTCTGCCTGCAGCCGCTCGATGAAGGCCGAAACCGTCATGGTTCCAAGGTCTTCGCCCGATCGCGTCCGCACGGCCACGGCGCCATTTTCCTTCTCGCGGTCGCCGACCACGAGCAGATACGGCACGCGTTGCAGCGTATGCTCGCGGATCTTATAACCGATCTTCTCGTTACGCAAATCGGCGCTGACACGGAAGCCTTGATTTGCAAGGGTTTTCCGAACCGAGTCCACATATTCGGCCTGAGCGTCGGTGATGTTGGCGACAACGACCTGGACCGGAGCCAGCCAGGACGGGAAGGCGCCGGCGTGGTGTTCGATCAGGATGCCGATGAAACGCTCCATCGAGCCCACGATGGCCCGGTGCAGCATGACCGGATGCTTCTTCTGGCTGTTCTCGTCCACGTACTCGGCGCCGAGGCGGCCCGGCATCATGAAATCGACCTGCATCGTGCCCAACTGCCAGGTGCGGCCGATGGCGTCCTTGAGGTGGTATTCGATCTTGGGGCCGTAGAAGGCGCCCTCGCCCGGCAGCTCCTGCCACTCCACCCCACACACGCCCAGCGCGCTGCGTAGCGCGGCTTCGGCCTTGTCCCAGGTGGCGTCGTCGCCCAGGCGCTTTTCCGGGCGCAGCGCGATCTTGATCTGGATGTCGTCGAAGCCAAACGCGGTATAGACCGCCAGCGCCTGCTGGTGGAAGGCGGTGACTTCGGATTCGATCTGCGATTCCAGGCAGAACACGTGCCCGTCGTCCTGGGTGAAGCCGCGCACGCGCAGGATGCCGTGCAGCGCGCCGGAGGGCTCGTTGCGGTGGCAGGCGCCGAACTCGCCGTAGCGGATCGGCAGGTCGCGGTAGCTGTGCAGGCCCTGGTTGAACACCTGCACGTGGCCGGGGCAGTTCATCGGCTTGACCGCGTAGGTGCGCTTTTCCGATTCGGTGAAGAACATCGCGTCCTGGTAGTTGTCCCAGTGGCCGGATTTCTGCCACAGCGACACGTCCAGGATCTGCGGGCAGCGCACTTCGCCGTAGCCGCTATCGCGATAGACCTTGCGCATGTACTGCTCGACCACCTGCCACAGCGACCACCCCTTGGGGTGCCAGAACACCAGGCCGGGCGCCTCTTCCTGCAGGTGGAACAGATCCTGCGCCTTGCCGATGCGGCGATGGTCGCGCTTGTCGGCTTCTTCCATGCGCAGGATGTAGGCATCGAGCTGCTTCTTGTCGGCCCAGGCGGTGCCGTAGATGCGCTGCAGCTGCTCGTTCTTGGCATCGCCGCGCCAGTAGGCGCCGGAGATGCGGGTCAGCTTGAAGGCCTTGAGGAAGCGGGTGTTGGGCACGTGCGGGCCGCGGCACATGTCCACGTACTCCTGGTGGTAGTAAAGGCCCATCGCGGTGATGTCCTCGGACATGTCCTCGATCAGGCGCAGCTTGTACTCCTCGCCGCGCTGGGCGAAGACCTCGATCACCTCCGCACGCGGGGTGACCTTCTTGATCACGTCGTAGTCCTGCGCGATCAGTTCCTGCATGCGCTGCTCGATCGCGGCCATGTCCTCGGGTGTGAACGGGCGTTCGCTGTAGATGTCGTAATAGAAGCCTTCGGCGATGACCGGGCCGATCACCATCTTGACCTCCGGGTACAGCTGCTTGACCGCGTGCCCGACCAGGTGGGCGCAGGAGTGGCGGATGATCTCCACGCCTTCGGCGTCCTTGGCGGTGATGATGCGCAGGCTGGCGTCATGGTCGATGACGTCGCTGGCGTCGACCAGCTGGCCGTCCACCTGGCCGGCGATGGTGGCCTTGGCCAGGCCGGCGCCGATCGACTGGGCGACCTGCATCACCGAGACGGGGGATTCGAATTCGCGGCGGCTGCCGTCGGGGAGCGTGATGTTGATCATGGGCAAGAATGAGGTCTGGTCTGGCTGCAGCCGGCGGCTGCCATGGGAGGCCTGACCATTGCTGGACAGGCTCGGGAGAAGCGGGAAAGGTCATGCGGAAGACCGCGTCGCGGGCGCCACGGACACGGGCGCCGGTCGGGATCAGCGGTGGGCGGTGGTAGTGCTCATGTCGCACGCTCGGCCGGCGCGGGGCGCGGGCCACCTTCTCGCAAGGGGTCTCGGGCGTGAATGGTAAACCAATCAGCCGGCCGCTGCGTGGGGCGGCACGGTACCGGCAGGCGCATGGCATGATGCCGGCCACCCGTCCTGCCGCTGCCGACCATGACCATCAAGGGTAAAGCCACCTCGCTGGATATCGCCTACCTGGCCGGCGTGTCGCAGCCGACCGTATCGCGCGCCCTGCGCGGCAGCCCGATGGTCAACGAGGAAACCCGCAAGCGCATCCTGCGCATCGCCCGCGAGCTGAACTACAAGGTCGACAAGAACGCCTCCTCGCTACGGCTACGCAATGCCGGCACGCTGGCGCTGCTGTTCTTCGAAGACCCCACCGCCGACGATTCGCTGATCAATCCGTTCTTCCATTCGATGCTGGGCTCGATCACCCGCGCCTGCGCGCTGCAGGGCTACGACCTGCTGGTGTCGTTCCAGCAGCTGTCCAAGGACTGGCAGGCCGACTACGAAGACAGCAACAAGGCCGACGGCATCATCCTGCTGGGCTACGGCGACTACCAGGAGTCACGCCAACGGCTGCAGCTGCTGGTGGAGCAAGGCACACACTTCGTGCGCTGGGGCGCGGCGCTGCCGGGCCAGCCGGGCATTTCGATCGGCAGCGACAACTACCAGGGCGGGCTGGACATTACCGAGCACCTGCTGGCGCAGGGATGCCGGCGCGTTGCCTTCCTCGGCCACGCCTCCAACCACTACCCCGAGTTCGAAGAACGCTACCGGGGCTATGCCGCCGCGCTGGCGCAGCACGCGCTGGCCGCCGAGGCGGGCCTGCAGTTCGATGCGATCACCACCGAATCGTCCGGCTATGCGGCATGCCTGGCCTTGCTCGACAGCGGCCAGGCCTTCGATGCGGTGTGCGCCGCCAGCGACTTGATCGCGATCGGCGCGATGCGCGCCCTGCGCGAACGCGGCCTGCGCGTGCCACAGGACGTGGCGGTCAGCGGCTTCGACGACATCGCACTCGCCGCATCGGTGGCGCCGGCCCTGTCCACGGTGCAGCAGGACACCAAGCAGGCCGGCACGCTGCTGGTGGAAAGCCTGGTGGCGTTGATCCGCGGCGAAGCGGCGCAGAGCCGCACGATTCCGGTGAAGCTGGCGGTGCGCGATTCCTCGCGCAGCAACGGCTTGCAGCCGCCGCTGGGATGGAGTCCGCCCGGCTTGGAAACCAGTGAGGCGGTCGCCGGCCTGGCGGCGGATGGCGCTGCCAGGCGCTGAGTCGGGATTCGGGATTCGGGATTCGGGATTCGGGATTCGGGATTCGGGACAGCATGCACGGTGTGCTGCGATCGGTGGCGAACTGCTGATTGCGTTGCAGGAGCGGACCCGGCCGCGACGAGGCGTTGCCGATACCGGTGATGCCCCATCGCGTGCGGGTGGACGCCCCTACAGATTACGGGCGTCGCGGGCGGCTTGGTCGGCCATCTGCGCGTCGAGTTGCTTGCGCAATGCGGGATCGGTGATCGGTGCATCCGATAGCAGCACGCGTACGCCATGCG
This sequence comes from Xanthomonas melonis, assembly GCF_020783655.1. Classification (GTDB taxonomy): domain Bacteria; phylum Pseudomonadota; class Gammaproteobacteria; order Xanthomonadales; family Xanthomonadaceae; genus Xanthomonas; species Xanthomonas melonis. The sequence goes on along the minus strand of NZ_JAJGQH010000008.1, from coordinate 72,052 downwards.
CCGGCACCTGCGCGACCAGCCGCCTCTGCACCTGCAATCGCTCGCCGCTGACCGCATCGCGCCAGGTACCGGATTGCAGCAGACGCTTGACCTCGATGCTGGCTGCCGCATCGCCCTTGTTGAGCAACACCAAAGCCGTCTGGGTCGTGCCGGCATGCTGATACACGCGCAAAAACGCAGCCTGCTCTCCGCGCAGGGCGATATCGACCTGTACGCCGCGCTGCAGGGCCGGCGTGTCGCGACGCAGCCGGGCGATTTGCTGCAACGGCCCGAAGATCGGGCTCTGCGGCGCCGTGCGGATGCGCTCTACACCGAAGTAATTGCGGTTGCCGGCATGCTCGGCGCGCCCGCGCATGAAGCCGGTTTCCGAACCATAGTAGATCACCGGGATGCCGCGCGCAGTGAACAGCCAGTTGTGCGCATCGATGAAGCCGCTATCGCTGGCATCCAGCCGCGCCATGTCGTGGTTGTCGTAGAAGCTCATCAGCTCGTAGGGATTCGCATACGGTCCCTGGCGCAGGAACAGCGGCTTGGCGAGCTTCTCGAAGCCCGCCTGCTCTCGGCCGAAGACTGCAGACAGCTGCTGCTTCAACGGAAAATCCAGCACGCTGACGCCAGCGTTGCGGGCCCAGGTATGCCCGGCGATCTTGTCGGCGTCGTAATCGAAGGCTTCGCCGAACATGAAAAAGCCCGGGCGCTTTTCGCGGATGCGCGCCACGAAGGCATGCCAGAAACGATCCGGCATCCAGCCGATGGTATCGATGCGGAACGCATCGGCGCCCTGCTCCATCCACTGCAGATACGCACCGGCCAGATAGTCGAGTACGGCCGGATTGTTCTCGTCGAGGTCGGACAGTTCCGCCAGCCCGCCGCTGGTGTTGTAGAACGCATGCAGCGGGTTGTGCCGCGGGTCCAGCTGCGCGGGCGGAAGATTCTGGTGGTCGGCGACCAAGCGCCCCTGCGCATCGTAGAGCTTGCCGAACCCCGGCTGCGGCTGCGGCATGGTGTAGGCCGGCGACCCATGGTTGCCCACGATGTCCAACACGACCTTCAGCTTGCGGGCGTGCATGGCGCGGGTGAAGCCGGCGAAATCCAGGCCCGGGCTGGGCAGATGCTCGTCGAGCGTGTAGAAGTTGACGCCCCAGTAGCCGTGGTAGCCGGTCTTGCCATGATCGCTGAGCGTGCTGTCGCAGGTGATCGGCTTGCCACCGGTAAACGCTTGATCAGGATTGTCGACGATGGGTGTGATCCACACCGCGCCGAATCCCAGGCCGCGGATGTAATCGGCGTGCTCGACGATGCCCTTGAAGTCACCCCCGAGATAGCCGATGTTGTCGTCGCTGCCATCGGCGCAGGGCGTGGGCACATCGAAGCTGCGGTGCGCCCCGCCCTGCTCGCGCTGGTCGTTGCCGGTATCGCCATTGACGAAACGGTCGGTCACCACGAAATACACCGCATCGGCGGCAAACGGCTCCAGCGTGCCGTAGTACTCCTTCGCCGCGGGCGCCGCCATCGCCGCGCCTGCGTACATCGTCAACGCTACGTACATCGCACTGCGCATCACTGCCCTCCAGAGGCGACTGGAACCCGCACCACGCACACGCCTGCAATCAGCAGACTGAGCCCGCCGATGGCCAACGCATGGATCGGCTGCCCGCCCAGCCACGCGCGGAGCACGAAGCCCAGTGCGCTGGCGGCAACCAACTGCGGAATCACGATGAAGAAATTGAAGATACCCATGTACACGCCCATCTTGGCGACGGGCACGCTGTCAGACAGCAAGGCGTAGGGCAGCGACAGGATCGAGGCCCAGGCGAAGCCCACGCCCAGCATCGACAGCAGCAACCAGTGCGAGTCGCGGATCACCACCATCGACAACAGGCCGGCCGCGCCCAGCCACAGATTGCACAGATGGCTCCAGCGCAGCCCGATCGCGCGTACCAGTAACGGGATGACCAGCGCCGCCAGCGCCGCGAAACCGTTGTAGGCACCGAACAACACCCCCACCCAGTTGGCGCCATCGTTGTACGCGGCCGATGCGGTATCGGTGGTGCCGAAATGCACCTGGGTCACCGCAGCGGTGGTGTAGATCCACATCGCGAACAGGGCGAACCAGGAAAAGAACTGCACCCAGGCCAGCCGGCGCATCGTGCTCGGCATGCTGCGCACATCCTGCACGATCGCCACCAGCATGCTGCCCGCCGGCAGCACCCGCGCCAGCGCCAGCAGTGCGCCGTAGGCGATGCACAGGCCGGCGAGCACATACAGCATGCGGTCGCCCTGGTGCCAGGCGATGGCCATCGCCATCAGGATGCCAGCGCCGCACCACACCGCACTGACCATGGGCGACGGCAGCACACCGGTCATCGTCACGGTGACGGCAGGCGGATGCGCATCGTCGAAGGCGGCCAGCTGGCGCGGGCTGTATTCGCGGGTGCGCAGCACCGTCCACCCGATCGACAGGAACAGCACCGCCGCGCCCAGGTAGAACGCATAGCGCACGCTGTCGGGCAGCTGCCCGGCGGGCGCGGTGTTGGCCACGCCCCATTGGGCCAGCAACCAGGGCAGCAAGCTGGCCACGATCGCGCCGATGCCGATGAAGAAACTCTGCATCGCATAGCCGGTGGGCCGCTGCGCCGGTGGCAGCTGGTCGCCAACCAGGGCGCGGAACGGTTCCATCGAGATGTTGATCGAGGCATCCAGCACCCACAGCGTGCCGGCGGCGATCCACAGCAGCGGGGCGTTGGGCATCACCAGCAGGGCAAGTGTGGTGAAGACCGCTCCGACCATGAAATAGGGACGCCGACGGCCCCAGGAGGTCCAGGTGCGGTCGGACAGATAGCCGATGATGGGCTGCACGATCAGCCCGGTCAGCGGTGCGGCGATCCACAGACCCGGCACATCGTCGACCTGCGCGCCCAGGCTCTGGAAGATGCGGCTGGCATTCGCATTCTGCAGTGCGAACCCGAACTGGATGCCGAGAAAGCCGAAGCACATGTTCCAGATCTGCCAGAAATTCAAGCGTGGCTTGGCGGTCATGGCGCGGCCTCCGCGTCGGCTGCCGGCCCGATCAGCAACGCACTCACCTGCGCTGCATTGACCACGCCATCGCGACCACCACGGCCGCCGTTGTATTGCGCGGAATGGTCCAGGGCGCTCATGTTGAAGCCATCCTCCAGGCGAAACGTGCAGGCCTGCCCCGCCACTGCATCGAAGCTCACCTGGGTGGACAGCTGCTCGCTCACGCTATGCGGCATCACGATGAACTGCGACTGCGGCGGCTTGCCGGGGCACTCCAGCACCAGCCGCTTCACCGCAGCGGTGACGCCGGTATTGATCGGGCCATTATCGTTGCGATAACGCAACAGCACGCGATACCGTCCCGTGTGCACGGCTTGCCACCGCCAGGTCTGGCTGCCGCGCAGGCTCTGCGATGAGCCAAGCGTCAGCGAGGCGCTATGCAGCGACTCCAGGCCATCCACGCGCCGGGTGAGGCTGAGGACATGCTGCAGACCGTCGTCTGGCAACGCGTAGTGGCCTTTGGCATTGAGGGCTTGCCCATCCATGTAAAGCGTGGTGCCGGCGGGAATCGCAACTCGATACCGATTGGCGTGCTCCTGCACCTCGGGCGGCATCGGTGTTGCCGGCGCGAATACCTGCGCCGGCTGCGGCGGCGCCGTCAGGTCGGCCTTGCGACCAACCAGCTGCACCTGCGTGGACTGGCCTTGCTGCTCGACACGCCCGGCCACCAGCAACTCGCCCTGCTCATCGGACGGACGCTGCAGCACATACCGCCGCGCGCCCTGCTCCAGCACGATCTGCTCGCGCTCGCCGAACAGCAGCGGCACCAGGCTGCGCGGCAACTTCGGGGTGACACTGCCATCGGCAGACAGGCCGAACACGCCTTCCAGCACGGCAGACAGATAGCCCGCCACCGACCACAGCTGGCGCGGCGAATTCACCACCGGGCCGCTGCGCGCGCCTTCTTCCACGTACACGGCCAGGCTGTGCATCTCGTAGTTCTCCATGTTGGAGCCAGCCAATGCGGCCCCACGCATCAACGACTGCAGTTCCAGCGCGATGCGCGGCGCATCCTCCAGCGCACGCGATGCGCGCAGCGCGTAGGCGCTGACGAATGGCCAGATGGCGCGGTTGTGGTAGATGGGCTGCGCGGCCTCCTGCGGCCATACCACCGGGCTGCCACCGGCCACCACCGGGTAGTTGCGCAGCGCCAGGCGCGCACGTTCGGCCGGAAACACCTCGGCCAGCACGCCCAGCGACAGACCCAGCAGATCGACCTTGGCATAACGCACCGGATGCGCGGCACTGCCCAGGTAACTCACATACTGCTGGCGTTGCGCATCCCAGAATCGCGCATCGATGGCCAGACGCAGCGCATCGGCCCACTGCGCGTACTCCGCGGCGCGTGCGTCGCCGCGCTGGCCTGCCATCTGTTCGGCCAGGCGCAGCGCCTGGTAATGCAGCACATTGGTCGACAGCGCGAAGGACTCGGCGATGAAGCGCACGTCCTGACGCGTCCAGTCCGGGTAGGTCTGCTCGCGCCAGTCCAGAAACGAGGTTTCACCACGGTAGAGGCCGATGCGCGCATCGAACACCGCGTCGCGATCCTGCGCGAGGGTGGCCTGCAGCGCCTGCCATACCTCGTCGGCGAAGGACTGATCGTCCAGTAGGCCACGCGCGGCCAGGAACCACACCACCCGGTCGCTGCTGATCGGCCAGCTGCCACCGGAGCCGGTGTCCTGCGCCACGAACAGGCCGGGCGTACGGCCGTCGCGCGCGGTGGAGAGCTTGAAGCGCAAGGAGTTACGCGTGCGCTCCGGTTCCAGCCGCCCCAGCGCCAGATCGGCGGCGAAACTCACATCGCGCGTCCACACGTATGGCCAGCGCTCGCCGGTTTCGAAACATCTGCACGGCACCGGCTTGCCGGCGTTGAAGGCCGGATCGCGGATCGCCTCGACGCGGTCGTCGGCCATCTCCTGCTGTGCCAGCGCAAACAAGGCATCGAACATCGGGCTGGCGGTATGCGTGCGCATCGGCTGTGCGGCAATGCGGCGCTCGCCTTGTGGCCACCGCAGCACGAAACCACCATCGTCCAGCGCCTGTGCCTGCGCGCGGCGCCCCTGAAATTCCAGCTCGTCGGCCAATACCGGCGAGCTTGCCGCAACGCTCAGCGTCGCAGCCATGCAGATCATCTTCAGCATCGAAGCGGCGAAACGGCTTGCACCGTAGGCCTTCCTCCCTCGTTGCACGCGTTGTGGTGCGTGGCACGGATGCGCCACGGCCGCGGACCCTCCCAGGTGCCGTCAGCCATGGTAGACGTGTGACTTGCCGTTCCGCATCCCTGCATACGTATTCATGGCATTCGTGATCGTGCATCACGGCCCCGCGCTGGCGCAGCGCTGCATAGTCTCCGCTTACGCACCGGCCACCTTGGGAGTGGAAATGCCGCTGTTTCCATGTCGAGCACGCTCGACGCTGCGCGCACACTGGATCGCGCGTCTGCTCGTGCTGGCCTGCGCTGCAGGCATGTCGCCGCTGGCACAGGCCGAGGTCACCACCATCGACGTCGCCTCACCGGGCAAGATCCTGCAGGTGACCCTGGAACTGGACGGCGGTACGCCGTACTACCGCGTGCAACGCCTGGGCCAGCCGGTACTGCAACGCTCACGACTGGGGTTCAACCTGCACGACGGACGCCTGGACCGCGGATTGACGGTGCTCGCGCAGGCACGCCAGAGTCACGACGACACCTGGGAGCAACCCTGGGGCGAAGCACGTCTGATCCGCAATCACTACAACGAATTGCGCGTGCGTCTGGGCGAGCGCGACGGCGCGCGGCGCAGCTTCGAGGTGGTCTTCCGCGTCTACGACGACGGCCTGGGCCTGCGCTATCACTTCCCCGAACAAGCCGGCCTGCGCGAGGCGATCATCGACGACGAACTCACCGAGTTCGCCATCGCCCAGCAGGCGCAGGCATGGTGGATTCCGGCGGGCGAACCGATCCATTACGAGTATCTCTACAGCCGCACGCCACTGAATCAGCTCACCCTGGCGCATACGCCGCTCACGCTACGTACCGACAGCGGCTTGCATATCGCGCTGCACGAGGCGGCACTGGTGGACTACGCCGGCGTGTGGCTGCGCCGCAGCGACGACCAGCGCCTGCGCGCGCAATTGTCCCCGGCCGCCGAAGGCTGGAAGGTCCGCCGTGCCCTGCCCTTCGATACGCCGTGGCGCGCGCTGCAGATCGCCGACCAGGCCATCGGCCTGGTGGAATCCAACCTGATCCTCAACCTCAACGAGCCCAACGCGCTGGGCAATGTGGACTGGGTCAAGCCCTCCAAATATGTCGGCGTGTGGTGGTCGATGCACCTCAACCAGCAGACCTGGGCCACCGGCCCCAAGCATGCGGCAACCACGGCCACGACACGACGCTACATCGATTTCGCCGCTGCACACGGCTTCCGCGGTGTACTGGTCGAAGGCTGGAATCCAGGCTGGGACGGCGAATGGTTCGGCAATGGCGGCAGCTTCGACTTCACCAAACCCACGCCGGATTTCGATCTGCCGGCGTTGAGCAAGTACGCCGCCGGCAGGGGCGTGCATCTGATCGGCCATCATGAAACGGGGTGCGCGGTGGACCACTACGAAGACCAGATCGCCGAGGCGATGGACCTGTACGCACGTTTCGGCGTGGATTCGGTCAAGACCGGCTATGTCTGCGACGACGGCCAGGTGGAGCGACGCAATCCGAACGGCGGTACGCCGCTGCGCGAATGGCACGACGGCCAATGGATGGCCCGCCATCACCTGCGCGTGGTGCGCGAAGCCGCCGAGCGGCATATCGCGGTCAATGCGCACGAACCGATCAAGGACACCGGCCTGCGCCGCACCTATCCCAACTGGATTTCGCGCGAAGGCGCGCGCGGCATGGAATACAACGCCTGGGGCCAGCCGCCCAATCCGCCCGAGCACGAGGTCAACCTGGTGTTTACCCGGATGCTGGCCGGGCCGATGGATTACACGCCGGGTATCGTCAGCCTGAAGGGCCGCAACGGCCAGCCGATTCCCAGCACCCTCGCACGCCAGCTCGCTCTGTACGTGACGCTCTACAGCCCGATCCAGATGGCCGCCGACCTGCCCGAGCATTATCTGCAGCACCGCGACGCCTTCCGCTTCATCGAAGACGTGGCGGTGGATTGGGACCAGACCCGTGCGTTGAATGGAGAGGTGGGTGACTACGTCACCATCGCGCGCAAGGACCGGCACAGCCGCGAATGGTTCCTGGGCAGCATCACCGACGAACATGGCCGCCTGCTGCAGGTGCCGCTGGGATTCCTCGAACCGGGCGTGCGCTATACCGCGCAGATCTATCGTGATGGCGATGGCGCCGACTATGTGAGCAACCCGTTCGCCTTCGTGCGCGAAGAGCGTCAGGTCGGCAGCAGCGACACCCTGGAGTTGCGGCTGGCACCGGGCGGCGGGCAGGCGATCCGCTTCGTGCCGATCACTCGCGCCCGCTGAGCACCGTCGCGGTGGCGGCCCGCACCCATGGTCGCCGCGAACGATTGCACACCGCAGTGGAACCGCACCGCTGCGGATGATGCGCCTCACCAGCGCGGCGCCCCGCGGCAGGCGGCACACCTCGACGGAAAGGCATGCATGGAATCGATTTCAACGCCATCGGGGCGGTTGAATACGTATGCAGCAACCGTCAGCAACCAGATGCGCTGTCTACCATACGTTGCAGTCGCCATGCCCTGCACGGCGCAGCATCTTCAGGCATCTGCCGGATCAAAACTCAAAGAACAACATGTACCTGGGAGGGGAAAATGTTGAAGCACAAGCGCTCCGCGCTGAGTATCGCCCTGGCCGTCGCCATGGCACCCACATTGGCTGCTGCGCAATCGGCAGCGTCTGCACAACCGACCACCACCGCACAGACCGCATCCACGCCGGCCAACGGTGACGTCACCGAGCTGGACAAGGTCCAGGTCACCGGCCTGCGCCGCGCGATCGAAGGCGCCATTTCGGTCAAGCGCGATTCCACCTCGATCGTGGAAGCCATCTCCGCCGAAGACATCGGCCGCCTGCCCGACGTCAGCATCGCCGAATCGCTGGCGCGCCTGCCCGGCCTGGCCGCGCAGCGCGTTGCTGGCCGCGCGCAGGTGATCAGCGTGCGCGGCCTGTCGCCGGACTTCTCCACCACCCTGCTCAACGGGCGCGAAGTGGTCAGCACCGGTGACAATCGCAGCGTGGAATTCGACCAGTATCCATCCGAACTGGTCAGTGGCGTCACTGTCTACAAGACGCCCGATGCCGGCCTGGTCGGCCAGGGCCTGTCGGGTACGGTGGACATGCAGACCGCGCGCCCGCTCAGCTACAACGAACGCGTCATCGCCATCGGCGGCCGCTACCAGCGCAATTCGCTGGGCAAGGCCGCCAACGTCGATCCATACGGCAACCGCTTCAATGTCAGCTACATCGACCAGTTCGCCGACCGCACCATCGGCCTGACCATCGGCTACGCGCACACCGACATGCCGATCCAGGAAAACCAGGTCGGCCTGTACGAACCCTGGCAACCGGTCAATGCGCAACGCCAACGGCCAGGCGTCGCCGACGGCGTGTATTTCTCCGACGGCATCAAGGCACTGCGCCGCACCGGCAATCAGAAGCGCGACGGCGTCATGGCCACGCTGCAGTACCGCCCGTCCAATGCCTGGACCAGCACGCTCGATGCCTTCCACACCGAAGCCGAGCAGATCGACACCGCCAACCAGTTCGAGCTCAACCTGAGCAATTACAACGGAGGCTACACGCCCGGCTTGAACATCACCAATGTGCGGGTCAACGACAACGGCAGCTTCATGGGCGGCACGGCCAGCGGCGTCTACCCGCTGGTCCGAGGCATGTACAACAAACGCGAAGACCAGATCGACGCCTTCGGCTGGAACAACGAGATCGTCGCCGGCGCCGTCAAGATCGTCGCCGACGTGAATTACTCCAAGGCCACTCGCGACGAACTGAACTTGGAAAACAATCTGCAGCGTGCTCCCATGCCGCAACTGGACACGGTGGGTGTGTCGGTCGTCGGCAACGGCTTCTCGCAGCTGACACCGGGCATGAACTACTCGAACCCTGGCGAGCTGTTCCTCACCAACACCATCTACGGCTCCGGCTATGGCAAGGTGCCGAGCGTGGAAGACGTGCTCAAAGGCGCACGCCTGCAAGCCAGCTTCCCCATGCCTGAAGCGCTGAGCTGGTTCTCGGATCTGGATGTGGGCGTCAACTACGCCAATCGCGAAAAGCAGAAAACCCAGCCGGAAGGCAACATCACGCTGGGCGCGCAGGGCGAAGCCACGGTGGCAGCGGATCTGCAATACGCGCCGGTCAATCTCGGCTTCGCCGGTCTCGGCTCGCTGCCCGCCTGGAATGTGCCGGCCGCCGTGTCGCGCTACATGCTGTTCAACCCCAGCGATGACGCGTCGTTCCTGGTCTCCAAGGCCTGGACGGTCGAAGAGAAAATCACCACCGCCTGGCTGCGTGCCAACATCGACACCGAGTGGGGCGTGGTCGGCGTGCGCGGTAACGTCGGCGTGCAGCTGCAACGCGCCGATCAATCCTCGCGAGCCAATTACTGGGATGCCTCGCAACCGGCCGGTAGCGAAGTGCGACCCATCGACGACGGCAAGACCTATCGCGACTGGCTGCCCAGCCTGAACCTGGCGTTCCAGTTCCCATACGAGCAGACCCTGCGTTTCGCAATGGCCAAGCAGGTCGCGCGCCCCCGCGTGGATCAATTGCGCGCATCGCTGGAATTCGGTGTCGACACCTCCACTGGCCGCCCCGGCGCCAGCGGCGGCAACCCGATGCTCGACCCGTGGCGTGCCAACGCCCTGGACATCTCCTACGAAAAGTACTTCGCCGACCGCGCCTACGTGGCCGCGGCATTCTTCTACAAGGATCTCAAGAGCTACATCTACACCCAGAGCCGCGACAACTACGATTTCTCCGCATTGGTCGCCGGCTACGTGCCGCCGCCGGGCTCCGCCCCCGTCCTGACCACCGGCACCTTCAGCGCACCGTTCAATGGCAAGGGCGGCACCTTGCGTGGCCTCGAACTCACCGCCTCGCTACCGCTGGATCTGATCTTCGCTCCTTTGGAAGGCTTCGGCATCCAGGCCAGCGCCACCTTCAACGACAGCGACGTCAAGATCCGCGACCCGGAAAGCGCCTCCAGCGTAGGCGACGGCGAAATCAGCCTGCCCGGCCTGTCCGAGCGCGTCTACAACCTCACCGCCTACTACGAGCACAAGGGCTTCGAGGCCCGCGTCAGCCAACGCCGTCGCTCGGACTTCATTGGCGAGATCGGCAATTTCAACGGCAACCGCACCTTGCGCTACGTGGTTGGCGAAAACATCACCGACGCGCAGATCAGCTACAACTTCAGCGAAGGAAGCAGACTGTCCGGCCTGACCCTGCTGCTGCAGGCCAGCAACCTCAGCAACTCGCCGTACCGTACCTACGCAGAAACCAAGGACCGACCGCTGGAATACATCGAGTGGGGCCGCACGTTCGTATTGGGTGTGAATTACACGTTCTGAGCCATTGCAGGAACAGATAGCAGGCTTCTAGCCCCTCTCCCTCCGGGAGCGGGATTGGGGTGAGGGTACGGCCTCCAGGAGAACACGTCCGCGCCCGAGATTCCGTGCCTTCAACGCGCGGTAGATCTTTCCGCAGGGCCTGCGATCCAGTCCGCGCAATGCTACACAAGCGACGTGATCCAGAATCTCAAGATGTCGCCCGTTGAAAAGCCGCCGATCGAAAACCGGCGGCTTTTCTTTTTGCGCGCCACCGCTACTCGGGGTAACACAATCACCACAAGAAAGGCCGACGAAGGACTGCGAAGCCGTCAGGCGGACGCGACCGGCTCGCACCTGGCTCCTGCCACTCGTATCCTCCGCCTCTGGGCGTACCGTCCACACCCAGCTGGCAACTGCTTGCAATGTCCTGTTCGCCGTTCTAGCTCACATGGATGCAGGCGCAGGGCGACACATCCTCACTGCTCACCGTTTCCGTGCCCAGCGTACGCCGCGACATGCGAGCCACTGTATCGGCTATCGCAGCCGGCCTCAGCAGACACCCGCTTCCGTAGCTGGATCGGGCCACAACAGAGACATTGCCGTCCCCTTCGATGGCAACACCATGCGACGCATAGTAAAACGCCTTCCGGGCACAGCTTCCGACGCGCGCACCGAGCCCCAGCCCGGCAATCCGTACAAGAAAGCGATGCATCCCAACGGAATGCCTCGCCACCATCACTCGATCACGCCACCCCGCACGTGGCTCGGTGCTGTCAGTTCCCGTCTATCGCGCAAACGACCGCGTGTCCAGGCAAGCGCAGGAGGCCACTCGCGATCGTCCCGTGCGCGACGCCTGGCACATCGATCTGTACCCACGCTCCCGCCGGTAGCGCGATCTCGGCCATGTCGACAGACAGATTGAAGGCCAACAGCATGGTCTGGCCCGCATGCTCACGCCGGAACATCAGCACCGGCTCGGCGGTGTCGTAGAAGGTGATAGCCCCTTCGCGCAGTGCCGGCATGCCTTTGCGCCAGGCCAGGAACGTCCGCACAGCACTCAGCACGGACTGCGCATCACCTTGCTGCACACTCACCGCCGCAAGCCGATGCGGCTCCGCCAGCGGCAGCCACGGCTTGCCACTGCTGAAACCCGCAGATGGCGCATCGGTCCATGGCATCGGCGTACGGCACCCATCGCGTCCCTTGAAGGTCGGCCAGAATGTGATGCCATAGGGGTCCTGCAGATCCTCGAAGGCCACGTCCGCCTCGCCCAGCCCAAGCTCCTCGCCCTGGTACAGACAGACCGAACCGCGCAGCGAGCACAGCAGGGCCACCACCATCCGCGCAAACCTCGGCGATGCATGCTCGCCGCCCCACCGCGTCACCGCCCGCACCACATCATGATTGGAAATCGCCCAGCACGGCCACCCTTCCAGCATGGTGGCTTCCAGCCGGCCCACCGTTTCGCGGATATAGGCCGCGCTGTAGTCCTGCACCAACAGCTCGAAGCTGTAGCCCATGTGCAGGCGGCCTGCGGCCGTGTATTCGGCCGTGGTCGCCAGCGAATCTTCCGAGGAGATCTCGCCCAGGCTCACGGCATTCGGGTAGCGATCGAGCAACCCGCGCAGGCGCTCCAGGAACAGCAAGTTCTCTGGCTGCGTATTGTTGAAATAGTGGTACTGATAGGCGTAGGGGTTGTCCGCGCTGAAACCACGTCCCACCCGCTTGTCGGCCGGCTTGGCGGGATTATCGCGCAGCTGGGCATCGTGGAAACAGAAGTTGATCGCATCCAGGCGGAAGCCGTCCACCCCGCGATCCAACCAGAACCGCACGTTGTCCAAGGTCGCCTGCTGCACCTCGGCGTTATGAAAATTGAGGTCTGGCTGATCCACCAGGAAGTTGTGCAGATAGTACTGCTCGCGGCGCGGCTCCCACTGCCACGCCACGCCGCCGAACAACGACAGCCAGTTGTTGGGCGGCGTGCCGTCCTCGCGCGGATCGGCCCACACGTACCAATCCGCCTTCGCATTGGTCTTGTCCTGCCGGCTTTCCTGGAACCACGCGTGTTCGATCGAGGTGTGGCTCAACACCTGGTCGATCATCACCTTCAGTCCCAGCGCATGTGCCTTGTCGAGCAGACGATCGAAATCGGCCAGCGACCCGAACAACGGATCCACCTCGCGATAATCGGCAATGTCGTAGCCGAAGTCGGCCATCGGCGACTTGAAGAACGGCGAGATCCAGATCGCATCCACACCCAGCCCGGCAATGTAGTCGAGCTTGGCGATGATGCCCGGCAGATCGCCCACCCCATCGCCATTGGAATCAAGGAAACTGCGCGGATAGATCTGATAGATGACGGCCCCGCGCCACCATGGTGTCTGCAACATGCACGCCCCTCCCGGGCCACTGCGGGCAGCCAACACGGCCACCGCCCAAGGCCGTTAGCCTAGCGGCGCAGCACCCCATGGGTGCGCGCGTGCATACGTATTCATTGCAGTCGCAAAGAAATCACCAAGCGTCGGCCAGTGATCGCAGCGCGGCCCCTCTGACCGCAGCGGAACGCGATACAAGTTCTTGTCGATTGCCTTGTACAAACTCTTCGAGCTGCCCGTCACCGTTTTGGTGATCGCCGCGCTGATCCCATCGGTCATCGTCCAATACAAGCGGCCCGAGCCTTGCGCCATGCTGGTCGCCAACCCGATAATCAGCGCCGCACGAAGCGCAGTGACCACCACCCCCATCGCCGCCTCGCGCGACTGACCGGTCACGATGCGGTAGCCCTGGATGAAGATCCACAGCGCCAAGTTACCGCTTTCAGGACTAGGGCCGAGGCCATCGGGATGGCCTCGGCGTGCGCACTACTTCAGCGTACAAAAGCAAAACTCGTTACATCGACATGGCAGGCGAAGCGGCCTGTTGTGTCTGCGCCTGCGATTGCATCAGCGCTGTCTGACGCTGGTTTTCCTCGGCGACCTGACGGCTGCTATGTTCCAGCGATTGTCCTTGCGCCTGATCGCGGTCCACGAACACACGACGCATCGCCGGGTCGGTCATCTCGCCCTGCACCGCGAAGAAGCCGTCACCGCTCTTGTTCGGCACTACATGGTCGATGCGCTGCAGACCGCTGACCTTGGCCTCGAATACTAGCTGTCCCGCTGCCTGTTCAAGTTCCTTGCGGTTAGCAAAGCCACCGCGCTCGCCCAGGGCTTCCAGCTTGCCCACCGCACCGACGAACATGCCGTTGTCGGGGTGGCGAGGATCGGAGAGCAACGGAGAACCCGATGTGGCTGGTGCCGAGGCAGCGTGAGTATTGCTCTGCTCGGGCTGTTTGGTCGTCTGCTGCGCCAATGCTTTGCCAAGTGCCGCCTGTGTCTGCCCTCCCACTACGCCATCGACCTGCAGGCCATGTGTGCGTTGGAATTGCTCCACCGCAAACTTGGTATTGCTGCCGAAATCGCCATCGGCCTGCAGCGGCTTGCCATCGCGGCCTACAGCGCCTAGCTGGGTCAGTTGGTTCTGCAACTGCTTCACGGACTCGCCGCGCTCGCCTTGTTCTAACGTGCCGGCGTGTCGAGAAGGATTGCTATGGTGCCTGGATGACGCATCTTCAACTGGCTGACTTGGCCTAGCTGCTTGAGTAGACTCAGTCGGCGTACGATCAGACAAGCTGTTACTGACACTGTTGGCGTAGACAGCATACTGATCCATCTTGCGCCCCATGGCTGCATATGCTTCAGCATTCGTGATACTGCCATCACCATAGAGGGATGAGTTTCCTTTGATAACCTCCGCACTCAGGACACTGCTGACTTTCCCATTTGGGTTGTCATGCACTGCCTGCAGGAATTTAGGCCCATCTCCTGTACCAAGGTTATGCATCGCGTAAACATTTGCCGCTATGTCCTTACCGCCATACTTTGCAGCCCGATCGATGTTTTCACGGGTGAATTCCGCCAACATTGCAGCCTGCAGTCGTGTATCTTGACGAAGCTAAGGCGCATTTGCCTGAGAACGTGTAAGGCTGCCCGCATTTTCAACACCGTACTTCTCGCCGTAGGTGTTAATCATTTGCTGCCAAGTGCTGTTCAAAAACTGGCCATATCCATAGGCAGAGGAGACTGCCATGGTACCATCGAATTGCCTGACTGTATTGTTCTCGGGATGGCTGATCGCAACCGGCCTAGCAGCTGGATTGAATCCAGATTCAAATCCAGCAATCTTGACCATCACACCCGGGTCTACACCTGCGGCATGCGCAGCATCTACCAACTCTTGTCGATGCTCAGCCCATCTCTCATCAATCCTTGCCATAACGCCCTCCTTAATCCGAATTGGGAAATAACTCAAGGATCCCAGGGATAAATCCCCTTCGCTTCATCATAAGCTACAAGCCGGGTCTCCAGCATGGTCTCTCCGCGCTTACGCGTGACCTCTAGGGGATACATCCCTGCCACTACTTGCCCATCGGCCTTGACGTTCAAACCATTAATCTCGCCAGGAGCGTTTTCGCTCACGCGCGGTATACCTGACACCTCACGAATCTCGCTACCGATGGGAACCTGAAGCGAGTAACGCGTCACTTGGACCCCTTGCCAAATGCTCCCGGCGGTAGAAAGCCAACCATAACGACCAGGTCCAACTTGGATAATCTTCGCATCGAGACAACCGCAATCGCCAGCCTGTCCCGTATCGATGGCTGGCTTTGCAGCCAGCATCTTGATCTTCTTGTCATCGCCCAAACCAGCAACGAATAGACCTTCCAGGCCAGGATCTACTTGCGAATAAATTTCAGCTTGGGGATCGCTGTGTGCTTGCACATAGACCTTTGTGCCATCAGCATCAGTGAAAATCTTTGAGACAGCGCCAATCATGCAGTAATCCAGTAATTCGCTACCTGCCTGAAATTCGTGTTTCCAGCAATTTCGTGACGAATCGAAGTTATTGGATCCGTACGCCACATTCATTGCATTCTTTATTATTTTCTCAATTTCCAGCGAATTCAAATTAACATTACTGAGACCACTACCAGGAGCACTAACAGGTCCATTTGAGGAACTTGCAGATGAGACACTTTCCGAGGAACTAGATTGCTCCTGTAGCGCACTCCCCTGGGGAGTAGGAGTGCAGGCTGCAACACTCAGAACCAACGGACACAAAGAGGCAGTTTTGAAGAACCACTTCGAAAAAAAATATTTATCCACGCCCAGCTTGTCGAGTACAATTCTCATGAATACCCAATGCTTACGGAGGACGAAGGAACATCATTCATCAGTATTTCTTGAAAAATGGATCAGAGCAGCCAGAATACATGACACTACATGACCCCGTATTACTCCTCTCACAAATAGCTAATACTCCCTCACTAGCAGCCTCCTTAGAAGATGATGCCTGGAAGAAAGTATCCCTTTTTGAGGAAGCCAAGGCTGAACACTGATTCCTATAAACTAGCTGGACTTTACAATCAGCGGCTCCATCTTTTTCGCACTGAATTATGGCTGAGTCTGTCGCCTCCTTTTTGGAAAACTTGCCAATAGACGTACCTACATCTCCGGTGGAGTTAGACATTGCAATTGCACCCCACGTTTTTATCCACTCGCCCGTTGGAGTAGGTGGTGGCGCTGGGATATCGCCTCTTGAGGTGCCAGAATCAGGCCCGCATTGCGGACTTCCTGGAGCTACTCCAACTGGGCATGCTGTCTGAGCGTAAACTGAGAACGCTAAACTCACCAGCAAGATCGCTATAAAAGAGATGATAGATTTCATGATTTGACCAATATTGGACCCGGAACGACGGTCACTTCTGAGCCAAGCCGCGGGTCCCAGAGGCTGAGTCTTGAGAAGGCGAAACTTCACTGTTTATATTTCTTGCTGTTACGTTCTCGTTTCTAGCAGTAGTTGTGCCCGAGTCCCTAGCCGGCGCCCCTGGCTCATAAGGCCGCCCAGATGCTGGGGACTGCCCTGCCCGATCCAGCTGCCCCAGCGCCGAGTACGCGGTGAACTGGCCCAACGTGCCCTGGAAGAAGGCCGCCGCCATCGGCGGTGCGGTGATGATCAGTGTGGTCAAGACCAAGCCCAATCCTCCCTGTTGTAGCGCCATGCTGCTGATGCCTTCGCCTGTGAAGCCATTCATCACCCACTTGGCAACGAAGGCGGCGCCTACTGCGCCGACAATCTTGGTCGCCAGGCTCACAGTGAAGATCAAGACAGACAACGAAAATACAGGGCACAGTCCATCCGGTCACGATGCGGTAGCCCTGGATGAGAGTTACAGTCATAGATCAACGCATCCAAGCCTGGAACCGAGGCCATCGAGATGGCCTCGGCGTGCGCTTTACTCCAGCGTACAAAGCAAAAACTCATTACATCGACATCGCAGGCGAAGCGACCTGTTGTGTCTGGGCCTGCGATTGCATCTGCGCTGTTTGACGCTGATTTTCTTCTGCGACCTGACGGCTGCTCTGTTCCAGCGGCTGGTTCTGCGCCTGATCGCGGTCCACGAACACACGCCGCATCGCTGGGTCGGTCATCTCACCCTGCACCGCGAAGAAGCCGTCACCGCTCTTGTTCGGCACTACATGGTCGATGCGCTGCAGACCGCTGACCTTGGCCTCGAATACAAGCTGCCCTGCTGCCTGTTCGAGTTCCTTGCGGCTGGCAAAGCCACCGCGCTCGCCCAGGGCCTCCAGCTTGCCTACTGCACCGACGAACATGCCATTGTCGGGGTGGCGAGGATCGGAGAGCAACGGAGAACCCGATGTGGCTGGTGCCGGAGCAACCTGAGCATTGCTCTGCTCGGGCTGTTTAGTCGTCTGCTGCGCCAATGCTTTCCCGAGTGCCGCCTGGGTCTGCCCTCCCACTACGCCATCGACCTGCAGACCATGTGTGCGTTGGAACTGCTCCACCGCAAACTTGGTATTGCCGCCAAAATCGCCATCGGCCTGCAGCGGCTTGCCGTCGCGGCCGGTTACACCGAGTTGAGCGAGTTGGCTTTGCAGTTGTTTCACGGACTCACCGCGCTCGCCGTGTTCCAGTTTGCCGTCATTGGACTTCGAAACTTGATGAGATGTCGAATCAGGCGTCACGCTGTGCTTGAGATCGACACCATCGCGTTTGACACTTTCGATCAGATCGGGAACGCGACGCTCCCAATTACCCGCATACTCCTCGCATTCTTTGGCTGCCTTTACGCTCCAGGGTTTGCTAGGTGTAACTCCGTTGACCACCCGCCGCGCGTTGTATACGTCATGGCTATCATTATCGATATATCGATCAAGAGGCTTACCTGTAAATAAGCCGTCGCGCATACCGACAACCAGAACCTTCGCAGCGATTTCTGGTTGCTTGGCCATGTCCGGGTTGCGGATCATTTCGCCATTCAAGTCGAGCAACTTGTCGAACTTTGCATAATTGTAGTCGTGCGTAAGATGCACGTAGCCACGGCCATAAAATTCTTCACCGCCGCTGTATCCGAGCTTGCGCGCTTGGCTGCGTCCGAAATCCTCTTCAGGCGCCTGAAAATTACGCGTCTCATGCTGAGCCGTCGCCAACATGTACGATATTTGCTTTGGATCAGTCACACCGTTCTCAAGAGCGGTTTTGACGATCAACCTAACAGAAGACTCCCGATCCACACCAAAGCCTTCGGTGCTTCGACCACGTCCATCACTCATAGCATTCTCCGTACGTGCATATCATTAGAATTTGTTGTTGCATCATCGGCATTGCAGACCCGAAGATGCGTTGCATGTACTCACTACAAATTACCAATCGCTTCCTAGTTGGACACCTCCTTCATTTCGCCATCTTGAAGCCGCTCGATCTTTTTCTTCGGATTGACCGGATCATTCGTGTCTTCGGTTAACCGCTCTATCAGCACTACCTCGTTATTTTTTAGCTCGTAGGTATCGAAGACGTGGATACAACATCCATCACCAGAAGTAGACGTCAGCATATTTCCTTTCACGGAGAATAGGCCGTTGGCCATTACCGTGATATCGGAAAGCGCCTGATTGAAGACAAGGCGTTTCTGCGCAGCATCGAAAAGATAAATACTGTAAGAGGGGCCGCCGTAATTACCCTCTTTTCCAGACCACACCACTACATCTTCGTGTCCATCGCCATTGATATCGGTCAGAATGATTGAGTGGCGATTTTTTTTGTAAGTGTCGTCTAGCGGACCATGGTAGAACGTGGAATTACTATCCACGTACAATGCTTCAGGCTCCAGTGCAATCGGCTTGGCTCCGGGAAATATCACCTCCACGACCGGCGAACGGTTACATAGCATGATCCCTGGGCCATCTTCGCTACAGCCCTGCGACTTGATTGAAATAGCAATGCCACTGATATCTGCGTTTATCTCACCCTGGTCATTGAGCTTGGCATTGACAGCAGATGGCATTTTCAATTCCTTTTGCGGCGAGGATTCAAGCTTTTTGCCAGTTTGATCTTGGGCGGATAATTTCGCTTCGTCAGCCTCTGCGGACGGAGTATTGCCAGGACTGCACGCTGTAATCGAGATGACGCAAGCTAAATACATCGCCCCCACGATCGTTCTTGCTAGTGCACGTTCCACCATAGAAAACCCTTCCAATTCAAATCAATATTAGAAAAATCAGAATTTCCTAAAGATGGGATCGCTGCAAGTTGACATTGCAATTTTACAACCCCCTCCCGAATTCTTCTCGCAAGTTTTCGTTGCTCTGGATTCCACATCATTCAAGGATGGGCCTCCAGTTATCGCCCCCTTACCACGACTAGAAGTCGGCGACGCAATGGCCGCACACTGATTATGAAAACTCAACGCGATAGTACATTGCATGCCAGCCAATTTTTGGCAGTTTTGCAGGGCGGCATCCTCAGCCTCTTCGCTAGTGAGACGCCCCTTAGTGTAACCAGCATCACCATTGTCAGCGATGGCAATGGCACCCCATGTTTTTATCCACTCACCCGTAGGCCGCGGCGGCGGAGCAGGAATGTCTCCTCTTGACGTCCCAGAATCAGGCCCACATTGTGGACTGCCAGGCGCAACACCAACTGGACACGCCGTTTGCGCAAACGCGAATACAGGAATAACCGCCAATGATAAAATAATTTTACGCATTTTAGCCCCGCTGCCTATCGACGTTATTAGCGTTGCCCATTTTACCGCTTGCGGTTTGGCTAGAATTGGACTCATCGCCCGAAACTCGGCCACTCACTTGAGGGACAGGAGTAATTTCAGAACGTTGATTATCCCTAGCCGGCGCCCCCGGCTCATAAGGCCGCCCAGATGCTGGGGACTGCCCTGCCCGATCCAGCTGCCCCAGCGCCGAGTACGCGGTGAACTGGCCCAGCGTGCCCTGGAAGAAGGCCGCCGCCATCGGCGGTGCGGTGATGATCAATGTGGTCATGACCAAACCCAATCCTCCCTGTTGTAGCGCCATGCTGCTGATGCCTTCGCCTGTGAAGCCATTCATCACCCACTTGGCAACGAAGGCGGCGCCTACTGCGCCGACAATCTTGGTCGCCAGGCTCACAGTGAAGGTCAAGACAGACAACGAAAATACAGTGCCCAATCCGTATAGCAGCCACTTGCTGAACAAGGACTTTGTTGCCTGAAACAGCAGACACAGGATGAACAGAGGCCCAAATCCCACAACCAGCGCCATTGCCAGTTTGTTGAGCAGCAACATCGAGCCGGCGACGACGCCTGGACCGGCCATTCCGAGGCCGGTAAACCACCGGGCCCGGTCTTTTTCGTCTTTGCTTTCCTCATCACCGCCCGTCTTGATCTGATCCAGCGCCGACATCGCCACCTGCATCAGCATCAAGTTCTTGTCGATTGCCTCGTACGGACTCTTCGAGCTGCCCGTCACCGTTTTGGTGATCGCCGCGCTGATCCCATCGGTCAGCGTCCAGTACAAGCGACCCGAGCCTTGCGCCATGCTGGTCGCCAACCCGATGATCAGCGCCGCGCGAAGCGCGGTGACCACCAAGCCCATCGCCGCCTCGCGCGACTGACCGGTCACGATGCGATAACCCTGGATAAAGATCCAAAGCGTCAACACCGTCAAGGACACGATACCCACCCAAGCCGTCGTTCGCTGCAACAGCTCCCATTGAAAGATCGCGATCTCGTCGCGCAGAAATCTGTTGATCAGACGAAAGAATTCGTAGTTGGCGATGTTCGTCAGAAAATCCATATGTCACCACATCCACTGGACGGCTGCGCCGTGGGACAGTCGCTGTCCCTAGGTTGAGTATGTTGCTTGTGCAGGTCTTCCAACCGCATCAGTTCTTGTCGATCTCCAGCGTTTCCATGTCGCCAGGCTTATCGGATTTGATGGCCTCAAGCGCACCCTTCATCACCGCGCCGGCGACGAGTGTCTGACCGATGCTCAACAGATCGGCTGGAATCCAGGATGGCAGCCACGAACCAGTTCCATCTCCCTTCGGCGGTTCCTTACCCGCCATGGCGGCTTTCGCAGCTCCGGTTTGCAGCTCGGTCAAGAACGCCAAGCGCTTTTCGTAAGCAAACATCGCCGACTCCATCTGCTGCCGGTCGATATCCATCATCGCCTTCAGCGCCAACAGCTTATTGGTGTTGCTTTCCAGCTCGCCAATCTTCTGGTCGCCGATCTTCTTGCGCTCTTCCTCGATCGTTCGCAGACGCTCCAGGCGTTTGGTCGTGATCTCGTACATCGCCACCATGTAGTTGTACTGGGAATTGCGCGTACGTTGGATCAGCTCACACGATTGCTTCTGCGAATCAGAGACAGGTGTACCGGAGGTGGACGCCGAGCAGGCGGCTACCCCCTGATCATCGGCAACCTTCTTCAAGGCCTCCTTCGGCTTCTCGACCTCCTTGCCGCTGGATTCCTTGCCGTCGCCATTCTTGATGGTCTGGTTCTTGCGGATCTGCTCGACTTTATCGTTGAGATCCTTGTCCACCACCTCCCACTGCGCACTGGCGGCTCCGGCCATGCAGAGCAGCACCAGTCCCGTGCACACGCGAGAAAAATGTCTGAACTTGATTGCCATGGTGTATTCGCCTCCTGACACAGATGAATATGGTGTTCGATGGATCCGCTTGCCGTGGGTGGTACTACGCATCTTCGACCTCCTTGTCCTTGACCGACTTGCGCTTGCCCGAGCCCTTGCGGTTGGCGTAGAAGTCCGCCAGCCACTGTTCGGGCGTCAGCTGGTCGACGGTGACGCCCAGCTTGCCGGCCTTGCCGGACAGGACCTGATGCATGATCTCGATATTGTCGGTGGACGAGGAAATCACCGAGAGCGCGTCGTCCATGCCGCGCAGGTTGAGCTGGCACACCGCCGACGCGTGGCCTTGCTTGACCAGGAAGCAGCGCGAGCGCTCGTCCAGCGAGACCACCACCTGGTACTCGGCGTCGGTCAGCTTGAGACCATCGATGTAGTCGTCGCGGCTGGCATTGGGGTTGGGCAGCAACACCATCGTGGCGGTCTGCTCGATCAGTGCCGCGGCGATGTCGCTGGCCAGCGCGTCTTCCGGGCTTTGCGTGGCGAAAATGCCCAGGCCGTTCTGCTTACGGATGGTCTTCTGCTTGTTCTTGGCGAACTCCTTCAGCCCGCCCTTGCCGTCGAGGATCTTCCAGAACTCGTCCATCACGTAGATCAGCGGGCGCCCGTCGATCAATGCTTCCAGCCGGTGCAGCAGGTAGTTGATCACCGGTACGCGCACTTCGGCGTTGTCGATCACGTCGGTGTAGTCGAAGCCGATGATGGAGGCGCGGGTCAGGTCGATCGTGTCGACCGGGTTGTCGAACACCCAACCCAGCGAATTGCCCGCCGTCCAGCGACGCAGCCGGGCATACAGGCCGTCGTCGCCCATGTTGGGCAGGCTCTTGCGGAAGTTGCTCATGCTGCGCAGGTGCATGGGCGTGTCCAGCATGCCCTCCACTGCACGGTAGATATCCTCTTCCTCGCGGGCGCTGTACTCGGCCTTGCCGCCCAGCACCTTGATCAACTCGGCCAGGAACTGCGTGTTGGCTTCGTTGCGCTCGCACTGGAACGGGTTGAACCCGGTCGGCACGCCGTTTTCCAGGGCCAGATAATTGCCGCCGCAGGCGCGCACGAAGATCTCCGCGCCGCGGTCCTTGTCGAAGAAGAAGATCGTCGGCACCGGATCGAACTTCTGCACCTGGCTCAACAGGAAGTTGATCAGCGCCGTCTTGCCGGTACCGGACTTGCCGATGACCATGGTATTGCCGATCGCCTTCTCGCCGAGCGAATTCTCGGCCGGGTGCGTGGCGTGGAAATTGAAGTAGTACGGCTGGCCGTTGGTGGTCTGTAGCGTGGTGACGCAATCGCCCCATGGATTGTTATGCGGCTTACCCTGGGCAAAATTGTGCAGCGGCGACAGGCCCAGGAAATTGAGCGAACTCAGATTGGCGATACGCGTGCGGAAGCGCCAGTTGCCCGGCAGCTGCGCGTAGAACGACGAGGCGATCGCCAGATCTTCCTTGGCCGAAACGAAACCGGCGTTGGACAGCTCGGCGCGGGTCGTCGCGATCTGACGCGCCAGCTTCTCCTGGCTGTCGGCGTAGACCGCCAGGGTGAAGTGGTATTCGCCCAGCACGAAATTGCCGGACGCCACGTCGTCCATGGCCAGATCCAGATCGCGGATCTGGCTGGACGACTTGTCGCCCGAGGAAATCATCATGCCCTTGGTGCGTTCCAGCACCTTCAGCGCATCGTGGCGGCCGACCGGGCTGAAGGAGTGGGTCATGACGTACTCGAAATCGAGGTACTTCAGGCCATTGAGAATGCCCGGATAGGTGCCGTCGGCATACTCCTTGATATTGAGGATCGCGCCGAAGTGATTGATGCCATCCGGGGTACGAATGACGAAGTCGCCCGTCTTGTTGGCGAACATGTGCTTGCTGACCGGCAGATACGCAGGCACCGGCGCCTGCAGCACGGGTACCGGCTCGTCGATGCGATTGAGCAGGTAGCCGAGAAACTCCAGGGTTTCGGAAAACACCACCCCGTTCTTGGCTTCGTACATGCCAAGGCGGTACGGCGAATAATCCTTGAGGACCGCTTCCACATTGGTGGCCAGTTCGACGACCTTGGCCACGGCCTGCTCTTCTTCGGCACGGATCTTGTCGGGGTTGGCGGACTTTTCGACCAGGCGGCGCCCGGTCACCACCGGCCGATAGATCATGCTGAAGTACAGTTCGTTCTGCATGATCTTCTGCGACGACAGCGCGGCGTAGTACTCGTCGGACAGCGTCTGATTGAAGGATTGCCTGAAACGCCCGCCGGTGCCGATCCTGCGCCTGCGGCGCACATCGTGGACCCAGAATGCGACGTTGGCGAAGTCCGGAGCGCGTAGCGTCTGCAACAGGCGGTTGAAGGTGTTGTGCCGTTGCTCGAGCTCGAACTCGTCGCGCCCCACGAACGGCAGGCCAGCCAGATGCCAGATCAGCAGGTAGTCGCCAGCGGTGGTCTTGACGACCGACGGCGCAACATGTGACGAGACGGAAACGAATTCGCTGATCGGGCTGTCTGGACTGAACATGGTGTTACCAGATTAAGAGGAAAGCATTACGTGGATAACCGCTACAAACACCGTCCCCACGCGCATCGCGCATGGGGACGGTTGAGAGCCCTTCAGCTGTTCATCGCGGTTTCCCGGGGGGGCCCTTGCGATACTCGTTGGGTGAGAACACCCACATGCCCGAATAACGTTCGCGGTTTCGTGCACGCATCCGGAACAGCCAACGCAACCCGAGCAACCTGAAAATCATCTCGTCGCGCTTGGCCATCTGTTGCATGACGAAGATGATGACGGGGATGCTCAACAGGAACCAGAGATTGAAGTACATGCTCGACAGCAAGCCACCGCCCGCACCGATGAAGAACGGGATGTAAGGCACCCCGAGAAACATGGCCGGGCGGGTGCAACCGCGGAAGAGCACATCTTTATGCATAGTATTGAGCGAACTGCACCAGCGAAGCGCCAATCCCGGAGCAGTCGCCGGCGGAATTCGCATCGTTGTTCTTGAGGATCATGTTGGCGATCTGCCCGGCCGCGCCGATCAATACACCGCCGATGAGGATGGGGGAAACCTCGGAAATGCGCTTGTGCGCGAAGGCGATCTGATAACCGGCGACGATGACGGCGATGGTGACCACGGCGATCGAGCCCATGTTCAGCAGCTTGGTCACGTTGTTCAGGAATCCACAGACGCGGGTGTCGGTACCACCCAAGTCGTTACCGCCAGTGGTCGCGCCAGCGCCGCCAGCCACCACCAACAACGAAGTGAACAGCAGCGCCTTCACTGCCTGCGTACCGATCATCTTGGCATCGGCAACCGTTTTCTTGTCGATTTCAAACTTCATGTCTAACTCCTTGGGAACAGAGGGGGTCCAGCAGCCAGCATCCTTGGCGATCTTCCTTCCTAAAAAACAAACGCAGTGTCGACCTGCGGGGCAGCTTGCGCAGCGGGCAATGCCGGAACGGCGCCCGCGGGTCGATCATTCGAAACTTGCGCCTGCGGCGCAACGGCCGGCATCGCCACGCCGCGCCCCTGCCCCGTCGCCTTCACCACGTACAGCTCGTCGTCCGATGCGGGCGCGGTGGGTACCGCGCGCACGGGCGCAGAGGATGGCGCAGGAGGCAGCGATAGCATAGGTGCCGACGGTGAAGCCGTTGTGGTGCGCGCACCGGCCAAATCCTGAATACGACGGGCAACGATGGCGTCCGCCAGTTCGGCAGCCGCCTGCTTCACCGGATTGGCCGGCCGGAGCTGAACCTGGCGGGTCGGGACCACCGCAATGGGCTCCGCGCCCGCCGCTGCCGCCACCGACTGGCGGATGGAGGCGTAGATCTTCTGCACGTAGCCGTGCTTGAAACCGGTTTCGAAATTGCCGGAGTAGTAGCAACTGAACGACTTGCCCCAGTTGGCGCCAGACCGCGAATGGCACTCGGCGAGAATCCGCGAGGCGGCAACCAGATTGGGACACTTGTCGAACGCCATTTCGTAGCTGGTCAGGCCGTACTTCTGCAGGTTGTAGCGATTGACCTGGCCC
The DNA here is from genome assembly GCF_020783655.1 of Xanthomonas melonis. Taxonomy (GTDB): domain Bacteria; phylum Pseudomonadota; class Gammaproteobacteria; order Xanthomonadales; family Xanthomonadaceae; genus Xanthomonas; species Xanthomonas melonis. The sequence goes on along the minus strand of NZ_JAJGQH010000008.1, from coordinate 46,388 downwards.
AGGCCCAGCGAGAAGTTGTAGCCCTTCTGCTCGAGCATCTTGGCGGTGGCGACAGCCTCGGCCAGACCGCGCGGCTCACGCACCAGCCGCCCCCCGACCACGCCGATGGCATAGGGATTGCGCGAGGACTCGACCCGGACGACGTGCTGCATCACCTCGCCGGGGACGGCGAGTCCAGAGCACCCCATCAGTTCCATGCCAGGCAACATGTCATTTCTCCTCCAGACCAGATCACCGCACTTGCAAATGCCGACTCAACCGCCGCGCAAGGTTCGCAGGGGATCGAAGTCGATTCCCGTGATGAACCGCCGCCCGGCATGCGCCTTGATGTGGACCACGATGTCGATGGTCATTCGCAGCAGGCGCTTGATCACCTCGAATTCCAGGCCAGAGCCCTCGCTCGACGCCTTCACCATCAGCGCCAGCTGATCCCAGGTCTGCTCGACACTGCCGGCGTGGCAACTGGTGATCGAGCCGGGGTGGCCGGATGCGCAATTGCGGATGAAATAGAACGATTCATCGCCCCGCAACTCGGCCAGGATGATGCGATCGGGCTTCATGCGCAGGCAGGCCTCCATACAACTCTTGGCGGTGACGTTGCTGGTGCTCTGTCCGCCCTTCGAGTACAGCAGGTGCACGGAGTTCGGCTGACTGATGAACAGCTCGCGCGCGTCCTCGATGGTCACCAGGCGCTCTTCGCTGGGGATATGGTTGACCAAAGCCTTCATGAAGGTGGTTTTGCCGCTGCCGGTCGCGCCGGCCACCACGACGTTCTTCTTGTACAACACCGATTTCTTGAAGAACTCCGCGTAATCGCGCTTGCGACGCAGTTCGAGCAACTCCTGATCGTGATCGCTGACGTCTGCCGACTGTTCCAGCACCTCATCGAAGAACCCGTCGTGCTTGTACTGCTCGAGCGACTTGGTGTGCTTGGAGGGAAGCCGGATGGTGATCGACACCTTGCCGGCATCGCAGGCCGGCGGCATCACGAACTGCGCACGCTGCCCGGTCGGGAAGGTCAACGACACCACCGGGTCCGCATCGGTGATGCGTTGACCGGTGTTGCTCTCATTGACCACCGCGGTGCAGAACTGCCGCGCACGGTCGTACGTCAACGACGGCACATCGACCCGCTGCCAGCCGTGGATGGTTTCCAGATACAGCTCGCCAGGCCGATTGATACAGATTTCGGTCACGTCAGGCGAGTTCAGGTAATCCAGGATTCCCAGCACCGAGTACTGGTAATCCAGGAAGTCGTTCGAAATACGCGCTGTCGGAGAATCGTCGATCGTCATGGCGGTCACTGCATTCACTTCGGCAGGACAGCCGAGAAATCGACGTCCTTGGCAACGTAGACGTTCAGCACCGTGCCTTGATTGATCGTCAAGGTGGCAGGGCGACGTCCGGACTGTTCCACGGCCTGCTCCGCAAGCTGCTGCATGCTGCGCGCGGTATTACTTTCGAAGGGCCGCTGGGTGACGATTCCCGACCCCACGCCAATCGTGGTGGTTTCCGGGCCGTATTCCGCCGCTGCGTACTTGAAGGCATCGCTCAGCAGGCTGATGAACAGCGCCGATGCGATCTTGTTGCCCCAATGCGCATTGTACTGGCCAGGATGACCGGCGCTGCCCAGCGTGTCGATACCGGGGCCTTCCAGCGTGACATCCAGCCCGGTCGGCGTGGTCACACGATCCCACACCACCTGCATCCGCCGGCTGGTCGGTTCGGCTGCGCCATACTGGCCGAGCATCTTCGATCCCTTGGGCAGGAGCAGATTGTGTCCGTTGATCGAATACACCGGCTCGGTGACGATGCACGAGGTGTATCCACCGAAATCGGAAATGATCCGTGTCTCGAGGATGCAACGGATGTAGGTGCCGCGCACCATCAAGCCGTCCGGGTTGCTGATGGGCTTGGCCAGCAGCACCTGGCTTTCATCCTGGGCAGCCGCCGGCTGTGCACCGGGCTGACCAGGCATGCCGGGGACACCGGCACCGGTGTTGGCGGACTGCTCGGCCAGGATGCGGCGCTCCAGCAAGGTCGGACCACGCGGGCGCTCTGGTGCAGAGCTGCCCTCGTCCTCCTCGTCGGTGGGCATCGGCGGCAACGGTGGCAGGCTCGGTTGCTGTGCCAACGGCACCGGCGGCTCTTCCACGGGCGCGGTCATGTTCTGCGGCAGCGCTGGCGCCACCACGGTTTCGGTACGCGGCTTCGGCGGGGCGTCATCGTCCCCGCTCTGCGTCGCCAGCCAGAAGATCACGAGGATCAACAGGGCTGCGATGCCCGCCAGGAAGACCAGCGCCTTGCGGTTGAGACGCTTGATGTCGCTGGAACGCAACACCGGCTCGTTGGCGTCGAGGTCTGGCTCGGCGCTCGCCTGCTGCCGCGCGAAATACGGATTATTGCGCTCGTTGTAGTCGCCGTTGCGCTGTTCCTCCCCGCGGTTGCTCGGGGAGTGCTCATCTGGGCTGTTTGGAATATTCGAGTTCACTTTTGCTTGTTCCTTCGCAGACCGACGACGTTATCGCCATGGCGAACCACCAGGAAAGGATAGGTCCCGTGCACGATCAGGGTGTTGCCTTCCACCGTCGTATTGACGAGGAAATCCTCTGCGTGTTCCTTCTCGCGGCCGAACACCGCAGGGAAGTTACCGGTGGGGAAGCGCGTCAGGTCCATGTTGATGTAGGTGAACTTTCCGTCGTCGTAAACCCGGCTTGGAATCAACCAGGACTTCTTGGTACGCGTCGCGTAGTCGTAATCGTAGTAATAGCGGCGATCCTTCAGGATCTTTGCATTCAATAGCGGGCCGGTCTTGGAAGTATCCGCATCGGCGACGTTGTTGAAGCTGGTGTCCTTCGGATAGCTGAACACCACTTTGTACTGGACACCGGCCTGTTTGGCCTGCTCGAGCCGCTGCCAGTCGGTTGCGACGACCTTGAGCTCGAGAATGTAGGAATGCGTGGCGGTACGAATCATCATGTTCGTATCGACATCGACATTCTTCGGCTTCAGATAGAACACATTCTCGCGCCGGGTGAGTTCCCAGCCGCCGGTGAAGCCGGTGCTGTAGTCGAGAATCTTTTCGTTCGGGCTCAGCTCGATCTGGGTGGTGATACCCAGGCCGGTGCGCACCTGGTAAATGCGATCGGGCGCGTACTCGTATTCCTGGACCACCTGAGCGGCCGCGGAGAAGGTGCATAGTGCAAGTGGTAGCGCTGAAAACAACGCAGCCCTGTACCGATTAAAGAGTTTCATCGACCGCTTGCTCCATTGACATTGTTCGGCGTCCCTTGGGGTTGGATCGCGGGCTGCATTTGCGGCTGGCCCGCCGGCTGCATCTGATCGGGGAAGGCAGGCTGCGCCGATTGCGGCGGGATGCCGCCTTGCGGCTGCATCCCTGGCTGCAACGGAACACCGCCCTGCGGCGCGACGCCGTTCATGGCGGCGGCATTGGGATCGATCACTCCCGCCTGCGGCTGGACGACCGCCTGCGGCTGGGAGTTGATGGCCGTCCCTGCCGCGGGAGCCACCGGCAACGCGGAATAGTCGTTGTCGACGCGATAATCGGTGACCCGGAAACCCAGTGGATTTTCGACGCGCAGGCTGTCGCTCATCTCGAGATTGTCCTGATAGACGAACCCCAGGGTGGCGATCTTGTTGTCCAGCAGTGTGGAGACCGTCGAGTTCTTGTCGTAGACCGTCCGCTGGAAACGGACGGTCGCCCCGGTGTAGGGCTTGCCGTTCCCGCCGATCAGCGTGATGCTGAGGATGTTGACACGGATGGCGCGCAGCCTGCCGTATGTCGTCAAGGGCCGCTGCGGATTATTGGCCGAGTGCAGTGCGCGATACTCGCTTACGACGTTGGTTGCGCCCATGGCCGAAACGGTGTTCCAGTCGCGCTGGCCGATGATGGAAAGATCGAACGATTCGCGCGCGATGATGAAGCGGGCGATGTTGCTGCGCGCGAGCGCTTCGCTCGTGCTGACCGTGCGTCCACCGAAATTCGCCTCGAGCTTGGCGATCGTGCTGGTTCCGGAGTACGCGTCCGCCATCACCAGATAAGGCACTTTCTCCTTCAGCGGCAGCATGTAGTAGTAGCCGCCAGCCGTCATGACCGTAACGACCATCGACAGCGTGGCCACGATCCAGGCACGCTTTTCACTGCGGCGCGCGAGGTCGGCAATGCTCACCTCGTAGTTCACCGCCTTCTGCACGGCCGCGCCCACTTGAGCAGACCCGTCCTTTTCACTGACCTTCTTACGCAACATATCTAGATCCGTCACAGTGGGGCCTTGTCAGGCCTAGAACCATCGCCGCGACCAAACGCGGATACTTGAAACACGCCGAGCGCTTCGCGGCCGGGCGACAGTTGGCGCCCGCGTGCGTTGCGCCCGTTACTTGGCCCCAGACGACACCGGCACCGGCTGCACCAACAGTTTGTTCGCGGCAACGGAGACCGAAACACCTTGAGCGGCATAGACAGCGCTCAACTCGGTGGCGGCTTGCTGGACGCTGGTGGTGCTGATGTTCGACACCGGCCCGATCAAGGTGTAGTCCGACGGAAGGTTGTAGGCCAGCTGCATATTGGAATCTGCTGCCCAACGCTCCAGCATGGTCTTCAGGGTGCCGTCCATCGGGGTGGCCTGATAGGTGTAGGAGGTGTAGAGCGGAATTTCGATGGGTGCTTCATCGAAGTGATTGACATGCCTCCAACGCCCGCCGAAATCCGGGGCAGGCTTGGTCGCGCAGGCGCCCGCCAACGCGGCAATGGCTAACACCAACGAAAGCTTGAGCACATACATCGGATTCACTCTGACCTCTCCAACTCATGAAAAACGGGCTTGAACCACGGACAGCACCAGACTCCGCTCACCCAGAGGTGACGGAGCAAAAGAGCCGCTGAAATTTCGTTGCGCGCGGGCGCATGCGATCGGCACACCGCAGGGGCGCATCGCACTTGAACACCGAAAAAGATGAATACGTCATGAAACCATCCATAGCCTGACTCCTGATACGGCCCCGTCCGGCGCCGCTCCCCCTGAACAAACTCTGATTACCCGCAGTCGCCGAAACTTTGCTCCCTGCGCCAACCTGAGTCAACAATTACGGCGCTTCCCCGCATTATTTATGCGAACACCATCACGTTTTGATGGAAAGCGTTTTCACTTCCGTCTTTGGCAGAAGACGTGCCGTGAAGTGACGATCTTCGTAGTAGCGGATCTTGTCGCACTTCACCGGGTGCGGAATGCCCTCGTACAGGAACACTTCCTTGTCGCTGCCCATCGCCTTGAGTTCCTGGGGAAGCATCAGCGCCCGGCGTTCTTCGGAGATGCTGCGCGTGGTCTCGCGACCGCGGGTGATGTTCTTCTTCTTGATGGTCGTGTAACCCAGCATTTCAGAGTAGTCGTTCGCATCCTGCTGCTCGCGTGGGGCGTAGAGGATCTGCAGGGCGTGATTGGTGATGATGGTGCGCGACAGGTCCTTGCCGTAGGTCGCATCCAGCTGCGCCATGCTCTGGATGATCGGCAGCAAGCGGATGTTGTAGCCGGCCATGTAGGCCACCGCGGTGGCGATGATGTCCACCTTGCCGATCGAGGTGAATTCGTCCATCAACAGCAAGCATTGGTACTTCAGCTCGGGATTGGACTTGGGCAGCTCGCGGGTGTTGAGGTTGATGATCTGACTGAAGAGCAGATTGATGATCAGGCGGCTTTCGGCCAGCTTGTTGGGCTGGATGCCGATGTAGATCGTCATCTTCTTCTTGCGCAGATCGGTCAGCAGGAAATCATCGGCACTGGTCGCAGCGTCCAGTACCGGGTTGATCCATGCATTGAGCGGCTCTTTCAAGGTTCCCATGATCGACGCAAAGGTCTCATCGGCCTGTGACAGCATGTTGGCAAATGCCGAGCGCGCGTTGCCGCTGAGGAACCGCCGTTCGGACAGCGACTTCAGGTACTTCTTGAGGTCGGTGCCATCACCCGACGACAGGCGATAGATACCCCCCAGCGTGGGCGCGCCCGCGCCGCCCGGAAACCCGAGCTCCAGTTCCTCATCCCGGTTCTCGAACAGGTAGAGGGCAAAGGCCATGAATGCGTTGCGCGCCTGGCTGACCCAGAACTTCTGGTCGTCCGAGCCATCCGGGTACAGCATCGCAGCGATGCTCATCAGATCCGAGACGCGAAATGCCGGATCGTTGGACACGTAAGTCAGCGGGTTCCAGCGATGGGTCCGCCGATCTTCCGCGAACGGATTGAACAGGAACACCTCGTGCCCCTGGCTGGCACGCCAGCCGCTGGTGAGATCGAAATTTTCCTGCTTGATGTCCAGAACGACCACCGACTCCTGATACTCGAGCAGGTTCGGGATGACCACGCCCACACCCTTACCCGAACGCGTTGGCGCCGCGAGGATCACGAACTGCTGCCCACTCAGGCGCACCAGCTTGCCGTTGAACTTGCCCACGACGATACCGTTGCCGCTGGGCTTGAACAGGCCGTGCTTGGACAGATCGCCAGCGCCGGCGAAACGCGCATCGCCGTGCAGCGCGCGCGCCTTCGGCTTGACGATCAGCGCAACCGCGATCAGCCAGACGAGTGCAGGCACGCCGAAGCCAATGATGCCTGCCATCTTGATCTTGGTGGCATAGGGCGCGACCTGCGGCAGGCCGAGCGCGGCGAAGTAACGGTAGTACGTATCCCAGGCATACAGGCCCTGGTCCATCCGCAACAGCAGCAAGGTCAGGTAGCCCGACAGCAGGTATCCGGCGAGCAAGGCCACCAGCGTCGCTGGCACGATCATTTTGAGCTTGGACATTCGCCCGTCTCCTTAGGCTTCTATCTCAATGGCGATCTAACGACGAACGCCCGGCTTGTGTTCGATCGGATCGGCGCGGCGGCCTCCGCTCTCGCTTTCGACCAGCGAGTCGACCCATAGCCTGGCCTGGTCCAATGAGAGGTCCGGCGTGATCCGCGTTCCGGCATCGGTCACCACCGCATACGCCACGACCGCATCGGGTGCGTACACCTCATCACGCGTGATCGCCACGACCCGATACCCGCCCCTGCTCAGCACGGTGTGCTGATACTCGTCCATCGCCAGCCTTCCTTTCCGTCAGCGCGCTGGCGATGCTAAAGCAAGACGTGTGAGGGAGAAAGCAGTTTCAGCAGCTGCACGGCCAGGATCAGCCGAGGTGGCGGAAGCCATGGTGTGTAGCGCTGCAGTCGATGCGATTCGTGCCCAAGAGCAGGCGGCGACCATCGCGCCCCGGCTGCGCCGGCCCCTGCGCGGGAGGTACCGAGACCACTCGGCCGCCATGCCGCGGACACGCAGGAGCGCGATGCAACGCTGGACCTGTCGTCCCTTGGCAAAGCCCGCGAAGCAGTGGAGTTGATCGTGGAAGACTTCACCCAGGACCTGTCGCAGGCTACGGGAGCCGGGGTCAGAACGGGGTGAGTCGATGCCGATGCGGGAAATCGCATATCGGCTGAAAATACTGCGCCACTTGCGTTGCAAGTGGTGGGCGGTACAGGGTTCGAACCTGTGACCCCTACCATGTCAAGGTAGTGCTCTACCGCTGAGCTAACCGCCCGGTGCCTGCGACTGCGTTGCGCTGTGCAGGGCGCGCATTCTAGCGCAGGGTACGAACGACCACAAGCCCTCTGCCAAGCAGGCACACCTCCCTGCCCTACCCCAGGCTGGCGGCCTTCAGTTTCTGGATCTGGTCGCGGATCTGCGCTGCCGCCTCGAACTCCAGATCCTTGGCATGCTGATACATCTGCTGCTCCAGGCTCTTGAGCTTGCCAGCGATCTCCGCCGGCTTCATGGCGCGATAGTCGGGTGCCTCCTCGGCGACCTGGCGCGATTTCGACCGCCCCTTGCCGGCCTTCTTCTCTGCTGCATCTTCGCGCGCGCCTTCCATGATGTCTTCGATCGGACGCGCCACCGACTTGGGCGTGATGCCGTGTTCGAGGTTGTACTCGACCTGCTTCTCGCGACGGCGATCGGTTTCGTCGATCGCCGCCTGCATCGAACGGGTGATCTTGTCGGCATACAGGATCGCCTTGCCACGCAGATTGCGCGCGGCGCGGCCGATGGTCTGGATCAGTGAGCCGGTCGAACGCAGGAAGCCTTCCTTGTCCGCATCCAGGATCGCCACCAGCGATACCTCCGGCATATCCAGACCTTCGCGCAGCAGGTTGATGCCGACCAGCACGTCGAACTTGCCCAGGCGCAGGTCGCGAATGATTTCCACACGCTCGACCGTGTCGATGTCCGAGTGCAGGTAGCGCACGCGAATGCCGTGCTCGCCCAGATACTCGGTGAGGTTCTCGGCCATGCGCTTGGTCAACGTGGTCACCAGCACGCGATCGCCCAGCTTGATGCGTTCGTTCACCTCGGACATCAGGTCGTCGACCTGAGTGGCGACCGGGCGAATCTCGACCACCGGATCGATCAGGCCGGTAGGGCGCACCACCAGCTCGGTGACCTCGCCTGCCGATTCACGCATCTCGTACGGGCCTGGCGTTGCCGAGACATAGATGCTGCGCGGCGAGCGCGCTTCCCACTCCTCGAAGCGCAGCGGTCGGTTGTCCAGCGCCGACGGCAGCCGGAAACCGAATTCCACCAGCGTTTCCTTGCGCGAGCGATCGCCTTTGTACATCGCGCCAATCTGCGGGATGGTCACGTGGGATTCGTCGATGACCAGGAGCGCATCCGGTGGCAGGTAGTCGAACAGGGTCGGCGGCGGCTCCCCGGGCGCCTTGCCGGTGAGATGCCGCGAGTAGTTCTCGATGCCGTTGCAGAAGCCGACTTCGGCCATCATCTCCAGATCGAACTGGGTGCGCTGCGCCAGTCGCTGCGCTTCCACCAGCTTGTTCTGGGAATACAGCTGCTCCAGCCGCTCCTTCAACTCGTCCTTGATGGTATCGACAGCGCTGAGCGTGCGCTCGCGTGTCGTGGCGTAGTGCGTTTTCGGATACACGGTGTAACGCTGCAGCTTGCGCAGGGTCTCGCCGGTCAACGGATCGAACAAGGTGAGTTGCTCCACATCGCCGTCGAACAGCTCGATGCGTAGCGCCTCGGTATCGGACTCGGCCGGAAACACATCGACCACTTCGCCGCGCACGCGGAACGCGCCACGGGTGAGTTCGAATTCATTGCGGGTGTATTGCAAATCAGTGAGATGCCGGATCAGCTGGCGCTGGTCGATATGCTCGCCGATCGACAGGATCAGGCGCAGCGACAGATAGTCCTCCGGCGCGCCCAGACCATAGATCGCCGACACAGTGGCAACCACCAGCGAGTCGCGACGCGACAGCAGGGTCTTGGTCGCCGACAGGCGCATCTGCTCGATGTGCTCGTTGATCGAACTGTCCTTCTCGATGAAGGTGTCCGACGACGGTACGTAGGCCTCGGGCTGGTAATAGTCGTAGTAACTGACGAAGTACTCGACCGCATTGTTCGGGAAGAACGACTTGAACTCGCCGTACAACTGCGCCGCCAGCGTCTTGTTGGGCGCCATCACCAGGGTCGGCTTCTGCACCTGCTGGACCACATTGGCAATGGTGTAGGTCTTGCCCGAGCCCGTTACACCCAACAAGGTCTGCTTGGCCAGCCCAGCCTCGAAGTTGGCCACCAGCTTCTCGATGGCAGCGGGCTGGTCGCCGGCTGGAGAGTAAGAGGATACGAGCTCAAAGCGGTCGGTCATGGAGCAGATCTCGGGGGGAAGGCGGTACGAAATCCCGCAGGTCGTTGCCGGTAAAAACCTGACGTTTGCTTCAGTGAAGCAGACGTTTCCTGGCATGCGACCAACACGGAGACTGCTCGCTCGACCTCAAGGAGAAGCGCGATGGGAGCAGTCACTCATTCGAGCGTCAGAGGGTACACCGCAGTGCAGCTGCTGGTCGTGATGGCAATCATCGCCATCACGTCGGCCATCGGCCTGCCGAGCTTCCAAAGCGTTCTAGAGTGGCAGCGAGCGACGACCCGCGTACATCTGTTGACAAGCCATCTCGCGATGGCACGAAGTCTGGCTGTCACGCAGCGCATGCCTGTGAGCGTGTGCCCATCGGCCGATGGTTCGAGCTGCCGAACGGACGGCGACTGGAGCCGTGGCTGGCTCCTGTTCGAAGATCCGAGCCGCAGCGGGCAGCCAACGGATGCGTCATCGATCCTGAGGGTCGAACACTACGCAGCGACCGACGGTATCGAAGCCACGGCCACGCTTGGCAGACCTCTCGTGCGGTTCCTGCCCAGCGGGCTAAACAGCGGCACCAACATCACCATCAGCCTCTGCAGCAACGCCCGAAGGCTTGCCGACGTCGTGGTGAACAACGCGGGACGCACACGAACCGTGCGCTACCCCGCGCCCCCCAGCTGCCGATCACGCTGAAGCCAAAAAACGAAAAAACCGCGACATGTCGCGGCTTTTTCAACATCTTGGCGCCCGAAGTTGGACTCGAACCAACGACCCCCTGATTAACAGTTAGCGCTACTAAGCTTACTAATCAGCAATTTGCCTCACTTATTTTTCCCAGCGGCTGACGCCGCAGGCCTATTGCGCGCGTAGGCTTCCTGCCAATTTTCCCGACCCTTGCGGCCACCGGGCTCGCCCTAAATGGCTCAGGAATGCGTCCCCGGGCTGCCATCTCGGCTCGGATCCCGGCCTCATGGCGCACTGCCCACATGCCTGTGCCACGTCGCCCCTGGTCGAAGCTGCTGCAGCCACGCCGGACAAAGGGCGTGAAGAGTTCGCCAGGCGGCACCGGCATTTGGCGCTCCAGCAGCACGTACCAATCGCCAGTGAGTCTCTGCACCAACCTGGCCACCTCTTCACCCTCGAAGCAAGCGCTATCGGTGACCCCATCGCGCTTTGCCAAGGCCTGTCCCAGCGGAAGCCGGTTGGCAGCGCAGGCTCATCGCCGGCATCGATCGGGCTCATACGGCAGTGACCGACATATATATAAGGTGTGCTGCTGACCACTCTGCTTACTGGTCAACTGGCTTCCGCGCTAGAGCATGGCCACGGCCTGGTCTACTGTCCACCAGCGCTTCCCGCCCGCCGCGTCGACGGGATCGAGGTTTGCCTGCAGAGCATCGCTGGTCAGCGACATTGCAGGGACCCGGTCATAGCGAGTGGCGTGGCGCCCCTCCGTATCGCGCCCCAATCTCAATTTTTCAGATGACCACGGGAAAGAGGTAATCCAGGTAATCCAACTCCATAAACGCACACATTTCTATATTTATCAATTACTTATAGAAAAATATCAAAGGTAATTAAAGGGTAATTGAGAGGTAATGGGATTACCTTTTAGGAAGGTAATTTCACCGTCATAAAATACCCTTAAATTTCAATCACATAACTTTTCTATGGGGCGCCGATTACCTAAAATCACTCCAAAAGGTAATTCAAAATTTACTTTTGATATCAATCACTTATATCCACTTTTGGCTTGCGGATTACCGATTACTTGGTTCCGATGGTCATTTGCCGAAACGCACTCGGAAGGCCTGGCCCGGAACGAGGCTGCGCCCCGCCCGCTGAGCCTCACAGGCGCGCAGGGATCTGCAGGGAAGAGACGTCCCCGTGACTTCCACGGATCGCTAGCTGCAGCGGGGCCTAGGCCCACCGTGCAGGGGTGCAGCGAAAACCGTGCATGAAGGCCGCAGGCGTGGCGGGGCGACGATTGCGCGCGCCAGGGCCGGCGCTGCCCAGATGCGTCGGGGTTTTCCTACTGCAGCAGTCGACGAAGACGGGCAAGATGGGAAGCCGCGTCCCGTTCTAACAGGGGCCGCAGCATGCCCAGCATTCGCCGCCGGCCCCGCCTCCACAGTTGGCGGTCAAGCGCAGAGGCGGGCATTTGACGGGGAGGCAGCGAAGCGACTCGCTCGTGGACGCCTATCCCATGCGTGTTGGATTGTTGAGAGTAAGCACCTATGAAAGACGCAAAAGAAGCCCACGGAATACTTGACAATGCACCTCAGGAAGGTGAGTTCTACATCCTTAGGCCTGATGTGCGCGGTGGCGGGTCTGTACATGGGGTGGTCTTCGAAAACGAGAAGGCGCTCCGTCCAGCAGGTAGGGGAATCATTCGGCCGACGGACGGTGGGTTCCCACCTCTCAAAGAAGCTCCACGCCTTCGATATGACGAAAGCCGAGGGCGGATGCCGAATGATCTGCAAGGTGGCTTCAGTGGGTACTGGCTGACCTCGGACCCATTGAAAAAATTGCTTGAATCGATCGATTCTGAAGGATTCGAGTTCGTACCCTGCGATTTTATTTTGGAAGACGGATCGCAAGGCCCAGCACATTATTTGTGTGATGTTGCCAGAGTGATTGATGCGATCGACGAGCATGCATCAACGGTCAAGGTTCTAACGGAGGGATACTCGAAAGGCAAATACTTCGATCTGACTGGCGGCGCCAGCTTGGCTTTTAATAAAGAAGTCATTGCATCGGCCCACGTCTTTCGGACGCCTTACACGGCAGACGCTTTCTGCGATCGCTTTTTACGTGATGCGCTGATCGAAAATGGATTTGGAAGATCACCAAGGACACGTGGGGTCCGACTTATCGACGCTTCGGCTTACTGATTGCCTATTGCGAACGAAGAGCAAAAAAGCATGCCTGCCAGTCAAGTCATTCTTCATAGCCACCATGTAATCGAGCAAGATATTTTCAGTAATAATCTCTTGCTCAAGAAACTGATTGAACATGGCATGATTGATGAACATTCATCCGCAAATCGCTTATATTTACCAGTAGACGGAAAACTGGCCGACGCACTTGAAACATCGCCTCATCGGGGGCGGACTCGAAGTTCTTATACAGATGGCATATCAGACTTTCTGAATAGACTTGAGGGAAGTGACATCGGCCAGGCAGCTTTGGACGATGATCCAGTAGCACTGAGAAAAATTGCCACTCAAGTGCACGACCTGCGAGACACGCTAAAGGTCGCCCTCATCAATGGCGACGCATTTGCAACTACTCCGGATCGCCTGACCAAGGCCGAGACCAACGCACAAAACCGCAGCACCCTCTCCGAGATTGATCAATACCGCGCTGCCCACGCCGACCAGGTGAAGACGCTGCGCGCCATGAGCAATGTTGAATCCGAATGGGCTGCGATCACCCACTCCGAGCAGCGGATCGCAAAAGTGATCGATGTCGCACGCACAACGGGGCGCAATTTGGTTGGGGTACCACGTGAACCCAATGTCCTCGCCCGCGAAATCGCCGGCCGCGAGGAATTTCGCATGGCCATCGCGCACGCCGAGGACGCCGGCCGTGTGAGGTTATCCGAGTCCAATGCGGCATTGGTCCAGCAGGTACTGGACGACACGCCGACAACCATCGGCGGTGCTGCGCGCAGCATCCGTCAAGGCGCGGGCGCTACACCGCATCCGTCGTACACACCGCTATCGCAACGCGGCTTCGCCACAGCAGAGCTACTGGCCGGCGATCTGTCCGCAAGCCAGGCGCTGCGCACCGCCGGCCTGCTCGCCACCGCCGCCGACACCGTGGTGACAGGCCAACGCGCCACGCACTTGCTCGGCCAGGACAACCCGCTGGCCGCGCAATCGGAGCTGGCGCATTTCGCCGGGCGCAATGTCGGTGGCTGGGCCGGCGGCACGACGGCCGCCTACGCGCTGGGAAGCTCGGGCGCCGGGCCGATGGTACTGATCGCCGCCGATGCTTACTTCATGAGCGTGGCCGGCGAGAAGGCCGCCGCGCTGCTCGACAACCGCGCCATCTATACCCAGACCGATCGCGATGGCACGCAGTGGTCGTTCGATGGCCGCGCCTGGGCGCGCGAGGGCAAGGCCGACACCACTGCCGATGGCGTGGACAACCCCACCGCCACGCCGATCGTCGCCAGCTACGCCAAGGCCCGCGAACTCAACTTCCAAGCGACCAATGTCGCTGCAGCACTGGCGCTGAAAGACGCACCCGATCCGGTCGATCCCTATCGACAGCCGGCCAACGCTACCGATCGCCCCAGCCTGAGCCCTGCCGACTGGAAGCGCGACCCAGCAAACGGCCAGTGGCACCGCCTGGTCAAGACCGAGATCTCCGGCGGGAATGATCGCGGCAGCTACGTGCAGGAAACCGCCTTGCCACCACGCGCGGCGGAACTGGAGGCGCAGGCGCAGGCCACCATCGCCCGCAACATCGCCAACAGTCCCGGTGCGATCGCCGCGCGCTATGAACTGGCCTACCACCGCAGCGGCTGGGCCGCCGAGGGCTTGCCGATGTCGCCGGCGGTCCAGCAGGCATTGCCGGATCAGGATGCCTTGACCGCCTCGAACGGCCAGCGGTACTACCGCAACATGGAGGGCCAGTGGACCGGCCACGGCACTCCGCCCGATGCCAACCGGGTGCTGGAGCTGGAGACCACGCGCGCGATGCTGCAGCCGGCGCTCGCCGAGCAGGCCCAGGCGATTGCCGCCATCCAGCAATCGCCGCCGTCGCCGCAGGACGTGCAGCGCGAGCAGACGCTGTACCAGTACCGCATCGTGGGCACGGAACTGCAGCCGCAATGGCGCGAAGCGATCGAGCTGGCGACCCAGCGCACCCGCGAAGCGCAAGGACTCGCAGGCGATGGCGCCATGCAGCTGCAGCGCGGGCCAGGCGGTCAGTACGGCGCCGACAGCCCGATCGCCCATCTGCAGCGAGGTGCCGATGGCGTGGAGCGCATTGCAGCAGTTACCGGCACCGAGGACATCCGTCAGGCGCTGCAGGAGCTGCAGGCACGTCAGCAGCCGGCCGCGTCGATGCAGCATCTGGCCTTCGCGCCGCCTTCGCCCGAAGGCTCCACAGATGCGGACACGTCCGGGTCACCGCCCTCCAATCAGCATGCGCTCGATGTGCAGGCCCAGGGCCAGGCCGCCAGCGCCGCGCAGGAGCACCAGCAGCGGCAGCAGGAGGAGCGGCAGGCGCAAGACCAGCAGTTGGCACGGGCGCAGGCGCACGCGCTGCAGGACCAGGCCTCACGTGAGGACCGGACGCAGACGAGCCAAGCAATGCAGGCGCATGCCGTGCTGGAAGCGCGGCAGCAAGCGCAGCGTCTGGAGCAAGAAGAACGCCAAGCGCAGGACACTCACCAACGCGAGCAGGAGCAGCGGCAGGCACACGACACGCGGCAGCGCGAACAAGCAAAACAGCAAAGTGAGCAGCAGGCGCGCCAGGCCCTGGACGCCCAACACAGCGAACAACACCGCCTACAGGTGCAAGAAGCGCAGCTGGCAGAGCAGACGCCGGTGCAGCAGGGCCAGGATGCTCCGGGGCGCGAACAAGCAGCTGAGCGCACCGCCGATGGCATTGCCCATGCGCCACCAACTCTCCACGCCCAGGACACTGCGCAACGCGAGGCGGAACAGCGCCCTGACCAAGACCCCGGTGCACACCAGCCCCAGCAGCAGGCCGCCCAGCATGAGCAGGCGCAGGCAGCAGAGGTGGCGCGGCAAACGCAGCACACGGTGGACCACCAGGCACAGGTTGAGCGCGCACACCAGGCCGACCAGCAAGCAGCGATCACGCAAGCGTCTGCGGCAATTAGGCAACAGGAAGTGGAAACGCGCGGCCAACAGACCTTCGTGCAGTCAGCAACCGCGCGCGACGAGACGCCAGCACCAGGCGCGGAGGTACCTGCCGACGCGCGCACAGCTCAGTCGATGGAGGCACCGTCGATACGATTGTTCGCTATACCGGTCGTTGCGGACCGCCTCGATGAGGAAAACGCGCCCACACCACAACTCCCGGTGCCGAACGCGCATGCAGCGCCACCCACAGCGGCCCTCGTCACCGATGCAGCCGGACCGGCCCATGGCGCGCCCACCCCAGAGCCTCCCGCCGATCACTCAGAACATGCCGCCACATCGAACCGCCCCACGTCGGTATCGGACGCGCGGAAGCAAGCGCCGGAGCAAGCCGACCGCGCCAACGTTGCGGCTACAGATCCCGATTCATGGGCAGAGATAGCGCGCTCTGCGCGTGCGCTCCGCATCCAGGCCGAACAGGATCTCGACATAGAAAACCGCATCGCAGATGCACGGCAAGCGCGCATGGCTCGCGGTGAGCCGCCGTTTACCGAGCGGGAATTGCGCGATGGTTACGACCCCGATGGTCCCTCGGCAATGAGACGACCACCGAGCATCTTGGCAGGCACCGCCTTGCAGCAACGCCTGGGTGCACCACCGGCGCAAACCGATGTTGCGCAGGACGATCGACCGCCGCCCAAGCGCAAGAGCATCACCGGCGATCCGGACGTGGATGATCTGCTCTACGCGCTGGACTCCAAGAACGATCTGGCTATCGAACAAGCCCTGAAGCGTGTCGGCAATAGCGCCCACAGCGCGGCGTTGGCACAGCAAGGTCATGAGCATCTGGACGCCAAGGCCCAGCAGGAAGCCCAGGAACAGGTGACGACGCGCCAGGCGTTGGGAATGGACGTGGCAGCAGAGGTGCAGACCAGCCGTGGGCCGGTAATGGTGCTGACGCTGCCGCAGTTCGCCAACGGGCCAATGATGCAAGGCGCAGGCCCGCCAGGTGATGGAGGGGGTGGCGACGGAGGCGGAAGTGGCGGCGGCGGTGGTGGTGGTGGTGGCGGATAGCCAGAACGCAACAAACGCATTGAACCTACAAGAGAGCACGATGGACATGCAGGACACCTCAACGCTGCCGGGCGGCGGTGAATCGCACCAGGCGATGACGGACTCGATCAAGGCCATGACGGCAGTCATCGCGGCGATGCAGCGGCGAGAGCAAACCCTTGAGGATCTCGTACGTCATCAAATGCAGCTTCTACAGGTGGCAGTGAACAGCGCCGATCGACGCGTCACCCGGGTGGTGGAGAGCGCGCTTCCCCGGCTAACGCAGTTGAGCAACCAGGCATTGACGCAAACGCTGGAACCGGGGGCCGAGCGATTCAACAAGAAGATGGTCCAAGCGGAAAGGACGCTTGAGCAGGCGACGGCGCGCTATGCACGGGCGCAGCAATCGCTGGAAGCCACCGTCACCCGGCGCAGCTGGGCCGGCCTCGCCGCGCTGTTGGTCGGCACGCTCCTGTGCCTGGCTGCAGTCGGCTACGCCGTCCAGGGCGCCAGGCCAGTGCTGGCAGAAGCTTCGCAGCGCCGCGCGGAGATCGCCTTTCTGGACCGTGTGGCACGCGCGGACCTGTTTCCCTGCGGCGAGGACAGGCTCTGCGTCACGCTTGACAAGGCAGGGCCGCGCTACGGCAAGCGCGGGCAGTATCGCGTTGTGGCCTTGCGCCAACCACCCGCACAATGAAAGCCGAACCGCCACGCAGGCAGCTCGGCTTCATGACCTACAGGGCGGTCAGCCGATCGCGCGTGACCGCTGCGTACTGATCGGTCATCTCGATGCCGACAGCCTGAAAGCCCTCCAGCTGGGCAGCGACCAACGTGGTACCGGATCCGGCGAACGGATCCAGCACGCGCCCGCCTGACTCGCAGATCCGCACCAGCTGCCGCATCAATTCGGTGGGCTTACCGGTCAGGTGATGCTTGTCGGCCTTGCGCACCGACTCACGGATGACGCCGGGCAACACGGGTGCGCGGCGATCCAGCGGCATGTTGCCCTTGCTGCCCCATACGATGTATTCGGCCTGGTTGCGGAAGCGGCCCAGCTGCGGCCGCACGCCTTCGGTCTTGTCCCAGACGGTGATGCCGCGCCAGGTGAAGCCCGCGATCTGCAGCGCGTCGGTGGTTAACGGCAGCTGCCGCCAGTCGGTGAACAGCAGCACCGGCGCGCCTTCCTTGAGTACGCGCGCGCACTCGGACAACCACAGGTGCATCCACTTCAGATGCGAGCGTTGGTCGCGTTCGTCGCCAACGAAGTCGGCATGTCCGCCATCCCGGCAGTACTTGGTCGACGGCGGCCGTGCCCGGGCAGCAGCGGTCAGACCGCCACTCGCATACGGCGGATCAGTGATCAGTGCGTCGAACGAGTTCGCTTCGAGCGTGGGCAGGATGGTCAGGGCGTCGCCCTGCAGGAGCTGGTTTTTCATGGTGAGAGCCTTCTTGGATTCGCTCGCGGCGATCGGAGGTGAGGCTCTCGGCCTTCAGGTGATTGAGCGTGCCGCAACGCGGGCACTTGATCTGGATTTCATCGAAGGCGCCGGCCTTGCACAGCAGGCGGGCGCATTCGCCACAGCGGAGGTTCTTGAGCATTGCGTGGTCTTGCAGGGGGAAAGGATTACGCAGCCGCTGGCGGCGCGTAGGGGGTGAAGGCGATCACCTCATCGCCCACCCAGTCGTTGATCTTCAGCATGCGCGCCTGCAGCGGTTCCAGCTCGTTGGCGGCCCACACGGCAGCGGCCTCACGGATTGAGCCGAAGCCGCCGGCGTTCTGCGGCACGATGCCCATCAGTTGAGGCGGGATCCGCAGCGCAGCCAGCATGTCGTCGCGGGTGATGCCCTTGATGCCGCTGAACTCATCCTTGGCCGCCACCTCGCTGACCGGGATCAGCTTCAGTCCATCCTTGTTGCCGCCCGGCGAGTACAGGAACAGGTTGCGGAAGTTGCCCGGCCCCTTGGCGCCCTTCATGGCGGTGCGCAGCGCATCCACATCTTCCTGGCTCTGCTGCGGGTCGGTCAGGTACAGGATGAAGCCGGCATGCGAGCCGTTGTTGTAATACTTGCGGCGGAACAGCGTGGCCGACTCGTTGAGCAGCGCCGACTGCATCGCCGGCATCCACTCGGGCAGGCCGTAGAGCTCCTGATCGACATCGGCTTCGCGCAGCTGGAACACGCTGCCCGGCTCGAACACGTGCTCGTCGTGCCAGGTGCGGACCTGGAAGTACTCGCCCTCGGCAACGCCGCGCCGCACATACTTGGACAGTGGCGCAACCAGCGACAACGGGCCGCCCAGGCGATTGCGGCGGCGCTCAAGGTAGCCATTGCCCAGGGTGATCCAGTCCAGCGCCAGCTGCTCGAAGGCCTCCCGCGTCAGCAGCCGGTGCGGCTTGAAGGTGCGCGCCAGCATGTTGCGCTTGAAGATCAGCCCAGACTGCAGGAACGGATTGCTGCGTGTGGTCTTGGACAGGCCGTCCAGCGCCACCGGCGGCTCGTACCAGCGCCCGTTCTGCCAGCACTCCAGATAGTCCAGCACGCCGCGCCCATCAAGCACCGGCGTCGGGTCGCCAAAGGTGAAGGCCTCGGCGCGTGCGGGCACGGCAGGCGCTGCAGGCGTGGTGGCGGGCAGCTGGTCGGTCAACATCAAGAGATCTCCATGAAGCCGGAGTTGCGCGCGGTGCGCCCTTCCAGCGGTTCGTTCTGCAGGGCGTGGAATAGCGCCCACGCCAGGTCCGCGTGGCCGGTCTCTTCCGAGCGACCCGCGGTGAAGGTGGATTGCCGGCCGCTGGCCGTCATGGTCTTGCGGATGGCCATCAACGACTGCGCCACGTCGATCCAGCCGGCATCGAACTCCAGCCGGCCGTTGTGGATCACGTCGAACGCCTTGAGCACCAGGCGGGTTTTGACCTCGGGCGAGTAGCTGAAGGTGACCAGATTCGGGAAGAACTGCTTCACCAACTGCGCCACGCCGCTGCCCATGCCGGTGGTGTCGATGCCGATGTAGGTCACCCAGTAGCGGCGCGTGATGCGCTCGATCTCGGCCGCCTGCTTGGCAAAATCCATGCCCCGAAACTGGATCCGCTCCAGCAGACGGAACTTGCCGCCCGGCTGCTGCGGAGGCGCCACCACGACCAGGCCGGCGGTGTCGCCGGTCTCGGCCGGGTCATAACCGATCCACACCGCGCGATCGCCGTAGGGGCGCAGGGCGAAGGGCTTGTAGTCCTGGCCCCACTCGACCCAGCTGTCGACCATGCACGGCTGCAGCATCGCCAGCGGGAAGATGCTGGCACCGTCATCGACGAAGTCGCACATCAACAGGTTGGCGAAGGCGTCCGGGCTGTATTCCTCGCGCAGCTCGTCGATGTCGAACAGGTCGCAGCCCCGCCGCTGGGCGTCGAGGATGTTGACGATCTGACGCCACGCCCGGTCCTGGCAGCGGCGGCCACCGGCCAGCGCCTCGTGCGAGACATCGATCTGGATGCGCTGGGCAGCCGGCTTGCCCTTGTTGCGGCGCTCGCCGGTCCAGAAGGTGTAGGCCTCGTGCGCCATGCTCGACGGCGTGCTGAAGTAGGTCTTGCGCCACTTCTTGTGCATCGCCATGCCGCTGGCGACCTTGTTCAACTCATTGAATCCGTAGGTCCAGAAGAATTCGTCGAAGTAGAAATTGCCGTGGTAGCCCTGCGCGGTGCGCGCATTGGTGCCCAGGAAGAACAACTCGGCGCCGTTGGGGAACACGATGGTGTCGCCGCCGGACAGTGTCTCGTCGATCGTCTCGCGCACGAACTGCTGCATGTAGCCGCGGAACAGGTGCGCCTGCGCCTTGGAGGCGCTGAGGAAGATCTGATTGCGCCCGGTGGTGAGCGCATCGATTAGCGCCTCGCGGGCGAAGTAGTACGTGGCACCGATCTGGCGCGACTTCAGGATGATGCGTGTGCGCTCGTTGCCGGCCCGGTACCAATCGCGCTGATAGTCGAAGCAACCGTCGACGAATGCCGTGGTGAGCTGCTCGACCTGCTCTTCGGTGAACTCGTTGCGCTTGGGCTTCTTTTTGGGCGCAGCGTTGCGGTTCGCCACGGCCGGATTCAAGTCGGCTTCGTTGCCGCCGCCCTGGTAGCGCTGGATGCGCGCCTGGCGCTCCAGCTGCCGGTGCAGCAGATCAATTTCCTTGAAGTCGCCGCCGGATTTTTCCGGCTTCATGATCAGTACGACCAGGCGTGCTTCCAGTGCTCCGCCGATGCGCTCGACGTTATCTGCGCGATCCCACTCGTCACGCGACTTCCAGCTGTGTACAGTCTTCTCGTTCTCGCCGATGGCCTGCGCAATTTCAGTCACGCGCCACCCCATCCAGTACAGGAATTTCGCCTGCCTGCGGGTGTCCATCGGGAGTTGAGTGGCGACGCTGCTCATGCAATCAGAGTGACGCGCGCGATCTATTCCCGACAGCTGCGGGACGCGTAACGCCCTGAATTACAGGCCTTTTGCGTTGCTGCGTCTTGCGCAGCGTTTGACCATGCACTCATCGCATCGCAAACGCATCCAGCGCAGAGGACCCGCATGTCGGCAAAGGCCAAGAAGTTCCGTTCCAACTGGTTCCGCGTGGCCGTCGAAGGCGCCACCACCGATGGCCGCACGATTCAGCGCAGCTGGATCGACGACATGGCCGCAACCTACAACCGCGAGACCTACAGCGCCCGCATCTGGATCGAGCACATGCGCAGCCTGCTGCCGGACTCGCCGTTCCGCGCGTATGGCGATGTCATCGCCGTGAAGGCCGAAGAGGTCGAGATCGACGGCACCAAGCGCTTGGCGCTGTTCGCCCAGATCGAGCCGACCTCCGACCTGATCACCATCAACAAGGCCAAGCAGAAGCTCTACACCAGCATCGAGGTGCAGGAGAAGTTCGCCAACACCGGCAGGGCGTATCTCGTTGGCCTGGCCGTGACCGACTCGCCGGCCAGCCTGGGCACCTCGATGCTCAGTTTCGCCAGCCAGAACCCCGAGGCCAACCCGCTGGCCGATCGCAAGCAGTCACCCGGCAACCTGTTCACCGTCGCCGAGGAAACCGCGCTGGAGTTCAGCGAGGTCAGCGACGGGCCGGTGGCCGGCCTGCTGAGCCGGATCCGCGCCGCCCTCAAGAGCGAGGACGCCACCAGCATCACCGCCGAGCAGTTTGCAGACCTCGGCCAAGGCATCGAAGAGATCGCCGAGCACGTGCGCGTCCAGGACGAGCGCTTCAACCGCCTGCAGGCCGAGCACGCGCGGCTGGCGAACGACCTTGCGCAGTTGCGCGAGTCGCTCTCGCAACAGCCTGACCCCGCGCAGCCCGCACGCCCGGTGGTCACCGGTGGCGGCGCCGCCGTGCTGACCGACTGCTGATCCCACACACCACACACGCCGCCAGCGCCCCACCTTCGGAGCCACCATGCAAAACGCCACCCGCCTGCAGTTCAATCAGTTCGCCGAGCAGATCGCCCAGCTCAACGGCGTCGCCTCGCCATTCCACTCCTTCGCTGTCGATCCGACCGTGCAGCAGAAGCTGGAATCGCGTATGCAGGAATCGAGCGAGTTCCTGTCCAAGATCAACATCATCCCGGTGGACGAGCTGTCCGGGCAGAAGGTGGGCATCGGCGTTACCGGCAGCATCGCCAGCCGCACCGACACCGGCGCCGGCAAGACCCGCACCCCGCGCAATGTCGCCGCGCTCGACAAGAACGAGTACGTCGCCAAGAAGACCGACTTCGACACCGCCATCCACTATGCGCTGCTCGATACCTGGGCCAAGTTCCCGGACTTCCAGACGCGCCTGCGCGATGCCATCGTCAAGCGCCAGGCGTTGGACCGCCTGCAGATCGGCTTCAACGGCACACACGCCGCTGCCGATACCGACCGCGCCGCGTTCCCGCTACTGGAAGACGTCAACATTGGTTGGCTGCAGCAGTACCGCAACAACGCTGCGCAGCGCGTGCTTGCGAGCGGCAAGGCCGCCGGCAAGGTGGTCATCGGCGGCGCCGCTGCTGGCGCTGACTACGGCAACCTCGACGCGCTGGTGTTCGACGTGGTGAGCAACCTGCTCGATCCGTGGCACCGCAAAGACCCGAGCCTGGTCGTGGTGCTGGGCCGCGACCTGATGCACGACAAGTATTTCCCGATGGTCAACAAGGAACAGCCGGCGAGCGAGAAGATCGCCACCGACCTGATCTTGAGCCAGCGCCGCGTCGGCGGCCTGCAAGTCGCCGAGGTGCCGTACCTGCCGGACGGCGCGCTGATGGTGACCTCGCTGGCGAACCTGTCGATCTACTACCAGACCGGCGGCCGTCGCCGTTACATCAAGGAAGCGCCGGAGCGCGATCGCATCGAGAACTACGAGTCCTCCAACGATGCCTATGTGGTCGAAGACTACGGCCTGGGCTGTGTGGTGGAGAACATCGAGATCGAGGCCTAAGCCATGGCTGACAGTCCCGCCAAGCGTCACCACAGCCGCGTGCTTGCCGAACTGGAAGCGGCCCAACGCGCACCGCACCAGCTCATGGCCGGCGCCACCGCCTACGAACAGCACATGGCGCAGCTGCAAAGCGATCGCCTGCGCCTGAAGCAGATCCAGTCCGACCAGGGCAAGGCCGCGCTCAAGGTGCAACTGCTGCCCGGCTACGCGCCGTATCTGGCCGGCGTGCTGGCCGGTGGCCAGGGCGCACAGGACGAGATCGTCACCACGTGCATGGTGTGGCGGATCGATGCCGGCGACTATGCCGGCGCGCTGGAGCTGGGCGCCTATGTGCTCAAGCACGGCCTGCAGATGCCGGACCGCTTCACCCGCACCGTGGGCTGCGTACTGGCCGAAGAGATCGCCGAGGCCGCGCTGTCGGCGCAGAAGACCGGCCAGGCGTTCGATGCGGCCGTGCTGGCTGATACCGCCACGCTGACGGCCGAGCAGGACATGCCCGACGAGGTGCGCGCCAAGCTGCACCTGGCACTGGCCCGGGCGCGCCTGGCGGGCATCGCCGACGAGACGCCCGCCGACCAGGCGCAGCCGATCGTCGCCGCCGCTGTCGCCGATCTGCAGCGCGCCATCGCACTGCACGGCAGCTGCGGCGGCAAGAAGGATCTGGAGCGCGCCGAGCGGCTCCTGAAGAAGTTCAGCGCTGAGCCTGCGGGCACCAGCGCATAACCGAGCGTCCCCGCGACCCTCGCCGGCTCGGGGCCGATCCACAGCACTCCATCGCTGCGGTGACGCCCCGACCACCGGCGATCTATTCCGAGCCATCCATGAGCGGATTCACTGCCACCGGCACCACCAGCGCCGCGCCTGATGCGATCGCCAATGCGCCGTTCTGGCCGGCGATCGCACCGGCCGGGGTGCGGGCGAGCATGCGTCTGGATGGCACAGTCACCGACGCCCGGCTGCGCCACGCGATCGTCGCCGCCATGCTGGCGGTCAACGATGAGCTGCAGGCTTGGGCGGATATGCACCAGGCGGCTGGGTACGCGGCGTTGAGCGATGTGCCCAGCACCACCGTCGACGGCGTCTCGCGCCGGGTGCAGCTGTACTTGCGCGCGGTCGCCTGCGCCACCGCCGTCGAGGTGGCCGAGCGCTACCGCAGCTTCGACGCCACCGACAGCGCCAACCAGCGCGCTGACGACCTGTCGCCCAGCATCACCGAGCTGCGCCGCGATCAGCGCTGGGCCGTGCGCGACCTGCAGAACCTGCCGCGCAGCACCGTGGAGCTCATCTGATGCGCGTGCACGCCGTGCAAGGCGACACCGTCGACCTGCTGTGCTGGCGCCATCTGGGCAGCACGGCCGGTCTGGTCGAGCGCACCTACCTCCTCAATCCCGGCCTGGCCGAACTGGGCGCCGTGCTGCCGCACGGCACCCCAGTGGAGTTGCCCGAGGTAACCACCACTACGGCGGCAATGACGCCGCTCGTGCAGCTATGGGACTGACCTGATGACCGAACCCACCTCCGTATCGAGCGGCTTTTTGATCGCCACCGGTGTGGGCCTGGCCTCCGTGCTGCCTGGCATCGACGGCGATGCGTTGATCGGCGCCTTCGCCGGCGGCGCGCTGTTCGTGGTGTCTGCCGCCAAGCAACCGCTGTTGGCGCGGCTGATCTATTTCCCGGTGAGCGTGATCGCCGGCTACCAGCTGGCGCCGGAGCTCCTGCGCTGGCTGCCAATCAAGTCCAGCGGCGTGGCCGCCTTCGCCAGCGCGGCGTGCGCCATCACCGTCACGCTGGGCCTGATCGAAAAGAGCAAGTCGTTCGACTTTTCCTTCCTACGTCGTGGAGGTCCGCCCAGTGCATAGCCTGGTCACCGTCCTGACGTTGATGGCCTCGCTGGCCATCTGCGTCCGCCTGCTCACCTACCACCGCCCGTCCGATGCCCGGCATCGCCGCGGCGCTGGCTGGTGCGCGTGGCTACTGATCGCCAGCACCGGCGGCCAGGCGCTGCACATCCTGCTGGCCGGCGCCGGCTCCCACGTCAGCCCGTGGCACCTGGGCACGTTGACCGTGCTGGCAGTGCTCACCTACCGCGCCCAGGGCAATGTGGCGCGCATCCTGAAGGTCGATTGATGTTCACCGATACCCAACTCGCCTCGATCATGCAGTGCCCGGCACAGCGCGCCCAGCGCTGGCACGGCCCGCTGCTCGCCGCCGCCAACCGCTTCGGCATCACCACCAAACGTCGCGCCGCGCATTGGCTCGGCCAGGTCGGCCACGAAAGCCTGAGCCTGTCCCGCATGGAAGAAGGCTTGCACTACACCACCAGCGCTCGGTTGCTGGAAGTCTTCGGCTCCCGCATCACGCCGGCACAAGCGCCGCAGTTCCTGCGCAATCCGGTCGGCCTAGCCAACTTCGTCTACGCCGACCGCCTGGGCAACGGCGACGCCGCCAGCGGCGACGGCCACCGCTACCGGGGCCGTGGCCCGATGCAGCACACCTTCCGTGGCAACTACCGCCGTATCGGTGAGCTGATCGGCCTGCCCGTCGAAGAGCAACCGGATCTGCTGCTGCAGGTGGAGCCGAGCGCACTGGCTGCGGCGGCGTACTGGCACGACAACGGCCTCAACACGCTGGCCGATGCAGGCGACGTGCTGGGCCTGGGCCGCAAGATCAACCTGGGCAACGTGCGCACCAAGCGCTTGCCCGAAGGCCACAGCGACCGCGTCACGCGCACCAAGCGCGCCCTGCAGATCCTGGGCGTGAGCTGATGATCACGCGCCTGATCATCCTGCTGGCGCTGATTGCGATACTCGTCGGTGGCTGCGTGTGGCAGGAGCGGCGCGTCAGCGCCGCGCAGGCAGAACGCGATGGCGCGCTGCAGGCCAAGCGCCGGGCCGAGGCAGAACGCGACAGCGCCAAGACCTCCACCACCGTCGTCACCCAGTACGTCGATCGCGTGCAAGTCGTGCGCGAAGCAGGCGCCACCATCACCCGCGAGATCCCGATCTATGTCACCCAGAAAGCCGATGCTGCTTGCGCTATCCCTGCTGGCTTTGTGCGGCTGCACGACGCCGCCGCCACGGGCAACCCTGCCGGGCCGCCCACCGGAGATCCTGATGCGCCGGCCGCCGGCATTACGCTCTCTGCCGTCGCCGGCACTGTCGCCGACAACTACACCAGCTGCCACGCCACCGCCGCGCAGCTGAGCGCGCTGCAAGACTGGGTCAACCTACATGCGGCCGAGCCGGCGCCATGATCAAACCCGCCAGCCTGCGTGCGCATCTGGTCGCGGCATTGCCGGATCTGGCACGCGATGCCGACCGGCTGCTGGTATTCATCGACGCCGGCAGCCTGGTCAGCACGTTCCAGCCAGGGCTGTCGTTCGAGTATCAGTACACGCTCAATCTGATCCTGACCGACTTTGCCGGCCACCCGGACAGCGTGATGCTGCCGTTGCTGGAGTGGGTGCAGGTCAACCAGTCCGAATTGCTGTCCAATCCGGCGCGACGCGGCGAGATTGCCTTCGAGGCGGACATCCTCGCCAACGATGCTGTGGACCTATCGATCAAGTTGCCGCTGACCGAGCGCGTCGTGGTGACCGCGAAGGATGGAGGCGGCTACGACATGACCCATGCGCCTGAGCCGCAGATCGATCCGTCATGGATGAGCTGACTGCCCTGGAGGACTGGGCCGCGCCCTTGCTGGCGCGTCTGCAGGAAGGCGAGCGCCGCAAGCTCGCGCGCAGGATTGGCACCGCCCTGCGGCGATCGCAGAGCCAGCGCATTGGTCGACAACAGGCACCTGACGGGACACCCTACGCACCGCGCAAGGAGCCGCTGCGCGACAAGGCTGGCAGAGTCAAACGCAAGAAGATGTTTGCCAAGCTGCGGCAAGCCAAGTTCCTCAAGGTGAGCGCCAGCCCCAACGAGGTCAGCGTGGGATTCATGGGCCGCGTGTCACGCATTGCGCGAGTGCATCAAGATGGCCTAAGTGAACAGGTGCGGCGAGGCGGTCCCGTGGCACGATACGAGAGACGTGTGCTGTTGGGGCTCTCCGAACAAGATCGGCAACTCATCCACGACCAACTCTTGAGCCATTTAGGCTAGAACGAGTTCGTAGAGACGCTATGAGAGCGTCCCCAATCAGGTACGCCCATTGAGGGCGCTCCCGCGGAGTGCTACGGTGGCATCGCGTTATTACTTGTCGAGAGCAGGCGACGTGTCGATACATTGTTCCGATACAACAACAGCCGCTTTTCATCACCGCGCGATTCAAACGTCAGCCCATTAGAGGGGTATCAGATGTATTGTCGAGGTACAGCTACAAGACAAGAGATCGTCAAAAACTACGAAGTCCAGCCCGTCGCACACGTACAACTACTGGCGGGGCAGATCAAGAAAAGCTGCACTGGAGACGAACTCACCAAGGCCTACTACTGTTTTTACTACAAGTCCCGCCAAGACTCCGATACTGGAATCATTACTTGCGGCGAACATGCAGCGGAGCATTTCCTGCAACTTATCGGTCACGCAGGGCTGCCTTTATTCAATCCGTTGGTCTCACAAGGCGGAGCTGGAGGCACAAGCACCAACGGGACACCACAGGGCCCACAGAAAAAATGGGATGTTGCGGCCAAGCAACTACACGACTCGATTAATCTTTTGGTTGTGTGCTGGTCATCCCCGCCAGGCCCACCGCTTTTCGACATCAAAAGTAAGCTGGAGAGGTACTCGGACAGGCCTCCGCTGTCCTACCAAGTAAAGGCGATCAACACGATCATAGGTAAGGATGCAAAAAAAAGAACCATGGCCCAGATGGTTAGCGAGCTCGCCAAAGAAAATTCCTTGAAGCCTTACAGCTTCAGTCATCTTGATGCGATTCTTGCGACAGAGGGTGTGGCTTCCAATTTCACCTAGTCGCCGCCATGTTGGGCTCATCGATCAATTACTCTTGATCAACTCACTTGGCAGTCATAGCGGCAGCTCTTGGATATAAGGTGCACTCGCATGGCCGAACAGTACTTGTACCTGCTTCTCAACAAAGAAGCGACCGCCTTTAAGATTGGCGTGGCATTTCAACCGCTGACCCGGGGAGCGCAGCTTCCCCAGTCCATCGACTCGGAGAAGAGCCTTCAAATACCGATGGCGGGCGGGTCGGCCATCAAGGTCGAAAAAGTACTGCATTACCTCTTTCAAAGCCAGTCCTTCGAGATGCCCCGCGGCGATGGCTATACAGAGTGGTTTGTCATGGACGCGCTTGGCGATGTACTCAAATTTATCGACGAGCAGAAAGATCGCCTTGGGATTGGCGTGCCGGAACCAATTCCGCCGAAGGTCTATGCGCCACGACAGCCTAAGCTGCAGGACTTGAGTCTTCTAGAACGCCGCAGGATGCGAAAGGAGGCACAAGAGCAACGCTATCTCACGCACAGAGAAGCAGCGATGGTGAACAACCTCAAGGCAGTCGAGAGCCTGACGCTGTTGACAGAGGAATGGACCAGGCAATCAGCAGTCATCGGCACCTTGATCGGCGACGCTTACAACAGCTCAACCGCCCACGTATATCTGAAAGACGCCTCCGACGAGCTCTTGGACGGAATCCGCTGGCTCATGCCAAGCAGCCTGGTCATATGCGGCCCCAAATCATCCGGCAGCTTCAGTATATTCAGTAGCACGTACCATGATGCAGCCGTGGCCACGGAAGTGACCATGCCAGCTAGCCTCTTGGTGAAAGACCAAAGAACAGACGAAGATGTTCCAGGGATAGATGAACTCAGGACCGCCTTAAACAGACATCTGACACCGGCAGCTGGTGAGAAGAAAATTTCGTTACTGCGCCTTAAAGGGCAGCTGGATAACAGCCGCCAACGCTTCCACGACGAATTTTGGACGCATTGGCGGGAGAACTCCGGCGGGATCTTTTAATTCGGTCCGACGCGGCCAGGGATCTTCCTGGCATTCGAAGCTGTAGCGGGAAGCAGCACAGCGCACTTGAATTGGCTTTACGGCGGGAACCGCCGAACGTAGTCGGAAACTCCTTCTGCGTTCGGCAATGGCTTCCTTCACTGCTGTAGACCTGTCCAAACTTAAAGCGCCTGACCTGATCGAAGCACTGGACTTCGAGACGATCTTTGCCGAGGCGTTGGCCCAGTTCCGACGCCTGATGCCTGAGTTCTCAGCGCTCACGGAGGCCGACCCGGTCTACAAGCTCCTGCAGCTATTCGCTGCACGCGAGCTGCTGCTGCGCCAGCGTGCCAACGACAAGGCCCAGCAGACCATGCTGGCCTTCGCCACCGGCGCCAACCTCGACCACCTGGGCGCGCTGTTCGGTGTCGCGCGCCTGGTACTCGATCCTGGCCAGCCGGATGTCGGTATCCCGCCGGCCCACGAGTCGGACGTGGACTTCCGCCGCCGCATCCAACTAGCGCCGGAGGGCTTCAGCGTAGCCGGCCCCGAGGGCGCCTACATCTATCACGCGCTCAGCGCGGCGGCCGATGTCATGGACGCCAGTGCCACCAGCCCTGCGCCTGGGCAGGTGCTGGTCACCGTGCAATCGCGCAAGGGCGATGGCACCGCACCGCAAGAGCTGCTTGATGAGGTGACCGCCGTCCTTACCGATGCCAATGTGCGTCCCTTGACCGACGAGGTGGCTGTGCAAAGCGCGCAGATCGTCCTGTACGCCATTCGCGGGCGCGTCTACACCTACGCCGGCCCAGATTCGGCGGTGGTCATGCGCGAAGCGCTGCGCAGCCTGCTGGCCTATCTCGCAGAGGCACACCGCATCGGCCGCGACGTGCCCGAGTCCGCGATCAAGGCCAAGTTATTCGTCGATGGCGTGCAGCGTGTTGAGCTGGACTCGCCGGCTGCCGACGTCCGGATCAGCCGCACGCAGGCTGCGTACTGCATCTCGATCGACATCGTGCACGCCGGCATCGATGAGTAGTTCACCGCTACCGCCAAATGCCACGCCGATGGAGCGTGCCCTGGCCGCCGTCACCGGGCGCCTGGCGGCAATCCCGTTGCCGTATCCGGACCTGTGGAACCCGGACACGTGCCCGGCGAGCCATTTGCCGTGGCTGGCCTGGACGCTCTCGGTCGATGACTGGAAGGCCGACTGGAGCGATGCGGTCAAGCGCTCGCGCCTGCGCAGCGCCATGGCGATCCAGCGCCGCAAGGGCACCGCCAACAGCGTGCGGATGGTGGTCGAGTCCTTCGGCGGCGCGGTGGCCATCCGCGAGTGGTGGCAACAAGAGCCGCGTGGCGAGCCGCACACCTTCGAGTTGGCATTGACCCTCACCGGCGCCGATGGGCGAAGCGCCAGCGCCCGGTTCGTTGAGGAAGTCATTGCCGAAGTCGAGCGCACCAAGCCCGTGCGGGCGCATTTCAGCTTCACCCAAGGATTTCAGGCCGAGGCCCGACTCAACGTCGTGGCACGCGGCAGAGCCACCGTCTTCGTTCGCCTGCAGGGCGATGCGAGCTAGAGAGCATAGATGCCAGGACTCAAAATCAAGATCACCGCCGCCGGCCGCCAGGCGCTGGTCAACGCCGACCAAACCGGCACCCGCGCGGTCACCATTGCTGCGGTGGGGCTGGCTAGCGCCCCATTCGCGGCTCAGGTCGACCTCATCGCGCTGCCTTCCGAGATCAAGCGCCTGACCACAATCGGGGGCTTGGTCACAGCCAAGGACACGATTCACGTCTCGGTGCGCGACGAATCGAGTACCGCTTACAGCTGTTACGGCTTCGGCCTGTACCTGGCCGACGGCACGCTGTTCGCCGCGTACGGCCAGCCCGCATTGATGGTGGAGAAGTCCGGCGCCGC
This sequence comes from Xanthomonas melonis, assembly GCF_020783655.1. Taxonomy (GTDB): domain Bacteria; phylum Pseudomonadota; class Gammaproteobacteria; order Xanthomonadales; family Xanthomonadaceae; genus Xanthomonas; species Xanthomonas melonis. Next base: position 15,532 of record NZ_JAJGQH010000008.1, on the reverse strand, counting down.
CTCGGTGCTGCTGGCGATCGACGTGGTGCTGGCCGACGTGGATACCGCCCAGATCACATTTGGCGATACCAACTTCACTGACCCGGCGGCGACCGTCGACGTACCGGGCGTGGTGCGCCTGGCTACCGACGCCCAGGCCATCGCAGGCATCGACAGGGAGCGGGCGGTGTCGCCGGCCAACTTGCTTGCGTCACTGGACCAGCGCCTGGGCGAAATGGGGCCGACCGAATTCATCAAGGGACTGTTGTCGCGTGCCAATGCGGCGGCCGCGCGCAGTGTTTTGGGAATTCGCTCCGCTGCGTTGAACGACGCCGGCCACGGCAATGGCCTGGATGCGGATACCCTGGATGGGCGCCAGGGTGAGTGGTATCGCGACTTCCGTAACATGCTCAACGTGCCGCAATCGTTCCTACTACCGGGCCAGATCGTGGTCATGGCCTCGCTGTATCCGCCGAGCGGCTTACTGGTCTGCGATGGGGCGGCAATCTCACGCACCAGATATGCGGCCCTGTTTGCCGCCATCGGTACCGTCTACGGCGCAGGCGACGGCAGCACCACCTTCAACGTGCCCAAGATCAAAGACGGCACCGTCATTACCCACACCAGCGTCGCTGCCTCGGTGGGATCGTATGGTGCAGGCCAGGTCATTTCCCATGCCCACGGCGCCAGCGCGGCGGCCGTGGGCGACCACGCGCACTACATCGCGCTGTACGGCGCTGGAAATCACTCCCACGGCGCGAGCGCGAGCGCCTCCGGTGACCATTTCCACGGCGCGTGGACCGACACCCAGGGCTGGCATGGGCACAGCGGCAGCACCAGCGCCTCTGGCGACCACCAACATCCGGGCGTAATTCCGTCAGGCGCCGTGAACGGATACGGCGTGTTCCGCGAACGCGACAACGATGCGGCGCCTTCGGACGGTTGGACCGGCGCTGCCGGTAACCATGCCCACTCGTTCGGAACGGATGGCGCAGGCAACCATGCCCACAACATAGGCATGAACGGCGCGGGCAACCACAGCCACAGCATTGGCATCGGCGAAGGAGGCAATCACGCCCATGATGTTGACCATCGCGGTGCCGGCGCCCACAACCACGCAATCACCGTCAACGCCGCCGGTGGCGCGGACAACCTGCCGGCCGGTCTACGCATGACCTACTGCATCGCCTACTGAGATTGACTATGACCAATACCCTCCCGCCCACCAGCACCGCCTACGCCTTCGACGCCACCACCGGCGAATTCATTGGCCCGGTGACCGTCTACCTCTCCGAAATGGAGGGACGCTACCCACTGCCTCCCAACACGGTAGCCATTGCGCCAGCTCCGACTGCAGCTCTGTATCAGCGGCACCGTCTGTCGACAGCGACCGGAAGCTGGGAGGTGGTCCCAGACTATCGCGGCGTCATGCTCTACAGCACCGACACCGCCGCACCCGTCGCCAACACGCTGGCATTGGGTGATGCGTTGCCACAGAGCTGCACCACCTCGCAGCCGATCGCCTTTCTTCCCAGCGACTTCCGCCGTAACGTATGGGACGATGCACGCGCCAGCTGGCGCGCAGATCCCGATTACAGTGCGACCCTGGTCTGGGAGAAGGCCACCGGCGCGATCGCACCACGCCTGGCCGCCGGCATCGCATTGCCCGGGCAGCTGACCACCGTTGCACCGCCCATGACGGTTGACGGGACGTTGCAATGGGACGAAGCAGCGCAGAGTTGGATCGTGCAGCCACGCGCGTCCGACGTTGCCGAAATGTAGCCCCAAGCGGTACGTCTCATCTGTCGTGCCTAGAGCCGTGCAGCCGCCCACCATGGCTGCATGGGCAACGCATCTTCCGCATTGAGTAATGCCATTCGCCTCGGCGCCGTCGCCGAGGTGAATCTGGCCCACGCGCGATGCCGCGTGCAGGTCGGCGAGATGCTGACCGACTATCTGCCCTGGGTCGTCACGCTCGCCGGCACCACCATCATCTGGTCGGCGCCGGCAATCGGCGAACAAGTCGTGGTGCTGTCGCCGGCCGGCGACCTGGCCGATGGGCTGGTGCTACGCGGCCTGTACTCCGACCAATTCGCAGCGCCTGCTGCATCCGACACGCTGCACGTGCTGCGCTTTGCCGATGGCGCGCAGATCCACTACAACACCGATGCGCACGTGCTGCAGGCCACGCTGCCCAGCGGCGGCACGGCGACCATCACGGCCGATGGCGGCATCACGCTCAACGGGCCGCTGACCGTCAACGGCGAGACGACGCTCAACGGTGATGCCATGATCGCCGGCACTGCGACTGCGACCACCGATGTCGTAGGCGGCGGGATCAGCCTCAAGAACCACAAGACCACCGGCGTGACCGCCGGCAGCGCACTCAGTGGCGGCCCGCAGTGATCGGCGTCGATGCCACCACCGGCCGCGTGATCCAGGGCGAGCAACACCTCGCCCAGTCGATCGCCTGCATCCTCACCACGCCCATCGGCACGCGCGAGCAACGCCGCGACTTCGGCTCGCTGCTGCCCGAACTGATTGACCAACCCTTCAACGGCGCCACGCGCACGCTGCTCTACGGCGCGACCGCGACCGCCTTGATGCGCTGGGAGCCGCGTCTGCGCCTGACGCGCGTCGATCTGGTCGTCGGCGAAGTACCCGGCAGCTTCGTGCTGACCCTTGAGGGCGACCGCACCGACGTCGCCCCCGCCAATGCGCGCTCGCGCCTGACCATCCCGCTCCGCTTCCGCACGTCCTGATTGAGGAATCCATGTCCACTGCCTACCACCACGGCGTTCGCGTCATCGAAGTCAGCGCCGGCACGCGCACCATCCGCACCGTCTCCACCGCTGTCGTCGGCCTGGTCGCCACGGCCGCCGATGCGGACGCCACCATCTTCCCGCTCAACAAGGCGGTGCTGATCACCGATGTCCTCGGTGCGATCGCCAGCGCCGGCACCCAGGGCACCTTGCGAGCGGCGCTGCAGGGCATTGCCGACCAGACCAACCCGGTGACCATCGTGGTGCGTGTGGCCGAAAACGCGGATGCAGCCAAGACCACCGCAAACGTGATCGGCGAGCCCAAGTCCAACGGTTACACCGGCTTGTATGCGCTGCTCGCCGCGCAGGCGCAGCTGGGCGTGCGTCCGCGCATTCTGGGCGCGCCCGGGCTGGACACGCTGCCGGTCGCAAAGGCGCTGGCCACCATCGCCAAGAAGCTGCGCGCGATGGCCTATGTGCGCCCGGTCGCCGAGACCGTCGCCGAGGCGGTCACCTACCGTGGGCAGTTCAGCGACCGCGAGCTGATGTTGATCTGGCCGGACTTCCTGGCCTTCAATACCGCCACCAGCACCACCACGGCAGCGTATGCCACTGCGCGTGCACTCGGCCTGCGCGCCAAGATCGACACCGAGCAGGGCTGGCACAAGAGCCTGTCCAACGTGCCGGTGGCTGGTGTCACCGGCATCTCGAAGGATGTGCACTGGGATCTGCAGGATCCGGCCACCGATGCCGGCGTCCTCAACGAGGGCGACATCACCACGCTGGTGACGTTCAACGGGCAACGCTTCTGGGGATCGCGCACGTGCGCCGAAGACAGCATGTTTGCGTTCGAGACGGCCACACGTACCGCACAGATCCTGGCCGACACCATCGCCGAGGGTGTGGCGTTCTACGTCGACAAGCCGATGCACCCCTCGTTGGTCAAAGACCTGATCGAAACGATCAACGCCAAGTTCCGCGACCTGAAGTCGTCCGGCTACCTGATCGATGCCAACGCCTGGTACGACGGCACCGTCAACAGCGCCACCACGCTCGCCGACGGCGCGCTGCGCATCGACTACGACTACACCCCGGTACCGCCGCTGGAGAACCTGCAGCTGTACCAGAAGATCACCACCAGCTACCTGGCCGACTTCGCCGAGCGCGTCAACGCCTGACGCACCTGACTCAGATTCCCGGAGAACCCCATGGCGTTACCCAAGAAACTCAAAGCGCTCAACCTGTTCAACGACGGTGAGAGCTATCTCGGCCAAGTGGTCGAAGTGAAGCTGCCCACGCTGTCCCGCAAGATGGAGGAATATCGCGGTGGCGGTATGAATGGCCCGGTCGACATCGACTTCGGTCAGGAGAAGATCGAGCTCGAATGGAAGTGTGGTGGCCTGATGCGCAGCGTGCTGAACCAGTACGGCGCCACCACGCACAACGCCGTGCAGCTGCGCTTTGCCGGCGCCTATCAACGCGATGACAGCGGCGATGTGGATGCGGTGGAAGTGGTCGTGCGTGGCCGTCATAAGGAGATTGATCCGGGTAACGCCAAGCCCGGCGACGACAACGAATTTTCGGTCAAGACCTCGGCCAGCTACTACAAGCTCAGCATCAACGGCGCACCCGTGATCGAGATCGATCTGATGAACATGATCGAGATCGTCAACGGCGTAGACCTGCTCGCCCCGCACCGCCGTGCTATCGGCGCCTGACCCTTCTGGCCTGGCGCCGCCAGGCCTCAGCCCTGAGACCTTCCGATGACCCCGACCTTTTCCCCAGCCATTCCCCTCGACCAGCCGATCGTGCGCGGCGAGCAGACCATCACCGACCTCAAGGTGCGCAAGCCCGGCGCAGGCGAACTGCGTGGCCTCAAGCTCACCGACGTGCTGCAGCTGGATGTCACCGCAATGGCAGCACTGCTGCCGCGCATTTCCTCGCCCACGCTGACCACCGCCGACGTCAATGCGATGGATCCAGCCGACCTGCTCGCGGTCGGCCAGGAGGTGCAGGTTTTTTTCTTGCCGAAGGCGCAGAGGGAAGCGGACTTCCCGACTGCGTAGAGGACGCGATGGCCGACATCGCGGCCATCTTCCACTGGCCGCCATCGGAGATGGACGGCTGGTCGCTACACGAACTCTCGGCGTGGCGCGAGCGTGCCCGCCTGCGAAGCGGAGCCGAATGATGCGCCACCCCAAGAACGAGGCCGCCTAGATGGCGGCCTCCGACAATCTGCGCCTGCAGGTCATCCTGGCCGCTGTCGACCGCGCCACCGGCCCGTTCCGGCGTGTTCTGAGCGGTAGCCGTGGCGTTGCCACTGCACTGCGGAGCCAGCGCGATGCGCTGCGCCAGCTCAACAGCCAGCACCGCGACATCGGCGCCTACCGCGAACAGGTGGCCATGGCACAGCGCGCCAAGGCCGCGCTCGATGCGCAGCGCCAGTCAGTGCGCACGCTCGCCCAGCAGATGAAGACCACCGGCGCGCCCACGGCCGCGATGACGGCCGAGTTCGAGCGCGCCGTGCGCACCGCCCGCGAGCTGAAGGCCGCCCACGGTGCACAGGAGGCCGGCCTGCAGCGGCTGCGCGGCCGTCTGGAGACGGCCGGGATCAGTACGCGTGAGCTGGTCACGCACGAGCGCCGCCTGCGTAGCGAGATCGAGAGCACCAACACCGCCATGCGCGCCCAGCAGCAGCGCCTGGCGGCGATCGACACCGCGCAACGTCGCAGCGCCCGGATGCAGAGCGCCGGCCTGCAGGCAAGTGCCTACGGCGCCGGCATGGCCTTTGCCGGGCAGCGCGCCCTGCGCGCCTCGGCACTGCCGATCAGCGATGCGATGGCGTTCGAGTCGGCCATGGCCGATGTGCGCAAGGTCGTGGACTTCAAGACGCCGCAGCAATTCGCGCAGATGGGACGCGATGTCGAGAACCTCTCGATGCGCCTGCCCATGCTGCCGGCCGAGATCGCCAAGATCGTGGCGGCTGCCGGCCAGGCCGCCATCCCGCGCCAGGAGCTGGTCCACTTCGCCGAGGACGCGGCCAAGATGGGCGTGGCCTTCGACAGCAGCGCCGAGGAAGCCGGCCAGACCATGGCCACCTGGCGCACCGCCTTCCGCATGGGCCAGGCCGAGGTGGTCGTGCTGGCCGACAAGATCAACTATCTCGGCAACACGGGGCCGGCCAGCGTCAACAAGATCAGCGCCGTGGTGAACCGCATCGGCGCCCTGGGCGAGGTCGCCGGCCTGCAGAGCGGACCACTGGCCGCCCTGGGCGCCACGGTCGCCGGCATGGGTATTGAGTCGGAAGTCTCGGCAACCGGCATCAAGAACATGCTGCTCACCCTGGCCTCGGGCGAGTCGGCCACCAAGAGCCAGCACGAGGCCTTCGACAAGCTGGGCATCAAAGCCACGGCCATGGCCCAAGTGATGCAGACCGATGCCAGCGGGGCGATCATGTCCGTGCTGCAGAAGCTGCGCGCACTGCCCAAGGCCGAGCAGGCCGCGACCATGACACAGCTGTTCGGGCGCGAGTCTATCGGCGCGATTGCACCACTGCTGACCAATCTGGAGCTGCTGCAGGGCAACTTCGCCAAAGTCGCCGATGCGCAGCGCTACGGCGGCTCGATGTCGGCCGAGTACGCCTCGCGGGTGGCCACCTCGGCCAACTCGCTGCAGCTGCTGAAAAACACCGCCGTGGTGGTGTCCCAGTCGATTGGCCAGACCCTGCTGCCGCAGTTCAAGGCGCTGACCGAGCGCACGGCTGCGGTGGTCGGCCAGGTCACGACATGGATCCGCGCCAATCCGGTGCTGGTGGGTGCGATCGCCAAGACGGCGATCGCTGGCGCCGCGCTGGTCACAATCCTGGGCGGCCTGCTGGTGGCCGGCGGCGTGGCCGCGATGGCCTTCTCGCAGATCCACGGCGCCGTGGCGCTGCTGTCGGGCGGCGGCGGCTTTGGCGCGCTGCTGCGCCAAGGGCTGGCGTTCGGTGGCCGCGTGCTGCCGATGCTGGCCAACGGCGCGCGCCTGCTGCTGCCGCTGCTCGGAGGCGTCAGTCTGCCGGTGCTGGCGATTGGCGCGGCCGTCGCGGCCGTAGCGCTGCTGGTGTGGAAGTACTGGGGCCCCATCAAGGCCTTCGCCATCGGCGTGTGGCAAGGCATCGTCGATGTGGCCGCGCCGGTGCTGGCCGAACTGCAGGCCGCGCTCGCACCGCTGGGCCCGGTGTGGGACATGCTGGCCAGCGCGATGGGCCAGGCCTGGGCGTGGGTCAAGCAGCTGCTGACGCCGTTCGAGGCGACCACAGCGCAGTTGCACGGTGCAACGCAGGCCGGGCGTGGCTTCGGGCAGATCATCGGTGCGGTGCTGGTCAGCCAGCTGCAGCTGGCGGTGAAAGCGATCGGTTGGCTCGTCCAGGCGTTTGTGTTCGTGTTGCCGGTAATCAAGCAGATCCTCGGTGGCGTGTGGCAAACCGTCCAGGGCACGTGGTCGCTGATCGTGGGCGTGTTCACAGGCAACGGCGATCGCATCCGCCAGGGGCTGCTGCAGCTGTGGGCGGGCATCAACCTGCAGTTGGCCAACTGGCCGGCCCGGATGCTGCAGGCCGGCGCCGACATGATCAACGGCCTTGTCCAGGGCATCCGCTCCAAGCTCGGCGCGGCCAGCAGCGCGATCGCCAGTGTCGGTACCGGTGTGGTCGACCGCTTCAAGGGCCTATTGGGTATCCACAGTCCCTCGCGCGTCTTCGCCCAGCTGGGCGACTTCACCATGCAGGGCCTCACCGTGGGCCTGCAGCGTGGCCAGGGCGCGCCCGTGCAAGCGGTGACGGCGCTCGGTGACCGCATGCGCGCCGTGGGCGCCGGTCTGGCCTTGGCGACGGCCACAGCGCCGGTGGCGGCGATCGACAGCCGCGCGCCGCTGTCGGCCCCTACGCGCGCCGCCAGCGCGCCTGCAGGCGGCAACAGCTACGTCATCCACGTCCACGCCGCACCGGGCATGGATGCGGCCGCACTGGCGCGCGAAGTCGCCCGCCAACTTGAAGAGCGTGATCGGCGCACGGCGGCCACCCGCCGCTCCAGCCTGCGCGACGACTGAGGATCCACCCCGATGATGATGTCCTACGGCACGTTCGTGTTTGCCCTCGATAGCGCCGCCTATCTGCAGCTGCAGCGGCAGATGAGCTGGCGCCACGCCACCACTGAGCGCGTCGGCGCGCGCGCGGCCAGCCAATTCCTGGGCCCTGGCGATGAGACCATAGAGCTGTCCGGGTTGATTGCGCCGGACCTCACCGGCACACGCGGATCGTTGACCACGCTGCGCAGGCTGGCAGCGGCCGGCGAGCCGCTGCCGCTGGTGGATGGCACGGGCTGGGTCTATGGCGCTTATCTGCTGCTCACCGTCAACGAGACGGCGTCGCTGTTTTTCCCAAACGGCACGCCGCGCCGCATCGAGTTCCAACTGAGCCTGCGCCGCGCCGACTACTTTCCGCCGGAGGCGATCGTCGCATGAGCTACCCGATTCCGCAGTGGCGCGTAGTGCTCGATGGCACCGACCTCACCGAACGTATCGCGCCGCGCCTGCGCGATCTCACCCTCACCGAATGCCGGGGCGGCGATGCAGACCAACTAGACCTGAGCATCCACGACCACGACGGCAAGATGGCGCTGCCCAAACGCGGGGTGCGCCTGGCCGTCGCGCTGGGCTGGAAAGCCACCGGCCTGGTCGACAAAGGCAGCTTCCTCGTTGACGAAGTGGAGTACAGCGGCGCGCCCGACATCATCACCGTCCGTGCGCGCAGCGCAGACCTCACGGCCGGCATGCGCACGCGGCGCGAACGCAGCTGGCACGACACCACGCTGAGCGCTGTACTCAAAGCACTCGCGGGCGAGCACGGGCTGACACCGCGCGTGGCTGATGCGCTGGCAGGCATCACGCTGCCGCACCTCGACCAGGCCAACGAGAGCGACGTGAACCTGCTCACGCGCCTCGGGCAACGCTTCAATGCCGTGGCATCGGTCAAGGCCGGAGCGCTGCTGTTTGCGCCGATCGGCGCAGGCACCACGGCAACCGGCAAGCCGCTGCCCACGGGCACTCTGACGCGCCGCGACGGCGACCAACACCGCTACTCGGTGGCCGACCGCGATGCCTACACCGGCGTGCGCGCGTACTGGATGGACAAGGCCAAGGTGAAGCGGCAATCGGTGCTGGTGGGTACGGACGACAATGCAAAGCAGTTGCGCGAGTCGTATGCGGACCAAGCCACGGCGCGCCAGCATGCACACGCGGAGCTGGAGCGGGTCAAGCGCGGTCTGGCGAAGTTTGAGTGCACCCTGGCGCTCGGACGGGCGGATCTGTTTCCAGAGCAACGCATCAAGGTGAGCGGCTTCAAACCGGAGATCGATGGGCAATCGTGGCTGATTGCAAGAACCACCCACACGGTCAGTGGTTCCGGCGGCTTCACCACCGCTCTCGAATTGGAAGCTGCCACGTAGGCGCTCGCACCCGGGCCGCTTACCCGGTGGCGGCTTGCCGGACATGACACATCAACAGCGAGCCATTACTCAGCACCCGATACAGTCCTAGCTCGCTTTGGGCATGTGCAACAGCCTGCGCATACGTGGAGTACCCTGACGCTGATAGCTGGTGCCGGCGCAGTGTCAGGCCACCACTTTTTGATACCAGAATTTCCGGCAAGAACATCACGCCAGCCGTCGTGGCATGCGCGGTCAATACGTAATCGCCAACCTGTCGAATCATGCAGGCATCCATGCGTCGTTGCGTCGATGTGCGCGCATTCTAAGGTAGCGCACGCTCCCGCGCATTGGCGCATCCCTTACAGCATCTGCGGGAATTTCCTGATAGCCGGTTAGATGCGGCTGACGTAGTTTGCATCGTGGATGTCAGGTCATCTCGCGCTGCCAGGACGGTGGCGACTGGATCGCATGGAGCAACGCGCCGACACCTCGAAAGCCGCCGGCACACACCGGCGGCTTTTTCTTTGACGCCAGTTTCGGTTTGCGCTTCAGAAGCTAAACGTCCGACACGGGTCGCCGATAACGCTCTCTTTTGCGAGGACCAGCTGTCCTATCTGGACCTTGATCACGACTTCTTTTTTTTCCGACCGCCCATGTTGATCTGCATATGTCGCTGATCTAAGGGGCCGTTGTTGGAGATCACCGGACCCACTGTGCTGTTGTTGAAGTTCAACGTCGGCGCTGCGCTCGGCACGCTCGGCGATGCACCTGCTTTCAATCCTAATGCCGCGAGTGCAACGCTGCGCGCACTGGCTGACGCAGTCCTGAGCGCTGACAGAACCCGTGCGTCTTCAGGATCCATCTGGGCGTGGTGTCCAGACAGCACATACATGACATCCACACCGCGATCCAGAGCGGCCAGCAGATACGCTCCGCCCGGCAGGTTGATGTCTTTCTCGAAATTCATCTGCGCATAGCGCGTGACACCCAGTTGGGTCGCCAGCTCGTCTTGCGTCAGGTCGAGCCGCTTACGCTCATCCTTCAGGCGCTTCCCGACAGTCATACAGGCATTTCCTTACTTGACAATGTTGAGTTAAGTCCACAGAATTCCCAAAAGTAAACGGAACCGCCACATGTCCCGTAAGAGCCAAATGCAGCAGTTCACGCCTCGCAGCCCACAACAGGCGCGACAGTGGCTTGAAGCGAACGGCATGACGGTCTCGGCATTCGCACGACAGCACGGTGTGGATCGGTCAGTCGTTCATGACCTGCTCCGCGGCCGATCTCAGGGCAAATACGGCGAGTCGCACAAGGCGGCAGTCGCATTGGGGCTCAAGGCACCACCCAATAGTGCCACACAAATCCCAACCGCCAAGAGTTCTAAGGGGTGAGCATGCTCGGCAGGAAGAAGGTGGTTTTCAGCTGTGAGTCGTGCGGCAGCAGGCTGATCAAGCGCACTAGCTCGCTGGCGCACAAGTACCTGCGGCACGATTCGTATGTCTGCGAAAACCCGATGTGTGGCGCGACATACACCGGCCACTCGGAGCTCACCGGTATCGCCAGTCCGAGCGGCGTGCCGACCGCACACAGTGAGCTGCCGCCCACACCCGCATTTGAACGCGCCCTGGCGCTCCAGGCTTACCGCGAGTCGCTCGGCGATCGCCAGCTGGATCTGATCACCACCGGCGGGGAGCCGGTCTTCCCGCTCATCTGAGGCATTCCTATGCGAAACACCCTTGATTGGGCGGCACTGCCGCCCACGGCGAAGCTTTGCCTGCAGGTTGCACTCCTGCACGGCGGTCTGATGCACACCGAATGCGGGTACATCGGCCGCAATGCGCCCGCAGACACGCAGCAGCGTTTCGGTGCCGTGGTCGTCGCCCAGCTCATGCAGCAGGGCCTGGCCACTGCGGATTGCGGCGATGAGCGCCAGGTCGCACTGACCAACTCGGCCCTGGTGTTGTTCCACGCCAATGCGTCGGCCGGGGTGAACGCATGAGAGCGCCCTGTGATTGGTTCAGCGCGCAGGAGCCGCGCTTTGTCGATGCCGCCGCCCATGCGCCGCAGCGGGTGCGCCCGTCTGCCAAGCACGCCGAGGCACACGCCCTGGCTGCTGCTGTCGAGGCTCATCGCGTGGCGGGCGGCACCTACGTCGTACTCGACGGTACCCCGGCTGTGCCTGCGCCCCGGCGCCGGCCGGGCGCGTAAGGACTCCCATGCAAGAGGATCTGCGGCAACAGGTGCTGACCCGTCTGGAACGGGACTACGGGCTCAAGCACCGTAGCGGCACGCACTACATGCGCGGCGGCAAGTGCCCGTCCTGCAGCAAGAAGGAGCTCTACACCCACCACCTCAAACCGTGGGTAGTGAAGTGCGGCCGGCAATCCAAGTGCGGCCGCGAGCTGCACGTCAAAGACCTCTACGATGACCTGTTCGACGACTGGTCCAAGCGGTTCCAGCCGACACCGACCGCGCCCAACGCGGCAGCAGACGCATATCTGGAGTTTGCGCGCGGCTTCGACCTGGCGCCCCTCAAAGGCCTCTACACCCAGGACAGCCACTACGATCGGAAGATCGGCGCCGGCACGGCCACGGTGCGCTTTGCCCTGGTGAAGGGCGGTTGGTGGGAGCGGCTGATCGATCGCCCGCACCGGTTTGGCAAGCAGAAGGCCCGATTCGCCCCAGGCCAGAGCTATGCCGGCATGTGGTGGGCCGCGCCGGCCGCCATGACCGCCATGCAGACCGCGCGCGAAGTGTGGATCGTGGAGGGCATCTTCGATGCCATCGCACTTCTGCAGCACGGCATCTGCGCGGTGTCGGCGATGTCATCCAACGCCTATCCGGAAGACTCGCTGCGCGAGTTGGCCAAGGCACGCGCCGCCGACCTGCCCACGCTCGTCTGGGGACTGGACAACGAGCCAGGCGCGCACGGCTACACGCACCGCCACATCAAGCGCGCAGCGGCGCTGGGCTTCAAGTCGCAAGCAGCGCAGATCGTCCAGCGCGACGGCAAGAAGACCGACTGGAACGACCTGCACCTGCGTGCCCTGGCATCCGAGGATGCCGAGCAATGGAACAACGACCTCACCGAGGCGCGCTACCAGGGCGACTTGCTGACCGCCCGATCGGCCGTGGACAAGGGCCTGCTGATGTTCGAACACGACGGCCGCTCCGAGTTCTGGCTGGAATTCGGCTCGCGCCTGTTCTGGTTCGACTTCGACGTGCAGCGCTTCGAGAAGTTGCGCCGCGAGAAGCTCGGCGACCACGACACGGACGGCGATGACGAACTGGAAGCGGAGGATCTGCGCAAGCTCAAGCGTGCCGCCTGTGCAGTCCAGCGCATCGCCGGCTGCTACCCGCAGGCGCTGTACTTCCAGCGCCACGAAGTAACCGACGAGAGCTGGTACTACTTCCGCGTCGACTTTCCGGACGACAAGCCCAGCGTCAAAGGCACCTTCACCGGTGGCCACGTCGCAAGCGCCTCCGAGTTCAAGAAGCGCCTCATCTCGTTGGCGCCTGGCGCACTGTTCACCGGTAGCGGCCACCAGCTGGATCGGCTGATCGAGGAACAGACCGAGACCATCAAGACCGTGGAGGCCATCGACTTCGTGGGCTACAGCAAGGACCACCATGCCTATCTGCTAGGCGATATCGCCGTGCGCGATGGCGAGCTGGTGGCTGCTAATGAAGAGGACTATTTCGAGTTCGACAAACTGCGGCTCAAGACCACGCAGAAGTCGATCCGGCTGGACATCCAGCGCGACGCAGAGGCGTTCCGTACGGACTGGCTGCCCTGGCTGTGGCTGTGTTTCGGCACGCATGGCATGGTGGCGCTCACGTTCTGGTTTGGCTCGCTGTTCGCTGAGCAGATCCGCGCTGCGCACAAGAGCTTCCCGTTCCTCGAAGCGACCGGCGAAGCGGGCGCGGGTAAGACCACGCTCCTGACCTTCCTGTGGAAGCTGCTGGCCAGGTCCGACTATGAGGGCTTCGACCCGGCCAAGTCGTCCAAGGCCGGCCGCGCGCGCGCCATGGGCCAGGTATCCGGCATGCCCGTCGTGCTGCTGGAAGCCGATCGCAGTGAGCCGGACAAGGCGCATGCCAAGACGTTCGAGTGGGACGAGCTCAAGGACTTCTTCGGCGGCGGCACCCTGGCGACACGCGGCGTGCGCAACGGCGGCAACGAGACCTACGAACCACCATTCCGCGGCACGATTGTGATCAGCCAGAACGCCGCTGTAGACGCCTCCGAGGCGATCCTGACCCGCATCGTCAAGCTGCACTTCAAGCGGCCGAACGTCACAACGGAAAGTCGCATCGCGGCCGACAACCTCAACGCCCTGCAGGTCGAAGAGCTGAGTTACTTCTTGGTGCGTGCGGTGCGCCAGGAGCGCGCCATCCTGGACCTGTTCGCCGAACGGGTGAAGATGTTCGAGGGCAAGCTGCGCGCGCAGCCGGAGCTGCGCCTGGAGCGCGTCATCAAGAACCACGCGCAGATGCTGGCGCTGTTCGACTGCCTGCGGCTTGTTCTCACCATCTCCGACGAGATGGTCGAGAAAACGCGCCTGGCGTTGCTGGACATGGCCCTGGAGCGTCAGAAGGCGATCAGCGCCGACCACGCGCTGGTGAACGAGTTCTGGGAGGTCTACGAGTACCTCGAGGCGACCGGCCACGGGAAAGCCGTGGTCAACCACAGCCGCGACGCGCAGCGTATCGCCATCAACCTCAACCACTTCGCCGCACGCGCGGCGCAGTTCAGCCAGGGCGTGCCGGATCTGAAGGTGCTGCGGGCGCTACTGAGCGACTCGCGCCGGCACAAGTTCATCGGCGCCAATGTGGCCGTCAACAGCGCGATCCTCAAGGACGAACTGACCGGCGCGGGCACTACCGTCAAATGCTGGGTGTTCACGAAATGACTGGATCCGCACTGCGCGTTGCCAACCTGCAGGTCCGGCGCGATGCCGCTGGCCGTTACTGCCTCAACGATCTGCACCAAGCGGCAGGTGGACGGGAACGCCACAGTCCCAACCGCTTCACACGGACCAACACATTCCAGCTGCTGGTCACTGAGCTAACGCCAGAAATGGCGTTTGCCCCCGTCGATTCGATCCGGGGCGGCATCGCGCCGGGTACCTACGTCGCCAAAGAGATGGTTTACGCCTACGCGATGTGGATCTCGCCACGCTTCCACATCGAGGTCATCCGCGCTTATGACGCCCTGGTAGGCGCTGATCCGGGCAGCAAGGTCCGCGTGCCGGCTGCTGATGCAGCGCTTCATCGAGCTCGCATGCAAGCGGTCACCCAGCTTTACCGCGCCAGCCACCCGGCCGAGCAGCTGGCCCTGCATGCGCAGGCTACGCAGCTTTCTCTGGCACTGGATCTGCCACGGCCCGAGCTGCCTGCAGCGGCGGTGGCACTGCAGAGCAGCCAGAAAACACTGGCAACGTTCTGGCTGGCAGTCGATACAGCCCTGGCCGCCGGCCAGTTGCACAACCATGCGCGCCGCGCAGATGTGTTGGCGCTCAACCTGCCCCAGGTCCGGCAATGCGCTGGCCGGCGCGGCATCACGTTGCCCGAGTCCACCGCACTCACGGGCGCGCTACGTGCCTGCGCGCGGCTGCTACACGTCAATCGTGCTTATAACAGCCCGGCTACGGGACGGGCGATCAAGTGCTGGGTGTTCGCGAAATGAGCGCTCTGGCCCATGTTGGAAATTTTAGGAATTTTTCGTTGACAGCGCGCCAGGGACGGAGCAACTATTACCGCGTCACCGCACAATCGGCGACCGGGATTGGCGTCCCGAATCCACACGGCGCAACGGCGCCCATCGAACGATGCATGGCGCTTTTTTCTCGCCTGACATTCGCTCGGGCGCGTGCCTGCCAGTTCTATGGCGGGCGGTGCGAGGGGGCCGCGAGGCCCGCCGGTTCCGTGTGTCCGGTACGCCAACCCGCATCGTCCGCCACCCCGATTGGCGTCGGGGCGGCGGATTCCAATCAACACACGGAGTTCCGCATGTCCTACGACGCCCAAGAAGCGCCGGCCGCTGCCGCGCGCCAGATCGCCCACTATTTCGGCCTGATCGCCAACACCCTCGACTGGAACCACACCGCCTGGCTTGCCCTGCAGGCGAAGCTGCAGGCCAGCGGCAAGACGCCTGAAGCGCTGACCCTAGCCGACGTTGCTGCGGCCATTGCAACGATCAACGCCGAGCAGGCCGAGGTGCGCCAATGAGCCGCCGCGCCCTGATTGTTAGCGCCGATGTAAAACTGACCCACAGCGCCGAAGTAAAAGTGACCCACCTGGGCCACGATGGTGGCCTTTTGA
>NZ_JAJGQH010000007.1 GCF_020783655.1 Xanthomonas melonis | reverse complement strand
TGACCAGCCTGGCGGAAATCAATCGGGTGACGAAGGACTAAGCGCCCTCATCCGCCCTTCGGGCACCTTCTCCCGCAAGCGGGAGAAGAAGGCGATACGCGATCTCCCGCAAGCGGGAGAAGAAGGCGATACGCGATCTCCCGCAAGCGGGAGAAGGGAGTTCTGGCTACCTTCCAGCAGGGTCTGTGCAGCAATGCGGTCACCAATCCCCAATGCCGAATGCCCAATCCCGGCCTTCCAGCTACTCCATCCCCAGCTTCTTGAGCTTGTAACGCAAAGCCCGAAAGGTGATGCCCAGCTGCGCGGCGGTCTTGGTCTTGTTCCAGCGGTTTTCTTCCAGGGCCTTCTGGATCGCTGCGCGCTCCAGTTGCTCGATGTAGGAGGGCAGGGCGGCCGAGGCGGGGTCGATGTCGACCACCGCTTCGCGCGGTTCGGCCGCGGTGGCGCCGGTGGGGGCGGCCAGGCGGTGGCCGCCATGGGCGGGCAGGCGCAGGTCGCTGGCGCTGATCTGGTCGTCTTCTGCCAGGGCCAGGGCGCGTTCGAGGATGTTTTCCAGCTCGCGCACATTGCCGGGAAAGCCGTATTGATCCAGCGCGTCCAGGGCCGAGGGGGTCAGCAGCGGAATCGGCCGCCCGTGGCTGTGGGCCAGCCGCGCGATGATCGCGGCGGCCAGTTGCGGCAGGTCGCCACCACGTTCGCGCAGTGGCGGTACACGCAGCTCGATCACGTTGATGCGGTAGTACAGGTCGTGCCGAAAACGGCCATCGGAGACCAGGTCGCCCAGGTCCTTGTGGGTGGCCGAGAGGATGCGCACATCCACCAGGGTCTCGCCGGACGCGCCGACCGGGCGCACCGATTTTTCCTGGATCGCCCGCAACAGCTTGACCTGCATCTGCAGCGGGAGTTCGGCCACTTCGTCCAGGAACAGGGTGCCGCCATGGGCGGCCTGGAACAGGCCGGGCTTGTCGGCGTGCGCGCCGGTGAAGCTGCCCTTCTTGTGGCCGAAGAATTCGCTTTCCATCAGTTCGGCGGGGATGGCGCCGCAGTTGACCGGGATGAACGGCCCGGCCGTACGCGCGCCCTGTTCGTGGATGGTACGCGCGACCAGCTCCTTGCCCACGCCCGATTCGCCGACGATATAGACCGGCGCCTGGCTGCGCGCGACCTTGGCGATGGTGGCGCGCAGGCTCTCCATCGCGCTGGAATCGCCGAGCAGCCGGCTGGCCTGCTCGGGCGGCGGGGCAGGCGCCGCTGCCCGGTCGCGGTTGTTCAATTCCAGGGCGTGCTTGACCAGGCCACGCAGCACGCTGATGTCCACCGGCTTGCTGACGAAGTCGAACGCGCCGGCCTTGAGCGCTTCCACCGCCAGGTCCATGCTGCCGAAGGCGGTGATCATCGCCACCGGGGTCTGCGGGTAATGCTTGGCGATTTCGGTGACCAGCTCGATGCCGTTGCCGTCGGGCAGGCGCATGTCGGTCAGGCACAGGTCGTAGGGGTTGCTGGCCAGCAGCTCGCGTGCTTCGGCCAGGTTGGCCGCCGTGCTGATGCGCAGGCCCATCCGCCCCAGGGTGAGAACAAGCAGTTCACGGATATCGCGCTCGTCGTCGACGACCAGGGCACTTTTCGGTTCGTTCATATTGCCCACGATAGCCCAGCGTGATGACAGTCCACAATTGTCGGCGCTATTCGACCCGGAGCGTCATCCCCCTTGCGCGAACGGTTTACGCAGCGGAGTTGGAAGAGGTTGTCGGCCACCTGCCAAAGGACGGAACCGCAACGGAGCGACGGGCGCGCCGGTCTGCGCATGCGGCGACGCATCAGCTCACTTGCCCAGCAGCCCGTTGGGTCCTTGCAACAGGATCCGGAAGCAGGCACCGCCGCCGGGCACCGGTACGTAGTCCAGTTGCGCCTGATTGGCGCGGCACAGCTCCTGGGCGATGTACAGACCGAGCCCGGTGCCGTGTTCGGAGGTGGTGTAGAAGGGGCGGAACAGCTGGGCGGCCACCGTTTCCGGAATGCCCGGGCCCCGGTCGACCACATCGATGATGGCCATGCGCTCCTGGTGTTCGACGCGCAGCTTCACCCGCGCCGGTTCGTCCATGATCCGGCCGTACTTGAGTGCGTTGTGTACCAGCGCGGTCAGGATCTGGTGCAGGTGCTTGGGGTCGACCAGCGCATGCACCGAACTCCCTTGGATGCTGGCCTCGAGGATGTCGGTTTCCATCGACAGCGTCTGCCGGTACTCGACCACGAAGCGGCGGACGAAGGCGGCCAGATCCAGGTTTTCGGGATTGGCGCGCTCGCGGCGGGCCAGCCCCAGGACGCTTTCGACGATGCCGTTGGTGCGCTGGCACTGCTGGTGGATGATCTGTAGCAGGCGGCGGTCGGCATCGCCGATATCCGGCGACTCTTCCAGCAGCTGCGAGGCGTAGTTGATCGCCGCCAGCGGGTTGCGGATCTCGTGGGCCAGGCTCGCCGAGAACCGGCCCATCGCCGAGAGCGTGAGCGACTCGGCGCGCCGCGACACCACGCTGGAATCGTCCAGGAACACCAGCACCAGGTCGCTGTCGGCCAGCAGGCGGACGAAGCGCGGCTGCACCTCGGGGCGGTCGGCCCCCAGCTGCAGGGGCGATTCTTCCTGGCGCCAGCCGCTGCGCCAGCGTTGCAGGCGGCGCGCCAGTTCCGGGGTGAGCGTGGCCAGCGACAGCTCGGTGGTGGCCACGCGCCGATCGGCGTCGCCCAGCAGTGCCAGCGCGGCCTCGTTGGCCAGGCTGATGCGGTTGTGCGCATCGATCACCAGCACGCCGGTACGCAGACGGCGAATGATCAGTTCGTTGATCTCGTACAGATTGGCGACCTGCGCGCCGCGTTGTTCGGCCAAGACCTGGTTGCGGCGCGCGCGCGAGGCGATCTGTTCGCAGATGAAGGCCACCGCGACGTAGCTGGTGACGAACATCGCAAGTTCGGCCACCGGGCGCGCGGCGGCCCCGCCTTCGAGCAGGGTCCACAGGTATTCGAGCACGATGGCGGCGCTGGCGAGTACCGCCACGCTCATGCCGTAGCGCAGCCGCAGCAGGGTCGCGGCGGCGGCGACATTGAACAGCAGCATCATCGCGATGCCGGCGCTGGCGCCGGGCAAGGCGTGCGTGGCCAGGGCGGCGGCCAGGATGTCGGCCACCACCGCGCACAGGACGGTGGCGGTCAGGCGGCGCTCGTTGCGGCCCCAGAACAGCAGCGGGATGGCCATCGACAGGTAGCCGATGGCCACTGCTGCGGCCAGGCGCGGATAGCGCGGCCCGGGGATGGCATCGGACAGCGGGCTGAACACCAGTGCGGCGATCAGCCCGGCCACCAGGACCCGGTACAGCGAGAAAAAGTACAGCTCGCGCTGTGGCGCCGACCGGATCCGGTCGATGAGCGATGCGCTGAATGCCACGCCGGGCCCCTTTGCTGAAACGTGACGCGAGTATAGGCAGCTGCGCGGTCGCCCATGGCCACAGGGGCTCGGGATGCCGTGCAACCGCGCAGATCCGGCCGGCAATATCGCCGAATTTTGCGCCGCACGGCGCGGTCGGCCACAATAGGCGGCCCGTTCGCGTCCCATGACGTGCCGCCCCGGCGGTCTGCGTCGCACGCAGCGGTCGTTTCCTTTTCCCACGGTGACGCATGAATTTCCACGAATACCAGTCAAAACAGCTGCTTGCCGAGTACGGCATCCCCGTTCCGGCCGGCAAGGTCGCGGCGACCCCGGACGAAGCGGTTGAAGTCGCCAATTCCCTGGGCAAGGGCCCCTGGATGGTGAAAGCGCAGATCCACGCGGGCGGCCGCGGCAAGGCTGGCGGCGTCAAGTTCTGCAAGACCACCGACGACGTGAAGGCCGCAGCGGCCAAGATGCTCGGCACCAAGATGTCCACCTACCAGACCGCCGGCGTCGAGCTGCCGGTCAACCTGGTGCTGGTGACCACCGCCGGCGAGATCGTCAAGGAGCTGTACCTGTCGATCCTGGTCGACCGCGGCACCAAGACCATCACCTACATCGCCTCCTCCGAAGGCGGCGTGGAGATCGAGCAGGTCGCTGCCGAAACGCCGGAGCTGATCCACTCGCTCAACGTCGATTTCGTCGAGGGCGTGCAGGGCTACCACGGCCGCGATTTCGGCTTCAAGCTGGGCCTGACCGCCAAGCAGGCCGGCCAGTTCGCCAGCATCATGGTGAACCTGTACCGCCTGTTCAACGAAAAGGACCTGGCGCTGGTCGAGATCAACCCGCTGGCGATCCTGGACGACGGCAACCTGTACGCGCTGGACGGCAAGTTCGACAGCGACGACAACGCCGCATTCCGTCAGAAGGCACTGGTCGCCATGCGCGACAAGACGCAGGAAGACGAGACCGAAGTGACCGCGTCGGAGTTGGACATCAACTACGTCACCATGGACGGCAACATCGGTTGCATGGTCAACGGCGCCGGCCTGGCCATGGCCACCATGGACGTCATCAAGCTCAATGGCGGCGAGCCGGCGAACTTCCTGGACGTGGGCGGCGGCGCGAACAAGCAGCGCGTCATCGAAGCGTTCAAGCTGATCCTGTCTTCGGACAAGGTCGAAGGCATCTTCGTCAACATCTTCGGCGGCATCGTCCGCTGCGACATGATCGCCGAAGGCATCATTGCCGCGGTCAAGGAAGTGGGCGTCAAGGTTCCGGTCGTGGTGCGCCTGGAAGGCACCAATGTGGAAGAAGGCAAGCAGCTGCTGCGCGACAGCGGCATGGCCATCATCCCGGCCGACAACATCAACGACGGTGCCAAGAAGGTCGTCGAAGCTGTCAAGAACGCCGCCTGATCCACGACACCGAAGGAACTATCCATGTCCGTTTTGATTAACAAGAACACCAAGGTGATCGTGCAGGGCTTCACCGGCCAGCAGGGCACCTTCCACGCCACTCAGATGATCGAGTACGGCACCCAGGTCGTCGGCGGCGTCACGCCGGGCAAGGGCGGCACCACCCATATCGATCTGCCGGTGTTCAACACCGTGGCCGACGCCGTGCAGAGCACCGGCGCCGATGCATCGGTGATCTACGTGCCGCCGCCGTTCGCGGCCGATGCGATCCTGGAAGCGGCTGCGGCCGGCATCAAGGTCATCGTGTGCATCACCGAAGGCATCCCGGTGCTGGACATGCTGCGCGTCAAGAACGTGCTGACCCGTTCGCATCCGGACACCGTGCTGATCGGGCCGAACTGTCCCGGCGTGATCACCCCGGGCGAGTGCAAGATCGGCATCATGCCGGGCCACATCCACAAGCCGGGCAAGATCGGCATCGTGTCGCGTTCGGGCACCCTGACCTATGAAGCGGTCAAGCAGACCACCGAAGTGGGCCTGGGCCAGAGCACCTGCATCGGCATCGGCGGCGATCCGATCAACGGCCTGAACTTCGTCGACTGCCTCAAGCTGTTCAACGAAGACCCGCAGACCGAAGGCATCATCATGGTTGGCGAAATCGGTGGCGACGCCGAGGAAGCCGGTGCCGAGTACATCAAGAACCATGTCAAGAAGCCGGTCGTGGGCTTCATCGCCGGTGCGTCGGCGCCAGCCGGCAAGCGCATGGGCCACGCAGGTGCGATCGCCTCGGGCGGCAAGGGCACGGCCGAAGGCAAGTTCGCGGCGATGGAAGCCGCTGGCGTCAAGACCGTCCGCTCGCCGGGCGATCTGGGTGCAGCGATCGCCGCGCTGGTGAAGTAAGCGCTCTTCACGCGTGAGCGTGAGCAGTGGAGGCCGCCTTCGGGCGGCCTTTTTTTTTAGCCCTCATCCGCCCTTCGGGCACCTTCTCCCGCAGGCGGGAGAAGGGAGCAGCAACCGCAACAGCAACCGCAACCGCAAAAGCAAAAGCAACCGCAACAGCAAACAGCAAACAGCAACAGCAAACAGCAAACAGCAAACAGCAAACAGCAACAGCAAACAGCAAACAGCAAACAGCAACAGCAAACAGCAAACAGCAAACAGCAACGGCAACGGCAACAGCAACAGCAAACAGCAAACAGCAAACAGCAAACAGCAACGGCAACGGCAACAGCAACAGCAAAATCAACATCAGGAGATGCTGCTGAGATCCTGTTTCCAAGGAATTTCCGGCCGATCGTTGCCGGCCTGATCGACGGAGCACGCCACGGTCATGCAACTTCCGCTGCCCAAGCTCCCGCCGGCTGCGACATCCCCTCTCCCGCTTGCGGGAGAGGGGTAGGGGTGAGGGCGCCTTCCCCGCGGCGATCCCCGACGCCAAAGCGCCATCAGCACCGATAGCACCACCCGGGCGGTACAAACCACCATGGTCATCCCCCTGCCGGGAATGTCCATGCGCCACGCCGCCAAGACCGGATTTGCCAAGCACCTGCGTCGTGAGATGACCGCAGCCGAGCGCGTACTTTGGTATCGGTTGCGCGATCGACGCCTGCTCGGCTTCAAATTCCGGCGTCAGTGTCCCATCGGGCCCTACATCGTCGATTTCGTCTGCCTCGCCCAGGCGTTGATCGTCGAAATCGACGGTAGCCAGCACCTGCTGCCCGACGCGGACGCTACGCGCGATGCCTTCCTGCGCCGCGAGGGCTTCCAGGTGCTGCGCATCTGGAATAATGCAGTTCTGGCAAGCTGCGACGACGTCTGCGAGGTGATCGCACGAGGTCTGCTTGCGGCGCATTCCTCCCTTCCCGCTTCCGTGCTTCGGAAAACTCACGCACAAGGCCGTTGACATGTCCCAGACGCTCCGCATCGCCATGGCCCAGTTCGACTTCCCGGTCGGTGCGGTGGCCCAGAACTCCGACCGCATCATCGCCTTCATCGAGGAGGCGCGCGACGAATTCGGGGCCGACATCGTGCTGTTTCCCGAGTTGGCGATCAGCGGCTATCCGCCGGAAGATCTGCTGTTGCGGCCGGGTTTCCTGGCCCATTGCGAGCAGGCGTTGATGCGGATCGCCGCGGCCACGCGCGGCATCGTGGCGGTGGTGGGCTGGCCGCAGAGTGCCGGTAGCGTGGTGTACAACGCCGCCAGCGTGCTGCGCGATGGGCGCATCGAAGCCACCTACCGCAAGCGCGAGCTGCCCAATTACGCGGTGTTCGACGAGCGGCGCTACTTCGACGTGGACCCGGATGGCGAGGACTGCGTGGTCACGGTCAAGGGCGTGCCGGTGGGTGTGGTGATCTGCGAGGACCTGTGGTTCGCCGAGCCGCTGGCGCGGACGGTGCAGGCCGGTGCCGAACTGGTGCTGGTGCCCAACGCCTCGCCTTACGAGCGCGGCAAGCATGCGCAGCGCGATGCGCTGCTGGCCGAGCGCACGCGCGAAAGCGGCGCAGCGATCGCCTATCTCAATGTGGTCGGTGGTCAGGACGCGCTGGTGTTCGACGGTGCCTCGGTGGTGGCCGACGGCAACGGTACCGTGCACCCGGCGGCGGCGGCCTTCGTGGATCAATGGCTGGTGGTGGACTACGCCGCCGGTGCGCGTAGCTTCACGCCGGTGGTCTGGGTGGACGACGGCGACGAAAGCATGGACGCACTGGCCTGGCGTGCGGTGGTACGGGGCCTGCAGGACTATTGCCGCAAGAACGGCTTCGGCAAGGTCTGGCTGGGCCTGTCCGGTGGCATCGACTCGGCGCTGGTGCTGGCGATGGCGGTGGATGCACTGGGCGCCGACAACGTCACTGCCGTGCGGCTGCCCTCGCGCTATACCGCCGGTCTGTCCAACGATCTGGCCGCCGAGCAGTGCCGCGCGCTGGGGGTGAAGATGGAAACCATCGCGATCGCGCCGGCCTTCGAGGGGCTGCTCGCCGCACTGGGGCCGCTGTTCGAAGGCACCCAGCCGGACATCACCGAGGAAAACCTGCAGTCGCGCAGCCGTGGCGTGATCCTGATGGCATTGTCCAACAAGTTCGGCGGGTTGCTGCTGACCACCGGCAACAAGAGCGAGTACGCGGTGGGCTACGCCACCATCTATGGCGATATGTGTGGCGGTTACGCGCCGCTGAAGGATCTGTATAAGACCGAGGTGTTCGGGTTGGCCAAGTGGCGCAACACGGTGGGCGGCGCACCGGTGATTCCGCCGGCAGTGATCTCGCGCCCGCCATCGGCCGAGCTGCGCGACAACCAGACCGATCAGGATTCGCTGCCGCCCTACGATGTGCTCGACGGCATCCTGTACCGCTATGTCGATCAGGAGCAGTCGCGCGACGACATCGTCGCAGCCGGGTACGCGGCCGACACGGTGGAGCATGTGCTACGGCTGGTGCGGCTCAACGAATGGAAGCGCCACCAGGCTGCGCCCGGGCCGAAGGTGTCGCGCCGTGCATTCGGTCGCGAGCGGCGCTATCCGATCACCAATGGGTATCGCGGCCAGTAAGGGCGCGCTGCAGCGCATGCCGTCTGCGGGTGCGCGGTGCTGCGGGAGAGAGGGCCAGAGCGCGCAAGCCTTGCGGCAGTGTTCCGCGAGCGCACTTGCCGCATGGCCTGGGCGCTGAAGCTGGAACGATTCGCCGGAACGGGGGGGCTGGCCTGGCGGACGGACCTTGGCGGTTGGGCCTGCGGGCGCGCCTGCGATTTCGTCGCCGACCGCAGCCGCCCGCAATGCCTGGTCATGGGGCAGTGCACAGACGGGCGGCCGCATGCCCGTCTGCGCTTCCGGACGTCGGCGCAGGCAGAAAGGCTGTCGCCATCGCGTCGGAAGGACCAGCAAAAGCAAAGGGGCCTTCCGGCCCCTTGCTGCGCTCGTGCGACGATCGAAGATCTCAGTCGCGGTTCATTTGCGCATTGCGCTGACCGCTGGCAGCGGACTTCTCGCCGGCGAACGGATTGAGCTTGCGGATCGCCCAGGGGTACTTCGGCCACTCACCGACCAGCCATGGATGTTGCGGGCTGTTGAGTTCGAGCACGCGGCGGGCGTCGGCGGCCAGGGTCTTGTTGCCCAGATGCGTGTAGGCCTCGGCCAGCACGGCAATGGCGTCGTACTGGTAGGCACTCTGCGGGTAGGTTTCCAGCAGGTAGTTGGCGCGGCCGGCCGCCGACACCCAGGCATTGCGGCGCAGGTAGTACAGCGCGTTGTCCAGCTCGTGCTGGGCGAAGATATCGCGCAGTTCGATCATCCGCAGGCGCGCATCGGCGGCATAGCGGCTGTTCGGGTAGCGATCGGTGACGGTGTTGAAGTCGTTGTAGGCCTGCTGCGGCGAGGACAGGTCGCGGCGGCTGGGGTCCAGCGACCAGACCCGGCGCAGGAACACGGTATCGCGATTGCTGTTGGCCAGCCCGCGCAGGTAGTACAGGTAGGCGATGTTGCGGTGGGTCGGATAGGTGCGGATGAAGCGGTCGACGCTGGAGACGGTGTCTTCATGCTTGCCGGCCTTGTACTGCGCATAGGCGGTTTCGATCATCGCCTGCTCGGTGTACGGGCCGTAGGGATATTGGGCGATCAGGCGCTTGTAGCTGGCTTCGGCGCCGGCCCAGTTGCCCTTCTCCATCAGCTCGTGACCCTTGCCGTACAGTTGCTCGACCGGCATGCCCTCGTCGGGATTCTTGTCCTTGGCGCCGCGGTGACAGCCGGTGACGACGAACGCCATGACCAGCATGAGGGCAATCAGGCGCGCAGGCGCGGAAAACGTGGACCGTCGGATCATGGGTCTGGGCAGGACGCATCAGGAAAACGAAAGGGCGATGATAGCCTAGTGGCCTGTCCGGCGACTGACTCCTGCCGTCCGGACCCCCAAATTCCCGATTTTGCCCGAGTATCCGTGTCCATGTCCGACCCATCTGCCGACCCCGCCGACTCCTCCATCCGTCAGGCGATCGTGCCCGACAGCGCCGCAGGGCGGCGTTTCGACGCGGTGCTGGCCGAGCTGTTCCCCGAATTCTCGCGCTCGCGCCTGTCGGAGTGGATCAAGTCCGGCGATGCGCTGCTGGACGGCGAAATGGCGCGGCCGCGCGATACCTTGCGCGGCGGCGAGAGCGTGCAGCTGCAGGTGGTGCTGGAGACCCAGACCCATGCCGCGCCGCAGGATATCCCGCTGAACGTGTTGTACGAGGACGAGCAGGTGCTGGTGATCGACAAGCCGGCTGGCCTGGTGGTCCACCCGGGCGCCGGCAACCCGGACGGCACCCTGGTCAATGCTCTGCTGTTCCGCGACCCCGCGCTGTCGGCGGTGCCGCGCGCCGGTGTGGTGCACCGCCTGGACAAGGACACCAGCGGCGTAATGGTGGTGGCGCGTACCGTGCAGGCGCAGACCGCGCTGGTGGAACAGCTGTCCGCGCGCGACGTGCACCGCCAGTACCTGGCGGTGGTGGTGGGCGCACTGGTTTCAGGCGGCACCGCCAATGCGCCGATCGACCGCCATCCGCGCGATCGCCTGAAGATGGCGGTGCGCGACGACGGCCGCGATGCGGTCACCCACTACCGTCTGCGCGAGCGCTACCGTGCACACACAGCACTGGAATGCCGGCTTGAAACCGGCCGTACCCATCAGATCCGCGTACACATGGCGCATCTGAAATCGCCGATCGTCGGCGACCCGCTGTATGGCGGCGCGCTCAAGCTGCCCAAGGGCGCCACCGACGCGTTGGTGCACGAGCTGCGCAGCTTCAAGCGTCAGGCGCTGCATGCCGAAACCCTGGAGTTCCTGCACCCGGTCAGCGGCGAGCCGGTACGCGCCACTGCGCCGGTGCCGGCCGACCTGCAGCGGCTGATGGCCGCGCTGCGCGAAGACAGCGCACGCGCCGCCGAGCTGGCGCGCCGCTGAGATGAGCATGGTTGCGCCCTTCATCCTGCCAGCCGACTGGCCGGCGCCGCCCCGTCTGCGGGCGCTGACCACGCTGCGGTATGGCCTGGGCGTGTCGCCGGCGCCGTTCGATACGCTCAACCTGGGCAACCGCAGCAGCCCCGAAGGCGATACGCCTGAACGGGTCGAGCGCAATCGGTCCCTGCTGGTGCAGGCGTTGGCGCTGCCGGGCACGCCGCACTGGTTGCGTCAAGTGCACGGGGTGGGGGTGGTGCGGGTGGGTGCAGCGCCGGTTGCATCCGTTGCCCGTTCCGAAGAGGGCGGCGCCGATGCGCCGGAGCCGGTGGCCGATGCGGCCGTGACCGAGGTGCCGGGCGTGGTGCTGGCGATCCTGACCGCCGATTGCCTGCCGGTGGTGTTCGCTGCCGTCGATGGCAGCGAGGTGGCGGCCGCGCATGCCGGGTGGCGCGGTCTGGCCGATGGCGTGCTGGAGCGCAGCGTGGCGGCGATGCGTACGCCGGCCTCGCAACTGATGGCCTGGCTGGGGCCTGCGGCCGGGCCGCAGGCCTACGAAATCGGCCAGGAGGTGTTCGATGCCTTCACCCACGCTGATCCGCAGGCACTGGCGGCCTTCGTCGTGACGCGGCCGGGTCATTGGCGGGTGGATCTGTATGCGCTCGCCCGCCAGCGCCTGCAGCGCGCCGGCGTCCGCGCCGATGCGATCCATGGCGGCGGCCTTTGCACGATTTCCGATCCGCAGCGTTTCTATTCGCATCGCCGCGACCGTCGCAGCGGACGCATGGCCACCTTGGCCTGGATCGCCCCCTGAACACGCCGCTGTTCGCGCAGGTACTGGGCCATGCGGCATTCGCGCAGTTGCCGGAGCCGGTGCGCGCGCTGCATTCGGTGCGGCAGCGGCAGACCTTTGCCGGACAGGCCCAGATCCGGCGTGGCCGGCACGTGCTGGTTCCTTTGCTGGCATTGCTGAGCCGGCTGCCGCGCAGCGGTGCGGTGGCGGTGGAGGTGGACTTCCTGGTCGATGCGCGGGGCGAGCGCTGGCACCGTCGGTTCGCCGGTCTGCCGATGTACTCGCGGTTATGGCGCGATGGAGAGCGCCTGCGCGAGCACCTGGGCGCAGTGCGCTTCGAGTTCGCATTGCGCGCCGATGCGCAGGCGGTGTACTGGCAGGCGACACGCGTGTGGGCGTTCGGGTGGGTTCCGCTGCCTGCGCGTTGGTTCGAACAGGTGCGGTGCCGCGAGCATGCCGATACCGGCCGTTATGGATTCCTGGTCGACGTGCACCTGCCGCTGGTGGGGCCCTTCATTCGCTACGAGGGTTGGCTTGAACCGCGTTGATAACTCACGGACCGATCCGCGCACCGCGCCGGCCACCATCGTGTTCGACGGGGTCTGCCTGTTGTGCAACGGGTGGGTCAGATTCTTGCTGCGCCACGATCGACGCGGGCGTTATCGCTACGCCGCGATGCAGGGCCAGTCCGGGCGCGCGCTGCTGCAACGGCATGGGCTGGACCCGGACGATCCGTTGTCGTTCCTGCTCGTGGAGGGCTGCGGCGCCTGGACCGATAGCGATGCCATCGTGCGCGTGCTGGCGGGCCTGGGCGGCCTGTGGCGGCTGGCTGCGGTGTTGCGCATGATTCCGCGAGGGGTGCGCGATAGCGGCTATCGGCTGATCGCGCGCAATCGTTATCGCTGGTTCGGCCGCAGCGAGCACTGCATGCTGCCCACGCCCGAACAACGCGCACGGTTCCTGGACTGACGTACTGCGGCGTGGATGGGGGAGTTTCTATCCTGACATCGCGATCGGGCACACCGATGCGCTGTTCGTGGGAGCGCGCTGAGCGCGACCGGCATGCCGGGAAAGCGCTGTCGCGCCCGGGTGCGCTGCTACAAATCGCGCGATTTCCCGGGCCTACGCTGCGTTATGGAAGCTGGCGCGCACGACAGTGGAGGGGCGGGTGTCGGGCTGCAGACGGAAGATCGCCACCGCATCGGCCAGTTCTACCGCCTGTTCCTCCAGGCTGCGCGCGGCGGCGGTGGCTTCTTCCACCAGCGCGGCATTGCGTTGGGTGACCTCGTCCAGCTGCGCCACGGTGCGGTTGACCTGTTCGATACCGCTGGATTGTTCGGCGCTGGCCGCGGTGATCTCGCCCATGATGTCGGTGACATGCTTCACCGAGCCGACGATCTCGCGCATGGTCGCGCCGGCGCGATGCACCAGGCCCGAGCCCAGTTCCACCTTGTCGGTGGAGTCGGCGATCAGCGTCTTGATCTCCTTGGCGGCATCGGCCGAGCGCCGCGCCAGGGC
Source organism: Xanthomonas melonis (assembly GCF_020783655.1). GTDB lineage: Bacteria > Pseudomonadota > Gammaproteobacteria > Xanthomonadales > Xanthomonadaceae > Xanthomonas > Xanthomonas melonis. Next base: position 232,604 of record NZ_JAJGQH010000007.1, on the reverse strand, counting down.
GCGCACTTCCGAGGCCACCACCGCAAAGCCACGGCCCTGCTCGCCGGCGCGCGCCGCTTCCACGGCGGCATTGAGCGCCAGGATGTTGGTCTGGAATGCGATGCCGTCGATGACGCCGATGATCTCGCCGATCTTGCGCGAGGCCGTGCTGATCTGGCTCATGGTGGCGACCACGTCGTCCATCACCTGGCCGCCACTCTGCGCGATTTCGCCGGTGCCCACCACCAGGCGGTTGGCCTGCAATGCGCTGTCGGCGTTCTGCTTCACGGTGGAGGTCAATTCCTCCATCGAACTGGCGGTTTCTTCCAGGTTGGCGGCCTGTTGTTCGGTGCGCTCGGACAGGTCGGTGTTGCCGGCGGCGATTTCCACCGCGGCCTGGCGAATGGTGTCCGATGCGGTCTGGATGCCGCCGATGATCTCGGTCAGACGCGCGACGGTCTGGTTGGTGTCGTCGCGCAGACGCGCAAAGATGCCGTGCGCATCGCCGTCCACGCGCTGGGTGAGGTCGCCCTCGGCCAGCGCGCCGATCACGCGTGCCAACGCCGCAAGGTGGGTCTCCACCGAGTCGTAGATGCGGTTGATGCCTTGCGCCAACGACAGCAGCACGCCGTCCATGCCGTCGACCTGCATGCGGCGGCTGAAGTCGCCAGCCGATGCCGCGTCGATGATCTGGATCAGCGCCTGCTCGGCGTTGACCTGCGCGGTGACATCCATCCACTGCGCGATGGTGCCCAGCTTGGTGCCGTCGGCAGCGATGATCGGGCTGTACACGAAGTCGATCTGGCGGCCGAAGAACGGGGCGCGCACGGCCTTGGATGCATTCAACGCGCGCATGCGGTCGATGGCCGCCTGGCTGTCCGGATAGATGTCGCCGATGCTGCCGCCGACGAAGCCTTCGGCATTGAAGGTGGGGCGGAAGCTCTGCACATCCGGCTCGATCAGCTTGAGCATCGCCAGCAGCTTGCGGTTGGCGAACAGCACCTGGCCATCGTCGTCGGCGATGCGGATCATGGTGTCCAGGTCGTCCAGCGCCTTGATCACGAATTCGCCATGCCGCAAGCCTTGTTCCATGACGTCGATACGGATGGCCAGCTTGTCCTGGGTCACCTGCAAGGCATGCAACAGCGGGGCGAGTTCGCCCGACGCAGTGCGCAGGTCCAGGCGCTGGAACCGCTCTTCGCCGATCGCCGTGACCACCGCGAGCGCCTGCTTAAGCTGCGCTCGCTGGGCGCGACGTGCCCACCAGGCGATGCCCGCGCTGGCAGCCACCGCGGCCAGCAGCGCCGGCAGGAGGCGGGTCAGGCCGTGCCAGACGCCACCGGGCATCAGCGCGGCAGCGTAGAGCGCCAGCAAGACCAGCAACCCTGCCGGCGCGGCGGTCGCCAGCCAGGCAGCCCAACCGGTGCGCGCACCGGTCAGGCCGGCCGACGGTCGCGAAAGGGGGGCAGTGTGTTTGGGCAACATAGGCTGAGCTCGACTGACATGATCTGGGATGGGGGGCGGGTATCCGGCAGTCCGTGGTCTGCAAGGGAACTATCGGCAGCTGAGGCCGAATCATGATGGGGTGAGGGCTGCCGCTGGTCGGAATGCGCTTGCCGATCAGTCGAGTGAGCGGATGTCATTGATTTCAGGACGAATTTTGTGGAACTCAAGCGGCACGCAGGGAAACTCCCTGGCGAACAAGTGCTCGGAAAATGTAAATTCGATGTGAATTCAGTTCGCTAGGGCAGGCTGTTCGGCACGCAAACACGGCGGCCACGCGATCGCACGTGCGGCAGGAAGCTGGCGCGCCGCACGTCGGCATAGGCAGGCCGCTCCATGACCGCAGCGCAGGCTGGCATCGACTGCGGCATCGGCGAATCGGCCAGATCGGCTTCGCCATTGCACCGCGATGCGAACGCACGTCGCCGTCGGGCTGCGTCGGTCGCTCCGCAGCCCAACGCGCGCTGCCAAGCGCCGCTGGCCCATAAAAAAAACCGGCCGTCTTGCGACGACCGGTCGAGTGCTGACGCCCGAAGCAGGGATTACCTGTCCGGGGCAGGCGGTGCGCCGTCCGGCAATGTCCAGGCGATCACGCTGTCGCCGGACTTGGTTTCCATGCGGTCGTGTCCACCCACCGCGGCCACGATGTACTGCTTGCCATCGATGGTGTAGCTCATCGGCGCACCCTGCGGGCCGGCCGGCACGCGGGTCTCCCACACCTGCCTGCCGGTGCGGGTGTCGAAGCCGCGTATGAAATCGTCCAGGGTCGCGCCAATGAAGGTCACGCCGCCGGCGGTGGCGAGCGAGCCGCTGTTGTTGGGGGTGCCGATCTCGAACTTGGTCCTGGACGGCACGCCCATCGGGCCCTGGTCGTAACCGGTGCCCAGCGGGCGCCGCCACAGCACCTGCTGGGTGCGCAGATCGACACCGGCGATGTAGCCCCACGGCGGCGCCACGCACGGGGTGTTGAGCGGCGACATCCACGGCTCCTTGCGGGCACCGTAGGCCAGGCCCTTCTGGGCCATGTAGCCGGGTGTCCTGCTCTTGCCGTCGAACACCGACACCACGCCCAGTTCGTCCATTTTTTCGCGGGTATAGACCTGCAGGGTGTAGGGCAGGCGATTGCTGTTCATCACCATGATGCCGCGCTGCAGGTCCACCGAGACGCCGCCCCAGTTGATTCCACCATGGTTGCCGGTGAAGGCCAGCGAGCCCTGCAGGGTCGGCGGGGTGAACATGCCTTCGTAACGCAGCTTCTTGAACTGGATGCGGCAGGCCAGCTGGTCGAACGGGGTCATGCCCCAGGCGTCGGATTCGATGATGGTCTCCACCTCGCGGCTGGGCGCGCCCACGGTATTGGGCATGCCGGGCGAGATCGGCTGGGTGGCCGCGGTCCAGTCGCCGTGATCAGTGCCCTGCGGCACCGGGATCTGCTTGACCGGCATCAACGGTTCGCCGGTGGCGCGGTCCAGCACGAACACCTGCCCGGACTTGGTGGCCTGGATCACCGCCGCACGGGTGCCGCCGCCGGCCACCGGCCAGTCGACCAGGTTCGGCTGCGGGCCGATGTCGTAGTCCCACAGGTCGTGGTTGACGGTACGGAAGTGCCAGCGCTCCTTGCCGGTGGCCGCATCCACGGCCACCAGCGCGGCAGTGTATTCCTCGTCCTGCGGAGTGCGGCCCTTGCCGAAGAAGTCGCCGGAGGCATTGCCGGTGGGCAGATAGACCAGGCCCAGCTCGTCGTCGGCAGCCATCAGCGACCACACGTTCGGCGTCGAACGGGTATAGGTCTGTCCGGCCGGCGGCTCGGCGGTGATCGCCGGATTACCCAGGTCCCAGGCCCAGCGCAGCTGGCCGGTCAGCGCATCGAAGCCGCGCACCACGCCGGACGGCGCGTCGCCCTCCTGGCCATCGCGTACCTGGCCAGTCGGCTGGATCACCACCCCGCGCATCACCACCGGCGGCGAGGTCGGGCCCACGAAGCCCGGCTTGGTGTTGCCGGTGCCGGCATTCAGATCGACATACCCGTTATTGCCGAAGCTGGTGCACAGCTTGCCGGTTTGCGCATCCAGTGCGCCCAGGCGGCCATCGACCATTGGCCAGAAGATCCGCGTCGGGCACTCGGCGGTGCCTTGCGGCGCCTGGTAGTAGGACACGCCACGGCAGGTGGTGGCAGCCACGCCGGCCATCGCCTTCGGATCGGTCTGCGGATCGAAGCGCCAGCGCTCCTTGCCGTTGGCCGCCTCCACCGCGATCACCTTCTGGGTGGGGGTGCAGATGTACAGCAGGTCGCCGACCTTGAGCGGGGTGTTCTGGAAGGCATAGCCCAGCTTGGAACCGGCCGGCTTCAGATCGCCGGTATGGAATTCCCAGGCGACCTTGAGATTTTTCACGTTGTCCGGCGTGATCTGCGCACCGGGCGTGTAGTGATTGGACAGATTGGAACCGGCATATGCGGTCCAGTTGCTGGCGTCGTGATTGGCGGCGACGTTGCCATCGGGGCTGGGTACGGTGCCGCGGCTGAAGGCCGCCGCATCGTTCGTCGGTTGCTGGGACGCATCGGCCAGCTCGACGTTGCGCGGCACGAACAACGGCCACAGGATCAGCGCTGCACCCAGCACCGGCAGCACTCCGGCGACCACCGCGTAACCCAGGCCCGACACCGGCTGCATGCGCCGACGCGCCACGCCCCAGAACGGCAGCAGCGCCAGGCCCAGTACCGAAATCCAGGCCAGCCGCGGGACCAGGCCCCAGCCGTCCAGGCCCACTTCCCACAACGCCCAGGCGATGGTGGCAGCCAGCGTGGCGCCAAACAGCCATAGGCCGGCGCGTTTGCCCAGCGCGAGCAGTGCACCGGCCGCGAATAGGGCAATACCGGCCAGCAGGTAGTACCAGGAACCGCCGACGGCCACCAGGCGGCCGCCTTCGTAGGCGAGGACCGCGCCGAGCACGGCGATCACGAGCGCATAGGCCACCAGCAACCAGGTGCCTGCCCCACGTTTTGAGGATTGATCAGTCATTTTGAGATGTCAGGAAGGACCTGGGGCCGCAGCGGGCGACAGGTCGTGGAGGGAGACAGGTCGCTCGGTGGCAAGGATTGCCGGCGGCCTGGAGATGAACGCGCAGCCCCTCCCAGGGTCCTCTGCGCCAATCACGCGAATATTTTAGCCCCCCAGGCGCTGCGTGTCCGTGACGGAATGGGAACCAGCGTTCCGGACTGCACACCAGACGTACCGGACCATGTGTTTGCGTCGGAACGCGCGTTGCGGTGGAAGGCGCGGAGAACTGCAGGTCGCCTGCGGTTTTGCCCTCATCCGCCCTTCGGGCACCTTCTCCCGCAGGGAGAAGGGATCAGATGTCGGGCTCCCGCAGGGAGAAGGGATCAGATGTCGGGCTCCCGCAGGGAGAAGGGATCAGATGTCGGGCTCCCGCAGGGAGACGGGATCAGATGCCGGACTTTCGCAGGGAGAAGGGATCAGATATCGGCGAGCGCCTGCAGATAGCGCTGGCGCCAGTGACCGATATTGTTCTTGCGCAGGTGGTCCATCATGGCGTGCCAGCGTTCGATGCGTGTGGCCAGCGGCATGCCGGCGGCGGTGGCGATCGCATCGGCCACGCCGTCCAGGTCGTGCGGGTTGACCAGCAGGGCTTCCTTCATCTCGTCCGCTGCGCCGGCCAGCAGGGACAGCACCAAAACGCCCGGATCCTTCGGGTCCTGTGCGGCGACGAATTCCTTGGCCACCAGATTCATGCCATCGCGCAGCGGCGTGACCAGGCCCACCGACGCGGCCCGATAGAAGCCGGTCAGCGTGGCGTGGCTGAAGTTCTGGTTGACGTAACGTAGCGGGGTCCAGTCGGGTTCGGCGTGCCCGCCGTTGATATGGCCGGCGATCTGCTCCAGCTGCCCGCGCAACTGCCGGTATTCGGTGACGTCGCCACGCGAGACCGGCGCGATCTGCAGATAGGTCAGGCTGCCGGATTGATCGGGATAACGTTCCAGATAGCGCTCGAAGCCCTGGAACCGCTCTGGCAGGCCCTTGGAGTAATCCAGGCGATCCACGCCGATGGCCAACTGACGGCCGCGCAGACTTTCGCGCAGATCGCGCACCGATTGCTTGCCGACTGCCGCCTTGGCCTGGTTGGCGATCAGATCGGTATCGATGCCGATCGGAAACGACGCCGCACTGAACCGGCGTCCGCCCGGGCCCTCCACCTGGTCGCCCTCCAGCACGCGTCCGCCCCCGAACAATCGCACATAGGCCTTGAAGCGCTCGGCATCGCGCTGGGTCTGGAAGCCGACCAGATCGTACGCATAGAACGTACTGAACAAACGCGCGTGATCGGGCATGGCCTGCACCAGATCGGCCGAGGGCATCGGCACATGCAGGAAGAACCCCATCTTGCAGCCCACGCCCAGCTCGCGCAGCATCGCGCCGAGCGGAATCATGTGGTAGTCGTGGATCCACAAGGTGTCGCTGTCTTTCAGCAGCGGCGCGAGTTTTTCCGCGAACAGCCGATTGACGCGCATATAGCCTTCGCGGGTGGCGCGATCGTAGTCGACCAGATCCAGGCGGAAGTGCAGCAGCGGCCACAGCGTGCGGTTGGCGAAGCCGTTGTAGTACGAGTCGATGTCGCGCTTGTTGAGGTCCATGGTGACGAAGGTGATGTCGCCTTCGGTCTGCTCGTGCAGGCCGCCGCTATCGCCGCGCACGGTCTTGCCGCTCCACCCGAACCACATGCCGCCACGTTCCTTGAGCGCGGCCAGCAACCCCACCGCCAGACCGCCGGCCCGGTTTTCGCCGGGAACGGCGACGCGATTGGACACCACCACCAAACGACTCATGACGCCTCCTGCCAGCTCCGCGACAAGCGCATCGCTGCGATGATCAAACCGACGTGCGAATAGGTCTGCGGGAAATTGCCCCAGGCTTCGCCGTCCTCGAACGATAGGTCTTCCGACAGCAAGCCGAGGTGATTACGGCGCGAAAGGATACGTTCGAACAATTCACGTGCTTCGTCCTTGCGGCCGATGGCAGCGAGCGCATCGATGTACCAGAAGGTGCAGATGGTGAAGCTGGTTTCCGGCTCACCGAAGTCATCCGGCGCGATGTAGCGATACAGGGCATCGCCATGCTTGAGCACGCGGCCGACGGCTTCGACCGTGCGCACGAAGCGGACGTCGTCGTTGGCGACGATGCCGATATCGGCCAGCAACAGCAGCGATGCATCCAGGCGGTGGCCGCCGAGCGTGTCGGTGAAGTGGCCGCGCTCCTCGCTCCAGGCCTCATTCAATACGCGTTCGCGGATGCTGTCGGCGCGCTCGCGCCAGTACGCCACGCGCTCGGGCAGCACCAGTCGATCGGCGATCTTGGACAGGCGGTCGCAAGCGGCCCAGCACATTGCCGCGGTGTAGGTGTGTACCTCGGCGCGGCCGCGGAACTCCCACAGGCCGGCATCGGGCACGTTGTGCAATGCGTAGGCACGCTCGCCCAATGGCTCCAGCCGGCGGAAGGTGTCGGCATCGCCCTGATCCTTCAGGCGCAGGTCGAAGAACAGCTGCGTGGAGGCCAGCACCACGCTGCCATAGACGTCGTGCTGCTGCTGGATCCAGGCCAGGTTGCCGCGGCGTACCGGGCCCATGCCGCGGTAGCCGGTCATCGTCTCGACTTCGTGCTCCTCCAGCTGCGATTCGAAGCCGATGCCATAGAGCGGCTGCATGGTGCCGTCGCTGGTGGCGATATTGAAGATGTAGCCGATGAACTGCTCCATCGTGCGGGTGGCGCCGAGCCGATTGAGCGCGCGCACCACGAACGCCGCATCGCGCAGCCAGCAGTAGCGGTAATCCCAGTTGCGCGGCGTGTTCGGCGCCTCCGGGATCGAGGTGGTCATCGCGGCAATAATCGCGCCGCTGTCCTCGTACTGGCACAGTTTGAGCGTGATCGCGCTGCGGATCACCGCTTCCTGCCAATCCAGCGGAATGGAGAGGTAGCGCACCCATTCGCGCCAGTATTCCTCGGTGCGCTCCTGCGCTTCCTGCACATAGCCGGTCAGCGAGCGGGTCAGCGATTCGTCCACGCCCAGCACCAGACTGACCGGGTGGCTGAGCACGAACGGCAGCCCATCGCGCACGAAGCGCACCGGCACGTCGGTGGTCAGGCGCAGGGTGAATTCCGGCAACACCCAACGGATGTGATTGCTGCCCCAGGTGATCTCAGGCATGCGGCCGCCCCAGTCGGCCAGCGGGCGCGCACGCACGATGATGCGCGGGTTGCCGGCCAGCGGGCGGATCTGCCGGATGATGCTCACCGGCCGGTAGAAACGGCCGTTGTTGCGCCAGCGCGGCGCGAAGTCGATCACTTCGACTTCGCCACCCTTGCTGTCGCGCAGCACCGTGCGCAATACGGCGGTATTGGGGAGATAGTGCTGCTCGCTGCTGGTGAAATCTTCCAGCTCCACGGCGAAGTCGCCGCCCTCGGTCTTGGGCGACAGCAACGCACAGAATGCGGGGTCGCCGTCGAAGGCGGGCAGGCAACTCCAGACCACGCGTGCCTGCCGATCCACCAACGCGCCGAAGCTGCAGTTGCCGATGACGCCCAGATCCAGGTTTGGCTCGGTCATGAAGTACGAACAATCCTATGCAATGACGAAAGGGAAAGCGGGCGCTCAGGCGCCGCGTGCATTTTGTTGCAGCCACGCATGCACGGCGGCGGTGCCTGGCACGCGGTAGCGCGCGCTGGTCTGGACACGGTCGCCCACCAATACGCTCCAGCCGCCGAGGCGATTGGCCGCGTCGAAACCGAATTCGTCGGTGAGGTCGTCGCCGACGAACACCGGCGTACGGCCGGCGAAGGCGCCTTGCTGCATCAGCTGTTCGACCGCCAGGCCCTTGTTGCTGCCTTCGGGCACGAACTCCACGACATGATCGCCAGGCTGCAGGCGATAACCGGTGAGCTGGGCGATTTCGTCCTGCGCGAAGGCGAGCACGTCGGGGCCGGCGAGCGGTTGCGCGCGCCAGTGCAGAGCGACGCTGACGCCTTTGTCTTCGACCAGCACGCCGGGGTGCCGATGCGTCAGCGCCGCAGCGCGTTGGTGCAGGCCATGCAGAAACGCAGAGGTGTCCTGCGGCATCGCGGCGCGCGCCGCAGTGTCGCTGCGCAGCTCGTGGCCGTGCAGGCCGGCGGCCGGGAGGATCAGGGGAGCGAACAGGGCGTCCAGCTGTGCCAGCGGCCGCCCGCTGACCAAGGCGATCGCGCCATTCAGACGCACGCTGAGGCGGCCGATGGCCGCACGCACCTCAGGCAATAGCCGCACCGCCTCGGGGCTGTCGGCAAAGTCGATCAGGGTGCCGTCCACGTCCAGGAACAATGCGCAGGCATCGTCCAGCAATGGCGGCGACGGAAGGGGGGAATACACGTCTGCCATCCGCGCAGTGTGCGCAAGACGGTGTGAGATTCAGGTTATGGAACGGCTGGGATGTCCCTTCTCCCGCCGGGAGAAGGTGCCCCGCAGGGGCGGATGAGGGTGCGCCTCGGAGATCTACCATCACCTGTAATGACCAACGCGTCGCCACGCACCATCAGACCTGAATCACCGACTGCTCCACTGCTTCGCCCCGTACCCTCACCCCAACCCCTCTCCCTGAGGGAGAGGGGCTTTAAAACATTTCGCTCTAGCTCAGAACGAGTACCGCACCCGCCCATACCAATACGCGCCATTGCTGCCGATCGGCGAGAGCACGTCGTAGGGCAGGTTGCCGAAGTAGGCGATGTCGTCGATGGAACGGTCCGAGTAGTTGTCCAGGATGTTCTGCCCACCGATGGCCAGCGTCCATTGCGTGCCCAGGTGGTATTCGGCTTCCAGGTCCAGCTGCCATTCGGCACCATAGGTCTGGCGCGGAACGAAGCCGCCGCCGAAATCGAACACCCGCGTGGCGCTGCCGTAGCGGTTGACGCGCGTCTGCAGGTTCCAGCGTTCGTTGCTCCAGTTGGCGGCAAGCGCGGCGCGGGTACGCGGCGCGGCGTCGGTGAGCGTATTGCTTTCCTCCACACCGAACAGCACGTATTCCGGGTTCAATGCGAGCAGCTGGGCCGGGGTGGCGATGATGTTTTCCAGCTCGGTCTTGGCGTAGCTGTAGGTGCCGGTCAGCAGCAGGTCGCCGCCGAAGGCGTACTGGCGCCAGTTGGCGACCAGCTCGGCACCGCGGGTGCGGGTGTCGGCGGCATTGAGGAAGTAGCTGGCGCTCTGCACACCGGTAACGCCAAAGTTCTGCTGCACGAAGTCGGTCAGCGCAGCGCCGGTGATGTCTTCGGACAGTGCGATACGGTCGTCGATGTCGATCTGGAAAAAGTCCAGCGACACATCGAAGTGATCGCCCAGCTTGCTGGTGAAACCCAGACTGTAGTTGACCGACTTCTCCGGCTTCAGATCGGTGGCGCCGAGCGCGCGCGCGATGGGGTTGTTGACCGACAGCAGACGGCCCTGGGTCAGGCGGCCAGCGGCGTCGTAGCCGGTGGAGGTGGCCTCGTAGCCGATCTGGCTGAGCGAGGGCGCACGCACGTTGTTGGAGATGGCGCCACGCAGCGCGAAGGCCGGTGCGAACGCGTAGCGCGCGGCCAGCTTGCCGGTCCACTGGCTGCCGAAATCCTGGTAATGCTCGTAGCGGCCGGCCAGGTCGGTGGAGAGCCTGTCGCCGAACTGGCTGGACACGTTGGCGTAGGCGCTGGCTACGTTGCGCGACAGGTCGGCTTCGTCCTGCGGGGTGAGCCCGCCGCCGGCCTGCGAGCCGGTGGGGCGATCGGTGAACGGGCCGGCCGCGTAGCTGGCCGGGTCGCCGGCATGGGTACGATACTGCTCGCGGCGGAATTCGGCCCCGGTGCCGAAGGTATGCGTGGCGCCGGCGGCGTCGAACACGCGAGTCAGATCGACATTGCCCACGGTCTGCGCGAAGGCGAAATCGCCGGTCTTGAAGCGCGTGGTGCTGGTGGGGCCCAGCGATGCATTGAGCGAGTTGCGCAGCCGGTAGGTGAAGTCGTTGCGGCCGTGGTTGACGCTGGCGTCGTAATCCCAGTTGCCCCATTGCCCACGCGCGCCGGCGACGAGTTGCAGGTCGCGATTCTCGCCTTCGGAAATCGGCCGATAACCGTTGGGATAGAGTTCGCGCCAGTTGGCGCTGCTGTCCGGGTAACGGAAGTAGTTGGCGCCCTCGGTATCGCGCTGGTTGTAGGTACCGAAGGCGTAGAACTCGCCGGTGGCGCTGAACGGAATCTTGGTATTGAGCCAGGCGTTCAGGCCCTTGGTGGCGCCATCGCCGAGCACGTAGTTGCGCTGGCCGGCCAGCGCCAGATTGGCGGGCGTCTGTTCTTCGAATGGCGGGATTTGGTCGAAGCCGGCGCGGTTGGTGGCCTCGCGATTCTTCAGCTCCAGGCCCACCTTGAAGAAGCCGCCGTCCTCGCCCAGCAGCGTGCCGACCTTGGCGCTGGCATAGCTGGTCTGGCCATCGGTGACGCGGCGATTAATCGGCTCAACGTCGGTGTTGTAGGCGCCGAAGCTGGCTTCCAGTTCGCCGCGCTCGGGGTTGTCGTCCAGGATCACGTTGATGACGCCGGCGATGGCATCGGAGCCGTATTGCGCGCCGGCACCGTCGCGCAGCACTTCGATGCGCTTGATCGCGTTGATCGGGATGGAATTGAAATCCACCGGCGTGGTGCCTTTGCCGATCTTGCTGTCGGTGTTGACCAGCGCCGAAGTGTGGCGGCGCTTGCCGTTGACCAGCACCAGCACCTGGTCGGGCGAGAGCCCGCGCAGCTGCGCGGCGCGGATATGGTCGGCGCCTCCGGAGTTGGACTGGCGCGGGAAGTTGAACGAGGGCAGCAGCGCCTGCAGCGCGCTGCCGAGTTCACCATTGACCACGCCGGCCTTGCGGATGTCCTCGGCGGTGAGCACGTCCACCGGCACGGTCGATTCCAGCACGGTGCGATCGCTGGCGCGGGTGCCGGTCACGATCACCGTGTCCAGGGTGGTGGCGCCGGCCTCGGTCTGCTGGGCCTGCGCATTGGCGCTCAGCGCCGCGGCCACGGCCAGGCCGATCACCGAAAGGGTGGGGCGGGTCATGCTCTCTCTCCTGCAACTGCAACGCGCCGCGTGATGGCATCCGGCCGGGTGGCGCGCAAAGGGATGGAATTGTCCACATTCATCCGGATGGAGAGATATTATCGCGTTGTTCAGGCCCGTGCGAGATGTCACAGTGCGCACGCCGGCATCAGCTGATGCCGGGCGCGCATGAGCCCGCCCCCGAACCTGTTGTGGAGAAGTCGATGAAATTGCTGCCGTCCTGCCTGCTTGCTGCCATGCTGGCGCTGAGTGCCTGCGCCACCACGCCCGCCAGTGCACCGGCCTCGACCACCGCCAGCCTGCAGGGCGATGCGGCGCGGCCGGCTGCGCCGCACGGTTGGGTGCGCAGCGAGCTGTACTTCGGTGTGGGCGAGGAAACCGGCCCGGCCGACCGCCCGCAGACCCGCACCATCGGCGAGGCGCAGTGGCGCGCCTTCCTGGACAAGGAAGTGACGCCGCGCTTTCCGGACGGGCTGACCGTGTTCGACGCCTACGGCCAGTGGCTGTTCCGCGGTGCCAAACAGCCGAACCGGCTCGGCACCAAGGTGCTGGTGATCCTGCACGAAGACACCCCGCAGCGGCGCAACGACATCGAGGCGATCCGGCTGGCGTGGAAGCAGGCCACCGGGCACCAGTCGGTGCTGTGGTCGCGGCAGGCGGTAGAGGTGTCGTTCTGAGCGGCAGTGTCGGCGTGACGACCGGCAGGCCAGCGGCGCTGCCTGAGCATGGGATGTCGTCGGCTGCGATCGGCGGATGTCGCCTGGGCCGCTTTCTGCGGGCGTTCCGCATGGGCGACCACGCGGCGCTATCTGATCAAGGGCGATCGCCTGCAGGCGCTGGACGTGAACCTGGACCAGTCGCGGGTGCAAGTGCGTTATCGCAGCGCCCGCCATGCCGTGATCGAGGACCGGATAGGCGCCGATGAGGCGATACCGTGACGCCGTGCTGGCCGGTCGCCACGGCAGGCGGCCGGTGTCAGCGTGGCGGTGGCGGCATGCTCTGATCCACCGCAGCGCTGTCGCGCCTGGGAGGCAGCGGCTACCATCGCCCGACCCCCATGCCTCCCGGTTCTCATGTCGGCTCCTTCTTCGCGTCCTGCGGCTGCGCCGCGCTGGTTTGTCGCTGGCGATCTCAATGGCTTCTTCGGCCTGGTGGTCGACAATCTTTCCATCCTCGGCTTCATTGCGATGGCGCTGGTGGGAATCTATGGATTTCCCCCCGAGGTAGTGTTCGGACGGATGTTTCCCGGCACCGCGTTCGGCGTGCTGGTGGGCAACCTGCTTTACACCTTGATGGCGCGGCGGCTGGCCGCGCGCACCGGGCGCGATGACGTCACTGCGATGCCGTTGGGCCTGGACGCGCCCACCAGCATCGGCATGGCGCTGCTGGTGCTGGGGCCGGCCTTTGCCGGCTTCAAGGCGCAGGGGCTGGACGTGCAGGCGGCAGCGATCGCCACCTGGAAGCTCGGCATGGCCGCGCTGGTGGTGATGGGCCTGCTCAAGCTGGTGCTGTCATTCGTGGGCGAGGCGGTGACGCGCGCGCTGCCGCGTGCGGCCCTGCTCGGCTCGATCGCCGGCATCGCGCTGGTGCTGATGGGGCTGCTGCCGTTGCTGGAGACCCTGCGCTCGCCGGTGGCCGGTTTCGTCACCCTCGGCCTGCTGCTGTACGTGCTGTTGGCCAAGGGGCGCTTGCCGACCAAACTGCCGGGCGTGCTGGTGGCCTTTCTGATCGGAACCGCCCTCTACTACGGACTCGGACTGGCCGGGCTGGGCGCACCGGGCTTCGCGATGCCGGCCTGGACCGCGCCGCAGATCGTGCTGCCGCTGCCGAACCTGGGCTTCATCGACGGGCTGCCGTCGACGGTGGCCTACCTGCCATTGCTGTTGCCCTTCGGGCTGCTGATGGTGGTGGGCGGCATCAATGTCAGCGAGAGCGCACGCGCGGCCGGCGACGATTACCGCACCCGCGACATCCTGCTGGTGGAGGCCCTCGCCACGCTGGTGGCCGGCGTCTGCGGCGGCGTGGCGCAGACCACGCCCTACATCGGCCAGCCTGCGTACAAACACATGGGCGCGCGCTCGGGCTACACCCTGTTGACCGGGCTGTTCGTCGGCATCGGCGGCATGCTCGGCATCATCAGCGGTCTGGTGCAATGGCTGCCGCTGGCGGTGCTGGCGCCGATCATCGTCTACGTGTCGATCGACATCACCACCCAGGCGTTCCAGGCCACCCCCAGGCAGCATGCCGGCGCCATGGTGTTGGGTTTTCTGCCATCGGTGGCGTATCTGCTGACCATCAAGGCGCCGGGCTGGATGGCGCAGGAGCAATTGGTGGCCCTGACCACGCAGGTGGACGGCCACGGTCTGCCCGAGCTGGCAGTGATCTTCGCGCTGGGCAACGGCTTCATCATCACCGCGATGCTGTGGATCGCCACGGTGGCGGCGATGATCGATGGCCGCCTGCGGCGCGGCGCAGTGTTTCTGCTGGTGGCGGCCGGGTTGACCCTGTTCGGCCTGATCCACTCGGTGGATCCGCGTGGCGGCATCTATCTGCCATGGTCGCTGCAGGGGCTGGCGCGGGTGATCAGCTGGCAGTTCGTCGGCGCCTATGTCGCGCTGGCGGCGACCTTGCTGCTGTTGTCGCTGTTGCCGGCGCGCAAGGACGCCGTGCAGTGAGTTCCGCTTCGCGCGTGGTTCGCTGGTTGGTGGGCGGTGCGGTGGGGCTTGCGGCCAGCGGCGCCTGGGCGGCCTCGTTCGACTGCAGACAGGCAGGCACGCCGGTGGAAAAGCGCCTGTGCGCAGTGAAATCGCTCGGACTGCTGGACGAGCAACTGCACGAGACCTATCAGGCGTTGCTGCAGACCGTGCCACGTCACGCGGTGGCCGGCGTGCGCGAGCAGCAGCGCGCCTGGCTGCAGCAGCGCAACACCTGCACGCAGCAGGCCAGGCCAGACGACTGCCTGACGCGCAGCCTCACCGCCCGTCGCGACGCACTGGACAAGGCGCTCATTGCCCAGCAACAGGCACTGGATCGCATCATCGCGCGGATTCCCGCCGCTGCTGCCGAAGCTGCGCGTCAATTGCAGGCTTACGACGCACCGCTGGCCTCGGCGTGGCTGGCATACCTGCATCGGTTCGTGCCGGCCGCCGGCGTGGAGGCGGCGCAGGCGACTGCGCGCTTCGAACGTGCGCACATGGCCTTGCGCCGTGTCGACGCGTTCGCGGCATCACTGCTCGACGATGCCGCTGCCGGTCCCAATGCCCAGGATCCGAAAAAAGTGCTCATGCTGCTGCGCATGTGGATCGAGCAGGATCGCAGCGGAACGCGCGGCTATGTGCACTGCTTCGTCTTCGCGGCGGTGGGCGAGCCGGCGTATGAGGCATTCGGGCCGCTGTACGGCTCCACCCGGGACGCGTTCGCACCGGTGTGCGAGCCGCCGGGAGGGCTGTTCGCACTGGCCAGCTGGGCGCAGCTGGACAAGGGATTCGAACCGCTGATCGAGGCGCTGGGCAAGCAGGCCGGGACCATTCGCTATTCCAGCTACGCCGAGTGGAGCGTCATCGCACTGCGCGCTGCGGTATCGCCGCTGCTGTATCTGCAGCCGGCCTTGCGCGAACGGTATGGGGATGATCCGGACCAGGCGATTGCAGCCTGGCACGGCGAACAGAGCGACTGGCCTGCCGCAGATCGCAAGGCAGCGCGCGCGCTGCTGCCGCAAGTGCGTCGCGACACCGCCGCATGGCTGGTGCGCGAAAAGCGGCTGCCTGCGCGCCAGGCCGAACAGGTGGCGGCCGTCATCGTGGCGGCATGGGTGGATGCGCGGCTGAATTTCGCCAATTGAGCGTGGAGCGCAGCGCCTGTGTCTGGTTGACGGCGCTGGCGCTGCGTGGTGGCGTGAACGGCGCATTCGCGCGTGCGTCTGGCCGATGGCATGTTCCGTGGAGTGATGCTTACGCGAGGCTTGGTCCGGTGAAGTGGTTGCGCGCGATGCGCGCGCTTTGACTCGCCAAAGTGAAGTGTGGGGTCGCACCCCGCAAGCGACGAGTGCGCGATGGCGCCATATCGATGGAACCACCACGATCTCCCGTGGTCACACCCTGATGTTGTCGATGTCAGGAGTTCCATGATGCAAACCAAGCCTTCACGCTGGCCGTGGCTGTTGGCGGTGCCATTGATCGCCGGCGCTGCCTGGTGGCTGTTTAGCGGGCAGCGCGAGACATCGGGCGCATCGCCTGCGCCCCGCAACCGAACCGCCGATGCGGTGGCGACTGCGGCCGCACCTCCGCCGCCAGCACCTGCCGGGCCGCGGCATCCGGTCCAGATCCCGTCTCCCGATGCAGCCGATGCGGCGATTCCCGGCTTGGCCCAGAGCGATGACGCGGCCTGGCAGGCGCTGCTGGATCTGCTGCAGGACGATACCGCGCTGTCCCTCGTGTTGCGGCCGCATCTGATCGAACGTGTGGTCGTGATGATCGACAACCTCACCCAGCCCAGCATCAGCCGCCGTGCATCGGTACTGCAACCGGTGCCGGGTGAGCTGCAGGTCGTGGCCGCTGCCGACCGCACGGTCATCGACGATGCCAACGCACGTCGCTACGCACCTTATGTGGCTGCGTTCACCCGCGTGGATGCGCAGGCGCTGGTGCGCAGCTATGTGCGTTTCTATCCCCTGTTCCAGCAGGCGTACGCGAACCTGGGCGCGCCGGATCGTTACTTCAACGACCGCGTGGTGGATGTGATCGATCATCTGTTGCGGACACCCGACCCGCAACACCCCATCGACGTCGTACGCGATGCGCGTGGCCGCTATCGCTTCGTGGACCCGGCGCTGGAAGGATTGTCGGTGGGGCAGAAAGCCATCGTGCGACTGGGGCCGGAGCAGGCGTCGCGCGTGAGGACGCAGCTGCAACACATCCGCAAGGCCTTGTTGCAGACGCGCTGAAGCGACGCGCGGAGCCCGGCGCCGTGTGCCGGTGTGCGATGGGCGGCGTGCTTGCGCCGCCGTCCTCGCATGTGCCGCTGCGCGGGTCACCGTGTCGCGTGCGTTGCGCAGACCAGAGCTGTGACTTCGCATGAGCGCAGGTGCGCGAATCCGGCGCGCTGGCAGCCGCTACGGCCGGCCCGGCCCGGCCATAGCGGCTGGCTGCATTGATGCCGTAGCCTAGGCGGCATCCAGCTCCGGGTAATGCCGGAAGATGCCATTGGTGTTGAATGCCACACGCCGTTCGGAGGCGAGGTAGGCGGCAATGCGCGGGCGCGCTGCCACACGCTGCTGCACGCCACGCAGGCCCGGCAGGTCTTTCGACAGCGTCGCCATCCTCTGCGGAAACATGTAATCCAGTCCGCTGAGCAGCTGGAACAGCGACAGATCGACATAGGAGTGCTCACCCAGCGCGGTCTGCCCGCCGGCCTGTTGCACCACCTGCTCGAAATAGCCGAGGAATTTGGGCAGCCGGTTGTCGCGCAGATCCTCGGCGCGCCTGGCCGCTTCGGCTTTCTGGTCTTCGTAGTACAGCCCCGACGCGATCGGATGGTGGGTGTCGTGCACTTCGGCCACCAGATCGGCAATGGTCATTTGCAACTGCAGCGCCTGCAGGCGCCGCGCGTCGTCGTCGGGGACCAGCTGCAGTCGGGGCCCAAGAAAATGCAGGATGGCGGCGACCTGTGCCACGACCATGTCGCCTGCGCGCAGGAAGGGTGGGGCGAAGGGCTGTGCGCCGGCTTGCCGGCCTTCGAGGAAACCGCTCATGACATCGTCGCCCTCGACGCGCGCGACATCGGTGTAGACGGCACCCGCGTCTTCCAGGGCCAGGCGGACGAATTCGCCACGCCCTTGCAGACCGGTCCAGTAATAGAGCTGATAGTGCATGCGCTGCTCCGGGTTCAGTGGGGCTGCAGCGTAGGAAACGCAGGGCTAGATGGACGTGATCGAAGCGTCAGCGGGCCGTGACCCGGCAACGCCGTGCGTTTGCGACAGCAGCCAGTCCAGCTTGCGCGCACGCGGCTGCCGCTTGAGTGCGTATTCGGCACGCGAGGCACTGGCCCGATCCGGATAGGGATGGCTGGCTAGAACTTGCAGCGGCGGGTTGCAGCGCGTGTAGCGCGCACCGCTACCGTTTACGTGCGCCCGGAAGCGCCGCTCCAGGTCGTTGGTGATCCCGGCGTAATAGCTACCGTTGCGGCACAGCAGCAGATAGAGATACCAGGGTTTGGGCGAATCCATCCGGGCATTATCGCCGTTCGTTGCGGCCTGCGCAGCCCGGGCGAGGCAGCGCTCGAGGCGAGACGCATGCCGGGCGCACCGCGTCCGAGTGAATAAGCATCCAAACATTGGTTATTTGACGCTCGCGACGCCGACAAACAGCATGCCTGGGCGCCATTGCGGTCGAGATGGCTTGCTGGCCGCATGCCGCACGCTGGCCACGCACCGCCGTTGCGAGAGCGACATTGCGCATCGAACATCCATGACAGCCGGACGAAGGAACTACATGCCCGTGCGACACCGGCTCCCCGCGAGGAGCGCTTCTGCATCGAGGTTGCCAGGAAGACCACAGTTGCTGGCGTGGAGCCTTGCGCTGGCATGCGCACCGGCCCTCGCCGACGAGGTGGGCGAGGCCGCTGCCGCACCCGAGGGCGCGGCGCAGACGCTGGGCGCGGTGAAGGTGACCGCCACCCGCCGCGAAACCACCTTGCAGCAGGTGCCGGTCGCGGTATCGGTGGTCCAGGGGCAGACCCTGGAGCAAGAGAACCGCAACAGTGTGGCAGACCTGCCGGCGCTGGTGCCCAGCCTGACCTTCCGCACCGGCGCCTCCAACAAGGACACCTCGCTGTTCCTGCGTGGCGTGGGCACCATCTCCACCTCGCCAGGTGTGGAGCCCAGTGTGGCGACCGTGATCGATGGCGTGGTGCTGGGCCGTCCGGGCCAGGCCACCCTGGATCTGCTCGATGTGGAGCGCATCGAAGTCCTGCGCGGACCCCAAGGGACCTTGTTCGGCAAGAACGCGTCGGCAGGCGTGCTCAACATCGTCAGCAAACCCGCGCCCGAGGTCTTTGGCGGCAACGTCGATTACGCGCACTTCGGCGGTGGCGACGAGGACCGCGTGCGTGCCAGCGTCGGCGGCGCCCTGGTGCCGGAGGTTCTGAAAGCCAGTGTCTCGGCATTGTGGGGCGAGTACGGCGGCAACGTGCGCAACCTGGCAGACGGGCAGACCGTCAACGGCTACCGGCGCGCCGGTGCGCGGCTGCGGCTGGAGCTGACGCCGACGCCGGACTTCAGTGCCACCTTGCTCGCCGACCATCTGCGCTCGCACAGCGATGCGCCCAGCGGCGTCGTGGTGGCCGCGACACGCGCCGACTTCGCGACGGCACTTGCGCCGGTGCGTGCAAGTGCCGACAACCGGCAGATCAACAGCGATTACCGCACCTGGCTGCAGGACACCAACCAGGGCGTCTCGCTGCAGCTGGATCAGCATCTCGGCGAGGCGTTGCTGACCTCGATCAGCGCATGGCGGCAATGGGACAACACCCAGTTGCAGGATGGCGATCGCACCGCGCAACGCGGTGCGGCCTTCCCGGCCTCGCATGATCGCGGCGAGCTGGGTTACACGCAGTACTCGCAGGAACTGCGGATCGAGACGCCGCGCGACCGTGCGGTCGAAGCGGTGGCCGGGCTGTACTACCTGCACGCGCGCAATGAAGAAACCTACCAGCGCACGGTGACGTCGCCGACCGCCAGCAACAGGGGCGTGGCCGATTACGACACTCGCGCCCAGACCTATGCGGTGTTCGGCGAGGCCACCTGGCATTGGCGTCCGGATCTGCGCGCCTTGCTGGGTGCGCGCGTCACCCGCGATACGCTGGATTATCGACATCAGCGCGTGTCCACCTCTGCAACCGCCGTCACCGGCATTCAGCCGGCCACCGCCAGCAGCGGCAGCACCGCGGAAAACGGCGTTTCCGGCCGTACCGGCCTGCAGTACGACATCGATGCGCGCACCACCGGCTACCTCACCTATTCGCGCGGCTACAAGGGCCCGGCCTACAACGTGTTCTTCAACATGCAGCCGCGCGATACGCCGGCATTGAAGCCGGAAACCTCCACTGCCTGGGAGCTCGGCCTGAAGGCGCGTGCGCTGGACGACCGGCTCAGTGCCAACCTGGCGCTGTTCCACACCGACTACGCCAACTACCAGGCCAATTTCTTCGACACGGTGGCCGGGCAGGTGGTGACGCGGCTGATCAATGCCGGGCAGGTGCGCACCCAGGGCATTGAGCTGGATCTGGACTATCGGGCCACCGAACGCCTGAATCTGGCGGCATCGCTGGCCTACACGCAGGCCCGCATCCAGCGCTTCGCATGCCCGGCAGCGGCAGCGGCCAACTGCAATGTCGATGGCCGGCCGCTGCCGTTTTCGCCGGACTGGAAGGGCAATCTACGTGCCGGTTACCGGGTGCCGCTGCGCGGCAGTCTGGCGCTGGAATTGAATGGCGATGTGAGCTGGCAGGACAGCGTGCAGTACGACCTCAGCCAGACCCCGCAGACCATCCAGGGCCCGTATGCGATCTGGAATGCCAGCGTCGCGCTGGCCGACGATGCGCATGGCTGGCGGGTGGCGGTGCTCGGCCGCAATCTCGGTGACCGCTCTTACGCGCCGCTGCTGGCCAATGCCGCCGGCAATGTCTATCGCCTGGTGCCGCGCGACGACCGGCGCTATGTGGGCCTGCAGTTGCACAAGGACTTCTGACGATGCGTTCGACCCAGTTGCGATCGATGTTCGAGAACGGCCTGCCCGCGGCCTGCGGTGAGCGGCGATGAGCGCGCCGAGGCAGCTTTCGCTGGGCGCCTTCCTGATGGCCACCGGCCACCATGTGGCGGCATGGCGGCACCCGCAGGCGAGCGCGCAGACGCTGGAATTTGCGCAGTACCGCGAGATGGTGCGCATTGCCGAAGCCGCCCGGTTCGATGCGGTGTTCGTGGCCGACAGTCTGGCTGCGGCAAGCGGGCCGATCGCGCCGCGGATGGCGCGTTCCAGCCTGTTCGAGCCGCTGACCCTGCTCAGCGCGCTGTCCACGGTGAGCGAGCGTATCGGGCTGATCGCCACCATGACCACCAGCTACAACGAGCCGTATCACGTGGCGCGCAAGTTCGCCTCGCTGGATCATCTGTCCGGCGGTCGCGCCGGCTGGAATCTGGTCACCTCCGATGCCGCCGACGAGGCGCTGAACTTCAACCGTGACGCGCATTACGTGCACGCCGAGCGCTACGCGCGGGCGCGCGAGTTCCAGCAGGTGGTGGCCGGGCTGTGGGATAGCTGGGACGATGATGCCTTCATCGCCGACACGGCCACCGGCCTGCATCACGACCCGGCGCGTGCGCATGTGCTCGACCACCGCGGCGCGCATTTCCAGGTGCGTGGCCCGCTCAACATTGCGCGTGCCCCGCAAGGGCATCCGGTGCTGGTGCAGGCCGGCTCGTCCGAGCCAGGGCGCGCGCTGGCGGCCGAGACCGCAGAGGTGGTATTCACCGCGCAATCATCCCTGGCCAAGGCGCAGGCATTCTATGCCGACATCAACGGGCGGCTGGAACAGTTCGGGCGGCCACGCGATGCCCTGAAAGTATTGCCCGGCGTGTTCATCGTGGTGGGGCAGAGCCAGGCCGAAGCGCAGGAAAAATTCGAACAGTTCCAGGAGTTGGTGGAACCGGAGGTCGGCATCGCGCTGCTGTCGCGCATGCTGGGCAATTTCGACCTGTCTGACTACCCGCCGGACGGCCCGCTGCCGGAGTTGCCGTTGACCGAAACCGGACAGCGCAGCCGCCAGCAGTTGTTCACCGAGCTGGCGGGACAGGAGCAGTTGAGCATTGCCCAGCTCGGCCGGCGCATCGCCGGCGGGCGCGGGCATTACAGCCTGATCGGCACGCCTACCCAGATTGCCGATGAGCTGCAAGCCTGGTTCGAGCAGGGCGCTGCCGATGGCTTCAACGTGCTGGTGCCGCACCTGCCCGCAGGCCTAGCCGATGTGGCTACGCAGGTGGTGCCGGAGCTGCAGCGGCGCGGGCTGTTCCGCCGTGAATATGCCGGGCGCACACTGCGCGATCATCTGGGGCTGCAACGCCCCGTCAATCGCTTCAGCGCACGCTGATCTACCGGATCCCACTGTCATGAGTCATCTCGCACATCCCGATCGTTACGACCGCATTGCCTATCGCCGCGTCGGCCGCAGTGGTCTGGTGCTGCCTGCCCTATCGCTGGGCTTGTGGCATAACTTCGGCGACAGCACGCCGATCGATACCCAGCGCGCGCTGCTGCGCACGGCATTCGACCTGGGTATCACCCACTTCGATCTGGCCAATAACTATGGCCCGCCGTATGGCAGTGCGGAGATCAACTTCGGCCGCCTGCTGCGCGAGGATTTCAAGCCGTATCGCGACGAGTTGATCATCTCCACCAAAGCCGGCTGGGACATGTGGCCGGGCCCGTACGGGCAGGGCGGCAGCTCGCGCAAATACCTGTTGTCCAGCCTGGACCAGAGCCTGCAGCGCTTGGGGGTGGACTACGTGGACATCTTCTATTCGCACCGCTTCGATGCGGACACGCCGCTGGAAGAAACTGCAGGCGCCCTGGCCAGTGCGGTGCAGCAGGGCAAGGCGCTGTATGTGGGTGTGTCGTCGTATTCGTCCGCGCGCACGCGCGACATCGCCGGCCTGCTGCGCGAATGGAAGGTACCGCTGCTGATCCACCAGCCGGCCTACAACCTGTTCAACCGCTGGCCGGAGCAGGATCTGCTGGACACCACTGCCGCGCTGGGCGCCGGCGTGATCGCCTTTACGCCGCTGGCGCAGGGCTTGCTGACCGGGAAATACCTGCAGGGCGTCCCTGCCGATGCGCGGGTCAATCGCCCCGGCGGGCAATCGCTGCGGCCGGAGCATCTATCCGACGACAACCTTGCGCGCGCGCGCGGCCTGGACGGCATTGCGCGCCAACGCGGCCAGAGCCTGGCGCAGCTGGCGCTGGCCTGGGTGTTGCGCGATGCGCGGGTGAGCTCGGCGCTGCTGGGAGCCAGCCGCCCGGAGCAGTTGGTCGAAAACGTGGCGGCATTGCAGAACCTGCAGTTCAGCCCGGAAGAGCTGGCCGAGATCGATCGTTACGCGGTCGAGGGCGGCATCAATCTCTGGGAAAAACCGTCCACCGATTGGCAATGAGGAGGCTGTCGATGCGCTATCGGGTTCCAGCGGCGAGCGAACACGGCGGTGCCTGGCCTGCACGGCATCCGGGATCGCTCCGAAACGTCGCACTGTGGCGGCTGTGCGCCGTTCGCATCCGGCGGCCCACCGCTGGCGTGATCGCCTTTGCCAGACGCCTCGCATCGGTCTTGGTGCTGAGCCTGGTCTGGATGCACGTGGCCACTGCCGCCGACCCGGCGCAGCTGCGCATCGGCTACCAGAAGGCGGTGTCCAGCCTGGTGCTGGCCAAGCAGCATCGCCTGCTGGAACAGCGCTTTCCGCGCACCAGAATCAGCTGGGTGGAGTTTCCTGCGGGTCCACAGCTGCTGGAGGCCTTGAACGTCGGCAGCATCGACATCGGAGGTGCGGGCGATATTCCGCCGTTGTTCGCACAGGTGGCCGGTGCGGATCTGCTGTATGTGGGCTGGGTGCCGCCTACGCCGAAAGCGGAAACCGTTCTGGTACCGGCAAGGAGCACCTTGCGTCGCGTGGCCGACTTGAAGGGTAAGCGTGTGGCCTTCCAGAAGGGCTCCAGCGCGCACAACCTGCTGCTGCGTTTGTTGGCCAAAGCCGGTCTGAGCATCCGCGACATCACGCCGCTGTATCTGTCGCCAGCCAATGCGCGCGCCGCATTCGCGGCCGGGCAGGTGGATGCCTGGGCGATCTGGGACCCGTGGTATTCGGCCCTGACGCTGGATGGCAGTGCGCGTCTGCTCGCCAATGGCGAGGGGCTGGGGCTGACCGGCGGTTTCTTCCTGTCCTCGCGCCGCTATGCAACGGCTTGGGGGCCGTTCGTGCAGCAGGTGATGGGCACGCTCAACCAGGCTGATGGCCTGCTCGAGCGCGACCGCGCCGGCAGCATCAAGCTGTTGGCGCAGGTCAGCGGGCTGCCGCCTGCGGTGGTGGAACGCACTCTGGCGCACCGCCCGCCGGCCAGCGTACAGCCGCTGAGTGCGCAGGTGATCAAGGCGCAGCAGGCCACTGCCGATCTGTTCTATGCACAGCGCCTGTTGCCCAAGCGCGTGTTGGTGGCACCGGCGGTGTGGCGTGCGCCGGCCAGCGTTGCCGCACCGGCGGGCGGGAAGTGATGCACGCGACGACATCGCCGCAGCGCTGCAACACGCCGGTGTGCGCATGAGCATCAAGGTGCGGCAGTGGAGCGGCCGGCTGGTGCCGTGGGTGCTGCCGTTGGCGGTTGTCACCGCCTGGCAGGTTGCTGCGGCTACCGGGTGGCTGCCCGAGCGCATCCTGCCCGCGCCGGACGCGGTGCTGCGCGCGGCCGCCACGCTGGTGCGCAGTGGCGAGCTCTGGCAGCACCTGGCCATCAGCAGCTGGCGTGCGGTGCTGGGCCTGGCCATCGGTGGCGGCATCGGCCTGGCGCTCGGCCTGTTGACCGGCGTGTCGCGCGTGGCCGAGCGCCTGTTCGACAGCAGCCTGCAGATGTTGCGCAACGTGCCGCATCTGGCACTGATTCCGCTGGTGATCCTGTGGTTCGGCATCGACGAGGGTGCCAAGCTGTTCCTGGTGGCGCTGGGCACGTTCTTCCCGATCTATCTCAATACCTATCACGGCATCCGTAGCGTGGATCCGGCGCTGATCGAGATGGCACGCAACTACGGTCTGCGTGGACCGCAGTTGTTCGTAGACGTGCTGCTGCCCGGCGCGCTGCCGTCGATCCTGGTCGGGCTGCGCTTCGCGCTGGGGCTGATGTGGCTGACCTTGATCGTGGCCGAGACCATTTCGGCCAGCTCCGGCATCGGCTATCTGGCGATGAATGCGCGCGAGTTTCTGCAGACCGATGTCGTGGTGGTGGCGATCGTGTTGTATGCGCTGCTCGGCAAGTTGGCCGACCTGGCCGCGCGCGGGCTGGAAGCCTGGTGGCTGGGCTGGCACCCGGCGCAGCAACGGCGCACGCAGGTGCTGCGATGACGACCACCGGGAACGGTCTGCCGCTGCGCCTGCGCGGTATCGGCAAGCGCTATGGCCAGGCCGATGTGTTGCGTGGGATCGATCTGGAGATCGCGCCCGGTGCCTGTGTGGCGGTGGTCGGCCGCAGTGGCTGCGGCAAGAGCACCCTGCTGCGCGTGGTTGCCGGGCTGGAGGCGCCCGATGGTGGTCGCGTGGAGACCGATGGGTCGCCGCTTGCCGCGCAGCGCGATGCGGTACGGCTGATGTTCCAGGATGCGCGTCTGCTGCCGTGGAAGCGCGTGATCGACAACGTGGCGCTCGGGCTGGGGCGTACCGGTCGCGTGCAGGCGCAGGGTGCACTGGAAGCGGTGGGGCTGGGGGAGCGCGCAGGCGACTGGCCGGCAGCGCTGTCGGGTGGGCAGCGGCAACGTGTGGCGCTGGCGCGCGCGTTGGTGCATCGGCCGCGGCTATTGTTGCTGGACGAACCGCTGGGGGCGCTGGACGCGCTCACCCGCATCGAGATGCAACAGCTGATCGTGCAGCTGTGGCGGCAGTACGGCTTCACCCTGGTGCTGGTCACCCATGACGTGGCCGAAGCCTGCGCACTGGCCGATCGCATCGTGGTGATCGAACACGGCCAGGTCGGTCTGGATGTGGCCGTGCCGGTCGCCCATCCGCGCACCCCCGGCATGCCGGCGCTGGCCGCGACCCACGCGCAGGTGCTGTCGCGCTTGCTGGGGAGCGATTCGGCGGAGGCATCGCGGGGTGCCGAAGCGTTCGACACCGGCCGCGGCGGCGTCGCGCATCCCACCCCGGCACGGCCAGGGGGACCGCTGCGGCGGATCGTCTAGGGCGCCTGAAGCGCCCGTTGCCGCCTGCGCGGACATCGGGCGCCGCATGCCTGGTGTCGCTGGGGGGCGCGCAGGCAGGTCCGGTCGCCGTCTGCCAGCGCCTTCGTGTCGCAGCGCACCTTGAAACGCCGCGTGGCAACCGCATCTGCTCGGTATCGCCGGACTGGCCGGCCACCCGTTCAGAGGACTCCCCATGCGGATGGACAAACTCACCTCGCGGTTCCAGCAGGCACTGGCCGACGCGCAGTCGCTGGCCGTGGGCCGCGATCACAACATCATCGAACCGGTGCACGTGCTGGCCGCGCTGCTCGACCAGAGCGGCGGCAGTACGCGTCCGTTGCTGTCGCAGGCCGGCGTCAACGTGCCGCTGCTGCGCGAGCGGCTCGGCGAGGCGCTGGACACCTTGCCCAAGGTCTCGGGACAGGAAGGCAACCTGTCGATCGGCAACGATCTCAATCGCCTGCTCAACCAGACCGACAAACTGGCCCAGCAGCACGGCGATGCCTTCATCGCCAGCGAGTGGTTCGTGCTGGCCGCGGCCGACGATGCCAGCCCGCTGGGCGTGGCCCTGCGTGCGGCCGGCGGCGACAAGAAGAAGATCGAAGCGGCCATCGACAAGCTGCGCGGCGGCGAGACGGTGCAATCGGAAAACGCCGAAGAACAGCGCCAGGCGCTGGAGAAATTCACCATCGACCTGACTGCGCGCGCCGAGAACGGCAAGCTCGATCCGGTGATCGGCCGCGACGAGGAGATCCGTCGCACCATCCAGGTCCTGCAGCGGCGTACCAAGAACAACCCGGTGTTGATCGGCGAGCCCGGCGTGGGCAAGACCGCCATTGTCGAGGGTCTGGCCCAGCGCATCATCAACGGCGAAGTGCCCGAGGGCCTGCGCGGCAAGCGCGTGCTGTCGCTGGACATGGGCGCGCTGATTGCCGGCGCCAAGTTCCGCGGCGAATTCGAAGAGCGCCTGAAAGCGGTGCTGAGCGACCTGTCGAAGAACGAAGGCCAGATCATCCTGTTCATCGATGAGCTGCACACCATGGTCGGCGCTGGCAAGGCAGACGGTGCAATGGATGCCGGCAACATGCTCAAGCCGGCGCTGGCGCGTGGCGAGCTGCATTGCATCGGCGCCACCACGCTGGACGAGTATCGCAAGTACATCGAAAAAGACGCCGCACTGGAGCGCCGTTTCCAGAAAGTGTTCGTGGGCGAGCCGACGGTGGAGGACACCATTGCCATCCTGCGCGGCCTGAAGGAACGCTATGCGGTGCATCACGGCGTGGAGATCACCGACCCGGCGATCGTTGCCGCGGCCACGCTGTCGAACCGCTACATCACCGACCGCCAGTTGCCGGACAAGGCCATCGACCTGATGGACGAGGCCGCCTCGCGCATCCGCATGGAGATCGACTCCAAGCCGGAAGAACTCGATCGCCTGGAGCGCCGCCTGATCCAGCTCAAGATCCAGCGCGAGATGCTCAAAAAGGAAAAGGACGAAGCCTCGCGGCAGCGCTTGGCCGACCTAGACAGCGACATCGACAAGCTGGAGCGCGAATTCTCCGACCTCAACGAAGTGTGGAAGTCGGAAAAGGCCGCGCTGCAGGGCACCACCAAGATCAAGGAGCAGATCGAACACGCCAAGCTGGAGCTGGAAGCGGCGCAGCGGCGCCAGGACTACGCCAAGATGAGCGAGATCCAGTACGGCGTGCTACCGCAGCTGGAAAAGCAGATGCTGCTGGCCAACGAAGTGGAACACCACGACTTCAAGCTGGTGCAGGACCGCGTGACCGCCGAGGAAATCGCCGAGGTGGTGTCGCGCTGGACCGGTATTCCGGTCAACAAGATGCTGGAAGGCGAGCGCGACAAACTGCTGCGGATGGAAGACGAACTGCATGATCGCGTGGTCGGGCAGAACGAAGCGATCAAGGTGGTGTCCGACGCGGTGCGCCGCTCGCGTGCCGGCCTGTCCGATCCCAATCGTCCCAGCGGTTCGTTTCTGTTCCTGGGTCCCACCGGCGTGGGCAAGACCGAGCTGTGCAAGGCGCTGGCGGATTTCCTGTTCGACAGCACCGAAGCGATGATCCGCATCGACATGAGCGAGTTCATGGAGAAGCACTCGGTGGCGCGGCTGATCGGTGCGCCTCCGGGCTATGTGGGCTATGAAGAGGGCGGTTATCTCACCGAGGCCGTGCGTCGTCGTCCGTATTCGCTGATCCTGCTGGACGAAGTGGAAAAGGCGCACGCAGATGTGTTCAACATCCTGCTGCAGGTGCTCGACGATGGCCGTCTCACCGATGGCCAGGGCCGCACCGTGGACTTCCGCAACACCGTCATCGTGATGACCTCCAACCTGGGTTCGCACCAGATCCAGGAGCTGTCCGGCGACGGCAGCGCCGAGGCCTATACGCAGATGAAGGCGGCGGTGATGGGCGTGGTGCAGGCGCACTTCCGTCCGGAGTTCATCAACCGGCTGGACGACATCGTGGTGTTCCACCCGCTGGACAAGGCGCAGATCAAGTCGATTGCGCGCATCCAGCTGCAGGGCCTGGAAAAGCGCCTGGCCGAGCGTGGCCTGAAGCTGGACCTGGACGATGCGGCGCTGGAGCTGCTGGGCAATGTCGGCTTCGACCCGGTCTACGGTGCGCGCCCGCTGAAGCGCGCAATCCAGTCGCAGGTGGAAAACCCGCTGGCGCAGCAGATTCTCTCGGGCCAGTACACCAGCGGCGAGACCGTGCGCGTGCGTGCGCAGGGTGGGCATCTGGAGTTTGGCAAGGGGTGAGCGACGCTCCGGTCCGGCAGCACCGATCGCGCGTGGCGTGCGCGGCCGATCGGTGCCTGCCTTTCCACAGATCTACCGCCGGGTGGACGTGGAGCAGCATGCTTCGACGATCCAGTCGGATCCGCATGGTCGACGATTCGCCCGCTGTCGGCCCTGCAGCGATAGGCAAAGCTCGGAAGCGCCGAGCGATCGTGTGGCGATCAGCCTGGGCGACTGACACCCGGGCCGGTTCAGTCCCAGGTCCTGAGGGAAATGCTCGCCAGGCAGGAGGCGCCGGGATTGGCGCGCTGGTCGATGAAACGGCCCTGCAGTGTCGCATCGACGACGATTTTCTCGTTGCCTCGTCGAAAGGAAACGCCGACGCCGTCATCGAAGATGGCCAGTTCTTCATCGGGAGCTTGCAGCCCATCGTATTTTCCGACGAATCCGGCACGTGCCATCCTTTGGGTCAACTCGTCCAGTCGCAGGGGGCAGTGCTGTCCCATATCGGCTTGAACAGCGCCAGGTTCGCCGGATACGGCGCTGTCGCCGGTGTGATTCAGGTTGGTGAACAATGAAAACGCGATGCCCGATGGCCTGTACGTCACTTCGATCTGCTGCCGCGATGGTGTGCCTGCTTCCTGGGTAAAGGCAGTGAACACATGGCCGGTCGGCTGCTGCGGCGAGGGATTCCAGGGTTCGGCGTGTGCAGGCGGCAACGGCCCCTGCACGAAATCGACGCCGAAGGCCGTACACAGGCGTGTGAGCCTGAGGGCGGACTGATCTCCTGTCATCACCTCGGCCAGGAAACCGAGATAACGCTCGGTCTGTTCGCGGATGGAGACAGCGTCGAACACATCACTGGGGTCGGGTTTGCGAACCCGCTGCCGGCCGCAATTGCCGGGCTGCGACCACTGCAGCATCGCGTCACTCTCACCTGGTAGCGCAGCGTGCGCACTCGGCTCGGTGAGCAGGGCGACCACTGTTAATGCAACCGCCAGATGGGTTCGCATCGCTTCATGTCCGTTGAGCGTCTGCATGATCATACGCAGTGCGTGTGGCATTGACGACCGGCCGCGGCGTGAGACCCGGGCCGGTCCGTGCGTGCGTCGGTGACGCGGGTCCGCCAGCCATGAGGTCATGAGGTGCCGTCATGAGCCGAAGCCTGATGGCCGGGTATCTTGATGCGTTCTCCCCAGCGAGCCGTGCCATGACCGATCCGCAGTGGAAACCCGAAACCGTCGCTGTGCATGGTGGCTATCGTCCCGATCCCACCACCCGCGCGGTGGCGGTGCCCATCTACCAGACCGTGGCCTATGCCTTCGACGATACCCAGCATGGTGCGGATCTGTTCGATCTGAAGGTGCAGGGCAATATCTACAGCCGCATCATGAATCCCACCAACGATGTGCTGGAGCAGCGCGTGGCGGCGTTGGAGGGCGGCATCGGGGCGTTGGCGCTGGCCTCGGGGCAGGCCGCGGTGACCTATGCGATCCAGACCATCGCCGAGGCGGGCGACAACATCGTGTCGTCCAGCGCGTTGTATGGCGGCACCTACAATCTGTTCGCGCATACGCTGCCGCAGTTCGGCATCAGCACGCGGTTTGCCGACTATCGCGACCCGCAGGCGTTTGCCGGCCTGATCGACCAACGCACCAAGGCGGTGTTCGTCGAGTCGATCGGCAACCCGCGCGGCAATATCACCGACATCGAAGCCGTTGCCGCGGTAGCGCATGCGCACGGCGTGCCGCTGATCGTGGACAACACCGTGGCCACGCCGTCGCTGCTGCGGCCGATCGACTTCGGTGCCGACATCGTGGTGCATTCGCTGACCAAGTATTTGGGCGGGCATGGCAACAGCATCGGCGGCGCGATCGTGGATAGCGGGCGCTTTCCGTGGGCCGCGCACAAGGCGCGCTTCCCGCGCCTCAACGAGCCGGATGTGAGCTACCACGGGGTGGTGTATACCGACGCGCTGGGCGAGGCCGCCTACATCGGCCGTGCGCGGGTGGTTCCGCTGCGCAATACCGGTGCGGCGTTGTCGCCGTTCAATGCGTTCCTGATCCTGCAAGGCATCGAAACGCTGGCGCTGCGCATGGAACGCATCAATGCCAACGCGCTGGCGGTCGCCCGTTATCTGCAGCAGCATGCGCGCGTTGCCTGGGTCAATTACGCCGCGTTGCCGGATCATCCCGAGCATGCATTGGCGCAGAAGTATCTGGGCGGCCATGGCTCGGGCGTGCTGACCTTCGGCTTGCCCGGCGGGCGCGCGGCCGGTGCCCGCTTCCTGGATGCGCTGCAGCTGTTCACACGGCTGGTGAATATCGGCGATGCCAAGTCGCTGGCGACGCATCCGGCCTCCACCACGCACCGCCAGCTCGGCCCGGCCGAACTGGAACATGCCGGTGTGAGCGAGGACACCGTGCGCTTGTCGATCGGCATCGAGCATATCGATGATCTGCTGGCAGATCTGGAGCAGGCGCTGCGGGGGGCGTGAGATGCACACAAGGCTGCGCTCGCACCCTCATCCGGCGCTGCGCGCCACCTTCTCCCGATGGGAGAAGGGAACAAGCCCCTCTCCGGATGGGAGAAAGGAACAGGCCCCTCTCCCTTTGGGAGAGGGGTTGGGGTGAGGGTACGTAGGCGAAGCCCACTCGTATGTGAGAGATGAAGCTCGGTGGCGGACATGCGTGCAACCCAGCATGCTGGTTCCATGTATCGCATGAGGCTTCGCTCCATAGCCTCATCCGGCGCTACGCGCCACCTTCTCCCGGCGGGAGAAGGAATTGGCAATTCCCTCGTTAGGCGCTTGGCGACGCGCTGCGCCTGGTCGGCCGCCACCCCCGGAGCGGCCCCGCCAATCCTGTTACCATGCGCGCCCCTGAGGTGACTGCCGGCTGGCCGGTGGTTTAAACGGGAATCCGGTGCGCGCATCGCCTTGGCGGGACGCAATTCCGGAGCTGCCCCCGCAACGGTGGGCGAGACAAGGGTCTGCACGACACGCCACTGTGCATCGCATGGGAAGGCGCAGACCCGGGAAGCGACCGCTTCCGCTCGCAAGCCCGGAGACCGGCCTGAAGGGATTGACCCGGCACGCGGTGGGCGTGGCCCTGTGCATCCGGTGCTCGCGCGCCGGACGCCTGGCCCGTTGCTGCCTGTCGACCCCATTGCCTCCGCGCGGGTAGGCGCGGTTCCAGGAGCAGCAGTCGATGTCCGTTTCTTCCGTTTTGCCGCGTCGCACCGTGCTGGCCGCGGCGCTGTCGCTATGCGCGACCAACCTGGCGCAGGCCGAGGCTGCCATCGATCTCGACGAGGTGGTGGTGACCGCCTCGCGTACCGCACAGACCCAGGACCAGACGCTGGCGCCGGTCACCGTGATCGACCGCGCGCAGATCGAGCGCCGCCAGGTCAACTCGCTGCAGGATCTGCTGCGCGGCGAAGCGGGCGTATCACTGGCCAACAACGGTGGTCCCGGAAAGGCGACCTCGCTGTTCCTGCGCGGCACGGAGTCGGACCATCTGGTGGTATTGATCGACGGGGTACGCATCGGTTCGGCCACCGCCGGCGGTGCGGCGTTGCAGGATCTGCCGATCGAGCAGATCGAACGTGTCGAGATCGTGCGCGGGCCGTTTTCCAGCCTGTACGGCTCCGAAGCGCTGGGCGGGGTGATCCAGATCTTCACCCGTCGTCCGCAAGGCCGTTTCGTGCCCACACTCAGCGTGGCGACCGGCAGCGATAACGCGCGCCGCTACGGCGCGGGCATTGCGGGGTGCAGCCCCGGCGATCCGAGCGAAGCCGGTGGTTGGTATGCGGTGAACGCGGTGCACGACGAAACCGACGGCATCAACGCCTATCTGGACACCGGCTCCAGTGCCTACGATCCCGATCGCGACGGCTATCGCAACGATTCGTTGAGCGCGCAGGGCGGCTGGCGCTTCAACCGTCAGTGGGATGCCGATGCGCATGCCCTGCGCACGCAGAGTCGCAACGAATACGACGGCTCGGCCTTCGGCGGTAATCTCGGCAAGGGCGTGCAGCAGGCCATCGGCGGGCGCGTGCGTTATGCGCCGTCGGATGCGCTCACGGTCACTGCCAGCCTCGGCAGCAGCGCCGATCTGAGCGATGCGTATTACGATGGCGCCTATCTGTCCACGTACGACACACGCCGCAAGCTGGGCGCGTTGCAGGCCGACATCACCACCGCGCCGGGTCTGCTCACGGTCGGCTTCGATTGGCAGCGCGATGCCATCGCCAGCAGCGACAGCTACGATGCCGACAGCCGGATCGACCGCGCCGCGTTCGCGCAGTGGCAGCAGAGTTTCGGCAGCCAGTCGTTGCAGGCCAGCCTGCGGCGCAACGACAACAGCCAGTTCGGCGGCAAGACCACCGGCAGCCTGCTGTGGGGCTGGGATGTCGCCGAGCACCTGCGCCTGACCGCCAGCTACGGCACCGCGTTCAAGGCGCCCACCTTCAACGAGCTGTACTACCCGGGTTATGGCAACCCGCTGCTGGGGCCGGAGACTTCCAGAAGTGCGGAGGTGGGCCTGCGCGGCAGCTACGACTGGGGCGTGTGGACGCTTCGCGCTTTCCAGACCCGCATCGACGATCTCATCGCCTACGACGCGTCGCTGGTGGATGCGGCGCATCCGTTCGGGCAGCCGAACAACATCGACAAGGCGCGCATCCGCGGCGTGGAAGCGGGCTACGACACCGAACTGGCCGGCTGGATCCTGCGCAGCGCGCTCACCTGGCTGCAGCCGCAGGCCGACGGCGAGGTCGATCATGGCAACTGGTTGCCGCGTCGCGCACGGCAGAGCGGGCGCATCGATGCCGATCGCAGCGTCGGCGCGTTCGGCGTGGGCGCCAGCCTGTTCGGTTCGGGGCGGCGCTACGACGACCTGGCCAACGCCGAGCAGCTGGCCGGCTACGGCTTGCTGGATCTGCGCGTGAGCTATGCAGTGAACGCGGACTGGAAGGTGCAGTTCACCGCCAACAACGTGTTCGACCGCCGATACGAGACTGCGCGCTGGTACGCGCAGCCGGGGCGCAACTACCTGCTGACCTTCCGCTATCAGCCGACCCGGTGAAACGCGCTTGGCACTGCGCGGATCGCCGGTGCAGACAGGCGGCCGGTGTCGACCGGCCGCAGCGAGGAGCCCGCTCCGTCGTTCTTGAGGACTACCGATGACACCACTGTCCCGCACTGCCGAACGCAACCTGTTCATCGCCCTGATGCTGGCGATGACGGCCACCCGCTTTCATCACGTCGGCGATTGGCTGCACCTGCCGGATGCCTCGATGGCGGTGTTCTTCCTCGGTGGCCTGGCGCTGCGTCGTCATGCCTGTTTTGCGCTGTTGCTCGGGCTATCGGTGTTGATCGATTGGGCGGCGGTGTCCCTGGCTGGCGTCAGCGATTTCTGCATCACGGCCGCCTATGCTGCGCTACCGCTGGCCTATGGCGTGCTGTGGTATGCAGGCCGCGGCTACCAGGCGCATCTTCGCCCACGCGCAATGTCGCTGTGTGCAGCCTGGGTGCTCGGGGTGGCGGCTGCGGCGGTGTCGTTCCTGATCTCCAATGGCGCGTTCTACTGGTTGGGTGGGCGCTATGCCGACCCGCACTGGGTGCAGTACCTGCAGCGCGCATGGCAGTGGGGCCCGCTGTTCGTGCGTACCACCGCGCTGTATCTGGCGGTGGCGCTGGTCGGTGCATGGTGCCTGCTGCGTTGGCATGCGCGGCGCAGTGCCGCCGAACCGGCCACACCGCTGGAACTGTCATGACGGCGACCACCCAGGCCATCGCACCGGCAGCTGCGATCTTGCACGGCGGTGCGGCGTGGGCCTGCGGCATCGCCCTGGCGTTGCCGATGGTCGGTACCCGCGGCAAGCTGACGCAGGCGCTGAGATCCTGCCCAGCGCATCGGGGGCGGTGTTCTTTCCGGGCATCGTCTTCGCAGCGATCGCAACATGGTGCAGCCTCGCTGCGCCTGCAATGATGGGAGAACACGCATGAGTTCCCGCGAACACGACGATGCGCATTACCGCGAACGTGCGCAACGCAAGAAGGAGCTGGTGGACCGGCGCATTGCGCGGGCGGTGATCGATCGCGGTGTGCTGCTGGTCAATACCGGAAACGGCAAGGGCAAGAGCTCGTCCGGATTCGGCATGCTGGCGCGCTCGCTCGGGCATGGTCTGCACTGCGGCGTAGTGCAGTTCATCAAGGGCACCTTCTCCACCGGGGAAGAGGCGTTCTTCCGGCGCTTTCCGGATCTGCTCGACTACCACGTGATGGGCGAGGGGTTCACCTGGGAAACCCAGGACCGCAGCGTGGACATCGCCGCTGCGCAGGCGGCCTGGCAGTTGGCCCGCAGCATGCTGGCCGACGCGCGCTACGACTTCGTGCTGCTGGACGAGCTCAACATCGCCCTGGTGAAGGAGTATGTGGCGCTGGACGAGGTGCTGGCCGCAGTGGCCGCACGTCCGCCTGGCCAGCATGTGGTGATCACCGGGCGTGGCGCGCCGGATCGGTTGATCGAAGCGGCAGATACCGTCACCGAGATGCGGCTGGTCAAACATGCCTTCAACGCCGGCATCAAGGCGCAGCTCGGGATCGAGCTGTAGCCATGGGCGCACGCGCGATGCTCGCCGGCGGCCCGGTACCCTGCGTGGCGACGGATTGCGCCTGATGCTGTTGGCGATCGCCGCTGCGGCCGTATTGCTGGATCTGCTGCTGGGCGAGCCGCGGCGTGCGCACCCGCTGCTGGTGTTCGGCAGGTGGGCGCAGCACATCGAAGCGCGCCTGCATCGGAATCGCCGCAGCGCGGGCGTGCTGGCATGGTGCGTGGCGGTGCTGCCGTGGACCGGAGCGGCGGCTGCGCTGCAGGCGCTGCTGTGGTGGTGGTCGGCCTGGGCAGCGGCGGGGTTTGCCGCGGTGATGCTGTATCTGGCACTGGGATTGCGCAGCCTGGGCGAACACGCGCAACCGGTGATCGCTGCATTGCAGGCCGACGACCTGCCTTCAGCCCGCGCAGCGGTGGGCCGCATCGTCAGCCGCGATACCGCGGCGCTGGATGCCACCCAGGTGGCCGCCGCGGCCACCGAGTCGGTGCTGGAAAACGGCAGCGATGCCGTGTTCGCCGCGCTGTTCTGGGGAGTGTTGCTGGGCGCGCCGGGTGCGGTGCTGTACCGGCTCTCCAATACGTTGGACGCAATGTGGGGCTATCGCACCTCGCGCTATGCCAACTTCGGGTGGGCGGCGGCACGCAGCGACGATGCGCTCAACTGGCTGCCGGCACGCCTGACCGCGGCGACCTACGCCGCGCTCGGTGCCACCCGCAGCGGCCTGCGCTGTGCCTGGCGTCAGGGACGTGGCTGGAAAAGCCCGAACGCGGGGCCGGTGATGGCCGCCGGTGCCGGCGCGCTGCGTGTGCAACTGGGGGGCGCTGCGCCGTATCACGGCCAGTGGCAGCCACGTCCCTGCCTGGGCGAGGGCGCTCGGGCCAGCGCCGACAGCGTGCGTCGGGCCTTGCTGCTGGTGCGCGCCGGCGTGTTGCTCTGGCTACTGATCGGTGCCCTGCTGGCGGCAATGGTGATGCAATGATCGCGTGGCATGCCCACCGTTGCGCCGCGTGCGCGAGGCGCAGCGATGATCGAACCCAGCGCCATATCGCTCATCTCGGGGCAGCGCATGCTTGAACACGGGGGCCGGTTGCGCCGCGCCGCGCAGACCTACGCCATTCCACTGGCGCACTGGCTGGATCTGTCCACCGGCGTGAGCCCGTTCGCCTGGCCGGTGCCTGCGATTCCAGGGCAGGCGTGGCAGCGCCTGCCCGAAGACGACGATGGCCTGGCCGCCACCGCGGCGGCGTATTACGGCGCGCCGCAGGTGCTGCCGGTGGCCGGCTCGCAGGCGGCGATCCAGGCACTGCCGCTGTTGCGTCCCCGCGGCCGTGTCGGCGTTCTCGCGCCCGGCTACGCCGAGCATGCGCATGCCTGGCGGCGCGCCGGGCACACCGTGGTCCCGCTGCCGGCGGCGCCCTTGCTGCAGGCGGCGGAGGCCTTCGATGTGGTGGTGCTGATCCATCCCAATAATCCCTGTGCGGACAGCTTCGATCGTGATGTGCTGCTGCAGCTGCATGCGCGGCTGGCCGCGCGCGGCGGCTGGCTGGTGATCGACGAGGCCTTCATGGACGCGACTCCGCACCAGAGCGTGTGCGCGCAGACGCAACAGCCGGGTCTGGTGGTGCTGCGCTCGGTCGGCAAGTTCTTCGGCATGGCCGGCGCGCGGGCCGGCTTCGTGTGCGCGCATCCGTCGCTGCTGGACGCCTTGCGCGAACAGCTGGGGCCATGGACCGTGAGCGGGCCCACCCGCTGGGCCGTGCAGCAGGCCCTGGCCGATACCGGCTGGCAGGTGCAGGCACGCGCGCAACTGCACGCCGCATCGCGGCGGCTGGCGCAGGGATTGCGTCGCCACGGCCTCGTGCCGACGGCCGGCACCGCGTTCTTCCAATGGTGCCAGCGCGCCGATGCGGCTGAACTGCACGTGGCATTGGCACGGCGCGGCATCCTTACCCGCCTGTTCGAGGCACCGGCCAGCCTGCGCTTCGGCCTGCCGCCCGATGCGGCCGGGCAAGCGCGCCTGGATGCGGCGCTAGGCGAGCTGCTGGCATGAGCGCGCGCGTGCTGATGGTGCAGGGCTGCACCTCCGATGCCGGCAAGAGCACGCTGGTGGCTGCGCTGTGCCGCTGGCTGCACCGCCAGGGCGTTGCGGTGGCGCCATTCAAGCCGCAGAACATGGCGCTCAATTCGGCAGTCACCATCGATGGCGGCGAGATCGGGCGTGCGCAGGCGGTGCAGGCGCAGGCCTGCGGGCTCGCTCCGCACACCGACTTCAACCCGGTGCTGCTCAAGCCCAACAGCGACACCGGTGCGCAGGTGATCGTGCACGGGCATCCGGTCGCCACGCTGGATGCGGTGGACTATCACGCCTACAAGTCCACCGCGCTGAGCGCCGTGCTGGCCTCGCATGCACGGCTGGTCGAGCGTTTCGAGGTCGTGCTGGTGGAAGGTGCCGGCAGCCCGGCCGAAATCAACCTGCGCGCCAACGACATCGCCAACATGGGCTACGCCGAGGCGGTGGATTGCCCGGTACTGCTGATCGCCGACATCGATCGCGGTGGCGTGTTCGCGCACCTGGTCGGCACCCTGGCACTGCTGTCGGACAGCGAGCGCGCACGCGTGGCGGGGTTTGTCATCAATCGTTTTCGCGGCGATCTGGCGCTGTTGCAGCCTGGCCTGGACTGGCTGGAGCGCGAAACCGGCAAGCCGGTGCTGGGCGTGTTGCCGTATCTGCACGGCCTGCAACTGGACGCCGAGGACGCACTGCCGCGGCATGCCGTGCGCAAGCCGCAGGCGCAGTTGCGCGTGGTGGTGCCGGTGTTGCCGCGGATCAGCAATCACACCGATGTGGATGCCTTGCTGGCGCATCCGCAGGTCGAGGTGCAGCTGATCGGCCCGGGTCAGCTGCCGCCGCCCTGCGATCTGATCGTGCTGCCGGGCAGCAAGTCCACGCGCCAGGACCTGCAGTGGCTGCGCGCGCAGGGCTGGGAGGGTGCCATCGCGCGGCACCTGCGTTACGGCGGCAAGGTGCTCGGCATCTGTGGCGGGTTGCAGATGCTGGGTGAACGGATCCACGACCCCGACGGCATCGAAGGTGTGCCCGGCAGCAGCGCGGGGCTGGGCTGGCTGGCGCTGGAAACATGCCTGCATGCGCACAAGCAATTGCATCGCGTGCAGGGGCGTCTGATGCTGGGCGATGCGCCCGTTCATGGCTACGAGATCCACTGCGGCATCAGCACCGGCGCAGCGCTGGCGCGCCCGCTGCTGCGGCTGGACGATGGCCGCAGCGACGGCGCGATCTCCGACGACGGCCAGGTGCTGGGCACGTATCTGCACGGACTCTTCGACCACCCGCAGGCGTTGCATGCCTTGCTGGCCTGGGCCGGGCTGCAACAGGCGGCGCCGCTGGATCTTGCCGCGCTGCGCGAAGCCACGCTCGAGCGTCTGGCAGATGCGGTGCACACCCACCTGGATACTGCCGCCCTGACGCGGCTCACCTGCAAGGAACCGCCATGCGGCAGTTGATCCTGGGGGGCGCCCGCTCCGGCAAGAGCGCCTTCGCCGAACGCCTCGCCGTCGACGCT
Source organism: Xanthomonas melonis (assembly GCF_020783655.1). Taxonomy (GTDB): domain Bacteria; phylum Pseudomonadota; class Gammaproteobacteria; order Xanthomonadales; family Xanthomonadaceae; genus Xanthomonas; species Xanthomonas melonis. The sequence goes on along the minus strand of NZ_JAJGQH010000007.1, from coordinate 194,075 downwards.
GCGGCCGAGGTGGCCTATGTCGCCACCGCACAGGCCCTGGATGCGGAAATGCAGCAGCGCATCGCGCATCACCGCCGCCAGCGCCCGCCGCAGTGGCAGTGCGTGGAAGAGCCCATCCACCTGGCAGCCACCCTGCAGGCAGTGGCGGCGCCGCAGTGTTGCGTGCTGGTGGATTGCCTGACCCTGTGGTTGAGCAACCTGCTGGGCCACCCGGATGCGGATGCCTTCGGGCGCGAACGCGCGGCGCTGCTGGACGTGCTGCCGCGGTTGCCGGGGCAGATCGTGCTGGTCAGCAACGAGGTGGGGCAGGGCATCGTGCCGCTGGGCGAACTGACGCGGCGTTTCGTCGACGAAGCGGGCAGGCTGCACCAGGCATTGGCGCTACAGTGCGAGCGTGTGGTGTTCGTTGTGGCGGGCTTGCCGATGGTGCTGAAGGGAGATGCGCAATGAGCAGCGACTGGATCTTTGCCGCCTGCGCGGTGCCGGATGCGCGGGTGCGCGCAGCCGCGCTGGCGCGGCAGGAACAGCTGACCAAACCGCATGGCGCGCTGGGCCGGCTCGAGCGGCTCGCGGTGCAGCTGGCGGCCTGGCAGCGCAACGAACGGCCGACGGTGCAACGGATCTGGATCGCGGTGTATGCCGCCGACCATGGCGTTGCCGCCGAGGGTGTGTCGGCATTTCCGCAGGCGGTCACCGGCGAGATGGTGCGCAACTTCGCCCGTGGCGGCGCGGCCATTTCGGTGCTGGCGCGCGAGCTGGGTGCGCGGCTGGAGGTGGTGAACCTGGGCGTGGTCAACGATCCGGGCGAACTGCCGCGCGTGCGCCGTGCCTGGCTCGCGCCCTGCAGCGCCAATATCTGCGAACAACCGGCGATGACGCCCGGCCAGCTGCGCGACGCGCTCGCCGCAGGCGCAGACAGCATCGCGCAGGCGAGGAGTTGCCAGACGCAGCTGTTCGTCGGCGGTGAGATGGGCATCGGCAACACCACCGCGGCCGCCGCGCTGGGGTGCGCGCTGTTGTCGCAGTTTCCGCAGGCCATGGCCGGCGCCGGTACCGGCCTGGATGCCGAAGGCATCGCGCACAAGGCGGTGGTGATCACCCGCGCGCTGGCACTGCATGCCGATGCCACCACGCCGCTGGAGCGTCTGCGTCGGCTCGGCGGTTTCGAGATCGCCGCCCTGGTCGGCGCCTATATCGCCGCGGCGCAGGCGGGCATTCCGGTGCTGGTGGACGGGTTCATCACCACTGCCGCGGCGCTGGTGGCCACGCATCTCAATCCCGGCGTCCGCGACTGGCTGCTGTTCGGGCACCGCTCGCAGGAGCGTGGCCATGCGGCCCTGCTGCGTGCGCTGGATGCCGAACCGCTGCTGCAACTGGACCTGCGCCTGGGCGAAGCCAGCGGAGCGGCAGTGGCGATCCCGTTGCTGCGCAGCGCCTGCGCCCTCCACAACGGCATGGCGACCTTCTCCGAAGCGGGAGTCTCCGACGCATGAGCGCGCAGATCACCTTGCTGCGCCACGGTGATACCGGCCAGCGCAGCTATCGCGGCCAGCTCGACGACCCGCTCACCGAGCTGGGCTGGCAGCAGTTGCGTGCAGCCACCGCCGATGGGGTGTGGGATGTGGTGGTGGCTTCCACCTTGCAACGCTGCGCCTTGTTCGCCAGCGAACTCGCCGCCGCGCGCGGCGTGCCGCTGCAGCTGGACCCGCGGCTGCGCGAGTATCACTTCGGTTGCTGGCAGGGCGTGCCGGTGGCCGACATCGATCGCGACGAAGGCGCGGCGCTGGGCCGGTTCTGGGCCGACCCGCTGCAGCACCCACCGCCGCAGGCCGAGCCGTTCGGCGAATTTTGCGCGCGGCTGTCGGCCGCGCTCGATGCCGTCGTCGCCCGTTACCCGGCGCAGCGCGTGCTGGTGATCACCCATGGCGGTGCCATCCGCGCGCTGCGTTGCCTGGTCGCCGGAGGCGGCTTCGGCGCGATGACCGAACTGGCGGTGCCGCACGCCTCCCTGCATCCGCTGGCCTGGCCACCGGCCGACGTCGCTGCCAGCGCGATCCCGGCGTTTCCGCCTGCCGCCTCGCCGTCGACGCCCGACGCAGCATGATCGACGGGCTGCTGGCGGCGATCGGGTTTCTGACCCGCATTCCGGTGCCCGCCAGGGTGTTCCTGCGCCCCGGCGCGCAGGCGTATTCGCTGCGCTGGTACCCGGTGGTCGGGCTGTTGCTCGGTGCGTTGCTGTGCGCGCTGGCCTGGTGCCTGCGCGATGTCGCGCCGCTGCTGGGCGCCGCGCTGGTGTTGAGCCTCTGGGTGTGGCTGACCGGCGCGCTGCATCTGGACGGGTTGGCCGACATGACCGACGCCTGGGTCGGTGGCATGGGCGAGCGGGCACGCACGCTGGCGATCATGCAGGACCCCACCAGCGGCCCCATGGCGGTCGCCGCGGTGGTCCTGGTACTCCTGCTCAAATGCGCCGCGCTGGCCAGCCTGCTGATGCAGGCGCCGACCGCGCTGTGGCTGGCGCCGCTGCTGGCGCGCACGGCCCTGGTGGCTGCCTTTCTGAGTACGCCGTATGTCCGCGCCAATGGTCTGGGCAGCGCGCTGTCACAGGCGCCGCGCGCAGGGCTGTGGCTGGCGTTGCTGGCGGGTGTCGCAGCGTGCGCCGCTGCCGGGTTGCCGCGCGCAGCGGTGTGCATCGGGATCGCCGCGTTGGTGTTCGCGCTCTGGCGGCGGGCCTGCATGCGGCGCCTGGGCGGCATGACCGGCGATACCTGCGGTGCCCTGGTGGAACTGACCGAAACTGCCGTGCTGGTGGTGTTGGCGGTGTGGCTGGGCTGAACCGCCTGCGCCGGCCGGCGTCAGCCATCGGCCGGCAGGAACACCATCTGCGGCGGCGGATGCATCAGGAACCGCTGATGCGAGATGTTCCATGCATACGCGCCCGCCAGGGCGAAGGCCAGGCAATCGCCGGGGGCCAGCGCGGCCACCGATTGCTGGCGCGCCAGTACGTCCTTGGGTGTGCATAGCTGGCCGACCAGCGTGACCGGCGTATCGGCAATCACCGGTGCGCGGGTACCGCGCAAGACGCGGAACGGATGGTCGTGCGCCTGCGCCGCCGGGGTGCGGAAGTGGTGGGTGCCCCCGCGCGCGATCGCGAACCATTCGCCGTGGCTGCGCTTGAGATCCAGCACTTCCATCAGGTACCAGCCGCAGCTGGCGCTGACATAGCGGCCTGGTTCCAGCCGCAGGCGCAGGTCGGCACCATCGGCGCGCAGCAACGCCGGCAGCCCGGCGCAGAAGCCGGCCCAGTCGAACGAGGCTTCCGGCGTCAGATAGTCCACGCCGAAGCCACCGCCTGCGTTCACCCGCAACGGCCCCAGCGCATAACTCTGCCGCCACTGCTGCACGATGCGCAGATAGGCAGCGATCAGATGCAGCTGGGCGCGGGCATCGCGCTGGTGCGACATCAGGTGGAAGTGGAAGCCCACCAGCCGCAGCGACGGGCTGACCCGCAGCAGGTGCATGGCTGCATCCAGATCCTGCGGATCCAGGCCGAACGGCGAGGGCTGCCCACCCATCATCAAGCGGGTGCTCTGCGCACCGGGCACGGCGATGTTCATCCGCAGGAACACCGGCACGCAGCGGCCGGCCTGCGCGGCGATGGCGGCCAGACGCTGCAGCTCGCCCAGGCTTTCCACGTGCACGCTGCAGTCGGGCAGGGCGGCGGCCTGGGCCAGTTCGCTGTCCAGTTTGCCCGGCCCGCCGAACAGCAGGGCCACGTGCGGCTGTTGCGCATGCAGCCAGGCCAGTTCGCCGCCGGAGGCGGCTTCGAAACCGTCCACATGCGGTGCCAGCGTGCGCAGAATCGGGGCCTCGGCATTGGCCTTGGCGGCGTAGAACAGCTCGCACTGCGCCGGCAGCTGGGCGCGCATCCAGGCCGCGTGCGCATCCAGTGCCGCCAGTTCATAGACATATGCGCACAGTGGGCCATCGCTGGCCGCGCGCAGCTGCGGCAATGCCCGGGCGAGGGCGGCCGTATCGATCCGCAGGCTCACGCCGCCACCTGGCGTGCCGCGGCGATCGGCGCGATCGGATTGGCCAACGCGGTGTAGTCGGATTGCCGATCGGCGCGCTGGTACAGGCGCGTGCCCAGATTGTTCTTGCCCGGCAACGGCGCGCCTTCGACCAGGCCCTGCAGCGCGGGCTGCGCGCCATGACGTTGCTGCCAGCGCACGGCGAGTTCGCCCACGCAGCGCCACAGCCGCGCCTCCAGCACGTCATCGCCTTCGCTCAAGTGGAAGATGGCCTCGGCCAGGTTGTTGACCAGCGCGCAGTACGCGACCCGGTTCCAGCCCTGTTCGGGCGTGTAGTACAGCGATTGCCGCGCGCGCTCGCCCACGCCATGCAGGCGTGCTTCCGGCCAATGGTGGGCGAGCAGCTTGGTGCCTTCCAGGTCGCGCACCCATACGCGCGTGGGCCAGCCGTCGGCGAAACCGATCACGGTGTTCTGCAGGTGCGGCTCCAGCGCAATGCCGTGCTGGAACAGCGCGCTCCATACGCCGTCCAGCAACACACCGGCGTAGGCGCGGAACCACAGCAGCGTGCAGCTGGGCCGATCCAGCTGTGCGCCGGCCAGCGTCTGCAGGCGAGCGGCACACACGCTGTTGCCTCGCGCATCGCAGGTGAACAGGGCGGCGGCCACCTGTGGCTGCCAGCGGGCGCGCTGCGCGGCGGGGATCGTCTTGCGGTACAGGATGCCGAAACTCTCGGCCAGCGCGCGCGCCGCCAGCGGATCGGCGTCGTGCAGGGCGCGATCGACCCGCGCCACATCCAGCGAGGTGGCGGCCGGCTCCAGCATCACGTCGAAGCCCGGCACCTGCGCCGCCAGTGCGCACCAGCTCGGCGCCAGCAGTTCGGTGAGCGCCACGGCGCTTTCCAGCTCGTACCAGGCGTTCTTGCGGACGCAGTTGGTCAGCCGCACATGCACCGAGCATTTGAGGAAGTAGTCCAGCTGCGGGTGGTACAGCGTGCGCACCGACGACGTCGGCCGCAGCGTCTCGCCGCATGCGCCCACCGGCTCGATCAAGCCGCGCGTTTGCAGGGTGCGCAGCAACGGATCGTCGAGCAGGCGTTGCGCCTCCCACGGGTGGCAGGGGTAGAGCGTGTCGCTGCCGCTGAGCTGGCGCAGGCTGGCGCGCACGTCGATGCCCTGGGTCCGCACCAGGCGCGGGTCGATGCGGAACCAGAACAGCTGGAAGGCCGTGCGCGCTTCCGGCGCGCATGCCAGCACCTGATCGAGCGCGACGCCCTCGCGGCTTTTCGGGGTGGGGTGCAGGGCATGCCCCCATAGCAGCGACTGTTCGGCATCGATCATCGCCTCGCCGGTCGGTACGCTGGCATGCGCCTGCCGCAATGCCGCGGCGGTGACCGCCACGCTGTTGGCGCTTTGCGCGAGCAGCTCTGGATTGACCGCCTGCGTGCTGCCCAGCGATTGCAGCAGCGTGCGCGCAAGCGCATGCGCATCCAGGCCATGCCAGGGCTGGCCGCCACCCTTGAGAAATGGGGTGGAGACGAAACGGCAGCGGCCCAGCCGGTCGGCATGGGCGATGCGGACGCACAGCGTGCCGGTTTCGCCCAGGTCGATGCGCAGCCAGCGCTGCGCGGCCATGCGCGAGCCAGGACGATCCAGCCCGCGATAGTCGAAGTCGGCCGCCCGCCGCGGAATGGCGAACTCGCGCAGGTAGCAATTCAGCCAGCAGGCGCAGGCCTGCGCATCGGCCATGCTGGCGTACCAGGGGTCATGCATCGTGTGCGGGGACATCTGCAGGTCTCCTCGAGGGAAAGCGCACCAGAACGGTGAGCGCAGCGATGGCCGCCGCCACTGCGGCGGCCAGGAAGGGGGCAGCAGGGCCGGTGGCTTGCGTCAGCGCACCGGCAGCGGCACCGGCAAGCACGCCGGCCCATTTGCCGCAGGCGTCGAAGCGGCCGAACAGGCGCCCGGCGCCATGGCCGTTAGCCACCAGCGCCAGGCTGCGATTGAGTCCACGCAGTCCAGCCAGCATGCCGAGGCCGAATAGCAGGCGTGCGCCGGCCAGCGCCACCGGATCGCGCAACATCGCCTGCCAGACGCAGGCCAGTGCGAACATCGCCAGGCCGGGCACCAGCCACGCGTCGCCATCGCCGCGCCGCCACCAAGGCAGCACCACCAGGTAGACCAGGTGCGGCAGGCTGTAGAGCAGCCCGGCCCAGGCGTCGTGCCCGGCGCCGCGTGCCAGCGCGTACGGGATGAAGTACGGGAAGGTCACCACCATCGCGAAGCAGAACAGGAACTGCGCCAGCAGCAGGGCCGGCCAGAGCGACGCGGCTGCCGCCGACGCGGGTGCCGGCGGTTTGCCGTTGCCCGGGCTCGGTGCCGCGACAGCCGGGCGTGCGGCCGGCCGGTCTGCCGGCAGCCGCCAGGTCAGTGCGAAGGCGATCAGCGGCAACAGCGCCAGCGCGCGGTACAGCGACTGCGCCGGCCCCAATGCCAGTGCGAGCCCGAGCAACGCGGGTGCGCTGACCATCGCCAGCCGCGCCGAGTACTGCGTCCAGTCCAGCGCACGCGCCAGCGGCCCGGCCTGCGGCTGGCTAGCCAGGTACGCATTGGCGGCCGCCAGCGAGCCGCCACAGGCGCCTTGCACGATCAGGCCGATCACCAGCCAGGTCAGGGTGGGCGCGAAGCCGGCGATCGCAAAGCCCAGCGCCAGCCCCAGTTGTGCGCGCAGCAACGAGCGCTTGCGGCCATAGCGATCGGCCAGTCGCCCCCAACTGCTGGCGGTCAGCGCCGTACACAGCGTCGGCAGCACATACAGCACGCCGCTCCAGCCCACCGCGGCGCCCGGCGCCAGTTCGGCCAGTACCTGCGGCAGGAACAGCGGCATGCCCAGGGCGGTGAAGGCCGCCAGGTAGTGCGCCGCCAGCACCGGGCCCAGGATGCGCTTCATCGCTGGGCTCCGGCCTGCCGCGGCGGTGCCGGCTGCGCCTCGGCGAACGCGCTGCCGAACGGATTGGGTGCGCTTTCGCCGTAGAACTTGTTGATGTCGGCCGCGCCGGTGAGCTGCTTGCTGAGCAGGCTGCCTGCGCTGAGCAGGTACTTCACCGGCAGGCGTGGTGCGGCCAGCAGGCGGTACGCCGGTGCAGTGTCGATGCCTTCGGCGTGCAGCTGCTCCAGTGTCTGCAGCAGTTGCCGTTGCAGCTGCGCCTGCAGGGCTGCGCGCAGGGATGGCTGCCATTCGGCCAGGCCGTCCAGTACCGCCTGCAGATCCAGCTGCAGCACGATGGTGCAGAACATCCGCGCCAATGCCTGCGTATCGTCCACCGCGATGCGTGCATCGTGCAGCGGCCCCAGCGCGGCGAGGTCGTGCAGCTGCGCGCGCAGCCACGGCATGGCGATACGCGCGGCATCGTTGTCCTTCATCAGCAGACGTACCGGTTGTCCTGCGGCATAGACCAGCACGCTGTTCTGCTGGTTGGCTTCCAGCGCAATGCCGTAACGCAGCCACAACCGCAGATGCACCGTGAGCAGCAGTTCGGTGTAGTCGCGCCACCAGGCGTGCAGGTCGCCTTGCGCGAACCGTTCGGCCAGATGGAGCGCCATCGGCCGGCCATCGGGCAGTAGCGCGCACAATGCGGCCACCGGTACCAGCGTGGTGTCCTGCAGGGGTGGATAGCGCCGCAGCAGATAGGCCAGATGCCGGGCCTGGCCGACGTGTCCGCCATGCGATTCGTCCACGAACACGCAGCGTCCGCGCAGCGCCGGATCCAGCGCATCGATACGCCGCAGCGCGCGTTCCAGCCAGTGCCCGTCGTACAGGGTCGAGGGCTTGATCAGGCGCAGATTCAACGCGCCGAGCGTGCGCATCGGGATCGGCAGCTTGAGATGCAGATGCGGGTGCTGCAGCGGCACCAGCGTGCGCACCGACAAGGTGGGGCGCACCTCCAGCCAGGGCTGCGCTGCGCGCAGGGTGCCGGAAGGCAGTTCGAAGTCCGGCTGGTCCAGCCGTTCCCACACCAGCGGATGCACCGGCCACAGCGCATGCGAGTCCGCAAGCGCTGGCGACAGTCCCACGTCGGCGAAGTCCGGCCACAGCTCGGCCGGCGCTGGGCTGGTGCAGCTGAGCAGCGCCTGCGGCACCGCCAGCCAGCGCAGCTTGAAGCTGGGCGCGAACTCCGGCGCGTAATCGCGCAGCTCGCTGGGGTCCAGCCCGGCCTTGGCGCGTGCGGTCGGGTAGAACGGGTGGTCGCGGTAGCTGGCCAGCTGATCGCAGCGATACGCGCGCTCGGCCGCATCGGCGTGCTGCAATGCATTGGCCAGCGCCGGCGCCTGCGCGGCATAGGCCTGCCGCGCCAGACCGCGGTGGGTCGCTGCGCAGTCGGCTTCGTCGGCGTAGGCGCGGTGCAGGCGCCGGGTTTCCGGATCGAGCCCGTTGCCCATGCGCTGCAGCCATGCCTGCGCGCCCTGTTCCAGCCGGGCACCGGTAGCGTCCTGCACGATCCAGCGGTCGTCGCAGGCGCTGATCGCCTGCAACAGGCCGTGGCGACGCATCGGCAGCCACAGTGTGCCGTCGGGCAGGTGCGCGATCTTCCACCAGCCATCACCGGGCACGGCGCCAGGCCACTGCGCAAGCAGGTCCGTATCCGGGTTCGCCATGCCGGCACGGCTGACGATCGCGCGCACGTCCTCGCGGAGACAGGCATCGATGATGCGAATGGCGATGTAGCGTTGGTCGTCGGCGTGGTTCATGCGCGCAGCTCCGCCTGGTCGATCCGCCACTGCAGGCCCGCTTCGGCCTGCACCACCGCCTGTTGCAGCGCCTGTGCATCGCTGGCCAGCGCGCTCAGGACGCCCAGGTAGTCCTTGTTGGAGTGGCTCAGCCGGATCTGCTCGCCGGGGGCGCGCATGCGCCGGTATTGCACGTCGCTGTGCGCGTCGTGAAGCCGACGGTCTTCGCTGGCAACCACCAGCTCGCCATCGTGCTCGGCCACGTAATAGCGCAGCAAGGCGTGCGCATGCGCGCTGCGCAGCTGCGGCAAGGGCTGGCCCAGGTGCGGCGCCAGCGCGGCGGCGAACCATTGCTGGCCGAACATCGCATCGAGCAGGAATTCGCGTCGGTCGCCGATGCTGCGGTAGTTGATCTCCACCAACACCGGGCCGTCGGCGGTGAGGATGAATTCGCTGTGGCACAGGCCGAAGTTGACCCCGAACACGCGCAGTTGCCGCAATGCCTGTGCGATCACCGGCGTGTCTACCTGGCCATCCCAGTGCGCTTCGCATTCGACGAAATGCGGCGGCGGCGACAAGCGCACCTTGAATCCGCCGATGGCCTGCAGCGTGTGTCCGTCGCCCAGCGTTTCCAGCGTGAACAGTGGCCCTTCCAACATGCCTTCCAGCAGCACCGTGCGCTGCGGGTGACGTTGCCAGAGATCGTCCAGGTAGGCCTGCAACTGTCCGATGTCGGCGCAGTGGCGAACGTCCAGGCTGGCCACGCCTTCGCGCGGCTTGGCCACCACCGGCCACGGAATCTGCGCCGGCAGTGCGGCGCCGGGCGCCAGCGTGCAGAACCACGGCGACGGCAATCCGTGCGTGCGCAGGCGCTGCCGCATGGCGGCCTTGTTCTTGGCTGCATAACACACCTGCCAGTCCTTGCCGGGCAGGCCCAGCCCGGCCGCCACCAACGCAGCGCTGGTCTGCAGATGGTCGCTATTGCTGAAGACTGCGCGCGGTGTCACACCGGCGTCGTGCAGCAGATCCAGCACGCCCAGCGGATTGAACACGTCGCACTCGATCACCCGTTGTGGTGCGAGCGAGGCGTGATCGCGGAAATAGGCGAGGTGATCGAGCAGGTGATCGGTCAGCAGCCAGACCGGGATGCCTTGCGCGTGCGCGGCAGGCACAAAGCCATCGGTGATGGCCGGGTGGCAGACATGGCTCAGGATCACCAATGGTGCGTGGGGAACAGCGTTCATGGCAGTTCTCGTTCGACAGGGACGGTGGAGTGACCGGTATTCAAACGGGCTGCCTGGCGCCGCAAGCGGCGTTGGGTGGCCTGCGATCCAACGATCGCAATGCCGCGTGCTGCGGCGCTGATGCGTGCCTCGTGCACGCCGTGTGTTCTGCGGCAATCGCGGGCGACCGCCATTGCCGTCAGGCGCGACCGAAGCCCCTGATCATCGGTCGTATATTGCTGTTGCTCTGCTGGTGCAGCGCCGGCCTTACCTCACGTGCAGTCGTGCTTCCAGTAGACATCACGCGTGTCGATCGGACCGGTGCGCAGCCGGAAGCGATCGCAGCGTCCGCGAAGCGGGCCGTGGCGCATTCCCTCGCATCGCCCTGCTGCTAGCTGTGCAGCTGCTAGAACGTGTACTCCAGGCCGGCGGTCACGGTGCGTCCGGGTGCGGCCTGGCGGCCCCATGGGCTGGTGTCCACGCCACGGAACCAGTACTGCCGGTCGAACAGGTTGTTGATCGCCAGCGATGCGCTGAATCGCTGTCCATCGCGTTCGAACAGGGTATGGCTGACCTGCGTGTTCCAGACCATGTACGCGGGCAACCGGCCGACCGACGCGATGGCGTTCTCCTGCACGGTATTGGCCGCATCGCTGAAGGCCTTGCTGAAGTAATAGCCCGACAGCGCGACAGTGGTATGACCGAGCGCGTAGTTGCCGCCCAGGGTGATCTGGTTACGCGAGGTGAAGGGCACGCGGAAGCCGCGGAACGCGCCCGATTCCTGGCTGGCATCCAGATACGCGTAGCCGGCGTTGAGGGTGAGCGCGCGCAGCTGTTCCGGGCTCCATTGCAGCTCCACCTCGCCACCCTGGTGGCGGGTCTTGCCCAGGTTGCGGAACACGCGGGTGGTGTTGTCCAGCTGGATCTGCTGATCGAAATCGATCAGGTAGGCACCGACCTGGATGCGGGTGCGGTCGTTGGGTCGGTAGCGCGTGCCGGCTTCGTAGTTCCACGCCAGCTCGGCGTCCAGATTGTTGCCGAAGATGATCTGGGTGACCTGCGGCGCACGCAGCGAGCGTTGCCCGTCGGCGTAAAAGAACCATTGCGCGTTGGCCTGGAAGCCGACGGTCAGGCCGGGCAGCACGTCGCGGGTTTGGTTGAGCGTGCGCAGGCCGTTGGCACGGTTGAAGTAGCGCGAGTCCAGGCGCTCGTAACGCAGGCCGGGGGTGATGGTCAGGCGCTCATCCGGCAGGGTGATGGCGTTGCTGACGTAGGCAGCCAGCGCGCGGTCCTCGAACTGCCAGTCGCGTACCGTGGTGAACAGCCCGTCGCGCAGCCGCAGGTTGCCCACCAGGAAATCGATGTCCTCGCGCACCGCACGCACGCCGGCGGTCCATTGCTGGCGCACGCCACCGGCCTCTCCCATGGTCCAGGTCAGGCGCGGTTCGCTGCCGACCACCCGGAAATCGCGCGGCGCGGTCTGGCGCAACTGCGGCGGCAGATCCGAACGCCAGGTCTCGGTTGCTGCCTGCCGCATGCCGACGATGAAGTTGCGGCTGCTGCGCGCGCTGAAGTTGGTCCAGGACAACCGGACATCCGTCAGCGGCCCCCAGTCGCCAAGCAGTTGCTCATAGACCAACGATGCCCTGGTCGTACGGCCATTGAAGCTGTCCAGCGGTCGCGTGGACTGGCGCGGGTCGCGCCGGTAGTCGGCCGGGCTCAGTGCCCCGGCCAGATCCATGTCCGCCAGATAGCGCTGCACGCTGGCCTTGATCAGTTTGGTGTCGTCCAGCCACCACTCCGCGCGCACGCGCAGGTTGCTGATGTCGGTATCGCTGTGCGCCCGCCAATACTCGCCCCAGCTGCGGTTGGCATCGACCTGCATGCCGAAGTTGTCGGTGAGATAGCCGCCACTGCTGAGTGTGCTGTCCTGCAGGAACTGTCCCTGGCCGCCCGCAGTGACCTTGTGTGCCAGCGTGGTGCTCCACTGGCTGGGAATGTCCTTGCTCACCAGATTGATCACCCCGCCCACATTGTTCGGCCCGTATTGCACGGCCGCGCCGCCGCGCACGATGTCGATGCGGTCGATCTGGTGCAGGCCGACCGGGAACAGCGACAGGCTGGTCTGCCCATACGGCGCCAGCGCCAGCGGAATGCCGTCTTCCAGCACCTGCACGCGGCCGCTGCGGCTTTCGTACAGGCCACGCAGCATGATCTGCGGCAATGCACCGGTGCCGGTTTCGTCGAAGATCTTGATGCCCGGCACGCGTTGCAGCGCGTCGTCCAGCGAGCGGTTGCCGCCGTTGCGCAACTGCGTGCGATCGATCACCTGCCTGCTGCCGGCATAGCGTTGCACGTCATCGGGTCTGGAACGCCCGAGCAGACTGCCCTGCACCTGGATCGCATCCAGTGCACGGATGGGCGTCTGGCCCTCGGCGGCATCGGACGCCGGCGTGTCGGCGGCCGCGGCGTGCAGCGGCAGGCTCAGACTGACCACCGCGATGGCAAGGCTGAGGGCGTGGAAACGGAACGTCGACATTGCAGCGTGCTCCTGCGGGCAGTTAGGGGGCTGGCGCGGCGAACGTGGCCAGATGGCCGCGCAGCGCGCGTTGAATCAGGGCGCGATCTTCGCCGGCCAGCAGCCAGCGCAGCTCCGGCTGCTGCAGCCAGTGTTCGCGTTGCGCGTCGGTGCGCGGATTGGGACAGAACGGCACACCGGCGGCGCGGCATTGCGCGTGCAGCTGCAACAGCAGCTCCCACACCTGCGCATGCGTGGGCTGCGGGCCCAGGCCCAGATCCAGCGCGAGATCCAGTGCGCCTTCCATCACCAGCGTCACACCCGGCACGGCCGCGATCTGCGGCAGCGCGGCGATGCCGGCTGCGCTTTCGATCATCGGTACGATGCGGATTTGTGTGTTGGCCTGTGCGATATAGGTAGGAAGATCGATGGTGCCGAAGCCGGTCACGCGGCCACCGGTGATGCCGCGCCGGCCCAGCGGCGGAAAACGCGCCGCGGCCACTGCCTGCGCCACCTGCGCGGCAGATTCGGCGCGCGGTATCACGATGCCGCGCGCGCCGGCATCGAGTACGCGACCGATCAATTTCTCGTCCACCTCCGGCACCCGCACCCAGGCCTCGCAGCCGGACAGCTCGCAGGCACGGATCGCATGTTCCAGTTCGTCGGGCGCGCGCAGCACGTGCTCCAGATCGAGCACCACGAAGCCGTAGCCGATGCGACCCAGCAGCTCGCACAGCTGCACACCAGGCAATGCATTGAGAATGCCAACCGCCAACGCCATGGAAGAGGTCGCCAGGGAAACGGGCGCTCATCCTGCTCCGGATGGGAATGATTATCAAGTGGATTTGTTGGGCAGTTTTCGGTGTCCTGGTCGCAGTTTGATCAATGAATGATGGCGAGCCGTTCCGCACTGAACCACCTGCAGGAACGAAAAACCCGCGGGCGCTGCCGGCGGGTTGCGTTTGGTCCAGCGCTGCGTCATCCCGTCTTGCGGTTACGACGCCGGCACGTTCAACGCACGGTACGGCGGGGTGGACATCACCATTTCGGCCAGCGAATACGCCAGCTCGCGCTCGGCCAGGACGGCACCGTCGGCGCCGTGTTCGAGCAGGTGCTTCACTTCCGCGTCGCTGTGCGCGCGCGCCAGCAGGGTCAGCGACGGATTGATCGCGCGTAGTTTGGCCAGCGCTTCGCCGGCTTCCAATGGTTGCGGGATGGCCAGGATCGCGATCTTGGCGTGCTCGGGGCTGGCCTCGGCCAGCACCCGGTCGGCGGCCGCGCTGCCGCGGATGCCGGGAATGCCGGCGGCGTGCGCCTTGGCGACGTGCTCGCCGTTGTCGTCGATCACCAGTACTGGCACGCCACGGCTGTGCAGCAACTGCGTCAGCGCGCTGCCGACCCGGCCATAGCCGATCACGATGGCGTGGCCGCCCGTGGGCAGCGGCGGACCGGGCGGCAGCTCCGGTTCCACAGCCGCAGGCGCGTCCTGCGCCTGCCTGGCCTGCCAGCGGTCCAGCCACGAGAACAGGAACGGATTGGCCACGATCGACAACAGCGCGCCGGCCAGGATCAGATCGCGCCCGGTCTCGGGCAGGATCGCCAACTGCACGCCCAGGCCCGCCAGGATGAAGGAGAACTCGCCGATCTGCGCCAGACTGGTGGAAATGGTCAATGCAGTGCCGGTCGGGTGCCCGAATGCCCGCACGATCACGAATGCCGCCAGCGATTTGCCGACCGTCACGGTCAGGAATGTGGCCAGGACCTGCCAGGGGTGCTCGACCAGGATCATCGGGTCGAACAACATGCCTACCGAGACGAAAAACAGCACGGCGAACGCGTCGCGCAGCGGCAGGGAATCGTTGGCCGCCTTGTGGCTCAGTTCCGACTCCTTGAGCAGCATGCCGGCGAAGAAGGCGCCGAGCGCGAACGACACGCCGAACAACGTGGCCGACAGGAAGGCCACACCCAGCGCAATGCCGAGCACTGCCAGGGTGAACAGCTCGCGCGATCCGGTGGCGGCGACCTTTTCCAGCGACCACGGAATCACCCGGCGCCCGACCACCAGCATCGCCGCAACGAAGGCCACCAGCTTCAGCACGGTCACACCCAGTGCGGCCAGCAGTGAATGGGATTCGCCGGCATGCGCAGCAGCCGGTGCGCCATTCCCCACTACCTCGGCCAGCGCCGGCAGCATCACCAGCGCGATCACCATCACTAGGTCTTCGACGATCAGCCAGCCCACCGCGATGCGGCCGCGCTGGGTGTCCAGCAGCCGGCGCTCTTCCAAGGCGCGCAGCAGGACCACGGTGCTGGCCACCGACAGCGCCAGCCCGAATACCAGGCCGTGCATCAGCGGCCAGCCCATGCTCCAGGCCAACGCCCAGCCGAGCAGGGTGGCCACCACGATCTGCGCCAGCGCACCGGGCACTGCGATCCACTTCACCTCCATCAGATCGTCGAGCGAGAAATGCAGGCCCACGCCGAACATCAGCAGCATCACGCCCAACTCGGACAGCTGGTTGGCGATGTCCTGGTTGGCGACGAAGCCGGGCGTGAACGGTCCGACACAGACGCCGGCCAGCAGATAGCCGACCAGCGGCGAGAGTTTCATCTTCTGCGCGAGCGTGCCCAGCACGAAAGCGACCGCGAGGCCGACGGCGATGATGTCGATGAGGCTGGTGTCGTGATGCATTCCAATCCGTTGTGAGGTATCCGGGACGATGGCGACGTGAGGCCTGGCAGCGACGCTGCGCCTGGCGTCGCCGGCGGGCATGACGTTGCTGATGGCGGGTGTTTCGGCGCGAAGGAGACGGGACCGCAGACGCTGGTCCGGTTGGCCGGCGCTCATAGTACACAGTGCTTGATTAACGCGATGCGACACGCAACCCATGCGCAAACGGGCGCGCGCAAGGGCGCACGCGCCGTGGCTGCGCTGCGGCGACACTTCTCTTCGGTGTTCCTCGTGACGGAGATATGGCTTGCGGTCGCGCGATCACGGCACGCCTTCGCAACGCTGCCTGGCAGTCATCGAAGCGCGGCCTGCAGGCGATGCGTTACGGCGATCTGCACCTGAGCTCGCGTGCGCGCCCGTGGTCGGCCAGTTGCAGGCGGCTGTTCGAGCGGGCGCGCACCTGCAACGCGGCGGTCGCGGTCGGTTGCGCGCATGCCACCGATCGCCCCGCATGCGCGTCGCACCCGGCGTAGTTCGCATACCAGCGCACGCAAACACTGGCTGGAATCGAGTTCCACGACAGCGCTTCGCTCCTGTGCAGGGCCTGCGCCCACCCTGCGCCGACAATCGCGGCATCGCCTCGCTGTTCGTCGCGCGTTGTCTTCCCTTCCATCCATGCGGCTGCCGGTGTTCCGGCGACGCGCTCCACCGAACCGACCCCATGCATCTGGCCGATTTCGCAACTCCATCCTTTCGACAGGATCCGTATCCGACTTACGCGCGCCTGCGCGCTGCCGGCGCGCTGGTGGAAGTGGCCGAGGGCAGATGGATGAGCGGACGCTATGCGGTGGTCGACAGCCTGCTCAGCGACCGCCGGGTCGGGCGCGACTACCTGCAAAGCATCCGCCTGCGCTACGGCGAACAGGCTCCGGAACTGCCCTTGTTTCAGGGCATGAGCCGCATGTTCCTGCTGCTCAATCCGCCGCAACATACGCGGCTGCGTGCGCTGATGAACCAGGCCTTCGGTGCGCGCGAGATGCAGGCCATGCGCCAAGTGGCCGGCGACACCGCCGCCGGGCTGATCGATGCCTTCCGTGCCAGGCGTCAATGCGATCTGTTGCAGGAGTTCGCGTTTCCGCTTCCCATCGCCATCATCTGCCGGATGCTGGATATCGATCCCGCCGACGCCAGCGTGGTGGGGCACGCCACCAGCGCGCTGGCCAATGTCTTCGATCCGATGATGACGCCCGGCGTGTTGGCGGCCACCGGTGCGGCGTACCTGCAACTGGATACGTATTTCCGCAAGGTGATCGCGCAACGCCAAGGCGGCGACGGTCAGGACCTGATCTCGCGCTTCCTTCATGCAGAAGAGGACGGTCACCGCCTGAGCGAAGACGAGATCGTGTCCAATGTGATCCTGCTGTTCTTCGCCGGCCACGAAACCACCTCCAACATGATCTGCAACGCCCTGGTCGCCCTGCATCGGCATCCGGATCAGTTGGCGCTGCTGCGCAGCCGGCCGGAGCTGTTGCCCAACGCAGTGCTCGAATGCCTGCGCTACGACAGTTCGGTGCAGATGGCCACGCGCACGGCGCTGCAGACCTTCGAACTCGATGGCGTGACGGTGCCGAAGGGGGCAATGCTGTACCTGATGCTGGGCGCGGCCAATCACGATCCTGCACGCTTCGCCGACCCGCAACTGCTGGATATCCATCGACAGCAGGGGCGTGCCTTGTCGTTCGGTGGGGGCATCCACCATTGTCTGGGCAACCGGCTCGCCCTGATCGAGATGGAAGCCGCACTCGCGGCGCTGTTCGCGCAACTGCCGGGGCTGAGGCTGGAAAGGATGGGGAACTGAGCTGGAACGACCGCGCCAACCTGCGCGGCGTGGATGCCTTGGCGGCCTCCTGGTGAGGCCTTGCGCCCGGCACCTGCGAGGCCGGCAGGCACTGCCCGACGCGATGTGTCGCGGCAGCACATGATCGCCGATGACGGCGACCGACAGGCAGCGCCGGGACGCTGCCCGGCGCTGCCCATGGCCGATCAGAAATGGCCGATCAGAACCGGTAGGTCACCCGGCCGTACCAGTACCGGCCGTTGAAACCGAACGGCGACAGCGACGGATACTGCAGGCCGCTGGCGCGGTCGTCGTAGCCGGTGGTCAGTTGTGCCTTGGTCGGGTACTGGTTGGTGAGATTGTCGGCGCCGACAGTAAACGTGAAGGCATTCCAGGTCTGGCTGGCAGCCAGATTGAGCAGCCAACGCGCAGCGTAGGTCTGGTCCTGGCTGCCGTCGGCCGGGTCGCCGATGCGCTTGATCGCGCCGTAGCGGGTGGCATTGAAATTGAGCGCGAATCCGCCGATCGACCAATCCGCGGCCGCCATGTACTTGGTGCGCGGCGTCGACTGGGTGAGCAGACCCTGGCTGGCGCGCCCGAAGTTGGGATTGGACAGCTCCAGGATGGTGGTCTTGTTGTAGTTGGCGCTGGCGCTGAGGTTGAGCTTGCCGTAGCTGCCCAGGTCGGCCAGATAGCTGTTGATCCAGTCCACGCCGCGGGTGCGGCTGGTGGCGCCGTTGACGAAGAACTGCACCGCCGCCACCTGGCCGATCGGTTCTGCCAATTGCAGCTGGTCCGAATACAGGATCTGATCCCAGATGCGGATCTGGTACACGTCCAGGCTGGAGGTGAAGTTGGCCGTCGGTTGCCACACGCCGCCCAGGCCGTAGTTGGTGGATTTTTCCGGGCTCAGCGGGCGGGCGCCCAGTTGCAGGGCGATCGGATCGGAGGTGCGGTACGTGCCTACCTGCACCAGTTGGCCGTCCTGCGGCAGGGTCACCACCGAAGCGTAGTTCTGCTGTGCCAACGAGGGCGCGCGGAAGCCGTTGGAGATGGTGCCACGTAGCGCGAACGTATCGCTGAAGGCGTAGCGCGCCGACAGCTTGCCCGAGCGCGTGGAGCCGGCATCGCTGTAGTTCTCGAAGCGCCCGGCGATGCCGCCGGACAGCTTGTCGGTGAGGTCCGCTTCCAGGTTGGCGTACACCGCGTTGCTGTGGCGACCGAACTTGCCGGCGACCGAGGGCTCCAGGCCGGAGAACACCTGCGCGCCGCCCGGGTAGGGCGTGCCGGTAGAAGGGTCGATGGTGGCCGGGTCGAAGAAGTACGAATCCGGCGAACCGGCGGTGATCGCGTAGCGGTCCTGGCGATGCTCGGCACCGAAGGCGACATTGACCGGATACGCCAGTCCCCAGTCGAAGGACTTGTTGATGTCCAGGTTGACCACGCCCTGTTCGGTCTCGAAGCCGCCGGCATTGAAGTCGGTCGGCGAGCTGCCGGTAGACCAGTACAGGTTGGTGTTGATGCTGTCGAGGATGTTGAAGCTCATGTCGTTCTTGCCGTAGGTGGCCGACACGTCCCAGTTCCATTCGCCCGCGGTGGTGCCCTTCAATCCCAGCACCGCCGAGCGGTCGTTGACGGGGTTGTAGATCTGCGGCAGGAATCCGTTGGGATAGACCGCCTGCACGTTGCGGCTGGTGTTGTCGTAGGCGCGGTAATAGCCGTTGGAAGTCACCTCGCGTCGGCTCGCGCTGAAGTGGCCGTAAAGCTCCACGTTGGGCGTGAATGCATAGCCGAAGGCAGCCAGACCCTGGTAGAAGGTCGAATCCGGATCGCCGTGGCGCTGGTAGGGAACGCCGCTGGGATTGGCCGCCCCTGCGATGGTGGTGGCGCGGTTGGTGTTCTCGCTGCGGTTGGTGTCCATGGTGTTCTGGTAGTTCCAGGACAGACGCACCCAGCCAGGCGCCGAATCGCCACCGCTTCCGCCGAACGGCAGGCCGATCGAGCCATCGATACCGTTCTGCGCGCCATCGCCCTTGTCCATGAGGCCGCCATTGATCGAAACGCTGTTGCTGCCGGCGTCGGCGCCATGCTTGAGCACGATGTTGACCACCCCGGCGATGGCATCGGAGCCGTATTGCGCCGATGCGCCGTCGCGCAGCACCTCGATGCGTGCAATGGCCGACATCGGCAGCGAGTTTAGATCGGCCGGTGCCGAGCCACGGCCCACGTACGGGTTGTAGTTGATCAACGAGGAGGTGTGATAGCGCTTGCCATCGACCAGCACCAGCACCGCATCGGGCGACAAGCCGCGCAGGGTGACCGGGCGCGCGGCGTCGTTGCCGTCGGAAATGGCCGGGCGCGGGAAGTTCAACGATGGCAGCAGCTTGCCCAGCGCGGTGGCGATGTCGGTGGCACCGGTGGCCTGCAGCGATTGCTCGGTGATGATGTCGATCGGCGATTCGGATTCGGCCACGGTGCGGTCGCTGACGCGGGTGCCGGTGACGATCAGGGTGTCCAGGGTCTTCTGCGGCTGGGTCGACTGCGACTGCGCACTGGCAGCGAAGGAACAGACGGTGAGTACGACTGAAATCGCCAGCGAGAGTGCGTTGGAGGTGTGCATGGGAATCAAGGCTCGAAGGGGCTGATGGACGCAGCGACGAAGCAGCGGAATGCCGGGGGAATGTGACTGCGGGTGGGTATGGTCTTGCCTGCGCGGCACGCTTCCAGCTGCGGAAGCGGCGTGCGCGAAGATGACAGCAATCGGCAAGGCGCGATGTGGCGCCTTGCGCGTTTTGCTGAGCGCATCCGTGCTGAAGCGGTGCAACCACGACTCGGTCAGGCAGGCCCGCGCAGGTGCGCGAGCAGCCAGAAGAACCTGACGTCGTCAGGGCGTACTGATGCGTTGCCGCAACCTGCCTGCGCCGGTCGCTGCCGACCGGCGCAGGTGACTTACCACTTGTAGTTCACGTTGGCGTACACCAGCGCGCCGTTGAAGCCGAACGGCGAGGCGCTGCTGTAAGGCAGGTAGTTGCGCGTGCCCAGGCCGGCCTGCTGGCGATCGGGATATTCGTTGAGCACGTTGTCGCCGCCGACGGTGAAGTTCCATGCACCCAGCCGGTAGGACGCGGCCAGATCCAGCGTCCACTTGGCCGCATAGGTCTGGTCGCTGCCCGCATTGGTGCCGAAGGTGGTGAACTCGCCCCAGCGCGTGGCGGTACCGGTGAAGGACCAGTTGCCCGGCGACCAGGTGCCGCCCAGGAAGAACTTGTCGCGCGGCGTGCCTTCGGTGATACGGCCCAGTTCTGCGCGGCCGATGCGGACCGCACCCGGATCGATCGCCTCCAGCGCGGCGGGATTGGCGGCGATGCGTTCGATCTCGGTCTTGTTGTAGTTGTAGCCGGTGGTCAGTTCGGCGCTGCTGCCGTCCAGATTCCAGCGGTAGGTGCCCACCGCATCCACACCCTGGGTCTTGGTATCCACCGCATTGGTGAAATAGCGCCCGCCACCGATGCCGGGGAAGCCGTTGGCCTGCAGGTAGTTGCGTGCGGCAGTGGAGGTGAGGTTCTCCGACAGCACGATGCGGTCGTCGATATCGATGCGGTAGGCATCGACGGTGATGTACAGATTGTCCACCGGCTGCAGCACCACGCCCAGCCCGTAGTTGTTGGACTCCTCGGCCCGCAGTGGTTCCGCACCGAGCGCGATCGCGGCCGGGTTGTCGGTGCGGAAGGTGCCGATCTCGAACGGAATCGCCGTCACCGTGCCGTTGGGCTGGGCCACGTTGAGGAACTGCGTGGCGATCGACTGGAAGTTCTGCTGCTGCAGCGACGGCGCACGGAAGCCGGTGGAGACCGTTGCACGCAGCGCCACCTTGGGGCTGAAGGCATAACGCAGCGACAGCTTGCCGGTGGCGGTGTCGCCGAAGTCGCTGTACTTCTCGTAGCGCCCGGCCAGGCCCGCCGACAGCTTCTCGGTCAGGTCCGCTTCCAGGTCGATGTAGGCCGAGTGGCTGTTGCGGTCGTAGTAGCCGGCGTCGGAGAGTTTGAAGCCGGGGAATACCTGCGCGCCCGGGATCAGCGTGCCGGCCGCGGAGGGAATGCCGCCGTTGGCCGAAGACGCCGCATCGCCCGGCGACTGGTTGAACTTCTCGCCGCGCCATTCCGCGCCGAAGGCCAGCGTGACCGGATAGGCCAGGCCCCAGTCCAGCGTCTTGGTGAAGTCGGCATTGAGCACGTTCTGCGTCACTTCCAGCGTACCGGCGTGGAAGTCGGTGGGGCTGGCCAGCCCTAAGCTGTTGTTCAAGCTGTTGCGTACGTCGAAGGTGAGATTGTTCTGGCCGTAGTTGTAGCTCAGGTCGATGTTCAGGCCGCCTTCGGTGGACGTCTTCAGGCCGCCCACCCAGGACACGTCCTTGGTGACGTTGTAGATCTGCGGCAGGAAGCCGTCCGGATAGATCTGCGGACGGTTGCGGTTATCGCCGGCAAAACGGAAATAGCCGTTGGAGAGCACTTCGCGCCGGCTGAGCATGCCGAACGAGTAGAAGGTCAGGTATTCGGTGGGGCTGTATTCGCCGTTGAACGACACTGCGCCCTGGTCGATCTCCGGGTCGCCGTAGCGCTGCTCCACGCGGCCCTGGAACGGCAAGGCGCGATTGGTCTGGTCCGAATGCCCGGCCTGCGCGGCCAGGTGCACCTTGCCGGTGCCGGCGAAGCTGAAACCGGCGTCGCCGGACAGCTGATACTGCTCGCCATCGCCGGCGCTGTACTTGCCATAGCGGCCATTGAGGCTGCCGCCCTCGCCGCTGCCCTTGAGGACCACGTTGATCACGCCGGCGATCGCATCCGAGCCGTACTGCGCCGAGGCGCCGTCGCGCAGCACTTCGATGCGCTCCACGGCAGCGATCGGGATGGTGTTGAGATCGGCTGGCGAAGAACCGCGCCCCTGGGTGTCGTTGAGATTGATCAGTGCGGTGGTGTGATAGCGCTTGCCGTTGACCAACACCAAGACCTGGTCGGGCGACAGGCCGCGCAGCTGCGCCGGACGCACGGCATCCGAGCCGTCGGAAATGGCGGGGCGAGGAAAGTTCAGCGAAGGAATCGCGCGCGACAGCGCAGTCGCCAGCTCGGTGGTACCCGTGGATTCCAGTGCCTGGGGCGAAATGATGTCGATCGGCGATGCCGATTCGGCCACCGTGCGGTCGGCCACGCGTGTGCCGGTGACGATCAGCGTGTCGAGCGTCTTCTGGGCCGGAGCCTGCGACTGCGCGACTGCATGTGGGGCGGAAAACGTCAGAGCAACGGCGACAGCGACTGCAAGTGGACTGGACGTGCAATTCATGCGGTGACAACTCCGAGTGGGGAACGGATGCAGCGCAGTGGGCCCCCTCCCAGGCCGCGTCCGTTGCGGCAGCTGCGGTGCGTTCTCAACCATTAACCACGCGTAACCGCATGTCAAATTTTGGTTACATCACGCATGCGATCGTCATCGACGATGTGTTGGTGTCAACGTTGTCATCGTGCACCAAAATGAGGCGCTGATTGCACTTCCCGTGCCCACGCAAGGCTTGTGGGCGCCCCATTTTGGACATCGATACCAGTTATGAAAGTTCGGTTCAGAATGTGATCTGCACCGCATCTGCGCTTCGTTGCGCAGGTCCGTGGAAGACGGCTTCGATATTGTTGCCATCGGGATCGAGCACGAACGCGGCGTAGTAGCTCGGGTGATAGGGGCGCAGGCCCGGTGCTCCGTTGTCGCGGCCACCGTGCGCCAGTGCGATGTCATGAAAGGCATGCACCATGGCCACGTCGCGGGCCTGGAACGCCAGGTGATGACGGCCGGTCAGCACACCCTGTGCCACGGTGTGGCGATCGGAGACGAATAGTTCGTCGGCCCAGAAGAATCCTTCGCCTTCGCCTCCGATCGGTACGCCGAGGACGTCGAGCACGGCCTGATAGAAGCGCCGGCTTGCGGACAGGTCCTGCACCACCAGATGCAGATGATCGATCAGGCGGCCACGACGCAACTGCGATGCTTCCATGGGCATGCTCCGGCAACGACAGGAACTGCGTCATAGCACGGGCCACGCCGTGGCACCGTCATGGGCCGCGCTGCGTCGTGGCCGGGAGTCGAGGCCAAGCGAGCCCGGCGCATGACGCCGGCCGCTGCGTCCGCCGGTGGCAGGCGGTGTCCAGACAGTGGCCAACGCCATCGCCCCGGGAGCAAGCCGGGGCGATGGGGCGATGGGCGATACCAGTGCAGGAACGCTCACTCGCACTGGCTGAAAGCCACCGCGCGTCAGCCGGACGAGCGGTGCTCGCGCACTCCTGCCGTGCTTACCAGCGGTAGTTGATGCGCCCGTACACGTAAGCGCCATTGAAGCCGAATGGCGACAGGTTGCTGTACGGAAACTGCCCGCTGGTGGAGTTGGCGAAGTTGTTCTCGTCCGGGTATTCGTCCAGGACGTTGTCTGCGCCCAGCGTCAGCGTCCAGCGATCCACCTTGTAGCTGGCCGAGGCATCCACCACCCACTTGGCGCCGAAGGTCTGGTCGTTGATCGCCGCGGCCGGGCGGGTGCTGTACTTGCCGTAACGGGTGGCGCCCAGGGCCAGCGTCCAGTGCTCGGAATTCCAGCTGCCATTGAGCAGGAACTTGTCGCGCGGGAAGCCTTCTTCGATGCGGCCACGCTCGGTGCGGTCGATGCGTTCCAAACTCAGCCCGTTGGCCGACAGCGCGGCCGGATTGGCCGCCACGCTGCGCACTTCGGTTTCCGAATAGTTGTAGCCGGCGGTCAGGTCCACGCTGCTGGCGGCCAGCTGCCAGCGGTAGCTGCCCACCACGTCCACGCCGCGCGTGCGCGTATCCACCGCATTGGTGAAGTAGCGCCCGCCGTTGATGCCGAAGATGCCCTGCGATTCCAGCAGCGTGCGCACGCCGGTGCCGGTGAGGTTGGACGACAGCACGATACGGTCGTCCACATCGATCTGGTACGCATCCACGGTGAGGTAGAGCGCATCGGTGGGCTGCAGCACCAGGCCCAGGCTGTAGGACAGCGAGGTTTCCGCATCCAGTGGTTCTGCACCGAAGGCGCGCGCGACGGCGCTATCGGCCGGGAAGGTGCGGATCTCGAACGGATTCGGGTTGCCGGCCAGGAAGGTGGTGCTGGTGGACTGGAAATACTGCTGCGCCAGCGACGGCGCGCGGAAGCCCGACGACACCGTGCCGCGCAGCGCGATCCTGTCGGTGAACGCGTAGCGCGCCGACGCCTTGCCCGAGGCCTGGCTGCCGAAATCGCTGTAGTCCTCATAGCGCCCGGCCAGGCCGGCGGAGAACTTGTCGGTGAAATCGGCTTCGATGTCGGCGTACAACGCGTAGCTGTCGCGCGAATACCGCCCGGACACGCTGGGTGCGAATCCGCCGAAGCCCTGCGCGCCGCCGGCCAGGGTGCCCGCCTGGAAATACGAGCCCACTTCGCCCGGCGACTGGTTCCACTTTTCGTTGCGGTACTCGGCGCCGAAGGCCACGGTGACCGGATAGGCCAGGCCCCAGTCGAACCCGCGCTTGAGGTCCAGGTTGACGATGTTCTGCGTGGTCTCCAGCGCGCCGTCATAGAACGACGTGGGCGAGGTCGGCCCCAGGCTCACGTTGAGCGTGTTGCGGGTATGGAAATCGATGCGGTTGTAGCCGTAGTTGTAGCTGGCATCCCAGTCCCAACCGCCAGCGGTGGAGCCGCGCACGCCGGCCACCAGCGAACGGTCCTTGGCGTAGCTCTGGATCTCCGGCAGGAAGCCCTGCGGATAGATCGAGCGGATGTTCTGGCTGCTGCCCGGCGCGCGGAAGAACGCGAACGAGGTGATGTCGCGGTTGCTGGCGGTAGCGAAGGCATAGCCGGTGACGGCATCGCCGAACTGGTATTCGGTATTGAGCGATGCGGCCTGCGCATTGACGTCGGGGTCGCCGATCTTGAACGCCTTCTGGCCGACCGCCGGTTGCGAGACGCTGGGCGCGCCGGCGTAGCCGCGTGCGCGGTCGGTGGGGTCCTGCTGGTTGAGCTGGGCGGCCACGTGCAGCCAGCCGCGGTCGCCGCCATAGGCCACGCCGGTGTCGCCGGACAGCTCGTAGTTGCTGCCGTCGCCCGCCGAATACTGACCGAAGCCGGCCTGCAGGCTGCCGCCCTTTTCCGCGCCCTTGAGCACGATGTTGACGACGCCGGCGATGGCATCGGAGCCGTACTGCGCCGAGGCGCCGTCGCGCAGCACTTCCACCCGTGCGATCGCCGCGACCGGGATGGTGTTCAGATCCACCGCGGCGGCGCCGCGGCCGATGGTGCCGTTGAGGTTGAGCAGCGAGGAGGTGTGGCGGCGCTTGCCGTTGACCAGCACCAGCACCTGGTCCGGCGACAGCCCGCGCAACTGGGCGGGGCGGATCGCGCTGGTGCCGTCGCTCAGCGCCGGGCGCGGGAAGTTCAGCGAGGGCAGGGCGCGCGCCAGCGCGGTGGCCAGCTCCGGGGTGCCGGTCGCCTGCAGCGATTCGGCGCTGATGATGTCGATCGGCGACTGCGACTCGGCCACGGTACGGTCCGACACCCGGGTGCCGGTGACGATCACCGTATCCAGGGTGTTGGCCGGGGCGGTCGCCGGTGCAGCGGTCTGGGCCAGGGCGGGAGCGGCAAGCAGTGCAGCGACCACGGCGGTCGCCAGCGAAGACAGGGGGGCGTTCATGACAACTCCGAAACGTGGGTCCGGACAGGACCAGGCAAGACTAGGCGGCTGGCGGTCGCGGGCGGGCGAAGAGGTCGGCAGCGAACCTGAAGGCGCTAATTATTCGTTAACGCTAGAATGGCGTCGCAGGAATGCTGCTCATCTGCTCATTCCTTTTCGTTCTATCGGACTGTCCATCCATGATTTCCCTGCGCAACTTCTCCATGCGACGCGGCGAGCGTCTGCTGCTGTCCAACGTCGACCTGACCATGCATGCCGGCTACCGCGTCGGTGTGGTGGGCCGCAACGGCACCGGCAAATCGAGCCTGTTCGCCGCGGTGAAGGGCGAGCTGGAGGCCGACAAGGGCGATGTCGACCTGCCCGGCAAGGTGCGCACTGCCAGCGTGTCGCAGGAAACCCCGTCCCTGCCCGACCCGGCGCTGTCGTTCGTGCTGGGCGGGGATATCGAGGTGTCCGCGGTGTTGCAGGAAGAGGCCGAGGCCACTGCCCGCGAGGACTGGGAGGCGGTGGCCAATGCGCACCAGAAGATGGCCGAGATCGGCGCCTACGATGCCGAGGCGCGCGCCGGCAAGTTGCTGCATGGTCTGGGCTTCCCGGCCGATACGCACCACCGCGCCGTGTCCTCGTTCTCCGGCGGCTGGCGGGTGCGCCTGAACCTGGCGCGCGCACTGATGATGCCCAGTGATCTGCTGTTGCTCGACGAACCCACCAACCATTTGGACATGGACGCGGTGCTATGGCTGGAGCAGTGGCTGCTCAAGTACCCGGGCACCTTGTTGCTGATCAGCCACGACCGCGAATTCCTGGACAACGTGGCCACCCATACCCTGCACCTGCATGGCGGCAGCGCCAAGCTGTACGTCGGCGGCTATACCGATTTCGAACGTCAGCGCATCGAACACCTGCGTCAGCAGCAGATCGCCCACGAAAAGGAACAGGCCGAGCGCGCCCACCTGCAGAGCTTCATCGACCGCTTCAAGGCGCAGGCCAGCAAGGCGACCCAGGCGCAGAGCCGGATGAAGCGCCTGGCCAAGCTCGCAGGCACCGAGGCGGTGCGCGCCGAGCGCGAGTTCCGCATCCAGTTCGCACAACCCAATCGGCTGCCGTTTTCGTTGATCCGGCTCAATCATGTGGAAGCCGGCTATCCCGCGCCCGCAACCCTTCCCCCGCGTGCGGGGGAAGGTGCCCGCAGGGCGGATGGGGGCGACGCTGCCACGGTCATCCTGCACGACGTCGGCTTCGGCCTGGAGGCGGGCGACCGGATCGGTTTGCTGGGGCCCAATGGCGCGGGTAAGTCCACGCTGGTCAAGACGCTGGTGGGCGAACTGGCACCGCTGGCGGGCGAGCGCAGCGCGCACCCGGACCTGCGCATCGGCTATTTCGCCCAGCACACGGTGGAATCGCTGCACGAAGGCCAGTCGCCGATGGACCACTTCCGCGAGCTGTCGCCGGATGGCGCCAACCAGGCGTTCCGCGATTTCCTGGGCAAATGGAACTTCGCCGGCGACCGCGCCTTCGAAGTGGTGGACGGCTTCTCCGGCGGCGAGCGCGCGCGTCTGGCGCTGGCGCTGATCGCCTGGCAGCAGCCCAACGTCTTACTGCTCGACGAACCGACCAACCACCTGGACCTGGAAATGCGCGAAGCGCTGGCCGAAGCGCTGAGCGATTTCGAAGGGGCGATCGTGATGGTCTCGCACGACCGCCATCTGATCGGCCTGGTCTGCGACAGTTTCTGGCGCGTGGCCGATGGCGTGGTGGAGCCGTTCGCTGGCGACCTAGACGAATACGCCGCGTGGCTGCGCAGCCGCCCCGCCGCGCAGGGCACCAAGCAGAAGATGGCCGAAGCTGCGCCGACGCCAGCGCCGCCGACCAAGCCGCTGCCGCCGAAAAAGGCGGTCAACCCGCACAAGCTGGCCAGCGCCGAGAAGCGCGTCGGCGAGCTGGAAGCGGCGCTGGCGGAGCTGGACCGCGAACTGGCCAATCCCGGCAACTATGCCGACAGCGAGAAGATGGCAGTGCTCGGCCGCGACCGCGAAGCCACCGCGCAGCAGCTGGCTGCCGCCGAAGCGGCGTGGATGGAGCTGATCGAGGGCGCGTGACGCGCCTGGGTTAGGCTATGCGCCGAGCCACGCACAAGGATGCCGCGAGCATGATCACCGCCACCATCAGCCTGGAAGACCATCTGGCCGCACAGCGGTTGCATGCGCGTCAGTATTCCAATCGGTTGATCGTGTTTCTGGCCGTCCTGCTGCTGATCGGGGCAGGGCTGCTGAAATTGAGCGGCGCGAACGAGATCGCCGGGCCGGTGCTGATCGGCGGCGGTGGCGGCGGTTTGATCGGCTTGGCGCTGTTGCACCTGTGGGGCCTGCCGCGGCGGATCAAGCGCCTGCATGCACAGCACGCCGCGCTGCGGCATACCTACACCTATGCGTGGGACGAGAACGCGCTGGAAGTCACCTGGGCGGACGGACATTTCCGCCGCCCCTGGACCGATTACATTCGCGTGCGCGAAAACGACCGCGTGCTGCTGCTGTACCACAACGATCGGCTGTTCGAGCTGTTCTGCCCGCACTGGTTTGCCGACCGGGCGCAGTACGAGGCATTTCGCCAGTTGGCCTTGCGGGCGGTGAAGGCGCCTGCCGCGCGCTGAGCGCAGCCGACGCGGCTTCTGCGCAGCTGCTTGCCACGTTTGATGTTCCGGGCGCGGTGCTGCGCGAGCGCCGGTCAGCCGCCCTGCGGCTGTTCGGCCAGCAGCCAATCGCGCAACCGACGCCCGGCCTCGCTCTCCGGCCGCGAACGTAGCCGCGTCAGCCAATAGCGCCCGGCGTCGATGGTGATCGGGAACGGGCAGACCAGACGCCCGGCGTCCAGGTCCTGGCGAAACATCGGTAGCGGCAACAACGCCACGCCGGCGCCGGCCGCCGCCGCGCTGGCCAGGGTCAGCGAGGAATCGAACATCGTCCCGCGCGCGGGCACCTCGGCCGCTCCCGCGGCGCGAAACCATTGCGGCCACTCGTCCAGACGATACGAGCGCAGCAACGGCACCCGCGCAAGATCGTCCGGAGCGCGCAGGCTGCGCGCCATTGCCGGCGCGCAGACCGGCGCAAAGGGCGCTTCCATCACCGCCTCGGCAAGCTGGCCCTGCCAGTCGCCGTCGCCGAAGCGGATCGCCAGATCCAGCCCTTCGCCGGCCAGATCGACACGGTTGTTGTGGGTGGACAGGCGCAGTTCGATATCCGGATGTGCGGCATGAAACGCCGGCAATCGCGGCAGCAGCCAGCCGGTGGCGAAGGTGCCCACCACGCCGACGCTGAGCACCTCGCGATACCGCCCGTCGGCAAAGCGCTCCAGGGTGGCGGCGATGCGGTCGAAGGCCGCGCCCAGCACCGGTGCCAGCGCGGCGCCTTCGTCGGTCAGCGCCACCCCGCGCGGCAGGCGATGGAACAGGCTGGTGCCCAGGCGCTGCTCCAGCGCCTTGATCTGGTGACTGAGGGCGGCCTGGCTGACGCACAACTCGTTCGCCGCGCGGGTCAGATTCTGATGGCGCGCAGCGGCTTCGAACGCGCGCAGGGCATTGAGCGGGAGGCGGGGGCGGAGCATCGAAAGAGATTAGTTCAATTCATGCCTGGGATCGAAACATCGCGATGGTCGGCTGCTGTGCATGCATCGATACTGCCGGCTCCATCAAGGAGGCAGACGCATGTTGAATCGGCGACAGTTCCTGTACGCAACCGGCGCGGGTGTGCTGCTTGCGGCGTCCAGACCCGCGTGGGCAACTACCCTGGCGGTGAACGAGGACGACATGCTGCGAGCGCAGTGGGCGGAAATCGAACGTGGCACCGGCGGCCGCCTGGGCATCAGCGTACTCGACAGCGCCACCGGCTGGCGCCTCGGGCAGCGCGAGAACGAGCGCTTTCCGATGTGCAGCACCTTCAAATTTGTATTGGCTGCTGCCGTCTTGCAGCGGGTGGACCAGGGCAAGCTGTCGTTGGCGCAACCGGTCGGGATCCGCGCCTCGGACATGCTGGCGCATGCGCCGGTGACCGAACGCCACGTCGGCGGCTCCCTGAGCGTGGGCGAACTGTGCCGGGCCACGATGATCCATAGCGACAACCCGGCGGCCAATCTGTTGTTCCCGCTGGTCGGCGACCCGGCCGGACTGACCGCCTTCCTGCGCAGCATCGGCGATGCCAAGACCCGCAGCGACCGCTACGAGCCGGAGATGAACCGGTTCGCGCCCGGAGAACCGCGCGATACCACCACCCCTGCGGCAATGGCATCCACGCTGCGCACGCTGCTGCTCGGCGATGCGCTGGCGCCTGCCTCGCGCAAGCAGCTGACCGACTGGATGATCGACAACCGCACCGGCGACGATTGCCTGCGTGCCGGCCTGCCGCGCGGCTGGAAGATCGGCGACAAGACCGGCAGCAACGGCACCGACACCCGCAACGACATCGCCATCGTCTGGCCGCCGAAGGGCCGGCCGCCCCTGTTGCTGACGACGTACTTGAACGGAGCCAAGGTCGACGACGCAGCACGCGATGCGGCGTTGAAGCAGGTCGCGGCCACCGTTGCCGCGGCAGTCGCACCCGCAGGTCCGCTCGCGCAGTGACGCCGATGCGGCAGGGGGCATTGGTGTCCAGTGCGACGGCAACCCGCGCGCCATGTGCACTAGCCCGAGCTTGTCACGGCCTCCAGGCGATGCCGTATCCGCCGCCATGCTGTGCAGGAGCGGCCCCGGCCGCGAGGGCTTCACCAGGATGGCAATGTGTCGTCGCTGCCGTTCCTGCAATCCGGCGCGAAGCAAGGCGTGCACGCTGCTGACGCGCGGCTGGCCAGCGCGCGTCGAGCGGGCGGTCGCTGCCACCGCTCGCCTGTTCGCGGCTGGACGTGCACCACGCGCCTAGCCGCGCTTGCTGCGCGGCGCCGTGTCGGCGTGCTGCGTTTCCGGCATCAATTCCAGCGCCGATGGCGTGGTGCGCAGCATCGGACGGAAGGCGATGGGATGGGTGCGGCGGCGGGCGAAGCGCAGCAGGCGCGAGAGGGTGAAACCGGCCAGGCCCAGCAGCATGACGGCGAAGTAGACC
The DNA here is from genome assembly GCF_020783655.1 of Xanthomonas melonis. GTDB lineage: Bacteria > Pseudomonadota > Gammaproteobacteria > Xanthomonadales > Xanthomonadaceae > Xanthomonas > Xanthomonas melonis. Next base: position 163,264 of record NZ_JAJGQH010000007.1, on the reverse strand, counting down.
GGCAGCGCCGCCGGACCGAATTTCTGCATCGCGCCGCCTGCGAGCGCCGGCCCGAGCGCCGCGCCGACGCCATGCACCAGCAACAGGCTGCTGCAGCCGGAGAGCAGGTCTTCGCGAGGCAGGTAATCGAGCATGTGCGCCACCGCGAACGGGTACAGCGAGAACACCAGGCCGCCATAGACGAAGAACAGCACGAACAGCAGGGTGGTCTGGGCCTGCACCGCCGGCAGCGCGGCGGCGATCGCCACTCCCGCCGCCAGCAGGCTTACCGCGACCAGGCCGATGCGGCGGTCGTGGCCGTCGCTGATGCGCCCGATCGGCCACTGCAGCACCGCGCCGCCGACGATGGCGGTGAGCATGAACATGGCCACGCCATCGGCATCCAGGCCGATGCGGTCGGCATACACCGGCAGCAGCCCCCAGAACGCGCCCATCGCCAGGCCGGACAGGCCGGCGGCGATCGTCGCGACCGGTGCCAACGCATACAACCTCGCCAGCCGCAGCCGTGCCACGTGCGGCACTTCGGGCGGGATCAGGCGCGTGGTCACCACCGGCATCACCGCCGCGCAGATCAGGATCGCCGTCAGCGTGAACATCGCCGGCGCGCTCGCGTCGCCGGCGGTGAGCAGGATCTGCCCCAGCGCCAGCGCCGAGAGATTGATCGCCATGTACACCGAAAAGATGCGGCTGCGGCGGCGCGCATCCGGCTCGGCGTTGAGCCAGCTCTCGATGACCGTGTACAGGCCGACCAGCGCCGCGCCAGTGACCAGGCGCAGGACGCTCCAGCCCCAGGGCGTGAGCCAGATCGGATGCAGCAGCACGGCGATCGCCGCCAGCGCGGCGTAGAACGCGAACGCGCGGATGTGGCCGATGCGCCGGATCAACGGCGGGGCGAAGAACGTGCCCAGGAAGAAGCCGGCGAAGTATCCGGACATGATCAGGCCGAGCGCGCGCGCATCGAAACCGGCCTGGCCGCCGCGCACGGCGAGCAGGGTGCCCAGCAGACCGCTGCCGGTCAGCAGCAAGGCCACGCCGAGCAGCAGGGCGGTCAGTCGCCACATGGATGCGGCCCTCGTGGGGAGAACGTCGCGTCAATCACGCGTTCGAGTGTAGCAGCCCGGCTGGCGACGTCAGGCCGGCCTCGGCCTGGGGCCGTTTGCAGCGACTGCGAATAGCGCGTGCGTGGCGCGCTCGCGCACGCAGCGACAGCGTGCGTGCCCGGCATCCGGCCGCGCGCGCAGGCCAGCGGGCATTGCGTGTCGAACGGGTGCGCGCGTGCGTTCCCACAAGCGCAGGCCGAACCGGCCCCGCGCGTCGCGGCCAACCGCTGCGCCGGTACGCGCGCATCGGTCTAGAATCTGCGCCCCTGTACCGTTCCAGCGACTTTCGTCATGCCCATCTACGCGTTTCAGTGTACGACCTGCGGCCACGCCTTCGACCGCCTGCAGAAGATTGCCGACCCCGATCCGCAGGCGTGTCCGGCCTGCAGCGCAGCCACGGTCAAGCGCCAGGTCACCGCGCCGGCATTTCGCCTGTCAGGCAGCGGATGGTACGAGACCGATTTCAAATCGGCCGGCGAAAAGAAGAAGAATCTGACCGAGAGCAGCGGTGGCGGCGAGGCCAAGCCGGCGGCAGCCAGCGACAGCAAACCGGCCGCTGCCAAGCCGGCGGCCGATCCGGCGTGATGCGGCGGACGCACGGACAGGCGGCCAAGCGCGCGCTGCAGCGAGCGCTGTGCCTGATGGCTGTGGCCCTGGCGACAGCCGGATGCGCCACCTCCACATCCCCTTCCGTCGCCGCCGCGCCGGCCGATCGCTTCCTGGCGGCGCTTGCCGCCTACTGCGGGCAGGCCTTCGCCGGCCGCGTGCTGGTCGATGTCCCGGCCTCGGCAACGCCCGGCCCGTTCGCCGGCAAGACCCTGGTGATGCACGTGCGCGGCTGCGAGGATCCAGGCCGCGAGCTGCGCGTGCCGTTCCATGTCGGCGACGATCGTTCGCGGACCTGGGTACTGACCCGAACACCGGCCGGGCTGCGGCTCAAGCACGATCATCGGCACCCGGACGGCAGTGCCGATGCGCTGAGCCAGTACGGCGGCGACAGCCGGGCGGGCAGTACCGCCACCCGCCAGGAATTTCCGGTGGATGCTGCATCGATCGCCTTGTTCCGGCGGCTGGGCTCCACCGCGTCGCTGGAAAACACCTGGGCGATGGAACTCCAGCCAGGCCAGCAACTGGTCTACGAACTGAGCCGCCCGAACGGGCGCTTGTTCCGGGTTGCCTTCGATCTCACCCGTCCGGTGGCGCCGCCGCCCGCTCCCTGGGGCGGTTGAACCGCCAAGGAGCGATGCGCCTTCAGCGCGCCTCGAAACGCGCGCGACAACCGTCGTTGACCCAGACCACCGCGCGGCGCCGGTCGTAACCCCAGGTGCGGCCTTCCTCGCAGCGGGTGTCGGAGAGCTGACGGGTCGGCACCGGGTAGCCGGCGCGGTCGTCCCATTGACAGGTGCGCAGGCGGCGATCGTCGCTGCTGCAGGTGATCGCGTAGCCGGGGCGGGGGCGGTCGCCGGGCCTGCCGTCGTCGTCGCGGTCCCAGCCGCGGCCGCCCCGGGCCGGTGCGAAGTCCGCCCGGCACCCGTCGTCCACCCAGATCCGGCCGTTGTCCTGGTGCCAGTTGCGCCCCTCCACGCAGGCGGTGCCCGATAGCTGGCGCACGATCATGGCGCGTCGCCAGCCGGTGTCGCAGACGACCTGGCGCCGGTCGCGACTCTCGCAGCGCACCGTGCCGCCGGGCAGGTTGCCGGGGCGGTCGTCGCGGCCCCAGCTGCCGCGGCCCCAGCCGCCGCGCGCCTCCACGAAGCGGCCGCGGCAGCCATTGTCCACCCAGACCCGGCCGCGCTCGCTGCCCCAGTTGCGGCCTTCGATGCATCGGGTCCCGGAGATGTTCTCCACCAGCGCAGCGCGTCCCCGGAACGGGGTATCGCATTCGCGGCGGCGATTGTCCTTGCTGGAACAGGTGATGCTGGAATCGTTCCAGCCGCGTTCCTGCGCGGCGGCGGGAGCGCTGGTCAAGGCGCCCGCGCAGACGACGAGGCCAAGACAGGAAGTCAGCAGGGCAGTGCGCAACATCGTGGCGTCCTTGATGCGAGAGGGGCGTGGCGCCTATTCAGCCGAGCGCCGACTTAAGCGCCGATGACCGCTGCCGCATTTGCTCCTGCCGGCCGCCGGCCCCAGAATATCCGGCTTTCCGACGCCGTCCTGCGTCGGGTTTTCAGCGGAGCTTTCGATGCGTACCCACTTCTGCGGCCTGGTCGACGAGACCCTGATCGGCCAAACCGTCACTCTCGCCGGCTGGACCGACGTGGCCCGTAACCTGGGTGGGGTGTGCTTCATCGACCTGCGCGACCACGAAGGCATCGTGCAGGTGACGGTGGAGCCGGCCGAAGGCGACGCCAATGCCGCCGAAGTGTTCAAGGTGGCCGCCAGTCTGGGCTACGAGGACGTGCTGCAGGTCGAAGGCGTGGTGCGTGCGCGGCATGCGGTCAACGACAAGCTGCGCACCGGCAAGGTGGAAGTGATCGCCACCCGCATCAGCATCCTCAACAAGGCTGCACCGCTGCCGTTCCACGCGCACGAAAACCCGGGCGAGGATACCCGCCTGAAGTACCGCTACCTGGACCTGCGCCGGCCGGAAATGCAGCGCATGCAGCGCACCCGCATCAAGCTGGTGCAGGCCCTGCGCCGCCATCTGGATGCGCGCGATTTCCAGGACATCGAAACCCCGATCCTGACCAAGGCCACCCCCGAAGGCGCGCGCGACTTCCTGGTGCCGGCGCGCATGCATCCGGGCGAGTTCTACGCCTTGCCGCAGAGCCCGCAGCTGTTCAAGCAGATCCTGATGGTGGCCGGCTTCGACCGCTACTACCAGATCGCGCGCTGCTTCCGCGACGAAGCGCTGCGCGCCGATCGCCAGCTGGAATTCACCCAGCTGGACATGGAGTTCGCCTTCGTGCGCGAGCGCGATGTGCAGGATTTCGTCGAAGACATGATCCGCGCCATCTTCAAGGAAGTGGTGGATGTCGACCTGGCTGCGCAGTTCCCGCGCATGACCTGGGCCGAGGCGATGCGTCGCTACGGCTCGGACAAGCCGGACCTGCGCATCGCGCTGGAACTGGTCGATGTGGCCGAGCTGGTGAAGGACAGCGAGTTCGCCGTGTTCAGCGCCGCCGCCAACGATGCCGATGGTCGCGTCGCCGCGCTGCGCATCCCCGGCGGTGCCAGCCTGTCGCGCAAGCAGATCGACGACTACGCCGCGCACGCCGCCAAGTACGGTGCCAAGGGCCTGGCCTACATCAAGCTGTCGGAGACCGGCGAGGTCAGCTCGCCGATCGCCAAGTTCTTCTCCGAAGCCGCCTTTGCCGCGTTGCTCGAGCGCGTCGGTGCGGGCAATGGCGACATCGTGTTCTTCGGTGCCGGCGGCTACACCAAGGTCTCCGACTTCATGGGCGCGCTGCGCCTGAAGGCCGGCAAGGAGTTCAATCTGGTCGCCGAGGGCTGGGCGCCGCTGTGGGTCACCGATTTCCCGATGTTCGAATGGGACGAGGAAGCGCAGCGTTACGTCGCCCTGCATCATCCCTTCACCGCACCGGCGGTGGACGATATCGCCGACCTGCGCGCCAACGCCCGCACCGCGGTCTCGCGCGGCTACGACATGGTGCTCAACGGCAATGAAATCGGCGGCGGCTCGATCCGTATCCATCGCCCGGACATGCAGAGCGCGGTGTTCGAACTGCTCGGCATCGGCGCCGACGAAGCGCGCGCCAAGTTCGGCTTCCTGCTGGATGCCTTGAACTACGGCGCACCGCCGCACGGCGGCATCGCTTTCGGCATCGACCGCATTGCTGCGCTGATGGCCGGCACCGAGTCCATCCGCGACGTGATCCCGTTCCCCAAGACCACCGGTGCGCAGGACCTGATGACCGACGCCCCGTCGCCGATCGCCGCCGAGCAGCTGGCCGAAGTGCACGTGCAGGTGCGCCCCAAGCAGGCCTGACCTGCACATGGCCACGCCGAGCGCGTGGCCCTGCGGCGCAGGCCGGCCATACGCCGCCAGCACCGCGCCATCGGTAACGCGCTGCCAGTTCAAGCCGTCAGCGCCTTGATCGAACGCAGCAGGCAGCAAGCCATCCTGCAGGGCAGGACAGGTGGCGTGGTTTCCGCTTCGCTTTGCCGCTCTTACGAATCCCAAATCCCGACTCCCGAATTCCCGCTTGCACCACCAACGCCGCATGCGCGAAGCTGCCATGCCCATCCGGCATGAGAGGCCCGCATGACCCGCATCCGCCGCGCCACGCCGGACGATGCCGAAGCGCTGTCGCTGCTGGCGGCGCAGACGTTCACCGAGACCTTCGGGCACCTGTATCCGGAAGAAGATCTGCGGGGCTTCCTGCAGGAAACCTATGCCGTCGAACGCGCCCGCGTGGTGCTGGCGCATGCGGACTATGCGATCTGGCTGCTGGAGATGGACGACCTGCTGGTCGGTCATGCCGCCGCCGGTCCGTGCGGGTTGCCGCACGAGGACGTGCGGCCGGGCGATGGGGAGCTCAAGCGCCTGTATCTGCTCAAGGACTATCAAAGCAGCGGCTGGGGCAGCCGGCTGTTCGAAACCGCGCTGGACTGGCTGCAGCGCGACGGCCCGCGCACGCTGTGGATCGGCGTGTGGTCGGAAAACTTCGGCGCGCAGCGCTTCTATGCGCGCTACGGTTTCGAGAAGGTGGGCGAATACGATTTCCCGGTCGGCAAGATCGTCGATCGCGAGTTCATCCTGCGGCGCGGGCCGATCGCTGCCGCGGGCTGAGGTGCCGGGATTCGGGATTCGGGAGGGCGTTGGCGTGGTTCGTGCGGCTGTGTCCGCGCATCGGCAGCGGGCGCCCGTACACTGCAGATCCTGCGCCGCGTCCGCCTTGCCCGACGCCTGCGCGCCACGCTCCGGTCCCCATGCCTTCGTCCAGCGCATCTTCGGCTATTGCAGCCACTCCGCGGCGGAGCTCGCGCAAGCAATCGACCACCACCACCGCCGATGTGCTGTTGGTGCATGGCATCTGGAATACCGCGCACTGGTTGCTGCCGTTGGCGCGCCGGCTGCGTGGCGACGGGCTGGCGCCGGCATTGTTCGGCTACGCCAGCGTGCTGGGTGGTCCGGCGCAGGCGGTGCCGCAGCTGGTCGCGCGGGTGCGCGCCAGCGGCGCGCAATTGCTGGTCTGCCACAGCCTGGGCGGGTTGATGGCCTTGCAGGCCTTGCGCGATGCGCCCGACCTGCCGGTGCACCGGGTGGTCTGCCTGGGGGCGCCGCTGTGTGGCAGCGCCGCCGCACGCGGCCTGGCCCGGCGCGGTGGCGTCTGGGCCATGGGCCGCAGCGCGGCGCTGCTGCAGCAGGGCTTCGCGCAGTGGGAGGGTGCGGCCGAGATCGGTCAGGTGGCCGGCTGCATCCCGCGTGGCGTCGGCCGCTGGCTGGCGCCGCTGGACAGCGACTCCGACGGCACCGTGGCGCTGGCCGAAACCCGCCTGCCCGGGCTGCGCGACCACTGCGTGGTGCAGGCCAGCCATGGCGGCCTGCTGCGCTCGCCGGCCGCCGCCGCCCAGGCGCTGGCCTTCCTGCGCCATGGTCGTTTCCGGCACTGAGCGGCGCTGCCCCGGTGCGGGCAGGCAATCAGGTAAAATCCGCGCCCTGTCATCCAAGCCAGTCTGGAATCACCCATGGGTAGAGGCCCCTCCATCGAAGGCCGCAAGAACGCCTCCGACGCCAAGCGCGGCAAGATGTTCACCAAGATCATCCGCGAGATCAGCGTGGCTGCCCGCGCCGGCGGCGGCGATCCGTCCAACAATCCGCGCCTGCGCACTGCCATGGACAAGGGCCTGTCGTCCAACATGTCCAAGGACGTGATGGAACGCGCCATCAAGAAATCCACCGGCGAGCTGGAAGGGGTGGAATACGAAGAAATCCGCTACGAAGGCTACGCGCCCGGCGGCGTGGCGGTGATCGTGGATTGCCTGACCGACAACCGCGTCCGCACCGTGGCCGATGTCCGTCATGCCTTCAGCAAATGCGGCGGCAACATGGGCACCGAGGGCTCGGTGGCCTTCATGTTCAAGCGCCTGGGCGTGCTCAGCTTCGCCGCCGGTGTCGACGAAGACGCGCTCACCGATGCCGCCATCGAGGCCGGTGCCGACGACGTGGTGGTGTATCCGGAAGATGGCGCCATCGACGTGCTGACCGCCCCGGACGCCTTCGCCCAGGTCAGGGACGCCCTGGCCGCCGCCGGCCTGGAACCGGCGCATGCCGAAATCACCTTCCGTGCCGAGAACGACATCGCCGTGGACGGGGACACTGCCGTGCAGGTGCGCAAGCTGCTGGACATGCTCGAAGACCTGGACGACGTGCAGGACGTGTATTCGAACGTCGACCAATCATCGCTTGGCGCGGGAGCGTAGGTCCGCGATGACTCCTATCGGGACCCGGGGCCCGGGACCGGGGACCCGGAAGAGCGATGGCAACAGCCAAGCCATCGCCGAGCCTGCTGTTACGGGTCCCGGGTCCCGGGTCCCCGGTCCCGGCACCATCCGCATCCTCGGCATCGATCCCGGCTCACAGCGGACCGGCGTCGGCATCATCGATATCGGCGCGGGCGGTCACAGCGTGCATGTGCACCACGCGCCGCTGGTCCTGCTGGGCGAAGGCGACTTCTCCCAGCGGCTCAAGCGGCTGCTGCACGGGCTGGGTGAGCTCATCGAGACCTATCGGCCGGACGAGGTGGCGATCGAGAAGGTGTTCATGGGCAAGAGCGCCGATTCGGCACTCAAGCTCGGTCACGCGCGCGGTGCGGCGATCTGCGCCGTGGTCATGCGCGAGCTGCCGGTGCACGAGTACGCGGCCACCGAAATCAAGCTGGCCCTGGTCGGCAAGGGCAGCGCGGACAAGGTGCAGGTCCAGCATATGGTGGGCATCATGCTCAACCTCAAAGGCAAGCTGCAGCCCGACGCCGCCGATGCACTGGCGGTTGCCATCACCCACGCCCACGTGCGCGCCACCGCGCAGCGCCTGGGCGTCAATACCCAACAGGCCTGGAGCCGCAAATGATGATCAAGATGGGGACCGACGGGTCTGTCGGGACCCGGGACCCGGGACCCGGGGCCCGGAGCACGTTCGCCGGTAAAGCCGCGATCGCGAGATTCGCTTTCCCGGGTCCCGGGTTCCGGGTCCCCTGTCCCGGTACCGCACCATGATCGGCCGTCTGCGTGGGATCCTGGCCTACAAGCAGCCGCCCTGGCTGGTGATCGATGTGGGCGGCGTCGGCTACGAACTGGAGGCGCCGATGAGCACCTTCTACGACCTGCCCGATGTCGGCCGCGACGTCATCCTGTTCACCCATTACGCGCAGAAGGAAGACAGCGTGGCGCTGTACGGCTTCCTGCGCGAGGGCGAGCGGCGCTTGTTCCGCGACGTGCAGAAGGTCACCGGTATCGGCGCCAAGATCGCGCTGGCGGTGTTGTCCGGGGTCAGCGTTGACGAGTTCGCGCGGCTGATCACCGCCGGCGACATCACTGCACTCACGCGCATCCCGGGCATTGGCAAGAAGACCGCCGAGCGCATGGTGGTGGAGCTGCGCGACCGTGCGGCCGACTTCAGCAGCGGCGCGCCGATCACCGGCCAGCTTGGCCCGGATGCGGTGTCCGAAGCGACCGTCGCGCTGCAGCAACTGGGCTACAAGCCCGCCGAGGCAGCACGCATGGCGCGCGAGGCCGGAGCAGAGGGCGACGACGTCGCCACGGTGATCCGCAAGGCCCTGCAGGCCGCGCTGCGTTAAGCAGCCCCGGCCTTTCCCATTCTTCACGCCCCACGGCGATACCCTTCCCACTCATGTCACAGACCTCCACTCCTGCAGCGGGCCACGGCCACGCGCCCGCCAACGGCCACATGGCCCTGGTCATCGGCGCCATCGGTGTCGTCTTCGGCGATATCGGCACCAGCCCGCTGTACACCCTGAAGGAGGCGTTCTCGCCGCATTACGGGCTGACCAGCGATCACGACACCGTGCTGGGCGTGTTGTCGCTGGCGTTCTGGGCGCTGATGATCACGGTGACGCTCAAGTACGTCACCATCATCATGCGCGCCGACAACGACGGCGAGGGCGGCATCATGGCGCTGATGGCGCTGGCCCAGCGCACGCTCAAGCAGGGTTCGCGCTCGGCGTACGTGGTCGGCATCCTCGGCATCTTCGGCGCTTCGCTGTTCTTCGGCGATGGCGTGATCACCCCGGCCATCTCGGTGATGGGCGCGGTGGAGGGCCTGGAAGTCGCCGCGCCCAGCCTGCATCCGTTCATCGTGCCGATCACCGTCGCGGTGCTGCTGCTGGTGTTCATGGCCCAGCGCTTCGGCACCGAAAAAGTGGGCAAGGTGTTCGGGCCGATCACCTGCCTGTGGTTCCTGTCGCTGGGCGCGATCGGCATCTGGAACATCGTGGACGCGCCGGAAGTGCTCAAGGCCTTCAATCCGTGGTGGGCGATTCGCTTCTTCATCGAGCATGGCTGGCACGGGGTGTTCATCCTCGGCGCGGTGGTGCTGGCGGTGACCGGTGGCGAGGCGCTGTACGCGGACATGGGCCACTTCGGTGCGCGCCCGATCCGCCACGGCTGGTACTTCTTCGTGCTGCCGATGCTGCTGCTCAATTACCTAGGGCAGGGCGCGCTGGTGCTCAATCACCCCTCCGCACTGAAGAATCCGTTCTTCGAGGCCGTGCCGGGTTGGGCGCTGTACCCGATGATCGTCCTGGCCACGCTGGCGGCAGTGATCGCCTCGCAGGCGGTGATCACCGGCGCCTACTCGGTGGCGCGCCAGGCCATGCAGCTGGGCTATATCCCGCGCATGCTGGTCAAGCACACCTCGCGCGACACCATCGGTCAGATCTACGTGCCAGGCATCAACTGGCTGCTGATGGTGATGGTGATCGCGCTGGTACTGATCTTCCGCAGCTCCACCAATCTGGCGGTGGCCTACGGCATCTCGGTGTCGATGACCATGCTGATCGACACCCTGCTGCTGGCGCTGGTGGCGCGCGCGCTGTGGCCGCGCTGGCGCAGCTGGGTGCTGCCACTGTGCGTGGTGTTCTTCATCATCGAACTGGCCTTCGTAGTCGCCAACGGTGCCAAATTGCTGCAGGGCGCTTGGTTTCCGTTGGCGCTGGGCATCGTGGTGTTCACCCTGATGCGCACCTGGCGCCGCGGCCGTGCGCTGCTGCGTGAGGAGATCCGCAAGGACGGTATCCGCATCGACAGCTTCCTGCCCGGGCTGATGCTGGCACCGCCGGCGCGCGTGCCCGGCATGGCGGTGTTCCTCACCGCCGATCCCATGGTGGTGCCGCATGCGCTGATGCACAACCTCAAGCACAACAAGGTGCTGCACGAGCGCAACATCTTCCTCAACGTGGACACGCTGCCGATCCCGTATGCGCCGGTGGACAAGCGGCTGCAGATCGAATCGATCGGTGACGAGTTCTATCGCGTCTACGTGCGCTTCGGCTTCATGGAAACGCCCGACGTGCCGTTGGCCTTGATGCGCTCCTGCGACCAGGGCGGTATCCACTTCGACCCGATGGACACCACCTTCTTCGCCAGCCGCGAGACCATCGTGGCCAGCGCCAACCGCGGCATGCCGATCTGGCGCGATAAACTGTTCGCGCTGATGCATCGCAATGCCGCCCCGGCCACCGGGTTCTTCCGCATTCCCGGCAACCGCCTGGTCGAACTGGGCGCGCAAGTGGAGATCTGAGCATGGCCCCGCTCAAGTGGATGGTCTACGGTCGCGCGCCGAGCCTGGACACCCTGTGGGACGAGGCGCTCAATCTCGGGCGCGAGCCGGCCACCGCGGCCGCGATCGCTGCAGCGGAAGAGCGTCTCGGCGTGCGCCTGCCGGCCTGGCTGCGCGGGTTGTACGCACGCTACGACGGCGGTGCTGTGCAGATGGCGCGTGGTCAATCCCTCCAGGAGCCGGACAACTGGCTCAAGGCCGAGTGGCTGATCCCGCGTGCACGCCTGCTCGGTAGCGCGGAGCTGTTCTCCTTCGCGCAGGTGCGCGCTCGCGAGGAGTATCGCGATGATGCCTACGCCGGGCTGGCCATCGGCGGCGACGACCGCCGCCTGATCGCCATCGCCGCCGATGACCGCTCGCCCGGCCGCGCGCTGTGCCTGGACTACGCCGCATCCGACGCCGAGCCCACCCTGGTCTATGTCGATGCAGGCAAGAATCGCCGGTTGTGCGTGTTCGCCACTGTCGATGCCTTGCTCTCGCAACTGGTCGACGTCCACTACTGGTCGCCGGCCTTGCAGGCCAAGCATGATGGAGATGCGGTGCAGTGGCAGCCGCAGCCGCCCGCAGTGACCACGTTCTGGAGCGGTCCCGGGCACTGGAACGAGGCCGGGACTGCGGCCGACAGCGATGCGCTGGCCGCCGCCGAAGCCCGGCTTGGCGTACGCCTGCCGGCACTGTTCAAACGCCTTTACGGCGTGCAGGACGGCGGCGACACCGGCTGGTGCTGGGTGCCGCGGACCCGTTTTCCCTCCGACCTCTACGTGGATTGGGAATGCGTGCTGGTGGATCGCTATCTGCTGCCACTGGCGAGCATCGGCAGCGTGCTGGATCTGGCCGCCGCCTTTGAAGACCCCGACGACTTCAATGCGGCGGCCCGCCTGCACGCCCGCCTCGATCAGGTGCTGGTGCTGTCGTGCCACAACGTCGACTGCCTGCTGTGCCTGGACTATCGCGCACGTGGCCCGCAGTGCGAGCCGGAGGTCGTCTATTTCGAGCGTTGGGAGGGGCTGGTGCCGACCTGGCGCGCAGCGAGCTTCGACGCGTTTTTCGGTGTGCTGCGGCAGGCCGAGCTTGGGTTCTAAAGGCTGGGCCATCGGTGCGCGGCATGAGAAGATGGCGGGATGACCGAGCAGCGCATCATCGCCAGCAGCTCCACCCGCGAAGACGCCGCTGCCGATGCGAGCATCCGGCCCCAGCGCCTGGCCGATTATCTCGGTCAGCAGCCGGTGCGCGAGCAGATGGAGATCTACATCCAGGCCGCCAGGGCGCGCGGCGAGGCGATGGATCATGTGCTGATCTTCGGGCCGCCGGGCCTGGGCAAGACCACGCTCAGCCATGTCATCGCCAACGAGCTGGGTGTCAGCCTGCGGGTGACCTCCGGCCCGGTGATCGAAAAGGCCGGCGATCTGGCCGCGCTGCTGACCAATCTGCAGCCGCACGACGTGTTGTTCATCGACGAGATCCACCGCCTTTCGCCGGTGGTGGAAGAAGTGCTGTACCCGGCGATGGAAGATTTCCAGATCGACATCATGATCGGCGAGGGACCGGCCGCCCGCTCGATCAAGATCGATCTGCCGCCGTTCACCCTGATCGGTGCCACCACCCGCGCCGGTCTGTTGACCGCGCCGCTGCGCGACCGCTTCGGCATCGTGCAGCGGCTGGAGTTCTACTCGCCGCAGGAGCTGACCCGCATCGTGATCCGTTCGGCCACCATCCTGGGCATCGACTGCACGCCGGAAGGTGCGGCCGAGATCGCACGCCGCGCGCGCGGCACGCCACGCATCGCCAACCGCTTGCTGCGGCGGGTGCGCGACTACGCCCAGGTCAAGGCGGCCGGCCACATCGATCTGCCAGTGGCGCAGGCGGCCATGCAGATGCTCAAGGTCGATCCGGAGGGTTTCGACGAGCTCGACCGTCGCATGCTGCGCACCATCGTCGAACATTTCGACGGCGGCCCGGTGGGTGTGGAATCGCTGGCCGCCTCGCTGTCGGAAGAACGCGGCACGCTGGAAGACGTGATCGAACCCTACCTGATCCAGCAGGGCTTTCTGATCCGCACCGCGCGCGGCCGCATGGTCACGCCCAAGGCTTACCTGCACCTGGGCCTGAAGCCCCCGCGCGACCGCGCCCCGGGCATCGGCGAACCGGGAGACCTGTTCTGATGACGCTCCGTTGCTCGCCAACCTGGGCCGTCCCGACCACAATTGCGTGCCGATGACGATCGAATCCCGACTCCCGAATCCCCAATCCCCGCCTGTATTCAGTTGGCCGACACGCGTCTACTGGGAAGATACCGACGCCGGCGGGGTGGTCTATCACGCGCGCTACGTCGCCTTCCTGGAACGTGCGCGCACCGAGTGGATGCGCGCGGCCGGTTACGGGCAGGAGTCGATGCGCCAGCAGCATGGTCTGGTGTTTGCGGTCCGCTCGATGCAACTGGATTTTCTCAAGCCGGCTCGGCTGGATGATGCGCTGTCGGTGTCGGCGGTGGTGTTGAAATGCAAGCGGGCCAGCCTGCTGTTTGCGCAGTCCGTGCGCCGCGAAGGCGAAGTGCTGCTGACCGCCGAGGTGCGTATTGCCGCACTCGGCGCCAGCGACTTCCGCCCGTGCGGCATGGACGATGCGCTGTATGACGTGTTGAAAGCTCTAGAAACCACAGAATCCGATTACTGAGGAACGAACGGATGTCGATTGCATTGCTCCTGGCCCTGCAGGACACGGTAGTGGAAGCACTGCCGCAGGAAGTCACCGCGGCCGCGGCGCAAACCGCCGCGGCGGCGCACAACAGCAGCATCAACTACGTGGACCTGATCCTGCGGGCCAGTATCCCGGTCAAGATCATCGTGCTGCTGCTGCTGATCGGCTCGTTCATCAGCTGGGTGATCATCTTCCGCAAGGCGCGTGCGTTCAAACTCGCCAACCGCGAGGCCGACGAGTTCGAGAACCGGTTCTGGTCCGGCGCCGATCTGGCCAAGCTGTATGCCTCGGCAACCGATCGCAACCGCACTGTCGGTGGCCTGGAGTCGATGTTCGAAAGCGGTTTCCGCGAGTTCTCGCGGCTGCGCGACCGCCGGCGCCTGGATGCGCGCGTGCAACTGGAAGGTGCGCAGCGCGCCATGCGCACCGCCTTCACCCGTGAAGTGGATCAGCTCGAACGCAACCTGGAACTGCTGGCCAATATCGGCTCCACCGCGCCGTACATCGGCCTGGTCGGCACCGTGTTCGGCATCATGGTGACCATGCACGACATGGTCAGCAGCGGCGAGCAGGCCGGTATCGCGGCCGTGGCGCCGGGTATCTCCGAAGCCTTGTTCGCCACCGCCATCGGCCTGTTCGTGGCAATCCCGGCGGTGTGGGCCTACAACCGCTTCACCACCCGCGTGGAACGGCTGTCGGTGCGCTACGAAACCTTCGCCGACGAGTTCAGCTCGATCCTGCAGCGGCAGGCCGGCGCAGACGAGTGATGCGCGCTTCCGGCATGTGCCCGCACGCAGGCCAGCGGACGGTGCCCGGGCGCGCCCTGCGTGCCGATGCGCAGGACCAGGCGCCGGCCTCCGTCTGCCGGCCACCATGCCGCCATGCCGCAGCGCTGCGCACAGGATCAATGAGGAACGTTTCGCGATGATTTCCGGTATTTCCCACCGCAAGAAGCGCAAGCTCAAATCCGACATCAACGTCGTGCCCTACATCGACGTGATGCTGGTGTTGCTGATCATCTTCATGGTGACCGCACCGCTGCTGACCCTGAGCACCGACGTCAGCCTGCCCAGCTCGCGCGCCAAGGCGCTGGAGAGCAAGCAGGACCCGGTGGTGGTGGTGGTCGCCGCCGACGGTCGACTGGCCCTGCAATTGCCCAAGGGCAAGCCGCAGGCGATGGAGGTGGCGGCGCTGCAGGCGCAGCTGGCCGCCATCGTGGCGCAGGACAAGGACGCCCGGGTCGTGGTGGCTGGCGATCGTGCCGCGCCGTACCAGAAGATCATGGATGCCATCGATGTGCTCAAGCAGGCCAAGGTCGAAAAGGTGGGCCTGATCTCCGACTCCGGCGGCACCGCAGGCAGCGATGCACGCTGACGCATTCCCCACTCAAGGTGCGCGCGAGGATGGCTGGCTGCGGCCGGTGATCCTGGCGTTGGTCGTGCACGTGCTGGTCGCGCTGGTGTTCATCGCCGGCTGGCTGTGGTCGCCCGAACGCTCGGTCGAGCCGGCTGCAGGCGACCCCAGCATGGAGGCCTCGCTGGACGTGTCCGCCGCCGAGGCGCGCGTGGCGCGTCAGGCGCTGCAGGCCACGCCAGTGGAGGCGACGCCGCCACCGCCCGCGCCCTTGCCCGAACCTGCGCCGGAAGACAGCGTGCCGCCGCCGCAGCCGATTGCCGAGCCGCGCCCGCAGGATGCGCCCACGCCACAGCAGGCGCAGGCGCAGGAACGCGTGGCGCAACCGGACAAGGTCGATCAGGAGCGCGTGGATGCATTGGCTGTTTCGGCGGAAAAGGCCAAGCAGGAACAGGAGGCCAAGCGTCGCCAGGAGCAGATCGACCTGACCGAGCGCAAGCGGCAGGAAGAGGCCGAACAGAAGTTGCGCCTGGCCAAGCAGCAGGAAGAGGCCGAGGCCAAGAAGAAGCAGGCCGCCGCGCAGCAGGCGGAAGACGCCGAACGCCAGAAGAAGATCGCCGAGATCCGCCGCCAGCGCGAGCAGGCCGACAAGGACGCCAAGCTGGCCGAGCAGAAGCTGCGCCAGGTCGCTGCCGCGCGCGCCCAGCAGGCGTCTGCGGCCGCGGCGACCAGCGCGCAGCCGACCGCGGGGCAGGGCGGGACCAACACCGACCTGTCGGCCAAGTACGCCGCGGCGATCCAGCAGAAGGTGCTCGCCCAGTGGGTGCGTCCGCCATCGGTGCCGCCGGGCCAGAAGTGCACCATCAACATCCGCCAGCTGCCGGGCGGCAGCGTGATGGAGGCCAAGGTCGCACCGGGCTGCCCCTACGACGAAGCCGGCCAGCGCTCGATCGAAGCTGCCGTGCTGAGCGCACAGCCGCTGCCGTATCGCGGTTTCGAGTCGGTGTTCCAGCGCAACCTCACCTTTGTCTTCACCGCACAGGATCAGTAGCGGGTGCGCGCCGTGGCGTCTGCGCAAGCCATGGCGCCGGCACCGGGCGACAGGCCTTGCGTGATTCAGCGGCCGTCGCTGCGGCGGGCGTCCTCTCTGGCGGTTGGTCAGGCCGTTCCACCTCATTGCCGCAGGGAGTCGCTGTGTCGCCCGCCCGCTCGCCCCGTTTTCACGCTGTCTCGTTCACGATTGCGAGTATGTTCACTCGCTGATTGGTATCCCTTGCCCACTTTTCCTGCCCGATCCGAGCCGTCCATGAAAAAACCGCTGCGTTGGCTAGCCGCCCTGACCGCCCTGTTCTTGCCGCTGAGCGCGCTCGCGCAGCAACAAGGGCTCACCATCGACATCGTGGGCGGTAGCGCCTCGGCCACGCCGATCACGGTCGTGCCCATGCCCTACCAGGGCTCCGGAGCCGCTCCGCAGACCGACGTGTCGGCCGTGGTGGGCGCCGATCTGGACCGTTCCGGCCAGTTCCGCACCCTGCCTGCCGCGCAGATCGTCGAAAAGCCGACCCGCGGCACCGAGGTGCAGTTCCAGACCTGGCGCACCCTCAAGCAGAACTACATCGTGGTCGGCCGCGTCATGGATGCCGGCGAGGGCGCCTATCGCGTCGAATACGAACTGTTCGACGTGGCCAAGGGCGAGCGCCTGCTCGGCCTGGCCATGACCGCGCGCGCCAACGCGATGCGCGATGTCTCGCACCAGATGGCCGACGCGATCTACGAAAAGATCACCGGCGTGCGCGGCGCGTTCTGGACCCGTATCGCCTACGTGACCGCCAGCGGCAAGGGCGGCGCGATGCGTTATGCGCTGATGGTGGCCGATTCGGATGGTTACAACCCGCAGACCATCGTGCGCTCGGCCGAGCCGCTGCTGTCGCCGAACTGGAGCCCGGACGGCAAGAAGCTGGCCTATGTGAGCTTCGAGCGCGGCAACTCCTCGATCTACCTGCAGGACATCGCCACCGGCGCACGCGAGCTGGTCTCCAGCTTCCGCGGCATCAATGGTGCGCCTTCGTTCTCGCCCGATGGACGCCGCCTCGCACTGGCCCTGTCGCGTAGCGGCAACCCGGAGATCTATGTGATGGACCTGGGCAGCAAGCAGCTGACCCAGCTCACCAATCACTTCGGTATCGACACCGAGCCGACCTGGGCGCCGGATGGCGGCAGCATCTATTTCACCTCGGATCGCGGCGGTCGTCCGCAGATCTACCAGGTGGCAGCCAGCGGCGGCAGCGCCAACCGCGTCACCTTCCAGGGCAACTACAACGCGACCGCCAGCGTGTCCTTCGACGGCAAGAAGATCGCCGTGGCGCAGGGCAGCGGCAACAGCTACCGCATCGCCATGATGGATCGCAGCCTGGGTTCGCCCAGCTGGAGCACGCTCTCGCCCGGCTCGCTGGACGAGTCGCCGAGCTTCGCGCCGAACGCGAGCATGGTGTTGTACGCCGCACGCGAGGGTGGCCGGGGCGTGCTGTATGCGGTATCCGCCGACGCTCGGGTTCGCCAGCGTCTGGTTCTGGCCGATGGTGACGTAAGAGAACCTGCGTGGGGGCCTTACCGAACCGCGCATTAATGTTAATATTTCGCTGCGTTAAACCACTCATTGGCCCAGAGCCTCCATAGGTATCCCATGAACAAGTCCACCCGCGTCTTGCTTGTCTCCCTGTTGTCCGTCGGCGTGCTGGCCGGTTGCTCCAAGAAGGTGAAGGAAACTCCGCCTCCGGCAACCGACACCACCGCCGGTTCCACCGCTCCGACCGGTCCGTCGACCTCTGGCCTGTACGGCCCGGGCGATCTGGATACCGATGCCTGCCTGCGCCAGCGCGTTGTCTACTTCGATCTGGATCAGGACTCCCTGAAGCCGGAATTCCAGGCCATCATGGCGTGCCACGCCAAGTACCTGCGTGACCGTCCGTCCTCGCGCATCACTCTGCAGGGCAATGCCGACGAGCGCGGCTCGCGCGAGTACAACATGGGCCTGGGCGAGCGTCGCGGCAACGCGGTGTCGTCGGCTCTGCAGGCTGCCGGTGGTTCGGCCAGCCAGCTGACCGTGGTCAGCTACGGTGAAGAGCGTCCGGTCTGCACCGAAACCAGCGAGAGCTGCTGGTCGCAGAACCGTCGCGTCGAAATCGTGTACACGGCTCAGTAAGAAGCGATGCGCTTTCGGGTGACATCCCTGTTCGTCGCGGCGGCCCTGGTGGTCGCCGCGCCGGCACACGCGCAGCGGGCCAGTCTCGCTGACCGTGTCGCCGTGCTCGAGCAGCAGCAGGCCAACAGTCAGGCCAACAACGATCTGCTCAACCAGCTGCAGCAGGCGCGTTCGGACCTGCAGGCCCTGCGCTCGACCGTTGAACAGCTGCAACACGACAACGAACAGCTCAAGCAGCAATCCAAGGACCAGTATCTGGACCTGGATGGGCGTCTGAACCGGTTGGAAGGTGCGGGTGGCGCAACGCCGCCATTGCCTGCCGCGACCGGTAGCGCCACGCCTGCGCCGGCTTCGGCCGCGCGTCCCGCAGCGGCGGCAACTTCCGAGAAGCCGCCCACTGTCCATGGCGATCCGGGCACGCTGGCGATCAGTAACGAAGAGCGCACCGCGTACAACGTCGCCTTCGATGCGCTGAAGAACGGCAAGTACGACGACGCGTCGCAGCTGTTCCTGAGTTTTCTCGAGCTGTATCCCAATGGCGTCTACACCCCCAATGCCTTGTACTGGCTGGGCGAGAGCTACTACGCCACCCGCAATTTTCAGCTGGCCGAGGCGCAGTTTCGCGATCTGGTCAGCCGCTACCCCACCCACGACAAGGCCGCTGGCGGTCTGTTGAAGCTTGGCCTGTCGCAGTACGGTGCAGGTAAGAACAACGAAGCCCAGCAGACCTTGCAGCAGGTTGCAGCGCAATACCCCGGCAGCGACGCGGCACGCGTTGCGCAGGAGCGGCTGCAGTCCATCCGTCTGGGCCAGCAACTGCGCTGAGCCCGCGCCCGCGCTTGTCGCGCAGCGCATACTTTGCCCATGAACGCCGCCGCCGTCCCCAGCGAGATCGTCCAATCGCCCCTGCCGCGATTGAAGATCACCGAGATCTTCCTGTCCCTGCAGGGTGAGGCCGAGGCCGCCGGCTGGCCGACCGTGTTCGTGCGACTGACCGGTTGCCCGCTGCGTTGCCAGTATTGCGATACCGCCTACGCCTTCCACGGCGGGCAATGGCACGACATCGACGCCATCCTGGCCGACGTCGCCCGCCATGGCGTTCGCCATGTCTGCGTGACCGGCGGCGAACCGTTGGCGCAGAAGCGCTGCCTGGTGTTGCTGCAGAAGCTGTGCGATGCCGGCTTCGATGTCTCGCTGGAAACCTCCGGCGCCCTGGACGTCTCCGAGGTCGATCCGCGTGTATCGCGGATCGTGGACATCAAGACCCCTGCCTCTGGCGAGCAACACCGCAACCGCTGGGACAATCTGCCGCTGCTGACCGCGCGCGACCAGATCAAGTTCGTGATCTGCAACCGTGCCGACTACGACTGGTCGCGCGAGATCGTTGCTGCGCATGCGCTGGATCGCCGCTGCACGGTATGGTTTTCGCCCAGCAAGAGCGAAGTGACGCCGCGGGAGCTGGCCGACTGGATCGTGGCCGATCGCCTGCCGGTACGCTTCCAGATGCAGCTGCACAAGATCCTCTGGAACGACGAGCCGGGCCGCTGAGCTCTGTAGCTGCCGCCATAAGGACTGGCTCGCTCGCCGATGCCGCATTGCAGGCATTGCCGCGGCGTCGGGAAGATTGCCGACGGCCTGCGTCCGCTTGCAGGCGCAAATGCACGATCGGCGCTCGGGCGCGCATCGACGATGCGATCATTACCGATGCCGGGGCGGCTGCGCGCGCAGGGCGACCTGCCAGGCAGTGCTGACGGTGGATTCGCTTTCGGGGGGTATCTGGGGCGCGAATGACGGAGCGCGAGCGAGGCTGGGATTGCCTCCGGATCCTCGCTGTAGATGGTGGGCCGTGATGGATTCGAACCATCGACCAAAAGATTAAAAGTCTTCTGCTCTACCGACTGAGCTAACGGCCCGCTGCCCGACTGCGCGTCGGGGTGCGCATTCTACCCTACACGGGCGTCAAGACGAAATCGCGTAATGGGTGGGATCTGCAACGCCGGCATCGGCGAAGCCGGCGGCGCGCAGGCGGCAGGCGTCGCAATGACCACAGGCGCGCCCGTCGGCATCGGCGCGGTAGCAGGAGACAGTGAGCCCGAAGTCCACGCCCAGGCGCAGGCCCTCACGCACGATATCGGCCTTGCTGAGGAACTGCAGCGGTGCATGCACGCGCATTCCGGCGCCTTCCACACCAGCCTTGGTGGCCAGGTTGGCCAGCACTTCGAAGGCGCGCACGAATTCCGGCCGGCAGTCCGGGTAGCCGGAGTAATCCACGGCGTTGACGCCGCAGAACAGATCATTGGCGCCTACCACCTCGGCCCAGCCGAGCGCCAGCGACAGCATGATGGTGTTGCGTGCAGGCACGTAGGTGACCGGAATGCCAGCGCCGCCCGCCTCGGGCACCTCGATGTCGTCGGTGAGCGCCGAGCCGCCGATGCTGCGCAGGTCCACGTCGACCACCTTGTGCGCCATCACCTTCTGCGCTGCTGCCACGCGAGCTGCGGCGTCCAGCTCGGAGGTGTGGCGCTGACCGTAGCGCACGCTCAACGCGTACACGGCAAAGCCCTGCTCCTGGGCGAGCGCGATGACGGCGGCCGAATCCATGCCGCCAGACAACAGAACCACAGCTTTTTTCATGACCCATCAGCGATGACAACGGAAGGCGCAAGGCTAACAGGGTCGGCAGGATGCGGCGACAGCGTCGCTGGCGGTGACTGCGAGCTGCCGTGGCAGGTCTGGCGGCGGTATCCGCGGCGCGTGGACCTGTAGCACGGCACCGGCCAGGTCGAGCCATCCCGGACCGCGCGCGATCACGTGAGGTGAGTGGGGCGGCGGAGCAGCGGCGCGATGACGTGGTCCACGGGCGGGCGGGATTGACGCGCAGGGTGCATCGATCGCTGCGCTGTGGCAGCAACGTGGGGCGCCGCGAATCGCCTCCGGGACGCTGGAATACAGAAGCCGATAAAAGTATGCCCAGTTCGCGACAGCCGTATATCGAGAAGTGCATGGATCTTCCCGATTCAGCGATGATCGTGCGTTCACGGTATTGCACTTAGAGTGGCTAACCAAAGCCGACGCACCGTCGTCGTGCTGTCGACTATGTGACGCAGCGACAGTGCCGGGCAGCGCATGCAGTTGCGCATGTCGGCAAGCGATGCAGGGCGGTGGCGGTCTGGTTCTGTCTGCCGTTCCTCAATCAATGCGTTTCAACTTCAGGACCGTGTCGTCAATGGCCGTGCATCAGGAAGACGCCGCGAGGTCGCGTATCTACGAGGCCTTGCTCCAGGCAACACCGGATCTGTTGTATGTGTTCGATACCGGGCACCGGTTCGTCTACGCCAATCAGGCCCTGCTGACCATGTGGGGCATGCGCTGGGAAGATGCGTCCGGCAAGACGTGTCTGGAGCTGGGTTACGAGCCCTGGCATGCGGCCATGCACGACGAGGAGATCGAGCGGGTGATCGCCACCGGTCAGCCGATCCGCGGCGAGGTCCCGTTTCCGCATTCGGTCAAGGGGCTGCGCATCTACGACTACATCTTCACTCCGGTATTCGGGCCAGACGGCAAGGTGGAAGCGATCGCCGGCGCCACCCGCGACATCACCGAGCACACCCAACACGCGCAACATCTGCAGCTGCTGATCAACGAACTCAACCATCGGGTCAAGAATTCGCTGGTGATGGTGCAGTCGCTGGCGCGGCAGTCGTTCGCCAACGCCGCCGACCTGGCCGATGCGCAGGAAAAGATCCAGACGCGGCTGCTGGCGCTGTCGCGCGCGCACGACACGCTGACGCGGGAAAACTGGGTCAGTGCCGACATCCTGGAGCTGGCACGCGATGCGGCTGGCCTGTACGACTTACGCGACAGTGCGCGCTTCACGCTGCAGGGCGCGTCCTGCCGGCTGGATCCGCGCCGCGCGCTGGCGTTGTCGATGGCACTGCACGAATTGTGTACCAACGCGCTCAAGCACGGCGCATTGTCGTCGGCCCAGGGCTGCGTGGAGATCGTCTGGGAACTGCATGACCGCGATGGCCAGCGCGCGCTGGAACTGGTGTGGCAGGAATCCGGCGGGCTGCCGGTGCATCCGCCCGCACGCAAGGGCTTCGGGGCGCGCCTGCTGGAGCGCGGCCTGGCCCACGATCTCAAGGGCGAAGTGAAGCTGTCGTTCGAGCCGCGCGGGGTGCGCTACACGGTGTTCATCCCGTTGCCGGCCGCGTCCGAGGAGCGAGCGCCTTGAGCCTGCGCGTGCTCCTGGTCGAGGACGAATCGCTGGTGGCGATGCTGCTGGAGGACTGCCTGGCCGAGCTGGGATATCAGGTGGCCGCGACGGTCGGCGATGTCGAGACCGCGCTGGAAGCGGTTCATCGCGGTGGAATCGATCTGGCCGTGCTGGACGTCAACCTGGGCGGCACATTGTCGTTTCCGGTCGCCGAGGCACTGGACGCGCGCAACGTGCCCTATCTGTTCGTCACCGGCTACGCGCAAAGCGGCATCCCGGAGCGCTATCGCCATCGCCATGGCCTGCAGAAGCCGTTCCAGTTCCGCGACCTGCAGGCGGCGCTGCTGTTGCTCGGTGGCGCGAAGGCCGTCTGACGACGACCCGGCCGCGGATCAGCCTTCCAGCGCGGCAAGCACGTCGGCATGTAGTTGCTCGGCGCCGGCTTCGCTATTGAAGCGCGCGAAGACCTCTTCGCCGGAGAGCAGGCCAATACGTACCGAGTGGCAGTAGGAGCCGAAGCTTTCGCCGGCATTGAACGGGTCGTTGACCACGGAGATGTGATTGAGCCGTACCCGCGTGGTGCCGAACTTGATGAACATCTGCGCTCTCCTGTTGGAACGCCGAGTGTCCCACGTTGCCGGGCGGGGCAGAAGCATGCGCGACAGCGCTACCGGACCCGAGGTGCGTTGCTGCCTGGGTGTCCGGACAAGACCTGGAAGGGGAGGTGCCGCGCACGCGGTCCGTTGCCTGCCCCCAGCACGTACACTGCCGTCCCCGCCAGCGAGCCCGCCCGATGTCCGATCCCATCCGCCTGGATAAATGCGTTGCCGCGCTGTTCGCCTGCTCGCGCGGGCAGGCGCAGCAGTACATCGAAGGCGGTTGGGTCAGCGTCGACGGTGTGGTCGTGGAAGAGCCGCAGGCGCTGGCGAGCGCTGCACAGGTGAGCCTGGCAGCGGAGGCGGTGCTGGCGCCCGCCGAGCCCGTCACCTTGTTACTGCACAAACCGGCGGGGCTGCCTGCCGTCGCTGCGGTGGCACTGGCCACGGCGACCTCCCGGAGCGAGCTGGACCTGCTGCCGATGCGCGTGCTGAAGCGCCACTTCCTGCGCCTCAATGCGCCGCTGCCACTGGAGGACGCGGCCAGTGGTCTGCTGGTGTTGAGTCAGGACCGCCGCGTATTGCGCAGGCTGACCGAGGATGCGGATTCGATCGAGCAGGAATACGTGGTGGACGTGCGTGGGGAGCTGCGCCCCTATGGCATGGCGCGGCTGACGCAGGGCCTGACGTACCAAGAGCGTCGCCTGCCGCCCTGCAAGGTGAGCTGGCAAAGCGAGCAGCGGCTGAGGTTCGCGATCAAGCAGGTGCAACCCGGGCAGTTGCGCCATATGTGCAGCGAGGTCGGCCTGGAGGTGGTGGGAATCCGTCGGCTGCGGGTCGGCCGCGTATCGCTGGGCAAACTCGCCCCCGGCCACTGGCGTTACCTTCCAGCGGGCGAGCGCTTCTGATCGCTGTCCTGCTGTGGGCATGACCCTGCCGCTCCGCCGTGCCGATTCGACCGGCGCACATGCTCTCCGCTGCGAACAGGACCTCGTTGGGACCGATCACCGCACCAGGGTCAGGGCAGTTGCGCGGTGGGTCTTCAGGCGGTCGACCCAGGCGCCCAGGAAGGCCATGCACGCCTGTCGCCCGACGCCCAACGTCCGTATCGTCGGCCTCCGGCAGCGTCGCTCGCCGCGCGCTGCCGATGCCGGCGAACTCACTTCTTGTTGCGCCTCTTCTTGGCGCGCGTCACCAGCCAGAACACCACGCCGATGATGCCGATGACCAAGATGACGAACGCTGGTGACAGAAACGAATTGTCGCCCATGGGATTCTCCTGAAATTCTGCAACGATGCGCTGCACTGTCAGTCAGCCTAGCGATCGCGTTGATTGACAGCGTGAAATGCGATGCACCCGGATGCATCCGATCGATCGGTAAGTGGTGCGTTCGATCCAGTCGCGCTCGGGCGGCTGCAGTGCATGGGCTGCCAATCGCGGCAATCGACGGTCAGCGATGCATTCCAGGTGGGAAGTGGGATTTGGTCCCGGTCTCGTCGATTGCGTTGGCATCTCGCCGCGCCCTGGCGGTACTTTTTGCCAAGCTCCCAAAGCGCGTCTGTTGCGTCTGACGACGCGGTCGCGTCAGGTGACCGAACTCGACAAGGTACGGCGCTTGGCCATCACGCTGCGGATGGCGGTAAGCAGCTGCTCGGGCGTATAGGGCTTTTCCAGAAACGCCACGCCGTCAGGCAGGATTTCTTCCACGTATTCGACGGCGAGCCCGGAGGTCAGCAAGACGGGCAGGTTGTAAGGCGCATGCGCGGCCTTGATTGCCAGGTCGACGCCGGTGAGGCCGCCGGGGAAATGGATATCGGAGAACAGCACATCGACGCGGGGATCGCTTTCGATCAGGGCCAGGGCTTCCTCGACCGATCCCGCGCTACGGCAGGTGAAACCATAACTTTCCAGGACAAGGCAGCTGAGTTGTCGTGTGCCGTCGCCGTCTTCGACGACGAAAACAATCGGCCGGTCCTTGTTCTGTGACATGAGCACGTCTCGCGGGGCAAGCCTCATTCTCAGCGATGCAATGGTGAATCCTTCGTCAACGCAGACGCAGCCGTATGGTCACCAACCGAACGGGCCAGGCCCGTAGCCTGGAACGTAGCGTGGTCCAAAGACCGGGCCTTCGCCCCGCCCGACGCTGATGCTGACGCCGATCTGACGCGGCTTGCCGTCGTCGCCGTAATAGGTCTTGCAGGAATTCAGATTGGCGGCCTGCCAGTTGCTGTTGCCGCCGCGACTGGAGTAACCGATGCCGGTCTCGACCGCGCCATGCAGCTGGCCCCGGCATTGCTCGGCGCGCTCGGCCGCGATCGATGCGGCGCTGGGTCGCGCCAGCGCGGGCCGGGAGCCGCTTTTGTCGCCGTAGAAGGTGCCGGGCGGGTCGGTGCTGTACTCCGGGTCGGAGCGGTACTGCACCGGTGCCTGTGGAATGCTCAGGTCCAGCGCACGCGCGGATGCCGGCTGGGCACTGCCGTCGCCGCTCTGGGCGAACGCGCCACCGGCGGCAAACAGCGTGGCCAGGAGAAGCAGGCTGCATTTCATCGGTTCGACTCTACTCAAGGCACTGGCAGCGCGTGCCAGCTCACTGCGTGAAACTAACAACGGCAGATTGAATGCCCGCTGTCGATTCAGGGGAATGTCGGGCAGGCGCGTGGCCCATGCCGGCGTTCGCCGTTGCGTCACCCCTGCTCGCGGATGATTTCGATCAACTGCGCGCCGTAGCGGGCCAGTTTCCCACCGCCGATACCGCCCACGCGCGACAGCGCGTCGATGCTGGTCGGTCGTTGTTCGGCGATGTTGCGCAAGGTGCTGTCGTGGAAGATGACGAAGGCCGGGACATTCTGTTCCTTGGCCAGTTCCGCACGCAGCCCGCGCAAGGCGTTGAACAGCACCAGATCCTGCGGCTGTACGGGCAGGCCGGTGCGTTGGGCGCCGCGGTCGCGGTCGCGACCGGCCGCCGGATTCTCTCGCCGCATCATCACCTGACGCTCGCCCTTGAGCACCTGGCGGCTGGCATCGGTCAGGCGCAGGCCGCCGTGGCCTTCGCTGTCGACCTCCAGCAGGCTGGCGGCGACCAATTGGCGGAACACGCTGCGCCAGGTGCGTTCGTCCAGATCGCGGCC
This sequence comes from Xanthomonas melonis, assembly GCF_020783655.1. Classification (GTDB taxonomy): domain Bacteria; phylum Pseudomonadota; class Gammaproteobacteria; order Xanthomonadales; family Xanthomonadaceae; genus Xanthomonas; species Xanthomonas melonis. The sequence goes on along the minus strand of NZ_JAJGQH010000007.1, from coordinate 137,211 downwards.
GATGCCATAGGTGCTCAGCTGGTCGTGGCCCAACTGCCTGATGCGCTCGTTCGCGCCGCCGCGCAGGATGTCGATCAAATGGCCCACGCCAAAGCGCTGGCCGCTGCGATACACGCAGCTGAGCGCCTTCTGCGCCGCCACCGTGGCGTCCCAGGCCGCCGCCGGGGTCAGGCAGTTGTCGCAGTTGCCGCAGGGCTTGGGATAGGTCTCGCCGAAGCCGGCCAGCAGCACCTGGCGGCGGCATTGCATGGATTCGCAATAGCCGAGCAGGTGGTCGAGCTTGGCGCGCTCCAGGCGCTTGCGCTCCTCGGCCGCTTCGCCCTGTTCGATCATCTGCTTGAGCAACACCACATCGCCCAGGCCGTAGCAGAGCCAGGCCTCGGCGGCCTCGCCATCGCGGCCGGCGCGGCCGGTTTCCTGGTAGTAGCCCTCCAGCGATTTGGGCAGGTCCACATGCGCCACGAAGCGCACGTCGGGCTTGTCGATGCCCATGCCGAAAGCGATGGTCGCGGCCATGATGATGCCGTCCTCGCGCAGGAAGCGGCGCTGGTTTTCGGCGCGCACGTCCGCCGGCAGGCCGGCGTGGTAGGGCAGGGCATTGAAGCCTTGCGCGCACAGTTGCTGAGCGGTTTCTTCCACCTTGCGCCGCGACATCGCATAGACGATGCCGGCGCAGCCGCGATGGCGGCCCAGGAACTCCTGCAGCTGCTTGCGCGCGTTGTCCTTCTGCACCACGGTGTAGCGGATGTTGGGACGGTCGAAGGAGCTGACGAAATGGCGCGCGTCCGCCAGATCCAGGCGCTCGGCGATCTCGCGTTGGGTCGGCGGGTCGGCGGTGGCGGTTAGCGCCATGCGCGGGATATGCGGCCAGCGCTCGTGCAGGACGGTGAGCTGGCGGTATTCGGGGCGGAAATCGTGGCCCCATTGCGAGACGCAATGCGCCTCGTCGATGGCGAACAGCGCGATGCGGCTGCGCTCCAGCAACGACAGGAAGCGCTGGGTCAGCAGCCGTTCCGGCGCGACGTAGAGCAGATCCAGATCGCCCGAGAGCAGGGCGCGCTCCACCCGCTGCGCGGCTTCCGCGTCCAGGGTGGAATTGAGGAATTCGGCGCGCACGCCGAGCTGGCGCAGCGCTTCGACCTGGTCCTGCATCAGCGCGATCAGCGGCGAAACCACGATGCCGATGCCGTCGCGCAGCAGCGCTGGCACCTGGTAGCACAGCGACTTGCCGCCGCCGGTGGGCATGAGCACTAGCGCGTCGTTGCCGGCGGCGACGTGTTCGACGATGGCCTGCTGAGGACCACGGAAGGCGTCGTAACCGAAGACGCGGCTGAGCAGTTCGTGGGCGGGGGAAGACATCGGCCTAGGATACCGCGCGGGTCAAGCCCTGGTTGGTGTGATGCTGGGCCGGATTGCGCGAAGCGGCATCAGGAATTGTCGTGATGCGACTACCGGGATGGCCGGCAGTGTGTGAAGTCTTGTGCGGAGCAAGCGCAATGAGGCTTCGCCCCGTACCCTCACCCTACGCCTCTCCCGATGGGATAGGGGCTCAATTTCCGGCAATAGATGCAGGGGGTGTGGCAAAAGACTGCTGCGTTCTGCAGGTCCCGTACCCCATGCGCTCCATCGTCGTGTACCTAATCACCAATAGCCCCCTGAGTCAGGGGGCGCGCCGAAGGCGCGGGGTGTGGAGATGCGTAGCGGGGGCCCAACGTTTGCAACGCAAATGTTGGGGGACATGTCCGCGAAGCGGAGATGGCTGAGCCCCCTGAGTCAGGGGGCGCGCCGAAGGCGCGGGGTGTGGCAGGCAATTGAGCAGGGGCCCAAGGTTTCGCAGTAGCGAAACCCTGGGCAAACCCGAAGGGGCGAAGCCCGAGGGTTTACTGCAGCAGCGAACGCAGCATCCAGGCGTACTTTTCGTGGGTCTGCAGGCGCTGGGTCAGCAGGTCCACGGTCGGATCGTCGCCGGCGTTGTCGGCGGTGCCCAGCACCTTGCGTGCGGTGCGGCAGACCGCTTCGTTGCCACTGACCAGCTGGCGCACCATTTCGCGCCAGTCGGCGCTGTCGCTCAGGCCCGGTTCTTCCGGGATCGAGGTCAGCGCGACGAATTCCCGGTACGAGCCCGGTGCGTTGTAGCCCAGGGCGCGGATGCGCTCGGCCACTTCGTCCAGCGCGGCCCACTGCTCGGTGTACTGGGTTTCGAACATGGTGTGCAGCGAGTTGAACATCGACCCGGTGACGTTCCAGTGGAAGTTATGGGTCTTCAGATACAGGGTGAAGGCGTCAGCCATGTAGCGTGCCAGACCATCGGAGATCTGCTTGCGATCGGCATCCTTGATCCCGATATCGATATGCGGCGCGGAGGCGGCAGCGACCGGCAGGGCGTCATTGACGACGACGGGCTTGTTGGCGTTCTTTTTCTTGGACATGGGATGGTCCTTACCGAGGGAGTGATGTCTGATGGAACGGATATGGCGTCACAATGGACAGGCTAAAGGATTAAACGTCATTCAATCTTTCACATTCTTGGATCAATGAGCGCTATCGACACCGATCTTGCCAATGCCTTGCGCGAGCGCCGCCGCGCTGTCGATGGCGCGATGAGCCGCGACCGTGGCCGCTTGCTGGGCCTGTGGTCGCGCTGGCAGGGCAGGCCGGGTAATGTGCAGGCGCGCGAGGCGTTCGAGCAAGCATTGGCGGCATCGCTGGCGCAGCGCCAGGCGCGGGCCGAGCAGCAGCCGGCCATCACCCTGGACGAGCAGCTGCCCATCGCACGCGAGGCCGAGCGCATCGTCGCACTGATCCGCGAGCACCAGGTCGTGGTGATTGCCGGCGAGACCGGCTCGGGCAAGACCACCCAGCTGCCCAAGCTGTGCCTGGCTGCCCGGCGCGGGGCCGCGGGCATGATCGGCTGCACCCAGCCACGGCGGATCGCCGCGCGCGCGGTGGCCGCACGCGTGGCCGACGAGCTGAAGACGCCGCTGGGCACCACGGTCGGCTTTCAGGTGCGCTTCACCGACCGGGTAAGCGAGCAATCGCGCATCAAGTTCATGACCGACGGCATCCTGCTGGCCGAGATCGCCAGCGACCGTTGGCTGTCGGCGTACGACACCATCATCGTGGACGAGGCGCACGAGCGCAGCCTCAACATCGATTTCCTGCTCGGCTACCTCAAGCAACTGCTGAGAAAGCGGCCCGATCTCAAGCTGATCGTCACCTCGGCCACCATCGATACCGAACGCTTCGCGCAGCATTTCGACAACGCGCCGGTGATCAGCGTGGAAGGCCGCACCTTTCCGGTGGAGGTGCGCTATCGGCCGCTGGAGGGCGAGGCGGCCGGGGATGAGGCCGAGAGCGGTCGCGATGGCGAGCGCACCGTCAACGACGCCATCGTGGCGGCGGTCGACGAGATCACCCGCATCGATCCGCGTGGCGATGTCCTGATGTTCCTGCCGGGCGAACGCGAGATCCGCGATGCGCACCATGCGTTGGAGCGCCGCAAGTACCGCGATACCGAGGTGATGCCGCTGTATGCACGGCTGTCGGCGGCCGACCAGGACCGGGTATTCAACCCCGGCCCGCGCCGGCGCCTGGTGCTGGCCACCAATGTCGCCGAGACCTCGTTGACGGTGCCGCGCATCCGCTATGTGGTGGATCCGGGCTTTGCGCGGGTCAAGCGCTACAGCCCGCGGCAGAAGCTGGACCGCCTGCACATCGAGCCGATCTCGCAGGCCAGCGCCAACCAGCGCATGGGCCGTTGCGGCCGCATCGCCGAAGGCATTTGCTACCGGCTGTATGCGGAAGCGGACTTTGCCGCGCGCCCGGCCTTCACCGATCCGGAAATCCGGCGCTCTTCGTTGTCGGGCGTGATCCTGCGCATGCTGCAGCTGGGGCTGGGGCGGATCGAAGACTTTCCGTTCCTGGAAGCGCCGGACGAGCGTGCGGTGGCCGACGGCTGGCAGCAATTGCTGGAGCTGGGGGCGATCGATGCCGATCGGCGTCTGACCGCCATCGGCCGGCAGATGGCGCGCCTGCCGGTGGACGTCAAACTGGCGCGCATGCTGGTGGCCGCGCAGCAGCATGGCTGCCTGCGCGAGATGATCATCATCGCTGCGTTCCTGGGCATCCAGGATCCGCGTGAGCGCCCACCCGAGGCGCGCGAGGCCGCCGACAACGCACATGCGCTGTTCGCCGATGCGCGCTCGGAATTCGTCGGCATCCTGCGCCTGTGGGAGGCCTACCGGCAGGTGCATGAAGACCTTACCCAGTCCAAGTTACGCGACTGGTGCGGCCGGCATTTCCTGGGTTTCCTGCGCATGCGCGAATGGCGCGAGCTGCACCGGCAGCTGCGGCTGCTGTGCGAGGAGCTGGGCTGGAGCGAGGAGCCGGCCACGGCCATCCTGGCGCCGCTGCTGGCCGATGCCAGCGCGCCGACGCGCGCCGATGAACACCACGCCAATCGGCCCACGCGCGGGCAACTGCACCGCGCCGCGCGGCTGGCGCGCGAAGGCAAGGCCGATCCGGGCGCGGTACCGGTGCAGTCCGCGGTGGCGGCGCCGCACCGGCAGGGGGATGCCAGCGAAGCCTCGTCACGCATCAGCGAACGCGAACGCGCTGCCGCGTATCAGGCCCTGCATCGCGCGCTGCTGGCCGGTCTGCCGACGCAGATCGGCCATCGCACGGAGAAAGGCGATTTTCTGGCGGCACGCCAGCGTCGCTTCGTGCCATTCCCCGGGTCGGCGCTGGCACGCAAGCCGCCGCCGTGGATCCTGGCGGCCACGCTGCTGGACACGCAAAAAGTCTGGGGCATGACCAACGCGGCGATCGAGCCTGACTGGGCCATTGCCGAATTGGGGCATCTGCTGGCGCGCAAGCACTTCGATGCGCACTGGTCGCGGGCGCAGGGGCAGGTGGTGGCGTCCGAGCAGATCAGTCTGTTCGGTCTGGTGCTGGCGCCCAAGAAACCGGTGCACTTCGGCAAGATCGACCCGGCGGCCGCGCACGATCTGTTCGTCCGTCAGGGCCTGGTGACCGGCGAGATCAACACGCGTGCGGCATTCGTCGCCGACAACCTGCGCGTGCTGGAGCAGGCGCGCGAGGAAGAAGCCAAGCTGCGCCGCGCCGGCATCGTGGCCGACGAGGATTGGCAGGCGCGCTGGTATCTGGACCGGATTCCGGCCGAGCTGCATTCGGCCAGCGGGCTGGATGCGTGGTGGAAGACCCTGCCGCCGGACAAGCGCCGTGCCCTGCACTGGAGCTTGAACGACCTGTTGCCTGGCGAAGGCAGCGAGGCCGATCGTTTCCCGAAGTACTTCCCGCTCGGCGATGCGCGGCTGCCGCTGCACTACCGTTTCGAGCCCGGCGCCGCCGACGATGGCGTGACGCTGGAGGTGCCGCTGCACCTGCTCAATGCACTGGATCCGGCGCGGTTGTCGTGGCTGGCGCCGGGCTTCGTGGCCGACAAGGCGTCGGCGCTGATCCGCAGCCTGCCCAAGGCGCAACGGCGCAATTTCGTGCCGGCGCCGGATTTCGGCCGCGCGTTCTACGAGGCCTACAGCCTGCCATCTGCGGACGATCTCCGTGGCGAGCTGGCCCGCTTTCTGTCCAAGGCCACCGGTGTGCAGGTGGCGGCATTGGATTTCGATGAACACGCGCTGGATTCGCATCTGTCGATGAACCTGCGGCTGCGCGATGACAACGGCAAGGTGCTGGCCGAATCGCGCGATCTGGACGCACTGCGCGCGCGCTTCGGCGAACGTGCCGGGCAGGCATTCGCAGCGCGCGCCGGGCGCGCGCTGGCCGCCGAAGACTTGCGCGAGTTCCCGGCTGCGCCGATTCCCGAACAGGTGGCCGGCGAAGCCGGTGTGCCGGCGTATCCGGCCCTGGTGGAACAAGGCGAGGCGGCAGCACTACGTATCTTTGCCGACCGCAACGAGGCGGTGCAGGCGCATCCGCGAGGCGTGCGGCGGCTGCTGGAAATCGCCCTGACCGACAAGATCAAGCAGGCACGCAAGCAGTTGCCGGTGTCGCCCAAGACCGGCCTGCTGTATGCGGCGATCGAATCGCAGGAACGCCTGCGCGGCGATCTGGTCGATGCTGCGCTCAATGCGTTGCTGGCCGACGGCCTGGGCGCGATCCGCGATCCAGGCGCCTTTGCACAGCGCCGCGACGATGCGAGCAAGCGCCTGTTCGGTGAAGCGATGCAACGGCTGAAACTGGCCGAAAGCATCCTGGGTGCGGTAGCCGAACTCAAGCCGCTGCTGGAGGCGCCGTTGATGGGCTGGGCGCGCGGCAACCTGGACGATATGGAGCAGCAGTTGCGCGGCCTGGTGCATGCCGGCTTCCTGCGGCAGACGCCTGCCGAAGCGCTGGCCAACTATCCGCGCTATCTCAAGGCGATGATCCTGCGCACCGAGCGTGCCAAGCGCGATCCGGCACGCGACCAGGCACGCATGCTCGAACTCAAGCCGTTCGTGGACGCGCTGGACGAGGCGGCCGCACACGGGTTGCAGCTGCGCGCCGACTGGCAGGCGCTGCGCTGGGATCTGGAAGAGCTGCGGGTGTCGGTATTCGCGCAGGAGCTGGGTGCCAGATCCGGCGTCTCGGCAAAGAAACTGGCCCAGCGGGTTGCCGCGTTGCGCGGCTGACGGCGCGAACCGTCAGCACCACACGGCCTGCAGCGCTGCGCAGGCACGTGGGCATCGGCCACCCTGACGGGCGGCGCGATGCGGTCGCCGCGGGCGTGGATCAGAACTTCAGATGCAAGGTGGCCATGTACCGCCGCCCACTCTTGTAGCGGCCGGCCAGGTGGTCCTTGTCGCCGAGGTACTGCAGATACTCTTCATCCAGCAGGTTCTGCGCATCCAGCTGCAGCGACCAGTTCGGGCTGAACGCATAGCCGATGCTGGCACCGAGTTCGGCATAGTCGTCCACACTGGCCGGGGCCGCGCCGGCCACGTAGCCGCCGGCCAGATAGCTGTCGCGCCAGTTGTAGGTCAGCCGTGCATTGAGCGGCCCCTTTTCGTAGTACGGGCTGACCGCTACGCTGTTGCGCGACTGGTAGGGCAGGGCATTGCCGGTGTTGTTCTCGCCGTTGGCGTAGGTGTAGTTGGCGGTCAGGCCGAAGCCGCTGTCGCCGAAGGGTTGCTGGAACGACAGGTTGAAGCCCTTGACCTTGCCCGTGCCGGCGTTGCGCGGCCGCTGGATGCTGTAGTCGCAATAGCCGTCGGCAGTGCAGCCATTGCTGCCCACCAACTGCGCCCAGCTTTGCGGCGCAGTATCGCGCAGTGCGTTGTACTGGCGCTCCACGCTGGCGCTGGTGTCGATGTAGTTGTCGATCTTCTTGTAGAACACCGACCAGGCCACCACCGACTGCTGCGCGAAGTAGTACTCGGCCGATAGATTGAAGTTCCATGATTCGTATGGCGACAGCTCCGCATTGCCGCCGCTGCCGGTCAAGGTGGTGTCGTTGAGGAAGGTGTTGTTGACCATCTGGTTGTACGGTGCCCAGGCGATCACCTTGGCCGCGGCGAAGCGAAATACCCAATCGGCGCTGGTGTCGTAGGCCAGGGTGAGCGAGGGCAGCAGGAAATCTTCCTTGCGGGTGCGGGTCTGCCACAGGCTGTCGGCGTTGGCCAGCGAGGGCGTGCCGCTGTAGACGAAGCCGCTGCCTTCGGTCTTGGAATCGACATAGCGCACGCCGAGGTTGCCGCGCAGGCCGCCACCGGAAAAATTCAACTGCGCGTAGGCGGCGTTGTTGGTCTGCTGCAGCGCCCAGGTGTTGTTGAGATAGCTGGCCGGATCGGGCGCGGCATAGTTCACCGGGCTATTGCGGATCCAGTTCAGCACATTGTTGCGGCCTGCCTGTACATGCCGGCCGTGGTCGGGATGGAAGCCGTCCAGATCGGTGAGGCCGATGGTGCCCACGTCCGCCAGCGTGCCAGGTGTCACACCGCCGTAGACGTTGAGTTCGAAGCGTTCGTCGTGCTTGCCGTGGCGTACGCCCAGCAGCAGTTGATTGAACACGCTGTCGAACTGCAGGTTCAGATCCAGCTGGCCATAGCTGTCCTTGCTTTCGGTGGAGAAGATGCCGTTGTTGCCGAACCAGCCGCCGGCCGAGCCCCAGTTGGCCGGATCGCGTGCGCCGGCCGGGTCGTCGAAGCGGATGCCGCGGCGCGTGTCCCAGCTGAAGCCGCCGTTGTAGAACGGTTCGATGAAATATTGCGACAGGTCCTCGTTCTCGGACTTGCTTTGGCCGATCTGTCCAGTCAGGCCCCAGCCCTCGCCGCGAAACGCGCCGCGCAGATCCAGCCCCCGGGTGGTGACTTCCGATTCGCGCACATTGTTGTCGTAGATCACCGTGCCGCCGAGCGGATCGGCGTTGGCGCGCGAATGGCCACTGGTCACCACACCGTTACGCACATCGCCCAGCCGGTCCACTGCAGCAACAGTGCCGGGATTCCAGGTCAGGAAGCTGTACATCGACTGGTTGTAGTTGTCGAAACTCTCCTTGATGTACAAGCCGCTGAGATTGAACTCCAGCGCCTCGCTGGGCTTGAGCTGCAGGTTGACCACGGCGCTGTCGCGCTCGCGGTCCTGCTGGAACCAGGCCGCATTGATCGAATTGGGCACATCGGCATCGGGCGGCACGGTGCCTGCGGCATTGGCGAAACTGCTGGCCGGCGCATAGCCGAACACTTCCATGCCGCGCCGGTCCACGCGCTCTTCGTAATGCTGCGCCGACACTGCGATGCCGAAGGTCTGGGCGCTGTTCTTCCAGCTATAGAGCAGTGCCGCGTTCGGCTTGCCCTGGCTGGCCTGCTCGCTGTAGCTGTAACCGATCGAGGCGGCCACCTCGTTGACCTCCAGATCCAGCGGCTGGCGGGTATGCATCAACACGGTGCCGCCCAGGCTGCCTTCGATCAGCCGCGCTTCGGAGGATTTGAGGATTTCCGCACGGCCCAGGATCTGCGGCGCCAGCAAGGTGTAGTCGAACCCGCGGCTGGGTTGTTCGCCATACAGCCAGATCGCCTGCGCCACCGGGTGGCCGTCCAGGAACGACAGGTTCAGGCTGGGATCGGTGCCATCGATGCTGACCCGCTCGCCCTGGCCGAAGCGCCGGTCCAGGGTGACGCCGGGAATCTGCGACAACGCTTCGGCCACGTTGGTGCTGGGGAACTTGCCGATGTCCTCGGCGGTGATCGCCTCGGAGATGCCTGCGTTGTTACGTTTGGTGTCCAGCGATTTTTCCAGGCTGGCGCGGATGCCGACCACCTGGACGGCGTCCAGCTCGGTGGCTTGCGTGCCGGCAGTGTCCTGGGCCTGAACGGGCAATGCCAACGACAACGCAATCGCACTGGACAGCAGGGTGGTGCTGTATCTCATGATGTCTCTCCTCATCACGAACAGGGATGGACGGCGGGCCGCTGCTCGCCGGCTGCGGGGTCTTGCGCTTGCATGTAGCCGCGCGCTGGGGAAACGCGCGGTGGATCGCTTACGACACGTCAGCGTGGTGCTGCAGATACCAGTTGGCCGCGCCGAGTACGCCAAGTTGCCCGTGCTCGACCAATTTGACCGGGATGCGTTCGAGCACCTCGCGCATACCGCCCTTGTCCAGCAGGCGCGCGCGAAACGTGCTGGCCGCCAGGAACGTGCCGATGCTCGGCAGGATGCCGCCGGCCAGATAGATGCCGCCGGCCGCGCCGTAGGCCAGTGCCATATCGCCCACGGCATGGCCGAGCAGGGCGCAGAACACCTGCAGGGTGTCGTGCGCCAGCGCATCGCCTTCGTGCAGGGCGGCATGGGTGATCGCTGCAGGCAGCGCATGCCGTGGGGTCGCGCCATGCAGTTCGCAGACGGCGGTGTACAGCCTGAGCAGGCCCGGGCCGGACAGCACGTGTTCGAGCGGCAGATAGTGCCGGTCGCGTAGCAGCAGGCGCAGCAACTGCGCTTCGTGCGCGTGCGTGCTGGCCAGCGCGACCTGGCCGGCCTCGGTGGCCAGCACGATCGGGCGTGGCCTGGCATCGATCCACACGGCTGCCCCCAGCCCGGTGCCCGGCCCGACTACGAGGATCGGGCCGGCGGCGCGCGCATGCCGGGGTGTGGGCCCGCTCAGTTGCAGCACCGCACGCGCCTCCATCTGCGGGGCGGCATAGGCGACCGCTTCGAAATCGTTGACCAGATGCACGCTGCGCAGCGCGAGCGCGCTACGCAGCTGCCTGGGCGAAATGCGCCATGGCAGGTTGTTGCTGATGAAGGTGTCCGCGTCCAGGGCAACGCCTGCGCTGGCGATCACGATCGCATCGACACGGCTCACCTGCGCCAGGAAGTCGGCCAGGATGGCCTCGAGGCTGGTGAATTCGGCGCAGCGATAGGTGCGGTAGTGCAGGAGTTCGATCGCCGCCGCATCCGCCTGCGCCACATGGCCGAGACGGACGTGCGTGCCGCCGACATCGGCGGCGATGAAGCCGGTGGCGGTCGGTGAGGTGGGCAAGACAGACGCCTGAGCAGAGTGCGAGGTCGCAGCCACATGCAGTCCTTTGATCCGTCCGATCGGCCCGTGCCGTCAGCGCGTACGGGCCTGTGTAGAAGTTGGTGACAACGATGTCAATGGTCCAGCCGGGTTGGATCGATCTTGCTGACGGGCTCAAGCGACGATTCGGCCCTTTTCGCCGGATCTGTGCGGACTTCGTTGCGCAATCTGGCCAACACCATCTATTTGAAGCGATGCCGACGTCGCGGTCGCGCTGACACGGCAGGTCAAGCCAGCGCCAGCAACGCGATCCACCGGGTCCGCCGGCGCTGGATCGCCAGCGACCCAGCGCCCGGCTGCGAGAGGGTGGCAATGCTCGACGGCGAGGCGTGTGCCGATGTGCTGCGATAGCCAACAGTGGCGAGCCGACAACGCGTGCCGCCGCTGTCGCTGCAGAGTGCAGGCAGGCACTCAGCGCGCGGCGGCACCGGACGCGATTCCTGGCAACGTGCTGCAGGCGGCGTTGTCGGTCGGCGGTGCCTGGGTGGGGTAGGGCTGCTTGCCGAGGATGTAGGTCTGGCTGGTGGCGACGAATCCATCCGCGTATGTGGCTTCGACGAAATAGGCGCTCCAGCCGACCTCCGGTAACTCTACCGGTACGGCGATCCTGTCGCCGTGCGGCAACGGCAATGCCGTGGCGCTGTAACGCACACCGCAGGCATAGCGGAAATCGCGCGCCTGCGCATTGCTGGCGCTCCAGAGCCGCAAGCGGGTCGGACGTTCGGTGAAGCGCAGACGGATCTGCCGGAGTGGTCCCGTGTCCAGCGCATCGCTGATGCGCGGGAGCGGGCGCTGCTGCTGCAGCCGGGCGACGAAGGGCACCAAGGTGTCGACGATCGAAGCGCGGATGTCCCTGTGCCCGCTGTTGGGCACCATGCGCAAGGCCTTGCTGCCCGGAAGCGCGTCGTAGAAAAACTGCGTGTTGTCGGGCAGGAAGAAGTCGTCGCCGCTGGCGTTGACGATGTACTTGGGCACGGACAGACGCTTGCGGTAGCGCGTACGCAGATAATTGAACGGATCCTGCAACTGCATCAGTTGCGCGAACTCCGGAGTCTGCAACTGGGTGGTGATCCCCTGCTTGGCGTAGGCACTGAACGCGATCGGCCAGTTGCCGCCATAGGTCCGGAACATGTGATCCAGCACGGCCGGCATATTCAGGATATCGATCACGAATGGCACCACCGCCTCCACGCGCGGGTCGGCGATGGTGGCATGCCAGCTTGCCCAGCCGCGCTTGGAAGCGCCGGTAAGGATGAAACGCTGGATGCGCAGCGGCGCCAGTTCGCGTTCGGCAAGCGACATGGCGCGCGCGATCGCAGCAGCCATCGGCACGTGCAGCGGCAGGGTCTTGCGCTGCTGCGGCGCCTTGAGGAATTGTGCCCAGGTGTAGGCCACGCTGTCGTCCTCGCGGCGCGGCGTGTCGTCGCCGCGATACGTCAAGGCCTGATTGGGAAGATCGCTCAATGCGATCACCACCGTGCGGCTGCGTTGCGCCAGCTCCGCCAGCGCCTCCGGCGGCAACTCGCTGGCTGGCTGCGCCACGCTGCCGGGCGCCGCATTGCGCGAGCCATTGGTGGAGAACAGCACGGCCCGTTCCGGCAGCGCATCGGGCGGCACGTAGATCGCCACGTCGTGCTGCCAGATGGCCGGCGCGACCAGCGACTCGGGCGACCAGGTCTGCGAGGTCAGCAGGTAATCGCGTCGCTCAACGCCGTTCACGCTACTGGTCGCGAGGCGGCGATAGACCAGTGGCTGTTGCTCCACCGCGTTGCGATAGCAGACCAGCGCCTGGTCGAAGCCGATCTCCGGCAGCGTGCACTGCTCGGCAGCGGTACCGGCCAGTGCCGACCCGGTGATGAGCAGCATCGCCGCGATGGCACAACGAGTGATCAAGCGCATGGTGGTCTCCGGATGCAGCGCAGGGCGCTGCGAGTGGCTGCAGGCGGACGGTGGCCTGCTGCAGGAGCAGGACGACGGGAGCTGCAGCTGGAGTCTGGCAGAGGCCTGGCCTTTCCGACGGCCGACAAGGGCATGGTGGTGGCGTAAGCGAAGCGACGGCGATCGGCAGTGCGGAAATGCGACCAGCACGACGTATCCACTGTGCGGCGGCGCAGCTGAGGTGCTCTGTCAACGGCACCGGCATCCACTTTCTGTAGCGCGCCAACGCGTCGAGTGCGCGCATCGTCGCGGGCATCGCCATGCCCGTTGTCGGAACCCGTCAGTCGCCCCGTGTGTGTCGCCGGCAGGTGGCGAAGCACGGCGCATTGGCGCGGCCTGGAGCGGCGCTTACTTGATCCGCCGCACCTTGGCCGGCGTGTTGTAGCCCTCGATCTGCAGATACCACACGCCGACCAGGCCCGGCTTGATCTTCACCTTGGGGGCGTCCTTGCGCACGCCCGACAGGCTGGCCGCGTCGGTCTGTTCCCACTCCTGGCCATTGGCCAGCGTATAGACGCGGCCCTTGGCGTACCCCCTGAACTCGCCCACGATGCTGCTTTCGATCGGCTCCTTGCTGCCGAAGTCGAAGAAGCCGCGGTTCTTGACGATGACTTCCTGGCGGCCGGCTTCCTTGGCCTGCTCGACCACCACCGCCGCCTCCTTGGCGACCTTGCCCTGCAGCCAATCGTTGAGCGCGGCCAGTTCGCTGGCGGAGAGTTTGTCCAGGCCGGCAGCCTTGAACTGTTCGGCGCTCATCTGCGATTGCAGGTCTCCCTGCACGGCGCGTTGGGCCAGCGCCGGTGTGGCGGTCGATGCAAGAGTCAGGCAGACCAGCACAGCAAGGCGGCGTGCGAGCGACATGGGAGCCATCCGTCGATAAGAGGACGCTAGTGTAGACGCTGGACGGGCTGGCGGTGATGGGTCGGGTTCGCAGCGATTAGCGGATCGCCCGGCTGCTGTGCGGCGGCGGAAACCAGGGTGCGGGAACCGCACGCAACGGCAACGGTACCCAGGCAGGCTGTCATTGTGCCGACATCGATCGGCGCGCGACAGCCCGCCGCTTTCGCATGTGCTGCAGGGACGCTGTGGTCAGTCCGCCGGCGTCGTCTCGGCGATGGAAGGCGCGCGTTCGGCACGCTCCGGGCGGCGGTAGACGAATGCCGGTGCCGGTGCCGCCGCTTCGCGTTCGGCGGTGGCGCGCACCTGCGCGTGCGCGGGCGAGCGCTCGCACACCGGGTCCAGCGTGGCGGCATCGCCACTGAGCGCCAGCGCCTGGCAGCGGCAACCGCCCCAGTCGATCTCGCGCCTGGGGCACCCCTGGCAGACCTCGGGCATCCACGCGGTGCCGCGGAAGCGCACGAACGCATCGCCATGGTTCCAGATATCGGCCAGCGAGCGGTCGCGCAGGTTGTCGAAGCGCAGGCCGTCGATGGTTTCGGCGGCATGGCAGGGCAGCACGTCGCCGCGTGGGGAGATGTTGACGAAACGCTGGCCCCAGCCGCCCATGCAGGGCTTGGGCTGGCGCGCGTAGTAGTCGGGGGTGACGAAGTCGATCGCCAGGCGGTCGCCGTGGTCGCGGCGGGCGGTCTCCACTGCAGCCACGGTCGCCATCAGTTGCTCGCGGCTGGGCATCAACGCGGCCCTGTTACGCAGGCCCCAGCCATAGTATTGGGTGTGGGCGACTTCGATGCGCTCGGCCTGCCATTCCAGCGCCAGCGCGATCATGCCGGGCACGCGGTCGGCGTTGTGCCGGTGCAACACCGCATTGATCGTCAGCGGCAACCCGCGCGCGCGGACGGCGGCCGCGAACTCGCGCTTCTTCGCCAGGCTGTTGCGATACCCGGCGATACGATCGGCACCGGCAGGGTCCACGTCCTGCACGCTCAATTGCACATGCTCCAGCCCGGCGGCCTGCAACTGGTCCAGCATCGGCTCGCCGCCGGCCACGCCGGAGGTGATCAGGTTGCTGTACAGCCCGAGCGCACGCGCATGCGCCACCAGTTCGGGCAGATCCTTGCGCAGCATCGGCTCGCCGCCGGAGAAATGCGCTTGCAGCACGCCCATGTCGGCGGCCTGCTGCAGCAGCGAGCGCCAACCCGCGGTATCCATCTCTTCGCGCAGCGCTGCCAGTGCGATCGGGTTGGAACAGTACGGGCACGCCAACGGGCAGCGGTGGGTCAGCTCCAGCAATACGGACAGCGGCGGTGGCGGCACTGCGCTGCTCATGGCTTCAACAGACGCTTCTGCTGCAGGGTGCTGACGAGTTCGATCACGTCCGCTTCGATCTCGGCGGCATCGGCATCGAATTCGGCCGCCAGCTCCAGCGCGATCTGCGCCACCGTACGCACGCCGTCGAAACGCTGCGCCACCGCCACCGCGATCTCGTCCAGCTCGACCACGCGTTCGGGGGCGAGCAGGACCCATTGGTCGCGCGCGCGATCGTGCTGCAATCGCACTCCTGCGCGTAGCGCCGGCTGGCTGTCGCGGCCGATGCTGCTCACGCGGCGGCCCGGCTGGCGTGGCGGTCGGGAACGAACGCATCCGGCCAGACGATGCCCGGTGCGACGTAGGCCACGTGCAAGGCGTCCAGCTGCGCCCACAACACCGAGCACTTGAAATGCAGCGCGTTCTTGACCAGTTGCTGCTTCTCCACGGTATCGGCGTACTGCTTGACATAGTCGAGCGCGAAATCCGAATCGCGTGGTGCCTCGGTCAGGCGATGCTCGAAGTAGGCCAGTGCTTCCGGCGAAACGAAGTCGTAGTGCTTGAGCATGCCGGCCACGCGCTGGCCGATGATGTTGGGTGCGAACAGTTCGGTGAGCGAGGACGCGATCGCCTCGAGCAGGCTTTTTTCGCGCACGAACTGCAGGTACGCCTGCACCGCGAAGCGCGTGCCCGGCAGCAGCGCGCGCCCGGATTCCACCAGGTGACGGTCCAAGCCCAGCGCATCGGTCAGATGCAGCCAGCGCGCGATACCGCCGTCGGCCGCGCTGTTGCCGTCGTGGTCGAGGATGCGCTGGCGCCAGATCCGGCGCAGCGCCGGGTCGTCCATGCGCGCCAGGATGGCCGCGTCCTTGAGCGGAATGCAGCGCTGGTATTCGAAGCGATTCAGCGCCCAGGCCTGTACCTGGCCGCGATCGAGCTTGCCCTCGTGCAGCAGTGCATGGAACGGGTGTTGGTCGTGATACAGGCGCGCGCCGATGGCGCGCAGATCCGCTTCCAGCTGGCTGGGGGTGAGCAGGATAGTCACAGGGCGATCTCCAGGCCATCGTGCGCAACTTCCCAGCCTTGGGCGCGCGCGCTGGCGTACTCGGGCGAGTGGAGATTGAGCACCGGATTGGTGGTGTTGATGTGGATGAAAATCTTGCGCGCCACGTCCAGCGACGCGAATGCCGCCATGGTGCCGTCTGCTCCGTCGATGCTCAGATGGCCCATGCGTCGGCCGGTCTTCTGGCTGACGCCCAGTTGCACCATTTCATCGTCGCGCCATAGCGTGCCGTCGAAGAACACCAGTTCGGCGCCGTGCAGGCGTGCGCGCAACGCGTCGGTCATGGCGGCGCAGCCAGGGATGTAATGCACGCGATGGCGACCGTCATCGATGGTCAGCCCCAGGGTTTCTTCATTGCTGCCGGCCAGGTCGCCGCCGCTGCGCGATTCCATGAACAGCGGCACCTTGCCCGGTACCGAGAACGGCGTCAGTTGCAGGCCCAGCAGCGACAGCGGCGTGTCCAGCGTAAACGGCTGGCGGGACACATAGTGCGCATTGAGGGCGTCGAAGACCGGATTCTGCGCCAGTACATCGAGCACGCGGCGGCTGGCATGCAGCGAGAACGACTGGCTTTCCCGCATCGACAGCAGGCCGGCAATGTGGTCGATCTCGCCACTGGTCAGCAGCACGGCCTCGATCGGCGAGTGCCGCAGGCCCTGCTGCGGCCAGAGCGCAGGGGTTGCAAGAATCTGCTGGCGGAAATCGGGGGAGGCATTGATCAATACCCAGCGCTGGCCGTCGGCACTGACGGCGATGCTTGCCTGGGTACGACGCTGGGCACCGTCTGTTTGCTGCCACGCCCGCTGGCTTGCGGGAGTGTGGCAATTCCACTGCGGGTGCCCACCGCCGGCCGCCGATCCCAGAACGATGATGCGCATGGAAAACTGTGACCTACTCTGCCGGCAACGGCCGGTCATGCATCCAGGGGAAGGGCGGGGGAGCTGCGTGTCGTCGGATCAAAACTCGCCGGAGACGTAGCAGTTGATTTCGGCACCGCAGTTCACTTCACGCACGACAGGCTTCTTCCAGGTCTTCATCGGCTCACCTCGGTCATTGGTCGGAGACGCCAGCGCAGCCGGATGCCGCGATGGCGTCGATGGAGCATAGGCAGGCGATTTGGACGAGTTGTAAAAGGCGCGTAAAAAATGCGCGCTCGCCGATCGAGTCGGGGTCGACGATGTGCGCGAAGTCTCACGCACCAAGCCTCGATCACGGCAGCGGCGGGTGAACCGCGCGTAAGTGCGTCAATCGCCAGGGCCGGCGTCGACGCCGAAATCGTCCGTTGTGGGGATGGTGACGCGCACGTTACCGTACACATCAGCCCCCATGATCGCCGCCCACCCGTGTCCACCGTTGTGACCCGTTCTCCATCCGAACGCCTGCATGCCTTGTTGCAGCGTCCGGCTGTCGCGTCGATCGCCCCGTCTCTGCGCGAGGCGCTGGAACAGGCCTGGGACCCGAGCGCGCCGGCCGTGCCTGCCGCCGACACATGGGCATTGCTGGCCGAGACCTTGGACGCACTGGCGTTGCTGGCGGCCGACGAAGCCACCCTGGTGGCGGCGCTGCTGTTCGATCTGCCGAGCCTGCGCGGCGCGGCTGCCGGGCTGCCCTGGCACCCGCCGGAGCGCCGGGTGGCGGTGGAGGGACTGCTGGAGGGGCTGGACGCGGCCGATCAGGTGTGGGCACTGCACGCGGGCCGCGATGCCGGGCGCAACAGCGAGGGCCTGCGGCGGTTGCTGTTGTCGATCATCCACGACCTGCGCGTGGTGCCAATCCTGTTGGCGCGGCAACTGGCACGCATGCGCGTGGCCGACCGGCTCGGCGAAGTGCAGCGCCGCGCGCTGGCCCAGCTCACCCGCGACATCCACGCCCCACTGGCCAACCGGCTGGGCATCTGGCAGGTGAAGTGGGAACTGGAGGACCTGGCGTTCCGGCACCTGGAGCCGGATACCTATCGCCGCATCGCACGCGAAGTCGACGAGACCCGCATCGCGCGCGAGCGCTACATCGAGGCGGTCAAGCGCGCCCTGTCCGCCGCGCTGGTGCAGCAAGGCCTGCGCGCGGAGGTCAGCGGGCGGCCCAAGCACATCTACAGCATCTGGCGGAAGATGCAGAAGAAGCGGCTGTCGTTCGACCAGCTCTACGACGTGCGTGCGGTACGCGTCATGGTGGACGACGTGGCCGCCTGCTATGCCGCGTTGGGTGCGGTGCATTCGCTGTGGACGCCGGTGCCCAGCGAGTTCGACGACTACATCGCCCGGCCCAAGGCCAACGACTACCGCTCGTTGCACACGGCCGTGGTCGGCCCGGAAGGGCGCACCATCGAAATCCAGATCCGCACCTTCGAAATGCACGCGCAAGCCGAACTCGGCGTGGCCGCGCACTGGAAATACAAGGAAGGCGGCAAGGGCGCCGAAAAGGCTTTCGATCGCAAGATCCTGTGGATGCGCCAGCTGCTGGAGCAGGTGCAGGAAGGCGAGCATGGCGAACTGGCCGGCGCGCTGGATGCCGAGCTGATCGAAGACCGCGTGTATGCGCTGACTCCAAAGGGCGAGGTCATCGATCTGCCGCAGGGCGCCACGCCGCTGGACTTCGCGTACCACGTACACACCATGGTGGGGCACCGCTGCCGCGGGGCGCGTGTCAACGATCGTATCGTGCCGCTGACCTACCGGCTGCGCAGCGGCGACCGCGTGGAGATCATGACCGCCAAGGAGGCGGATCCGCGCCGCGACTGGTTGCTGGCCGCCAATGGATTCCTGGCCAGCGGGCGCTCGCGCGACAAGGTGCGCGCCTGGTTCCACAAGCTCGATCGCGCACGCAACGTGCAGGCGGGCAAGGACCTGCTCGACCGTGAACTCAAACGCCTGGGCCTGCAGCACGCGGATCTGGGCGTGGCCACGCGCAAATTCCATGCCGACAGCGTGGACGAGCTGTACATCCAGGTGGCGCTGGGCGACACCGGACCCAACCAGGTCAGCCGTGCGCTGCTGGAAGCCGAGCGCGCGGCGTCGCAGCCGGCGGCGCCTGCGCCGCCGCGTCCGACCGCGCGCCGCGAGGGCCTGGGCAAATCCAAATTCACCGTACAGGGCGTGGGCAACCTGCTGGTGCAGCTGGCGCGTTGCTGCCAGCCGGTGGCCGGCGAACCGATCGCCGGTTATCTGACCCGCGGCCGCGGCGTGACCGTGCATCGCAGCGACTGCGCGGCGTTGGCGCGGCTGGCCGCCGCCCACCCCCAGCGCGTGCTGCCGGTGGAATGGGGCAAGGCGGGCGGCGGTTATGAAGTGGACGTGCAGGTGCGCGCGGTGGATCGACGCTGGCTGCTCAAGGACATCACCAACCTGATCGCGCAGGAGGACGCGCACGTGCTGGAGATCAACAGCGACAACGTGCGCGACACCGGACGGGCGCAGTTGCGGCTGCGGCTGAAGGTCAGCGACTACGGCCAGTTGTCGGCGCTGCTGGGCAAGCTGGATGCCTTGCCCGGCGTCAGCGAAGTGCGACGGCTGGGCTAAGCGGCCGGCAAGGCCGCAGCGTTCTGCGATCCTTCGAGGCGCACCGTGCCAGCCTCAACGACTCCCGACTCCCGACTCCCGACTCCCGATTCCCGATTCCCGATTCCCGATTCCCGATTCCCGATTCCCGAACACCCCACGCCGCCTTCGCGGCATGTCGCTACCATGGCGGGGTGAACGCGTCCCCGTCAGGTCGCGCCAAGGATGGACGCCACCGCATGTTTCCGCTGCCACGCTGGGCCAGGTCGCCGCGCCTTTGGGCGCCGCTGCGCAATCGCGCGCTCTGGCGGGTGGTGCTGGCGCTGTGCGTCTGCCTGCTGGTGGGTGTGGTCGCTCTGCGCAAGCCGTTGGCCGACTGGCTATGGCCGGACACCCGCGTTCAACGACTGCTGCAACGGGGCGATGCGGCATTGGCGCGCGGCAAGCTCAGTGCTGCCGACGGCAATGGCGCGCGCGAGCTGTTCGCCGCTGCGCTGGCGTTGGACAGCGACCGCAGCGAGGCGCGCACCGGGCTGGCGCGGACCGGCGCGGCCGCGGTGATGCAGGCACGCGCGGCGATCGCGGTCGGCGACGTCGCCACCGCGCAGCGCGCGCTGGCGCTGGCCGGCGCGTTGGAGGTGCCGCAGGCACGGATCGCGCCGGTTGCGCTGCAGCTGCGCCGCCTGCAGGCGCAACTTACGGGGCTGGACGCCTTGCTGGCGCAGGCGGTGGCCGCACAGCGACAAGGCCGGCTGGATGGCACGCCGGACAGTGCGCTACCGCTGTTTCAACGCATCCTGACCCTGGCGCCGGAGCGGACCGATGCGCTGGAGGGGCGCGAGGATGCCCTTACCGATGTGTTGGCGCAGGCGCGCCAGGCGCTGGCCCGCGATGCGCTCGGCGAGGCCGCCGGTTTGTTGGCGGCCGCCAGGCGCTACGACCCGGGGCATGTCGATCTGCCATCGACCGAAGGGCAGTACCACCGCCTGCTGGACCAGCGCCGGCAACGCGCCGAGGCGTTGCTGCGGCGAGGGCGGCTGGCGCCGGCCGCGCGCGATTTCAACGCGGTGTTGGCGGCCGAGCCGCAGGACGCCGGGGCACGGCAAGGGCGCGAACGGGTGGCCGGCGAATACGCCGCGCAGGCCGCGCGGCAGGCAGCGGATTTCCGCTTCGACCAGGCAGCGCAGTCGCTGCACCAGGCGCAGGAACTGGCGCTTGGTCACCCGGCGATCGTCCAGGCCGAGCAGGCCATCGCGCGCGCGCGCGACGCGCAGCGCGGGCCGGAGACCGGGCTCTCGCGCAGCGTGCGCGAACGCCGTCTGCGTGCGCTGCTGCTGCAGGTGGCCGAGGCCGAGGCGCGCCAGCAATGGATGACGCCGCCCGGCGCCAGCGCCTACGACGCCGTGCGCGCTGCGCAGGCCCTGGCGCCGCGCGATCCCCGTGTGCTGCAGGCGGCCGCGCGCGTGGCGCCCGCCAGCCGGCGCTGTTTCGAGGACGAACTGCGCGACAACCGCCTGCGTGCGGCGCGCGGCTGCCTGGACGCCTGGCAGGCGCTCACTCCCGGTGGCGACGCGGTGGCCGACGCACGCCGCCGGCTGGCACAGCGCTGGATCGCCGTCGGCAGCGAGCGCCTGGGGCAGGAGGATGCGGCGTTTGCCCGACGTGCGCAGGACCAGGCGCACCAGCTGGATCCCGGGCTGCCGGAACTGGCCGAGTTCACCCGCAGGGTCAGGGCGGTGAGCGAGCAGCGCCGGTAGGGAGTTTCAACGCTGCTGTACGCGCCGGCTCACTCGGCGATGAACAACGCGCGTACCGTGTCGCGTGCGGCATCCAGCGAAAAATGCTCGGCCACGTTGCGCAGGCCGTTGTCCGCCAGGCGCTGCCATAGCGCCGCATCGCGGTACAGGCGCACGACGGCGCTGGCGAAGGCATCGGCCTGATCGGCCACGCAGACGTCGTCGCCATCGCGTAGATGCATTCCCTCCACCGCGCAGGTGGTGCCGACCACCGGCTGGCCATGCGCCATGCTGAGATTGATCTTGCCTTTGACGCCTGCGCCGAAGCGCAACGGCGCCACCGCGACCCGTACGTTGTCCATGAACGGCGTCAGGTCCGGCACATGGCCGTGCAACCGTACGCCGGGAGACTCCTCGGCGAGCAGCTTGAGCGCCTCGGGCAGGTCCGCGCCGATGCAGTGAAACACCACGTCGGGCAGTTCGGCGCGCACCAACGGGAAGATCGCGCTGATGAACCACTGCGCCGCGTCCACGTTCGGCGAGTGGCGAAACCCGCCGACGAAGACCAGATCGCGGCGTTGCGCGAAGGGCTGGCCGCTACCGGCCACCTCATGCAGATTCGACAGCAGGGCGGTGCGCAGCTGCGGCGCGTCCGCGCGCAGTTGCGCCTGCTCGGCGGCCGACACCAGCACGGTGACGTCGGTGGCCGCCATGATGTCCAGTTCGCGCGCGCGGGTGCGCTCGGCGCTGCGCAGCAGAGTGGCATCGCCGGCGAGTTCGGCGCCGCGGCGTTCGCGCAGGTAGTGCAGGTCCACGGTGTCGAACAGCGTGCGTGCCTGCGGAGCGTACTGTTTCAGTAGCGGCAGACAGGCGTGCGCCACGTGATGACGCACCAGCAGCACGGCCGCGAACCGCGCGCCGTGCGTGCGTAGCCAGCCGCCGATGCCGTCCAGGAAGGGGGCGTACCAGACTTCCACGCCCAACTGCTGCAGCGCCAGGGTATGGCGCCCGGCGTGTTCGCGCCGGGTGGGGACGAACACCACATGGGCGCCTTCCTCGCGCAGCAAGCGGATCAGGTTGAACTGTCGCAGCGATCCGGAGTCGCGGTCCGGTTGCGGCACGCATTCGTCCAGGATCAGCACCTGACGTTGCGCGCGGTGCAGCTGCGCCGGCCCCGGCACCGTGCCTGCCCGCAGCTGCTTCGGCAGCACGTGTCGCCACTTCTCGGCGAATACCGCCTGGTTGCGGACCTGGTAGGCCTTGACCCCGACCCGGGGATCGGTGCCATTGCTGGTGCCTTCGTCGTGCACCACCACGCTGGCCGGTTGCACCAGGACCTGGTGACCGGCCGCGCGCACCGCGAATGCCAGGTCGGTGTCCTCGTAATAGGCGGGCATGTAGCGGCGATCCAGTCCGCCCAGCGTCTGCAGCAAGGCGCGCGGCAGCGCGATGGCCGCGCCCGAGCAGTAATCCATCGCACGCACGTAGGCGTAACGCGGGTCGTCGGCCGATTCGAAACGGCCATAGCTCCAGGCGCTGCCATCGGCGAACACCACGCCGCCGGATTCCTGCAGCCGCCCGTCCGGATACACCAGCTGCGCGCCGACCAGCCCGGCGTCCGGAGCCTGCTCGAAGGTGTCGATCAGCCGATCCAGCCAGCCAGGCTGCGGAATGGTGTCGTTGTTGAGCAACACCACATAGTCGCCGCGTGCCAGCATGATGCCGTCGTTGCAGGCAGCGATGAAGCCGCCGTTGCTGGAACGCCGGTGGTAGTGCAGACCCGTGATCTGCGGCAGCTGCTCGGTGGTGGCGTCGCTGCTGCCATCGTCCACCACCACGATTTCCACCGCCAGCTGCGGCGGATGCGCGGCCAGCGCGCGCAGGCAGGCCAGCGTATGCGCGATGTGGTTGTACACGGGAATCACCACCGTCACCCGCGGGCTGGCGCTATGCGGCAGCGCGAATGCGGCAAATGGCGCAGGCGGCGGCAACCACAATGGCGTGCCGAGCGCGACCGGTGGCGCCTGGGTGTGCACGAGGATGCGCTGCCAGGTGGCGCGCCAGCCACGTGTGCGCAGGCTCGCCACGCTGCGGTGGATCAGACCGAGCACGCGGTTGAACAGATAACGCGCGTCGGCCAGGGACATCGACATTCCTTGAAAACTCCAGCGTGCAGCTCATGCAAGGTGACGCGCAGTCGTCGGGCAAGGCGTGGACGGCGCGGTGGACCCGCAGTGTACGAGGGGTGGCCGCCGATTCCGAGCATCGTCGGCGGGATGGTCCGCATGGGCGGACCGCGCGCAGCGTTTTGTAAGCCACGCTTAAGTCGACGGGGCCGGCGGGCGGCAGCCATGGCATCGCTGCGCTAGACTCGCCGGACTCTACATTCCCGCATCCCCGTGCCCCGACGCTACGACCACGACGATCCCGAAGACTTCGAGGACGACTCCCATGAGCAAGGCTCCCGCTGGCAACGCAGGCTGATCGTCTGGGGATTTGCCGCGTTCGCGCTTGCGCTCGGCTTTCTGATTCCCTACACGGTGTATCTGAACCAGCAGGTCAGCCAGCGGTTCGGCGAACTGCGGTGGCAGATCCCGACCCGGGTGTACGGGCGCCCGTTGGTGCTGGTTCCCGGCAACGCGCTGGACGCGGCGACCTTGAAGACCGAGCTGGACGCGGCGTCCTACCGCGACGATGGGCAGGCCAAGCTCGCCGGTACCTACCAGCAGGACGGCAGCCGTTTCACCATCGCCAGCCGTGGCTACAACGACGTGGATGGTGCGGTGCCGGCGCGCCGCATCGAGGTGGCGCTGTCCGGTGGTCGGGTGGCCAGCCTGCGCGATACCGGTACCCGCAAGGCGCTCAAGAGCGCGCGGCTGGATCCGGCGCGCATCGCCACCCTGTACGGGCAGAAGCAGGAAGAACGTCGCCTGGTGCGCATGGAAGAGGTGCCGGAGTTGCTGGTCACCGGCCTGCAGGCGGTGGAAGATCGCGACTTCAACAGCCACCACGGCATCGATCTGAGCGGCATGGTGCGCGCGGCCTGGATCATGCTGCGTTCGGGCGGGCAGGTGCGGCAGGGTGCCAGCACACTGACCCAGCAGCTGGCCCGCAGCGGCTTGCTGGGCATTGGCAAGGAGCAGACGCTGACCCGCAAGTTCAACGAGATCCTGTATGCGGTGATCATGGAGGCGCGCTACGACAAGCGCACCATCCTGGAGGCGTATCTCAACCAGGTGTATCTGGGCCAGCGTGGCGGGCAGGCGATTCACGGCGTGTCCTCCGGCGCGGAGCTGTGGTTCGGCCGCGAGCTCAACTCGATGACCACCGAGCAGATCGCGCTGTTGATCGGGCTGGTGAAAGGGCCTTCGTACTACGACCCCCGGCGTAACCCGGAACGCGCGCTGGACCGGCGCAACTTCGTCCTCGGCAAGTTGCAGGAGAACCGGCTGATCGACGCCGCCGAGTACAAGCGCGCACTGGCCGCGCCGCTGGGCGTGCCGAAGGAGCCGGGCCTGGTCGCCGCCAACCGTTTCCCCGCCTATGTGGATCTGGTACGGCGCCAGTTGGCGCACGATTACCCGGAAGGCGTGCTGCAGGGTGCAGGCATGAGTGTGCTGACCGGCATGTCGCCTTCGGCCCAGGCCTATGCCGAAGGCGCGGTGACCGGAACCATCAAACGCCTGGACAACAAGAAACGCCCGCCGCTGCAGGCCGGGCTGGTGCTGACGGATGTGCACAACGGCGACGTGCTGGCGGTGGTCGGCAGCCGCGACGTGGCCAAGCCGGGCTTCAATCGCGCGGTGGAAGCGCAACGGCCGGTGGGATCGTTGCTCAAGCCCTTCGTCTACATGCTGGCGCTGGCGTCGCCGGACCGCTGGGCGCTGTCCAGCTGGGTCGACGATTCGCCGGTGAGCGTGCGGCTCAGTCGCGGCAAGATCTGGTCGCCGGGCAACTCCGACAACCGCAGCCACGGCACGGTGCGGCTGATCGATGCGCTGGCGCATTCGTACAACCAGGCCACGGTGCGGGTGGGCATGCAGGTGGGTGCCGACCGCATCGCGCAGCTGATCCAGGTGCTGGCCGGGATCAAGGCCGACGCCAATCCATCGCTGATCCTGGGCGCCACCGACCAGAGCCCGTATGGCATGGCGCAGCTGTATCAGTTCCTTGCCGCCGGCGGAGAGATCCAGCCGTTGCACGCGGTGCGTGGGGTACTCGATCCGCAGGGCAAGCTGCTCAAGCGTTACGACAAGACGCCCGCGCCGGCGCAGGAAGGCGATTCGGTGGCTGCCAATCTGATCAGCATCGGCCTGCAGCAGGTGGTCAGCGGTGGTACTGCGCGGCAGCTGCTGGGCGATGGCCTGGGGCGCCTGGCGCCGGCCGGCAAGACCGGAACCTCCAACGACGGCCGCGACAGCTGGTACGCGGGCTACACCGGCGATCACCTGGCGGTGATCTGGATGGGCAACGATCAGAACGAACAGACCGGCCTGTATGGCGCCACCGGCGCGATGCGGGTGTGGTCGAGCATCTTCGCGCGCCTGCCCAGCGCGCCGCTGAAGGTCAGTGGCAAGGGGCTGGACTGGCAATGGGTGGACGCGGCCGGCACCGGGGTGACCGATGCGGGCTGTCCGGGCGCGCGCCAGTTCCCGTTCGTGGTCGGGTTCACGCCGGCCTTCGCGCCTTGCACCAGCACTGCACCGCCCCTCGAGGGCGCGCCGGGCGAGGCGGCTGCGCCTGCCGAGCAATCCGGCGGTGGCGGCTGGCGACGTTTCTTCGGTCTGGAAAAGAAGCCGGAAGACCCCGCACCCACGCCCGCAACGGCGCCCCCTGCGCAATGATTGGAGCCATCCCATGACCCGATTGCATCGTTTTCTCGCCCTGATCGGTGTGCTTGCCGCAGTCACCGCCTGTGTCAGTGCGCCGCCCACACCGCCACCGACCCCGGTGGACCCGACTACGCCGACGCAACGGTTGTTGCTGATCGAACGCGAGGCCGGCGCCGACGATACCGAGTTGTCGGTCCAGCCGCTGCGCGACCCGCAGGTGGACGATCTGCGCGAGACCGCCAAGACCCGCCGCCAGGCCGGCGATCTGGCGGGCGCGGCGGCGGCGCTGGATCAGGCGCTCGGGCTGGTGTCCGGCGATCCGGCGATCCTGCAGGAGCGCGCCGAAGTGGCGGTGCTGCAGGCCGATTGGCCGGCCGCCGAACGCTACGCCAAGCAGGCGGTGGATCTGGGCTCCAAGACCGGCCCGCTGTGCCGGCGGCATTGGGCCACCATCGAGCAGTCGCGACTGGCGCGCGGCGAGAAGGAGAATGCAGCCTCGGCCAAGACGCAGATCGCCGGCTGCACCGTGCCGGGAATGAAGCGCTATTGAGCGATGCACGCACCGGGCGCGTTGCGCCCGGCCGGATCGTCGGCGGGAGCATGCAGCGCCGTCTGGTGCGGTGTGCCAAGGGCCTGCGCCAGACGCGGACTGGGGCTGCCCGGCTTCGGTGATCCCGCGCAGTCAGATCTGTCGTTGCGTGGCCGTGGCGACGCCGGCACCCGCCGGTCTGGCGTGGCCTTTGCAGCGACGGCCGCATAGCCGATCCGCGACGTTCCGATAGCGGCACGGTTGCACCGGCATGGTCCCGGCGCCCGTATCGCCCGCGCATTGCGGGGGCCGCCGGTCGCCGACGGCCCGACCAGGATCGGGCAGCATCACCCCCCACGCGCTAGGCTGGCGCGTTTTCCACCCGCATCCGTTCGGTCCCATGTCCCAACTTGCCACTGCCAGCATCGAAGCGCTCAGCGAGGGCGGGGCGCTTGCGCGTCAGCTCGATGCGTTCGCACCGCGTGCCGCGCAGCTGCGCCTGACCGGTGCCATCGCCGAGACATTGGAGCAACGCGACGTGCTGCTGGCCGAAGCCGGCACCGGCACCGGCAAGACCTATGCCTATCTGGTCCCGGCGTTGTTGTCCGGGCTGAAGACCATCGTCTCCACCGGTACGCGCGCGCTGCAGGACCAGCTGTTCCACCGCGATCTGCCGCGCGTGCGCGCCGCGCTCGGCGTGGGCCTGCGCAGCGCGCTGCTGAAGGGCCGGGCCAATTATCTGTGCAAGTACCGCACCCAGCAGGCGCGTGGCGAACCGCGCTTTGCCACGCCCGAGCAGGTCACCCAGTTCCAGCGCATCGTGGCCTGGAGCGGGCGCACCCAGTACGGCGACATGGCCGAACTGGACGCCCTGCCGGACGACTCGCCGCTGCTACCGATGGTGACCTCCACCGTCGACAACTGCCTGGGCACCGACTGCCCGTTCTACAGCGAGTGCTTCGTGGTGCAGGCGCGCCAGCGTGCGCAGGCGGCCGACCTGGTGGTGGTCAACCATCATCTGCTGCTGGCCGATCTGGCGCTCAAGCAGGAAGGCTTCGGCGAAATCCTGCCGGGTGCGCAGGCCTTCGTCATCGACGAAGCGCATCAGTTGCCGGAGCTGGCGGCCAACTTCTTCGGCGAAAGTTTCGGTATGCGCCCGTGGCAGGAGCTGGCGCGCGATTGCATGGTGGAAGCGCGTCTGGTCGCCGGCGCGCAGGCCAGCCTGCAGGCGCCGATCCTGGCGCTGGACGATGCCTTGCGCAGTCTGCGCGCCGGGATGGAAGGGCTGCCGCCGCGTGGCACACAGTGGCGGGCCCTGGCCAAGCCGCAGGTGCGCGATGGCTTCGATGCGGTGCTCTCGGCACTGGCGGGCTTGGGCGAGGCCTTGCTGCCGCTGCGCGAGGCCTCGCCCGGTTTCGATGGCTGCACGGCGCGAGCGCAGGAAGCCCTGAATCGGCTGTCGCGCTGGCTGGGCGAAGACCTGCCGGTGGCCGATTTCGCGCAGGATCCGCCGCAGCAGACAGTCGATAACGATGTGCTCTGGTACGAGCTGAGCCCGCGCGGGTTCCGCTGCCAGCGCACGCCGCTGGACGTGTCCGGACCGCTGCGCGAACACCGCGAAAAGTCGCAGGCGGCCTGGGTGTTCACGTCGGCCACGCTGGCGGTGGGTGGCGAGTTCGATCACATCGCCATGCGGCTGGGGCTGAGCGATCCGGTGACCTTGCTGCAGCCCAGTCCGTTCGACTGGACGCGCCAGGCGCTGTGCTATCTGCCGCCGAATCTGCCCGATCCGGCGGCGCGCGGCTTCGGCACTGCACTGATCGCGGCGTTGATGCCGGTGCTGGAGGCCTCCAACGGCCGTGCGTTCCTGCTGTTCGCCTCGCACCGCGCGTTGCGCGAGGCCGCCGACGCGCTGCGCGGCGCACGGTGGCCGTTGTTCGTGCAGGGCGAAGCGCCGCGCGCCACCTTGCTGCAGCGGTTCCGCGATTCAGGCAACGGCGTGTTGCTGGGCTCGGCCAGCTTCCGCGAAGGCGTGGACGTGGTGGGCGACGCGCTCAGCGTGGTGGTGATCGACAAGCTGCCGTTCGCCGCCCCCGACGACCCGGTGTTCGAAGCGCGGCTGGATGCGATTCGCCGCGAGGGCGGCAACCCGTTCCGCGACGAGCAGTTGCCGCAGGCAGTGATCGCACTCAAGCAGGGCGTGGGCCGGCTGATCCGCAGCGAAACCGATCGCGGCGTGCTGGTGCTGTGCGATCCGCGACTGATCACCAAGAGCTACGGGCGCACCTTCATGACATCCTTGCCGCCGTTTGCGCGCACGCGCGAGATTGCCGATGTGCAGGCGTTTTTTGAGGAGCCGGGACTGGGGACCCGGGACCCGGGACCCGGGTAAGCGCAGGGCCGAGGTCTCAGGGCGGTCGCGTGTCGCGCTCGCGTGCAACAGCAACGGCGCAGGTGGCGCATCCAGGATGTCGCCTTGGCCCTCGAATCGCTCGGTTGAACTGCGCCTTCCCGCGTCTCCAGTCCCGGGTCCCGGGTCCCCGGCCCCGGCCCCGGCTATTCGGCCGCCTCGGCCGCTCGAATCGATCGGTTAGACTTTGCGCCTTCCCGGGTCCCCAGTTCCGGGTCCCCGGCCCCGGCGCTCTTCCATGAACATCCTTGCTTTCGAAACCTCCACCGAAGCCTGTTCCGTGGCGTTGCACGTGGACGGCCGGGTCAGCGAGCGCTTCGAACTGGCGCCGCGTCGCCACGCCGAGTTGGCCTTGCCCTGGGCCGAGCAATTGCTGGCCGACGCCGGCATCGCGCGGCGCCAGCTCGATGCGATCGCGGTCGGACGCGGGCCCGGTGCCTTCACTGGCGTGCGGCTGGCGATCGGCATCGCGCAGGGCATTGCCCTGGCCCTGGATCTGCCAGTGCTGGCGGTCTCCACACTGCAGGTGCTGGCCCTGCGCGCACCGGCAGAGGCGACGCATGTGCTGGCCAGCATCGATGCGCGCATGGGCGAGGTCTACGCCGGGGTGTTCGCGCGCACCACCGACGGACTGCTGGAACTGGCCCCGGAGCGCGTATGTGCCCCCGATGCGGTGGTCGTACCGGATGCGGTGCAGCGCTTGGCCGGGGTGGGAACCGGATTTGCGGCCGCCGACGCGTTGCTGCAGCAGCGCTTTGCCGCGCAGCTGAGCAGCGTGGATGCGGGCGCCTTGCCGCATGCCGCCGACCTGCTCGCGCTCGCCGTGCCCGCGCTGCACCGGGGCGAGGGGCTGGCGCCGGAGCGCGTGGAGCCGGCGTACCTGCGCGACAATGTCGCACTCACCTTGGTCGAGCAGCAGGCCGCGCGCGCCGTCAAGGCGGCTGGCATCGCCCCATGACCGGAGCGGATGCGCAACGCGCGCGCTTTCGTGGCTGCCTGCTCGGCTTGGCAGCCGGCGATGCGCTCGGCACCACGCTGGAATTCCGGCCACCCGGCAGTTTCACCCCGATCGACGACATGTGCGGCGGCGGCCCGTTCGCGTTGCGGGCGGGGCAGTGGACCGACGACACCTCGATGGCGCTATGCCTGGCGCACAGCCTGCTGCATCGGCAGGGCTTCGACGCCGCCGACCAGATGAACCGCTACTGCAACTGGTACCGGCACGGTTATCTCAGCAGTACCGGTGCCTGCTTCGATATCGGCGGTACCGTACGGCAGGCGTTGGAACGCTATCTGGATGGCGGCCCGGCCTTCAGCGGCAGCACCGATCCGCGCTCGGCCGGGAATGGCTCGCTGATGCGGCTTGCGCCGGTGGTCATGTACTACGCGCACCGCCCGGACGAGTTGGGCGCGCGTGCCGCGGATAGTTCGCGCACCACGCATGCCGCCGCCGAGGCCCTGGACGCCTGCCGCCTGTTTGCGGTCCAGTTGAGGGTCGCCTTATTGGGTGGCACCCGTGAGCAGGTGCTGGGCGCGCCGTGCGCGGAACTGACCACCCCGACCGTGCGCGCCTTGTCCACGCGCGACCACGTGGCCGTGCCCGCCGCGCAGATCCGCGGCACCGGCTACGTGGTGGATGCGCTATCGGCGGCGCTGTGGTGCTTCGCCACCACCGGCACCTTCGCCGAGGCGGTGCTGCGCGCGGCCAATCTTGGCGACGATGCCGACACCACGGCCGCGATCTGCGGCCAGCTCGCTGGCGCGTTCTACGGCGTCGAAGGGATTCCCGCCGCCTGGCGCGAACGCGTGCAGGATGCGGCCGAGATCATGGCGCTGGCCGACCGATTGCACGCTGCGGCACAGCTGGCCTGAGGCGCTGGCCAGCGCTGAAGCGGTGTCAGCGGTCGTCGTGCAGCTCGCCGCCGGGCAGGAACAGCCAGGTCCGCGTGACTTCGAGAATGTCCACGTCGTCCTTGGTGCGGGGCAACGGCGGGAACGGCTGAGCCAGCTCCACCACGCGCAGCGCCGCAGCGTCCAGCGCCGGGACGCCGCTGGAAATCAGCACGCGGCTGCTTTCCACGCTGCCATCGCGGCGCACGCCCACGCTGATGACCACCTTGCCACCCAGCCGGCGCCGGCGCGCGTCGTCGGGATAGTTAAGATTGCCCACGCGCTCGGCGCGGTCCACCCAAGCGCGCAGATAGTTGGCATAGGCGTACTCGCGGGTGCTGGCGGAAACGAACTTGCGGTTCGGCCGCTTGGCGTACTGCTCCGAGCGCAGGTGCACCTCGGCGGCCAGCCGCGCCATCTCCGCATCGCGCTGGATGCGTTGCGCATCGGCCGGAGTGAGCGGGTCGGTCTGCGGATCCGGTTGTGGGATCGGCATGGCCTGTTCGCCGCGGCGGCTGCTCACCACCCGGGTCTGGGTCGGTGCGGGGGCCTGCACGCTGGTGGCGCGCTGCGCCTGCGGCGCCAGCCCGGTGCGGTCTTGTGGCACCACGCCGGGCTGGCTGTCGCGCGGGCGCTGGGCGGTGGCGTGGTCGCCGCCGCCCTGCTGGTTGGCCTGGGCCAGGAAGTCGGCCTGCTTGGGCGTCAACGGGGTGCTGGTCTGGCTGAAGATCACGTCCAGGGTCGGCACCAGCGGCGCATCCTCGCTGACCGCAAAGCCCACGCCCAGGATCAGCGCGCCATGCAGCAACAGCGAGATCACCAGCGTGGTGGTCAGCCGCCGGCGCTCGTCCAGCGGTGCCGGCAGGGCTGCGGCCGTGCTCATTGCGGCGTGCCGGCCTCGATCGCATCGAACAGCAGCCCGGCGATGTTCAGCCCGAACTGCGCGTCCAGCTCGCGCACGCAGGTGGGGCTGGTCACGTTGACTTCGGTCAGATAGTCGCCGATCACGTCCAGACCGACGAAGCGCATGCCGCGGCGGCGCATTTCCGGGCCCACCTGCGCGGCGATCCAGCGGTCGCGCTCGGACAGCGGGCGGCCTTCGCCGCGGCCGCCGGCGGCCAGGTTGCCGCGGAACTCGTCGCCCTGCGGGATGCGCGCCAGGCAATAGTCCACCGGCACGCCGTCCACCAGCAGGATGCGCTTGTCGCCGGCAGTGATGTCGGGGATGAAGCGCTGCGCCAGGGTCAGCTTGCGGTTGCCGTCGGTCAGCGTCTCCAGGATCACGTTGAGGTTGGGGTCGCCGGTGCCGCTGCGGAAGATCGAGCGCCCGCCCATGCCGTCCAGCGGCTTGAGTACGGCCTGGCCGTGCTCGAGCACGAAGGCCTTGAGCGCGGCCGCGTCGCGGCTGACCAGGGTGGGCGGGCAGCACTGCGGGAACAGCAGCGCGGCCAGCTTCTCGTTGTAGTCGCGCAGACCCTGCGGGTCGTTGACGATCTGCGCGCCGGCGCGCTGGGCGGCGCTCAGCACCTGGGTGTCGTAGACGAACTCCGCGTCCACGGGCGGATCCTTGCGCATCAGCACCACCTGGCCCGGTCCGAATGCCAGCTCGGCGAACTCGCCCAGGGTGAACCAGCCGCTCTTGTCGTCACGCACGCTCAACGGCGCGACCTGCGCTACCGCGCGGCCTTCGCGCAGGCTCAGCCCGCCCGGGCGCACGTAATGCAGGCGGTGGCCGCGGCGCTGGGCTTCCAGCAGCATGGCGAAGGTGGTGTCTTTGGCGATCTTGATGGAGGCGATGGGATCCATCACCACGACGACGTCGAGCGACATGGGGCTAAACCTTTCGAACAGGCTGCCGATGGTAACTTCAAGCGGTGGGCGATGGCGCGCCCGGCCCGGTCGCAGATGCGCGACTTGCCGGTTTCGACGCACCCAGGCGCGGTCGGAACGTCCGCCTGGCGGGGGCCCGGCAAGGCGCCCTTGACAGTCAATGCGGGTCTTGGGATATACATGCAGTTTCGTAGCGACGTCAGAAGGGATAGAAGCGTCGCGCGCCCGGGGATATTTGCATGAGTGAAAACATGGCTGCGGGTGGGGAACTCGCAGGACTGAAGGTGATGGTCATCGACGATTCGAAGACCATTCGCCGCACCGCCGAGACGCTGTTGAAGCGGGAAGGCTGTGAAGTGGTGACAGCGACCGATGGTTTCGAGGCACTGGCCAAGATCGCCGACCAGCAACCTCAGATCATTTTCGTCGACATCATGATGCCGCGCCTGGATGGGTACCAGACGTGCGCGTTGATCAAGGGCAACCAGCTCTTCAAATCGACGCCGGTGATCATGTTGTCGTCCAAGGATGGCCTGTTCGACAAGGCTCGCGGCCGCATCGTCGGCTCCGAGCAGTATCTGACCAAGCCATTCACTCGTGAAGAATTACTGAGCGCGATCCGCACGTACGTCCACGCCTGACCAGGGGGAAAGGCAACATGGCTCGAATTGTATTGATCGAGGACTCGCCCACCGATCGGGCAGTCTTCAGTCAATGGCTGGAAAAAGCCGGCCACACGGTGGTCGCCACCGATAACGCCGAAGAAGGACTGGAGCTGGTGCGCAGCCAGGCGCCCGATCTGGTGCTGATGGACGTGGTGTTGCCCGGCATGAGCGGCTTTCAGGCCACGCGTGCGCTCGCACGCGACCAGGCCACCAAGGACATCCCGGTGTTGCTGGTCAGCACCAAGGGCATGGAAACCGACAAGGCCTGGGGTCTGCGACAAGGTGCCAGCGACTACATCGTCAAGCCGCCGCGCGAAGACGATCTGCTCGCGCGCATCAAACAACTGGTGCGTTGATGCGCTCTCCATTCGACATTCTCGAAGACTACGAACGGCGTAGTCTCGCGCACGCCACGCCGCTGCCGGAACGCCAGTTCTCGGCAGACATCTGGCGTGGCGTCGGCTATCGCGTCGGCACCCGGCGGCTGGTTTCGGATTTCCGCGAAGTGGCGGAAATCGTGCCGATGCCGCCAGTGACGCCGGTGCCGGGCGCCCAGCCCTGGCTGCTGGGCGTGGGCAACCTGCGCGGCAACCTGTTTCCGGTGATCGATCTGAAGCAGTTCCTGGAAGGCCGGCGCACGGTGCTGCAGGAAGGCCAGCGCGTGCTGATCATGCGCCAGAGCGGCGGCGACGTTGCGCTGACCATCGACGAGCTCTACGGCCAGCGCAGCTTCGAACAGGCCCAGGCGGTCGAGCCCGGCGAGCTGGCGCAAGGCCGCTACGCGCACTTCATCGACCGTGCCTTCCGCAACGAGACGCAGGACTGGGGTGTGTTCTCCCTGGCGTTGCTGTCGCGCACTCCTGAATTCCGGCAGGCCGCGGCCTAATCCGCAAGCCGCCACGTCATACAGATCGAGGTCGAACCATGAGTACCGCCCCGGACGCCCGCAAGACCAACAAGCTCGGCAGCGTCAGTACCAGCTTCTGGCTTGGCCTGCTGGTGTTGTCGATGATCGTGTTCGGCGCCAATACCGGCGTCGCCACCTGGCAGGGCAGCCGGCTTGCCGGCGCCGGCACCGGCGCCGCCGACCTGCAGGTGCTCTCGCAACAGCTGGCCAACCAGGGCCGCGAAGCGGTCTCGGGCGATACGAAGGCGTTTGCCGCATTCAAGGACACCAAGGCCCGCATCGACAGCACGGTCAGTGAACTGGATGGCCGCTTCGGCAAGGAAGGCTCGGTGGCCGGCCCGATGGCGCAGCTCAAGGCGACCTGGGTGCCGCTGGGCAAGAACGCCGAACAGGTCATCGCCAGCGAGACGGCAGTGCTCGGCCTGGCCGGCAATGCCGAACGGTTCTCCGGCAGCGTGCCGCAGCTGCAGGCGCAGTTGAACGAAGTGGTGCGCGCGATGACCGCCAGCGGCGCGCCCGCTTCGCAGATCTACAACACGCTGCAGCAGGTGGTGGTGGCCGGCACCATGGCCCGCCGCGTCACCGAAATGCGCGCCGGCGGCGCCAACGCCGCCGCCTCTGGCGATGCGCTGGCGCGCGACTCGGTGGTGTTCACGCAGATGCTGGAAGGCCTGCGCGCAGGCAACGACGAGCTCGGCATCGCCGCCGTTCGCAATCCGGCTGCGCTGGCGGCGCTGGAGCAGTCGCAGACGCAGTGGGCGACGATGAAGAAGGACATCGACGCCATCCTGGCCAGCTCGCGCAACCTGTTCGCGGCGCAGTCCTCGGCGGCGGCGCTGACCGCCGGCTCCGGCAAGATGCTCGACGACAGCAAGAAGCTGTTCGACGCGTTCTCCGCGTTCGGTTCGGCGCGTGACACCCGGCTGTTTCCGAACTTCTGGCTGGGCGTGGTGTCCGGCCTGCTGGCGCTGCTGGCGATCATTGGCTTTGTCTGGAGCTCGGTGCGGGTACGCACCCGCGAGCAGGACGTGCGCTACCAGGCGCAGGTGGAATTCAACAGCCGCAACCAGCAGGCGATCATGCGCTTGCTGGATGAAATCAGCTCGCTCGGCGAAGGCGACCTGACCGTGAAGGCCTCGGTGACCGAGGACATGACCGGTGCCATCGCCGACGCGATCAACTACGCCGTGGACGAGCTGCGCCACCTGGTGACCACCATCAACGACACCTCGGCCAAGGTGGCCGTGTCGACCCAGGAAACCCAGGCCACCGCGATGCAGCTGGCCGAAGCGGCCGGCCAGCAGGCCAACCAGATCACCACGGCCTCCGAGCGCATCAGCGAAATCGCGGCCAGCATCGAACAGGTGTCGCGCAACTCCACCGAGTCGGCCGAAGTGGCGCAGCGCTCGGTGGTGATCGCCGCCGAAGGCGCGGGCGTGGTGCGCGAGACGATCCAGGGCATGGACCAGATCCGCGACCAGATCCAGGAAACCTCCAAGCGCATCAAGCGCCTGGGCGAGTCCTCGCAGGAGATCGGCTCGATCGTGGAACTGATCAACGACATTTCCGAGCAGACCAACATCCTGGCGCTCAACGCCGCGGTGCAGGCCGCCTCGGCGGGCGAGGCCGGTCGCGGTTTCGCGGTGGTGGCCGACGAAGTGCAGCGCCTGGCCGAACGTACCTCCGGTGCGACCCGGCGGATCGAAGGCCTGGTGCAGACCATTCAGGCCGATACCAACGAAGCGGTCAGCTCGATGGAGCAGACCACCTCCGAAGTGGTGTCCGGTGCACGCCTGGCCGAAGACGCCGGCACCGCGCTGACCGAAATCGAGCGCGTGTCCAACGCCTTGAACAACCTGATCAAGAACATCTCCATCGCCGCGCACCAGCAGTCTGCCGCGGCGACGGACATCACACAGACCATGGGCGTGATCCGTCAGATCACCAGCCAGACATCGCAGGGTGCGGAACAGACGGCCGAGTCGATCGGCAACCTGGCTCAGCTCGCTGCCGATCTGCGCCGTTCGGTCGCCGACTTCAAGCTGCCGGCGTGACCACGACGCGGAACGGGAAAGGATCAGCAGATGGCGCGTAGTCGCATTACGTCGATGCAGGAAGTGACCGGTGGCCGCGCAAGTGGTGGACCGGCCGTAGTCAGGGGGCTGCAATGAGTGCGCTTCGCGATGCGATGAGCCACGCCGCGCTGGGCTGGGTCAAGCCGGAGCTGGACGAGACCTTGCGCCAGGCGCGCAACGAGATCGAGTACTTCGCCGAAGAACCGTCCGACACCAGCCGGATGCGTTTCTGCGCCGGTTACCTGCACCAGGTGCAGGGCACCTTGCGCATGGTCGAGCTGTATGCTCCGGCGATGGTGGCCGAAGAGCTGGAACTGCTGGCCCAGGCCGTGCAGGCCGGCGAGGTCGCCGATCGCGACGAGGCCTGCGCTATGCTGATGCGCGGCACCGTGCTGCTGCCCGATTACCTGGAGCGCCTGCAGAACGGCCATCGCGACATTCCGATCGTGCTGCTGCCGCTGCTCAACGAAATCCGCGCCACCCGCGGGCAGCCGGGCCTGAGCGAGAGCGTGCTGTTCGCGATCGACCCGCAGGCCGCTGCGGCCACCCAGGCCGAGCTGGATCACGCGCGCGGCAGCCTGAGCGGGCGCAATCGCGAACTGCTCGATACCGTCGGCAGCGCGGTGAAGGAAGAATTGTTGCGCGTCAAGGACGCGCTGGACCTGCACCTGCGCACGGGCGGCGAGATCGCCGAGCTGCAGACCCAGGTCAAGGACCTCACCAGCGTCGCCGACACCCTCGGCATGATGGGCCTGGGCGTGGCCCGCAACGTCGTCGTGCAGCAACGCGATGCGCTGGCGCGGGTGGTCGATGGCCAGGTGCAGATGGACGAAAGCGTGCTGCTGGATATCGCCGGCGCGCTGCTGTACGTGGATGCCTCGCTGGACGATCAGGTCGCCAGCCTCGGCGCCGATGTCGGCGACGGCGACGAAGCCAGCAACAGCGCCAATTCCTCGGAAGTGCGGCGCACGGTGGACGTGCTGGCGCAGGAAGCGATCGCCAACTTCGGCACGGCGCGCGAACACTTCGTGGCCTTCATCGAAACCAACTGGGATCATTCCCGGCTGGCCGAGGTGCCGCATCTGCTGGGCGAAGTCGGCGGTGCGTTGCGCATCCTCGAACTGCCGCAGGCGGCCGACTACCTGGAAGGCGTGCGCCGTTATGTCGATCTGGAACTGATCGGCAAACGACGCGTGCCCAGCGGGCGTCAGCTGGACACGCTGGCCGATGCGATGGCCAGCCTGGAGTACTACCTGGAAGCCCTGCGCGAACGCCGCCCCGGCCGCGAAGAGATCCTGGACATCACCCGCAACAGCCTGGAAACGCTGCGCTATTGGCCGTTGCCGTCCGGGCAGCCGTCCGAATTGCCGGTAGGCACCGATCAGCCCGGCGTCATCGCCGAGCTGTCGCCGGCCATCGCCTCGCCCGCTCAGGCGGCTGCCGGCGTGGCTGGCGCCGCCGCCAACGAAGCACTGGCTGCCCCGGCTGTGGAATGGGCCAACCAGACGGTGGTGGAAGCGCCGTTCGCGGCCAGCGCGGTGCACGACACCGGCGCGGCTGCGACCGATACCGCGTTTTCGTTCGACCCGGTCGCCGCCGAGGAGACCCTCTCCGGTCAGGCGCACGTGCCGTTTACGGTTGCGCCGCTGGAGCTGTCCGACGATGGCGCGCAGGCCCCCGGCGATTGGCAGCTGGAAACCACCGCACAGGCCGCGCCGATCGCTGCGTCTGCGTTCGATCCGGTCTCGGCCGAGCAGGATGGCCATGGCGCCAGCGAGGCCGCGCAGGTCAGTTACACCGTGGATCTGAGCGCGCTGGAGCAGGAACACGCGGCCACGCCGATGATCGCCGATCAGCAGGCGCCGCCGACGATCGAACAGATCGTGCTTCCCGACGATGCGGATCAGGCCGGCGCGCCGCTGGACTTCATCGCCGAGAACGACGCACGCCGCGCGCAGAGCAGCATCGAGGATGCGTTCTCGCCGCCGCCGGCTCCGCCGCAGGAACCGGATGGTCCGTTCGTGGACACCGCGCCTGGGTCTGCCGATGCACCGGTCGACGCGCCTGCCGAGCAGAGCACGCCGCGCGTGCAGCAGGCCGTGGTCAGCGCGTTCGAGCTGGACGACGCGTCGGCGGCGTTCCTGGCCGATCTCGACGCGGCCGCCGCGCAGTTCGATACCGAGCGCCCGCATGCCTCGGCCGGTGGTCAGCAGGACGTGGCCGGCCCGGTGCCGGCGCAGGCCGCCAGCGCACCGCAGCCGGCGGTCGAGGCCGGCATCTTCGGCGGCTTCGGCGACAGCGACATCGACGACGACATCCGCGAGGTCTTCCTCGAGGAATTCGACGAAGAACTGGTCAACCTCGGGCAGCTGTTGCCGGTCTGGCGCGCCGCCCCGCACAGCCTGGACAACCTGCGCCCGATCCGCCGCGTGTTCCACACCCTGAAGGGCAGCGGTCGCCTGGTCGGCGCCAGCGTGCTGGGCGAGTTCAGCTGGAAGATCGAAAGCATGCTCAATCGCGTGCTCGACAACTCGCGCCCCGCCAGTCCGGCGGTGGTGGCGATGGTCGAGCTGGCGTACGAGGTACTGCCCCAGTTCAATGCCGCCCTGCGCGAGCAGGGCCGGATCGACGCCGATCTGCCGGAAATCCAGGCCGTCGCCGAGCGCGTGGCCAGCGGCGAGGAGGCCTATTACGTGGCTGCAGCGGCCAGCGCCGCGCCGAGTGCGGTGGCCACACCTGTCGCCGCCGGTACGGTGGCGCCCAGCGGCGGAACGCCGGCCTCGGTGGATAGCGTGCTGCGCGAAATTCTCGAAGCGGAAGTCGCCACGCATCTGGAAACGGTCAACGCCTGGCTGCAGACCAGTCAGGCCGAGCCGCAGCTGGCCAGCGAAGAGCTGCTGCGGGCCGTGCACACCATGAGCGGCGCGTTCGCGATGACCGACGTGCCGGAAATCACCCTGGTGACCACGCCGGCCGAGAGTTATGTCAAACGCCTGCTCGCGGCGTCGGTCAAGCCGAGCGCCGACGGTGTCGATGCCATCGCGGCCACTTCCGCGGCGATCGCCGCTACGGTGACCGCGCTGCGTGCCGAGGCGCCGTTGATCCCGTCGTTCGCACCGTTGACCGAACGCCTGCGCGCCCTGGTGGACACGCTGCCGGAAGCGCAGTGGCCTCCACAGGCGTTCCTGGACGAGCTGGACGATGCCGACGCGGTGAGCGACGAGGTTGCCGGTCGCGACGCGACGGTGGAACTGACCGGCGTGGAAGACTTGTCGCGGTATCTGGACGCCGCTGCACTGCCGTCCGACGCCAGCGCACCGGCAGAGCATCCGCACACCGCCGACGCCGACATCGACGCAGCTGCCGAGGCACCGATCGCGGTGGACGAGCTGGCCGACGCCGAGGCTGGCGAAGACGCCAACCACGCCTTGCAGGCGCCCGCCCCGGGCGACGAAGAGATGCCGTCGCAGGACGTGTCGACGGCGCGGGTGGACGGCGCAGAGACGGCGTTCGACGAGGCCGCCGATTCCGATCAGGCGGCTGCCGTGCAGGGCGACGCCGCGGCTGTCGACGCCGCAGCCGTCGACCAGCACGACATCGCGCACGACATGCTGGCCGATGAGCCGGCGGTCGAGGCCGACGCCTGGGACGCTGCCGGACTGCAGCATGCCGGCAGTGCCGATGCGGCATCGCATGAGGCAGCGCATGCCTTGGCCGAGCCGGCTTCGACGCAGGAGCATGCCGCGCCCGACGACGTTTCCTCCTTCGCTGCGGATGATGCGGCGGCGAGCGACACGCCCGCGGAGGCGACGGACATCGCCGTGGCTGCGCACGACAGCGTGGCAGTGGACGAACTGGCCGACGCGGAAGCCGCGCTTGGGCCCACGCAGACGCTCGCCAGTGCGGACGCCGCCGGCGCGGTTGCCGACGAAGCCACGGTCGAAAGCATCGACGCGCTGGAAGCGGCGCAGGCGCAGGCTCCGGTGGCCGAGGAGGCACCTGCTGCGATCGCCGAAGACTGGATGCCGGAAACGGCGGCGCTGGATCACCCGTCGACCGATCAGGACGACGACGCGTACGCCGTGCCGTCGTCTGCGCCCGCTGCGGGCACGCCGGAAGATGCCGGGCACGCTGCCGAGCAAACCACGTACGGCGAGCAGGACGAGCCTGCACTGACGCACGACGCCGACGCGCAGCAGCAGACGCATGCGGCCGCGCAGCCGGACGAGAGTGCGGACGCCGAAACGCTCGCGCATCCGCAACAGGAAGCGCAATCGCAACAGGACGCAGGCCTGGTCGTGCCTTCGCACTCCGATGCGTACAGCGTACCCAGCGAGCAGGCAGAGGCCAGCGCGCAGGAGGAAACTGTCGCGCCGTCGCACGATCACGTCGCTGGCGCCGACTCTGCCGCCGATGCCGCGCAGACGGATATCGCGC
The DNA here is from genome assembly GCF_020783655.1 of Xanthomonas melonis. Classification (GTDB taxonomy): domain Bacteria; phylum Pseudomonadota; class Gammaproteobacteria; order Xanthomonadales; family Xanthomonadaceae; genus Xanthomonas; species Xanthomonas melonis. The sequence goes on along the minus strand of NZ_JAJGQH010000007.1, from coordinate 96,669 downwards.
ATGCGCAGGCCGTGCACGCAGAGGCCGAGCAGGCCGACGCGGATGTGCCTGCGGAGCAGGCCTCGTCGGAACACACCATCGAATCGGTGCAGGCGTTCGAAATGGCGCACGCGGCCGATCAGGTGGAAGAGGCTGGCGATCCGCAATCGGAGACTGCGCCGGCGTTGCATGCCGGGCCGGTCGCGTCCAGCGAGGCCGATGCAGCGGACGAGGACGAACCTGCATCCGCCGAGGAGATGGCTGGGTCCGATCGAGCCACGTCGCCCGACCACCCCGAGCAGGCCGATTCCGGGCAGCACGCAAGCCACGATGCGCCCGCCGGCGCACACGAGGCCGCACCGGCAGACGCCGAAGCCGAAGCCGCCCTCAGCGCGCCGGTGGCAGACGCCGCCCGTGCCGACACCCTCGGCAGCGATGCCGGTGCCGCGTTCGATATCGGTCCGCTCAATTTCGATCAGCTCGACGGCGAACTGGTCGACATCTTCGTGGAGGAAGGGCGCGATCTGCTGGATCACAGCGACGGGCTGATCGCGCGCATGCGCGAGACGCCGGATGACCGCGACGTGCTCAACGGCTTGCAGCGCGACCTGCATACGCTCAAGGGCGGCGCGCGCATGGCCGGTATCAACGCCATCGGCGACCTCGGGCATGCGATCGAATCGCTGCTCGAAGCGGTGGCGGCCAATCGCACCGACATCGACCGCGACGACGTCCGTCTGTTCGAACGCGGCTTCGATCGCTTGCATCAGTTGCTGACCCGCACCGGCATGCACCGCGCGGTGGCGATGCCCACCGACCTGGTGGAAGCTTTCGAAACCCGCACCCGTGGCCGCAATGCCGCAGAGCCCAGCGACGCGGACGTGCGTGCGATCGCCAAGGCGTCGGTGGAACCGGCTCCGCTGTCGGCACCGATTCCGGTCGAAGGCCAGAGCGAAGAAGACTTCCTGCCGCGCGTGCAGCAGGAGCAGGTACGCGTGCGCGCCGATCTGCTCGACCGTCTGGTCAACCACGCCGGCGAAGTGGCGATCTACCGCTCGCGGCTGGAGCAGCAGCTGGGCGCATTCCGCGGCGCCATGGGCGAACTGGATCGCACCAACGCCCGTCTGCGCGACCAGTTGCGCCGCCTGGATCTGGAAACCGAAGCGCAGATCGTGGCGCGTTATCAGCGTGAGCAGGACCAGGGCGATCGCACCTTCGATCCGCTGGAACTGGACCGCTTCTCCACCCTGCAGCAGCTCAGCCGCGCGCTGAACGAATCGGCGGCCGACTTGGGCGGTTTGCAGGGCGTGCTGGAAGATCTCTCGCGCCAGTACGACGGCTTGCTGCAGCAGCAGTCGCGCGTCAGCTCCGAGCTGCAGGACGGCCTGATGCGCGCGCGCATGGTGCCGTTCGATGGCCTGGTGCCGCGTCTGCGCCGTGTGGTGCGCCAGGCGGCCAGCGACACCGGCAAGCAGGTGCACCTGGTGCTGGAAGGCACCCAGGGCGAACTGGATCGCAACGTGCTCGATCGCATGGTCGCGCCGCTGGAACACATGTTGCGCAACTCGGTGGCGCACGGGCTGGAAACGCCCGAGCAACGCCGCGAGGCGGGCAAGCCGGAAGAAGGCAGCATCGCGATCCGTCTGCGCCGCGAAGGCTCGGAAATCGTGCTGGAAGTGGCCGACGACGGCGCCGGGCTGGACCGCGACGCGATCCGTCGCCGCGGCGAACAGCGCGGCCTGGTCGAACCGGGCCAGGAGCTGAGCGAGGCCGAACTCGATGGCCTGATCTTCGCATCCGGCTTCAGCACCTCCGAGCAGGTCAGCCAGCTGGCTGGCCGCGGCGTGGGCATGGACGTGGTGCGCAACGAGGTGCGCCAGCTCGGCGGCTCGGTGGACATCCACTCGGTGCGTGGCCAGGGCGTCACCTTCACCCTGCGCCTGCCGCAGACGCTGGCGGTCACCCAGGCGGTGTTCGTGCGGATCGGCGAAACCACCTTCGCGGTGCCGGTGGCGTCGGTCAGCGGTATCGGCCGCATCTCGCGCAGCCGTTACGAGTCGGGCGAGGGCGGTTACCACTACGCCGGCGAAGAGTACGTACTGCACGACCTGGGCTCGCTGGTCGGCCAGGCCGCCGCGCGTGCCGATGGCCAGGCGCAGGTGCCGTTGCTGCTGGTGCGTGCGGGCGACCTGCGCGCCGCGGTGGCGATCGATCAGGTGCTGGGCAACCGCGAAATCGTGGTCAAGCCGGTGGGCCTGCAGATCGCGTCGGTGCCGGGTATCTACGGCGCCACCATCACCGGCGATGGCCGCGTGGTGGTGATCCTGGACGTCGCCCCGCTGGTCCGTCGTTACCTCAGCCAACCGGCGCGTCCGGCGCTGGACACCCCGGCCGAAGCGCAGCGCCAGGTGCCGCTGGTGATGGTGGTGGACGACTCGCTGACCATGCGCAAGGTCACCAGCCGCGTGCTGGAACGCCACAACCTGGATGTCACCACCGCACGCGACGGTGTCGAGGCGCTGGAATTGCTCGAAGAGCGCGTGCCCGACCTGATGCTGCTGGATATCGAGATGCCGCGCATGGACGGCTACGAGCTGGCCACCGCGATGCGTGCCGATCCACGCTTCAAGGCGGTGCCGATCGTGATGATCACCTCGCGCAGTGGCGAGAAACATCGCCAGCGCGCCTTCGAGATCGGTGTGCAGCGCTACCTGGGCAAGCCTTACCAAGAGTTGGATCTGATGCGAAACGTGTATGACCTGCTGGGGATCGCCCGTGTCCGAGACTAATGGCGCAATGGGAACTCCGGTGGCCTTGCTGGGCCGGCCCGGTCAGGCGCGCGAGCGTCTGCGCGAGGCGCTGGCCTCGGCCGGCGCCCAGGTCGTGCTGGAAGACGACCCGTCGGCGGTGGACGTGCAGACCTTGCGCGATGCCGAACCGGTGGCGGTGCTGGTGGCGCTGGAACCGGCCATCGAAGACGCGCTCGAAGCCCTGGAGCCGGCCTTCAACCTGCCCGGGGTGACGGTGATCTTCGACGAAGCCGAGCTCACCGTGCGTCGCGAAGGCTGGGAAGCGCAGCGCTGGGTGCGCCACCTGGCCGCCAAGCTGCACGGGCATGCCGACGTGCTGCCGCCGGGCACCGAAAGCGAGCCGTCGCTGCAGCCCGAGCCGGGCCTGGCGCTGGAACCGCAGCAGCATTCGGACCTGCAACTGGACCAACACCTGGAAGCGGCTGCGCATGCCTTCGAAAGCGTGCCGGGCGATGCCTTGTTCGCCCATGCCGCCCGGCCCGCCGAGCAAACCGCAGCGCCGACCCTGGGCGATTCCAGTACCTGGGGCCTGGTCGACGAGGTCACCGTGGTGGCACGCCCGCGTGCCGAGCTTGACGTCGCCGCGCTGTCCACGGGCGGATTGTCGCTGGTGGAGCTGGAGCAGAACGGCGAGCCGACCGGTGCGGTGCTGGTGATGGCCGGCATCGGTGGGCCGGATGCGATCCGTCGGCTGTTGGCCGCGTTGCCGCCGGAGTTTCCGCGCGCCGTGCTGGTGCGCATGACCCTCGATGGTGGCCAGTACGGCAACCTGGTGCGACAGATGGGCCGCGTGTCCGCGTTGCCGGTCGAACTGGGCGAAGCCGGGCAGCCGGTTGCGCCGGCCAAGGTCTACGTGCTGGGCGACGGTGTGGGTGTGCAACGCCATGAAGGCGGGCTGGCCTTCGTGGCGCAGACCGATCCCGCCGGGCTGATCGCCGCGCTGCCGCCCGCCGATAGCGCCGTGCTGATGCTCAGCGGCGCCAACGAGGCATTGGTGGACGCCGCACTGGCGTTGGCTGGGCAGGGCGCCTGGCTGGCCGGTCAGTCCGCCGATGGCTGCTATGACCCCGCCGCTGCCGCCCGTCTGGCGCGCCAGGGCATCTTGATCGCCGATCCTGCGCAGTTGGCGCAGGCGCTGGCCCAGCGTTGGCCGGCGTAAGCCGGGCGCTCCCTCTCAGACCGGAATAGTGCGATGAGCTACGCCAATAACGACGAAATCCGCGGCGTCCTGATTCAGGCGGGCAACGAGCGGGTGCTGCTGCCCAACGCCACGGTGGCCGAGGTGATGTCGCGCGTGGCGGTCGAAGCGTTGCCGGACATGCCGCGCTGGGTGGTGGGGCGCATCGACTGGTACGGCTGGAAAGTGCCGCTGCTGTCGTTCGCGCGCCTCAGCGGCCTGGGCGACGAGCCTGCGGCGCTGAACAACAAGGTGATCGTGCTGAAGGCGCTGGGCGGCAATCCCGCACTGCCGTACTTCGCCCTGCTGACGGCGTCGTTCCCACAACTGATCTCGGTGCCGCGCGACGGACTGTTGGCCGACGCTTCGGAAGACGCGCTGCCGGACGGCGTGCACATGCGCGTGCTGCTGGGCGAGCAGAGTGCACTGCTGCCGAATCTGGATGCCATCGAGTGGCAGGTGGCGCAGGCGCTGGCAGCGGCCGACGCCGCCTGAGGACGGCTGACCCGGTTTCTGCTTTAGCCGTGTCTCACGCAGGCGGCTATGCGCAACAACGCGGTGATGGAGGCAGGCAATGAGCTTGCCTGCGTTTCTGCCGCGGCGGCATGCCGACGGTGTGCTGCTCTGCGACCTTGCCAGCGTCGATCCGGCTGCGGTCGCCGAGTATCACGCGCGCAATCGTGCGCATCTGGCCGATGCGATGCCGCTGCGGCCGGACGCGTTCTACACCGCGGAGGGCTGGCGGCGGTTGTGCATCGCCTATCGCAATTCGGTGCCCGGCGAACGCGAACTCCAGTTGGTGCTGGTCGCGGCGCAGCAGGTGATCGGCACGGTGGGCTTCACCCAGATCCAGCGCGGTGCGTTCCAGGCCTGCCATCTCGGTTACGGCCTGGATGCGTCCCATCAGGGGCGCGGCCTGATGCAATGGGCCGCCAGGCAGGGCATCGCGTTCGTGTTCGGTCCCTTGGGCCTGCACCGGGTGATGGCGCAGTACGTGCCCGATAACGTGCGCAGCGCGCAGGTCCTGGCGCGATTGGGCTTCCAGATCGAAGGCCGCGCACGGCGTTATCTGCAATTGAATGGCATATGGCGCGACCACGTGCTGAGCAGCCTGTTGCGCGAGGACGGTGAGGCTGGCGAGAACGGTGAGGTGGCCGAAGGCTGATCGGTGCAGCGAAGGCGGGCAGTTTGTGACGTCTCTGCTGTTACTGGTCGTTGCACACTGCTGGCGAGCATCGAGGCCTGTGCCTGCCGGGCTGGCGTCTGAAACCCAGCTACAGGCGCCGGGCTCAATCGGTGCTCGGGGCGACCTGCACTTCGATGCGCAGGCGATCATCCGGTAGCTGCGCATTGGACGCGATCTCGATCTGCGTGGACCAACCGCGATCGCGGCAGGCGGTACGCAGCTGGTCCGCCCAACGCCTGACGTCAGGTGCATCCGGTGTGGCGGCTTCGAGACGCAGCCTGGCCGGCGCGCGATGGCCCGCGCGCAGATGGCGATCGATCCATTCGCCTGGAGTGCTCGACAGTGGCAGCACCTGCGCTGCCGCGGCAGACGCAGCGCGCTGCCGCGCGGTGTCGGATGTCGCAAGCCGGCTGGCCGATATCGGTTGTGACGCCGCTGCCGGCGCCGCTGTTGCTTCGCCCAGCATTGCTGCAGTGTGGTCTGCCGGCCGTCGCTGCGCCGCAGGGGCTGTCAGTAGAGCCGTTTTCGGCGGAATGCGCGGTAGCAGTCCGGAAGACTGAGCGGCTGGGGTGGCACTGTCAGCCTGGATGGAGGGTGGCGACTTGCCGGCTTCGGCGAGTGATCGCTGCTGGGTGTCGATTGCCGGCAGGGGTGCGCCGGGCAGATGTGCCGAGGCGGGCGCCGCTGCGTTCGGCCGGTCTTGCGTGGTCTGCTGCGCGCTGCCGTTGGCAATCGCTGCCATCGGGGCTGCAGGCAGCGGTGGGGCCGGTGCAGCAGCCATCGGTTCCGGCAAGGCTGCAACCGGCGCGGGCGGTGCCGGTGGAGCAGGCGGGGCAGACGGCGCTGGACTCGGGGGAGCGGCGAATGCGGCTGAGGGCTTTGCCGATACGGGTGGTGGCATGGATGCCAATGGTGGTGGCACCGGCGAGCGTTCTGCGACCAAGCCGTCTTCGAATGCAGATGCAGAGCCAGACCCGGCCGGGCTTGCCGCCACTGGTGCAGCCTGCGGTTCATTGGTCTGGTCTGCAGGCTCATGGACGGCGATGCGTGCCGCCTCCATGGGGGGCTCGGTCAGCGGTGCGGTGGCCTGCCAGTGCAGCCCGACACCCACGGCCAGGGTAACCGATGCGGCCAGCGCCAGCGCCGGCATCCAGCGTTGCCGGCGCGCGCGCCGCACCGCCGGTTTCGCCGCATGCAGCGCATCGGCTGCTGCCACAGCGACGGGCGTTGTTGCGTTGGTCGTCACTTCGGCCGTTGCCATGGCCTGGGCCACGCTGTGCGTGGAATCGCCCGCTGCAGGACCGGATACCTGCACGCTCGCAGCATGCGCAGCTGGCTGGCTGTCATCGGCCGACGCAGCCGCTTCAGCGCCGCCGTGCCGATACCGTGCATCGCCATCGGTGGAGTCGCTGCCGGCGGACGGCGGAAGCCGCTGCAGCCATGCACGCGTCGCGTCCTGCACGGGTGCGCCCAGTGCCTGCGCCGCATCCTCGCCCGCACGAAGGCGCCCCTGGATGGCGGCGCGCCGTGCGGCCTGTGACAGGTCGGCCTGCGCGGCTGCAGCAGCAAACACCGCAGCCATCGATGATGGCGGTTCGAATTGCGCGGTTTCTTGCAAGGCTGCATCGCGCGCGCCTTCTGCTGGCGGCGCGGCCTGCGTTTGATCGGATTGCGCAGCCAATGCGGCAACTTGCGCGTCCATCGACGCGAGTGGTTCGCGTTGTGCGGCGTCTTGCGTAGCGGTGTTGCGTGCGCGCTCGGCCTGCTGCGCGGCCTGTGCAAACCAGGCATCCATGCGCGCAGGCGGCAGATAGCCCGGCTGGGCCTGCAACAGTGCAGCCAGGCCGTCGTCGCCAGCGAGGAAGCGTTCGAAGGCCGCGTTCATTGCACCGCGTCCAGGCTCAGGCGCAGTTTGGCGAAGGCGTAGCGCAGTCGGCTCTTGACCGTCTCGAAGCCGTCGCCCACCACCTGCGCGATGTCTTCCACTGCCATCCCGACGAAGAAGCGCAAGACCACCACTTCGCGTTGCGCATCGGGCAGGGCCATGACGGCTGCGCGCACGCGCTGTTGCTGCTGTCCCAGCATGGCTAGTTGCTCGGTGGACAGGTCATCGTCGGGCAGCTGTAGATGGGGATCTTCCAGCGGCACCGAGGTGGCGACGTAGGCGCTGCGCCGCGTGTCGAGCCAGGCATTGCGCGCGATCTGGAACAGGAAACTGGTGAAGGCGGCCTGCCCGGGACGATAGTCGCTGCAGCGGGTCATCAGCTTGACCCAGGTTTTCTGCGCGAGGTCTTCGGCCTCGCTCAGATTGCCTTCGCACTGCCAGGCCAGGAAGTTGAACAGGGCGCGGTTATGGCGTTTGAACAACTCGGTGGCCGGTTGTTCGACAAAACCATTGGCGACGAGGAGCATGAGCTCCTCGTCGGGCAGCGGCGCAAGATCGGCTGGATGCATGCGCGCAGTATAGGCAACCGCCGCGTGCATCAGTCCGTGGTTGCGACCGGCCGGCTGCCGAGTGCTTCGGCCTGCTGCACCATGCGCAGGAAGTCGGCGCGATACCCATTCCGATCCTTGCCGATACTGCCTGCGGCCAGGGCGCGCACCTGCGGGAAGTCCCAGCCGTGCAGTTGGCTGCCACCGCGCAGGCGCTGGCCGAAACCGGCCACGGCCGCAGAGAACCGGAAGGCCTCGCTGGAGGCATCCAATGCCACCTGCTGGTCGCGGCGGATGATGGTGTCGATCAGGCTGCTGCGGTGCGCGCTGGGCAATTTATAGCGCAGCTTGAGGTGGGCAAGTTCGTTGTCTGCGTTGCCCGCCGGACGCAGCAGGTTGGCGGCGTAGCGCAGCGGATCGACCGAGGCGGTGCTGGTGACCGGGGTGATCTCATACAGCGCGGTCACGCTGTGGCCGGCACCGATGTCGCCAGCATCGACCTGGTCGTTGTTGAAGTCTTCGCGGCGCAGGGCACGATTCTCGTAGCCGATCAGCCGGTAATCCTGCACCGTTGCCGGGTTGAACTCGACCTGGATCTTGACGTCGCGCGCGATGGTCTCCAGCGTGGCGCCCAGTTCGTGGGTCAGTACCTTGCGTGCTTCCAGTGGCGAGTCGATATAGGCGTAGGCACCGTTGCCGGCATCGGCCAACTGCTCCATCAGCGTGTCGTTGTAGTTGCCGGTGCCAAAGCCCAGCGTGGACAGCGCCACGCCGGAACGCCGCCTTTAGGCGACCATGCCCTTGAGCGCATCGAAGTCGGTGACGCCGACATTGAAGTCGCCATCGGTGGCCAGCAGGATGCGGTTGATGCCGTCGCGCAGGTAGCTCTGCTGTGCGGCGCGGTAGGCCAGCTCGATGCCGCTGGCACCGGCGGTGCCACCACCGGATTGCAGGCTGTCGATGGCTTCGACGATGCGTGCCTGCTGGTCGCCCGGCGTGGGCGGCAACACGACCGCGGTGCTGCCTGCGTAGGTAACTAGCGTGATGCGGTCCTGCGCGCGCAGCTGGCGCGTCAACAGTTTGAGCGAGGATTGCAGCAACGGCAGCTTGTCGGGCGCGTCCATCGACCCGGAGACATCGACCAGGAACACCAGATTGGCGGCCGGCAGCGCAGTGGTCGGGACATCGCGTCCATTGATGCCGATGCGCAGCAGCAGGTGCTCGCCGTTCCAGGGCGCGGGAGCCAGTTCGGTGCGCACCGCGAAGGGCTGGCCATCGCGGGGCGCGGGGTCGTCGTAGCGGAAGTAGTTGATCATCTCTTCCACGCGCACCGCATCCACCGGCGGCAGGCTGCCACTGGTGAGATAGCGCCGCACGTTGCTGTAGCTGCCGGTATCGACATCGATGCTGAAGGTGGACACCGGGTTTTCCGCGGCCTGCACGATCGGGTTGTCGCTGAGGGTCTGGTAGGTTTCGCGGTTCTCGACCGGGGCGACCGCTGGCGCCGGCATGACCATGCTGTGGCTTTCGGGGAGTGCCATCAGCGCCGCAGCAGGCGCTTGCCGCGCAAGCGTGCCGTCAGGCATCGGTGCGGGCCGCGCGTGCACGGGTGGAGCTGGGGGGGCGGGCGTGTACGCGACCGGCGGAGGCGGCATGGGCAGGTCAATAGGCGCGTATGCGATCTCGTCGGTGGAAGGTGACGGCGCCACTGCGTCGGGCGATGCGGGCGGGCCGCCAACGACGGGTGAGGTGGGCTCGTGCGAGCAGGCGCTCAGCAGCAAGGCGAGCGCGAGTAGGCTGTGACGTGGCATGGGAATCCTTTGCGTGGCGAGAACGAATGGGTGAACAACCGGGCAGCCCGAGGTCGCCGTGCACTGCGCCTCTGCAGGTGAAACGGACCAAGGCGGCAAACGGGGTTAAACGGATGCAGTTTTTTTTCGAAGCGCTGCCGTGGCGCTCAATGACCGTCAGCGGCAGTGGCTTGGCCGTGTCCGCTGCGTTTGCGGATCCGGCTCGGCGACGCGCGGCGGGCGCAGTCGCGCTGGGGGGTTGAAGTACGTGGCGAGCCCGCGCCGGGGCGTCGGACTGGTGCACAACCCTTCATCGACGCAAGTGATGTCCTGGGGGCCGCGCGCGGGCGTGTCGTCGACGGATCAGATCGCTTGTTCATTGGCAGCTGGCGATTGCACACGGTGGACCGGGTGTGCTGTCGTTCGTTTGCCTGACGCCTTCCTTCTGTATTGGCGGGCAGGTCTTGGCACATGCCATCGACGCAGCAGCGCGTGCGCAGCTCAGCCATCGCCGACATCCGCGTGCCCGAGTCCACTGACCTGCATCGCGTCGACGTCCGTGCAGGCTGGCTGCAGCAACAGCCGCTGTCCGAAGCTGCGACCTTGCGAAAGGAGGCGCGGCGATGCGCATCATGCCCGCGGGCGTTATGCCTCAATCCGCATCGAGGCGCGGGGTAATGCGGTTTATCCGCGAGCGTTGCTGCCGCATGATGGGAGGCTGCGGCGCAGTGCGCGGCATCTGTTTCCGTTACGGAGTTCGCCTGGATGATCCAACGTCGTCACTTCCTCAAGAGCGCCACCCTGGGCGCCATCGCTTCCGGCCTGGCCGGGTGGGGCGCGCGTGCGCAGGCCGCAGCGGCGGGCACGACGGCAGCACGCCCTGCGGCGCTGCCCAAGGGCGCTGCGCGGGTGATTTCCACCTGGGATTTCGGCGTGGCCGCCAATCAGGAGGCCTGGAAGATTCTCGATAGCGGTGGCATGGCGCTGGATGCAGTGGAGGCCGGTGTGCGCGTGCCCGAGGCCGACCCGAACAATCCCACCGTCGGCCTGGGCGGATATCCGGATCGAGACGGGCGGGTGACGCTGGATGCCTGCATCATGGATCACCTGGGCAACTGCGGTGCGGTGGCGTCGCTGGAAGATGTGGTGCATGCCATCTCGGTGGCGCGTGCGGTGATGGAAAAGACCCCGCACGTGATGCTGGTGGGCGATGGCGCCCGGCAGTTCGCACTTGCGCAGGGCTTTCCGCAGACCAACCTGCTGACGCCGAGTTCGGAAGCGGCATGGAAGCAATGGTTGAAGACCTCGAAGTACGCGCCGGAGGCCAACGTGGAAAACCGCGCCTGGCGCGATGCCAAGCTGCCCGGCGGCAAGGACAACCACGACACCATCGGCATGATTGCGCTGGACGCGCACGGCAATCTGTCCGGGGCATGCACCACCAGCGGCATGGCGTGGAAGATGCACGGGCGGGTGGGCGACAGCCCGATCATCGGTGCCGGCCTGTACGTGGACAATGAGGTGGGCGGCGCGACCTCGACGGGTGTGGGCGAAGAGGTGATCCGCAATGTCGGCAGCTTCGCGGTGGTGGAAATGATGCGCCAGGGCAAGTCGCCGGCGCAGGCCTGCCGCGAAGTGGTGATGCGCTTGATCCGACGCAAACCGGAGTTGACGCGCACGCTGCAGGTCGGCTTCCTGGCGATGAACAAGCGTGGCGAGGTGGGTGCGTTCGCGATCCAGAAGGGCTTCAGCTACGCGGTGTGCGATGCGCAGCGGCAGGATCTGCTGGTGCCCGGCGAGAGCCATTACACCAGCGAGCCGGCGGCATGAGTGCATTGGGTCTTGAAGTTGCGGCCGATTCGGTGGCATCGGCAGTGGCCGCGCAGGACGGCGGGGCGATGCGGGTGGAGCTGTGCGGCGGGTTGGATGGTGGCGGGCTGACGCCCTCGTTCGGCACGCTGGCGGTGGTACGCGCGCGCTTGCGGATTCCGCTGTATGTGCTGATCCGCCCGCGCGTGGGCGACTTCGTGTTCAGTGCCGATGAAGTGGAGGCGATGCGCCGCGATGTGCAGCAATGCGTTGCGCTGGGCTGCGATGGCGTGGTGCTGGGTGCGCTGGATCGCCATGGCCAGGTCGACATGGACACGATGCGCGTGCTGATCGAGGCGGCTGGCCCGCTGGGGGTGACCTTCCATCGTGCGATCGACGTCAGTGCGGATCCCTCGCGTGTGCTGGAAGATGCGATCGCGCTGGGGTGCGAGCGTGTGCTGACCTCCGGTGGGCGCGCCAGCGCCATCGAGGGTGCCGACGTCATCGCCGCGCTGGTGCAGCAGGCCGCCGGCCGTATCGGCATCATGCCGGGTGCCGGTGTCTCCGAACACAATGTCGCCAGCTTGCGCGCCCGCACCGGTGCCTGCGAATTCCATGCGTCCGCACGAGGGGTGGTGGCTGCGCAGGTGCCTGCGCCGCATGCCTACATCAGCGACCTGGGCGGCGATTACCAGCGCACCGACGTGCAGCGGGTGCGTAGGATCGTGGACGTGTTGGGCGCGTCGGCTGCTGCAGGGGGGTGAGCGTTCCGGGGTGCTGTCTTGCGCCCGGTGCGGCGCGGCCCTCATCCGCCCTTCGGGCACCTTCTCCCGCAGGCGGGAGAAGGGCGTGTGTGATCGATGGCGACGAGGTCGTGGGGCTGCAACGCAATTGAGACGCTGAGGGTGGTGATGCTGTGGCAGTGTTGGTTCAAAACGCGCGTGATCGCCCCGGCGCCGAACATCGCCTCGTGATGACTGGTTGTCAGAGGCCGCCTTGGCCCGCAAGCAGCGTCGGGTCGAGTACCACGTGCTTGATGCGCTGGCGCTTCCAGGTGTAGCTGATGTGGACCAGGCCGTCGCGGGTCTGGATCACCGCAGGATAGGAAAACTCGTCTTTTTCGCTGTCCTCCAGCGTCAGCACGCGTTGCCAATGGGTGCCGTCGTCGGAGACGGCAACGGCCAGCGTGCCACGCCCCTCCCACCAGTCCTTGCCGGCGATGGCGGGGTTGTAGACCAGCAAGGCGCGGCCGTCGCGCAGCATCACCGCGTCGGTACCGGAATTGGGGTTGTGCACATCGAGCAGTTGCATCGGTTGCCAGTGCAGACCGCCATCATCGGAGAAGGTGCTGAAGAGCCGGTTCTGCTGGCTGCGCCCCAAGGCCTGCACGCGGCCGTCGGCATGCAGCAGCAGGCTGGGCTGGATGGCGCCGATCACGCCCGGGTCGTTGAGCGGCATGCTGCGCTGCCAGTGCGCGCCGTCGTCATCGCTCCATTCCAGATGCGCGCGCCAGCCGCGGTCTTCGCTGCTGCTGGGTGCCAGGATGCGTCCGCTCGGTAACTGCAGCGGCTTGTTCTTGATCGGCCCAAGAATGCCGTCGGGTAATCGTTGCGGTGCCGACCAGCTCGCGCCGTTGTCGGCCGAGGTAAGACGTAGCCCCCACCACTGCCGTGGGGTGGGGCCGAGCTTGTAATACAGCTGTACCGGCCCGGTGGCCGATTGGAACAGCACCGGATTCCACGCCGGCACAGCGGCGCCTTGCCTGCCGGCATGCGCGCCATCGGCAATGCGCTGTGGGGTCTGCCACTGCTGCGGGCCACGTCGCGCAAGCCAGATACCGACATCGGGCGCACCTTCGCGCGTACCGCCGAACCAGGCCGCCAGCAACTGCCCATTGCGGGTTTCCAGCAGGGTGGAGGCGTGCGCCTGCGGCGTGGGGGCGGGGTCGGCGATGAATTCACTGAGTACGATCGGCGACGCCGTCGACACGGCAGGGCGTGCCTGGACGCCGCAGGCAGCAAGACTGGCGATGAGGTAGATCAGCAAGCGCATGGGAAACATCGAGCTCCAGTGCGGTGTGGATTCAGAACGGCTGGAAGAACGTAGCGAGCAGTCGTCAGTGTACGAGTGATACATGCCGATTCCGAGCTCCGGCCGCGCCGTCTGGTGGCTGCGCAGTCGCTGTGCTGGCCGCTCTTGCTGGCTACCTGGGCACATCGGTGTTGCGACGTGCATTGCGAAGCTGCATGGCGCGGATTCAGCGGTAGGCCTGGATGCCGCTATCGGAAGGGCACCGCAGTGCGCTGCCGCCTGGTCCGAGTCGTGCGACGCCACGAACATGCCGTTGGCGGCCAGTGCGCGTCATGCCGTGCATTCCGTCCACTCAGGAGCCGAACATGGCCTTCCCAACTGCAGTCAATGAACAGGTCACCGATGCCGTCACCCGGTCCAACGTCAAGGTCGTGGGCGAAGCGCCTGCGATAGCGCTGGGTTCGATCTACCAGAGCCTGGCCCATTCGACCGGCATACTGTTTCAGAACGCCGTCGCGGTGCAGCAACAGCAAAACACCCTGGCGCAGGCCGCGGCCAACCATGGCGTGATGCAGATCTATAGCGTGGAGACCACGGCGGCTGCCGGTGCGACCGAAAAGGTGGCGCAAACTGGCGTGGCCGATGACCTGACCAGCCTGCTCGCGGTACTCAACGCGTTCAAGTGAGCACGCTGGCCGGCCACTGACGATCGCAACTGGCGCTCGTCAGTGGTTCGCGCCTTCGGAGTGCTCAGGCCGCGGTGTCGTCGCGCACCTGCGGCGGCAGCAGCGTCTGCGGCTTCTTCGCCGATTCGGTCTGGCACAGGAAGGCCATCCTGTGCGCCGCCTCGGTGCTGTCCATCGGCTTGCCGTGGACCTGTTCGGCGAAGGCGTGCTGGGTGTGCTCCGCATCGGCGGAAACGGATTCTTGCGTAACGGTGGACGAGGACATGCAACGCTCCTGGAACCAGCAATCGAGCCGTCTACGTCGCAAGCAAGCGCATCCGTAACGGAGTCAGCCGGTGATCTTGCCTGGAATCCGCTCCGCCCGATACCTCGGCGGTCGCGGACGGTGCGGCAGCACCGGATGTCCTGATAGCGGCAGCGGCCACGCTCTCTGAAGGGCGCGGCGCGGTCCCGGACGTGTGGCATGCCGCTGCATCGATGTCGCGTGTGTGGCTTGGTGCAACGAGCGCAGGGTGCCGGCGGCCAGGGGCGCCGGCACGGAATCTACTGCGCGCTCACTCCGCCGGCTTGATCCACACCTGTTGCTTGACGCCGGACAGGCTGGGCGCGGCCACGGTATCCAGATCGAACACCACCACCGTGTTGTCGCCATTGCGCTGGAACGGTGCGGGGAAGTACAGCCCGCGCTGCGCGCCGATGTTCCAGTGGCGGCCCAGGTTGACGCCGTTGGCCCAGGCGATGCCCTTGCCGAAGGCGCGCATGTCCAGGAAGGTGTCGGTGGGCGTGCCGACCTTCAGGGTGCCGCGATGGAACGCCGGGCCATCGACGGCCTTGCGGGTCCAGCCGCGGATGCTGTCGGGCGAACGCATCGGCAGCGGGAACGCCTGCCAGCCGGTGAGCGGCTGGTTGTCCAGCAGGACCGGGTCGATGAGGCCGGCGCGGCCATCGGCCATGCGGGTACCGTAGTTGACGCGGCCGCTGTTCTCGACCAGCACATCCAGCGTATGTTCGCCTGCCGGGATGTCCACCGTGGTGGAGACCTGCTGCAGCCGGCGTTCGACGCTACCTGCCGGCTTCCGGTCGACATACACCCGCGCCACGTCGCGGACATCGCCCAGGTACAGCGCGCCCTTGCGCGGGCCGGTGATGGTGGTGCGGTAGAGGATGTAGCCGTAATCCTGGCCGAAGTGCTCCATCGGCTTGGGGGTGTCGATGGCGATCGGTGCGGGCAGGTTGTCCCACAGCGAGGCCGATTCGCGCAGCGGCGTCTGTGGCAATGCCGTCATCGCGATCGGCGCGGGCAACGCAGGCGGCTGCACGCCGGTGACGCGGGCGATGGCATCGCGCATCATCGCGAACTTGGGGGTGGGCTGGCCGGCTTCGTCCAGCATGGCGTTGTAGTCGTAGCTGGTGGTCTGCGGGGCGTAATGATCGCTGGGATTGCCCTGGAAGTTGGCGCCATTCATGAAGCCGAAGCTGGTGCCGCCGACGAACATGTACAGGTTGGCCGAATAGCCCTGGCGCAGGATCCATTCCAGCTCTTCGGTCTGTTGCCTGGCATCGGTATCGGCATGCGCCTTGCCCCAATGATCGAACCAGCCGGCCCAGTACTCGCCCACCATGCGCGGCTGCTCGGGACGGAACTTGATGAGTTTTTCGAACGCGCTCTTGGCTTCACCCGGCGCGAAATTCACCACTGCCAGGGTGTCGGGCAAGGTGCCGTTGGCCAGCATGTCCGCGCCATCGGACGTGAACAGCAAGGCCTTGTCGAAGCCGGCCTTGACGTACATGGCGCGGTTGTCGGCCATGTAGGCGTGGTCGTCGTCGTAGGAGCCGTATTCGTTTTCCACCTGTACGGCGATGATCGGCCCGCCGTTGTGATTGAGCAGCGGACGCACCTGCTGGGCCACCGCATCCAGATACGCCTGGCTGGCGGCCAGAAAGCGCGGGTCGCGGCTGCGCACGCGGATATTGTCCTTGCCGAACAGCCAGGCAGGGTAGCCACCGGCCTCCCATTCGGCGCAAACGTACGGGCCGGGGCGCAGGATCACGTTGAAGCCCTGCGCGGCGGCTTCGCGCACGAAGGCGGCGACGTCGTTGTTGGCGGAAAAATCGAACTTCCCCTGCTGCGGTTCGACCAGATTCCAGAACACATAGGTTTCGATGGTGTTCAAGCCGAGTGCGCGCGCCTTCTGCAGGCGATCCTTCCAGTAGGCGCGCGGGATGCGCTGGAAGTGGATGGCGCCGGACAGGATCTGATAAGGCTTGCCGTCGCGCACGAACTGCGTGCCCTGCGTGCCGAAGGTGGGCCAGGAATCGGGAGTGGCGGCAGCGGCGGGAAGTGCAAGTGCGAGTGCCAGGACCAACGGTGCAAGGGTGTTGCGCAACATGGGCGATCTCGGTGATGGGGAGGGCGAGGGGGGAATCACTGCGTCAGGCACTCATCCGTACCCGGGCGTGATCGCTCGCATGCGAAAGAGTCGAGGGCTGGCCTCTGATCGAAACGGTGCGGCAGGCCTGCCGCGTAGGCGCAGACGCGCGTGCGGGAGAACGATGGAGAAAGGCTCCTTGCATGCGGGGGAAGGGAGGGTAGCACTCCTGCGGCCGGAAGCAGGAGCGCGCTTGCCATCTGCGGCAAGCGCGCGCCATCACGCAAACGACGGTGGCAGATCCTGCTCGGCGGCGCCGAAGGCCGGGTTGGGCTTGGGGCCCATGGCCAATTCCAGCGTACCGCCTGCGGCCAGTTCCGCGTGGCGCAGCCAGGCACGGGTCAACGGTGTTCCGTTGAACGCCAGCGACTGCACATAGACGTTCTGCGCGTTGTTGTCCTTGGCCACGATGCGCAGCGTGCGGCCGTTGCCGACGTCGAGCTCTGCGCGCTTGAACAACGGGCTGCCCACGATCCAGTTGCCGCTGACCGGATCCACTGCGTAAAGCCCCAATGCGCTGAGCACGAACCACGCGCTCATCTGCCCACAGTCTTCGTTGCCTGAAAGACCGTTGCGCGCATCGTGGTATTGCTCGCGCAGCAGGCGGCGCACCATCGCCTGGGTCTTGTACGGCTGGCCTGCATAGGCGAACAGATACGCCACATGGTGGCTGGGCTCGTTGCCGTGCGCGTATTGGCCCACCATGCCGTCGATGTCCGGTGGCGCATCGGCGGGCAGTTCGGAGCTGGTGGAAAACAACTCGTCCAGCTTGGCCACGAAGCCATCGCGGCCGCCATATAAGTCCATGTAACCGTACAGATCGTGCTGATTGAGGAAGGTGGCCTGCCAGGCATTGGACTCGGTGAAATCGCGCCAGCGCTTGCCGTGGCCCATGCCACGCGGATCGAACGGAGCAGCCCAGTTCCCGTTTTCCAGCCGTGGCTGCACGAAACCGCTGTCGCGATTGAACAGATGACGGTAATTGTGCGAGCGCTCGCGCAGTGCGCGAGCATCTGCGCTGGCACCGGCCGCCTGCGCCAGGTGCGCGCAGGCCCAGTCGTCGTAGGCGTATTCCAGTGTGCGGCTGACCGCTTCGTCCACCTTGTCGGCGGGGATGTAGCCGAGCGTGCGGTAATACTCCAGGCCATGGGTGGTGTCGTGCATGGCGCGTTTGCGATACGCCGGCCATGCCGCGGCGTAGTCGATGCCGGTAAAGCCCTTGGCATGCGCCTCGGCCAGCACCACGGCCGAGTGGTAGCCGATCATGCAGCCGGTTTCCACGCCCTGCAGCGGCCAGATGCCCACGCCGTCCGGGCATTCGTTGGCCCCGCGCACCAGGCATTGCATCAGGTCGGGCACGCGTTCGGGTTGCACCAGGGTAAGCAGCGGATGCGCCGCGCGATAGGTGTCCCACAGCGAATAGGTACTGTAGTTGTGATAGCCCTTGGGTGCGGTGTGGATCTGCAGGTCCATGCCGCGGTAGCGGTTGTCCACGTCGGAGAACAGCGTGGGCGCCAGCAGGCTGTGATACAGGCCGGTGTAGAAGATGCGCCGTTGCGCGTCGTCGTCGCTGTCGATGCGCACGCGGCCCAGTTCCTTTTCCCACGCCGCCACCGCCTGCGCATGCACGCGTGCGAAGTCGAAGTCCGGCAGCTCCGCATCGAGATTGGCCAATGCATTGTCGGCGCTGACGGCCGAGATGCCGACCTTGATCAGCAACGGCGCATCGGCCGCATCGGCGAAGTGCAGTGCGGCCTTGAGATGAGTGCCGTCGCGGCTGTGGGTGCCGGCGGGCAGTGGCTGGTCTTCGTCGTACAACTGCACGCTGGCGAACGGCCGCGACAGCCGCAGGGCGAAATAGATGTAACGCCCCTTCGCCCATTGATGGACGCGGCGTCCGCCGGTGAGGGTCTGCGCGTCGACCACGCGCAGTTGCGCATCGCTCACGCGCGTGGGGATGCCGGGTTTGTCCTGCATGCCATGGCACAGGTCCAGCAGCACGTGTGCCGGCTTGCCCTTGGGGAAGTGATAGCGGTGCAGGCCGGCGCGCGCGGTGGCGGTGAGCTCGGCATGCACGCCACTGTCTTTCAGCCGCACTCGGTAGTAGCCGGGCGATGCGGCTTCGTCCGCATGGTCGAAGCGCGAGCGGTAGCCCGCATCCGGGTTGTCCAGCGGGCCTGGCACCAGTTTGACCTCGCCGGTGGCGGGCACCAGCAGGAAGTCCAGCATGTCGCCGATGCCGGTGCCGGACAGGTGCGTGTGCGAGAAGCCCATGATCGAGCCATCGGATTCGTGATAGCCCGAGCACGCATCCCACACTGCGTTATAGGTATCCGGGCTCAGCTGCACCATGCCGAACGGCAGCGTGGCACCGGGGAAGGTGTGGCCGTGACCGCCGGTACCGATGAAGACATCCACATGCCGGGTAAGATCGGCGCGAGTGCGCGCATCGGCGGGCAGTGCATAGTTGCCGGCGCGCGCGCGGGCCAGGCCGGGCAGGCCCACGCTTCCGAACAATGCTGCGGCGATGGCGCCTTGGAGAAAACTGCGTCGTGTTGCCATGTATGTGGTCTCGGAATTCATGGGCCGATGCCGGGGTCCCCTCATCCGCCCTTCGGGCACCTTCTCCCGCATACGGGAGAAGGGCTGGGATCAGGCGCTGCGCATGGATCAGGCGCTGCGCAGCAGCTGGGGTTTGCGTCGATGCAGGTCGATGATCAGCTCGCCGAACAAGGTGTTGGCCCAGGCGAACCAGTCGCGGGTGAAGGTGCCGGGATCGTCCTTGTGGAAGGCCTCGTGCATGAAGCCGGTGCCGGCGTGGGTGGTCTTGAGCCACTGCAGGCACTGGCGCAGTTGTGCGTCGTCGTCGCTGACCAGCGCGTACTGGATGATGGACATCGGCCAGATGGTGCCCATGCCGCTGTGCGGGCTGCCCACGCCCTCGGCAGCGCTGCCGCGCGAGAAATACGGGTTGCGCTCGCTCCAGGCCAGTTGACGCGTGCGCAGGAACACCGGGTCGCTGCGATCGCAACAGCCCAGGTAGGCCAGGCTGAGCAGGCCGGGCGCGTTGGCGTCATCGATGAACAGCTGGTTGCCGAAGCCGTCCACTTCGAAGGCCCAATAGGCTTGCCCGTCGCTGTCGCGTTGCTGGCCGAACTGGCGCGTGGCGGTTTCCACTTCATCGGCCAGCGCGGTGCACTCTTCGGCGAAGGCAGTGTCACGATGCAAGGCCGTGCTCATCGTGGCCAGCTGGCGTAGCGAGGTCACTGCGAACAGGTTGGCCGGAACGAACAGCGGATACACGCAGGCATCGTCGGAGGGGCGGAACATCGAGTGGATCATGCCGTTGGGTCTGGTCGGCTGGCCGTAGCCTTCCAGCACCAGTGTTTCGGTGGCCAGCGGCGAAGGCCGCTGGAATACGTACGGGCCGCGATTGTCCTTGCGCTGCTGCTCGCGGAAGGTACGCACCACCACGTGCATCGCCGTGCGCCAGTCGTCGTCGAATGGCGCGGCATCACCAGTGGCACGCCAGTATTCATGCGCGATACGGATCGGATAGCACAGCGAATCCACTTCCCACTTGCGCTCGCCCACGCCGGGCTTCATCTCGGTGATGTCGTTGAGCGACCACTTCAGGCGCTGGGTCTGGCCATCGGGCAGGAACGCGTTGGCATACGGGTCCAGCGTGATGCACGCGGCCTGGCGCTGGATCAGGCCATGGAACATGCGCCGCAAGGCGGGGTCGCGCCTGGCCAGCGGCACGTAGGGGTGCACCTGCGCGGAAGAGTCGCGCAGCCACATCGCATGGATGTCGCCGGTGATGACGAAGGTGTCCGGCTTGCCGTTGCGGGTGCCGGTTTCCACCGTGGTGTCCAGCGTGTTCGGGTAGCAGTTCTCGAACAGCCAGGCCAGTTCGGGGTCGGCGATACGCGCCTTGATCTGCGCGATCTGCTGCTCGACCGCGGTGCTGACGAAGCGGCGCTGCGCCTTCGGCGGGCGCTTGCTGACGAATGCGCCGGCAGCGGAGGCAGGTGCAGCAGGCGCAGCCGCGAACGCGGGCAGGGCACTGGCCAGCAAGCCAGCACCGGCGCTGGCGCCGAGCAGCTGAAGGATGTCGCGGCGGGTATGCATGACCTCAAGACTCCATGGTTCGACCTGCGATCCGCACGATCCTCATCCCTGCGCTGGCGGCCGCCATGTGGCAGCCGCTGCGATGAGACCTATGCATGACCAATTCCCGACGACCATACAACGTGTGCGCCGGAGATGCATAGTGCGCCCGCACAATCCGTTGCCGTCTGCGGGCTGCTGCGACGGCATGGCTGCGAGCTGGGCCGCGCGCTGCGCACCTGCGTGCTGACCGCGCACCAGTCCGCACCCGTCAGCACTCGTTCCGACCGTTCTGCAGCACGTATCGCCGGCCCCGATCAGCGCGCCGACTGCGGTGGTCGAAGGCATGCACCACGCTGCCTCCAGCAGACGTGGT
This sequence comes from Xanthomonas melonis, assembly GCF_020783655.1. Lineage (GTDB taxonomy): Bacteria > Pseudomonadota > Gammaproteobacteria > Xanthomonadales > Xanthomonadaceae > Xanthomonas > Xanthomonas melonis. The sequence goes on along the minus strand of NZ_JAJGQH010000007.1, from coordinate 75,853 downwards.
GCGTGAGCGACACTTCACCGAAACCCGTACGCCTGTTGCCGACCTGCGCCGGCATGGCCGGCGACTGCGCGCGACCTCGACGCGGCACTTACTTCGGCAGCCGCGAACGCCCCGAGATCGAGAACGCTGCCGTGTTGCCTGCCGCACCGGTGTCCGGCTGCCCGCCGCCTACAAACAGCGTGTAATCGCCGGCCTCCACCGCGCGCTGCCCGGCGCGATCCACATCGCTCAGTGCGCGCGCATCCAGGGTGAAAGTCAGCTCGCGCTGCTCGCCCGGTTTGAGGTGTACGCGTTGGAAACCGACCAGGCTGCGCAACGGCGACTGCGGCCGCTGCGGGTACTGCAGGTAGACCTGTGCCACTTCATCGCCAGCCCGCGTGCCGGTGTTGCGCACGGTCGTGGTGACCTTCAACGAGCTGCCAGCCTGCAGGGTGGTCGCGGACAGGCGCGGCGCGTCGTAGCCAAAGCTGGTGTAGCTCAGACCATAGCCGAACGGGAACAGCGGCTCGCCCCTGAAGTAGCGGTAGGTGCGGCCCTTCATGTCGTAACTGACGTAGGGCGGCAGGTCCTTGGTGGAGCGGTAGAACGTCACCGGCAGCCGACCGCCGGGATTGTCGTCGCCGGCCAGCATACGTGCGATCGCGGTGCCGCCGGACTGGCCTGGGTACCACGCGGCCACGATCGCATCGGCGTGTTGTTTTGCCCAGTTCAAGGCCACCGCGCTGCCGCTCATCAACACCACCACCAGCGGCTTGCCAGAGGCCTTGGCGCGTTCCAGCAGCGCCTGCTGCGGGGCGGGCAGGGCGATATCGTTGCGGTCGCCGCCGTCGAAGCCGGGCACGTCGATGCGCAGTTCCTCGCCTTCCACATCCGGCGACAGGCCGACGAAGGCCACCACCGCATCGGATTGCGCCACGGCCTGTTCGGCTTCGGCCAGTTGTGCGGCGGCCGGCGCCAGCCATTCCAGGCGCACGCCCTGATCCTGGCCGCGGTGTTCCATTTCCAGACGGATCTTGCGCGGGCGGGTGTCGTCGAAATGCAGCACGGTTTCCACGCTGCGGCCGTCGGCGTTGTGCATGCCGGCCGGCACGTGCTTGTCTTCGGCGTTGCCGGCCACCACCAGCTTGTCGTCGATATACAGACGCACCGGGTCGTGCCCGGCGCAGTCGAAGCAGCGCGCCACGCGCACCGCCAGGGTGTAATCGCCGGCGCCGGGCGGCAACAGTTCGCCGCTCCAGCGCACCGCGTAGCGGTCGGCCGGCACGCCCTTGGCCGGGCTGACCTGGTCCCAGTTGAAACTCACGGTACGGTCCTGGCGCACGACCGCCGGGGTGCCGTTCATGTCGACGTTGTCGAAATACTCGCCACGCAGGCCGGGTTTGCCATCGCTGCGCAACGCGCTCTCGGGAATCATGCCCGGCACGCCGGCAGCCAGCGGCGCGCCCTGTGCATAGCGCACCTGCTGTGCGCCGAAGCGTTCGCGCAGACCGAGCAACGGGGTCACCGGTTGCGCGGAGGTACCCTGGTAGTTGGCCTCCAGCGCGGCCAATGCATCGGCGTTGGGGCCCAGTACCGCCAGCCGCGTGCCTGCCTTCAGCGGCAGCGTGGCATTGGCGTTCTTCAGCAGCACGATCGACTCGGCAGCGGCCTGCAGGGCCAGGGCCCGGTTGGCGCGGGTGTCGATGTCCTTGGCGCCCAGCCGCGCGTAAGGGTCCTTGCGTGGCGCTTCCAGTTCGCCCAGACGGTAGCGCGCGGCGAACAACCGCACCAGCGATTGGTCGAGCAGGCCTTCGTCCACTTCGCCGCGTTCGATCGCCGTACCGAGTTCGCGATAGGCATGCCCGCAATTGAGGTCGTGGCCGGCCTTGAGCGCAGCGGCCGAGGAACCGGCGTTGTCGGGGCGGAAGTAGTGGAACTGGGTCATGTCGTCCACCGCGTCGCAGTCGGACACCACAAAACCCTTGAAGCCCCAGTCGCCGCGCACGCGGCCATTGAGCAACCAGTCAGCCGCACATGCGGGGGTACCGTGCAGCGAGTTGTATGCGCACATCACCGAGCCGGCCTGGCCCTCGACCAGCGCGGCGCGGAACGCCGGCGTGTAGGTGGCTTCCACATCGCGCGGCGATACATCCACATCGAAACCATGCCGGCCCGGCTCGGGACCGCTGTGCACGGCGATGTGCTTGGGCGTGGCGATCGTGCGTGGATGGTTGAGGTCATCGCCTTGCAGGCCACGGATGAAGCCGACCGCGAGTTGCCCGGTGAGGAAGGGGTCCTCGCCGTAGGTTTCCATGCCACGGCCCCAGCGCGGGTCGCGAAAGATGTTGATGTTGGGCGACCAGATGGTCAGCCCGGCGTAGCGCTTGTGGTCCTTGCCGGGGCCACCGGCCTGGTTGAATTTGGCGCGCGCCTCGGTGGAGACGACGGTGCCCACCTGCTGCATCAGCGTGGTGTTCCAGCTTGCCGCCAGACCGATCGCCTGCGGAAACACCGTCGCATAGCCGTTGCGGGCGATGCCGTGCAGGCCTTCGCTCCACCATTCGTAGGCGGGGATACCCAGGCGTGGAATCGCCGGCGCATCGTTCATGGCCTGTGCCACTTTTTCCTCGCGGCTCATCTGCGCCACCAAGGCGGCGGCGCGTTGTTCGGGTGTGCCGCTGCGGTCGGCGGGCGTGGCGTGCGCGATGCAGGACAGGCTCAGGCCCAATGCCATGGCAAGACGCGATACAAACAGGGACGACATCGATTCACTCCTGCGCAGCGGCCAATGCCGCCAGGCGTTGTTCGGGTAGTGCCGCAGAGGCGGCGGCGAGGTTGGGGGCGGGCGTGGCGGTGTCATGCGCGCGGTTGGATGTGGTGGTGGCTGGTACCGCGGTGGGCCCTTATCCGCCGCTACGCGGCACCTTCTCCCGCTGGCGGGAGAAGGACACCCATGGCGCGCGAAAAGTCAGCGTGCCGCGCGAAAGGCATGCCAGGACACCGAATCCTTCTCCCGCTCCGGGTGAGAAGGTGCCCGCAGGGCGGATGAAGGCATGCATCGCAGGACATCAGTTCCTTCTCCCGTTCTGCGGGAGAAGGTGCCCGCAGGGCGGATGAGTGCATGCATCGCAGGACATCAGTTCCTTCTCCCGCTCTGCGGGAGAAGGTGCCCGAAGGGCGGATGAGGGTCGTCTCTTGCCTCATTTCGCTGCCGTTGCCTCCGGCGGCTCCGGCGGAGCGCCGGCCAGCGTGGATGCCAGGTCGCGTACCTGCAGCGCAGACTGCAGCTGCGCCATCGGTAGCTTGCTGCTCACGTGCAGCGTCAACGGCTCGCCGGGCAGCAGATCGAAGGCGTTATCGGCCACGCTCGCCTCGAGATCGCCGAACGACAGCCATACCTCGCGCGCCAGCGTGTTGCTGGTCAGGGTCAGCGCATAGCCATCGCCATCGGCGCGCCACTGGCTGTCGATCTTCGCCATCGGCAAGGCCAGCTGCTTGGCCGGCGCGAAGAACACCACCTCGCGCGACAGCAACGTATTGCCGTCGAACAACTCGAACACCGCATAGGTGCGCTTCGGGTCGGCGCTGCCCAGCAATTGCTTGTCGCTGAAATTGCCCACCTGCAGGCTGCTCAGCGGCTTGACCGTGGCCTTCTGCTCGCGCTTGCTCAGCAGCTTGCCGTCCATGCCCATGACCCGCATGCGCCAGCGTGCCGCCAAGGGCGTAGTGCGGTCGGAGACCAGCGAGACCTCGGTCTGGCCCTTGTCGTTGCGCAGCGCGGCGATCATCTCCGGTGCGTAGAAGCGACGTGCGTGATACTGCAGCGCCTTCCAGCGGCCGTAGTAATCCACGCTGGACCACGAGGCGCCCGGCCACACATCGTTGAGCTGCCAGTACAACGAGCCCATCGACTGCGGACGCGAAGCGCGCAGGTGCGAGGCGGCCAGGTTGATGCCCTCGGCCTGCATCAGCTGGCTCAGGTAGACGAAGCTTTCGAAATCCTTGGGCTCGCCGAACTCGCGGCGGATGTACAGCATCAGCCGCTTGTTGCCGTTGCCCTTGTCGAACTTCTGGTGCGCGCGCATCACCGGCGATTCCGGGTCCATGTCGGCCGCATCGGCGAACGCGCGCACGGTACGCATGTCCGGGAACGACTGCAGGCCGTATTCGGACATGAAGCGCGGGGTGACGTTGAGATACTCGGTGACCGGCAGGGCCGGGCCGCCCCAGACCTTCCAGTAATGCATGTCGCCATCATCGGTCTGGTCGGCGGCACCATCGAAATTGGTACCCGGTGAGGTGGCCCAGTACGGCACGTCGCTGTCGTAGGTGGCCACCACTTCGCCGAACACGGTGCCGAACAGCGTGGTCATGCCGCGCTCGACGCGGCTGCGTTCCTCCGGGTCCAGCGATTGCTTGAACTTGACCCGGTCGCCCCAGTTTTCCCAGCCGGTCTGCACTTCGTTGTTGCCGCACCACAACACCACGCTGGGGTGATCGCGCAGCCGCTTGACCTGTTCGATCGCCTCCTGTCGCGTGTTCTCGCGGAATTCCACGTCGTAGGGCGGCACCGCGCCGCCGAACATGAAGTCCTGCCAGATCATGATGCCCAGTTCGTCGGCCACCTCGTAGAAGTGATCGTCCTGGTAGTGCCCGCCGCCCCACATGCGCAGCATGTTCATGTTGGCATCGCGCGCATCCTGCAGCGTGCGCCGCATCGTCGCTTCGGTGACGCGCGAAGGGAAGGCATCCAGCGGGATCAGGTTGGCGCCCTTGGCAAAGATCGGGATGCCGTTGATCACGATTTCCATGCTCTTGCCGAATTTGTCCTTTTCGCGGCGCAGCTCCACCGAACGCAGGCCGGTGACGCGCTTGACCTGCTGGCTGTCGCCATCGGCATCGCGCACGCTGGCCACGAAGGTATAGCGATCCTGCGCGCCGTAGCCGGCCGGGAACCAGCGCTTGGGCTTGGCGATGCGCACCGGCAGGTCGATGCGATTCTGCCCGGGGTCGACCACCGCGTCCTGGGTGAACTGGCCCACCTTCTGCCCATCCGGGCCCAGCACGTCCAGCGTCACCTGCACGGGGCCGCTGCGGCCAGCCTGCAGTTCCAACTGCGCCTGCAGTTGCGCGCTGTCGGCATCCACGCGCTGCTGGGCGATATGCAACCCATCCACGCGCACCGCATCCCAGGCTTCCAAGCGCACCTGCTTCCAGATGCCGGCGTTGACCATGCGCGGGCCCCAGTCCCAGCCATAGCTGTATGGCGCCTTGCGCACGTAGGTAGAACTGTGGCGGCCATCGGGCTCATCGCCGAACGCCGAATCGTAGGCGCCGGGCAGCGCATACGGCTGCTTGGCCAGCCACGGCTGGATCTTCTTGATCGGCGAGAGGAAGGTGATTTCCAGTACGTTGTCGCCGCGCTTGAGCAGCGGTTTGGCATCCACGCGCCACTGCCGGAACATGTTGTCGGCGCTGAGCAGCTTCTTGCCGTTGAGGGTGACTTCGGCCAGCGTGTCCAGGCCATCGAACACCAGTTCCACATGCGCGCGCTCGAGCGTGGCTGCATCCACGTTGAAACGGGTCTGGTACTGCCAGTCGCTCAGGCCGGCCCACTGGATCTTGCCTTCGTGGTCACGCAGGAACGGATCGGGCACCACCTTGGCGGCGATCAGGTCGGTCTGCACCACGCCCGGCACCTGCGCCGGCATCCAGCTGGCGGCCTTGGGATAGGTCTTGGCCTGCGCCTGCCCGGGGACCAGGCGCACCTGCCAGCCGCTGTCCAACGTCACGGCGCTGGGCGGTGCCGCCCAGGCCTGCGAGATCGCACACGCCAGAGCGAACCCGAGGCGGGCCGGCGTGAGCCTGGAACGTGTGGAGGCGGAACGGTGCGACAGGGGCATGGGTGACTCTCCTTGGAGGGATCAGCGCGTGGCGGCGGGGGGCGCCTGCGCGGTGGTTTCGATCAGTTGAACGGTACCGATGGCATACAACGGGCCACGGATCGGAGCGGTGAAGCGCAGGCACAGATCGTGGATGCCGGTGCGTGCAGGCAGTGGAGTTTCCAGCGTGAATTGTTCGCCCAGTGTCTCGCTGCGCGGCAACTGCACGCTGGCGATCAATTCGCCATCGCAGCCCTGACGCACTTCCAGCTCACCGCTGCGCGTCCGGGCCGGGTACTGGATCACTTTGGATTGCTCGTGGGCCAGGCCGAAGTTGTTCGGCAGACGTGCAGCCTCGATGCGGATGGCGCCAATGCCATCTAGGCGTGCCTGCGGATACAGCCGGCAGGCATGGAACAGGTCGACGTTGTAGACCGGCGTGTCGGCACTCGTCATCCCCGGCAGCAGCGGCAGGCGCAGGCCGAGCGCACCGCTCTGCACGCAATGGCGCAGCCCTTGCGTGTCCACACGCAACAGGCTGGCGCGGTCGAAGGTGCGGCTGCGCGTGGCGGCCAGTGGCGAGCCGTTGGCATCGAAGGCAGTAGCCTTGACCGTGGTCGGCAATCGGATCGTAAAGGGCGCCTGGTAACGCGGAGAGGTCGGTGTGGGGTCGCTACCGTCGACGGTGTAATGCAGTGCGCCTGCACCGGTCTGGGTGCTCAGCTCCACCTTGGCGGCGCCACCGCCGAGCACCGGATTGGGGCCGCCTTCCAGTGCGATCTCGGCAGCGAATGCGCCATCGCTGTAGGCGATGCCCAGCGCCTTGTAGCGCTGTAGCTGTGCCGGCATGCGCGCCAGGAAGCCGTCCCAGTTGCGTGCTGCCGGCGGCGACCAGGTCACTTCCGCCACCGCCGAAAGACGCGGGAACAGCGCGTGATCCACGTGCCATCGGGACGGAATGTATTCGGCCCACAACGCGCCTTGCGCGCCCAGCACGTGCCTGGCCTGGTCGGCGCTGAGCTCGGCCGGTACCGGGTCGAAGGCGTAGACCTTGGACAGCGGCAACACCGTCAGGCGACCGTTCGGTTCGTCGCTGCGCGTGGTCTGCAGGTTGTCCAGGTACAGCCAGTCGCCCGGCGCAAGCACCACGTCGTGGCCTTGTCTGGCCGCAGTCACCGCACCTTCGACGCCACGCCACGACATCACCGACGCGCTCGCCGGCACGCCGCCTTCGAGAATTTCGTCCCAGCCGATCATGCGCCGGCCGTGCGCGGTCAGGTAGGTCCCAAGCTGTGCGTTGAACCAGCCCTGCATGGCATGGGCATCCTTGACGCCCAGCTTGCGCATCTGCGCGCGCACCGCGGGCGAGGCCTCCCATTGATCCTTGACCGCCTCATCGCCACCGATATGGATGTACGTCGACGGGAACAAGGTCAGTACTTCATCCAGCACATGGGTGATGAAGCGCAGGCTGCGTTCGCTGGTGTTGAACAGATACGGGTTGACGCCCCAGTCCACGCCCACCTGCGTGCGTACGCCGGGCACGCCCACTTCTTCGGGATAGGCGGCAACCGCCGCCTGCGCATGCCCGGGCATGTCCAGCTCGGGCAGCACGGTGATGTGCAGGCGCGCCGCGTAGGCGACGATCTCGCTGATCTGTTCCTGGGTGTAGAAACCGCCGTAGCGCTCGGGCGTGCCATGCCGCCCCGCGCCGGGTGGAGTACGCCAGGCACCGACCTCGGTGAGCTTGGGGTAACGCTTGATCTCGATACGCCAGCCCTGGTCGTCGGTGAGATGCCAATGCAGCACGTTGAGCTTGTGCAAGGCCATCGCATCCAGCACATGCTTGACCGTCTCCACATCATGGAAATGACGCGCCACATCCAGATGCTGACCACGCCAGCCGAAGCGCGGCCAGTCGCGGATGCTGACGCCTTGCACCGTCACCGCGCCCTTGCCCGCATCGGCTGTCATCAACTGCCAGGTGCTGACCGCGCCATACAGCAGCCCGGCGCCGTCGCGCGCGCCGACGCGGATGCCCTTGGCGGTCACGTCCAGGCTGTAGCCCTCCTTCTGCGTCACCGGCGCCTGCGCATCGCGCTGCAGGCGGATGCTGGCCGGCGAGGCTGTGGCCTCGGCGCGCACTTCCAGGCTCAGCCCGCGGCTGCGCTTGAGCAGGCTTGCCAGATATTCGGCACTGCGCCGCGCATCGGCGTCGCCCGGCTCGATCGAAATCACCGTGCCGGCATCGATGGTGAAACTGCCGGCTGCCGGTTTCGCCTGAACCGGTGCGGGAATCAGCGGTAACGGTGCACTGGATGACGGCGCGGCCGCCGTGGCTCCTGCATCCGCCACGGCCGGTGCGGTGCCGGCTTCGCGTTTCCCGCAGCCGGCCAGCATCAATGCGGCAAGCGACAGGGCAAGCAGACGCGACGGCGACGCGCCCGATGAAGGCCACACGCGTGGGGTCGCCGCTGGCGTGCTCGGAAGAGGCATGCTGGAAGAACGCATGTCCGGTGATGACGAGTTCAGCCGCGGCACTCCCGACGATGGCGTGTGTGGAGCGCGGTTGGTATCGACCATCATGCAATCACATCCCGGTATGGCGGAGAGCGTGTTGCTGCGCCATCGCAGATGCGCAGCGGGGTAGGGCGGGCGCATCGCGTGTTGCTGCAACGCCTCAGATGCGGCCGATGCGACAACGCGACCCGGATTCAGGTGATGCGGCCGCCGTCCCGATGCAGTGTACGAGTGGCGCCCGAGGATTTCGAGCGTACGCCGCGGCCGTTGAAGCAGCCACGTGCTCGGCGATCCGCGCGTGTACATCGCCGCGCACAGTAGCAAAGCCGCGATGCTTTACGCAGGCACTGGCGCACGCTTCACTGCGTTGCGCCAGTCGGACATGTGGATCAGCGTTGCGCCACCGGCAATTCGTCCCATACCTTCGGGTCTTCCGCACCCAGCACCCAGCAGCTGAAACCTTCCAGGCCGTATTGTTTGGCCATGTCGTAACGCGCCTTGAAGCTGCGGGCGTCCGGGCGGAACACCCACTCGCGCATGTCGTCGCGATAGAAATAGAACCACGATTCCTGCTCCACCGGATCCCACTGCACGGTCGCGTTCTGTTCGATCGCCAGCGGGAAGGATTCATCGGCATCGATGTAGGTGGCCGAGATATTCGATGCCTCGGTGCCGTCTTCCTTCACCGGATTGCCGGTGTACCAGCGGTAGCCGTAGGTGGCGATGCCCAGCGACAGCTTCTCCTTGGGGACCTGGGTGATGGCGTAATCCAGGTGCTTCTTCATCCACACCATGCCATCCACCGGGCCCGGCGTGGTCCAGCGGGTGTGCTGGTCGTAAGTCATGATACTGATCAGGTCCGCGGCCTGGCCCAGTGCCTTCAGGTCGTATGCGCCGCGCCAGTATTCCCACATCCACTTGGAGAACTGGCCGCCTTCGGCATGGCCTGGCGCATTCGGCACCACCGCCACCGACATCTTGAAGCCTGCCTTGTGCAGTGCGTCGGCGGTCTGCTTGACCATCAAGGTGTAGGCATCGCGGTCGGTCCAGGCGATGTTTTCGAAATCGAACTGGAAGCCGTAGTACTTGTGCTGCTTGCCGTGGATCAGCAGCGATTCGATCATGCGCTTCTTGGCCGCCTCGTCGTGCATCAACTTGTGGAAGCCGTCGCGGCCGGTGGTCATCGACAGGATCGGCATCACCCGCAGCTTCTTCTGCTTGGCGATGTCGTACAGGTACATGTTGGGGGTGCCGTTGACCAGGCCATTCTGATCGACGCCGTACCAGGTCGGCACCACCACGTCGATCTTGTCGACGTTGGCGATGAACGAGTTGGTCGATTTCTGCGTGTTCATCAGATAGAACAACGCGGTGGGGTTCTTGGCCAGGGCCGGGGCGCAGGTCAATGCCAGCGCAAGTAACATCCAGCTCAATCGCTTGCTCATGAAAGACAACATCCGTCAGGGAGTGGGGGAAGAAAGGTCGATGCGGAACACATAGGCGCTCTCGCCGACCGGCTTGACCGGGAGCCGCAGATGCAGGCCATCGGCGCGTTGCTCGAACGGGATCTTCTTGCCGTTGGCCAGCAGGCTCACCGCGCGCACGCCATCGGCGGCGGTGAGCGAGCGGATCACCGCCTCGCCATTGCTCGGCCAGCCGAGCGCGATCGCGTACAGCGCGCCGTCGCGGGTAGTGAAGCGGAAATCCTCGGCCGTGTACGGCTTGGTCTTGATGTCCTGGAAGGTGCCGCCCACCACCTCGGTGGGGCCTTCGCCATAGACGCGCCACGGTTTGCTGTCGTAGATCGCGCCGCCGTTGGTCTTGAGCCAACGCCCGATCGCCAGCAGGATGCCGCGCTCGGTATCCGGGATCGAGCCGTCGGCGCGCGGGCCGATGTTGAGCATCAGGTTGCCGTTCTTGGCCACCACGTCGGCCAGCATATGGATGATGAAGGTGGGCGACTTGTAGGTATCGTTCTCGATGTAACCCCACGAGGCATTGCTCACCGAGGTGTCGGTCTGCCAATGCGTGGGGTGGATGCCGGTCAGCTGGCCGCGCTCGATATCCAGCGTGCCGGCGCCTTCGGGAAACGCGCCCAATTTGTAGTTCACCACCACGCCACGGTCGGCTTCGCTGCGCGCCGCGCCCTGGTTGTAGTAGTAGGCCAGCATCGTCGGCAGGCTGCGCCGGAAGGTGGGGTGGGCGATCCACCAATCGAAATAGATCAGGTCCGGTTGATAGGTGTCGATCAACTCGGTGGTGCGCGCCAGCCAATCGTCCAGCCATGCCTGCGATACCGGCGTCCAGTCGTTGGCCACATCGCCATCGTCCTTGCCCGGCAGGCGCACCTGCGCAGGGCCATAGAGCGCCGCATAGCGCGGGTCGTTGACGTCGGAATCGAACTTGCGTCCGCCGTCGAAGAACCAGTTGTGTTCGGCGCGGTGCGATGACAGGCCGAAGTGCAGCCCTTGCGCGCGAATGGCGGTGGACAACTCGCCGAGCAGGTCGCGCTTGGGCCCCATCTTCATCGCGGTCCAGTCCGACAACTTGGAGTCGTACAGTGCGAAGCCGTCATGGTGTTCGGCCACCGGCACCACATAGCGCGCCCCGGATTCGCGGAACAGCTTGGCCCAGCCCTTGGGGTCGAACTTGGGCGCGGTGAATCTGGGGATCAGATCCTTGTAGCCGAAGCTCGACTGCGGGCCATAGGTAGCCACGTGATGAGCGAATTCCTTGGAACCTTCCAGATACATGTTGCGCGAATACCATTCGCTGCCAAATGCAGGGACCGAGAACACGCCCCAATGGATGAAGATGCCGAACTTGGCGTTGTCGTACCACGCCGGCGATCGATACGCCTTCAGCGCAGCCCAGTCGGGGCGGAACGGTCCTTTGCGTGCGCCGGCTTCGGCTTCGCGCACCAGACGCTCGCGCTCGGGCGCATAGGCGGCGGTGGCATCGAGCCACTGCTGGTCGATCGCCTCGGGGCCGAGCGTGGTAGCGGTGGGTGCGGTAGGCGATTGCGCCGCGCTCAGATGGAACGCTGGCGCTGCGAGCAGCAGACCGAGCGCGAGCATTCGCGTTCTGGGTGCAGCTCCGGCGTGGCGGCGGGATGGAGCCACGAATACGCGGCTATCGGTCGTCATGGGAACTGCACTCCTGTCGAGCAAGACGCGCCGGCGATGCTGCAGCCGTGCGTGGATGGCAAAAGCGGGCCTGGCCATGCTCCCTCGGACGCGAAGGGGCGTGGCCAGCACCACTCCTTGGTACAACATCGAGCGGTGCACTGCATGCAACACACCGCTCAAAAAAAAGCGCGCCACCGTGGAGGGTCGGTGGCGCGCCGGTGCTACATCAGAACTTGAAGTTCAGCTGGGCCTGGTAGCCGCGGCCGTTCTTGTAGAACGCCGTGGGCGCTGCCCGGGTGTTGCTGAAGAGACGGTAGGTCGAATCCAGCAGGTTGGTCGCGCCAAAGGTGATGCCCATGTAGTCGGTGATCTGATACGAGGCAGTCAGGTCCAGCTGCTTGTAGCTGTCGGCGAAATCCTGCGAGGCGAGGCGGCCGATCTGGGTGAAGTACTTGGAGCGGTAGCTGTAGTTGACGCGCACCATCCAGTCGCCATGTTCCCAGTAGGGAATGATGTTGTAGGTGTCGCGCGACAGGTAGGGCAGATTCAGACCGGAGCTGGAATCGGATTCGGCGAAGGTGTAGTTCGCCTGCACGCCAAAGCCCAGACCCAGCGATTGCTGGTAGTTCACCGCCACGCCCTTGACCTTGGCGTCGGAGACATTCACCGGGGTGGTCACCTGGTAGATGCCGGCCACCGCGGGCGGCGCCGGATTCAGCTGCTGGCTGACCGTGGTGTTGACGATGTAGGAACTGATGTCGCGGTAGAAGACTTCACCGGACAGCATGCTGGACGGCGCGAAATACCATTCTGCCGCAAGGTCGTAGTTGGTGGATTCGTACGGCTTCAGGTCGGGGTTGCCACCGTTGGCGGTCAGGTTGCCGTTGCCGCTGTTGATGGTGAACGAGCCGGCCAGATCGGCGTAACGCGGACGCGCGATGACCTTGGCTGCCGAAAAGCGCAGCACGGCATCGTCGGTGATGTCGTAGGCGATGTTGAAGCTGGGCAGCGCCTTGCGATAGTCGTTGGTTTCGGCCACGCGATTGAAGGTCGCGCCGCCATCCTGGCTCTGCCAGAACTCGGACTTGTCGGTGGTATCGATCAAACGCACGCCGACGTTACCGCGCCACTGGCCCGACTCGAAGTTCAACTGCGTATAGACGTTCTGGGTGATTTCCTTGACGTCGAACGAAGAGCCGAAATCGGTGCGGTACGGTCCCTGCGGCTGTGCGAGCAGATAACGACGCACGGCCTCCAGGTTTGCGGTCGGCCAGGTGGTGAGGTCGCCGCTGGCGCCCAAACCATCGTACAGGCCGCTCGGCGTGGTGCCCGGGTTGAACTGCGTCAGCGACACCGGGTCGGTGGTATTGATGCGGTTGCCGCGAGCGTTCACGCCGTTGTTGTGGTTGATGTACTTGTAACCGAACAGCAGTTTGGTGAATGGTCCCCACGCCAGATCACGCGCCGCATCCCATTGGAAATACTTCTCTTCGTCCGTGCTCTTCTGGTAGAAGATGCCGCCCGCCTGCATGGTGCTGGGATCCTGCGAGCCGGCCGGCTGGCCGGCCGGCGAACCCGGAAGCGTCCAGTTGGAGGCACCGCCGTTGTCGTAATTGACGGCGGTGTTGCGGCCGTCGAAGGCGTAGTTGTAGCCGCCGTCCTGCATCAGGAACTTCATCAGGTATTCGGGGTTCTTGCCGCCGGTGGCCTTGGTGTCGCCCACCTGCGTGGTGAACACCCACTTCTCGCCCGACCAGTCGTGACGCAGGTTCAGACTCTTGGTGGTGACGGTGCTCTCGCGGTAATTGGCGTCCAGCTGCGCGTACGGCTGGCCGGCTGCGCCGTCGCTGATCGTGGCCGAGGTGACGATGCCGCCCTGCACGTTTGCCTGGGTGATCTTGCGCATGTCGTCGTTACAGGCCGGGCAGACATAACGCGACTGGCTGAAGTTGTTGTACTTGCCCTTGATGTACAGGCCGGTCAGGTTGAACTCGTTCTGCTCGTCGGGCTTCCACTGCAACGCACCCTGCACGCCGCTGCGTTCGCGGGTCTGCTGGAAGAATGCGCTATTGATGCCGGCCGGCACGCGCGCGGTGGCCACATTGCTGCCGTCGCCGGTGATGGTGGCGGTCGGCGGAATGTTGGCGCCGGTGGTGTAGCCGAAGTACTCGATACCCGCGCGCGCCAGATCCTGCTTGTCGTGCGTGGCGGAGATCAACGCGCCGAAGGTTTCATCATCGTTCTTCCAGCTCCACAGCGCCGAGCCGCGCGGATTGCCTTCTTCCGAGCGATCGTTGTAGTTGTAGCCGATCGAGCCGCGGATGGTGTTCTTGGGCAGGTCCAGCGGCTTGCGGGTGTGCACGATCACGGTGCCGCCGATCGAGCCTTCGTCGATGCGCGCTTCCGGTGTCTTGTAGACCTCCATCAGGCCGATGATTTCCGGCGACAGCAGGGTGTAGTTGAAGGTGCGGCCGCTGGTGTCGGTCGGGTTGCCGCCCCAGTCGCCGGAGGCGATGGTCTGGCCATTGAGCAGCACGCGGTTCAAGGCCGGATCGGTGCCGTTGATGCTGACCTTTTCGCCTTCGCCGAACTGACGGTCGACACTGATGCCAGGCAGGTGCGAGAGCGACTCGGCCGCATTGATGTCGGGGAACTTGCCGATGTCCTCGGCGCTGATCGCGTCGACGATGGAGTTGGCCGAGCGCTTGACCGCCTGGCTCTTCTCCAGCGACGCGCGGTAGCCGGTGACGGTGATGGTGTCCAGCTCGGTGGTGGCCGACGGCGCGCTGGCCGGGGCTTGTTGTTCTTGTCCGGCAGCCATCGCAGAGCCGGAACAGTACAGAGCGGCGGTGATGCAGAGTGCTAACGTCGTGGTGCGGCTGTGCATGGCTAAACCTCGTTGGTTAGTGCTGTGAACGCGTCGCCTGCAGGAGGCGTCACGCGCTCGGCGTGGCCGGCAAAACAACACGCCCTGACCGATCGCGATGATCGAGCGCCGCATCCGCAGGTGCGGCAGGTCGCGTCGATTCGCGTGGTAGAGGAGGTGTCCCCCGTGTGGTGAAGCGGTGGAGCGAATGCGACATCAGCGAGTCGAACGTCCGATGACGCACTCCTCACGAATCTGGAACCGGCAGGCGAGGGAAGAGCCGTTCTTCAGTACCGAACAGTCCATGGCCCCTCCTGCCAGAACCCCGATTTGGATCGAGTCTCGCGTAGCGCTGACAGCGTTGTCAACACATCGTCACAGATCTCTGAAGCGGCTGCGATTGCGTTGCAATGCAGCATTTTTCCGGCGCGATCGCGGCAGATTGCGGTTCGCGACGCCGAGCCGTGCCCGAGTTTCCCGCCCGCGATTGGCGATTTCGATCGCGTTGCGGCAATTTCGATTGCTACAGTCCGGTTTTGTGCAGAGATCGGCGTGTTGGGCGTAGTTTTTTCATGGATGATGAGAAGGAACGCCGCAGCGCACTGATCGGGGTCGCTACGGTTGCGTTACGAAACAATTGCTGACAACGTTGTCTACCCGCTACCGTTCGTCGGACACGGGGATGATCTCGGCCCGTTGCTACTGATCAGGAGAATGCGTGAGCGCAAGCAGTCCAATGGAAGCGGTGGCCTTTTCGCGCCCCGACACCTTCGTTGCCGCGGACGTGGGAGGAACGCACGTGCGCCTGGCGTTGGTCTGCGAGAGTCCCGATGCGCGCAAGCCGGTGACGGTGTTGGACTACCGCAAGTATCGCTGTGCCGATTATCCGGGCCTTGCCGAGATCATGTCGGCGTTCTTTGCCGAAATGGGCTGCGCTCCGGTGCGGCGCGGGGTGATCGCAAGCGCCGGGTATGCGTTGGACGACGGCAGCGTGATCACTGCGAACCTGCCTTGGGCGCTGGCGCCCGAGCAGATCCGCCGGCAGCTCGGCATGCACGCACTGCATCTGGTCAACGATTTCGAAGCGGTCGCGTATGCGGCCAACTACATGGCTGGCAACCAGGTGCTGCAACTGTCGGGCCCCGCACAGGGCGCGTCTGGTCCGGCGCTGGTGCTGGGGCCGGGTACCGGCCTGGGTGCGGCGGTCTGGATTCCCAATGGCGCCAGCCCGGTCGTGCTGCCGACCGAAGCCGGCCACGCAGCGCTGGCCGCAGCCAGCGACCTGGAGGTGGCGCTGCTGCAGGAGCTGCGCCGCACGCGCACGCATGTGGGCACCGAGACGCTGCTGTCCGGGCCGGGTCTGTTGAATCTCTACACCGCGATGGCCACATTGCGCGATCGGCCGCCCATCCACGCCAGTCCTGCCGATGTCACCGCCGCGGCACTGGGCGGCAACGATGCGCTGGCGCACGATGCGCTGCAGGCCTTTTGCGGATTCATGGGCAGCGTGGTCGGCGACATGATGCTGTTGTATGGCATCCGGAGCGGTGTCTATCTGGCGGGCGGCTTCCTGCCGCAGATCGCAGACTTCATTGCCGCCAGCGATTTCGTCACCCGCCTGCTGGACAAGGGCGCGCTACGTCCGGCGCTTGCGCAGGTGCCGGTGCGCATCGTCGAGCACGGCCAGCTCGGTGTGATCGGCGCGGCCAGCTGGTTTCTACGTCACGGCCGCTGATCCGAGACCAAAGATCGCATCCGCTTCGTAGAAGCGGCCCTGATGGCGAGAGGCTTCAGCGGGAAACACTGGGAACTCGTTCGGAAGGGAAATCCCGTCGCGTCCGGGTGCGCTGCTACACCTGATCGCCGCTACCTTGCCTGTGGATCGTCCCACCCACGGGTCATCCATCCCATGCAATCCGTGCTGCCACGGCTGCGCCTCACAGATCCCCGAGCCGCGACTGCAATGCGGCGATCGCGGCCAACCCGGCAGTTTCGGTGCGCAGGATGCGCGGCCCCAGCTGCAGGCCACTGAAACCGGCCTCTGCGAGGATGGCCCGATCGCGTGGCGACCAGCCACCCTCCGGCCCGATCGCCACCACCACGGCTTGATCGCTGCCCGCAGCCAGCGTGCCCAGGCGATGTTCGCCCTGCGGATCCAGGGTCAGTCGGAGTGCCCGCGCGTCGCAGGCCTGCGACGCTTCCCGCAGGCCCAGCGGTGCTGCCAGCTCGGGGACGCGCGCGCGGCCGGACTGTTCGCATGCGGACACCACCACGCTGCGCCAATGCGCCACACGCTTTTCCAGGCGCGCCGCGTCGAGCTTGACCTCGGTGCGTTCGGCGTTGACCGGCACGATGGCCGCAACGCCTAGTTCGGTGGCCTTCTGCAGGATCAGGTCCATCTTCTCGCCACGCGCGATGCCCTGGATCAAGGTGATCCGCAGCGGCGATTCGTTGTCCAGCGGCTCGACACGCTCGACCAGCGCGCGCGCCTCGCGCTTGCCGGCCACGCTGATGCGCGCGTGGTAATCGTTGCCGTCGCCGTTGAAGAGTATGCAGGCATCGCCCTCGCGCAGCCGCAGCACACGCAGCAGGTGATTGGCGGACTCTTCGGGCAGGCTGACTTCCTGGTCGCACTGCAGCGGCAGCGCCACATGCGAGCGGGTCAGGCGCATGCGACGGCCTCCTCGATGGCGTGGCGGGTAGTGGCAGCCAGCAGCGCCAGTTGCGCCTCGTCCACGCAATACGGCGGCATCCAGTACAGCACATCGCCCAGTGGGCGCAGTACCACGCCGCGCGCCAGCGCCGCGCGATACGCCTTCAGCCCGACCCGCGCGGAAGCAGGGAAGGGCGTGCGCTTGTCGCCCCCACGGGTCAGTTCGAATGCCACGATCATGCCGGCCTGGCGCACGTCGGCCACCGCCGGGTGTTCGCCAATCTGCGCCGCGAGGCTAGCCATGTGGGCGGCAGTGTGCTGGTTGCGCGCGATCACGTCATCGTCAGCGAAGATCTGCAGGGTCGCCAATGCGGCCGCGCATGCGAGTGGATTGCCGGTGTAGCTGTGCGAATGCAGGAACGCGCGTTCGCGCGAATCGTCCAGGAACGCGTCGTACACCGCCTGCGTGGCCAGCACCGCCGCCAACGGCAGGAAGCCGCCGGTCAGGCCTTTGGACAGGCACAACAGATCGGGCATCACCCCGGCCTGCTCGCAGGCGAACAAGGTGCCGGTGCGGCCGAAGCCGGAGGCGATCTCGTCCGCAATCAGGAACGCGCCATGCGCGTCGCACAGTTCGCGTGCGCGACGCAGATAGGCCGGGTGATACATGCGCATGCCGCCGGCGCACTGCACGCGTGGCTCCAGGATCAGCGCGCAGATCTCGCCAGGCGAGCGTTCGAACACTGCCTGCAACGCATCGGCGGCCTGCAGCGCGTAGTCCTCTGCGCTCTGGCCGGGCTCGGCCAGGTAGGCATCGGGCGAGGACGCAAAGATCGATTCCAGCAGCAGCGGTGCGTAGACGCGTCGGTACAAGGGAATGTCGCCCACCGACAGCGCACCGATGGTTTCGCCGTGGTAGCCGTTCTCCAGCGCGATGAAACGCGTGCGGCGATGCTCGCCACGGTTGTGGAAGTAGTGGAAGGCCATCTTCAGCGCCACTTCCACCCCGGCCGAGCCGTTGTCGGCATAGAACACCTTGGACAACGGCGCGCGTCCGCTCTGGCGCGGCGCGATGGCCAGCAGCCGCTCGGCCAGTTGCACCGCCGGCGCATGGGTGAAGCCGGCCAGCATCACCTGCTCCAGCGTTCCCGCCTGCTGCGCGATGGCCGCGCCGATACGTGGCTCGGCATGGCCGAACAGGTTGGTCCACCAGCTGCTGACCGCATCCAGATAGCGGCGGCCGTCGTGGCCGATCAGCCAGGCGCCCTCGCCACCGGCGATCGGCACCAGCGGAAGCGTGTGCGGGTGCTCGCGCATCTGCGTGCATGGGTGCCACAGCACCGCGAGATCGCGTTGTCGCCAATGATCGGCAGCTTCGGAGGCTGCCGGGTCTGCTAGGATTTCGGGCTCATGAACATGTCGATGCATCCGCCTATTCTATCGGCCCGCTCCGCGGCTGCGTGCCGCGCATGAGCCCGCGCCTGCCGACCATCCACAAGACCACCGATCTGGGCGAAGGGCCGTTCCGTCGCCAGCAGTTGGATCTGGAGTTTTCCAACGGGCAGCGCCGCATCTACGAACGCCAGCTCAGCCAGGGCCATGGCGCGGTGGTGGTGGTGCCGATGCTCGATGCGGCCACCGTGCTGTTGGTACGCGAATACGCCGCCGGGGTTCACCGCTACGAGCTGGGCCTGGTCAAGGGCCGCATCGATGCCGGCGAGACGCCGGAGCAGGCCGCCGATCGCGAGCTCAAGGAAGAGGCCGGCTACGGCGCGCGCCAGGTGCAGGTGCTGCGCGCGATGACGCTCGCTCCTACTTATATGAGTCACCAGTCGTGGCTGGTGCTGGCGCGCGACCTCTATCCCGAGCGCCTGCCCGGCGACGAGCCGGAAGAGATGGAGGTGATCCCCTGGCCGCTGGCACGCCTGGACGAGCTGATGCTGCGCGAGGA
Organism: Xanthomonas melonis; assembly: GCF_020783655.1. GTDB lineage: Bacteria > Pseudomonadota > Gammaproteobacteria > Xanthomonadales > Xanthomonadaceae > Xanthomonas > Xanthomonas melonis. Next base: position 56,874 of record NZ_JAJGQH010000007.1, on the reverse strand, counting down.
TTTCTCCGAAGGTCGTTCGCTGGCGGCGCTGTTCATCGCGCGCGAGTGGCTGGAGCGTCATCCATGATCCGCATTCCGATGGAGTTGCGCGAAACCGTGATCGCCATCGCCCGCCAGGCCGGCGACGCCATCATGCAGGTGTACGCACAGGATTTCGCGGTCCAGATCAAGGACGACGCCAGCCCGCTGACCCAGGCCGATCTGGCCGCCAACCGCGTCATCGTCGAAGGGTTGCGCCGCATCACGCCGGACGTGCCGGTGCTGTCGGAGGAATCGGCACATGTGGCGTGGTCTGAGCGTCAGTTCTGGACCAGCTACTGGCTGGTCGATCCGCTGGACGGCACCCGCGAATTCGTCAAGCGCAATGGCGAATTCAGCGTCAACATCGCGCTGATCCATATGGGCGCACCGGTGCTGGGCGTGGTGCAGGCACCGGTCGATGGCCGGGTCTGGTATGCCGCGCGCGGCGAGAATGCCTATCGCCGCGACGGCGATCGCGACGAGATGCTGCAGACGCGCACGCCAGCGGCCACGCCGTTGCGCGTGGCCGCCAGCCGCTCGCACCGCGATGCGCGCACTGCGGCGGCGCTGGAGCGCATGGGGCAGATCGATCTGGTGGCGCAGGGCTCGTCGTTGAAGTTCTGCCGCATCGCCGAAGGCGACCTGGATGTGTACCCGCGCTTCGGCCCTACCTCCGAATGGGATACCGCGGCCGGCCAATGCGTGCTGCATGCCGCCGGTGGCATGCTGCTCGCCGGTCATACCGGCAAGCCGTTCCGCTACAACCGCCGCGAGACCTTGCTCAATGGCGACTTCATCGCACTGGGCGACCCCAACCTGCCCTGGCGCGACTGGCTGGCCTGATCCTGTGCTGCCGTGGGCACCCCGCGGCAGATGCACGGAGCACGCATCGGCTGACCGCTACACTGCGCACGCTTCCGGCGCAGCATCGGCTGCTGCAGGTCACCGCGCATCGCGCCCTGTCGGCGCTTCCCGTCGGGCGCCCTCCACTCGCATCCTTCAGGAATCCCGCATGTCCCACGCTCCCGCCACTGGCGATATCCAAGGCCTGCTGCAGCTGATGGCGCGCCTGCGCGACCGCGAGCACGGATGTCCCTGGGATGTGGAGCAGACCTTCGCCAGCATCGCGCCGTACACCATCGAAGAGGCCTACGAAGTGGCCGATGCGATCGACCGCAACGACCTGCCGGGCCTGCGCGACGAACTGGGCGACCTGTTGCTGCAGGTGGTCTTCCACGCGCAGATGGCTGCCGAGCAGGGCGCGTTCGGATTTGCCGATGTGGTCGCCACGCTCAGCGACAAGCTGGTGCGCCGTCACCCCCACGTGTTCGCAGCGCAGGCGGCCGACGACGCGCAGGCAGTGAGCGCCAATTGGGAACAGATCAAGCGCGAGGAACGTCGTGCCGCCGGCCACCAGGACGACTCGGCGCTTGCCGGCATCGCCCGTGGTCTGCCGGAGTGGCAGCGCTCCACCAAGCTGCAGGCGCGCGCGGCGCGGGTCGGTTTCGATTGGCCCGGCCCGGCGCCGGTCCTGGAAAAACTGCAGGAGGAAATCGAGGAGCTGCGGGTGGAATTCGCGCGCGGCCCGGTCGCCGACAATCGGGCGCGCCTGGAAGACGAACTCGGCGACGTGCTGTTCGTCTGCGCCAATCTGGCGCGCCACGCCAAGGTGGACGTGGGCGCGGCGTTGCGACACGCCAACCTGAAGTTCGAACGCCGCTTCCGCGCGATGGAGACGCGCGCACATGCACAGGGAACCTCGCTGGACGCGTTGTCGTTGCAGGCGCAGGAAGCGCTGTGGCAACAGGTCAAGCACGAGGAAGCGGCCGCGGCGGCGTCCATCGATGTCATGGTCGGCCAATGAGCTCCGCGCCGGGCACGCTGGGGTTGTTCCTGGCAACTGCCGTGGCGGAGCTGGTCGGCTGCTACCTTCCTTATCTCTGGCTGCGCAAAGGCGGCAGTGCGTGGTTGCTGCTGCCGACCGCTTTGAGCCTTGCCCTGTTCGTGTGGCTGTTGAGCCTGCATCCCACCGCCAGCGGGCGGACCTATGCAGCTTACGGTGGGGTCTACATCGCCAGCGCGTTGCTGTGGCTGTGGTGGGTGGACCGCATCACGCCCACGCGCTGGGATCTGCTCGGTGCAGGCTGCTGTCTGCTGGGCATGGCCATCATCATGTTCGCGCCGCGCAACGTCTGAGCCGGCGTGGGTCCCGATGGCCCCCAGGTCCGCGCCGATGAGGCTGGAGCGCAGCCCCGTGCCACATCGGCTGCCTGCTTCTGCCATTGGAGATGTGTGCTGCCGGTGCATACTCCGCCCCAGGATCGACTCGTCATTGCAAAGGGGCTGCACATGTTTCCAACTTCGTTTCTGGCCATGGCCGTACTGGTCGCCGGCGTGATCGTGCTGTTCAAGACCGTGCGCATGGTGCCGCAGGGATTTCAGTGGACCGTGGAGCGCTTCGGCCGCTACACCCACACCATGGGCCCGGGGCTGCACTTTCTGGTGCCGGTGGTCTACGGCGTGGGCCGCAAGATCAACATGATGGAACAGGTGCTGGATGTCCCCAGCCAGGATGTCATCACCAAGGACAACGCGGTGGTGCGCGTGGACGGGGTGGTGTTCTTCCAGGTGCTGGATGCGGCCAAGGCCGCCTATGAAGTCTCGAACCTGGAAATCGCCTCCATCGCCCTGGTGCAGACCAACATCCGCACGGTGATCGGATCGATGGATCTGGACGAATCGCTGAGCCAGCGCGAAACCATCAATGCCCAGTTGCTGAGCGTGGTCGACCAAGCCACCAACCCGTGGGGCATCAAGGTGACGCGGATCGAGATTCGCGACATCCAGCCCCCGCGCGACCTGATCGATTCGATGGCGCGGCAGATGAAAGCCGAGCGCGAGAAGCGCGCGCAGATCCTGGAAGCCGAAGGCTCGCGTCAGTCGGAGATCCTGCGTGCCGATGGCGAGAAGCAGGCTGCCGTGCTCGAGGCCGAGGGCCGCAAGGAAGCCGCCTTCCGCGACGCCGAGGCACGCGAGCGACTGGCCGAAGCCGAGGCCCGCGCCACCCAGGTGGTGTCCGATGCGATCGCCAACGGCAGCGTGCAGGCGATCAATTACTTCGTCGCCCAGAAGTATGTGGAAGCGTTCCAGGCGCTGGCCACCGCGCCCAACCAGAAGTTCGTGCTGATGCCGATGGAATCCAGCGGCATCATCGGTTCGATCGCCGGCATTGCCGATCTGGCGAAGGAAGCGTTGGCCAGGCCCGATGCCGCCGGCGTGCGCGTGCCGCCGATGCCGCCGCGCACGGGGGGCTGAGCCATGCGCTGGGACGTGGTGGTGTGGGCGGTGCTTGCGCTGTTACTGATCGCAGCGGAGACACTGGCGCCCGGCGCATTCCTGTTATGGATGGGCATTGCCGCAGCGGCGGTGTGCCTGCTCGTGCTCGCGCTACCCGGCACGTCGGTGCTGATGCAGATCGTGGCCTTCGTGCTGCTCAGCTTCGTGTCGGTGCAGATCTATCGCAGCTGGTTCCGCGGCAAGGGGCGGCAGAGCGACCGGCCCCTGCTCAATCGGCGGGCCGAACAACTGATCGGCCGTCGTGTGCTGCTCGATCAGCCCATCCACCACGGCCGTGGCCGTGCCAAGGTCGACGATGCGTTCTGGGTGGTCAGCGGTCCGGACCTGGCGGCGGGCCTGCCCGTGCGTATCGTCGGCGTGGATGGCATGACCTTGCTGGTGGAAGCCACTGATTAGCCGCCGCCCTTAGTCGCTGCGTTGCATGTTGCGGTGCGGTGCGGTGCGCCGGCGTCGGAGCAGGCGCCCGATCTTCGCCCTGCGTTCGCATGGCTTCACCGCAACTGCGGCCGGACGGCGATAATGGACGTCTTTCCCTTGGACCGGCGCTCATGACCCAGAAGACCATCCTCAACGACACCCATCGTGCGCTCGGCGCCAAGATGGTCGACTTCGGCGGGTGGGACATGCCGATCCACTATGGTTCGCAGATCGACGAACACCACCAGGTCCGCCGCGACGCCGGCATGTTCGACGTCAGCCACATGACCGTGGTCGACCTGCACGGTGCGCGGGTGCGCGAGTTCCTGCGCTACCTGCTCGCCAATTCGGTGGACAAGCTCAAGCTGGCCGGCAAGGCGCTTTACACCTGCATGCTCAACCCGCAGGGCGGCGTCATCGACGACCTCATCGTGTACTTCATGCGCGAGGACTTCTTCCGCCTGGTGGTCAATGCCGCCACGCGCGAAAAGGACCTGCAGTGGATCGGCGAGCAGGCCGCACGCTTCGACGTACGCGTGGAAGAGCGTGGCGACTTCGCCATGGTCGCGGTGCAGGGGCCGAACGCGCGCGCCAAGGTCATCGGCCTGCTGGACCCCGCCGGCACTGACGCCGCGAGCAAGCTCGGCCGCTTTGCCGCGTTGCAGACCCGCTCGCGCGATGGCATCGACCTGTTCCTGGCGCGCACCGGCTACACCGGCGAAGACGGTTTCGAAATCGTGTTGCCGCAGGACGCGGCGATCGCATTCTGGAATGCGTTGCTCGCGCAGGGCGTCAAGCCGGCAGGTCTGGGCGCGCGCGATACGCTGCGGCTGGAAGCAGGCATGAATCTGTATGGGCAGGACATGGACGACACGGTCAGTCCGTACGAGGCCGCGCTGGCATGGACGATCGCGCTGGACGAAGGGCGGCAGTTCATCGGTCGCGACGTGCTCGAATCGCAGAAGGCGCAGGGCGCGCCACGTCAGATGATCGGCGTGGTGATGGATGAGAAGGGCGTGCTGCGGCACGGCCAGACCGTGCTGACCGCCAGTGGCGAAGGCGAGATCCTGTCCGGCACGTTCTCGCCCACGTTGGGCAAGGCGATCGCTTTCGCACGCGTGCCGGCCGGCAGCATCGACGATCTGCGCGTGGACATCCGTGGCCGGCAGGTGCCATTGCGCGCGGTGAAGTTTCCATTCGTGCGCGAAGGCCAGGCGCAGCCCGGCGTGCTCGGCGAATGATCCCCGGCGATGCCGGCCGCAGCCGGCCGGCATCGTGCAACCGCGAGCAACACGGCCTTCGCGACGCGCGTGCACCTGCCTCATCGCGCGGTCTAAACTAACCGCCTGTCCCCAACCACCGTTTCCCCGGAGCACACCCATGAGCGAGATTCCTGGCGACCTCAAGTTCCTCAAATCCCACGAGTGGGCCCGCATCGAGAGCAACGGTCGTGTGACCGTGGGCATTTCCGATCACGCGCAGGGCCTGTTGGGCGACCTGGTCTACGTCGAATTGCCTGGTGTCGGCGATACCGTGCAGGCCGGCAACGGTGCTGCGGTCGTCGAGTCGGTCAAGGCGGCCTCCGACGTCTACAGCCCGGTCAGCGGTACCGTGGTCGAGGTCAACAGCGCGTTGGGCGACAAGCCGGAGACCATCAACGAAGACGCCTACGGCGAAGGCTGGATCTTCGTGGTGGAGATCGACGACAAGGACCAGCTTAACGATCTGCTGTCGCCGGACGACTACGCCGAGCTGCTCGAAGACGACGACCACTGATCCGGTTCCGTCTGCCGCGACACCCAGGCCGCTCTCCGAGCGGCCTTTTTTATGGAGAAGTACCGGTTCCCGGGCGGTGTCGGCCAAGTCGCATGTGTCGGCCGGCATACTTGGCCGGCATGCCAGGTGCGTCGTCGGTCGCCGATCGGCTGCGCGATGGCCCGGCAGTTGTCCGGAACGCTGCGCGCACTCGCCGCATCCTTCGATGCGATCGATCCGCAGCGGGCGACGGGTTTCCGGCGTGAGTCGTTCGTGAGGATGCAGCGTGCAGGCGGTGAACGCGTGCATGGCAGACAGGCGTCTCGGTGCCACGTTCGAGCGCGCGTCGCACGTCGTCGAGCGCGTGCATCGAGGCATGCAGAGCGATCGAGACGCGCGAGAAGTTTGCGCATTTCTGCTTGTGCGACGCCGGAAGCGCATGCGTCGCGAAAAATATTTTCAGCTGGCGGACAGGCGGTGGACGATCTCGATGCCTTCGTGGCGTTGCGGCGATCGGGTTGCTGTCGCTGCCGTTCGAATTCTTGATGCAATAAAAAAACAGCGAAAAAGAAGTGGTTTTCCGCAAGCACGGGCGCGCGCGTGCGCAGGCTGGTCGAGCGCATTGGGAGGTGCGCTCCGCGCCGATGGCCCTCCGATGCAGGACGTCGCGATGGCGGTCTGAAAAAAAAATGCAAAAGAGTGTTGACAGTAAAAAAAAGCGTGATTAGGTTTCGCCCAGCAGACATTGCTGCGAAAGAGAGTGAGCAGAATCGACATCGGGCCGACAAGCTTGTTCCAGACGTCCACCGAAGCGCCATCGACGGTGGAGTCGGGTTCGCTTCCCTCCAAAAAAAGCAGCACTGTTCCGACCATGCACCCGTGTCGTCGCTCGATGCGGGTGTTTCTGTATCCGTCCCGCCGTGCATTGCCTGCGGATGGTTCCCGACGACGGCATGCCGGCGCGGGGTTTGGTTCAACTGGGCGTTTCAACTCCATAGTTCACTGACGAGGAGCCAATTACATGGCCACTAAAAAAGCTGCGAAAAAGAAACCCACCGCCAAGAAGGCAGTGAAGAAGACCGCTGCCAAGAAGGCGACCAAGAAGGTCGCGAAGAAGGCAACCGCCAAGAAGGCAGTGAAGAAGACGGCAAAGAAGGCCGTCAAGAAGACTGCGAAGAAGGCAACCGCCAAGAAGGCAGTGAAGAAGACTGCGAAGAAGGCGACCAAGAAGACCGCCGCCAAGAAGGCAGTGAAGAAGACCGCCAAGAAGGCGACCAAGAAGACGGCTGCCAAGAAGGCAGTGAAGAAGAGCGCCAAGAAGGCAACGGCGAAGAAGGCGACCAAGAAGTCTGCCGTCAAGAAGTCCGCTGCCAAGAAGCCTGCTGCGAAGAAGGTCGCCAAGAAGAAGCCGGCCGCTCGCAAGAAGAAGGCCGCTCCGGTCGCGCTGCCTGCAACCCCGGCGCCGCTGATCTGATCCGCACCACCCGATCGCCGTAACCATCGAGCTCTCTCCCCGACGCCCAGCGGGGAGGGAGCTTTTTTATTGAACGTAGCGGTCGCATCACGCCGCAGAGGTCGAAGCTGCTACCTTCCTTCCCCCGCCTGCGGGGGAAGGTGCCCGAAGGGCGGATGGGGGCCTGTGCAACGGCATCGCCAGCCCATCAGCGCATCCATCCGCCCGATCGAGCGGAGGTGCTGCTCCATCCCTGCACCGCAGCTGCGCGGTGCCGCACCGCGCGCCCTTCGCGTCGTCCTGTCGCTGTAGCGTGGCAGGTGGCCTTCGACAATACCCGCGGCTGTTGCGTGCATGGCGCGCCCGGCAGAAACGACACAGGCGGCCGAAGCCGCCTGTATCTGCATGTGCGCCACGGGGCGCCGGTGACCGCGACCTACCGGGTCAGCGCGGCGAGGCCACCGACTTGCCGGACGAAGCGCCCTTGCCGGCCGGATCGGGTCGTTCGGCCAGCATGTTCTCGCTGCCGAAATCACCGTCTACATCGATGTCCAGCCAACGCTTCGCCGGCAGGCCGAGCGCGCGGTCCAGAATGGTCGGCAGCATGCCCGACGGCAAACCGCTTTCACCGTTCCACATGATGGCAACGCCGAGGTCGCGCTCGGGCAGCAGCGCGACCAGGCCGCGATAGCCCTGTACCGCACCGGCGTGGAAGATCACCTGATGGCCGGCATAGTCGAACACACGCCAGCCCAGCGCATAGCTGGCCGCGTCCACGCGTTCGTGCCGCCAGCCGGACCGCATTTCGCCGGGTGTGGATACCAGCGGCGCATGCAGGGTGGCGAGCAGTGGTGCAGGCAGCACATCGGTGCGATGGCCGGTATGCGCCAGCAGCCACTGCGCCATGTCGCTGGCGCTCGCATTGACGCCGGCGGCTGGAGCGAGGCGATAGTAGGTGGGCTTGGGTGTGAGCGACACCCAGCCGTTGCGGCTGCGCACATGCGGACGCGCCCAATGCGGGCTGGCCTGGATGCCGGCCAGCCCCATGCTCGCATCGTTCATGCCCAACGGCTTGAAGATGCGGCGTTCCACCGATTGTTCGTAAAAACTGCCGGAGGCGGCGAACACCACATCGCCGACCAGGCTGAAGGCGACGTTCTGATAGGCGTAGCAATCGCCCGGCGCGCAGCGCAGCGGCGCCGAGGCCAGCTTGTGGCTCAGCGAGTAATAGTCCGCGTTGGACTCGATGTCGCGATCGTAGGCATTGCGGGTCAGCCCCACACGATGGCTGAGCACTTCGGCCACGGTCAGCTGGCGGGTGGCCGCACCGTCGCTGAGCTGGAAGCCGGGCACGTAATCGACCACCTTGCTGTCCCAGCGCAGCACGCCGTCGTTGACCAGCAGGCCGGCCATGGTGCCGGCAAAGGCCTTGGACAGCGATGCCAGACGGAACACGGTATGGCCATCGACCGGCTGCGGACGATTGACGTCGGTAACACCGTAGCCGCGCGCACTGAGGACCTTGCCGCCCTGGACGATGGCCATCGCCATACCCGGTACACGGTTGCCATAGGTCAGCTGGTCGGCCATCGACTCGAACGCCGCCACATCGAAACCGGCGGCCGGTGCGAGCACGCTGCTGGCCGGCAGCGAGGCGCGGTATGCCAGCGGGGCAGTGGGCGACTGCGCGATGGTGGCCGGCTGCAATGCGGAAGCTGTGGGCGCAGGCGTCTGTGCCGTGGAAGAGAGGGCCAGTGGCAATAAAGCCCCGAGCAGCCCGATGGCCAACGGACGGAACCGTCGGCGCCTGCGCATTTGTGTCATGGTTGTCCCGCCTGTTCCACTGCCTTCGGCGATTCTAGCGCCGCACTTCGCAATAGCACAAACTGCCGGAAGATGAATGGGCATCGTATTGATCCTATTGACGATTTGGGTCCCGCAATCTGGTCTGTCCGCCCCCAGAGCTGGGGTCGGGCGCCGCCATGTGGGCATGCTGCAAGCCGCGTGCCGGGGAAAGCGGGGCAATGCTGTCGCACAGGGGGCAGTGTGTTGTTGACGATGCCCGCATCCGCTAACGTGCGCGCTTCCTCGTCAGGTGCCGCCGCTGCCATGTTCTTCCTGTCGGGCTCGTCCATACGGACTTCGTTGTCGGCATGACTGGCTCGCCTGCGCCGCGTTCGGCGCTCGGTCGGCTGGGGCAGGCGCTGCGCAGCTCGCCGCCGCTGGCTTGGTCCTTCCTGTACTTTTTCTGCCTGCTCAGCGGGTATTACGTGCTGCGTCCGGTACGCGAGGCGATGGGCGCATCGGCCGAGGTGGAAGCGATCTTTCCTGCAGGCATGATCGCGTTCTTCGCCGCGCACGGCATTCCGCTCAAGGACTTCACCCTGCAGGTCCTGTTTACCTGCACCTTCCTGATCATGTTGCTGCTGCAGCCGGTGTACGGAGCACTGGTCAGCCGTTACCCGCGACGGGTATTCCTGCCGGTGGTCTACGGGTTTTTCATTGCGACCCTGCTGCTGTTCTATGTGCTGTTCGACAGCGGTGTGCCCGGGCGCGGCATGGCGTTCTTCCTGTGGGTGACGGTGTTCAACCTGTTCGCGGTGGCGGTGTTCTGGAGCTTCATGGCCGATGTCTTCAGCAATGCCGAGGCACGCAACTACTACGGCTACATCGGTGCGGCGGGGACGCTGGGCGCGTTCCTCGGGCCGATCCTCACCCGCACGCTGGTCGAGCGCATCGGCATCGCGCATCTGATGCTGGTCTCGGCCGGCTTGTTGACGGTGTGCGTGGTGTGCGTGCTGCGGCTGCGGCTGTGGGCGGTGGCGCGCGAGCGGCAGTTCCGGCTGGACTCCGGCGAAGTGCCGATGGGCGGCGATGTGTTCGGCGGGCTCAAGTTGATCGTGCGCGAGCCATTGCTGCGCTGGCTGGCGCTGATGACCTTGTTCGGCGTGGGTGTCGGCACCTTGCTCTACAACGAACAGGCCGCGCTGGTACGGCGGCTGTATACGGATGCGGCCGCCAGCACGGCGTACTACGCAAGCATCGATCTGGCGGTCAACGCGCTGACGCTGGTGCTGCAACTGCTGGCGACGCGTGCGCTGTTGTCGCGTTTCGGGATCGCGCCAGCGCTGCTGATTCCCGGTGTGACCATCGTGGTGGGCTATGCGCTGCTGACTGCCTCGCCACTGCCTTTGATGATCGCCATCGTGCAGGTGATCACGCGCTCCAGCGAGTTCGCGCTTGCCAAGCCGGCGCGCGAGACGCTGTACACGCGCGTCGATCGCCAATGGCGCTACAAGGCCGGTGCGGCGATCGATACGGTGGTCTACCGGGGCGGCGACCTGAGCTTCGTCTGGATCCACAAACTGGTGTCCGCATTCGGTTCGAGCACGGTCTTCGGGGTGGGCTTGCTGGCGGCCACAGGCATGACGGTGGCCGCGTTCGGCCTGCTGCGGCAGGCACGCAAGCTGCCCGCGGAACGCATGCCGGGTGCCGCCGGGACGCACGACTGACCGTTCCGGGCCGCGGCGCCGATAGGCCGTCGCGCCCGGGCAGTGCGCTCTCCCGCACGTCGGCTCCACCGCCACGATGCGTGGCCGGTCGGCGTGTCATGTGCGGTCGCGCGTGCAGCGGCGTCCACCGGTCCGCCGGCTGCTCAATATGGTCCTGATGCGGTTCATGCGAAGGCATGACTGCACGGCTGTTTCGCTGTCGGAAGATGGCGGTGTTCGGCATGTGGGCGTCCGAACAGCCAATCCGGCGTCATCGCGGCTATGCTTGCCGCCACATCCTTCTCAGTGGTCTGCCATGTCCCTGTTCGCCATCGTCGCCGGCCTGTGTGTTGCTCTGTTGCACGTCTACATCCTGGTGTTGGAGATGCTGTTGTGGACCCGTCCATTGGGCCTGAAGACCTTCCGCAACACGCCGGAGAAGGCACAGGCCACGCGCGTGCTGGCGGCCAATCAGGGGCTCTACAACGGCTTCCTGGCGGCAGGGTTGTTCTGGGGCGCGTTGGCCGCGCGTGCCGATGTGCTCACCTTCTTCCTGGGATGCGTGGTCGTGGCGGGGTGCTATGGCGCTTACAGCGTCAATCGCCGCATCTTCTTCGTGCAGGCGGTGCCGGCGTTGATCGCACTGGCGCTGCTCTGGCTGCCGGCCTGAGCGAGGATCCATCGGCAACGCGGCCTGCGCACAGGCGCAGCTGTCGGCGGCGAATGACGCGCCTTGCCGCACTGGCCCGCAGGCGCAGGGCGTAGCCGGCAGCAGGGCTCATCTGCGCAGCTGCCACCGGCCCGATTCTGCGCATCAGGCCGATCGCGGACCGCGCGCGATGGTCCGTGCACCCTCCAAGCGCGCCCGCGAAGGTCCCGGGCTGCGCGTTGCTGAGGCAACAGTCCGTGTGGGCAACAAGGGCGCTGATACGTTCGACGCTACGGCCATGCGCATCTTCTGGCCCGCCAGCCCGGGCGGACCCCGGCAACTGCCGCGCAGCGGATCGATGGCAGCCCCGGCGACTGGCACGGCAGTCGGCCTTGACCGCTTCGGTGCCGCGACCGATGCAATGAAGGAAGAACAAAAGCAAACGGCGAGCCTGAGCTCGCCGTTCGTTTCCATCGTGGCAGCGACCTCGCCGTCGACTCAGGCCGCTTCGCGCGGCTGTTGCGCCTGCGGTTTGTCGTAGAAGCTGGCCGCACGCAGCTCATGCGGATCGAAGTCGTCGACGGTGATGGTGTCCATCATGATCTCGCGCAGCTCTTCCAGCAGCTTGCGCTCGTCTGTGGTCAACACGCCTTCGGCCACTGCCTCGTCGAGCTGGGCGGTGAAGTCCAATGCTTCGATGCCCTTGGTCTTGAGCGCCTTGAGGAACTTGCGCTCCACCGGCTCGGCCATCACCGCCTTGGTCAGATAGCTGGCGATGCGGCCGCCCGGATTGTTCGCGCACGGCGTCAGGAACACGCCCTGCGCCAGACGGTCGCGTGCCTCGTTCGGTGCCATCAGCAGCGACGCCACGCGGTGTCCCAGACGATCGCCAGGCGCTTCGGCACGACGGCCCAGTGGGAAGATCAGCACCCACATCAACCAACCCACCGGACGGATCGGGAAGTTGCGCAGCGCAGCCGACAGCGCGGTTTCGATCTTGTGCACGCTGTCGTGGAAGGCCCAGGCCAGCAACGGCTGGTCGCTCGCCGGCGCACCCTCGTCGTGGTAGCGCTTGAGCATCGCGCTGGTCATGTAGATGTGGCTCAGCACGTCGCCGAGGCGACCGGACAGCGATTCCTTGAACTTCAACTTGCCGCCCAGCATCAGCATCGACACGTCGGCCATCAACGCCAGGTTGGCCGAATAACGATCCAGCTTGCGGAAGAAACGGCGGGTGTAGGCGTCGCCCGGCGCCGCGCCGAGACGTGCGCCGGTCAAACCGAACCAGAACGAACGCACTGCATTGGAGATGCCGAAGCGGATATGGCCGAACAGGCTCTGGTCGAATGCTTCCAGGCCACGACGCGTATCCGGGTCCTGCGCCGCCTGCATTTCCTTCATCACCCACGGATGGCACAGGATTGCGCCCTGGCCGAAGATCAGCAGGCTGCGGGTCATGATGTTGGCGCCTTCCACCGTCACGCCGATCGGAGCCGCCTGCCAGGCGCGGCCGGCGAAGTTGCGCGGTCCCAGGATGATGCCCTTGCCGCCGATCACATCCATCATGTCGCTGACCACTTCGCGGCCCATGGTGGTGCAGTGGTACTTGGCAATCGCCGACGGCACCGATGGAACGTCGCCACGATCCACCGCCGCTGCCGTGGCCTGAGACAGCGCACTGATCGCATAGGCCTTGCCGCCGATGCGTGCCAACGCCTCTTCCACGCCTTCGAAGCGGCCGACCGACAGGCCGAACTGCTTGCGGATGCGCGCATACGCACCGGTGACCACCGCCGCAGCCTTGCTGCCGCCGCTGGCGGTGGAGGGCAGGGTGATCGAACGACCCACGGCCAGGCACTCGTTGAGCATGTTCCAGCCCTTGCCGACCATCTCCACGCCGCCGATCAGCTGGCTCAGCGGAATGAACACCTCTTCGCCATGGATCGGGCCGTTCTGGAACGGCGAGTTCAATGGGAAGTGGCGGCGGCCGATTTCCACACCGGGCGTTTCGCGCGGCAGCAGCGCCAGGGTGATGCCGATGTCCTTCTTGTCGCCGATCAAGCCTTCCGGATCGTAGGCGCGGAAGGCCAGGCCGATCAGCGAGGCCACCGGTGCCAAGGTGATGTAGCGCTTGTCGAAGGTGAGCTTGACGCCGAGCACGTTGGCGCCGTTCCACTCGCCCTTGCAGACGATGCCGTAGTCCGGGATCGAGGTCGCATCCGAGCCGGCGAACGGACCGGTCAGGCCGAAACATGGCACTTCCGCACCAACCGCCAGACGCGGCAGGTAATAGTCCTTCTGTTCCGGGGTACCGTAGTGCAGCAGCAGCTCGCCGGGGCCGAGCGAATTCGGCACACCGACCGTGGAGCTGACCACGCTGGAGATCGAGGACAGCTTCTGGATCACCTTGTGGTGCGCCAGCGCGCTGAAGCCCAGGCCGCCGTACTGCTTGGGAATGATCATGCCGAAGAACTTGTTCTTCTTGATGAAATCCCACAGCTCCGGTGGCAGGTCGGCGTGGACGTGGGTGATCTCCCAGTCATTGACCATCTTGCACAGCTCTTCGACCGGGCCGTCCAGGAAGGCCTGCTCTTCGGCCGTCAGCTGCGGCTTGGGGTAGTTGAGCAGCTTCTGCCAATCCGGGTCGCCGGTGAACAGCTCGCCCTCGAAACCGACCGAGCCGGTTTCCAGCGCGATGCGCTCGGTCTGCGAGAGCGGCGGCAGCACCTTGCGGAAGAAGCCCATCAACGGCGTGGTCAGCAGCGGCTTGCGCAGGAACGGCAACAGCACCGGGGCCGATACCAGCACGACCAACGCTGCGGCGACGAGGGTGGCCGTGAGATTGGCGCCCAACAGCCAGCACGCCACCAGCACGCAGGCGCTGATCGCAACCCAGGTGGCAAGGCGCATCCGGTGATAGGCAGCGATGCCCGCCGCCAGGATGACGAAGAGGAACGGTGCAACGATGCTCATGGTCTTGCTCCAGTGACATGCTCGGTGATGTTGGACGCTGCGATGGTGCCAACCGGGGGCAGTGCGTCCAGATAATGCAACACGGTGGCGGTAAACGTGGTGTTGTCGTCGCCAGCGAGCATGTGCGTTGCATCGGGCAGCTGCACATGCTGCGCATGCTGGGCGATCGACAGGAATTCGTTGATGGTGGCCGGTGTGACCAGGTCGCTGCGGCCGCCGCTGATCAGCAGCATCGGGCAACGCACCTGCGCTGCCGCATCCAGCAGTGCGTGTTGCTGCATTTGCGCATCCTGCCCGGCCAATTCCTCGACAAGGCGTGGGTCCCAGTGCCACTGCCAGCGGCCGTCCTGGCGCGGGCGCAACAGCGCCCTCAGCTGATCTGCGCTCTTGCGTGGGCGATGCGGCAGGTAGGCGGCGATCGCATCGGCGGCGGCATCCAGCGACACGAAGCCGTCCGGATGCGCGGTCATGAAGCGCAGGATGCGCTCCACGCCCGTGACGTCCCAGCGCGGCGTGATGTCGACCAGCACGAGTGCGCGAAACAGTCCCGGCCAGCGCGCTTCGGCAAGCAGTCCGAACAAGCCGCCCATCGAGGCCGCCACCAGTACCGGCGGCTCGGCCTGCTCACCAGCGAGCACGATCAGATCGTCGGTGAACTGCGCCGGCGAGTAGGGCAGCTGCGCCGCGTTTGCGCTTGAATCCCCATGCCCACGCGCGTCGTAGGAAAGCGCCCGATAACCCGCCTCGGCGAGTGCGACTGCCGTTGCTTCCCAGGCATGGCGGGTTTGCCCGAAGCCATGCGCGAGCAGAACCGTCGGCGCCCGCGTCGGGCCCCGCACCGATACCGCCAGCCGCACATCGCCAGCGTGGACGCTGGACACGATTGCAGCTTCGGCTAGGGTAGGAGATGAGCTGACCATACCTAATGGTATGGATGCCACTCCGTCGATGTCAATACTGCCTAGTATGGAAGGTTAAGCCATTGAATCGTGTCGGGTGGGTGCCAGATATGTGACGCATACTGCAACTGACTCAAGCGTATGGTTAAATCGTCGAATGAACGACATCATCGACTCCAGCTCCACCACGCCCCGCGCCAGCTCAGGTCGCGGCAACCGCCTCAGCGCCGACGATTGGGCGCAGGCCGCGCTGGACCTGATCGCCGAGCAAGGCGTCGGTGCGGTGGCAGTGGAGCCGCTCGCGCGCCGCCTGGGAGTCACCAAGGGCAGCTTCTATTGGCATTTTCCTTCGCGCGACGCGCTGCTGCAGGCCGCCCTGGAGCGCTGGGAAATCTTCGAACAGAAAGAGGTCTTCGGCAGCCTGGAAGACGTGCCCGATCCCAGTGCCCGCCTGCGCGCGCTCTTCCAGCTGGTGGCCCACGAAGTCACCCCGCATGTCATCTATAGCGAGTTGCTCAAGGCGCTCGATCACCCCGCGGTACGCCCGGTCATCGACCGCGTTTCGCAACGCCGCCTCGATTACCTGATCGCCTCGTTCCGCCAGGCCGGCCTGTCGCGTACCGACGCCCAGCACCGCGCCCGCCTGGCCTATGCCGCCTATGTCGGCTTCCTGCAGCTATCGCTGCAGCTCCAGCAGCCCAAGCAGGCCCGCGAAGACTTTGAAGCCTATGTAGAGCACGTGATTCAAACCCTGATCCCCGGGTGAGTCGAATGTCGTGAGTGTTGCAAGGATGTGGCGCGAGCACTGCCTGGCTTGAGTGGCTGAGAACACGGTCGCGGTAGTCCGCGCTGTCGAATGATGCTCGGGCGATAGGCAGAGGTCCCAGACGTTAGCGGCCGCGCAGCGTTCTTCTTTAGCGGTTTTCAGAACAATCTATGTAACTGAATAAGGGCTGAAATTCACGACAGCACAATTTTTTGTTAACGCATCTTTAATTTCTCCAACTTGATGGCTACTATCAGCGCAACCTTCGTTTTGGGCTCGCTTTTCGATCCCCCGAAGGCTTGTTCTTCACGCCATTACCAAGATCTTGGAGAGAGAGCTCAATGATGTACAAAACCAGCAAGCTGCGCGACGCGATTTCGTTCGCCATCGCGGTCGGCGCTTCCGCTTCGGCATTGCCATCGGTGGCGATGGCGCAGGATGCCGGGGCGACCAACCTCGATCGCATCGAGGTGACCGGGTCGCGCATCCGGCAAGTCGACACCGAAACGGCTCAGCCGATCCTGACGGTCAGCCGCGCCGACATCGAGAAGCAGGGTTTCTCGTCGGTTGCCGACATCCTGCAAAACATCAGCGCGGTCGGCACGCCGCCGATCAGCCGCGCATCGCCGCTTTCTTCTGGTGAAGCAACCGGTGGTACGTACATCAGCCTGCGCGATCTTGGCGCGGCGCGTACTTTGGTGCTGGTCAATGGCAAGCGCCTGGGCATCACCACCGACGGCCTGCAGGACATCTCCACTGTGCCGGTCTCGTCGATCGATCGCATCGAAGTGCTGAAGGACGGCGCTTCCTCGATCTACGGCTCCGACGCCATCGCTGGCGTCATCAACATCATCACTCGCACCAACTTTGACGGCGCGACCGGCAACGTGTACTACGGCCAGTATTCGCAAGGCGACGGCGAGACGACCAACGCCGATTTCGTGATGGGCGTGACCGGCGAGCGTGGGACGCTGACCGTCGGCGTCGAGTACGCGAAGGAAGACCGGGTTGCAGCCTCCGACCGTCCGTATTCGGAGTTTCCGCGTTCATCCAACCACCCCGATTTCGCCTGGACTGCCGTGGGTGAGTTCGGTGGATTCGTGAGCCGTCCGGCTGACGCACTTCCCAACGTCCGGTATCCAGCCACCGCGACGGCGACCAATCCGAATCGGGAAGTTCGCGTTCTGGTGCGCGATGGTGGAAATCCGAACAATCCGGCCGACTACCGCCTGCAGAACACCGACCAGTTGGTTACGCAGGACAAGACCAACACCAATCGCTGGACCGACCTGCGTACGCCGCAGGAGCGCCGGTCGCTGTTCGTGGATGGCTCGTACGACGTGACCGAGAACGTGCGCTTCCGCACCAACGTGCTGTACAGCAACCGTGATTCGGAACGCCAGATCGCGGGCTACCCCTACCAGGCGCTGGCATTCGGTTCGCCGATCTCGGCCGATAGCGCGTTCAATCCACTCGATCGCGAGATCCCCAACTGGTGGCGTCGCACGACCGAAGTGCCGCGCACCACGCGTGCAGACCTCACCACCTATCGTTTCTCGGGCGCGTTCGATGGTTCGTTCAACATCGGCGAGCGCATCTTCGACTGGGATGTTGGCTACCTGTACAACAACAACAAGCTGGTGCAGAGCGGCTACGGCGATCTCAACCTCACCTCCTTGCGTGCGGCTGTCGGTCCGTCGTTCATCAATGCACAGGGCGTTGCGCAGTGCGGCTCCGCCGCTGCTCCGATCGCACTGGCGCAGTGCGTCCCGTTCAATCCGTTCATCGCCGCCGGTCTGACCGGACCGGGTGCTTTTACCGGTAACCAGGCGCTGCAGGACTTCCTGATCCCCACCACTCACGCAACCGCCAACACCAAGACCAAGGTGATCACGGCCAACCTGGCGGGTAGCCTGTTCTCCCTGCCTGCCGGCGACCTCGGTTTCGCCGTGGGTGCCGAGCAGCGTAAGGAGGAGGGTGAGTTCAGTCCTGATGCGCTCGCGCAGTCGGGTAACACCTCTGGCCTGGCCAACTTCCCCACCGGTGGCAGCTACAAGGTGGAAGAAGTCTATGCCGAGTTCAACGTGCCGCTGCTGGCCGATCTGCCGTTTGCGCGTGAGCTGAGCCTGAGCCTGGCGTCCCGGTACTCCGACTACAACACTTTCGGCGACACCGTGAACAGCAAGTTCGGCTTCAAGTGGAAGCCGATCGACTCGCTGCTGGTTCGCGGTACCTGGGCAGAGGGCTTCCGCGCGCCGACGATCTCCGATCTTTACTCCGGTGGCTCGCAGTCGTTCGATTCCTACACCGATCCTTGCGACGTCCAGTTCGGCGCTTCCCGTACCAGTGCTGCGGTCCGCGCACGCTGCGCTGCCGCTCTGCCGGTCAGCGCTGCCACTTTCCGTCAGCAGGCCCAGGGCTTCGTGCCGACCACGGCAGCCTCGTCCCAGACGCCCGTGCCGTTCCTGTCAGGTTCCAACGACCAGTTGGTCCCGGAGACCTCCACCTCCAAGACCTTGGGCTTCGTGTGGAGCCCGGGCTTCGTGAGCGGTCTGAACGTCTCGCTAGACTGGTGGCAGATCCGCGTCGAGAACACCATCATCGGCGACACCGCGAATCTGATCCTCAACGACTGCTACATCAACGGAATCGCCGAGCGTTGCAACGCGTTCACCCGTGACCCGGTCAGCGGTATCGTCAATACCTTGAACCGGACCTCGATCAACGCAGGTTATCGTGAGGTCGAGGGCTACGATCTGGACCTGGGTTACCGTCTGGCGACCGATACGGTCGGTACGTTCGGCATCAAGTGGACGACCACCTACACCAGTCGCGATGAGCTGGTGACGACTCGCAATCCGGTCACCAACCCGAACCCGTTCACGGGCGTGGGCTGGGCGGGCACCACCACCGGTACCCACTTCCGTATCCGTTCCAACGTTGCATTGAATTGGGATAAGGGCGATTTCGGTGCCAGCTGGACGGTGCGTTACTTCTCCGGCCTGAAAGAAAGCTGCCTGAGTGCGTCGTTGTTCCCGGACGAGTGCAGCGATCCGAATTACCGCGCGCCCAACAATCAGGGCGTTTCGGTCGGCAATCCCACCAACGAGCGTGGCGCGACCATCTTCAACGACGTCCAGGTGCGTTGGAATGCGCCGTGGAACGCGACCATTGCCGCCGGCGCCAACAATGTGTTCGACCGCGTCGGCCCGACTCTGTACAGCCAGCCGAGTTCCAATGTGTCTTACTTCGGCGGGTTCGACATCGGTCGCTTCCTGTACATGCGTTACACCCAGCGCTTCTGATAAGAGGCCGTTGAGGATTTAAGCGCAGCTACGCCCCCGCATGGGGGCGTAGTTTTTTATGCAATCCACATCCCCGAGCATTGCGGACTGTTCTGGCTGAGTACAAGCAGATCGTGTGATACAGCAATGCCGTTATGACCAGTAGCCATTGGCCCTGGCAGCCATCACGACGTGGCAGTGTGAGATCATCCGTGAATGATTTCCCTGCCGCCTGAGCATCAAGCAACAATTCAAGCGTGGATACGTGACGGACTGGCGCCGCATGCCCTCGATAGCGCCGCTTGGTCCCGGTTCGCCGAGAAGCTGCACGGAGATAATGCGCTGCGAGATGCGTGTTACGCGTATTGGCAACTGGCTCTAATTGAGCCGGATGAGCCCGCATATCTAATCAATGTTGGAAACCTGCTGCTCGAGCTGGAAGAGTTTCAGGGTTCATTGATGGCGTTTGAAGACGCGATGCGATGCGGCGCCGCCGGTGCAGTTGCCTGTCAATTGGGGCGGGGACTGGCGCTGCTTTATCTGCAACGGTTCGGGCAGGCCGAGGAAAGCTTGCGCTGCGCTTGGAGGCAGGAACCACATGCCTGCGATGTCGCGTTGGCTTACTCCCAGTGTTTGATGGAGCTGGAGCGCTTCGATGACGCAAATGTGTGCCTCATGCACCTTGATGATCGGGACATGTCACGCACCCAGCGCGAAGCTTTCGCCTGGCTATTGGCCAACTGCGGCCATGAGCAGCGTGCGATCGCGCTGTATGCAGAACTGCTGGACGACACCTACGCAACCATCGAACTACGGATACAGCTTGTCCTGTTACTCGAAAGGCTCAATCGCCTTGACGAGGCTGATGCCCATCTTCAGCACCAGACAATTGTCTCAGGCCAGATGTCGCCCATGAAGGCGCTCGCCATGGGGCGCATGTTGCGGCGCCGGAGCAGGCATGCAGCCGCTGAGAATTGTCTGGAATCGGGACTTGCGATGGTGGGAGAGGGGGCACTGGGGGCGCTACTGGAGTTCGAGCGGGCCAAGAATGCCGATGCGAACAACAACTTCGACGAAGCGATGGTCGCCTTAGGTCAGGCGCACGAACGCGCCATCGCCGCATACCGATGCCGTTTTCCTGATCGGGCAGGTGATAATGCGTTGGCTTGGCTAGATGACGCGTTGGCCTTTACGGCCCCTGACGCTTGGCGGGCGGAACCGATACATGATGGTTTCGAGGATCCGACGTTTTTGGTGGGTTTCCCGCGCTCCGGTACCACGCTGCTGGAGCGCATTCTCGATGCCCATCCGGCCACAGCCATACTGGACGAGCGTCCTGCGCTCGAGGAAGCGATCGCATCCTTGCCATCGGCGGCGGCCGATCCGGGCGTCGGGCTTGATGATCGGCTGACGGCTCTTTCCTACGATCGAATCGCAGCGGCTCGAAGCGTCTATTTCAAGGTTGCTGCCCGATATACCTCGGTGCAGCAAGCTCTTGTCGATAAGTACCCACTGAATCTGACGCGGGTGCCTTTCATCGCGCGGCTGTTCCCACGGGCCAAACATATTCTTTTGCTACGCGACCCCTGCGATTGTGTTCTGAGCTGTTACATGCAGGCATTCGGTATGCGTGGGGGCGTCCTCTCGTTCTCGACGCTGGAGTCGTCTGCCGAGACGTACGTCAAGGTGATGTCGCACTGGGAGCATCATAGGGCGTTGGTTGACGCCCCGATTCATGTCATTCGTTACGAGGATCTGGTGCGTGATATGCCGTCAGAGATTACTCCGTTGCTACGCTTTCTGGAGCTTGCATGGACTGATGCGATCACTGATTTCCAGGCGCTTGCCAGATCACGAACCATGCGAATCAACACGCCCAGCTATGCGCAGGTAGTGGAGCCGATCAATGGCAAGGCAGTAGGACGATGGGAAAATTATCGTCACCACTTTTCTCCGCAGACCCTGGATCTTCTCGCGCCCTGGCGTCGCCGTTATGGTTATGCCTAATCAACGCTGCGGGAAGCGTAGGTAGGTGGAAAGGATGTATTTGTCCCCGCTCTTGGGGTGTCTACCTTGGTGGGCGTACATCCAGTATGGCGGAAACATCAGGAGCCGTCCGGCGCGAGGTTCAACCCCGCAGTTCAGGTCTGGGAACCATGTCTCTCCGCCTTCGGAAACGTCGTTGAGATACCAAAGGAATACCAGGTACCGGTCGCAGACGCTATTTATCGAATCGAAATGCGTCTGGAAGCTCTCATCGCTTCCGGAGCGATAACGCTTGAGGATCAATGGGCTGAGAAGCGGGCTATCTGGGACCGCGATACTGAGACCGACATCAGCGTTGTAGCGCGCGAGTTCCTGGCTGATCAGAGAACGGAAAAAGCTCAAAAATGCGTGATCTGACAGTTTGGAGATATCCAGCTCTGTCCACGCGCTGTCGTCCAGCCCGGGGCGTACGCCTCGGCCATTCTGCTCATGGAATTCGCTTAGCGTCAGAAACGATTCGACCAGCTTGGCGCACAGTTGCGGCGGCAGGCTATTGTCGTATGTCCGAATGAAGTGCCGAAGATGATCCTGAGAGGAGGGCGCCGCAGATGCGGCGCCCTCTTTCCCGTGATGCAGATCAGAATCGTGCAGTCCAACGCATCCAGTAGTACCTGCCGATGGCATCGTAGGTCCGCAAGTCGGTGGAGGCATTGAAGCCGGAATAGACCAGAGGGGGTTGGCGGTCTGCCAGGTTGCGAACGCCGATCTGGATCGTGCTGTTGTTCAAGGCTTCCAGGCGATACCCCAGCTGGAAATCGGTCTGGGTATAGGACGGAACCTGGCGCTTTGCCACGTAACCGTCGGTACCGACCTCGGCCACGTCCGGTGCCTCGTTGACATGATGGACGTAACGCGTGGTCAGGCTCGCATTGAGGTTGCCGAAGGTCCAGGTCAAGTCGTTGAGCGCACGCCAGCGTGCGATGTTTCCGAAGCCCGACGATGCGGAGTCCACGAACGTGCCCGCCAGACCCTTGCTCTGCGGAATCCCTGGGAACGCGCCCACATCGCTGCTCGGATCCCCCGATAGGAGGCGAACGTCATACTGGCGGATATAGGTGGTATCGAGATTCCATGACAGCCTGCCCCACGCGGCTTCCGGGGTGTTGTAGCGGAAACCGAGATCCACGCCGCTGGTACGCAACTCGCCGAAGTTGCCGATCGCATTGGTCATCTGCGCAACGTCGCCGGCCTCGTCACGGATAAAGGTGTCGCAGTAGCGCCCGAACTGATAGCACTGATTCAGCATCACGGTTTCGGGAAGTCGGGTAATGAACTGATCCAGACTCACGCGCCAGTAGTCGGCGGTGACGCTGAATCCGTCCAGCCAACTCGGGCTATAGACGAAGCCGTAGGTGAATACGTCGCCTTCTTCCGGCTGAAGATTGGGATTGGCGACCTGGAACGAGGTCACCTGGTTATTGCTCTGGCGGAACGAGCCATCGGGAGCAACGCCTGCGCAGGCACGCGGATCAGCGGTCGCCTGGCCGGAGTAGCCATTGCAAGGGTCGACATAACTGTTCGCGCTAGGCGACGTGGGCGAGAAGAGATTGCCGATCGTGGGTGCGCGGAACACGTCGGCATAGGTGCCGCGGAGCAGAAGATCGGAAAACGGCTTCCATTCCACGCCAATCTTGGAGTTGGTGGTTCCGCCGAAATTCGAGTAGTCGGAATAGCGCGTACCCAGTGTCAGGTTCAGCTTTTCCGCAAAGGGTACGTCGGCCAGCAACGGGACCAGTGCCTCGGCGTACACTTCATTGACATCGAATTCGCCCGAGATGTTGCCGAATGTACAGGCTTCCTGCGTCGTCAAGCAGACAGTCTCGCCTGGCGGAATGATGGTCAGGAAGTCGCTGGTCGAGCTTGCGGATTCTTCGCGGCGTTCGACACCGACCGCCAGCGATACCGTTCCTGCAGGAACATCGAACAGGTCGCCGGTTGCATTGGCGTTGTAGACCTTCAGGGTGTTTTCGCTGGTATTGGTGATCGTGGGATTGATCAAGCCGAGTGCAGACAATTGCGCCTGGCCCGTGGGGGTGCTCGGATCAGGGGCGGGCCCCAGGAAGTTGACCGGCAAGCAGCCATTGATTGCAGTTGCAGGATTGCCGGGCGTACGAACGCAGATCGGATTTCCAGTTGCGGGATCGATCATGGACGGGCCAAGCGCTGCGGCAAGTCCCGGGCTGAATAGGTAGCCCTTTACCGAAGAGGTCTGCGGCGAGCGGCCGTATCCGTAGGACGCGTCCCAGCTCCAGCTGCTGTCGCCGAATGCGCCGCGCAGGCCACCGGTGATCTGATAGGTCTCGGTGATGAATCGCGTGGTGCGCGTGGGAATGAAATCGCGAAGGCGCAGGCGCGCGTCTGTGATGTTCACGCCGAACGGGTTGTAAATGCTATTTGCACTGATCGGGACATTGTCCACTGCAGGCCGGCCGTCGAATGGCAGCGGCGCCAGTGCGAAGGAAGAGTCGGTCCGCAGCCAGGAACCCAGCACGAACGCTTCGACGTTATCGGTGAGCTTGTAGGTACCGTTCAGGAACATGCTGGTCCGCTCTTGCGGCGTCAGCGTCAGGTTGCCATCGGCCTGAAAGTTGTAGACGTCCGTCTGCGGATTGAAACAACGGAAATCCGACGGTGCCGAGCCGGGCCGGCCGTCGATGCGAGTCAGCGTGACGCTGGCGCCGGTGCCGCAATTGGGATCGCTCAGGTTAACGCCGGTGGCGTTGGCGCGCGGAACGACGTAGCGGCCGGTCAGGATTCGGCTGGTACCGCCGATGCCCTTCTCGCCCGCATAGAGCTGGTACGGTTGGCTCGAATAGGCACGATCCGACGCGCGCACCTGGTCAGCCTTGTCGTAGCTCGCACCCAGCATCAAGCTGCCGCGGTCGTTGGTCATGCCGAAGACGGCATCGTAGCGCTCCGTCGCCGCGTCGCCGCGCGAGGAAGTGCCGTAGTACGCACTGGCTTCGACCCCGTCGAAGTCTTTGCGGATGATGAAATTCACCACGCCGCCGATGGCGTCGGATCCGTAGATCGCCGAGGCGCCGTCCTTCAATACCTCGACGCGCTCGATCAGGCCTAGCGGAATCGAGTTGATATCCACCGCACCGCTGGCATTGCTGACCGAGCCGATCCAGCGTCGTCCATCGACCAGAACCAGCGACCGATTGACGCCGAGGCCGCGCAGATCCACGGTAGCTGCACCGCCGCCGCCGCCGTTGTTCACCTGCGGATTGGTAGCCGCACCGGCAATTGCGGGCGTGCGCTGGAGAAACTCGCCCACCGTTGCTGCGCCAGAACTCTGGATGGCCTGGCGGTCGATCACGAATACTGGGCTTGCGGTTTCCAGGTCGGCGCGTTTGATACGGGAACCGGTCACTTCGATCTTGTCGAGGTTGGTTGTGGCACTGGCCGCCGCGTCCTGCGCAAAGGACGCGGGCGAATAGGCTCCTCCAACAACGAGCGCGAGGACGACGGCGTCACGCAGTTTGCTTGACGTGCACTTCATGGGCTCTCTCTCCGAATACGGAACTAGGGTTGGCCTGGCAAGCGGATCTGAAAGGCAGTTCCAAGGCGTCAGGGTGAACCGATGGTATCTGGCTGCTCGAATAAATTAAAGTCCCGTTAATGCGGCGTCGGAGACAAATGAAAACGCCACCGTGGTGACGGTGGCGTTGGTCTAGAAGCTTTCTTGGGCGAACCCGCTTACAAATCTTGCTCGTACCGAACGTACGGAATCGTGCCGTCGCTGTTGCTTTCGTTGTTGGGCGCGAAGGGATTCTTGCCGCGGGAGATGACATTCTCGGCGCCGACCGTCAGCTGCCCGCTCCAGGGGGTCCGCCAGGTCAGGCCCAGGCCCAGGCCCTCCCATTTTTCGGGTTGACCGGGAACATCGACCACCCGGCCGATGACATTGGCGCTGAAGGCGCCATAGCCGCCGCCGACGCTGAGCGTCTTGCTGTCCCACTGGTCGGCGATTGCCGGAGAGACATCGGCCAGTGGCACCAGGCGTGCGCGGGCGTAGGTGCCGCCGATCGAGACGAAACCCTCGCGGCCGATGTTCTTCTGGCCGAAGACGGTCAGGTCGTTCTGTTCGACACGCGTCAGTGGCGCCTTGCCGGCGCCCATCAGCCATGCGGGAAGCGTGTCGCGGCCGGTACCGGCAGTGACGCCGACGCGGCCATTGCCGCGGTTGAAGCCCAGCGTGCCGGACACACGTCGCGATGCGGCGGTGCTGTCTTCCTCGTCGTCACCGATACCGGCGAGCAGGCAATGGCTGGCCAGTCCGCTGATATTGGTGCCGCGGCTGCTGTTGCACAGCAGGCCCAGCGAATCGCCGGAGGTCAGGCCGAATGCGGCGTCCAGCGAGTTACGACCGAAATGCCAGCGTGCCCCCGCCTTCTGCTCGCCGGTGGGTTCCAGGTACAGGAACGCCTCCACCTTGCCGCTGCCCTTGTTCCACACCGGCAGGATCGTGCTTTCGCGCACCTGCTGCGGTGCCGACTGCGCATGCACGCCCGCCGTTGCCGCGAGGGCAACCAGCAGGGCGAGCGGAAGGCGCAGGAGGTGTCGCATACGGGAGGTCAGACCCAGGGGCAGTTGTTAAGTTCCCGGAAGCGGGCAAGCGGGATGCTAGGGGATTTATGATTATTTAACAAGTAGTCACGTTCCCCCGAACGCTCGCGCAATGCTATCTATTGCAACCGATCTGGCGCCTGCTGGGACGGTTGCGCTGCCTCGAAAAGTACGGCCAGCTCGGTCAACGGAAAGTGATACTCGCGGCCGCAGAATTCGCAGCGTACCTCCACCTGCCCGCGTTCCTCGGCTGCGGCGCGGGCTTCCTGCTCGCCCAGCGATTGCAGCATCGAGGCGACCCGTTCGCGAGAGCAGGAGCAGCCGAAACGCAGCGGCTTGCTGCCCATTAGTTGGGTGTCCTCTTCGTGGAACAGGCGATGCAGCAGGTCTTCACCGGCGATCGAGAGCAACTCCGGCGCACCCAGCGTGTCGAACAGGGCGCCGATGCGCGTCCAGCCGTCGGTATCGCCCTCGTCGCCCGGAAGCTTCTGCAGCAACAGACCGGCGGCCTGATCCGGGCCGGCCGCCAGCAGCAGGCGGGTGGGTAGCTGTTCGGATTGCTGGAAGTAGGTCTCGAAGGCTTCGGCCAGGTCCGGCGCCTGCATGCCGACCAGGCTTTGGTAGCGCTGCGGTTCGCGCGGGTCCAGGCCGGGATTTTCGATGGTGATCGCCAGCAGGGCGGCCTCGCCCAGTTCGCGCAGATCGGTGGGCGCGTCGGCGCCGTCGGCCAGTTGCACGATGCCGCGCAAGGTGCCGGAGGCAGTGCACTCGGCGAACAAGGTCCGCAGCGTGTGGTTGCCGCGCAGTTGCACCGACAGGCGCCCGTCGACCTTGGTATGACCTGTGAACAGGGCCGCAGCGACGGCCGCTTCGCCGAGCAACTGGCGGGCTGCCGGCGGATACTCGGCCGTGCCCTGGATGTCGTGCCAGGCCTGGGTCAGGCGTACGTGGACGCCGCGCACACCGGCGGCAGGCAGCAGGAAGCGGGAGAGCTGGTCGTGATCGGTCATGGAGACATCGGACGTAAGGGACGCTGGTTGCCGGATAATGCGGCAAGGCATCGGTAATGAAAGGTCGTAACGCACAATGGGGACGGATGCATGGGATGGCAAGCAGGCCGCGCCGCCGCGGCGTGGACGCTGGCTGCGCTGGATCGTGGCGGCACCGCTGCTGTTCGCGGCCGCGAGCGTGCTGCAGGTGCTGGTGCTGCGGGTGGTCGATCCGCCGATCAGCAGCATGATGGTCGGGCGCTATCTGGAAGCGTGGGGCGAGGGCGACTGGCGCTTTTCCCTGCACCAGCAGTGGCGCGACTACGACGGGATCGCCGCCAGCCTGCCGATCTCGGTGGTGGCGGCGGAAGATCAGCAGTTCCCACTGCATCATGGCTTCGATCTGCAGGCCATCGAGAAGGCGCGCGATCACAATGCGCGCGGTGGGCGTGTGCGCGGGGCGAGTACGATCAGCCAGCAGGTCGCCAAGAACATGTTCCTGTGGCAGGGCCGCAGTTGGGTGCGTAAAGGCCTGGAGGCCTGGTACACCGTACTGATCGAGCTGCTGTGGCCCAAACAGCGCATTTTGGAGATATATCTCAACGTGGCCGAGTTCGGCGATGGCGTGTATGGCGCGCAGGCCGCTGCCCGGCAGTTCTGGGGCAAGGACGCGGCCGGGCTGTCGGCGACCGAGTCGGCGCGTCTGGCGGCGGTGCTGCCGTCTCCGCGTCGCTACGACGCGCGACGCCCGGGGGGCTATGTGCAGCGGCGTACCGCGTGGATCCAGCGACAGGCGCGGCAGTTGGGCGGCCCTGCCTACCTGCAGGCGAAGTGAGCATGCAACGGATCGAACAGGCGGCGCCGACCGCTTCCGAGCGGCTGACGGTGGTGATCGCGGCCTATAACGAGGAAACCAGCATTCCGCTGCTGCATCCGCGCCTGTGCGCAGTCCTTGAGGAACTGACCGATCTGCACGCGCACGTGCTGTACGTCGACGACGGCAGCACCGATGGCACCTGGGACGTGCTGCAGGCATTGGCGCAGGCCGATGCGCGGGTGGGTGCGCTGCGCTTGTCGCGCAACTTCGGGAAGGAAGTCGCGGTGTCTGCGGGCCTGGACCATGTCGCGCCTGGCGCGGTGGTGCTGCTCGATGCCGACGGGCAGGACCCGCCGGAACTGATCCCGGAATTCGTCGCGCTATGGCGGGCCGGCTACGACAACATCTTCGGCACGCGCGTCTTTCGCGAGGGCGAGGGCTGGCTCAAGCGCAGCGCTGCACATGCCTTCTATCGGGTGATCCGGCGCCTCTCACGCACCCCGATCCCGGCCGATACCGGCGATTTCCGTCTGCTGTCGCCGCGGGTGGTGCAGGCCTTGCAGCAGCTGCGCGAGCGCCACCGTTTCATGAAGGGCTTGTTCGGTTGGGTGGGATACCGACAGGTCGCGTTGCCCTATCGGCGCGCGCCACGGCTGTCCGGGCGCAGCAAGTTCACCGTGTGGCGTCTGTGGAACTTCGCGTTGGAGGGCATCACCAGTTTTTCCACGGTGCCGCTGCGCGCGGCGACGTATCTGGGCCTGATGGCTGCTGCGGTGGCCTTCGCGTTCGGTGCCTGGGTGGTGGTCAAGGCGGCCTTGGTCGGCGATCCGGTGGCCGGCTGGCCAACGATGATGTCGGTGATCCTGTTCCTGGGCGGTATCCAGTTGATCGCGTTGGGGCTGATCGGCGAATACCTGGGCAGGCTGTACGACGAAGCGAAGCAGCGTCCGTTATACCTGGTCGATACTCAGCGCGGCGTGGTGGGAGTAGGCTGCCAACACCAGACCGAGCGCGGAGCGGATCATGCAGACCGTACGACAGCTGTTGGGAACCAAGAAGGGTGAGATATTCGCAGTGGCGTCCGACGCTGCGGTGATCGAAGCGATCCGGCTGATGGCCGCAAAGAGCATTGGCGCGGTCTTGGTCATGGACGGGCCGACGCTGGTCGGCATCGTGTCCGAGCGCGACTACGCGCGCAAGGTGGTCCTGCGCGAGCGTTCCTCGTCCAATACCAGCGTGGCGGAGATCATGAGTTCGGATGTGGTGACGGTGCTGCCATCGGAGACGGTTGAGCGCTGCATGCAGCTGATGACCGCAGGCCGGTTCCGGCATCTGCCTGTGGTCGAAGACGGCCGCGTGTTGGGCGTGATCTCGATCGGCGACCTGGTCAAGGCGGTGATCGAGGAGCAGCAACGCGACATCGATCAGCTGCAGCGCTACATCGCCAGCTGAGGCATTCCGCTGAAGACCGCAAACGCATACCGGATGTGGTCGGCGTTCGCATTCGCAGCACCCTTGGCTCGATCGGTGAGCCGAGCATGTTCACTGCGCATACTTGCCGCCGCAATCGCTGTCCTTGCCGGGGCCGGGTTCGAAGGTGGCCAGCAGGGCGGCCGGGGGCGCGATGCTTCCCAATGCGACCGCAATGGCACCGCGCACGCCCAACGCCTTGAAGTCCGGGCGGAACGAGGGGTCCTTGAAGGTTCCTGCGATGCGCAGCGGCGAGCGCAGGCTCAGGATGCTGCGGTCCTTCGGGCGCGGGCGCAGCAGCAGATCGAGCGTCTCGTTCTTGAGACTGATGTTTCCTTCGCCGACGATGATGGTGTCGGTGCTGTCGAACGCCAGGGCGCGTGATTGCATCACCCCGTCCTGCACGCCGAAATCACCGAAGATGCAGCGCACCGGGATCTGCCGATCCTTGGTGATCAGATACTTCAGCGATTCGGCGATGTCCAGGCCTGCCAGCTCCATGATCAGGTTGCCGACATGGCCGCGGCCCATGCCGACGCCGACCGAGCCGTCGGCACTACCGAGCATCGCCGCGACCGAGTTGCCACGCCCGCGCAGGTCCAGCTCGCCGCCGATTGCGCCCGACGCCTGCTTGGCGAGCGTTGCATCGGGAAACAGACGATCCAGCCGGATGCCGCGGATACCGGCTTTCAGGTGTGTGGCGATGACCGCGTTGCGCGCATCCATGCGGATGGTGGAGCGGATGTCGCCACCGGCCACGCCGAAGTTGAGCGGATCCAGCTGCAGCAGGCCATCTTCCAGCTTCAGCGAGGCATCCATGTCATCCAGCGGCCAGGACGGTGCGTTGATGCGCTGCGCCCGCCAGCGCACCTGGGCATCCATCGCGCGCAGCTTGGACAGGTCGTACGGCGTGGCAGGCAGGAGACGCGCGCTGGCGGCAAGGCGTGCGGCCTGCTGCTTCTGATCGGCATTGGCCGATTCGTCGCCGCCGGTCTTGGGTGGGGCGCCGACGAAGCCGGCCAGGTCGTCGAAATCCAGGCGTCTGGAGGCCAGGTCCGCGCGGAGGTAAGGGCGCTTGTTGCGCAGGTCGATCTCGGCGGTACCGGACAGGTCGCTGTCGCCGGCGGTGCCGGCGAACCTTTCGTAGCGCCACACATCGCCATCACGCCGCAGGCGACCGTCGAGCGTGTACGGCGGGGTGGACGGGATGGCGACGCCGGTGAGTGGATACAAATCCTGCATGTCCTGGCCGCTGAGCGCCATCTGCAGATCGAAGACGCGGAACTGGAACGGGTTGGTCAGCGTGCCGCGCACATGCGTGCGGGTAGCACCTGCGCGACCGCGCAGATCGATACGGAAGGGGTGCTCGCTCTGGCTCAGTTCCAGGGGCGATGCGGTATCGCCTTTCAGCGTGAAGGGGTAACCCTTCCAGCGGCCCTTTCCTTCGATGCCGATCGGTGCCGCACGCTGATCGCTGCGTGGCGGTGCCAGGCTGTTGATCGCCACGTCGATATCCGATCGGCCGGCCTCGTCGATGTAGCGCAACCGGCCCGCACTGACCAGCAGGCGCCCCAGGCGCGGCATGCTTCCATCGCCGCTGTTGCCATCGAACACCCAATTGCCGGGGTGGCTGTCGTTGCCGGCCTCCAGCAGCACGCTTGGGTGGTCGAGACGAATCTCCGGCAGCCGCACCGTGCCGCGTAGCAGTGGCCAGAACTCGATGTCGATCTCGGCGGAATCGAGCTCGGCCATCGCGCCCCGTTTGGACCAGGAGGCGTTGCCCAGTCGCAGCCGCTCTCCTCGCACGGTGGTGACGCGTCCCAGATCCACGTCCAGATGGCCGAGTCGGAACTCCCGGCCGGTCTTGGCGCTGACCGCGCGCTCGACCGGGCCGCGGAACCAGTTCCAGTCGAACAGGATCAGCACGATTGCCACGATCGCGGCAGCGATGCCCAGGCCGATCAGCCAGCGCCGCCGGCGTACCCGGCGGGAAGATCGAGTGGAAGTGGTACGGGTCGCAGTGTTCACGTGCGCCATGGTTGGCGATCGCTCGTGCACGCTGCGCGAAACATGCCCGAGGCCTTGCGCGCTACATCACCTGCGCGATCACCGCCACGAAATGGCAGGCGCTGCCGGCGAGCACGAACAGGTGCCAGATGGCATGGAAGTAGCGTTGCGTATCGCGTTGGTAGAAGTACGTACCCAGCGTATAGAAGAGCCCGCCTGCCAGCAGCCAGCACAACGACCAGGTATCGACGGAGCGCAGCAGGGGCTCGATCGCCACGATGATCAGCCAGCCCATGGCCAGGTAAAGGGCGGTCGACAGCAGGCGGAAACGACCGGTGAAGAACAGCTTGAAGATCACCCCCGCCGCAGCGATCGTCCAGATGGCCGCGAACAGACCCCAGCCCCAGGGGCCACGCAGGTTGATCAGGGTGAACGGCGTATAGGTGCCGGCGATCAACAAATAGATCGCGCAATGATCCAGCACCTGCAAGCGTGCCTTGGCGCCCGGATGCGGAATCGCATGGAACAGCGTGGACGCGACGTAGAGCAACACCAGCGTGGCGCTGAACACGATGGCGGTCGCCAGTTGCCAGCCATCGCCGTAGATGGCGGCCAGGGTGATCAATACCGAACCACCGGCCAGGGCGGCAATGGCGCCCAGGCCATGGGTCACGGCACTGGCGATTTCGTCGCGCAGGTCGGTGGAAGGGGAAGCGTCTGCATTCATGCCAAAAAGGTAACGCAACTGCGAGCAATTCGCATCGCCGGCGGTAGCGTACGCTTGTTGTGGTTCAAGCGCGGCTCAATCGACGGCCTTTGCGTGCGCATGTTCGCGTGTGGCCGAGAAGCGCACATCCGGGGCGCGTTCCTGGGCCAGTTGCAGATTGACCCGTGTCGGTGCCAGGTAGACCAGCTCGCCAGCCGCGTCGATGCCCAGATTGCCGGCGTTCTTCTCGCGGAATTCCTCCAGTTTCCTGGCGTTATCGCAATGCACCCAGCGCGCGGTGGTCACGCTCACCGGCTCGAAGATCGCATCCACACCATATTCGTCCTTGAGCCGGTAGGCGACCACGTCGAATTGCAGCACACCGACCGCGCCCAGGATCAGATCGTTGCTCATCAAGGGGCGGAAGAACTGCGTGGCGCCTTCCTCGGACAGCTGCGCCAGTCCTTTTTGCAGTTGCTTGAGCTTGAGCGGATCGCGCAGACGCGCGCGTCGGAACAATTCCGGCGCGAAGTTGGGGATGCCGGTGAACGACAGCGACTCGCCTTCGGTGAACGTATCACCGATGGAGATGGTGCCGTGGTTGTGAATGCCGATCACGTCGCCCGGCCACGCTTCGGCGGCGATCTCGCGGTCGGAGGCCATGAAGGTCAGCGCATTGGCCAGCTTGACGTCCTTGCCGCTGCGCACATGCAGCGCCTTCATGCCGGCGGTGAACTTGCCCGAACACACGCGCATGAACGCGACGCGGTCGCGGTGCTGCGGGTCCATGTTGGCCTGGATCTTGAAGACGAAGCCGCTCAGTCTGGGCTCGGTAGCTTCGACACGGCGGCCGGTGGTGTCGCGCGCCTGCGGCGGCGGTGCGTGTTCGACGAAGAAGTCCAGCAGCGGTTGCACGCCGAAGTTGTTGACGCCCGAACCGAAGAACACCGGCGTCTGCTGGCCGGCGCGGTAAGCCTCCAGGTCGAACGGATTGCTGGCGCCTTGCACCAGTTCCAGCTCGTCGCGCAGCTCGGCCAGCATCTGCTCGCCGATCTTGGCGACCAGGCCGGGCGCATCCAGGGACGGGAAGATGGTCGAATCCTGACGGGTGAAATTGCGGCCCTGTTCGTACAGATGCACTTCGCCGCTGATCAGGTGTACCACGCCCTTGAGGCGCTGGCCCATGCCGATCGGCCAGGTGACCGGGGCGCACTGGATGCCCAGCACGGTTTCCACTTCGTCCAGCAGCTCGATCGGGTTCTTGCCCTCGCGATCGAGCTTGTTGATGAAGGTCATGATCGGGGTGTCGCGCAGGCGGCAGACTTCCATCAGTTTGATGGTGCGTTCTTCCACGCCCTTGGCGACGTCGATCACCATCAGTGCCGAGTCCACCGCGGTGAGCACCCGGTAGGTGTCCTCGCCGAAATCGGCGTGGCCGGGCGTGTCGAGCAGGTTGACGATCTTGCCTTCGTAGGGGAACTGCATCACCGACGAGGTCACTGAAATGCCGCGCTCCTTTTCCAGCGCCATCCAGTCCGAGGTGGCGTGGCGGGCGGCCTTGCGCCCCTTGACCGAGCCGGCCATCTGGATCGCACCGCCGAACAGCAGCAGCTTTTCGGTCAGCGTGGTCTTGCCGGCGTCGGGGTGGGAAATGATGGCGAAGGTGCGGCGGCGCGCGGCTTCGTTGGAGACTTCGGACATGAGGGAGCGCGCCCGGTCGGACGCCTGCGGAAACTGAGGAAGCCGACGATTATAGCGGCATCGATCGGCGCGCCCGGGTCCGGGCGCCGAAGCGGTCTCCGAATGGGGAGTCGCAATGCCGAGCGGTCAAGGCGCCGGCGACGGGAACTGCAGCTCGCCCTCCGGCCCGGACATGCGAAAGGGTAGCGAGATCAGGCGCATTCCCACATTGCGCTGCACCGAGAAATGCAGATGCGGCGCGCGGGAGAACCCGGTGTTGCCGGAACTGCCGATGCGGGCGCCCGGGTCCACGCGCTGGCCGCTGCGGACAGCGATCCCATCCGGCGCCAGGTGGGCGTAGATGGCCATGCTGCCGTCGTCGTGCAGGATCCTGACGAGGTTGCCGCCGCCCGCCTCGGGGCCATGTGGGCCATCCTCGTCGAAGCCCTGCTGCACATCCATCACCGTGCCCGCACGCGCGGCAAGCACCGGCGTGGCGCGCGGCAGCGCAAAGTCCACCGCGTACCAATTGAGTTCGTCGTGGTGGCTGAACGGCCCTCCATAGCCCTGGGCGACCCGCACCGGCGCATCACGGAAGGGCAACTGGTAGTGCGCCTGCTGCAGCTGCGCCTCGGCATCGCCGGGTACCAGCGCCAGTTGCATGCCGAGTCCGCCTGTAGGCCGATGGCGTCCGGCGGGGTAGAGCCTGGCCAGCAGGCGACGCTCGTGCGCGGCCAATTGGGCGACCACGGGCAGCTGCGGTACCACGCGGTAGTCGTCGCTGGCTGGCGCGCTCAGGCGGAATTGCGCCGGCCCGGCCAGCGGATTGGTGGCCCAGACCAGATAGGTCGGCGACTGCCATTCCACCAGCAACGTGGGAGCGGGCGGAGACATCGCCGTGTCCGGACCGCGCGGCATGCCCGGCGCCTGTACCGGGACGCCCGGTGTCGGTGTCGGCCAATGCCAGCGCTGCTGGGCCGCCAGCGTGCCGATGGACGCCAGGATCGACAGGCCGGCGCCTGCAAGGATGGCGCGGCGAAGGACACGGTGCGGCACGTCGGGCTCAGGCGGGGCAGGGGCGGCAAGTATGCGGGGGCGCGGTGGCCAGGGTGGTATCGGATGAAAATATATCTTTCCATCCGCATGAAGCGATTGACATCGTAAAAATGCGGTGGCATCGTAGCCTCACCATCGAGACCGGCGGAGGGACAGGCCCTTTGATGCCGGGGCAGCCAGCGGAGCGCGCAAGCGCCCGCGTTTGGTGCCAAATCCTGCGGGGACCACCGCGTCCGCCGAAAGATGGTTCGAATCGTGCCTTGCGCACGTCGAACGCGAGCTCCCGCGAAGCTCGATGGCCGATCCACCCCGGAAATCGCCATGAGCCTCGTGACCACAGCATCGCCAACCACTCCAGATGACGTTGTAACCCCCGCTGCCGAAACTGCCGGGCCTGCTGCCGTGCGCGGAGAACTGGTGGTGTCGCTGCCGATGCGACATGCCGGGCTGCGCGAGTTGCGGCTGCGCTACGAACTGGTTGGCGCGGCCAACGCGCCAGTGGTGTTCGTGGCCGGAGGCATCTCCGCGCATCGGCACCTGGCGGCCGGCGAGATGTATCCCGAAAAGGGCTGGGTGGATGGCCTGGTCGGTGCCGGTCGCGCGCTGGATCCTGCCTCGCGGCGTCTGCTGGCGTTCGACTTCCTGGGTGCCGATGGCACGCTGGATGCGCCGATCGATACGGCCGACCAGGCCGATGCGATCGCCACCTTGCTGGATGCGTTGGGCATCGCGCGTCTGCACGGCTTTGTCGGCTATTCGTACGGCGCCTTGGTCGGGCTGCAGTTCGCGATCCGGCATGCCGCTCGCGTCGGCACGCTGGTCGCCGTCAGTGGCGCACATCGCGCCCATCCGTACGCGGCGGCGTGGCGCGCCCTGCAGCGCCGCGCGGTGGCGCTGGGCCAGCTGCAATGCGCCGAAAGCCATGGCCTGTCGCTGGCGCGCCAGTTCGCCATGCTCAGCTACCGCACGCCGGAAGAATTCAGCGAGCGCTTCGACGCGCCGCCGGAAGTGATCAATGGCCGCGTGCGCGTGGCGGCCGAAGATTATCTCGATGCCGCCGGCGCGCAATATGTGGCGCGCACCCCGGTCACGGCCTATCTGCGCCTGTCCGAATCCATCGACCTGCACCGCATCGATCCGGCGCAGGTGCGCGTGCCGACCGTGGTGGTCGCGGTGGAAGGCGATCGCCTGGTGCCGCTGGCCGACATGGTCGGCCTGGTCGAAGGCCTGGGGCCGCGCGGCAGCCTTCGCGTGTTGCGCTCGCCCTACGGCCACGACGCCTTCCTGAAAGAAATCGATCGCATCGACGCGATCCTGACCACTGCCCTTCGCATCACCGGAGAAACCGCATGAGCTTTCGTGACCCCGCCGACGCCCCCTGTACTGCCGCCACCGCCGCCGTGCGCGCCGGGATCGATCGCGACACCGCCTATGGCGCGGTGACCCCGCCGATCGTGCTGTCGTCGAACTTCTCATTCGACGGGTTCGGCAACAAGCGCCAGTACGACTACACCCGCAGCGGCAATCCTACCCGTGACCTGCTGGGCGAGGCGCTGGCGGAGCTGGAAGGCGGTGCGGGCGGGGTGATCACCGCCACCGGCATGGGCGCGATCAACCTGGTGCTCAATGCGGTGCTGCAGCCCGGCGATACGCTGGTGGTGCCGCACGATGCCTATGGCGGCAGCTGGCGGCTGTTCAACGCCTTGGCCAAGAAGGGCCACTTCGCGCTGATCACCGCCGATCTCACCGACCCGCGTTCGCTGGCCGATGCCTTGGCGCAGTCGCCCAAGCTGGTGCTGATCGAAACCCCGTCCAACCCGCTGCTGCGCATCACAGACCTGCGCTTCGTCATCGAAGCCGCAAAGAAGGTTGGCGCGTTGACCGTGGTGGACAACACCTTCCTGTCGCCAGCGCTGCAGAAGCCGCTGGACTTCGGTGCCGATCTGGTCCTGCACTCAACCACCAAATACATCAATGGCCACAGCGATGTGGTGGGCGGTGCGGTGGTGGCGCGCGATGCGGAGCTGCATCAGCAGTTGGTGTGGTGGGCCAACGCGCTGGGCCTGACCGGTTCGCCGTTCGATGCCTTCCTCACCTTGCGCGGATTGCGCACCCTGGATGCGCGCCTGCGCGTGCATCAGGAGAACGCCGACGCGATTGCCGCCCTGCTGGATGGGCATGCGGCGGTCAACCAGGTGTATTTCCCGGGGCTGGCAACGCATCCGGGCCACGCGCTGGCAGCGCGTCAGCAGAAGGGATTCGGGGCGATGATGAGCTTCGAGCTGAACGGCGGCGAGGCAGCGGTACGTGCGTTCGTCGATGGCCTGCGCTATTTCACCCTGGCCGAGTCGCTGGGCGGCGTGGAGAGTCTGATCGCGCATCCGGCCTCGATGACGCATGCGGCGATGACCGCCGAAGCGCGCGCGGCGGCCGGGATTTCCGATGGGTTGCTGCGCCTGTCGATCGGTATCGAATCCAGCCAAGACCTGCTGGACGACCTGCAGGCCGGTCTGGCGCGTGCAGAGGCCACCCTGGCCGGTGCAGCCCGCAAACAGGTCGACGCATGAGCAGCGTCCTTCCCGCATCGCCGCGTGCAGCGAAGGCGGCGGTGACGCCCACGCCCCGACTCGCCTTGCTGGGCACCGGCACCGTGGGCCGCGCCTTCGTCGCCCGATATTCGGCCCTGCAGCAGCGCCAGCTGCGGCTGCCCCGGTTCGATTGGTTGGCCAATTCGCGTATCGCCCACGACTGCGGCGTGAGCGCCGAACAGGCCTTGCAGCAGGCCAACGCCGCGCCGCGTGGTCAGGCCGTCCTGCAGCCTTGGGCGGAGACCTTGGCGTTGCGCGCCGGCGATGTGCTGGTGGACGCCACCGCCAGCGATGTGGTTGCGCAGTGGCATGTGGAATGGCTGAGCCGCGGTGTGCACGTGGTCACCGCCAATAAGCTCGGGCAGGGCACCGCGCTGTCGCGCGCACAGGCGCTGCATGCCGCTCGGCATGCCCATGGCGCGCACTACGGCGACAGTGCCACGGTGGGCGCCGGGCTGCCGGTGCTGAGCAGCGTGCGCGCGCTGGTGGCCGGCGGCGACCATATTCATTCGATCGAAGGCGTGCTGTCCGGATCGTTGGCGTGGCTGTTCCATCGTTATGACGGCAATGGCGCCTTTTCGGATTGCGTGCGCGAGGCGGTGGCGGCGGGTTACACGGAGCCGGATCCGCGTATCGATCTGTCCGGTGAGGACGTGCGGCGCAAGCTGCTGATCCTGGCGCGCGCGGCGGGTTGGCAACTGGAGGCCGAACAGGTGCATGTGGAATCGCTGGTGCCGGCCAGCATCGTCGGTGCGTCGTTGGCGGAGCTGGATGCACGGCTGGGCGAGCTCGATACCCCGCTGAATGCGCGTTGGCAGCAGGCCCGGGCCGCAGGGCGTTGCCTGCGCTTCGTTGGGCGCGTGGATGCGCACGGTGCAAGCGTGGGGCTGCGCGAGCTGGCGCTGGAGCATCCGCTGGCGGGCGGCGCGGGAACCGACAACCGGGTCGCCATCAGCAGCGACCGGTACCACGAGCAGCCCTTGCTGATCCAGGGGCCGGGTGCAGGTGCGGAAGTGACGGCAGCTGCCTTGCTGGACGACGTGCTGCGGATCGTGGCCGGTTGATCACGCCACGGAGCCGGCTCCATCGTGTTTGCGTCCACCTGGCGTGTGCGCCCTCTGCGCGGCGGCTACCGACGCTGGCTGGAACGTCGATTGCGTGTTCCGGGCGGCCGGGAATTGGATCCAGGAGGGGGCGCGAGATGGCGGTGGGCCGGAACCAAAGCCTGACCGACGATGGTCTTCTGGCGTGGATCCGCGCCGACGGTGGTGCGCGCCGTGTCGTGCCGACACCATGTGTCATTTCCCATGGGGCGGTGGCCCCCCGCAGGGCGGCGCCCGCGGTCGCCCGGTATCGGCCGACCGCGGTGCAGCTGGGAGTGGCAACCGAGCTTGCCACTCCCGCGTGCCGACACGACTATCGCGCAATCGCTTTCAACAGCGCAGCGTTGAAACGCGCCGGGTCCTGCACCTGCGGCGAATGGCCCAGGTCGGCGAACTCGATCAGCGTCGCATTCGGAATCGCGGCCGCTGCGCGTTTGCCCAGCTTGGCGTAATCGCCGACGCGCGCCTTGACCTCGGGCGGGGCGGTGTCCTTGCCGATCGCGGTGCGGTCCTTGAGGCCGATGAACAACGTAGTCGGTACCGCAAGCTTGGGCAGCTCGTACACCACCGGCTGGTTGAACACCATGTCGTAGGTCAATGCCTGGTTCCACGCCACTGCCTGTTTGCCGTTGCCCAGCGACATGCCGGCCTGCATGCGCGCCCAGCGCTCGAACTTCGGTGTCCACTGGCCGGCGTAGTACACCTCCATCTGGTACTTCTTGATCCGTTCGAAGCTGGCTTTCAGCTCGTTCGCGTACCAGGCATCCACGCTACGCCACGGGATGCCTTCGGCCTTCCAGTCTTCCAGGCCGATGGGGTCGACCAGCGCCAGATGTTCGGTGGCGTGCGGGTACATCAGCGCATAACGGATCGCCAGCATGCCGCCCATCGAATGGCCGACCACCACCGCACGCTCGATGCCGAGCTTCTTCAACAGCGCATGCGTGTTGTCGGCCAGTTGTGCGAAGGAGAACTGATAGGCGGCCGGCTTGCTGGATTTGCAGAAGCCGATCTGGTCCGGCGCGATGACGCGGTAGCCGGCCTTGCTCAGCGCGGCGATGCTGTCTTCCCAGGTGGCGGCGCAGAAATTCTTGCCATGCAACAGCACCGCGGTGCGCCCGTTGGGCGCGCCGCTGGGTGCAACGTCCAGGTAGACCATTTCCAGTGGCTGCTGTTGCGAGGTGAAGGCGTAGGTCTTGACCGGGTGGGGGTAGTCGAAGCCCTCCAGGCGTGGGCCATAACTTGCTTCCTGCGCCATCACTGGACTGCAGGCCATGGCCAGGGTAAGGGTGCAAGCGAGTTGTCGCATCGCGATCTCCATCCGAATCCAGCGTCCGACAGTACAGCGGAGGATGTGGTGGGGACGTACAGCTGGCGGCGTTTGGCGGGCGCTGGTGTGGTATTGGCGAATGCGTTGCCAGGGGAGGTTGCGATGCACGCGCCCTCATCCGCGCTTCGCGCACCTTCTCCCGCGTGCGGGAGAAGGGCAGAGCGCTTACCGGCGTTTGCTGCGTTCGCTCATCCGCGCTTCGCGCACCTTCTCCCGCTGGCGGGAGAAGGGCTGAGCGCTTGCCGGCGCTTGGTGCGTTCGCTCATCCGCGCTTCGCGCACCTTCTCCCGCGCGCGGGAGAGGGCAGGGCGCTCAACCGTACTTGCATTCGCTTACTGCGCTTTGTGCGGCTTCTGCCGCTCGTGAGAGAAGGACGTGCAGCCAACCGTCGTGTGCTGTTGGCTCAGCACTCGATGACGTTCACCGCCAGGCCGCCGCGGCTGGTTTCCTTGTACTTGTCCTGCATGTCGCGGCCAGTGTCGCGCATGGTCTTGATGACCTTGTCGAGCGAGACCTTGTGCTTGCCGTCGCCGCGCATGGCCATGCGGCTGGCGTTGATGGCTTTCACCGCGCCCATCGCATTGCGTTCGATGCACGGGATCTGCACCAAGCCGCCGATCGGATCGCAGGTCAGGCCGAGGTTGTGCTCCATGCCGATTTCCGCGGCATTCTCGATCTGGCCCGGATTGCCGCCGAGCGCAGCGACCAGGCCGCCGGCGGCCATCGAGCAGGCCACGCCCACTTCTCCCTGGCAGCCGACTTCGGCGCCGGAGATCGAGGCGTTTTCCTTGTACAGGATGCCGATGGCCGCAGCGGTGAGCAGGAAGTCGAAGATGCGCTGCTCGGACGCGCCTGCGCAGAAACGATCGAAGTAATGCAGTACCGCCGGAATGATGCCGGCCGCGCCGTTGGTGGGGGCGGTGACCACGCGGCCGCCGGCGGCATTTTCTTCGTTGACTGCCAGCGCGTAGAGGTTGACCCAATCCAGCGTGGTCAGCGGGTCGCGCATGGCCGCTTCCGGCTTGGACGAGAGTTCGCGGTACAGCGCCGGGGCGCGCCGCGAGACACTCAGGCCACCGGGCAGGGTGCCTTCCTCGCGGATGCCACGCGTCACGCAGGACTGCATCGCATTCCACAGCTCGCGCAGGCCGGCGCGGATCTCGTCTTCGCTGCGCCAGCTCTTTTCGTTTTCGAACATCAGTGCGGCAATGCTCAGGCCGCTGCGCGCGCATTGCGCCAGCAGCTCGTCGCCGCTGAGGAACGGATACGGCAGCGGGGTTTCGTCGGCCACGATGCGGTCGTCGGCGGCATCGTCCTGGTTGACCACGAAGCCGCCGCCGACCGAGTAGTAATCGCGCGTGGCGATCACCGCGTCTTCGGCGTCGTAGGCGGTGAAACGCATGCCGTTGGTGTGGTACGGCAGCTTCTGCCGCTTGTTCATCGGCAGATCGCGTTTTTCGTCGAAGCCGATGGCGTGCTCGCCCATCAGATTGATACGCTTGCTCGTGCGGATGCGTTCCAGCGTGGCCGGAATGATGTCCGGGTCGATCAGGTTGGGACGGTGGCCTTCCAGCCCGAGCAGCACCGCCTTGTCGGTGCCGTGGCCGCGACCGGTCAGCGCCAGCGAGCCGAACACTTCGGCGCGGATGCGCACCACGTCCTGCAGGCGGCCCGCGTCGAGCAGCCAGCGGTGCACGAAGCGCTCGGCGGCACGCATCGGCCCCACGGTGTGGGAGGAACTGGGACCGATACCGATCTTGAACAGGTCGAACGTGCTGACAGCCATGCGTGCCGGAGAGGTGAGCGTAAAGGCGGCTATTCTAGACGTTCGGCGCTTGCGGCACGGCTGCAGCGCAGCATGAGACCCCTGCATGGCCCTGACCCTGTACCAGCGCGACGACTGCCACCTGTGCGATCAGGCCATCGAAGTGCTGGCGCAGGCGCGTGCCGGCGACTTCCTCAGCATCTTCATCGACGAAGACGCCGCCCTCGAGGCCGTTTATGGGGCACGGGTGCCGGTGCTGCGGGACGCGCAGGGACGCGAGCTGGCGTGGCCATTCGATGGCCCCCTGCTGCGCGCATGGCTGGAGCAAGGCCGCGACCAGGGCGGATGAGTGCCACTATCGCTTGCAGCCGCCTCCGCTCGCCTGCGTGGGTGATGGCGACAGGTGACCGGTGGACTTCGCTTTGCCGGGTATTCACCGTGCGCGACATCGGATCCGTCTTGCCGCGCTGGCGATCCACGGCATCCGGAGGGCAACGCTCGAATCGCCAGGCCCATGTCGAGGGCCGACCTCGGTTCAGTGGCACCACTGCTGCTCGCAGGGCACGCCGTCGCCGTCGCCATCCATCCGGGTATTGGGGCAGTGCTGCAGCACGTAGGTGGCTTCGTCACAGGAACGCATCTGTGAACACTGGGTACGACCGTCGCAACCGGCCGGCGCGGGGGCGGGTGCGGGCGTGGCTGGCGAGCGTGCCGGCGCCGGTTCTGCCACGGCGGTGGGCGCTATCGCCTCGCTCAGTGCATCGCGCTGCAGGTAGGCGAACGCCGCGCCACCGGTCAGCAGCAGCATCAGCACCACCTTGCCGAGCCCGAGCTGGAAACTTCCGCTGTTCGCCGCACGCGGTGCGTGGCGACGGCGGGAAGGTTCACCCTTGCCGGCCTGTGCACCGGCGCGGGTGATGCGCACCGCGCGCGGGCGCATGTCCGGGCCGGCTTCGGTCTCGAACGCGATCAGCTCGCCAATACGCGGCGCCTGCGCGCCGCTCCCGAATGCGGAGATATGCACGAAGACATCGTCTCCGGGGCGCGCCGGAGTAATGAAGCCGAAGCCTCGATCGCTGTTCCAACGGGTCAACGTTCCGTGTGTGCGCATCGTTCACGTCCTTGATGGGATCGCCGAGTCTAACTGTCTATCGGTGTCATCTGGTGTTTCAGGCACAAAAAAGCGGCGGACCCGACGAGGTAGTCCGCCGCTCAGTGGCCGCATCCCGTGCGGCCTGTGGCGCTACTTCGCCTTCAACACGACCTTGGTGCTGATCGCGGTTTCGTTGGGGATGGTCTTGGTATCGGTCCAGTCGCCGCCGCCCACGCCGAAGTCCAGCCGCTTCACCACCGCCTTGCCCGTCAGCACCGGCTGCGCGCCGGGCGTCCAGGTGAAGGTCAGGGTGACCGGCTTGCTGACACCGCGCAGTTCCAGGGTGCCGTCGGCGGCATACTGGTTGCCGCCCAGTGCGCGGAACTTGTCGGCGCGGTAGCGCGCGGTGGCGAACTTGGCGACGTTGAAGAAGTCCGGGCCCTGCAGGGTGGAATCGCGGTCGCTGTTGCCGCTGACCGCGCTTGCCAGCGGAATGCGCACGTCGAGCTTGGCGCCGGCCAGGTTGGCCGGATCGAAATTCAGCGTGGTGTCGAAGCCGGGGAACTTGCCGGTGAACACTTCCCCGTCGTACTTGCTGGCGAACACCAGCGTCGAGCCGGGGGCCTGGACGTAATCGGCGGCCAGCACCGGGGCGGCTGCGAAGGTGGTCACCAACGATGCAGCGACCAGCATGGGAGAGGCGAACAGCTTGGACGACATGGGAAATCCTTAGGGTCTGGAAGAAAGCCAGCCGCGCGGCAACATCCGCGCCAGGGTGGCGTCACGCTGGAACAGGTGGTGGTAGAACGCGGCGCCGGCATGCGCCAGCACCACGGCGATCAGCAGCCAGAAGCCCCATTCGTGGACGAAGTGCGCGATGGCGCGCAGGTGTTCGTCCGGCGGGCTGAGCTTGGGCACATCGAACAGGCCGAACCAGCGGAACGGCCGCAGGCCGCTGGTGGAGTCGTACAGCCAGCCCGACAGCGGCATGGCGAAGATCATGGCGTACAGCAGCCAGTGGGTGAGCCCGGCAATGCGCTCCTGCCAGCGCGGCGTCCCCACCACCGGCGGGGGAGCGCCCGCATACAACCGCCAGCCCAGGCGCAGGATCACCAGCGCCAGCACGGTCAGCCCGAGCGACTTGTGCGCGGTGTAGACCCAGAAGTATTTCGGTGTCCTGGGCAACTCGCCCATGGTCAGGCCGACGATGCCCAGTACCAGGATCAGCAGCGCGATCAGCCAGTGCAGGGTCTGGCTGACGCCGCCCCAACGGTCGGTATTCTTCAGGCTCATGTGCCGGATTCCCGGTGTTCAGTGGTGTCGGGTGTGGCGGGTTCAGATGGCGGTTCGGGCGCTTCGTCGTCCGCGCGCCCCTCGCGCACGGCTTCTGCTTCGATGCGCAGCTCCACGGTGTCGCCGATCATCGATTTCCACGCATCGATGCCGAACTCGGCCCGGCTCAGCGTGGCGGTGGCGGAGAACCCGGCGGTGCGCCTGAACGGCGGCAGCGGATGGCGCTTGAGCGCGTTGAGGGTCACCTCCAGGGTGACCGGACGGGTGACGCCATGCAGAGT
The DNA here is from genome assembly GCF_020783655.1 of Xanthomonas melonis. Lineage (GTDB taxonomy): Bacteria > Pseudomonadota > Gammaproteobacteria > Xanthomonadales > Xanthomonadaceae > Xanthomonas > Xanthomonas melonis. Next base: position 13,013 of record NZ_JAJGQH010000007.1, on the reverse strand, counting down.
GAGATTACCGGTGACCCTGGCATGGTTCTGGCCGCTGGCTTCCACGCGCGTGGAGACGAAATGTGCGTCGGGAAAACGCTCGGCGTCGAGTAGGTTGCGTGCCAGGGTGGCCTGGTTCCACTTCGCATCGCCCAGGTCGGCCCGATGCAGCGGCACGGTGACATCCAGCCGCGCCGACGCCCAGTCGTCCGGGTCGAAGACCAGGCTGCCGGTGCTGCCGGATACCGTGCCCAACGCCTTGGAAAAGCCCGCATGTTCGACCGCGAACAGCACCCGGGTATGCACCGGGTCCAGCGCATAACGCGCCGGTGCGGCGCTGGCGGCCAGGCTGGTGAGGGCCAGGGCTGGAAGGAGCAACAGGCGGGCGAGGGACGTCATGGGCGGATTCTAGACACATCCCGCCAGCGCGCGCTCGACTTGCGCTCGCAACGATCCGTTGCGAGCATGCCGGCTGGACGTGGAAGGGATTCCCACATGCGTGTGCTGCTGATCGTGCTGCTTGCCATTTTGATGGCCTTTCCTGCACTGGCCACGATTCCGGCCATTCCGCGGTTTCGTATCGTTGGGCCGGCCGAGGGCTTGCCCTCCACCATGATCACCGCCATTGCCCAGGACCGTGCTGGTTATCTGTGGATGACTACCACTGATGGACTGGTGCGCTACGACGGTGCCGGGTTCAAGGTCTGGCGTAATGAGCCCACCGACCGGCACTCGCTCAGAAGCAACCTGCTGCAAGCGATCTACATCGATTCGCAGGACCGGCTATGGTTGGCGCTGGGTGGCGCCGGGGTGGCGATGCTCAGCGCCGACCGCGCCACGTTGACGGCCTACCTGCCCAATGAGGTGCCCGAACTCGCTGTCGGCGATGTCTATGCCATTGCCGGCCGCGGCGATGAGATTTGGTTCGGCCTGTCGACCGGCGCGGTGCTGCGGCTTGATCCGAAGGGGCGGTTCAGCACATTGGATCTGTCCAAGATGGAAGACCCTCTGGCGCGCAACCCGGTCTATGCCCTAGCGCTGGATGACCGCGATCGGATGTGGATCGGCACCCTGGGCGGCCTGGCGTATCACGACGGCATGAGCTTGCATCGGGTGCGCCCGGATGGCGATGCAAGCGGCATCAACGCGTTGCAGTGGGTAGGGCAGCGGTTGTGGGTGTCCACTGACACTGGCCTGCGCTCGATGGACGGGTCCGGTGTCTGGCACACCCCTACCTGGTCGCCGATGTTTGCGTCGGGCAATCGTGTCTGGACGGTCGCCGATGCGGGCGATGGCGAGTTCTGGCTGGGCACCGAGCAGGGGCTGTGGCATACCCGCCCGGGCCAGCCCCCGGTACCGGTCAACAACGGCGATACGCCTCTGGTATCCAACCGCCACGTGGTTACCATCTGGCGCAGTGCACATGGCGGGATCTGGGTACCCTTGCATGGGCGCGGGCTTGCCTACCTGCGCGAAGACTGGCGGCGCACCGCAGCGTTCAAGCAGATCAACGAGCAGGGGAAAGGGCTCAATTGCAGTCTTGCACCCGCTGCACGTTCCGGTGGGCTGTGGCAGTTCGATAGCAGCGGCCGGATGCTGCGCTATGACACCTCGACCGGTGCATTGACACAGACCGGCATACAGCAGCCGGAGTTTAGCGACATGGAGGTGGCGGCCGCTCTGGAAGATAGCCGCGGCACCGTTTGGCTAGGCAGCGGGCGTTTAGGGCTGTCGCGTGTCGATCTGACCACCGGCGCGCTGCGGCACTTCACCGATGGCGGACCTGCCGAAGCGGCGGTTTGGATCGGTGAGCCAGGCGACGGCACGGTATGGGTGGCATACGAGCAGGTGATCCAGCGACGCGACCTGGCAAGCGGACGGCTATTGGAAACGATCGATGAAGACCACCCGCATGGTCTGAAGGAAGTCGTTCCGTCGCAGATTCGCAAGGGTCCGGATGGGCGCATGTGGGTCAGTGCGTTTGGCGGCATGTACGCCTGGCAATCGGCTGCCGGTGGTTTCGTGCCGGTACCTGGCCTGGAAACCGATGAGACACTGCAGGCGTTCGTGGTCGAAGACGCCACCCATCTCTGGTTGTACCGCGCAGGCAGTCTTGAACATTGGGGCAGCGATGGCACCCAATGGAAGCGGCTGCGCCGTATCCGCTCGGTCGAGGGCTTTCCCGCGATGGATGCCTACGGGCTGGAGCGCGACAGTCAGGGGCGGTTGTGGTTGTCGGGCCCACGCGGCTTATGGCGCATCGATCCACGTCAGGCGCGGGCACAGGTGCGCGGCTTCAATGCGCGCGATGGACTGACCAGCCTGGAATTCAGCCGCCGCTGCCTGCTGATGGCGCGTGATGGCGTGCTGGTGGGCGGGACCGCCGATGGCTATACCTTGCTGATCGACACGCGTGCACCAGATGTGCCGACGTTCACGCCGGAGATGCGCCTGGAAACGGTAAGCGTGCAGGCAGGCGAACGTCGTCGCAGCTTGCCGACTGGCGGTGGTTTTTCGCTGTCGCCGGTGGACCGCCAGCTGCGTATCAACATGCGGCTGCTGTCTTTCATCGATCCGATGGCCAATCGCTACCGTACTTTTTTGAAAGGTTTCGATTCGGGCTGGGTGGACCACGACGCATCAGGAATGCGGGAGTTTTCGGCCCTGCCGCCCGGCCGCTATGTGCTCCAGATGCAGGGTATCGATCCGCTGGGCAATACATCGAAGGTGCAGACGCTCGATTTTACCGTCAACCCACCCTGGTGGCGCAGTGACATGGGCCTGGCCGCGCTATGCCTGCTTGGCGTGGTGCTGGCCGCACTGTTCGCCGCGGCCTACCGGCGCCGGGTCCGCCTGCGCGCGCAATGGCAGTTGGCCCAGCACAAGCGTGAGCTGGCCGAACAGGCCTCGTTGGCCAAGACGCGGTTCCTGGCGACGCTGGGACATGAGGTGCGTACGCCGATGACCGGGGTTCTGGGCATGAGCGAGCTCCTGCTGCAAACGCAGCTGGATCCCCGTCAGCAGGGCTATGCCGGTGCGATCCAGTCTGCGGGCAAGCATCTGCTGCGACTGGTCAACGACGCGCTGGATCTGGCCAGGATCGAAGCGGGCAAGCTGCCGCTGGATCACCGCGATTTCGATCTGCGTCAGTCGATCCGGCAGGTGGTGGATCTGGTGCGCCCGAGCGCCGAACAGAAACAACTGCGCTTCGACTGCGAGCTCGACGACGCGCTGCCGCCGGCCTTGCATGGCGATGCCAACCGGGTGCAACAGATCCTGCTCAACCTGTTGTTCAATGCGGTCAAGTTCACCGAGCGTGGCAGCGTGCGTCTGCGGGTCTCGTCATTGCCGCATACACCTGGACAGGGCATCCGGATGGAGGTGTGCGATACGGGCCCCGGCATGAGTGCCGAACAGCGCACGCGGCTGTTCCAGCGTTTCGAGCAGGCCGAAGGCGCGCTGACACTGGCACGGCATGGCGGCAGCGGGCTGGGCCTGGCGATCTGCCGCGAACTGGCGGCGGCCATGGGCGGTGCGGTGAATGTCAGCAGCGAGTTGGGGCAGGGTGCCTGCTTTGTCGTCGAACTGCCGTTGCGGTGGGTGACGACGCTGCCCGAGGGCATGCCGGATGCGGCACGGGCGATCGCGCCGCAGGATCAGACCCCACTGCAATTGCTGCTGGTCGAAGACGACCCTACCGTCGCGCAGGTGATGATCGGCCTGCTGCAGGTGCGCGGACACACCGTGACCCATGTGCTACATGGGCTCGCGGCGCTGGCCGAGGTCAGCACGCGCAGCTTCGACGCCGGCCTGTGCGATCTGGATCTGCCCGGCATCGATGGTGCAGCCCTGGTCGCGCAGCTGCGCGCACGTGGCGTGCGCTTCCCGATCGTGGCGGTGACCGCACGCGCCGATGCCGACGCCCAGCCGCAGGCGATGGCCGCCGGCTGCAACGGCTTCCTGCGCAAGCCGGTGACCGGCGATCTGCTGGCGCAGGCCCTGGCGCAGGCGCTCGCCGATGCCGCCGACGCAGCGGGCGAACACCCGATGGACCCACCGGCCGGCAATGCTTAGCCGCTGCGCGCAGTCGCCGGTGCCCGGCTGCTGTGTCACCCCCCTTTGCGCATGGCAGCGCTGGCTCGCCTGCGGCGATGCGCAGGGGGCTCGGGCGTGTTGCCAGCATGCGGCGCGGTGCGCACTATGCGTGCAAACAAAACAAGGACGCACGTTGCAAGACAGACCTCTCCCCCGCCGCAGGCCGACGACCGTGCAAAAGGCGCGGCGTCTGTTGCTGTGGTGCGTGATCGCCGTGTGCGCATGGCCGGTGCTGGGGATCGGCGCGGTGCCCGTCTTGCCGCAGCCGCGTCAGTTGACGGTCGCCGACGGGCTACCGTCCAACATCGTGTACGAGGTGGAGGAGGACGCCAACGGCTACCTGTGGTTGGCCAGCAGCGATGGACTGGCACGCTACGACGGCCGCAACTTCCGCATCTGGCGCATCGAGGATGGACTGCGCGACAACCAGGTGTGGGCGATCCACATCGACAAACGCAACCAGGTCTGGGTCGGGACCGGTATGGCGGGACTGGGCATGCTGGACCCGGCGCGTCATGCGTTCACCTTCTACGACGGCACCCGTTACCCGGCACTGCGCGGTGCGGTGATCTGGAACATCGTGTCCACCGACGACGGCAGCGTCTGGTTCGGTACCGAAAGCAGCGGGCTGTTCCGGCTGCGGCCCGATGGCGTGCTGGACCACTTCATGCATCGCGCCGACGACCCGCGCAGCGTGCCCGACGACGCCATCTATCGGCTGAGCATCGATACGCGTGGCGTGCTGTGGGTGGGAACCGCCGACGGCCTCGCGCGCTGGACCGGCAAGGACTTCGAACGTCAGCAATTCCCGCAGGGCACCGCGCAGATCATCACTCAGCTGACCGCCGACCCCGACGGCAGCCTCTGGATCGGCACCAGCGATGACCAGGTGTTCCGACGCGATTTGCAGGGCGGCCTGAGTCCGCACCGCTGGCAGGCGCCCACACGGTATCCGGTGCTGGGGGTGCTGCTGCGCGATCACGACGGTAGCTACTGGCTGGATACGGCGGCCGGCCTGGGGCATGCCACCGGCAGTCAGGTGCACAATGTCCCGCTCTATAACGCATCCACGCACGGCCGCGTGCGTCCCAACTGGGAATCGGCCTACCAGGATCGCGAAGGCGGTGTATGGTTCGCCAGCCCGATCGGCGGGCTCTGGCACCTGCCGTCGAACTGGCGTCGCTTCGCGGTAGTGGTGAATCACGAGGAAGACGGTCGGCTGCAGGGGAATCTCGCGATTCAGGCCACCGCGAAGTCCAGCGACGGGCGCTTCTGGCTGGTGGGCAGTTCCGATGCGCTCGAGCGGGTCGATCCTGCACAGGGCAGGATCGAGCTGGTGCTGCGGACGCTGGGCTCGCAAGGCTGGGCGAACAGCATGCTGGAAGATCGCAAGGGCCGGGTGTGGGTGGGCAGTTTCGGACACCTGTTGCGCTATGACCCCGCCAGCGGTGAGGTACTGCATTGGAAGTCCACCAAGGACCTGCACGGTAGCGTGCGTGATCCCACCTGGGAGGCGGTCCTGGAGCGTCTGCAGCAGACCGCCGATGGGCATGTCTGGATCCAGACCCCGATGGGGCTGCAGGAGCGCGACGAAGACGGCCGCGTGCTGCGCAACCTGCTGCGAGGCACGCATGGCCTGGCCCCCGACCTGGTGGTGCGTCAGTTGCAGAGTGGGCCGGACGGCATGCTGTGGCTGGCCGGAAGCCACGGCCTGCAACGTTGGAATGCGACCCGCGAACGCTTCGAGCCCATCGCCGGTGCGCCGCAGGAACAGATCTTCAACTTTCGCTTCAGCGACAACGAGGTCGCCTGGCTCGCGGGGCTGGGGAAGTTGCATCGCTATCTGTGGAAGGACGGCAGTCTGCATCACCTGGACACGGTGGGTGCCGACCAGGAGTTCCCGGCGCTCGCCCCGCAGGGCCTGGTGGTCGATCGCGATGGCGTGGCCTGGCTATCGAGCATGCGCGGCCTGATCCGGGTCGACCCGGCCACCCGCGGCGTGCGGGTGTTCGGCGTGCACGACGGCTTGCCCAACCCGCAGTTCGTGCCGCGTTCGTTGGCGCAGTCGTCCAAGGGCATGATCGTGGGCGCCACCCCCGACGGCCTGGTCATCTTCGATCCTGCCCAGCTCAAACCCAAGGATCATCGGGTACCGCTGGTCATCGAGCGGGTGGGATTGCGACGTGGCGAGCGCGGGCTGGATGTGAGCCATGTCAAACCGTTGATCGTGCAGGACGGCGATCGCGATCTGCATATCGTGGCGCGGCTGCTCAGCTTCGCCGACTCCGAATCCAACAGCTACCGCTTCCGCCTGAGTGGCTACGATCCGGACTGGATCGATGTGGGTCCGAGCGGCGAGCGGCTGTTTTCGCGCCTGCCGGCCGGGCACTACACCCTCGAAGTGCAGGGACGCACCGCCGACGGCATCTGGTCGGCCAGCCAGAAGCTGCGCTTCCAGGTGATGCCGCCCTGGTGGCTGGCGCCGTGGGGGCTGGCCGGGTTGGGCCTGTTGGCGCTGTGCATCGTGGCGGCCTCGATCCTGATGTACCGGCGGCGCCTGCGGCGCCTGAGCGCGTGGCAGCTGGCAGTGCACAAGCAGGAACTGGCCGAACAGGCGTCGCTCGCCAAGACCCGATTTCTGGCCACGCTCGGCCACGAAGTGCGCACGCCCATGACCGGCGTACTGGGCATGAGCGAATTGCTGCTCAAGACCTCGCTGGATTCCCAACAGCGCGGCTATACCGAATCCATCCGCCGCGCGGGCGCGCATCTGCTGCGTCTGGTCAACGACGCGCTGGATCTGGCGCGGATCGAGTCCGGACGCCTGGAACTGGACCTGCAGCCATTCTCGGTACGCCAGCTGGTGGCAGAGGTCGAAGCGCTGATGGCGCCGCTGGCCCGCGAGCGCGGGCTGCATTTCAGCCTGGAGGTGGGCCTGCTGGGCGACATCACTGCCAGCGGCGACCCCACCCGTATCCGCCAGATCCTGCTCAACCTGCTCAGCAACGCGATCAAGTTCACCGAGCGCGGCGTGGTCGGTCTCAAGCTGACCACCCAGGGTTCGTATCAGGGCCTGCGTTTCGAAGTGGCCGACACCGGGCCAGGCATCAACGCCGATCAGAAGGCGCGCCTGTTCCAGCGTTTCGAGCAGGGCGACGGCGCCAAGACCACGTCGCGCTATGGCGGCAGCGGCCTGGGATTGGCGATCTGCCAGGAACTGGCAGTGGCCATGGGCGGACATATCGAGGTGATCAGCCGGCTTGGCGCCGGTACGCGCTTTGTCGTGGATCTGCCGCTGCGCTGGGTCAGTTCCAATGTCGCGCCGGGCAGCGAGGGCTCGCGTGCCGACGTGCACGTTGCGCCGCAGCGCATCCTGCTGGTCGAAGACGATTCCACCATCGCCGAGGTCATCGTGGGCCTGCTGCGGGCGCAAGGGCACACCGTCGTGCACGCTCCGCATGGCCTGGCGGCATTGACCGAAGCGGCCGACAACACATTCGATCTGGCGCTGCTGGATCTTGACTTGCCCGGGCTGGACGGCTTCGCGCTGGCCCGGCAACTGCGCGTGTTCGGCTACGAGATGCCGCTGATCGCGGTGACCGCACGCTCGGACGAGGCCGCCGAACCGGCCGCGCAGGAAGCCGGTTTCGACAGTTTCCTGCGCAAGCCGCTCACCGGCGACATGCTGGCCGATACGATCGCCGAGGCTTTGCGCGGCGCGCGTCCGGGCCAGGGCCGCTAGGCAGGCGTCGATAAGCGCTGGGTTTGCGCTGCGTTTGGGCTGGAGTGCGCCGGGTAGCGGCTATTCGGCCACCGCCTCCACCTCCCTGGGATGCGGTCGGGTGTCGGCCAACTGCCAGAAGATCAGTGTCGAGGTCAGGGTGATGCCGCCCACGCACAGGAAGGTGGCATGCAGCGCGGCAGTGGCGCCGTGCGTCTCGCCCAGCTGCGTGTCGAAAGCGGCCAGCAGGCTGCCTGCCGCTGCGGCGCCGAAGCCGGTGGCCAGCATCATCACCATCGACAACAGGCTGTTGCCGGGGCTGGCCTGATCGCGATCCAGATCGCGCAGGGTGACGGTGTTCATGACGGTGAACTGCAGCGAATTCACCCCGCCGAAGCAGGCCAGTTGCAGCAACCGCAACCACAGCGGCTGGCCGGCATCGATGAGCGCGAAGCTGGCCATTGCCAGGCCCACCAGCACGGTGTTGACCATCAACGTCGTGCGGTAGCCGAAACGTCCCACCAGCCTGACCGCAGCGCGTTTGGCTGCCATGCCCGCCAGTGCCACCGGCACCATCATCAGCCCGGCGTGCATCGGACTCATGCCCAGGCCCACCTGCAGCAGCAACGGAATCAGCAACGGCATCGAGCCGCTGCCCACGCGGGCGAACAGGTTGCCCAGGATGCCGATGCGATAACTGGCCACTTTGAACAGGGCCAGCGGAAACAGCGCGTTGGCGGCATTGCCGGCATGCAGCCAGTAACCGGCAAGGGCGGCCAGCCCACCGATCGCTAGCAGCATGACGAAGGCGTGGCGCATGCCGGGCTCGGCGATGCCGTCCAGCGCCAGCGACAACGCCACCATGCCGACCGCCAGCATCAGATAGCCGATCAGATCGAAGCGTCTGCGCGCTTGGCCGTAATGGTCCGGCATGATCCTGAGCGCGGCGATGAAGCCGATGATGCCGATCGGCAGATTGATCAGGAAGACCCAGTGCCAAGAGGCCACTTCCACCAGCCAGCCGCCCAGCGTGGGACCGATCAACGGGCCGATCAGGGCGGGAATGGCGATGAAGCTCATCGCGCGCAGGAAGTCTTCGCGCATCACCGTCTTGAGGACCGCCAATCGCCCCACCGGCAACAGCATCGCGCCGCCGATGCCTTGCACCACCCGCGCGGCGACCAGCTGTGGCAGCTGCTGCGCGGCGGCGCAGAGCAACGAGCCCAGCGTGAACACGATGATCGCTGCCAGGAAGGTGCGCCGGGTGCCGAAGCGGTCGGCGATCCAGCCGGAGGCTGGAATGAACATCGCCACTGCCAACGCATAGCTGAAGACGACCGACTGCATCTGCAGCGGGCTTTCGCGCAGGCTGCGCGCCATCGACGGCAACGCCGTGTTGACGATGGTGGCGTCCAGCATCTGCATGAAGATCGCCAGCGACACCAGCCACAGCAAGGGCTTGATGGCGGCGTAAGCGTGCAAGGTAGGGACGGGTGCAGACATGAGCAATGTTGAAGGAAGGGCAGCGCATTATCCCCGCGCCAATGTGCAGAAGGTCGCAATGGCATGCGGTATTGCGTTGCTTGAGTTCGTCGCAGCGCCGCAGCGCTGCAGCGGCAATGAGTGAGACGGCCCTCACCCAATTGATTGGCTGTGCGGTCGCGCGATACCAATCGTCGGGACAACCGGATGGCAGCGTGCTAATGCCGAACCTGGCTTGCAACAAGCGTTGGATTCGCTGGCGAATCTCTTGCGCCTTCAACGGGTCCAGCCAAGGCAAGCGCGGGTCTCCGTGTTGCCATGGAGTGATCGAGTGGCAGGCGCGGCGGTGAACCGAGCAGCGAATGCATTGCCTGGAGCTTTGCCGACGGTCTGGTCAGGGATGGCGCGACTTGGGTATGGCCGCCTTCCGAGCGCGCCGGTGATCAGGTCGAAAAATCCATGGAAAAGCAGGTCTTCGATGTAATGCAGCGCGCGTACTTCCCCGGCGATCCTCTGGCGAAAATGCTGGAAAGGATCGCTGCGGAACTGTCGCACAGTGAGATCGCAGACGGCGCGGTCTGCACGTTTGTCGCGGTGGAGGAAGGCGATCCACCGGTTCAGGATCCGGCGCAGATGCATGCCACGCCTGCACAGATGTTTCTCGTCCAGCATGGCCAACAGGTTCTCGGCGCACTGAGCGTGAGGCCGGGGCAAGACGGCATCACCACACAGGCGATGACGCTATACCGGCAGATCGCAAAGTGTTGTGCGTACCTGATCCAGCGCGATATCGCGCGGGCGCTGGCTCAGGACCGGTTCGGTCGAGCGCTGCCGCTTGTGGGCGTGAGCGAGGAGGTATGGACGATCGATGCGTTCGTCGAACACGTCGCATACAGTCGCTTGCCTGTCATCGTGCGCGGCGAGTTCGGTACCGAAAAGGAACACGTGGCGATCCTGCTGCATGCCGCCGCACCCTGGCGGGAGGGGCCGTTCGTTGTGGTCGATTGCGCCACTGCTGTTGGCGACGTGCCGGCACTATGGTTCGAGCGTGCAGCGGGAGGAACCTTGTTCCTGCAGAACGTGGACGAGCTCGACGACGCGCTGCAACGCCAGGTGGCCGGATATCTCTCGGCCCGCGATTGGCCATGGTCCGTTGCGGGCGGTGAGGCCTTGCCGCGGGTCGTCGCCTCCACGACCGCCGATCTGCCGCGCCGTGTCCGTGCCGGGCGCTTTTTGCGGGCACTACTCTCGCAACTGGAGGTCCTGGCAATCGAGCTCGCCCCTTTGCGCAGCCGGCACGCCGACATCGGCTTCCATATCGAGCGCGTGCTGGATCGGCATGGCCTGGATCACCGCTCTTCTGTCACCGAGCCGCTGATGGATGTCCTGGCCCATTACCCATGGCCGGGAAATCTTCACGAGCTGGAGCGGGTGATGCTGCGCCTGGCGGTCATGACGGCCGGCAGGCCGATCGGCATTGCCGATATCCAGCGCCATGCACCGCATCTGGTGAAAGACCGCGAATGGCAAGCGCAGCGCGATGTGCGCGCGACACCATCACCAACGGCCGGGCTTGCAAGCGCGTCCATGCTGCCGGAAACGCCGGTCGATTGGATCGATGGCCTCCCGCATCGCCCTGGCCAACGTCTGGCCAGCTTGCACGACGCACTCCGGCGCGCCCTGGTGCACCTGGGCGAACACTACGCCGAGCCGCTGACCCTGGGCGACCTGGCTCGGCAGGCGCATGTGAGCCAGTCGCATCTGGGCTTTCTGTTCCGCGAGGAGCTGGGCACCCCGTTCAAACCGATGCTGCAGCAGCTCCGCATCGAAAAGGCCAAGGAGCTTTTGCAACGGCAACCGAGACTGCGCATCACCGAAGTGGCGCTGAAGGTCGGCTTCGGCGACCTGAGCCACTTCGAGAAGAGCTTCCGGCGGCTGGTGGGGGTGAGTCCGCGGGAGTTCCGTAACGCCGGTACGAGCAGTGGGATCGACTAGCCTCGGGTAGCGGTGTTCCTGGTCGCTTCGTGCTGGGTTTCTTGCGAATAGCTCAGCGCGAAGTTCTAGTGCGATGAATTCGATAAGTTCACCCTCGCCAAGGCGAGCATCCACGTACATCATGATTGCATCGATTAAGAGTCTTAGAGTGGCAGAGCTAGTCCTCAACTTCTTTCCTTGAAGATTTGATCGATTGATTGGCGAAGTATTCAGACTGGCTTTCCGCAATTTTTCTGATCCGATCCCCCTGGTGTAGCACTTGGTCTGCACCTGCAGACAATGCATTGCGCACTTCATCTTTGGATAAATTGAACCCACGATTTTCGCATTCGCGCACGATTTCCTTTATCAAATAATAGTCTCTGGTCTTGATGGCGCCTTCAATGGCCGGCTCTTGAAAAAAGAATCGTGCCGGAGAAAAGTGCTTAAATAGGTTGAGCGGGAAGACTTCCATGGGAACGGGCAGTAATCGTTCAGTTCTGAATATATAAAGATCTCGTTCGGCCTCCTCGATGTAAGTGATTGTTCCAGTCAGGGACCCGATTGCAGCTTGCTTGGCCAGTTCGCACGCCGATCCAATCAGTTCGATTTTTTTCAGCAATATTTCCTTTGATTCATGGCCATCGCCTAACATATCTCGAAGTCGCTTCAATACTGCGTTGGGTACGTCTTGAAACAAGTGTGCCAGCCCCGTGCCGGATCCAAACGAGCTAAGGATGCCTAGACTTGGCACTTCGGAAGGCAGTACTAGCCATCTTTTTCCCACTTCGACTGTAATTTCGTAGGCCAGCCTTGCACACGGGTTTTCGCTATTTTCCGCGTAAAATGTGAGTAATGCCAAATTCAGCGCTGCCTGTTGTTGAGTCGTGGCGCTCGAGTTTAATAAGTTCAATGCCATGCGCATGGTCAGTACGCCGCCAGCGCTTTTTGCGTCCTCTTCAGGCAAGTGGTCCAGGGGCGATGGGATATAAGTATCGCCAAAAATCGGCGAAAAACTGGCGACGACATCTTTAGCATGGGCAATGCTCAGGAATTCCGCAACTCTAAAAGTGCGCTGAGTTACAGCGAGTGGGGCGACTACACCCATAAGATCGAGTGACTGAGATGTCGCATCACTAACTCCAAATTTTCTCAATGTCGTGCGGACGAGTTCTTCACAGTCCAAGCCAACATCTATCTTTGCAGCCAGGTTTTCTTTGGTCCGACTTCCCAGGATCCACTTCGCAGGTCCTGACCGTGAAAATGATGTGGCTGCACCTGTCGCCAGAAATCCTCCATGCGTCAAGCCTTGAGCTATCATTCTGGCAGCCATTTTTTTCCTTATCTTAAAGAATGCACGCATTTACGCGTATCCTCGTCATGTTATGGCAGTGGAGTAAGTGCGTCAGTTCGCTTCGGATTAAGAGCGGCTAACAGAACGTAGCGAGCGATCGTCAGGTGGGTGTGAACGGCGCGGAGGAACCCGAGTGCACGTATGGCGCATGCCGATTCCGAGGGTCGGCCACGCCCGCTTGGCGGGGAGCGCGGTCGTTTTGTTGGCCGCTCTAGAGTGGTTGCATCCGATCAGGCTCGATCCCTTGCATTCATGCGTAAGCTTGGCGCAAATGGATAAACGCAGCAGCCGCCTTAATAGCGCTGGAAACAACTATTCTTCAAAGAGGCTTAGAGGGTGTTTACATAATCAAGTTACTAACCGGCGAAGCAGCAACCTCGCTTCGGTCAACCAGACCCACGCTTCGGC
>NZ_JAJGQH010000006.1 GCF_020783655.1 Xanthomonas melonis | reverse complement strand
GCCGAAGCGTGGGTCTGGTTGACCGAAGCGAGGTTGCTGCTTCGCCGGTTAGTAACTTGATTATGTAAACACCCTCTTAGGTGTCTGCCCCCCATCCGCCCTGTCGGGCACCTTCCCCCGCAGGCGGGGGAAGGGAGTGCGATCTGGGCTTGACCAAGCCGGTGCTTTCGTCCGGTTGTGGCCCGCGGTCAGCAACGCTCCAGCCATCGCACCGCGTAAGCCGGAAGATGCAGGTGTGCCCCTGCGCTCAGCGGTTCGGTCGCTATGTGGTCGCCATTGCGTGAGGGAGTGCATTGCGTGGCTGCACTGAACTTCCATTGCGTCTGTGCGTTGACCGGAAGATACGCTTGCACTGCGCGGTCGCTGAAGTTGTGAACGGCGATAAACCGATCGCCACGCGTCAGTGCGAACAGGCACGGGTCGCTCAGCGCGAGGCTCCCCAAGGGTTGATCTGCTGCCAATGCGGGCGTTGCGGCGCGTTGCCGGATCAATGCCCGCAGGCGGCGGTAGACCTTGCCGCTCACACTGTCTGCATCCTCGCGTTGCGCGGCGATCTGCCAGTCGATCGCCGGCCGATGCAACCAGCGGCCTTCATGTCGGCGTAGCGGGTCGTCGCGATAGTGGCTGTCGTTGGGCAAGCCGAGTTCATCGCCCATGTAGATCAGCGGTATGCCGGGCATCGCCAGGGCGAGCGCGTAGAGCAGCAGCACCCGGTCCACTGCCAGCGTCAGCGCGGCTGCATCGCCGTCTTCGACTGCCGCCTGGATGCCGGTCAGTGCCGCAGTCATGCCGTTGGTGCCATGCACCCCATCGCCGCTGCTCTGGAAGCTTTCGCCACGCGCGTAGCTGCCCGGCACGTCGTTGGCATAGAAGCGCGCCACCTCGCGCAACGAGAAGGGCGGCTGCACGGCATTGCCTGCGGCTTCGTGTTGCAGCACGTTCCAGCCGATGTCGTCGTGGCAGCGCACATAGCTCAGCCACGCGCAGTTGGCCGGCAACGGCGGGCTGTTGGCAATGACGTTGTGCAGAATGTCGCCGCGTTGCAGTGCCAGCGCCGACCAGCCAGCAGCCATCAGGGTGCTGTGATAGGCCAGATGGCATTCGTGGCCCTGGTCGGGGCCGCTGCCGAAGTACGGCGGCAATTCGGCCATCGGCACGATGGCCTCGGCCTTCATCGCCACCGAGGGCGCCACGATGTCGGCGACCGCGCGCAGCGCCACCAGCAGGGTGTGGGCCTCGGGTTGGTTCATGCAGTTGGTGCCGGGGCGCTTCCACAGATAAGCGGTGGAATCCAGGCGAAAGGCTTCCACGCCCAGGTTGGCCAGTTGCAGTAGCGCCAGCGCCATCTCGCCGAACACTGCCGGGTTGCTCCAGTTCAGATCCCATTGATACGGATAGAACGTGGTCCACATCCATTGCCCGGTGGCCTCCACCCAGGTGAAGTTGCCGGGTGCGGTGTGCGGGAAGACCTGCCCCAGCGTGGTTTCGTACTGGTCGGGCTGGGTGCGATCGGCGAAGTGATGGTAGTAATCGAGATAGCGTGCATCGCCGGCGCGTGCGGCCTGTGCCCAGGCGTGGTCGTCGGCAGTGTGGTTGAGCACGAAGTCTGCACACAGGCTGATGCCGGCCTCGCGCAAGCGGGTGGTGAGCGCGACCAGATCCTCGTTGCTGCCAAGAATGGGGTCGACCTGGCCGTAATCGCTGACCGCAAAGCCGCCGTCGTTGTCGCCGGCGCGTGCACGCAGGAAGGGGAGCAGGTGCAGGTAGCGCACCCCCAGTTCCTGCAGGTAGGGCACGCGCTCGGACACACCCCGCAGCGAGCCGGCAAAACGGTCCACATAGGCGCTGTAGCCCAGCATGTGTTGTTCGCCGAACCAGCCAGGCCGACGTGTCGCATCCAGTTGCTGCAGCGCCTGCGGGCGTTGCTGCGCGCTGCGGCTCAGTGCGCCCAGCCAGCGCGTCAGCCACTGCGCATAGCCGCTGCGTTCGCCGTATAGCGAGTGCAGCGCCGTCAGCAGGCGCGGCGCATGGTGGTCGAAGCGCGCCAGCAGCGCGCTTGCCTGCGGTGCATCCAGCGGTGCGGCAAATGCCGCGCGCCAGGGGGTGATATCGAGGGGGGAGGTGTTCATGAAAGCGGCCGGGCAGCGCCCGGCACCGATCCTTAGAAGTCGTAACGCAGGCTGATGCTGGTGGTGCGGCCGGCAATCGAGCGCGCGCGAATGATGCCGTTGGCCGGGATGCTGGCTTCTTCGGCCTCGGTCAGGCCGAAGGTGTTGAACAGGTTGTTGACGTTGAGCGCCACGGTCAGCGCATCGGTCACGCGGTAGTCGCCGAACAGGTTCACCTGCGTGTAGCCAGGCATCTTCAACTGGTTGGAGTCCTGCGTATAGGCGTCGGTGGTGCCGATCAGGTTGACGCCGAACTGATAGCCGTCGCCGCGGTAGCTGGGGGTGAGCTGCCACACCACATCGGCCTGGCGACGCGGCACGTTCCCGGTGTTCGCCGGGGTGATCTGGTCGCGGGAGATCTCTGCGTCGGTCCAGGTCAGGCCGCCGTTGAGGTTGAAACCTCCGTAGCGATAGCTGGCTTCCAGCTCCACGCCATGCGCTTCGTAGCTGCGGTTGAAGAAACGCTGGCTGGTGACTTCGAAGTTCTGTTCCTGGGTGCGCGCCGAGAACGCGGTGGCGAACAGGCTCAGCCCGTCGCGGCGCCACTTCAGGCCGGCTTCGGCCTGGCGCACCACGTTGACGCCTTCGTCGGACGACACCGAACCGTCGTCGCGGACCACGCCGAACAACAGCCGGTCTGCGTTGGCGCGCGCGCCGCGGCTGATGCGCGCGAAGGCGCCCAGGTCGTCGGTGATCAGGTAATTGCCGCCCAGCGAGTACGACAGGTAATTCCAGTCGTAGTCCACCGGGCGCGCATTGGCGGTGTCGACCGTGGCCACGCGCTGTTCCACCGGCTGGATCACGCCATCGCCATTGACGTCCAGGTTCTGCGCGATGGCGGTGCCGTTGTAGCTGCCGCGTGCATCGCCCATGTCGTAGCGCAGGCTGCCGTCGATGCTGAACCTGTCGCTATCGAAGGTCAGCGCCACATAGGGCGCATTGACGTCGTAGCGCACGTCGTAGCTGCGGGTGATGCAGCAATCACCCCAGAACGGGGTGCCGTAGGCGTACAGACCATTCTGCGAACGCGTCACGCCGGCGGCATCCACCACGTTGAGCAGGCGCGAGTCGCGGCCCAGGCTCTGCACGTAGGAGTTCCAGGTCCAGTCCATGTCGATGGTCTGGCGCGAGCTGTAATAGCCCATGCGCAGGTTGAGCGTGCGGCCGTCGCCACCGAACTCGCGCGAGACGCTGAGGTCGTTGGTGACGTTGCCAAGGTCGTTGATGGACACGTTGAACAGGTGCGTGCGGATCGCGTTGCCGGTGTAGGCCTGGCCGGCGTCGGCACCGCCGGCCTGCACCAGCTGCGCACCGGCACCGCCAATGGAAGCGGCCAGCGATGCGGCGTCGGTGACCTCGGCGGGGAACGGGCTGACGAAGCGGCCGCTGTTGTCGGCGATACGGAACTTTTCGCTCAGGTTCCAGCCACTGCCCAGGTCGAACCAGGCCTCGGCGCCGATGGTGCGCGAGATCGGGTGCATGCCATCGCCCAGGTCGGTGCGGCGCGGCCGGTTGTTGCCGTCCAGGCCCACGTCGGTGCGGAAATTGCGGCTGTACAAGGTGTCGTTGCCGGGATCGAAGCCGGGGAAACCGCCCAGGTCCGGCGCACCATCGCGGCCGCGCACGGAGGTGGGCACCGGCAGGTAGCCGGCGGCGCGGTCGTTGAGGTATTTGCCGTACAGGCGCACGTAGCCGTTGTCGAACAGGCGGGTGAGGTTGGCCTTGAGCTGGCCGCCCTTGTCGGTGGTGTAGCCGGCATCGCGCACGCCGTCGCCCTGGCGGAAGAAGCCGCCGATGTTGAACTGCCACTGCTCGGCAAACGGCGCACCGTAATTGAAATCGATGCGGGTGTTGTCGTAGTCCAGACCACGGCTGACGCCGACGCTGCCGCCTGCGGTGTCGCCGGTCTTGCTGATGAAGTTGATGATGCCGCCGGGCGCGTTGCTGGTGAAGGTGGACGCCGAACCGCCGCGGATCGCCTCGATGCGGTCCAGGCTGAAATCCGAGCGCAGGAAGATGTCGGCGTTGCCGAAGGCGATGTCGCCGAACTCCATCACCGGCAGGCCGTCTTCCTGCAGCTGCAGGAACTTGGCGCCGCCGGACGCCACCGGCAAGCCACGCACGGCGATGTTGGCGTTGCCTTCGCCGCCGCTGGACTCGGAGCGGATGCCGGGGATGTTGCGGAAGATTTCAGCCGTGCTGCGCGGCGCGGACTGTTCGATCGCCTCGGCACCGACCGTACTGACCGACACGCTGGACTTCAGTTTGGTCGTGGCAGTGGAGGTGCCGGTAACGAACACTGCGTCCAGATCGACCGCGGTGCTGTCGGAAGCCGGCGGAGTGGTGGCGGCCTGCTGGGCCAGCGCGACAGGCGCGCACAGGCACGAGGCGACCGCGCAGGCCAGGGCGTGCAGGCGCAGGGTGTGCAAGGTGGACATCGCGATTCTCTCTCTCACAGGTGATGGTAAGCCGACGCCTGCATCGATCCCTCCCAGGGAGTGGCCGTCCGGCCTGCAGTGCGAACGCAGTAATACGCCCGTCTACAATCGATTGCAATCCTGCAGCGCAGCATCTGAAGTCGAATTCAGGCGGTACTTGCGCTACTCAGCGACTGTGTTGCAATGCAGCGTTACAATCGATTGCAGGAACGGCAAGGTACAGTGCGATGCGGCCACTGGGAGCCGTGCCGATGCCCTGGGCCCTGCATGTCGTCGACTGCCTCTCCGTTCTCCTTCATGCGCATCCTGGCGCTCAACGCCGGCTTCTTCGGCGTGCAGTACAGCTTCGGGCTGCAGCAGAGCAACATGAGCCCGATCTACAACTACCTGGGCGCCGACCATGCGAGCCTGCCGTACCTGTGGCTGGCCGGACCCATTACCGGGTTGGTGCTGCAGCCGTTCGTGGGTGCGTGGAGCGATCGCTCGGTGACGCGGTGGGGGCGGCGCATGCCGTACATGGTGCTGGGGGCGCTGGTGTGCAGCCTGTGCCTGCTCGCCATGCCCTTCAGTACTGCGCTGTGGATGGCGGTGTGCCTGCTGTGGATACTGGATGCGGCCAATAACGTGGCGATGGAGCCCTACCGTGCGCTGGTCAGCGATGTCCTGGCGCCTGCGCAACGTCCGTTGGGCTATCTCACCCAAAGCGCGTTCACCGGGCTGGCGCAGACCCTGGCCTATCTCACCCCGCCGCTGCTGGTGTGGATGGGCATGAACCAGGATGCCGCCAACGCGCATCACATTCCCTACGTCACCATCGCGGCCTTCGTGATCGGTGCTGGGTTTTCCGCTGCCTCCATCCTGTTGACAGCGCGCAGCGTGCGCGAGCCGGTGATCCCGCCGCTCGAGATCGCCCGCCTGCGCCAGCGCGGCGCCGGCCTGGGCGCGGTGGTGCGCGAAATCGGCGGTGCGTTGCGTGCGATGCCGCCGACCATGCGCCAGCTGGCGCCGGTGATGCTGTTCCAGTGGTATGCGATCTTCTGCTACTGGCAATACATCGTGCTGTCGCTGTCGACCACTTTGTTCGGCACCACCGATGCGAACTCGCACGGTTTCCGCGAGGCGGGCCTGGTCAACGGGCAGATCGGCGGTTTCTACAATTTCGTCGCGTTTCTGGCGGCCTTCGCGATGGTGCCGGTGGTCCGCCGCTTCGGCCCCAAGTACACCCATGCCGCCTGTCTGGTGGCAGCCGGCATCGGCATGTGGATGCTGCCGGGTATCGAGAGCCGCTGGCTGTTGCTGTTGCCGATGATCGGCATCGGCCTGGCCTGGGCCAGCATGATGGGCAACCCGTACCTGATGCTGGCCGACAGCATTCCGGCCGAGCGCACCGGCGTGTACATGGGGCTGTTCAATCTGTTCATCGTGTTGCCGATGCTGATCCAGATCGTGACCTTGCCGCTGTATTACGAGCCGCTATTGCATGGCGACCCGCGCAATGTGATCCGCCTGGCTGGCGCGCTGATGCTGGCCGCGGCGGTGGCGATGCTGTGCGTACGGGTCCGCAAGCCGGGGACGATCCCGGCAGGGGCGTAGCATGCGGGGCTGACATCGCTGGCTGCCGAAGATGCCACACGCGCGTGCCTGCCGGGTTGCCTGGGGGGCGAGTACGGTGGATCGGCTGGCCGCCGGCCCTCATCCGCCCTTCGGGCACCTTCTCCCGCAGGCGGGAGAAGGAAGCGGATTGCCGGTCTGGTATCTCCCAATCCCCAATCCCCAATCCCGAATCCCCAATCCCCAATCCCCAATCCCCAATCCCCAATCCCCAATCCCGAATCCCGAATCCCGAATCCCCGCCTCAAGCCGACTCGCGCACCATCAGCTTTACCGGCATTTCCACCGACTGCACCGGCTCGCCGGCGATCAAGGCGAGCAGGCGGTCCACCAGCAGGCGTGCGGCCAGGTTGAGATCCTGCCGCACCGTGGTCAGCGGCGGCTGGCTGTAGGCGGCCAGCGGGATGTCGTCGAAACCCACCAGCGAGATGTCCTGCGGCACGCGGTGGCCGGCTTCGACCAGGGCGCGGATGGCGCCCACCGCGATGAGGTCCGAGGCGGCGAACAGGCCGTCGGGGGGATCGGTCTTCTTGAGCATGGCGCGCGTGAGGCGGTAGGCATCTTCGCTGACGAAATGGCTGCGCGCATGCAGCCGCGTGTCGAATTCCAAGCCGTGCCGTTCCAATGCGTGGCGATAGCCGGCAAAGCGCGGGGCCACTTCGGGGAGCTGGTCGTCGCCGAGGAAGGCGATGCGTCGGCGGCCGCTGGCGATCAGGTGCTCGGTGGCGAGGGCGCCGCCCTGGAAGTTGTCGCTGCCCACGCTGATGTAGGCCTGCCCATCGATGCGGCTGCCCCACACGGCCAGCGGCAGGCCCTCACGCGCGGCCTGGTCCAGTGCCGCATGTTCGGAGCTCTGCCCCAGCACGATCACCCCGTCGGAACGGTTGCCGCGCGCCAGCTGTTCCACCCAGCCATCCTGGTGGCGGTCGAGTTTGGACAGCAGCATGCTGTAGCCGCGCCCGGTGAGCTCTTCGGCCAGCAGCGCCAGCATGGTCATCAGGAACGGGTCCGACAGCGGTTGATCCAGTGCGTGCATCATCGGCACTGCCACGCTCACCGTGTTGGAGCGCTTGGCGCGCAGGCTGCGCGCCACCGGATCGACCTGGTAGCCGGCCTCGGTGGCGATCTGCTTGATGTAGGCGCGGGTGCGCTCGGCCACCACAGGGCTACCGGCCAATGCGCGCGACACAGTGGATTCGGACACACCCGCCATGCGGGCGATGTCGGCCATCTGCGGGCGAGCATTCGGCGTGGTGCGTTCTGAAGGTTTGGCCATGGCAGCGCACTGCGGAAAAGCCAGAGTGTAATCAGTTCGCATTGCAGGCGGGTCGTTCGCGCAGTGGCGGCCGCTTGTGCGGGCGGGCGAGGCGCCAGCGCGCACGGATGTCGCTGCGGCGCATGCGGGGACCCGGCGCCGGACATGGTCGGCAGGCGGGCAGCGAGCCATGCGGGAGGGCGCGTCTGGCAGCGCTGCAGGCGGGCGTGCGCCTGCTCAGCCCATATACAGGCCGCCGTTGACCGCGTAGTCGGCGCCGGTCACATAGGCCGCATCGTCGGAGGCCAGCCAGGCGCACAGGCCGGCCACCTCGGCGGGCTTGCCCAGGCGGCGCACCGGCACCGACGTGGCCAGGCGGTCGAGGACGTCCGGCGGGAAGCTGCTGATCGAGGCACTGGCGATATAGCCGGGCGAGATGGTGTTGACGGTGACCCCGCGCGAGGCGACTTCCTGCGCCAGTGCCCGGCTGAAGCCGTGCATGGCCGCCTTGGCGGTGGCGAAGTTGATCTGCCCGATCTGCCCCTTGTGCGCGCTGACCGAGCCGATGTTGACGATGCGTCCCCAGCCGCGCGCCGTCATGCCATCGACCACCTGCTTGGTGATGTTGAATAGCGAATGCAGGTTGCTGGCGATCACCGCATTCCAGTCGTCGCGGCTCATCTGCCGGAACAGGGTATCGCGGCTACCGCCGGCGTTGTTGACCAGCACATCGATCTCGCCGACCTCGGCCTTGACCTTGGCGAACGCGGCCACGGTGGAGTCCCAATCGGCGGCATTGCCTTCGGAGGCAACGAAGTCGAAGCCCTGTTCCCGCTGCTCGCGCAGCCAGGCCGACTTGCGCGGCGAGTTGGGGCCGCAGCCGGCCACCACGGTATGCCCGCTGCGCGCCAGCCTCTGGCAGATCGCGGTGCCGACACTGCCCATGCCGCTGGTGACGTATGCGATGCGAAGCGTCATTGGTGTCACTCCTTCGGAGTTGGGATTCGGGATTGGGGATGATGGGATTGGCAACAGCGGGCATCGGTATTCGCTCTTGCGAATCCCCAATCCCGAATGCCGAATCCCGGCGGCGGTCAGCGCGCCAACGGAAACAGGCCAAACACCAATCCGCCGCCAAGCATCAGCATCGAAATCAGCACCGCCCACTTCAGCGTGAAGCGCTGGTGGTCGGCGAAATCCACCTTGGCCATGCCGACCAGCAGGTAGGTCGAGGGCACCAGGGGACTGAGCAGATGCACCGGCTGGCCGGCGAGCGAAGCGCGCGCCATTTCCACCGGGGTGATGCCGTAGTGGCCGGCGGCTTCGGACAGGATCGGCAGCACGCCGAAGTAGAACGCGTCGTTGGACATGAAGAACGTGAATGGCATGCTGACGATCGCGGTGATCACCGCCAGATACGGGCCCCAGCTGTCCGGAATCACCGCCAGGAAGCTGCGCGACATCGCCTCGACCATGCCGGTATTGGACAGGATGCCGGTGAAGATGCCGGCCGCGAAGATCAGCGATACCACCGACAGCACGTTGCCGGCGTGGTTGACCAGGCGGCGGCGCTGCTCGGCCAGGTTGGGGTAGTTGATCATCAAGGCCACGGCGAAGCCGATCATGAACAACACCGGCATCGGCAGCACGCCCACCACCAGCGCCGCCATCAGTGCCAGCGTCAGCAGCAGGTTCACCCACAGCAGCTTGGGGCGCTTGACGTCGTCGGTCTCCTCCACGCGCGGCAGTGCATCGTTGTCGTCGGGCAGGCTGGTTTCCAGCCAGTTGCCATCGGTTGGCAGGCGCACCACGCCCAGGCGGCGGCGCTCGCGCATGCCCAGATACCACGCCAGCGCGAGGATGCCGGCGATGGCCACCAGCATGGCCGGCACCAGCGGCACGAATACGTCGGCCGGATCCACATGCAGGGCGGTGGCCGCACGTGCGGTGGGGCCGCCCCACGGGGTCAGGTTCATCACGCCACTGGCGAGGATGGTCACGCAGGTCATGTTGAGCGCGTTCATGCCAAGGCGCTGGTACAGCGGCAGCATCGCCGAGACGGTGATCATGTAGGTGGTGGAACCATCGCCATCGAGAGAGATCAGCATCGCCAGGATCGCCGTGCCCATCACGATCTTGAGCGGATCGCCCTTGACCAGCCGCAGGATGCGTCCGACCAGCGGATCGAACAGGCCGGCATCGATCATCACCCCGAAGTAAAGGATGGCGAACATCAGCATCACGCCGGTGGGCGCGATCTTCTTGATGCCGTCGAGCATCATCTCGTTGATGCCGGTGCCGAAGCCGCCCAGCAATGCGAAGACGATCGGTACCGTGATCAGCGCCACCAGCGGCGACAGCCGCTTGCTCATGATCAGATACATGAAGGTGATCACCATTCCGAAACCGAGCGCGGTCAGCATGCGGGCGAATCCTTTGAGGCGTACGGCAGCGAGAGTGTGGGACGCGTCGTGCGGGGTGCGCGACGAAGATGGGCGTGCGCTGCACAGCGACCGGTTTGCGTACGTGCGTCTGCGCAGCGATCGCGCATCGCGTCATGCGACTGCGACGCAGACAGGTCGATGACTGCACTGCGCGGCATGGGCGTGATCCGCTGTTTCGATGTGTTGGGCAGGCAGCGCATCAGAAGTCGTACTGGAAGCGGCCGGTGACCGCGAGCGTGTGGTCGACCACCGCGCCCATGGCACGGTCGCGATTGCGGCTGTCGATGACGTTGAGCATCACGCGCAGGTTCGGCTTGAAGTACCAGTTGCCACCCAGCGTCCACGATTGCGTGCTGGCATCGATGAAGGCGGGCTGGCCGTCCAGGTGTTGATCGCCGCGCATGTAGTCGTAGCGCAAGGCCAGTTCGAGGGCACCGCTGCGGCGGTTGGGCGTGGCGATGCGGCTGAAACGCCCGGTCTTGCGATCGTAGCCGCGCGATTCGCCGGTGACGAACCAGCTGACCAGCCCATAGCTGGCCAGCACCGTGGCGTGCTGGCTGCCATCGTCGAGCAGGCCGCCGCTGAATTCGGTCTGCCACGACCATGGGCCGACGACTTCGGCGTATTCCAGCGACCATTTGTCGAACGCGGTATCGCGGCCATCGGCAAACCGTGCCAGGGTGATGCGGCTGTTGTTGGCCAGGTCGTTCTCCGGACGCGGGCGTATCAGCAGCGGCGCGGTGCCGGCGCTGCCGGGGCGCGCGTAGCGTTCGTGCGCCAGCGAGACACCCAGGTGGCGCAGGCGCGCCTGGCCCATCTCCGGTGCAAAGGTCAGGCGCGTGCCGAGCGCACTGCCCTTGGTGGACGAATTGTCGATGCTTTCCAGGCTGTAGAGCGCCGTGGACCAGGTCGCATCCGGGCGATTGGCCTGCCAGGAGATCGCCTTGCGATAGATCGGCGCCAGCGTGGTGGCCGCATAGCCACGTTCCAGGAACGGGCCATAGTTGGAGCCGGTGCGGTCGTCCAACGAGAAGTACTGCTTGAACTGCCCAATGGTCAGCGTGCCCGCAGAGAACTTCTTGGCGATATAGACATCGCGCGCCAGGATGCCGCGGCTGCCCGGTTCGTATTGCAGGCCGGCGAACTCGGCTTCGGCCTTGTAGTTGATGCCGTAGAACTTGCCGGCCACGTCCAGCCACGCCCGCCGGAACTGGGTGTCGTTGCGCTCGGGCGTACCGCGCTCGTCGTTGTCGAACACGGTGAAATCCCAGTGGATGCGTCCACCCACCTCGGCGGTGATCGGGCCATCGGCATCGGCTGCATGCGCTGCCGGTGCCAGGCCTACCGCCATGCAGGCGGCGCAGGCGCGCAGACGCAAGGTGTGGTTGCTCACAGACCCTCCCAGGTACATGTGTGAAACACGTTCGGCGATGCGCCGCACAAGCCGCTGCGGCGCGTTGGCAGCAGCCTAGTCGGGCGAAGCTGTCATGGACCTGTCGTTGGGTGGCCGGGATTGGGGAGTCGGGATTGGGGATTCGCAAGAGCAGAATCGCAATTGCGGCAAGCTTTTGTGTGCACGGCCTGTTACCTTCCGGCCGCGGCCAAGCGCTGTTACGACTCCCCAATCCCGACTCCCCAATCCCCGCCCCATGCGCCTTCTCCTAGTCGAAGACAACGCCGACCTCGCCGATGCCATCGTGCGGCGGATGCGCCGCAGCGGGCACGCGGTGGACTGGCAGGCCGACGGGTTGGCGGCGGCAAGCGTGTTGCGCTACCAGAGTTTCGATCTGGTGGTGCTGGATATCGGCCTGCCCAAGCTCGATGGGCTGCGCGTGCTGGCCGGGATGCGCGAGCGCGGCGACACCACGCCGGTGCTGATGCTCACCGCGCGCGACGGAATCGAAGACCGCGTGCAGGCGCTGGATGTCGGCGCCGACGATTACCTGGGCAAACCCTTCGATTTTCGCGAGTTCGAAGCGCGCTGCCGCGTACTGCTGCGGCGCAACCGTGGCCAGGCCAGCGAGGTGGTGCAGATCGGCGGATTCGTGTTCGACAATGCAGCGCATACCCTGATGCTCGATGGCATGCCGATCGAGCTGCCAAATCGCGAGTATCGCCTGCTGGAAATCCTGATCGGCCGGCTGGGGCAGGTGGTCGGCAAGGACGATATCGGCAACGGCCTGTTCGGCTTCGACGACGATGCAGGGCCCAATGCGATCGAGCTGTATGTCGGCCGCCTGCGGCGCAAGCTGGCCGCGGCGCCGGTGCGCATCGTCACCGTGCGCGGCGCCGGCTACAAACTGGAAGCCGCCGACCCGCATGCGCCGGTGGAGCCGGGCGCCGATGGCTGAGCCGCTGACGGTGGCACCGTCGATCCGGCGCACCTTGCTGCTGTATCTGGGCAGTCTGTCGTTGCTGGGCGCGGTGGTGCTGTTCTTCGCCGCGCGCGACTACGGCGAGCGCGCGGCCAATCGCTCCTACGATCATCTGCTGGTGTCCTCGGCCTTGTCCATCATCGACAGCGTGGCCTTGGTCGGCGGCGACTGGCAGGTGGATCTGCCGTATGCCTCGCTGGATCTGCTCGGCATGGCGCCGGAAGACCGCGTGTTCTATCGCGTGTTCGATGCACAGGGTCGCACCATCACCGGCGAAGAGGGCCTGCCGTTGCCCGCGCAGATGCCCGGCGACGCGCGGCCGGTGCTGTTCGATGCGCAGTACAGCGGTGAGCCGGTGCGCTTCGTGGTGGTGATGCATCGGGTGGCTTCGGCCTCCGAACAGGGCGAGGTGCGCGTGCAGGTCGGTCAGACCCGGCGTGCGCGCGATGCGGTGGCGCGCGATGTGGTGCTCAATGCGCTGATCGCGATCGGGGTGCTGTCGCTGCTGGCGCTGGGCCTGGTATGGCTGGGGGTGTACCGCGCGTTGCGGCCGCTGCAGCGTATCGAAGGCGATCTGTCGCGGCGCGAACCATCCGACCTCAAACCCCTGAACGTGCCGGCGCCGCAGGAACTGCAGCTCATGGTGGCGGCGCTCAACCGCTTCATGGCGCGGCTTGCATCCAGCAACGAGACATTGCGTGCATTCATGGCCGATGCGGCGCACCAGATGCGTACGCCACTGGCCGCACTGCGCGCGCAGGCGCAGCTGGCCATGGACGACGACGACCCGCGCGAGATGCAACGCAGCCTGGCCGCGATCGAGCGCAACGCCAGCCATATGAGCCGCCTGCTCAACCAGTTGCTCAGCGATGCCAGCGTGATCCATCGTGCCCATCTGCAACGCTTCGCCACCGTGGATCTGGCCGAGGTACTGCACCAGGCGTTGCACGAGGCCTTGCCGCACGGCGAGGGCGCACCGCGCGTGCAATTGGCCATCGATCCGCAACCGGCGTTGCTGCGCGGCGATGCGCTGCTGCTGCGCGAGGCGCTCAAGAACCTGATCGACAATGCCTGCAAGTACGGAGGCGGTGCGCCGCTGCAGGTTGCCCTGACTGGCGATGGCAATCAGCACGTGCTCACCATTGCCGACCATGGGCCGGGCATTCCGGCCGCCGACGCCGAGCGCGTGTTCGAACGTTTCGCACGCGGGCCGGATGCGCCGGCCGGTGGGGCCGGGCTGGGCCTGGCCATCGTCAAGCGCGTGGTCCAGGCGCATGGCGGGCGCATCGATCTGTCCAATCGCATCGGTGGCGGCCTGATCGCCTCGTTGCACTTTCCGGGAGGCACCAGGTGATGCGCATGCTCTGCGCGATGGCACTGTGGCTGGCCTGCGGCCTGGCGTGGTCGGCGCCTGGCGACGTGCGGCGGTTTCCTGCCCAGGGCGGGGTGCAGGCGCAGCTGCGCGTGCAGGGATCCACCGATCTGGAGGTGTTCTCGGCGGTGATCCGGGACTACCAGCGCCTGCATCCCGGCACCGAAGTGGTCTACGAAGACACCATCGCCTGGGATATCTATGCGCGTTACCTGCATCCGGCCGCCGATGCGCCGCAGGCGGACATGCTGATCAGCGCCAGCATGGACCTGCAGACCAAGCTGGTGAACGACGGCCACGCCCTGGCGCATCGCTCCCCACAGACCGAGGCGCTGCCGGCCTGGGCGCAGTGGCGACACGAGGTGTTCGGCATCAGCTACGAGCCGGTGGCCATCGTCTACAACACGCGCAGGCTGGCGGCCGCGCGCGTACCGCGTACCCGGCGCCAGTTGCTGGCGCTGCTGCGCGCACCGGATGCACCGCTGCGCGGCAAGGTGGGCACCTACGATGTGGAACGCAGCGGGGTGGGCTATCTGTTCGCGACGCAGGATGGCCAGGTCGGCAGCATCGCCGGCGCGCTGCTGGCCGCGTTGGGGGCAAACCAGGTACATCTGGAAGAGCGCACTGGCGCCTTGCTGGACCGCGTCAGCCGCGGCGAGCTGCTGCTGGCCTACAACGTGCTCGGCTCCTACGCGCAGGCACGCGCCGATGCGGGCGCGCCGCTGGGCATCGTGCAGCCGCAGGACTACACGCTGGTGGCACTGCGCACGGCGGTGATCCCCAAGAGCGCGCCGCATGCGGCCGAAGCACGCAGGTTTCTCGACTATCTGCTGTCGCCACGCGGCCAACAGGTGCTCTCGCGCGAGGCGCGGCTGATGCCGATCCTGCCGGCCGCCGGCGGCCGCGGCGGCTCGGCGCAGCCACCGTTCCGGCCGATTCCGCTCGGTCCCGGCCTGCTGGTCTACCTGGACAAGCTCAAGCGCCGCCAGTTCCTGGAGGCCTGGCGGGCCAGCACGCAGCCGCCGCACTAGCGCGGCTGCCCACGGTGCGCTGCACGTGTGGTGCAGGTGATCGGCAACGTGCCAGCCGGCGGGATCCGGCGAGGCATGCGTGCATCGCGGCGCCTGCGCGCATCTGCGCCAGCCCGTGCCGCCAGCGGGAGAGGCCGGTGCGGCAAAGCGAGGTGCCGCTGTGCCAGACTTGGCGCATGGCCGATCTCACCATTCTCGTCGCCGACGACCATCCGCTGTTCCGTGCCGCCGTGATCCACGTGCTGCGGCAGACCTTGCCGCAGGCACAGGTGGTGGAAGCCTCCAGTGCCAGCACATTGGGCACGATGCTGCGCGCGCATCCGCAGGCCGAACTGGTCCTGCTGGATCTGGCCATGCCGGGCGCGCGTGGATTTTCGGCACTGCTGCACGTGCGCGGCGAACACCCGGACATTCCGGTGGTGGTGATTTCCTCCAACGATCATCCGCGCGTGATCCGGCGCGCGCAGCAGTTCGGTGCGGCCGGTTTCATTCCCAAGTCCACGCCGGCCGAGACCATCGGCAGTGCGGTGGCCAGCGTGCTGGAGGGCGGCACCTGGTTCCCGCCGATGACCGCCGAGCGTTCGGAGGCCGACGCGCAGCTGGCCGCCAAACTGGCGCAGCTGACCCCGCAGCAGTTCCGCGTGCTGCTGAGCCTGGCCGACGGCCTGCTCAACAAGCAGATCGCCCACGAGTTGGGGCTGGCCGAGAACACCGTCAAGGTGCACGTCACCGCCATCTTGAAGAAGCTCGATTGCTACAGCCGTACCCAGGCGGCGGTCCTGGTCAAGGCGCTGGAGCCGGAAGGCGAGGGCTGACGCAATCGGGCGCACGCCTGCGGCAGGCGTGCGCCGCCGATGCTCAGAAGTCCAGCGAATAGCCCAGCGTCAGCGTGCGGCCACGCCCGGCGAAGTATCGCAGCGGCTCGACCAGCGCCGATTGCGAGTAGTAGGTGATGTACTGCTTGTCGAACAGGTTGGCCACGCCCATGCGCAGCGCACCGCGCGGCAGCGCATAGGTGACTGTGGCGTCCACCAGCGAGTAGCCGCTGAAGCGTTGGTCGGGGTCGTCGAAGGACTGGCTGAAGGCATGCTGTGCCTGCACGAACGAGGCGAACCTGGGGGTCCATTGCGCCGACCAGGAGGCGATCACGCGATTGGGCGCCACATTGAGCCCATCCAGGCGTGCGTCCAGGTGGCCATCGTTGTCGCTGTCGTAGCGGCCGCGCGTGTACGCATACGACAGGCGCAGGCGATGCCCCGCAGTGGGCCGGTAGCCCAGGCTGGCGTCCACGCCCTGCACGCGGGTCTTCTCGCGGCTCATCATGAAGGCGCCGTTGAGCGGCACCACGCGCGTGCCCAGGTCCGAGTCGGAGCGGAAATAGCTGAGGTCCGCATCGAATGCGCCGCGCTCGATGCGGGTGCCGGCTTCGATGCTCCTGGTCAGGATCGGCTCCAGCATGTCCAGGTCGGCCACGCGCGTGCCCGGGGCGTCGATCGCGCGCAGCACGCGGCCCACGTCGGGCATGCCGAATCCTTCGGAATAGCTGGTGAACACGTTCACGCCTTCGACCGGCGTATAGACCAGGCCGGCGTTGTACAGGGTCTGGCTGAAGTCGAGCGTGCCGCCTTCCACGTCGACCCGGTTGTAGCGCCACAGGGTCCGATAGCTGTCGATCTGCAGTTCGGCCTCTTCGCGGCGCACGCCAGCGTGCAGGGCCAGCGCAGGCAGCAACGCGTATTCGCCCTGCACGAACAGCGACAGGTTGCGGAAATCCGATTCCGGCACGTAGGTGCGTCCGGTGCCGTAGAGATCCTGCTTGCCGGTATCGGCCAGCAGATCGAAGCCGCCGGTGAGCTTGAGCCGGTCGTCGAGCAGGTCGTCCTTGCTCAGGGTGACCTTGCTGCCCCACTTGGACGCGACCGAACGCGACTGATCGTACAGGCGGCCGAGCGGAGCGATCAGCGGGTCCTGGAAGGTGGACGTGTTGGCCGCACCGAACAAACCTTCGAATTCCTGATTGAACACCAGCGCGTTCAACTGCATGCCGGCCAGGTCGTCGTGGGTATACGACAGACCCGAGGTCAACACCTCGTTGTGCGGCGCGCTGCCTTCGGGGGTGCCGCGGACCGAGGTGGTGGGCAGGCGCCGTGCGCGGTCGCCCGGAATGCCGATGTAGTCGTTGTCGTTCTTGATGCGGTAGCGATTGACGCTCAGGCTCAGGCGCTGGGTGTCGGTGAGCGCATAACCGACTTTGGCCAGCACGTCGTAGCTCCTGGAGGTCATCAGGTCGCCCTGGATGTTGTCCGCGCCGATCGGCCGGCCCTGCCCATCCACATGCAGTCCCTGATCGGCGTAGCTGGCCGAAAACAGGTAATCCAGCCGGTCGCTGCGGCCGTCCACGCGATAGCGGGTCTCGTAGCTGGCAGTTTCGGCGCGGGTCTGGGCGGTGGGCGCGGTGGCCTGCACGTCGAGGTGCTGATTCAGCGCGCCGTCCTGCGGACGACGGGTGATGATGTTGATGGTGCCGCCGGTGGCGCCCAGGCCGTTGATCGCATTGGCGCCCTGGATCACCTCGATCCGCTCGACCATGGCGAAATCGATGGTATGCGCTTCACGGCCGGTAGGGCGGATCGGATTGGACTGCGGGATGCCGTCGATCAGGATCAGCGGCGCGCGGCCGCGCAGCGTTTCGCCGCTACCGTTCATCTTGCCGCGGCTGGGCGTGTAGGAGGGAATCAGGTTGGCGAGCACGTCCGAGGAATTGCTGGACAGCGTCAGCTGCTGCTGGATCTGCGCCTTGTCGATGATCAGCACCGTTTGCGGCGATTCGGCCACCGTCATGTTCGAACGTGCGGCGGCGACCACCACCGTTTCGAGCGTATCGGTGACCTGCGACTGGGCAAATGCGGCCTGCGCACCGAGCAAGGACAGAACAACGGCGAGCGGCAGGCGTGCCGTTCGGGGCGTGGGAGAGGTCATGGGCAGGAACTCCAATGCGACAGGCGATCGCGCAACGATGGCGATCAAAATGGGAATCATTATCGATAGTGTAGCAGGCGCGCTTTCCGCCGCTCGCGACTGCGGCTGCGTGTCATGCACGGTGCCCTCGGGCTGCAGCGATGGCCTAACCCGGTCAGCCGCGCCGCAGCAGCATCTGCGTGATCAGCGCGCGTAGTGCCGGCGGGCGCACCGGCTTGGACAGGAAACCCCAGCCCGCTTCGAGCGCGTGATCGCGCAGGGCGGCGCTGGGTTCGGCGGTGACCAGGATCACGCGCGGCTCGCGCTGCCAGTGCTCCACCAGCTGTGGCAGCAGCATCGGGCCGTAGTGGTGGCCCATGCGCACGTCCAGCAGCAGCAATTCGGGGCCGTCGCCGGCCGTAGCGGCGGCCAGTGCATCGTCCGGACCGCCGGCGAAATCCACCCGGCATTCCCAGCGTTCCAGCAGGGCGCGCGTGGCCTCGCACACGCGTGGGTCGTCGTCCACGCACCACACCCGGCAGCCGTGCAGGATGGGATCGTTGCCGGGTTCGCGCGCCATGGCGGGCGGTGGCGGCGGGCGCGTGGCGATGGCTGCACGTTCGCCCAGCGGCACGCTGACCGAGAACACGCTGCCGCTGCCCAACGTGGAGCGCAGCCCGATGCGGTGCCCGAGCAAGCGGCCGATGCGTTCGACGATGGCCAGACCCAGGCCGGCGCCGCGATCGTTGGCCACCCCGTCGTCCAGGCGGCGGAATTCCTCGAAGATTTCGTGCTGCAAGGACTCGGGAATGCCCGGCCCCTGGTCGTGGACCTCGATGCGCAACCAGCCGCCCCGCCTGCGGCAGCCGATCAGCACGCGCCCGCGGGGGGTGTAGCGGATCGCATTGGACAGGAAATTCTGCAGGATGCGGCGCAACAGGTTCTCGTCGCTCAATACCACCGCCGAGGTCGGCACCCATTCCAGAGCCAGGCCGCGGTCTTCGGCCAGGATGCCGAACTCGCGCGCCAGCGCCTCCAGCAGCGGGCCGAGCGCGAAGTCGCGCACCTGCGTCTTCAGGCTGCCGGCTTCCAGGCGCGAGATGTCCAGCAGGCTGTTGAGGATGGCGTCCTGCGCGGCCAGTGCGCCGTCGATGTTGTCCACCACGCGCGCGCTGCCGGCCTCGTGCACCTGCCCGCGCAATAGTGAGACGAACATGCGCGCGGCGTTGAGCGGCTGCAGCAGATCGTGCACGGCCGAGGCGACGAAACGGGTCTTGTAGCGGTTGGCGCTTTCGGCCTCGCGCTTGGCCGCGGCCAGGTCGCGGGTGCGCTCGGCCACGCGGTGTTCCAGCGCATCGGCCAGCGAGCGCAGTTCGCGGGCAGCGTTCTTGTAGCTGGTGATGTCGGCGTAGCTGGTGACGAAGCCGCCATCGGGCAACGGGTTGCCGCGGATCTCCAGCACCGTGCCGTCTTCCTTCTCGCTCTCGCGCATATGCGGCTTGCCGCTGCGCAGGTGATTCAGGCGCCGCTCGATGGCGGCCTCGATCGGCCCCGGCCCCAGCAGCCCGCGGCGGGCGTTGTAGCGGAACAGGTCCTCGATCGGGCGGCCGATCTGCAGCAGCTCCGGCGGGAACCGGAACAGCTCCACATAGCGCGAATTCCAGGCGACCAGATCGAGCGCGGCATCGATCACCACCACGCCTTGCGGCAGGTGCTCCAGGCTGCGGCTCAGGCCGGCATTGGCCTGCTGCGCGGCGGCCACCACCCCGTCCTGGGCGGTACGCAGTTCTTCGGCATGCTGTTGCAGCACCGTTTCCAGCTCCTGCCGGCTGCGCTGGCGCAATGCTGCCAGGCGCCGCCGCTGCTGTACGAACAACCACAGCAGCGCCAGCGCCAGCCAGGCCCCGGCCGCGGCGATCGCCGCGGCACGGCCGGCCGCACCGCTGCTGCGCGTGTCGTGCAGCAGATGCAGGCGCCAGCCGCTCTCGGGCAC
Organism: Xanthomonas melonis; assembly: GCF_020783655.1. Taxonomy (GTDB): domain Bacteria; phylum Pseudomonadota; class Gammaproteobacteria; order Xanthomonadales; family Xanthomonadaceae; genus Xanthomonas; species Xanthomonas melonis. The sequence goes on along the minus strand of NZ_JAJGQH010000006.1, from coordinate 227,469 downwards.
TTCCAGGGTCTGCCACAGCACCGCCGCGTCCAGTGGCGGGTCGCGGACATCCACCAGCACGCCGCCATCGCCGGTCTGCTCGATCAGGCGCCGCCGCAGCGGCAGCAGGCCCTGATCGGCGTACTGGCGGGTGCTGCGCAATTCGCGACGGTCGCGCGGGCTCAGTGGCGCCAGCATGCGGTAGCGCCAGCTGGCGCGACTGGCCAGGAACACCACCCCGTGCGCGTCGGAGGCCAGCACGATGTCCGGGGTCTGCAGCCACTCGCGTTCCAGCGCGGCCAGCGCGATCTTGATCACCACCACGCCCTGTACCTGGCCGGTGTCGTCGACGATGGCCTGCGACAGGAAGTAGCCCGGCTCGCTGGTGGTCATGCCGATGCCGTAGAAGCTGCCGCTGCCCTTGGCCAGCGCCTGCTGGTAGTACGGCCGGAACGCGTAGTCCACGCCCACGTTGCTGCGCGCGGCGCGCCAATTGCTTGCCGCCAACGCGGTGCCGTTACGGTCGATCAGCGTCAGCGTGGACGAACGGGTGACATTGTTGGCGCGTTCGAGCTTGCGATTGAGCTGTTCCACCTGCGCGGGCGACAAGGCTGTCGATACGGCCGCGCGCAGCTCCGGGTCCAGCGCCAGGATCTGCGGCAGGGTGCGGTAGCGATCGACGCGTTGTTGCAGCGCCTGTGCATACAGGCGCAGCTGGCGGCGCACGGTGGTGCTTTCCTCGCGCAGCGCGCTCTGTTGCACGAAGTGCTCGGCTGCGAGCATGGCCACCACCATGCCGCCCAGCACGATGGCCAGGGTGAGCAGCAGGCGGCGGCGTTGCGAGGCGTACATGCCGGCAAGTATGGCCGAGGCATGCCGCAAACGACGACGGCCGCACCCGGGCAGAGGATGCGGCCGTGCCGGAACATCCGCGCTGGCATGCGAGCGCAGGCCCTCTCGCGCGCCAGCGCGGCGGCCCGCGAACGGGCGCCTTCGCGGGCTAGAACTGCACCTGCGCCCGCAGCTCCATGACCTTCGGGGTCACGTGCACGCCATTGCGCGAGGCATCCACCCAGCTGTAGTTGGCCTGGAACTTGAAGTGGCTGGTGAGGTACCAGTTGGCGCCGATGGTGGTGTCGTGCTGACGGCCGCCATGGACGTTGTTGTCTTCCAGATTCAGATGGCTGTAGCGGGCGGTGAGTTCGACGGCGCCGTATTCGTGCGCCGGCTTGATATTGCCCGGCACGCCGCCGGCGTAGCTGCGCGACTCGCCGGTCAAGGACCAGGTGCCGTAGAGGTACTGGCCCTGGGCGATGAAGTGCGGCAAGCCCTCGTTACGCGCCACCTCGGCACGCAGCGCCTCGCTCTGCAGCGAGAACGGGCCATGGATCCATACCGCTTCCACGCCGGTGCGGATCACGTGGTCCACGTCCAGGATGGTGCCGGTGTCGATCAGCCGGACGTCGGTCAGGCCGGCTTCCGGGCGTGCCCGCAGGCGCACGCGCGGGCCGAACGCCACGCCACGGCCGTCGGTGAAGCCACGCGGGTTCTCCACCGAACCGGCGATGCCCAGGTGCAGCACGTCGCCATCGGCCTTGTGCGGAGTCCACGCCGCATGCACGGCCTGGGTGGTGCCCGGATTGTCGCCCTGCAGGTCCTGGCCGCCGTAGGCGCCGGCCTGCAACAGGTAGCGTGGCCGCTCCAGGGTCCACTCCACGCCGGTCCGGCGGCCCTGGAACACTGCCTGCACCGGCAGGCCCAGCTCCATGAAGCTGCCCGCACGCGAGCTCTGCACCGCTTCCAGGCCCACCGGCACCTTCATGTAGCCTAGTCGCACGCGGCCGTAGTCCTGGCCCAGCAGCGCCTTGGTTTCGAAACGGAAGAACACGTCCAGCCACAGTTTGGACTCGAAGTCGAAGTAGACCATGGCGTCGTAGGCGCCCTTCTTCTTCACGGTGGCGCCGAATTCCTTGCGGCGGAAGTCGGTACGGTCCTCCAGGCGGTCGTCGCCGGAGAAATTGTTGTCGTCGTAGGCGAAGTTGCCGGTCAGCGCGAGCTCGGTGCCATCACCGAAGGCGTACTTGGTCGGCCAGTTTTCGAGCGAGGTGGCCGCATGGGCGGCAGGGGCGGCGGCAAACGCCAACGCCAGAACGAGCGGATTGAGGCGCATAGGAGTGATCTTCGGCAATGGAAAGGCCGGGGCGTCCTGCCATGGCGGTCACGGTGAACGGCTTCAGAAGCGCGCAGGACAAACGGGCAACACGGCAACGTCGGTGTCTGCGTTAAATGCAATTAACGGCCGCCAGCGCTGCGGCTGAAGTGTAGGGGGCCTTCCGTCTGCTGGACAATGTTCACAACGACTGACGACACCGACGGCGCAGGCACCCGGAGGACGCGGCCGCTGCCCGGAATCGGCATGTTCCCATCGTACACTGCGGTCCCGAGTGTGCCGTCCACACCCGCCTGACGATCGCTCGCTACGCTCTGTCAGGCTCTCGTAGTACCAATGGGCTATCGGTCGTGGCGGCGCCGTCCGGCCAGAATGCCCGCACCGGGTGCCGCGCAAGGCACCTCCAGTTCCCTCGGAGTGGTGTCATGCACATCAGCAAGCCTGCCGGCCCGGTGCCGGCGTCCGTGCCCTTCTACCGCCAGCTGTATTTCCAGGTGGTGGTGGCGATCGTCCTCGGCGCCCTGTTGGGGCATTTCGAGCCCGCCTTCGCCGAGAGCCTCAAGCCGCTGGGCGATGCCTTCATCAAGCTGGTGAAGATGATCATCGCTCCGGTGATCTTCCTGACCATCGTCACCGGCATCGCCGGCATGACCCACCTCAAGACGGTAGGCCGGGTCTTCGCCAAGGCGATGACCTACTTCCTGTTCTTCTCCACGCTGGCGCTGGTGGTGGGCATGGTGGTGGCGCACGTGGTGCAGCCGGGTGCCGGCATGAACATCAACCCGGCCGAGCTGGATCAGAGCGCGGTCAACACCTATGTGCAGAAGTCGCACGAGTTGAGCCTGGTCGGTTTCCTGATGGACATCATCCCGGCCACGCTGATCAGCGCGTTCGTGGATGGCAACATCCTGCAGGTGCTGTTCGTGGCGGTGCTGTTCGGCATCGCGCTGGCGCTGGTGGGCGAGCGTGGCCGGCCGGTACTGAGCTTCCTGGAGGCGCTGACCGCGCCGGTGTTCCGCCTGGTGCACATCCTGATGAAGGCCGCGCCGATCGGTGCGTTCGGCGCGATTGCCTTCACCATCGGCAAGTACGGCGTGGAATCGCTGGTCAATCTGGCCTGGCTGGTGGGCTCGTTTTACATCACCTCGTTGCTGTTCGTTCTGGTGATCCTGGGCCTGGTGTGCCGGTTCTGCGGTTTTTCGGTGCTCAAGCTGATCCGCTACCTCAAGGCCGAGCTGCTGCTGGTGCTGGGCACGTCCTCGTCGGAGTCGGCATTGCCTTCGCTGATGGAAAAGATGGAAAAGGCCGGCTGCGAGAAGTCGGTGGTGGGCCTGGTGGTACCGACCGGTTATTCGTTCAATCTGGACGGTACCAACATCTACATGACCCTGGCCGCGCTGTTCATCGCCCAGGCCACCAACGTGGACCTGACCCTGGGCCAGCAGATCACCTTGCTGGCGGTGGCCATGCTCAGCTCCAAGGGTGCGGCCGGCGTGACCGGCGCCGGCTTCATCACCCTGGCGGCCACGCTGTCGGTGGTGCCGGACGTGCCGGTGGCCGGCATGGCGCTGATCCTGGGCGTGGACCGCTTCATGAGCGAGTGCCGCTCGCTGACCAACTTCATCGGTAACGCAGTGGCCACCGTGGTGGTGTCGCGTTGGGAGAACGCGCTGGATCGCGACCAACTGAAGCTGGTGCTGGATGGCGGCTCGCCGCCGCTGCAGGCGCCACCGGCCTCGACCGATACGGTCGCTCCGGTCAGCGCACGCTGAGGCTTCCTGCGGCCCTGTCCTCCGTCGGCGCTCCCGGCGGGGTGCAGGGCCGTTCTGCGTTGGCCGCCGATGGCTGGCGATGCTCCATTCCTGCCGCGCCGACAGCTGCGCGACAGGCCCTTGTTCAGGCAGGAGGGTAGAATTCAGCCCTCCTGCGCCTTCGAGACTTACACAGCCGATGTCCACCGACGACTTCAAACAGGCCGCCCTCGACTATCACCGCCAGCAGCCGGCCGGCAAGATCAAGGTCACCGCGACCAAGCCGATGCTGACCCAGCGCGATCTGTCGCTGGCGTATTCGCCGGGCGTGGCGTTTGCCTGCGAAGCGATCGTCGAGGACGCCACCCAGGCCAGCGAACTCACTGCACGCGGCAATCTGGTGGCGGTCATCAGCAACGGGACCGCGGTGCTGGGCCTGGGCAACATCGGCCCGCTGGCGTCCAAGCCGGTGATGGAAGGCAAGGGCGTGCTGTTCCAGAAATTCGCCGGCATCGACGTGTTCGATATCGAGATCAACGAGAACGATCCGGACAAGCTGGTGGACATCATCGCCAGCCTGGAGCCCACCTTCGGCGGCATCAACCTCGAAGACATCAAGGCGCCGGAGTGTTTCATCGTCGAGCGCAAGCTGCGCGAGCGCATGAACATTCCGGTGTTCCATGACGACCAGCACGGCACCGCGATCATCGTCGGCGCCGCCGTGCTCAATGCGCTGGTAGTCACCGGCAAGAAGATCGAAGAGGTCAAGCTGGCCACCACCGGCATGGGCGCGGCCGGCATCTCCTGCGTCAACATGCTGGTCTCGCTGGGGCTGAAGCCGGAGAACATCCTGGCGCTGGATCGCGACGGCGTGATCCACACCGGCCGCACCGACCTGGACCCGGACAAGCAGCGCTACGCGCGCGATACCGACAAGCGCACCCTGGCCGAGATCGTCGAAGGCGCGGACATCTTCCTGGGCCTGTCGGCCGCCGGCATCCTCAAGCCGGAGATGGTCGCCAGCATGGCGCGCCAGCCGGTGATCTTCGCGCTGGCCAATCCCAACCCGGAGATCACCCCGGAGGCGGCCAAGGCGGTGCGTCCGGATTGCATCATCGGTACCGGCCGGTCGGACTACCCGAACCAGATCAACAACGTGCTGTGCTTCCCCTATCTGTTCCGTGGCGCGCTGGACGTGGGCGCCACCGGCATCAACGAGGAGATGAAGATCGCCTGCGTCAAGGCGATCGCGGCGATGGCACGGCGCGAAGCCTCCGACCTGGGCGCGGCCTACGGCGGCGAGACCCCGAGTTTCGGTCCTGACTACCTGATTCCGCGTCCGCTGGACCCGCGCCTGCTGGTGGAACTGTCGTCTGCGGTTGCGCAGGCGGCGATGGACTCGGGCGTGGCCACGCGCCCGATCACCGACATGGAGGCGTATCGCGACAAGCTCGGCCAGTTCGTCTACCGCACCAGCCTGATGATGAAGCCGGTGTACGACCGCGCCCGCGCCGACAAACAGCGCGTGGTGTATGCCGAAGGCGAAGAAGAAGTGGTGCTGCGCGCGGTGCAGAACGTGGTCGACGAAGGCCTGGCCTTGCCGATCCTGATCGGCCGCCCGGACGTCATCGAGGCGCGTATCCAACGCATGGGCCTGCGCCTGACCGCCGGTGTGGACTTCGAGATCACCAACATCCTCGACGACCCCCGCTTCAACGATTACTGGCAGTACTACCATGCGCTCACCGAACGCCGTGGCGTGACCGTCACCGCGGCCAAGGAGCTGATGCGTTCGCGCCCGACCCTGATCGCGGCAGTGATGGTGGCGCGCGGCGAAGCCGACGCGATGCTGTCCGGCGTGGTCGGCCGCTTCCACAAGAAGCTGGGCTACGCACGCAGCGTGATTCCGCTGGAGCCGCGGGTGAGCTCCACCTCGGCGATGACCGGCGTGATCAACCAGCTCGGCGTGTTCTTCTTCCTCGATACCCATGTGCAGGAAGACCCCACCGTCGAGCAGGTGGTCGAAGCGACGCTGCAGGCCGCGTACCGCCTCAAACTGTTCGGCATCGAGCCCAATATCGCGTTGCTGTCGCATTCCAATTTCGGCAGCCATGATTCGCGCGATGCGCTGAAGATGCGCCAGGTGCGCGAAGCCCTGCTCAAGCGCAAGCCCGAGCTCAATATCGATGGCGAGATGCAGGGCGACACCGCCTGGGACGAAGCGCTGCGCAAGCAGATCATGCCCAACAGCACGCTCAAGGGCCGCGCCAACCTGTTCGTGCTGCCGAACCTGGAAGCGGCCAACATCGCCTACAACCTGGTGCGCGTGTTCACCGATGGCGTGGCGATCGGCCCGATCCTGATGGGCATCTCCAAGCCGGTGCACATCCTCACCACCAGTGCCACCTCGCGCCGGGTGATGAACATGACCGCGATCGCTGCGGTGGATGCGCAGATCCGCAAGCAGCGCGATGCGGAAAAATCGTCAACCGAAAAAGGCAACGAGTGAGTCGAGGTGTCGAAGACTTGCGAGCTGTCCAAGACTTGATTGGCCGAGTGTCGCTCGATTTGAAGCGGTAAGCGCTCGGCCGGCAAGACAACGGCCCAGAGCCCCTCTCCCCACGGGAGAGGGGTTGGGGTGAGGGTAGGGCTTAGCAACGCAAACGGCAGGCGTCGCGGGTCGTCGTCATCCCAAGCGATCACGCCCAAAACCTCACTCCTCAGCGCCCCTCCGGCACTGCACCCAGTAACTCGATCTCCGCCACCTGCGCACGCGCGGGCGCCGTCCAACGCAGCCGATACTCCGCATACGAGCCTGGCGTCGCGATCCGGAACGGGCGCGTTTGCAGCGGCCATTGAAAGCGCTCCTCGCGGCGCGCGTCGACGACGCGCCACGTGCCTTCTGCAGTGCGTGCTTCCAGCGTCCAGGCGGCCGACGCAATCCCGGCGTTGCCGTTGGTCACGGTGTAGAGCATGGCTTCACCGCGATCAAGGCCGCTGAATGTCAGTACCGTGGCCTGCGACACCGCGCTTGCGCTGCCCGCATCGTCGTCATGCAAAGCCGCCAGCGCGCGACCATCGGCCTGCGTCACGCGTGCGCTGGCACCCAGCAGGTCATGCAACGGGGCAGGGCGTTCACCCGCTGGCGTCAACGACGGCGGCGCAGCGTGCGGCTCGCTGCCCCAGCGCGATGGCGCTGGCCCCATCACGAAATCCAGCGTTGCGCCCTTGGCAATCGCCGCATGCGGCAACCAGGTCTTGCGCCACGGTTTGCCGTTGACCCTGAGCGATTGCACGTACACGTTCTGCGGCGAATTCTGCGGCGCATTGACGGTCAGCGTGCCGCCGCCGGGCAGGCGCACGCGCGCGTGGCGGAACAACGGCGAGCCGATCACGTACTCCGCCGCGCCCATGCGCAACGGATAGATGCCCAGTGCCGCGAACAGATACCACGCCGACATCTCGCCATTGTCCTCATCGCCTGCATAGCCCTGGCCGATCTCGCTGCCCAGGTAGAGCCGCGTCAGGATCTCGCGCGTCAGCTGCTGGGTTTTCCACGGCTGCCCGGCATACAGATACATCCACGGAATGTGGTGCGCCGGCTGGTTGCTGTGCGCATACATGCCCATGCGCACATCGCGTGCTTCGGTCATCTCATGGATGGCGTTGCCATAGGAGCCGGCAAATGCCGATTCGCCGGTTTCAGGCGTGGCGAAGAAGCTGTCCAGCTTTGCCGCCAAGGCGTCACGCCCGCCGTACAACGCAGCCAGGCCCTGGCCATCGTGTGGCGCGGTGAACGCAAACGTCCAGCCGCTGGACTCGGTGTAGTCATTGCCCCAGACGCGTGGGTCGTACTGCGCCGGATTCACGCGCCACGCGCCATCGGGTGTACGCCCCTGGAAGAACCCGACTCCAGGATCGAACAAGGCCGCGTATCCGGCCGCGCGATGGCGGAAATACACCGCCTCGGTCGCATACCGCTCACGATCTTCCGCCGTGCTCGCCTGGCGGGACAAGGCATCGGCCATGTTGGCGATGCCGAAGTCGTTGAGCGCGCCTTCCAGCGACCACGACATGCCCTCGTGCGTGTCGGTATCGGTGTAGCCGCGGAAGGTCGAACGCGCCATGCCCTTGCGGCCCACGTGCCGATCCGGCGGCACCACGGTTGCGTTCTTCAACGCCGCCGCATAGGCCTCGGCCGGTTCGAAGCCGCGCACGCCCTTGAGCCAGGCATCGGCGAACGCCACGTCGGAACTGGTGCCGACCATCAGATCGGCATAACCGGGCGACGACCAGCGCGCGATCCAGCCGCCTGCACGCGCTTGTTCGATAAAGCCCTGCACAAGGCGTCCGGCGTCGTCGGGCGCAAAGAGCGCATACGCCGGCCATGCGGTGCGAAAGGTGTCCCACAGCCCGTTGTTGACGTAGACCCGGCCATCGCGGATCGGTGCGAAGCTGCGCACCGCGCTGCCATCGATGTTGTCGTCCGACCAGCTGTTCTGGCTTGCGTAGCGCCAGTCCGGTGCCTGCGCGCTGCCGACGTTTTCATGCCCGGAGTTCGGATACAGGTAGAGCCGGTAGAGATTGGAATACAGCGTGGTCTTCTGGTCGGCAGTCGCATCGGGCACGTCGAACCGCCCCAGCAACGCATCCCACGCGTCCTGCGCTTGCGCGGCGATCTGTTCGATACTGGCCTCGGATGCGATCTCGAGCGCCAGGTTGTGCCTGGCCTGGTCCAGCGAGATCAGCGAGGTCGCGATACGCATCTGCACCTGCCGTGCGCTGCCAGCATCGAACTTGATCCAACCGGTCGGCCGCCCGCTGTCGATGCTCCCGCTGTCCGTCCACGGCCGGTCGAAGCTGGCATAGACATACATGCGCGTCGCCCCGGTCGACAGCCCGCTGCGCACACCGGTGTAGCCGGACAGTGTCTGCGTTGCGGCATCCAGGTGTAGCCCGCCGCGCCCGTCCACATTGTCGAACAGCAGATTGGCATCGCCCTGGTCAGGGAAGCGAAAACGGAACAGCGCCGCATGATCGGTGGGCGCGATCTCGGCCTGGATGCCATTGTCGAACTGCACCGCATAGCGATAGGGGCGTGCGACTTCGTTGGCATGCGAGAACGCCAGTGCGCGCTTTTTTCGATCGGCTTCCGGCACGCCAGCACCGAGCGAGGGCATCACCTGAAACGTCTGCCGATCCCCCATCCACGGGCTCGGTTGATGGCTGAGCGACAGCGCCTGCAGGCGCGGCCGGTTGTCCGCATCGTTGTGCTCGTTCCAGCGATACAGCCAGCTCAGCGTTCCGGCATCGGTCACCGGCGTCCAGAAGTTGAACCCATGCGGCACCGCCGTCGCAGGGAAGTTGTTGCCGCGCGAGAACGTGCCGTTGGATTGCGTGCCGCGTGTGGTCAACACCCAGTCCGATGGGCGGGCCGGCGTTACCAGTGGCACCTCGGCAATGGCGATATCGTCGATCCACCCGGCAGCGCTCGCGCCCGCAGGCGGCGCCACCTCCAGTTCGATCGCCCGCACACGACGCCCGCGCAACCCGGCCACATCCCCCAACCGCACCTGCTTGCGCGTCCACTGCTGCGGATACAGCGTCTTCGAACCGCCTTGCGCCTGCGCGTCCAGTGCAACGCCCTGCTGGTCGCGCGCTGCGCTGGCAGAGACGCGCGTGCCGTCATCCAACAGCAGGTCCAACGAGACATACGTGGATGCCACATGGTCGTTGCCCACACTTTCCGGCAACACCATCCAAGACAATGTCGTGTGTGCATCGATCGGAAGATCGGTGGCGAACAATCTGCGCCGCCCGCCCACTCCCTGCGTCGTATACGCCAACGCATGGGGGCCGGTGTAGCCGGCGTTCGGCTTGGCTGCATATGGCGTTGACGGCCCGGCGCCAATGGCGACATGGACGGCAGTTTCTGCCACCTGCACTGGCGTCGGGTCACCGCCGTCGAAGCTGCTTGCGAAGTGCGTCGCTGCCAGTGTCGGCAGCGTAGCGGAATACAGCAGGGCAACCGCGAGCGTTCGCGGCAGACCGCGCGGGTGCAGCTGGGCAACAGGCAAGGTCACGGGGTGATGTCTCCTTGGGGCGGGCGCGGCCGCCCGTGCGCTGGGCCGATGCTGCGCCCGTCGGGGGGCGCGCAGCCGGATGGCGGAGCGCCGACTCCCGATGATAGGCGGCATGCCCGGCGCAGTGTCGTTGCGCTGCAGCGCCGTCGGCAGGCGGGTGCAAGCGGCTCGATGCATCCACAGCGGCCTCGGCGATGGGATCGGCAGCGCGACGGCAAGCGATGCGCCTACCGTCCGCACGGGCCGTGACTCCTCGGTCGATGGGCCGATCATCATGCAGGCTGCTAGAATCCGCGCTCTGCCTTTGCCTTCCGATCGCACCGCCATGAGCCAGACCGCCACCGCGCCCGCCAATGCCGAAAAGCGTTACACCGTGCACCGCGGCGACCTGCCGCTGAGCTGCCCGACGCCTGCGATGGCGCTGTGGAACTCGCATCCGCGCGTGTACCTGCCGATCGAGGACGAGCCCAACTGCGAGGCCAAGTGCCCGTATTGCGGCGCGCTGTTCGTGCTCGCCGACTGATACTGGCCGGATGCACCGCCTGACCGTGGTGCAACTGCTGCCGGCACTGCAGTCCGGCGGCGTCGAGCGCTCCACCCTGGAAATCGCCGCCGCCCTGGTGCAGGCGGGGCATCGCGCCGTGGTCGTGTCAGCCGGCGGTCGCCTGGTCCAGCCATTGCTGGATGCCGGTGGCGAGCATCTGACCCTGGATATCGGCCGCAAGTCCTTGTTGACGCTGCGGCATGTGGTCGGCCTGCGCCGGCTGTTCGCCGGACTCGGGGCCGACATCGTGCATGCGCGCTCGCGGTTGCCGGCCTGGTTGGGGTGGTACGCGCTGCGCGGCATGCCGGCCGCGACGCGGCCGCGCTTCGTCACCACCGTCCACGGCCTCAACTCGCCCAGCCGCTACAGTGCGGTGATGACCTACGGCGAGCGGGTCATCTGCGTCTCGCGCACGGTGCGCGACTACGTGGGCACACACTACCCGCGCACCGAGGCGGCCCGCCTGCGCACCATTGCGCGCGGCGTGGACATCGCCCAGTTTCCGCGCCGTCCGCGGCCGGATCGCCGCGCGCGCGCCTGGGTCCAGAGCCTGTTGCCCGGCCTGCCGGCCGAGGCGCCGCTGCTGTTGTTGCCGGGTCGCGGCACCCGCCTGAAGGGCCATGCCGACGGTCTGCAACTGCTGGCCGACGTGCGTGCGGCCGGCGTGGCGGCCTGGCTGTGGCTGCCGGGGGCGCGCGAACCCGGACGCGAGGCCTATGTGCGCGAACTGGAGGCCGAGGCCACCCGCTTGGGCGTGGCCGAGGCCGTGGCGTTCACCGAGCCCACCGCGCGCATCGCCGAGGCCTATGCCGCCAGCGATCTGGTGCTGCAACTGTCGCGCAAACCCGAAGCCTTCGGCCGCACCGTGGTCGAAGCCCTGTCGGTCGGACGGCCGGCACTGGGCTGGGCACACGGCGGGGTCGGTGAACTGCTTGCCGAGCTGCAGCCCGGCGGCGCGGTCGCGCCTTTCGATGCCGCAGCCCTGTGCGCGCAGGCGCTGGCCCTGCTGCGGCAGGCGCCTGCGGCTCCGGCGGTCATTCCCTATACGTTGCAGGCCATGCAATCGGCCACCTTGAAGGTCTATGACGAACTCCGCCGCTGACGCCATGGCGCGCCCACCCGTATTGACCCCGGACGTCGGCCGCTGGGCGCCGGCCTGGGTGATCCTGTTCGTCGCGCTATGGCCCACGCCCGGGCTGGCCGAAACGGTGTTGTCGCTGGGCGCGGTGTTCGCCGCCTACCGTTTGCTGCACGCGCGCTTCCGCGGCGGTACCGGCTTGCTCAGCGGCGCGGCCTGGGCCCTGACCAGCGTGCTGTTCCTGGCCTACTGGCTGCCGCAGATGCTGTCGGCGTTCGATGCGGTGGATGCCGGCCGTGCACTGCGCAAGTCCGCCACGGATCTGCGCTACCTGCCGTTCATGTGGCTATGCGCGATCGCAGTGGCCAATGCGCAGCGCCGCCGTCGCACCTTCACCGGGCTGGCGGTGATCGGCGGGGTGTGGACACTGGATGCATTGGCGCAGGCGGTGATCGGCAGCAGCCCGCTGTTCTTCGGCCTGGATCAGCTCAAGCAACTGATCAGCGGCCACGGACTATGCACCGCGCAGGAGCTGGCGCTGGTGGACCGCCTCAGCGGTGCGCTGGGGCCATGCAACCTCAAGTTCGGGCAGACCCTGGCCAGCCTGTCGCCCTTCCTGTTGCTGGCGCTGGGGCGGCGCACGGTCTGGGCCTGGGGGGGCGCTGCGGCGGCGGTCGGCATCGTGCTGGTGCTGGCAGGTTCGCGCGCATCGTGGATCACCTATGCGGTGATCGTGCTGCTGTCCGGCTGGCAATTGCTGGGTGGCCGCCGGCTGCTGGCGGTAGCGGTGGCCGGCGCGCTGCTGGGCGGTGGCGTGGTGGCAGTGGCGCCGCAGGCGCGCGAGCGCATCCAGCGTACCGCCCTGGCGTTCGGCGATGGCGAACAGGGCGTGGACCAGGCCTTGTCCGGGCGTGCCCAGATCTGGGGCGCGGCGCTGTGCATGATCGCCGAGCATCCGATCAATGGCGTGGGCGCGCGCGGCTTCCGTCAGGCGTACCCGGCCTGCAATCCGGCCCCGACCCAGGCGCCGGCCTGGGGCGATGGTCCGGCCTTCCATGCGCACCAGATCGTGCTGGAAATCCTGGCCGAAACCGGGGTGGTCGGGTTGCTGCTGTGGCTCGCCGGTGCGGCGCAGGCGTGGCGCGCGTGGCGCTATTCGAGCGCGGCCGCACGCGAGCAGGCGCGTCCGGCGATGATCGCGCTGGTGGCAACGGTCTTCCCGCTCAACACGCACCTGGCCTTCTATTCCAGCTTCTGGGGCGGGTTGAGTCTGATGCTGGCCGGGTTGTATGCCGGAGCACTGCTCAACGACGATGGCGATCCGCCGCCGCGCTGAGCGATCGCGTGATGAACTCCGGCCCGCGCACGCGGACCCGCCGGGTCATTGATAGAACGCGCTGCGCCCGCCGGGCTGGCGCTTGAAGCGGCGGTGGATCCACAGGTATTGATCCGGCGCTTCGCGCACCATGTCTTCGATCGCCGCATTGACCTGGGTGGTATCGGCGATCACGTCGTCGGACGGAATGCCCGCCAGCGGCGGTGCAATCTTGAGGATGTAGCGCCCGCCTTCGCGGCGATGGAAGTACGGCACCACCGCGCACCCGGTCAATCGCGCCAGTTGATGGGTGGCGGTGATGGTGGAGGCCGGATGGCCGAAGAACGGCACGAACACGGTGTCCTTGCCGCGCATGTCCTGGTCGGGTGCGTACCACAGGAAGCCGCCGCGCTTGAGATGCTTGATGGTGGCGCGCAGGTCTTCGTTGGCGAACATGTGCGTGGCATAGCGCAGACGCCCGCGCTTGACCGCCCATTCGAACACCGGATTGCGGTGCCTGCGGTACATGCCGGCCAGCGGCACGTACTCGCACAGCAGGCGTCCGCACATCTCCAGCGTCATGAAGTGGCCGGACACCAGCAGCACGCCGCGCTGCTGCTCCTGTAACCGTTGCAGATGCTCCAGGCCTTCGATCTGCACCCCCGGGCGAATCGCATCGATGCTGCCCCACCAGGCGCGCGCGAATTCGAACAGGCCCACACCCAGCGCATCGAAGCTGTCGCGCAGCAGTCGTGCCCGCCAGGCGTCGTCCTGTTCGGGGAAGCACAACTTGAGGTTTACTTCGGCAGCGCGACGGCGCGTGCCCGCCACGCGCATGGCGATCCAGCCCACGCCGCGCCCCACCGCGCGCTGCAGCGTCCAGGGCAGGCGGCCGGCCAGCACCATCACTGCGAGCCCAAGATACATGGGCCAGTGCCTGGGGTTGCGCAGGGAGGGGCGAACGGCGACGTTGGCGGACTCGGACATGCGGCAATTCTAAGGGATCGCGTGCGCGCGGCAGCGTGCACATGCGCACGCCGGAGCGCTCCCGTATCCTGCACGGATGCGGAAAGACCCGATCGAATGGCTATTGCGTGGGCTGTACTCGGCGCTGTTGTATCTGTTGCTGCCGATCACGGTGTACCACCTGGTGTGGCGCGGCTTCCGCGTGCGCGAATACTTCAATCGCTGGAACGAGCGCTACGCGTCGTACACGCATGCCTGCGGCCGCCCGCGCGTCTGGGTGCATGCGGTGTCGGTGGGCGAGGTCAATGCGGCCGTGCCGCTGGTCAACGCCTTGCGCGCGCAGCGGCCGGATATCCGCTGGGTCATCACCACCATCACGCCGACCGGCTCCGAGCGCGTGCGCGCGGTCTGGGGTGATGCGGTGGATCACGTCTATCTTCCCTACGACGTGCCCGGCAGCGTGGGCCGTTTCCTGGAACATTTCCGCCCGCGGCTGGCCTTGATCCTGGAAACCGAGTTGTGGCCGAACATGTTGTTCGGTTGCCGCGATCGCAGGATTCCGCTGTACATCCTCAACGCCCGGCTGTCGGCACGCTCGCTGCGTGGCTACCGCGTGCTGGCACCGTTGATCAGTCGCGCGCTGCGCACGGTGACCTGCGTGGCGGCGCAGTCGCAGGACGACGCGGAGCGTTTCATCACCCTGGGCGCGCGGGCCGACCAGGTGGTGGCGCTGGGCAACCTCAAGTTCGACATCGCCGCGCCTGCGCAATTGCCTGTACTGGTGGCGCAGTTCCGCGCGCATGTGCCGGCCACGCGACCGGTGTGGATCGCCGCCAGCACGCATGAAGGCGAGGAGGCGGCGGTGGCCGATATCCATGCGCGGCTGCTGGCACAATTTCCCGATCTGCTGTTGCTGTGGGCGCCGCGTCACCCCGAACGTTTCGGCAAGGTGGAAGCACTGGCGCGCGAACGTGGTTGGTGCGTGGCCACGCGCAAGGCGCAGCAGTGGCCGCAGGCGCACGATGCGGTATTCGTCATCGATACCCTGGGCGAGCTGATGAGCTTCTATGCGTGCGCCCAGGTCGCCTTCGTCGGTGGCAGCCTGCAGCCGATCGGCGGGCACAACCTGCTCGAGCCGGCCGCCGTGGGCACCGCAGCGGTCACCGGCCCGCATCTGCACAACTTCTCCGAAATCTCGCGGCGCATGCGCGAGGCCGAAGCGGTTGCCATCTGCGATGACGCCGCTTGTGTCCACCGCGAACTGGCGCGCCTGCTGAGCGAGCCGGCGCAGCGCGAAGCCATGGTCGCCGCCGGCCTGGCGCTGGTCGCCAACGGCAAGGGCGCGGTGGCGCGCACGCTGGTGCAGATCGCGCCGGATCTGCCGCCGGTGGCCAGCGAGGGTGCGTTGCCGTGAGCCGCAGCAGCGCGCTGCCATTCGCGCGCGATCACGGGTCGGCAGGGGCCACCTCAGGCGCCGTGCACGCGCCTGCAGGCACTTGCCGTCGCAAACGAAAAAGGCGGGCCTGAGCCCGCCTTCCCGGCAACATCTGCGCTGCGTTACTGCAGCGAGCCGCTGCCCTGCAGCCCGGCCTCGGCATCCTGCGACAACAGGCGGTTGACGTCCTGCAGGTCGGCGATATCCAGCTTGCCGATCGCCTGGCCCAGCAGCAGCCGGTTCTGCAGGAAGGTGTAGCGCGCCTGCGCATAGGCCACCTGCGATTGATACAGCGTGCGCTGGTTCTGCACCACGTCCAGCACAGTGCGGGTACCCACTTCCAGGCCGACCTGCGACGCGTCGTAGGCCGCCTGCGCCGAGACCACGGCCAGACGGCGCGCTTCCACTTCGCTGATGCCGGCGACCACGGTCTGGTAGGCATTGCGTGTATTGCGATCGAGCGCGCGCTTCTGCTGCTCGTAGGTGTCCTGCTGGATATCGCGGCGCGACAGCGCCTGGCGCACGGCCGACTGCGTGGCGCCACCGGCGAAGATCGGAATCGAGACGGTGAAGCCGATGGAGTCGGTGTCGATGTCGCGGCCCTGGGTGGTGAAGACGCCGCTTTCGGCAGCGCCGCCGCCCCAGCTATTGGTCCGCCCGATGTTGCCGTTCAGACTCACGGTGGGCAGGTGACCGGCGCGCGCGGCATTGACCTGCGCTTCGGCGGCGCTCACCTGCAGCTGCTGCGCTTTGAGTTCCGGGTTGTCGGCGATGGCGGTGGCCACCAATTGATCGACATTGCCGTAGGCCGCCGGCACCTCGGGGCGGAAGCTCTCCGGCAGCGAGCGCAGGGCCGTCACCGGCTGGCCGGTGAGTTCGGTCAGCGCCTGGTAGTAGTCCTTCAACAGGTTGCGCGCATTGATGGTGTCGGCGCGCGCCTGGTCGTACTGGGCACGCGCTTCGTGCACGTCGGTGATCGGCGCCAGGCCGACCTCCAGACGCTTGTCGGCGAAGTCGAACTGCTTCTTGGCCGCCGCTTCGTTGGTCTCCGCCGCTGCCAGCGACTCGATCCCCACCAACACCTGGAAGTACGCCGCCGAGGTGCGGGTGATCAGATTGTTGTTGGCCGACTGCAGGGTGAAATCCGCCGCTTTGGCGATCTCGCGCTGCGCGCGCAGGTTGGCGAACTGCGCCCAGTTGAAGATGGTCTGGCTGCCCTGGATCTGCTGCGAGCGCGAGGAGGTGGTGATACGCCCGTCCAGCCCTTCGATCTCACGATGCGCCTTGCTGTAGCTCGCCTGCCCATCCAGCTGCGGCAACAATGCCGCCCGGGCCTGCACCTGGCCCTCCCGATTCACCAGCCGGGTGGACTCGGCCACGGCCAGCTGCGGGTCGCCATTGCGGGCCATTTCGTAGACCTGCAGCAGATCGGTGGCGTGCGCCGCCATCGGTGACAGGGCGGCGGCCAGGGCCAGGGCGAGGGATCGGCGGATCATCGGGGGAGCTTCCTTGGGAATCAGAATTGGAATCGGGGCGTCGGTGCGGCGCCCTGCAGATAGGCGAGGTCGGTTTCGAACAACGATTCGATGCGTGGGGCGTTGACCTCGCCACGGACCAGGACCGCTTCCATGACCGGATCGTGACCGCGCACCACGAACAGCCGGCCATTCGGACGCAGCCACTGCAGCCACTGGACCGGCAGGGTATCGACGGCGCCGGTCACGCAGATGGCATCGAAGCGACGCTCGCTCTGCCAGCCGAAGACGTCGGCGGTTTCGATGCGGACGTTGCTGCCCAGGCCGGTGCGGTCCAGGTTGGCGCGTGCGGCGGCAGCCAATGCCGGGTCGATCTCCAGGCTCACCACTTCGCGGGCCAGTGCTGCCAGGCAGGCAGTGGAAAACCCGCTGCCGGTGCCGACTTCCAGCACGTCTTCGCCCGGTTGCAGATCCAGCGCCTGCAGCATGCGGCCTTCGATCACCGGCTTCATCATCTTGTGGCCGGCCGACAGCGGAATTTCCACGTCGACATAGGCCAGCGTCTTGTAGGCCTCCGGCACGAAAGCTTCGCGCGGCATGCGCGCCAGCACGTCGAGCACGCGCAGGTCCAGCACGTCCCACGGCCGGATCTGCTGTTCGACCATTTTTTCGCGGGCCTGGGTGAAATCGATCGTCATGGTGCGGTTATCCAACACGGTGGGGCGGACATTTTACCGGTGCGCGGGGCGGCTGGTGCATCTAGCATCGCCGCGCACCGACGGCCGGCGCAGTGCCGGAAGTCATCGCCACCAAAGGCGCCCGCCGATCAGCGCGACGCATAGGCCTTCAAGAAAAAATCCACACTCGAGGTGATGTGCTCGTCCACCTGTGCGCGGCTGGGTTGGCCGTGCAGCCCGCACATCATCAACGCATACAGTTCGCCCTTGAGCAGGCAGAAGAACTGCGAAGCGGCGCGTGCCAGGTCGGGAATGTCGAGCTGCCCGTCGGCCACCCGCGCGGCCAGAAAGTCCGCCAACGCCTGCTGGGTTCGCTTGGGGCCCGCGTCCCAGAACATCTCGCGCACATGCACGTCGCCGGTCCCCGGCGCCATCATCATGCGGTGGGTGGAAATGGCCGATTCGGTGCTGACCATGGCGAAGAACGCATGGGCGATCTCGGTCAGCTGGTCGCGCAATGCACCCTTGGGCGCGTGATCGAACAGGTCGTCCGGCATCATGTGCTGGCATTGCGCACGGATGGCCTCGGAAAACAGGCTCTCCTTGTCGCCGAAATGGCTGTACACGGTCAGCTTGGAGACGCCGGCCTGGGCGGCGATCCCGTCCATGCTGACGCCGGCATAGCCCTGCTCCATGAACAGGGCGCGCGCAGCGTCGAGGATCGCGGCGCGCTTGCCGAGGTCTTTGGGACGTCCGGGACCGTTGCTCCTGGCCTTGGACTTGAGGGGGGGCGAGCTGGACATGCGCTCAATACTAGACCATCCGGTTCTATATTTATACTGGAAGGGCTGAACGCATCAGCACGAATGCGCGCCCCATCCGGCCCACCCATCTCCGCCACGCCGTGGCAGGTGAATACGCGCGCAGATGGCGGGAATTCCACGCGATCGCTCGCACCTGCGGCGCATGGCAATGGTGATGATCCATCACGGTTACATTCGTATGCTCCCGGTGTCATGGTGCACCCGGCAGCTGTGGGGGATGTACCTAAGGCGGGGCAAAAATCCCGGTGCTAGATTGGCGCAACGCCCGCCGGCGCTTGCCGCAGGGCAACTCCATCGGGCATGGACGGGGGAAGGAAGCGTGGACAGGATCGGGGCGGATGCGCAGGCAGGCTGCGCTCGCGGCACAGGCGTGTCGCGGGCGGTCATTGCCTGGCTATGGATCCTGCTGTGCTGCCAGGGACTGGGAATCCTGCCGGCTGCCGCGCAGCCGCTGGAGCACACCGCCTATCACACCGTCACCCGCTGGAACATGGACGACGGCCTGCCGCACAACCTGGTGCACGCCGTCGCCCAGGGCGAGGACGGGCTGATCTGGGTCGGCACCTGGGAAGGTGTGGCGCGCTTCAACGGCCGCGATTTCACCGTCTACGACCGCCAGAACACGCCCGGGGTGGAGCTGGGCGGCGTCTTCGTGGTGGCACGCGACGGTGCCGGCATGTTGTTCGGTACTGCCTTCGATGGGGTCTATCACTATCAGGATGGTCGCTGGCGACAGCTGGGCGACGCCTCGGCCCGCCATCTGGCGGTGAGCGCGCTGCTGCGTCGCACCGACGGCGCGTTATGGGTGGGAACTCCGCAGACGCTGTACCGCATCGAGCCGGACGGTCGGCTGCTGGACATCGGCCGCCAGGCAGGGCTGCCGCGCGCACGGATCACCGCCCTGCAGGCCGACGACGGCGGCGATGTCTGGATCGGCACCGAGGTCGGGCTGTATCGCCTGCCGGCGGCGGGAGGGGCGGTCGAGGCCTGGGGGGCGGCGCACGGCATGCGGGCCGCGCCGGTGCGACGCCTGGCCAGCGATCGCAACGGCGGCCTGCTGGTCGCCGGCGATGACGGCGTGTGGTGGTGGAGCCGCGGCGGCGGCCTGCAGCGCTTCCGCCAGGGTGAGCGGGTGGATGCATTGCTGCTGGACCGGCGCGGACATCTGTGGATGAGCCTGCCGACCGGCACCCTGGTGGTCCACAGCAGTGCGCAGGCGCAGGACGAACAGATCGCCATTTCCGGCGTGGCCAGCCCGGCCTTGCTGGAAGATGCCGAAGGTCTGATCTGGGTCGGCAGCACGCATGGCCTGTTCCGCATCGCCGAAGGCGCCGCGCACGGCATTACCCAGGCCGATGGATTGGCGTCGGACTACGTGCGCACGGTCCTGCAGACTGCCGATGGCACGGTGTGGGTGGGCAGTGCGGTGGGCCTGGATCGCTGGCGCGACGGCCGGATCGACCGGGTCGCCTTGCTGCCCAGCGACGATGGACGCGTGCTGGAGCAATCGGTGCTGTCGCTGGCCGATGCGGGAGACGGCGGCGTCTGGGCCGGAACGTACAGCCAGGGCGTGCTGCGCCTGGATGCGCAGGGCGAGGTGCGCACGCGCATCGGGGCGGCCGACGGCCTGCCGTCGCTGTCGGTGCGTGCGGTGCTGCCGGACGGCGAGGACCTGTGGATCGGCACCACCGGTGGCCTGGTGCGCTGGCGCCAGGGCAAGGCGCACCGATACACCGCTGCAGATGGCGTGCCCGACGGTTCGGTGCAGGCGCTGTACCGTGATGCGCAAGGCGTGGTGTGGAGCGGTACCGACCGCGGCATGACCGCGTTGTCACCCGACGGCAGCACGCGCGCGTGGCTGGGCGAGCAGGACTTCCCCGGACAGAACGCCTTCGATTTCCTGCGCGATGCCGCTGGCGATCTGTGGATCGCCAGCGATCGCGGCCTGCTGCGCCTGCGCGGCGAACGCTTCCGCGTCTACGACCATCGCGTCGGACTGCCGCGCGACAAGGTGTTCCGGGTGATCGACGATGGCCGCGGTCATCTATGGTTGTCCAGCAATCACGGCGTGTTCCGCATCGCACGCAGCGACTTCGATCAGATCGATGCCGGCACCCGCGAGCAATTGAGCGTGGAAGTGGTGGATCGCAGCGATGGCATGCCCAGCAACCAGGGCAACGGCAGCAGCGCGCCGGCCGGCTGGTTGACGCAGTCCGGGCAGCTGTTGTTTCCCACCTCCGCCGGCCTGGGCGTGATCGATCCTGCGCGGGTCGGTACCCTGCAGGGGCATCGCGTGCCGATCGTGTTCGAGCGTCTGCTGGTCGATGGCATGGTGCAGCCGCTGAGCGGGCCGCACCAGTTCGGCGCCGAAACCCGTCGCATCGCCATCGGCTATGCGGGGTTGAATTTCCGCGGCCCGGACAAGGTGCGCTACCGCTACCGGCTGGAGGGATTCGACCCGGATTGGGTGGATGCCGACGGTGCCACCGAGGCGGTATACACCAACCTGCCGCCGGGGCAGTTCCGTTTTCGGGTGCAGGCCATGTCGCTGCCGGTGGATTGGCGGCAGGCGGCGCTGCAAGGGGAGTCCAGCATGATGATCGCGCTGGCCCCACCGTGGTGGCGCCGCGGCGAAGTGATCGCACTGGGGCTGCTGCTGGCCGGTGGCCTGATCTATGCGTTCTACCTGTGGCGTACGGCCAGTTACCGCCATCGGCAACGCCAGCTCAACACCGTCATCGATCGGCGGACACGCGAGTTGAGCGACAAGAACCTGGCCCTGCAACAGGCCAGTCAGGAGCGCGAAGCCCTGATGCGCCAGCTGGAGTATCGCGCCAGCCACGACGTGTTGACCGCGCTGCCGAACCGCCGCGAGGCCGAGCGCGTGCTGCAGCAATGGTTCGACGAAGCGCGGGCCGGTGGCGCCCCGCTGGCATTGGCGCTGATGGATATCGATCACTTCAAACGCATCAACGATGCGCACGGCCACGAGGTGGGCGATGCGGTATTGTGCGCGGTCGCCGAAGTCCTGAGCGAACAGGGACAGGCGCGTTGTTTTGCCGCGCGCCACGGCGGCGAAGAATTCCTGCTGGCAGCCACTGGCCTGGATGCCGCGCAGGCGCGCATGCTGTTCGAAGGCATGCGGCAACGGCTGGCAGCGATCGAGATCGACGCGCACGGCAGCAGCGTGCGCTGCACCGCCAGCATGGGCATGGCGATGAGCGGGCAGGCGCCGACCCGGCGCGAGCTGCTCGCCCTGGCCGATCGCCGGCTGTATCAGGCCAAGCGGTTGGGGCGCGATCGGTTGGTGGACCAGTAACTGCGGCAGGGCGCCAGCGTCCGGGCTGGAGGGGACACGCGCGCCCGCTCAGGGCCTGGGCTTGTCGGCCTGCGCGTTCAATAGGGCGACAAAGGCCTGCGCGGCACGCGACAAGGTGCGCCCGCCGTGGGTCACGCAGCCCAGCTCGCGCGACAGCGCCACATCGGCCACCGGCAGCGCCACGATCTGATGGTCGATCATGCGCTCGGGCAGCACGCTCCAGGCCAGGCCCACCGAGACCAGCATCTTGATCGTCTCCAGATAGTTGGTGGTCATGCGCAGCCGCGGCGCCAGCCCACGATCGGCGAACAGCCCGGCAACGATGCGATGGGTGAAGGTCCCTGCATCCGGCAGGACCGCTGGATACGCTGCCACGTCGTCCAGCGTCACCTCGCGCAAACCGGCCAGGGGATGGTCCGGGGCGACGACGACCTGCAGGCGGTCGTGCCAGATCGATTGCGCACGCAGCGGCGCACGCGTGTCCGGTGCCAGCGTGGTCACCGCCAGCTCCACCTCGCCGCGCAGCACCGCCGCATATGCCAACTCCGAATCCAGGAACTGGATGTCCAGTGCTGCCTGTGGCTGCTGCGCGGCAAACTGGCGAAGCAGCGCCGGCAGACGATGCAGGCCGACATGGTGACTGGTGGCCAGGCTCAGACGGCCGCCGACTGCCGCACCCAGATGCTCCAGCACGCGGCGGGTGTCTTCCAGCTCTGACAGGATGCGCTGGGCGCGCGGCAGCAGGGCCTGTCCCGCTTCGGTCAGCACGACCTGGCGGCCCAGGCGATCGAACAGCCGTGCGGACAGTTGTGCTTCAAGCACCGCGATGCGCTTGCTCACCGCCGGTTGGGTCAAGTGCAGCGACTCGCCTGCCCCAGAAAAACTGCCGCTCTCGGCGATCGCCACGAACGCGCTCAGATTTGCGAGGTCCAAAACCATTCCTATAATTCATTCCTTGAATAAACAATATGAATTTGTGTTATCCGAGGCAAGCTCCTAGCATCGAACCCAGCCAGATGGGCCTGCCCACCCTTCGCCAACGGACCACGCAATGACTGCCAAGACCCTGTACGACAAATTGTGGGAGATGCACGAGGTCGCCCGCCGCGATGACGGCTCGTCGTTGATCTACATCGACCGCCACATCCTGCATGAAGTGACCTCGCCACAGGCCTTCGAGGGTCTGCGTCTGGCCGGGCGCAAGCCATGGCGGATCGATGCCAACATCGCCACGCCCGACCACAACGTGCCGACCACGCGGACCGAGCGCCAGGGCGGGCTGCAGGCGATCGCCGATGAAGTGTCGCGGCTGCAGGTGCAGACCCTGGACGAGAACTGCGACGATTTCGGCATCCTCGAGTTCAAGATGAACGATACCCGCCAGGGCATCGTGCACGTGGTCGGCCCCGAACAGGGCGCCACCTTGCCGGGCATGACCGTGGTCTGCGGCGATTCCCACACGTCCACGCACGGCGCATTCGGCGCGCTGGCGCACGGCATCGGCACCTCCGAGGTCGAGCACGTGCTGGCCACCCAGTGCTTGATCGCCAAGAAGATGAAGAACATGCAGGTGCGCGTCGAAGGCAGCTTGCCGTTCGGCGTCACCGCCAAGGACATCGTGCTGGCCGTGATCGGCAGGATCGGCACCGCCGGCGGCAACGGGCATGCGCTGGAATTTGCCGGCAGCGCCATTGCCGAGCTGTCGATGGAAGGGCGCATGACCATCTGCAACATGTCCATCGAAGCCGGGGCGCGTGTGGGCATGGTGGCGGTGGACGAAAAGACCATTGCCTACGTGCAAGGTCGTCCGTTCGCACCCAAGGGCGCCGAATGGGACGCGGCCGTCGTGTTGTGGCGCACGCTGGTGTCCGACCCAGGCGCACACTTCGACACGGTGGTGGAACTGCGTGCCGAGGACATCAAGCCGCAGGTCAGCTGGGGGACCTCGCCGGAGATGGTGCTGGCGGTGGATCAGCAGGTGCCGGATCCCGCTGCCGAGCCGGATCCGACCAGGCGCGACTCGATCGAGCGCGCGCTCAAGTACATGGGCCTGCGCGCCAACCAGCCGATCACCGAGATCCGCCTGGATCGCGTGTTCATCGGTTCATGCACCAATTCGCGCATCGAAGACCTGCGTGCGGCCGCTGCGGTTGCCAGGGGCCGCAAGGTGGCCTCCACCATCAAGCAGGCGCTGGTGGTACCGGGCTCGGGCCTGGTCAAGGCGCAAGCCGAGGCCGAAGGCCTGGACAAGGTATTCCTGGAGGCCGGCTTCGAATGGCGCGAGCCAGGCTGCTCGATGTGCCTGGCGATGAATCCGGACAAGCTGGGCAGCGGCGAGCATTGCGCTTCCACCTCCAACCGCAATTTCGAAGGTCGCCAGGGTGCCGGTGGCCGCACCCACCTGGTCAGCCCGGCGATGGCGGCAGCGGCGGCGGTGAGCGGGCATTTTGTCGATGTGCGTGAGCTTGGGGATTCGGGAATGGGGATTCGGGATTCGTAAAAAGCGCTACGCCATCCCCAGCCTTTTCGAATCCCCATTGTCCAATCCCTAATCCCGGCATTCCCATGACTCCTTTCACCCAACACACCGGACTGGTGGCGCCGCTGGATCGCGCCAATGTCGACACCGACCAGATCATTCCCAAGCAGTTCCTGAAATCGATCAAGCGCACCGGTTTCGGGCCGAACCTGTTCGACGAGTGGCGGTACCTGGATATCGGCGAGCCGGGGCGCGACAACAGCACGCGCCCCCTCAACCCGGATTTCGTGCTCAACTTCCCGCGCTACCAGGGCGCCAGTGTGCTGCTGGCGCGCGAGAACTTCGGCTGCGGCTCCTCGCGCGAACATGCGCCGTGGGCGCTGGACGAATACGGATTCCGCACGGTCATCGCGCCCAGCTTTGCCGACATCTTCTACAACAACAGCTTCAAGAATGGTCTGTTGCCGATCGTACTGGCCGAAGCCGACGTGGATGCCTTGTTCGCGCAGTGCTTTCACACCGAAGGCTACCAACTCACCGTGGATCTGGAGGCGCAGCGCGTGCGCAGGCCCGATGGCGTGGAGTATGCCTTCGAGATCGACGCATTCCGCAAGCACTGCCTGCTCAATGGCCTGGACGATATCGGCCTGACCTTGCAGGACGCCGAGGCGATCGACCGGTTCGAGCAGGCCCATCGCGTCCGCCAGCCCTGGCTGTTCGGGGCGCTGCGCTGATCTGAACGCCGGCCGGCACGGCCCATCGACACCTGGCGCCGCGGCGCCGACCCACGAGGATTGCATGAGCAAGCAGATTCTGATTCTTCCCGGTGACGGCATCGGCCCGGAAATCATGGCCGAAGCGGTCAAGGTACTGACGCGGATCGATGCGCAGTACGGTCTTGGCTACAGCCTGGTGTACGACGAGCTCGGTGGCGCTGCCTACGACAAGTACGGCAGCCCGTTGGCGGATGAAACGTTGGCGCGCGCGCGCGCTGCCGATGCCGTGCTGCTGGGCGCGGTGGGTGGCCCGCAATGGGACACCATCGACCCGGCGCTGCGCCCGGAGCGCGGGTTGCTGAAGATCCGCTCGCAGCTGGGCCTGTTCGCCAATCTGCGCCCGGCCTTGCTGTATCCGCAGCTGGCCGAGGCGTCCACGCTCAAGCCGGAGGTGGTGGCCGGGCTGGATCTGCTGATCCTGCGCGAGCTCACCGGCGGCATCTATTTCGGCCAGCCGCGTGGCAATCGCACCTTGGACAACGGCGAGCGCCAGGCCTACGACACCTTGCCGTATAGCGAAAGCGAGATCCGCCGCATCGCCAAGGCCGGCTTCGAGATGGCACGCCTGCGCGGCAAGAAGCTGTGTTCGGTCGACAAGGCCAACGTGCTGGCGTCGAGCCAGCTCTGGCGCGCGGTGGTGGAAGAAGTGGCCAAGGACTATCCGGATATCGCGCTGTCGCATATGTATGTCGACAACGCTGCGATGCAGCTGGTGCGCGCTCCCAAACAGTTCGACGTGATCGTGACCGACAACATGTTCGGCGATATCTTGTCCGACCAGGCGTCGATGCTCACCGGTTCGATCGGCATGCTGCCGTCGGCGTCACTGGATGCCGACAGCAAGGGCATGTACGAACCCTGCCATGGCTCGGCTCCGGATATTGCGGGGCAGGGCATCGCCAATCCGCTGGCGACGATCCTGTCGGTGGCGATGATGTTGCGCTATACGTTTGCGCAATCTGCCGCAGCAGATGCGATCGAGCAAGCGGTCGGCAAGGTGCTCGACCAAGGCCTGCGCACTGCCGATATCTGGTCCCAAGGCACGACCAGGGTGGGTACGGTGGCAATGGGCGACGCGGTGGTGGCTGCGTTATAAAGCTTTGGTTGGATGTATCGTTTTTTCGAAGTACTGGCGGTCATAGTCCTGTTTGGGCGATGGCCGCTTTCGTTTTTGGGCTTATCGATGGCGCGGTGCCGCATCCAGTGGCAGGACACGCCGTAAATCCGTCCGTGGAGGCTCAGTGGTGGCATCCATGCCGCCACATGGTCCCGCCCCTGGACGCGCCACCGTGCTTCCATTCTTTGCGGTTGCTCATGGGCAAGCAACGCCCTTTGTAGGCGTAATGCTTTCGATTCAGCAGTCGATAGTCGATGCAGTTCGTCTGTCGCTTTGCCATGATTCCGCCAGCGAAGGGCGCGCTCCAAAGCATGATCAATCAACCAAGGAACGCTTTTCCTTCAGTTACCGACTCAAACCGGAGGTGCTTGCGCGCGTATCGGCGTGGGACCTTGCGCGGCATGGATGCCGCGTAAGAGCCTACAGGGACGTACTTGCGGCGTGTCCCATGCCGGTACGCGTGCAAGCACCCTCAGTGAACGAGGCGTTCGCGCGAAACCGGCAGACGTCGTGCGTGGGATTGATCGATGCGGCGCCGCGCTCCCACTCTTCGCGGCTGCTGATCGGCAAGCAAGCATTCTTAGAAGACGTTCAAATCACCAAACACCAAACACCAAAACGGCCAGCAGATCACTCTGCTGGCCGTCAGGCTTGCATCACCTAACCAACGAGCAGTGTTACGCCACCGCCGCCGTCTTGCCTGCGACCACGCCGCGCTCGCGTTGGCGCAATAGACGATTGGCCACATCCAGCCACGCCAGCGCACTGGCTTCGATGATGTCCTTGCTGGTGCCGGTGCCTTCGTATTCCACACCGTCGTGACGCACGCTCAGGCTGGCCTCGCCGCGCGCGTCGGCGCCGATGCCAACGCTGTGCACCTGGTAGCTATCCAGCTCCAGCTTCACGCCGGTGGCCGACGCCAATGCACCGAACAACGCATCGACCGGCCCGTTGCCCTGCGCGGTTTCGGCCACGCGGTTGCCTTCCGGGTCGGACAATTCCACCAGCGCATTGGCGCGGCTGCCGACGTCGCTGATGGTCATCGATGCCAGGCGGTAGCCTTCCTGCACGGTGGCATCCTGCATCAATGCCTGCAGGTCGGCATCGGTGACCACGCGCTGCTTCTCGCACAGCGCCTTGAACTGTTCGAACACCAGCTTGACCTCTTCTTCCTCCAGCAGGTAGCCCAGCGCACGCAGGCGCTGTTCCACTGCGGCGCGTCCGCTGTGGCGGCCCAGCACCATCTGCGAGGACTCCCAACCCACGTCTTCCGGGCGCATGATTTCGTAGGTGCCGCGGTGACGCAGCATGCCGTGTTGGTGGATGCCGGATTCGTGTGCGAACGCATTGCCGCCGACCACCGCCTTGTTGCGCTGCACCGGCATGCCGACCAGGCGCTGCAGCAACTGCGAGGTGGACACGATGCGTGGGGTATTGATGTCGGTATCGATGTTGTAGAACGCACCACGCACCTTCAATGCCATGGTGATTTCTTCCAGCGCGCAGTTGCCAGCGCGCTCGCCAATGCCGTTGATGGTGCATTCCACCTGACGCGCGCCGCCTTCGATGGCGGCCAGCGAATTGGCCACCGCCAGGCCCAGGTCGTTATGGCAGTGCGCGCTGAAGATCACCCTGTCGGCGCCTTCCACACCGGCGATCAGGCGCGAGAACATGCCGCGGATCTCTTCCGGCGTGGTGAAGCCCACCGTGTCGGGCAGGTTGATGGTCGTGGCGCCAGCGGCGATCGCCACGCGGGCGACCTCGGCCAGGAAGTCTTCCTCGGTGCGGGTGGCGTCTTCGGCGGAGAACTCCACATCGTCGATGTAGCTGCGCGCCAGCGTCACGTGCCTGTGCACCGATTCCAGCACCTGCTCGCGGTTCATGCGCAGCTTGTGCTCGCGGTGCAGCGGGCTGGTGGACAGGAACACGTGCAGGCGCGGATTGGCGGCGGCCTCCAGTGCCTTTGCGGAAGTTTCGATGTCGGCCTGCAGGCAGCGCGACAGCACCGCAAGCGTGGGGCGTCGCAGCTCGCGGCCGATCATCGCTACCGCTTCGCGATCGGAATGCGAACTGGCCGGGAAGCCGGTTTCGATGATGTCCACGCCGAGCTCATCCAGCGCGCGCGCCATCACCAGCTTCTGCTGGGGCGTCATGCTGCAGCCGGGGGATTGCTCGCCGTCGCGCAGGGTGGTGTCGAAAATTCGGATACGCGGGGTCTGGTTGGATACGGTCGTGTTCACCAGTAAGACTCCTCTACTGCGATGGCGGTGACAGGCGTTGTAGCGACTGCGGATGGGCGGGAAACAGCGGCGGCGGGTGGGGGCGGCTTGACGCTGCGTTCGTTGCGCAGCCGCTCGGTATTGCGGCGGCGCGGTTTGCGTGGCGGACGCGGCCGCACTTCGGACAAGAGTGTGGCCAGAACGGTTGCGTCGATATTACCGCCAGAGACGACCGCACATTTGCGTTTGCCCGCAACGCGGCGACCGGCGGCCAGGGCGAGCGCACCGGCGCCCTCGGCGATGACGTGTTCTTCCAGTGCCAGCCGCACCAGGGTTTCGCGTAATTCGGCTTCGCGCACGATGACGACATCGTCCAGCAGGCTGGCGCACAGACGACGGGTGAGGAAGCCGGGAATCTTGACCTTGACGCCATCGGCGAGCGTGGGCACGGGCGCGATTTCGCGCACATCGCCGCGGACGGCGCGGGCCATGGAGTCCACGCCCTCCACCTGCGCACCGACCACGCGCACGCCCTGCGACTTCAGCGCAAGGGCGATGCCGGATGCCAGGCCGCCGCCGCCGATCGGCACGATCACCACATCCGGGGCATGCGCGGCCAATTCGATACCCACCGTGCCCTGGCCGGCGATCACATCCGGGTCGTCGAAAGCGGAGAGAAACCGATAGCCGTTCTGGTCGGCCAGCTCGCGGGCGAAGGCGAATGCTTCGTCGTAACTGTTGCCGTGCTGGCGCACGGTTGCGCCCCAGTGGGCCACGCCGGCGATCTTCGTCTGCGGTGCGCCATGCGGCATCACGGTGATGGCCTGCACGCCGAGCCGGTATGCCGACCATGCCACGCCTTGCGCGTGGTTGCCGGCCGAGGCGCAGATCACCGGGCGTTCATCGCCGCGCTCCAGCCCTGCCAGCAAGGCATTCAACGCGCCACGCACCTTGTAGGAGCCGGTGCGTTGCAGATTTTCCAGCTTCAACCACACGCCGAAGCGTTCGGCGTAGTGCAGTGGCGTGGGCGACAGATACTTGCGCAGGCGGGCCTGCGCGGCCAGGACGTCGGCCACACTGACGGCGACGTCGCCTACGTCTGGCTCCTGCACGGAAGAGCGGCCCGAATCAGGCATTGCGGCGCACGCTTGGCCGATCCGGAAGAAGAGACCTCCGGATGGCGTTGTGGTGATCGTGCGAGGTGGGGCCGTTCATGCGGCTGCCTCGATCGATTCCAGCGCGGTGATCGTCACCGCTTCGCAGTCGTACACCTTTTCCAGTTGCAGGCGCAGCGTCTCCGGCGGGCGGCTGCTGTCCACGTCCAGCTGCAGGTGCCAGCGGCCCGACCCGTCCGGGTGCGCGGCGCCCTGGATGGCGCAGGGACGGAAGCCACGGCGCTCGGTCATGCCGATCACCCGCACCAGTGCGCCTTCGGCCGGCTTCAGCACCAGATCAAGCCGGTAACGCATGGGTCGCCTCCTTGGCCGCGTGTGCGGGATTGCTGTCCAGCATGGTGCTGTTGGCATTGTTGGGCGGTACCAGCGGCCAGACGTTGGCGCGTGCATCGATGGCCACATGCAGCAGGCCGGGACCGGGCTGGGCCAGCAGCTCGGCCAGCGCCGCATCCACCTCGCTCCGCGTGACGATGCGCTTGGCCGGAATGCCGAACACCTGCGCCAGCGCCGCAAAGTCCGGGTTGTCGGACAGATCGATCTCGCTGTAACGCTCGGCGAAGAACAGTTCCTGCCACTGCCGCACCATGCCCAGCGAGCTGTTGTCCAGCAGCACGATCTTCACCGGCAACTTGCAGCGCGCAATGGTCACCAGCTCCTGTACGTTCATCATGAAGCTGCCATCGCCGGAGACCAGCACGACGGTGCGATCGGGGCAGGCGAACTGGGCGCCCATCGCGGCGGGCAGGCCGAAGCCCATGGTGCCGAGGGCGCCGCTGGTCAGGTGGTTGCGCGGGTCGTTGAAACGGCAATGCTGGGCCACCCACATCTGGTGCTGACCCACGTCGCAGGCAATGATGGTGTCGGCCGGGGCCACTTCGCTCAGGCGCTTCAGCAGCGCCGGGGCATAGACATCGGTACCGGGCGCGTCGTAGCGCGCACCGAACTTTTCGCGGTTGGCAAAGCAGCGCGTGCGCCACGCCTGGCAATTGGCACGCGCAGCGCTGAGCGCCTTCAGGCTCACTGCCACGTCGCCGGGCACCGCGATGTCGGCGGTGCGCAGCTTGGAAATCTCATAGGCGTCGGCATCCAGATGGATGACGCGCGCAAACGGAGCGAATTCGCTCAATTTGCCGGTGGCACGGTCGTCGAAGCGTGCGCCCACCACCACCAGCAGATCGCATTCCTGGATGGCCATGTTGGCTGCCCGGGTGCCGTGCATGCCCAACATGCCCAGGTAATCCGGGTGTCCATGCGGCAGGGCGCCCAGACCGCGCAAGGTCAGCGCGGTCGGGATGCCGGTGGACTCGACGAAGCGCCGGAACGCGTCCACCGCGCCGGCCAGCGCAATGCCGCCGCCGCCGTACACGATCGGGCGTTCGGCGCCGGCAATGGCCGCCAGCGCGTCGGCCAGCGGCGCGTCGGCCGGTGCCGGCGGAGGCACCACCGCCGCCGGTACGTGGTCGGGCAGATGCGCCGCATCGGCGAGCTGCACGTCCTTGGGCAGGTCGATCAGGACCGGCCCGGGACGTCCTTCGCGGGCAATCCGGAACGCCTCGCGCACCATCTCCGGCAACTGGTCCACGCTGCGCACCAGAAAGCTGTGCTTGACGATCGGCATGGTCATGCCGAACACATCCAGTTCCTGAAACGCATCGGTGCCTAGCAACGGCGTGGCGACCTGGCCGGTCAGGCAGATCATCGGCACCGAGTCGAGCATCGCATCGGCGATGCCGGTGACCAGGTTGGATGCGCCCGGACCGGAGGTGGCCACGCATACGCCTACCCGACCGCTGGCGCGGGCATAGCCGTTGGCGGCCAGGGCTGCGCCCTGCTCGTGGCGGACCAGGATGTGCTTGAGCCTGGAATCCACCAGTGCGTCGTAGAACGGCATGATGGTGCCGCCCGGATAACCGAACAGCGTTTCCACGCCTTCGGCCTCCAGGGCCTGCGTCAGCCAGCGCGCGCCATTGCGGGGCGTGCTGTGTGCGGAGGTGTTCATGCGTTGCGGACCTTCGGTGTTAAACGGTGGGGGAGGCGGCAGTTACGCCGCTTGTTGATTCGCTGGTGCAGTAGCGGCCTGCTGTTGCCCGTTGAGCCATACCATCTTGGCGCGCAGCTTCTTGCCCACTTCTTCGATCGGGTGCTCCAGATCGGCCTGCTTGAACTTGTTGTAGTTGGGCAGACCCGCTTCGTATTCGGCCACCCAGTTCTTGGTGAAGGTGCCGTTCTGGATGTCGGTCAGCACATCCTTCATGCGCGCCTTGGTACTGGCGTCGATCACGCGCGGACCGCTGACATAATCGCCGTACTGTGCGGTCTCGGAGACGAATTCCAGCATGCGGGTGATGCCGCCTTCGTAGAACAGGTCCACGATCAACTTCAATTCGTGCAGTACTTCGTAGTATGCGATCTCCGGCTGGTAGCCCGCTTCCACCAGAACCTCGAAACCGGCCTGCACCAGCGACGACGCGCCGCCGCACAGCACGGCCTGTTCGCCGAACAGGTCGGTTTCGGTCTCCTCCTTGAAAGTGGTCTTGATGATGTTGGCGCGTGCGCCGCCGAGGCCGCCCGCGTAGGTCAACGCGAACTGCTCGGCCTTGCCGCTGGTGTCCTGGTACACCGCATAGATGCACGGCACGCCGCGGCCGATTTCGTACTCGCGACGCACCAGCGCGCCCGGGCCCTTCGGTGCCACCAGTACCACGTCCAGGTCGGCACGCGGGGTGATCATGTCGAAGTGCACGTTCAGGCCGTGCGCGAACAGCAGGCAGGCGCCCTGTTTCATGTTCGGAGCGATGACGTCTTCATAGAGCTTCTTCTGCACCATGTCCGGAGTCAGGACTGCGACCAGATCGGCGGTCTTCACCGCTTCTGCCGGCGCCACCACGGCAAAGCCCTCGGCCTGGGCCTTGGCTTCGGTGGGGCCGCCCGGGCGCAGGCCGACAGTGACATCGAAGCCGGAATCGCGCAGGTTCAGTGCATGCGCGCGGCCCTGGCTGCCGTAGCCGATGATCGCGATTTTCGGTTGGGTATGGTTGCTCATGAGTAATCCTTGCGAGGTTGGCAGTGGAAAAACGAATCAGCCGGCAGTGCAGGCACTGGCCGGCTGAACAAGGCGGGGATGGACGAGGGCACGGCACCGGCAGCCATGGGCAGCCGCAGGCTTGCGGGTGTCGGTCGACAGTGGTGCGGAAGTGGCCGTGATGTCGTTCATGTCATTCGAAACTTTTGGTGATCCCTGAAACGCGAAACCCCGCGCCGTTGCCGGTGCGGGGTCTGATCGAAGCCTTGTGTGTCTGTTGCCTACACGAAGTCTCGTCCCGCACCGGTTGGCGAGGTAATGAGTACGAGCACGAGAAGCGACGCCGACGCGCCGGAAGGCGCGGACAGGCAGGCGTTCAAGGTGGCGGGGCGATGCGACATGTGGCTGAGATAACCATCGCTGCCAGTGAGGTGTCAACCCTTGCGGATGAAACATCTGCGAATGCGTCGGCGATGTGGTGGCAGGCCGCGGCGCGCCAGCATGGTTACCGCTGAAACCGCATCGCCCGGCAGCCGGACGGGCTGATCAGGATCGCCAATTGCGCGGGTTCATGGCGCGGTGCAGCGTGCGATCGAGCGCTGCAAGGCGAGGCCGCTGGTATGGTGGCGTCTCCATCCGTCCTGTCCTTTGGAGTTGCCTGCAATGCGTCGCGTCCCTGTGCTGTTGGTCTCTGCTCTGGCGCTGCTCGCGCCGCCTCTCGGCGCTGCCGACCGCATCACCGGGCAGCCCTTCGCCACCCGCTCGGAAGTCATTGCTCCGCACGCCATGGCCGCGACCTCGCAACCGTTGGCCACCCAGATCGCGCTGGATGTGATGAAGGATGGCGGCTCGGCGGTGGATGCGGCCATTGCCGCCAATGCGGCGCTGGGCCTGATGGAGCCGACCGGCAACGGCGTGGGCGGGGATCTGTTCGCCATCGTCTGGGATCCCAAGAC
This sequence comes from Xanthomonas melonis, assembly GCF_020783655.1. Lineage (GTDB taxonomy): Bacteria > Pseudomonadota > Gammaproteobacteria > Xanthomonadales > Xanthomonadaceae > Xanthomonas > Xanthomonas melonis. The sequence continues at coordinate 194,109 of NZ_JAJGQH010000006.1, read as the reverse complement.
CAGCAAACTCTACGGTTACAACGGTTCGGGCCGTTCGCCCAAGTCGCTGACCCTGGCCGAGTTCCAGCGCCGTGGGCTGAAGGACATACCGCCGACCGGCCCGTTGCCGATCTCGGTGCCGGGCGCAGTGGACGGCTGGTTCGCGCTGCACGAGCGCTTCGGCCGCAAGCCGATGGCACAGAACCTGGCGCCGGCGATCCGCTATGCGCGCGAAGGCCATCCGGTCGCCGAGACCATCGCCTATTACTGGGATCGTTCGGTGCCGCGCCTGTCGCAATACCCCGGCTTCAAGGAGCAGTTCACCATCGATGGCCGCGCCCCGCGCAAGGGGGAGCTGTGGAAGAACCCGAATCTGGCCAACACGCTGCAGCAGATCGCCGACGGCGGCCGCGATGCGTTCTACAAGGGCGGGATCGCGCGCACCATCGGTGCCTACTTCAAGGCCAACGGTGGCTACCTCAGCTATGAGGACATGGCCAGCCATCAAGGCGAGTGGGTGGAGCCGGTCGGCACCAACTACCGCGGTTACGACGTGTGGGAATTGCCGCCCAACAGCCAGGGCATCGCCGCATTGCAGATGCTCAACATCCTGGAAGGCTACGATTTTTCCAAGATCCCGTTCGGTTCGGCCGAGCACGTGCACTTGTTCACCGAGGCCAAGAAGCTGGCGTTTGCCGACCGTGCGCGCTTCTACGCCGACCCGGCCTTTCAGCCGGCACCGCTGGCCAGGCTGATCTCCAAGGACTACGCGACCCAGCGCCGCGCGCTGATCTCGATGGACAAGGTGCTCAAGGAAGTCCAGCCCGGCACGCCCAGGCAGTTGGAAGAGGGCGACACCATCTACATGACCGTGGCCGATGCCGACGGCATGATGGTGTCGCTGATCCAGTCCAACTATCGCGGGATGGGCAGCGGCATGGCGCCGCCCGGCCTGGGCTTCATCCTGCAGGATCGCGGCGAGATGTTCGTGCTGAAGAAGGACCATCCCAACGGCTATGCGCCGGGCAAGCGGCCGTTCCAGACCATCATCCCGGCCTTCGTCACCAAGGACGGAAAGCCGTGGCTGAGCTTTGGCGTGATGGGCGGGGCGATGCAGCCGCAGGGGCATGTGCAGATCGTGATGAACCTGGTGGACTTCCACATGAATCTGCAGGAAGCCGGCGACGCGCCGCGTATCCAGCACGAAGGCTCCACCGAGCCCACCGGTCAGGCCACCGCAATGCGCGATGGCGGCGAGCTCAATCTGGAAACCGGCTTCTCCTACGACACCATCCGCGCACTGATGCGCAAGGGGCATCGGGTGATCTTTGCCGATGGTCCGTACGGCGGCTACCAGGCGATCGCACGCGATGCGGCCAGCGGCGTCTATTACGGAGCGTCGGAGAGCCGCAAGGACGGACAGGCCGCCGGCTACTGAACAGGCCGCCCGGTTCGAGTTCGCCGCTCAACTCCAGCCACGACGCGCCGCTAACGACAGCGATGGACCAGGACATTCCCATGAGCTCGATGCAACAGCCCGATGTGCCGTCGCAAACCCAGGCGGCCCTGCTTCCCGATGCCCCGGTGGCGTTGCTGCGCCTGTCGGCCGCTGCCCAGGTCGTGGCCTGCAACCGTGTCGGCCTGGATGTGCTGGGTACGACTGCCAGCGATCTGATCGGCGCGCCGGCGACGGTGTTATGGGGATTGGCTGCGGCCGATCTGGTCGGTGACGAAGGCGTGTGGGCCGCACCGGGCGACGATCCGGCCCGGCGCGTGCGCTACGTGCGCGACCGTGAGCATGGCGGCTGGATGCTGTCGTTGCCGCATGTGGAAACCGCGATCCTGCTGCGCGAAGCCACGCGTCTGGCCGAAGACAGCCGTCCGGTGCCGATCTCGCCCCTGCTGCAACCGCTGGTGGCGCGCCTGCAGGCCGAGCACGAAGACCGCACGGTGCTGGAGCGCACCGCGCAGGCGCTGGCCGGGTGCGAACTGGAATTGCTGTTGCCACCAGGCCTGGCGGAGACCGAGATGGGCCGCCGGCTGCAGGCCGGCTTCGGCAACCTGGCCGAAGCGATCCGCCAGGCCGTGGCGCTGTCGGTGCAGATCGCCGCCGAAGTGCCGCCGCTGGTGGCCGAGAACGACGAAATGGTGCGCCAGTCGCAGGCGCAGACCGACGCGCTGGATGGGGCGCGCATGGCTGTGGAGCGGCTCTCGTCCAGCCTGCAGGACGTCAACGCCGAACTGGCGCAGGTGATCGCGTTGGCGGCCAGCGCCGACGACAGCGCACGCCAGGGCGTGGCCGCGGCGCATGCGCTGGGCCAGGCGATGCACGAAGTGGAACGGCGGGCCGCACGCGCTGGCGAGGTCATCGAGGTCATCGACTCGGTGGCCTTCCAGACCAATATTCTGTCGATCAACGCCAGTATCGAGGCCGCGCATGCCGGCGAGGCCGGGCGCGGCTTCGCCGTCGTGGCCACCGAGATCCGCCGGCTGGCCGAACGCGCTGCCACTGCGGCGCGCGATGTACGCGCGATCCTGGCCGAAACCAGCGCCGCGGTAGGCGAAGGTGCGGCCTCCGCGCGCGGCACCGAAGCGGTGCTCGACGGCATCACCCGCGTGCTTGGCCAGGCCAGTGCCGCGATGACCACGGTGGCCGGGCGCATCCAGGCGCAGGATGGGGAGATTCGCGGGATCGAGCACGCGGTGGATGGTGTGGTCGCGCTGGGTCGCAGCAATCTGCAGCACGCCGCCCATGTGGCCGAACGCAGCGAAGCGCTGGAGCGCGGCACCGAGACCCTGCGCGATTGCGTGGGGCTGTTCCGACTGCCGGCGGACCCGTTGCAGGTGCCGCGGCATGCGCGCGTCAAGGAACTGGCCGTCGCCACGGCAGGCAAGATCGGCACGGCCCTGGCACAGGCGATGGCACGCGGCCAGATCGACGAGGCGGCGTTGTTCGCGCGCACCTATACTCCGATCCCCGGCGTGGAGCCGGCCAAGTTCAGCACCGACTTCGACGCGGTGTGCGATCACGTGCTTCCGCCGCTGCAGGAGCCGCTGCTGGAGGCGCATCCGTGGATCGTGTTTGCGATCTGCGCCAATCCCGACGGCTACGTGCCCACCCACAACCTGCGTTTCACCCAGCCGTTGACCGGCGACCCCAAGCGCGATCTGGTCGGCAACCGCACCAAGCGCAAGTTCACCGACCGAGTCGGCCGCAGCGTCGGCGCACACACCGACCCGTACCGCCTGCAGGTCTACCGCCGCGACACCGGGCAGATCATGTTCGATCTGTCTGCGCCGATCTTCGTGGGCCGCAAGCACTGGGGCGGCCTGCGGGTGGGGTACACCCTGGAGTGAGCGCGGGCGAGCAGCCGCCGGCTGACAGGGGCGTCTGCGCGCGTTCCAGGCGCGGCCTGTTGGCGCAATGCTCGGGTTTGTGGGGACGAAGGCCGGGTTGGAAAAGACCCTCGATACCGCGCTAGCGTCGCTGCATTCGAGAGGGGGGCACAGCGGTACGTGTTCAACGCAACGGCGAGCGGCCTTCCCATAGCACGCTGCAGACACGGTCGACGTCGAGCGCGCCATCCTCCAGTACGCTCTCCACGAAGGCCTCCCGCGCCTGCTGCGCGTCCATGCCGTGGCGGAAATCGCGGGCGATGCGTGCGTTCTCCGGCACAGCGATGACGTTGGACTGCGGCGCGATCAGGTCGGCTTCGAATGTGCCGACGAAGTCGAAAGTATGCGCGTCCTCGATCAGCGTGCCCACGCGGGCACGCCCGGTGCAGCCGAAGATACGATCGCCATAGGACAGACCGACCAGGGTCTGGCAGTCGAGGTCGCCAAGCACGTGGAGGCCACCGTTGGCGATGATCGCCTGGGCGCGCAGTTCCCCGGCGACGATCAGGCTGGCGATATCGTTGACGAACAGGATGTCGCACTCCAGGTCGCCCAGAACCACGAGCACGTTCTCCTCGATTTCCAGTGCCCCATCGATCCGCAGTGGGCCATCGCAGGCATCGAAGCCGTCCTCGCCGCCACGCAAGCGCAGGTACTCCCAACCGGCTGGGCAACGTGCCTGCAACGCGTCGGCTTCGGCGTGAGTCAACGGGCGGCGTGAGACGCTGGAGTTCATGGGCAGAGTGGCGTGCAAGCAGGCGCGGAGCATGGCGCAAGGGTCTGGGCGCGTCCAGAGCGGGATGCACCGCGCACGCGTGCCGGCGCGTAAGGCGGGCGGCGCTTGGCCGCTGCGTTTCGTGTTCTAATTTGCACCGAAGTGGGGGTACCGCAGCAGTGTTGCGGTTGAGATAGTCCCTTCGAACCTGATCCGGCTCATACCGGCGTAGGGAAGCTTCGTTAGATGCGATGGTCCGTGCCTGCACGGGCCTTGCGTGTTGAGCGCCGCCGCTTCGTCCGTACTGCGATTCCCTCGCAGAGCCAGCGCCCCCGGTGCTGGTCTTCCAGCACACAGGACGAATGCCATGAATGCCGCGCCCACCGTTTTGCAGCAACACACCCAATCCCTGTCCGGAGCTGTGACCCAGCCGATTCCCGGTTCGCGCAAGATCTTCGTGCAGGGCTCGCGCCCGGATCTGCAGGTGCCGATGCGCGAGATCGCCCTGACCCGCACTCCGACCCTGTTCGGCGGCGAAGACAACCCGCCGCTCAGCGTCTACGACACCTCCGGGCCGTACACCGATCCACAGGCGGCGATCGATCTGGCCGCCGGGCTGGCACCGCTGCGCGCGGGCTGGATCGCCGAACGTGGCGATACCGTGGCCCTGGATCGGCTCAGTTCCAGCTTCGGACGCGGTCGCGAGCAGGATGCGCGGCTGGACGCGGTGCGCTTTCCCGCGCGCCACCTGCCGCGTGTCGCACGTGCCGGCGCCAATGTCACCCAGATGCACTACGCACGCAGCGGCATCGTCACTCCCGAGATGGAATTCGTGGCCATTCGCGAAAACCAGCGGCTGGAGTCCGTCGCCGATGCGGTGCTGCGCCAGCAGCATCCGGGCGAGCCTTTCGGTGCCGCGATCCAGCAGCGCATCACGCCGGAATTCGTGCGGCAGGAGATCGCGCGCGGCCGTGCGATCCTGCCCAATAACATCAATCATCCCGAGAGCGAGCCGATGATCATCGGCCGTAACTTCCTGACCAAGATCAACGCCAACATCGGCAGCAGCGCGGTGTCGTCCGGTATCGCCGAAGAGGTGGAAAAACTGGTGTGGGCGATCCGCTGGGGCGGCGACACGGTGATGGATCTGTCCACCGGCAAGCACATCCACGAGACGCGCGAGTGGATCATCCGCAATTCGCCGGTGCCGATCGGGACGGTGCCGATCTACCAGGCGTTGGAAAAGGTCGACGGGCGCGCCGAAGAACTCACCTGGGAGATCTTCCGCGACACCCTGATCGAGCAGGCCGAACAAGGCGTGGACTACTTCACCATCCATGCCGGCGTGCTGCTGCGCTACGTGCCGCTGACCGCCAGACGCCTCACCGGCATCGTGTCGCGCGGTGGTTCCATCCTGGCCAAGTGGTGCCTGGCCCATCACAAGGAAAACTTCCTCTACACCCACTTCGAAGACATCTGCGACATCATGAAGGCCTACGACGTGGCCTTTTCGCTGGGTGATGGCCTGCGTCCTGGCTGCATCGCCGACGCCAACGATGCGGCGCAGTTCGGCGAACTGGAAACGCTCGGCGAGTTGACCCGGGTGGCCTGGAAGCACGACGTGCAGACCATGATCGAAGGTCCCGGCCACGTGCCGATGCAACTGATCAAGGAAAACATGGACAAACAGTTGCGCGAGTGCGGTGAGGCGCCGTTCTACACGCTGGGGCCGCTGACCACCGATATCGCGCCGGGCTACGACCACATCACCAGCGCGATCGGGGCGGCCATGATCGGTTGGTACGGCACGGCGATGCTGTGCTATGTCACGCCCAAGGAACACCTGGGCCTACCCAACCGGCAGGACGTGCGCGACGGCATCATGGCCTACAAGATCGCCGCGCACGCGGCCGATCTTGCCAAGGGCCATCCGGGCGCACAGGTGCGCGACAACGCGCTGAGCAAGGCGCGCTTCGAGTTTCGCTGGGAAGACCAATTCCATCTCGGCCTGGATCCGGTCAAGGCCAAGGAGTTCCACGACGAAACCCTTCCGAAGGACGCGCACAAGCTCGCGCACTTCTGTTCGATGTGCGGGCCGCATTTCTGTTCGATGAAGATCACCCAGGACGTACGCGATTACGCGGCCGAACACGGGGTAGGCGAGGAGCGGGCACTGGCAGCCGGAATGGAAGAGAAGGCGGCGCAATTCCTGGCCCAGGGCGCGCAGGTCTATCGTGCGTCCTAAGCGCGCACGGCCGGCGCGGTCACTACGTCGGGTAGCGGTCGCTTAGCGCTAGTTCAGTTTTAGTTGTGCAGATCGCACGGCGATGCGCAAGTGCCGCCGTGCGGTCGTTCTGCAACCGGTTCCGGCGTGCAAGGGTCTCGGGCGCTCGAGCTGAATCGCAGATAAAAAAATCGCGCCAGAAGGCGCGAAGAGAACATCGTGATTATTCGAATTCGTCGGCGAGAGAGAGAGAGCCTGACGTCGCCGCCTGTCATAGGAAGCAACGGCGCATAGGGTAAAATTTGCACCAAATGGATGCATGACACAGTCGGTCGTGGTCCTTTGCTGAATTTGGCGTTTCGCGCGACCGCGCGTTGCGCCCTTTGTCGTCTCTTTGCGTGCGATGCGTTTCCTTGCCGATGAGTGTCCCTCCCGCCAATGCCATGCCCGCTGCCCGGCTGTACGTCGGGGAGTGCGTGGTCGATGTGACTTCTCGCGAGGTGCATGTGCCCGGCGCGCGGCGCGTGCTGCGGTTGGCGCCGAAGTCGTTGGCGGTGCTGCTGACGCTGGCACGTCAGCCCGGGCAGGTGGTCAGTCGTGAGCAACTGCTGACGGAGGTCTGGCCGGATACCTTGCCCACCAACGATGTGGTGACCCAGGCGGTGACGCAGCTGCGCAAGGCCTTCGCCAGCCAGGGCAGCGAGCGTTCCCAGCATATCGAGACCATCGCCAAGACCGGGTACCGCCTGATCGCACCGGTGGCGTGGGAGGCGCATGCGTCCGAGTCGGCGCACGCGCTTCCGGCTGCGTTGCCTGCGCAGCAAGCGTCGCCAGTCGAGACGGTCCCTGCGGTCGCTGCCGCCGATGACACGGTGGCAGCGGGCGCGCGCCCGCCTTCGACCGACGCATCCAGCGCTGCGGATTCGAAAGGGGCGCGGGGGCGCTGGAAGGTCTCGATCATCACGTCCCTGGCCGTGCTGCTGGTGGCGAGCCTGGCAGGGTGGATGCTGTGGCTGCGTGCGCCGATGTCCTCTTCCAGCGCGGCCTCGGCCACCGTGCCGGGCAGTCCCAAACGGCCTTACCAGGTCATCACCACCGGTGGCGGCTTCGATCTCACCCCCAGCCTGTCGCCCGACGGCTCCATGGTGGCCTATGCCTCGCTGACCGAAGGTCGCCTGACTACGTCGATCCTGGTCAAGCGCACCGACAACGCGTATCCCCGCGTGCTGCAGACGCCTGCGCCCGGCGTTTCCGATCGGCTACCGGCGTGGTCGCCGGATGGGCGCGATATCGCGTTCTCCCGGCAGTCGCCCGATGGCAGGTGCCGGATCATGATCGCCGCTGCGACCGGAACGGCCGCGCGTGAGGTAGCGCGCTGCGACGGCGCGGACATGCTCAGTTTCAGCTGGTCGCCGGACGGGCGCGCGCTGCTGTTCGGCAGCATGAGCGGCGCGCAGGGATCTGCGCGTATCCGGCGTCTGGATCTGGACAGTGGTCAGTGGCAGACCCTGCGCTACAGTGCCGGCACCGACGACTTCGATTACGCGCCGCGCTATTCGCCCGACGGGCGCTGGATCGTGTTCCTGCGTAACCCGCAACTGGGCGATCTGTGGAGGATTCCCGCGCAGGGCGGTGGTGCCGAGCGCTTGACCTACGACAACGCCGACATCCGCGGCTGGAGCTGGCTGCCGGACGGCAGCGGGGTGGTCTTCGGGCGCCGGGTGGACAGCGAGTCGCGTTTGTATCGGCTCGATCTGGGCGATCGCAGCCTGCACGATCTCGGGGTGGACGATGCCCAGGCCCCGGACGTTGCGCAGGGCCATCTGGTGTTCGTGCAACGCAGGCCCTTGTTCGGCGTGTATCAGGTCATCCAGGATCCCATGAACGGCGGTTACCTCCGGCGGCGGTTGTTCGTCTCCAGCGGGCGCGACGACCATCCCGTGATCGCGCCCGACGGCCGCCAGCTGATCTTCGCCTCCGATCGCTCAGGCGCCTACGGATTGTGGTGGGGCGATGTCACCCGCCCGGGCTCGGTGCGTCTGATCGAAGGCGTGCGACCGGATGCGCGGCAGGCGGCCGACTGGTCGGCCGATGCGCGGCAGGTGCTGGTCAGCGGCAGCGATGCGCGGGGGCATGCTGCGCTGTTCGAGGTGACCCCGGAAACCGGGGAGGCGGTGCGCCTGCCAGTCCCGCAGCCGCGGCCGCTTCAGGCGATCCATCTGCCCGATCCCGACCGTCTGTTGGTGGTCGCCGCGGCCGAGGATGGACACACCTTCGCCACCCTGTACGATCGGCGCAGCAGCCCGTGGCGTGCGTTGGCCTCGTTGCCGGATGTCTCGCAGGTGCGTCTGGACCGGCACAGCGGCCAGCTGTTGTTGACGCGGCTGAGCCGCGGCGGCTTGTGGCAGATCGCGCCATCGTTGGCAGCCGATACCTTGCAGGCGATCGATCCGCAGCAGCCGTCGCGCTGGCGCTATCGCGCCTGGGCGCCAGGCATTGCGGGGCAGGTGCACTATCTCTCGCCCACCGACAGCTGCGCCACCTTCGATGCGATGCTGCGTAGTGGTGGCAGCGGGCGATGCCTGGATGCGACCAAGTTCACCACCATCAACGGCTTCAGCGTGGATCAGCACAGCGGTGCGCTGTATGTGGCACTGGCCGAAGAAGATGGCAGCGCGATCGCCCATATGACGCTGCCGGAGCGCCCCGTCGCGAACTTGGGTGTGCTCTCCAACTTGCTGATCCTGCTGAGAAAAATGGCCTCGTAACTTTCTCGGAAAGGCTTCGTGGCGATTTCGGCAGGGTTTCGTCGGAACTTCCTGACCGGCGCCAGATTCGGCAAAACAATGCGCCCTCTTTCGTACAGGGGGCTGCCAACATGCAACAGGTCATCACTGCCGATCGCGGTCTCGCGCTGACGCTGGACACCGCCGGCGAGTCGGCGCCGACCACCTGTCTGGCGGTGTCGCGGCTGGGCAGCATCCGCACAGTCTCTGCCACCTTCACTTTGTGGGTGCAGTTGCGCGGACGCGCCTGGGTGGAATCCAAGGAGGGTCGCTTCCGGCTGCGTGCAGGCGACTGGATCGCCTTCGACAAGGATTCCCATCCCAACGTGCAGGCAGATCGCGGCGCCTTGTGTGTTGGGGTGGGTCTGGATGGCGACAGCCTGCAGTCGCTGGCCGAATTGACCGATGCCACGCTGTACCCGGGACGCAGCCAGCTCGCGCGCAACGATCTGCGCATCGCGTTGCGACTGTGGCGCAACGCGGCCACGCAAAGCGACAGCGCCTCGGCACGGCCGCTGCTGTTGCACTTGGCCGCCATGCAACGCAGTTTCATCGAGCAGGAACAACGCTGCCCGGGCCGCTCGCGCAGTCGTCGCCGCCAGGTCTTCGGCCGCATGCAGCGCGCCCGTCTCTATCTGGAAGGCAATAGCGACCGCGTGGTGCGCATCAGCGAGTTGGCGCAGCTGACCAACTTCTCCAGCTGGTACGTCTCCAAGACCTTCCAGAGCCTGTACGAGGAAAGTCCGCAGGCCTTGTCGGCGCGCCTGCGCCTGGAGCGCGCGTCGGATCTGCTGCGCGATACCTCGATGATGATCGGTGAGGTCGCGGCCGCCAGCGGCTTCGACAACTGCTGCAGTTTCGCGCGCGCGTTCCGTGCGCGCTTCGGTGTCTCCGCCTCCCATTACCGCGACCAGGCGGCCATCCCGCCAGATTCGGCAAAGCCACGGAACGTGACCCGCAAAGCGACGGCGTTCACGCAAACGTAATTTGCACAGGGGCGCTTAACGCGCCACTAACGAACCCTGGAGAGATTGATGAACCTTCGCACCTCCGCAGTGCGGCTGGGCCTGTTGCCCGCCGGTATTGCGATCGCGTTGACGCCGGCGTTTGCCGCCAATGCACAAGAGCAGTCCGCCCCGTCGACCACGACGCTGGATCGCATCGAAATCACCGGCTCGCGCATTCGCTCGGTCGACGTGGAAACCGCGCAGCCGGTGTTCACCGTGTCCCAGCAGGACATCCAGAAGTCCGGTCTGGTCAGCGTCGGCGACATCCTTCAGAACCTGTCGATCGCCGGCACCCAGACCTATAGCAAGGCGGCGGTGCTGACCTCCGATCCGGAGCAGGGTGGCCAGTACGTCAACCTGTACAACTTGAATGAGAACCGCACCCTGGTGCTGGTGAACGGCAAGCGTTGGACCAGCAGCCTGAACGGCCTGACCGACATGTCGACCATCCCCAGCTCGCTGATCGAGCGCATCGAAGTCCTGAAGGACGGCGCCTCGGCGATCTACGGCTCCGATGCCGTGGCCGGTGTGGTCAACATCATCCTGCGTCAGAACTACGACGGCGCCGAAGCTTCGGCGTACTTCGGTCAGAACGGTCGCGGCGACGGTTCCAAGGAGCAGTACTCCTTCACCGCCGGCACCACCACCGACCGCGCCTCGCTGGTGTTCGGCGCCAACTACACCAACGAAGATCCGGTGTGGGCCAAGGACCGTGCGCTGACCCGTTACTCGGCCGGCCCGAACCACATCGAGGACAGCCTGAGCGCGACCGGCCCGTGGGGTCGTTTCACCTCCAATGGTGAAACCTACATCCTCAATCACACCGGTTCGTTCGACGGCCGTGGCGTGGGTGCCGATTCGCGCAACCTGGCCAACTACCACAACGAGATCACCACCGACGACTATTACAACTCCGTCGACCAGATGATGTTGCAGCAGTCCAGCCGCAACAAGTCGATCTTCACCACCGGTAGCTACAACCTGACCGACAGCCTGACCTTCAAGTCGACCGCGATGTACTCCGAGCGCGACTCGAACCGTCAGATCGCCGGCTACCCGCTGCAGGCGCGTTCGCAGCCGCAGTTCCCGGTGGCGATCAGCGGCAGCAGCTACTACAACCCGGTCGGCCAGGACATCACCAGCTGGTTCCGTCGTACCATCGAGTTGCCGCGCACCACCGAAAGCAACGTCAAGACCCTGCACTTCGATGCGGCGCTCGAAGGCGTGTTCGACGTCGGCAGCCACGGCTGGAACTGGGATGTCGGCTTCAACTACAACAAGTACGATGTGACGCAGGTTTCGCGCGGCAACATCAACCTGCTGGCGTTGCAGAAGGCGCTCGGCCCGTCGTTCCTCAATGCGCAGGGCCAGGTGCAGTGCGGTACCGCAGCGGCTCCGATCGCACTGGGCACCAGCAACGCGCTGGGCCAGTGCACCCCGTTCAACATCCTGGGCGGCCCGTCGGCTTCCACGCCGAACGCACTGCAGTACATCAATGCGCTTGGCCAGTCCACGCAGCAGAGCCTGAGCAAGCAGTGGACCGCCAACATCACCGGTGGCCTGGTCGAACTGCCGGCCGGTGAGCTGGGCTTCGCAGCAGGCTTCGAACATCGCCAGATCAGCGGTTACGACTATCCGGATCAGCTGTCCAGCGCCGGTTACACCACCGACCTGGCGGCGCAGGCGACCGAAGGTCGCTACCAGACCAACGAAGCCTACCTGGAACTGCTGATCCCGGTGCTGAGCGATCTGCCGGGCGCCAAGGAGCTGTCGTTCGACGTGGCCGCGCGCTACAGCAACTACAGCCGCTTTGGCGACACCACCAACAGCAAGTTCAGCTTCACCTGGAAGCCGATCGACGACCTGCTGGTGCGCGGTACCTACGGCACCGGCTTCCGTGCGCCGACGCTGTCGGACACCTTCGGTGGCGGTTCTCAGACCTTCGATAGCTTCACCGATCCGTGCGATGCCACCTTCGGCTCGCTGGGCAATGCGGGCGTGGCAGCACGCTGTGCCGGCGAAGGCCTGCCGGCCGGTTACCGCCAGACCGACACTGCGGGCAACCCGGTGACCCGCCGCGACGTGCAGGGCAACGCACCGTTCAATTCCGGCGTGGGCAACACGGAGCTGGAGCCGGAATACAGCATCACCCGCACCGTGGGCATGGTGTACAGCCCGCAGTGGGTACAGGGCCTGGACCTCTCGCTGGACTGGTACCGCATTTCGATCTCCAACATCATCACGTCGCTGACGGCCAACGATGTGTTGAACAACTGCTACCTCAACAGCCTGGCCAGCTACTGCGCCGACTACGGTCGTGACCCGATCAGCGGCCAGGTCACCACGCTGAGCCGCGGCAACGTCAACCTGGGTCGTCTGGAAACCGAAGGCTACAACTTCGGTGTGCGTTACCGCATGCCGGAAACCGCGTACGGCAAGTTCGCCTTCAACCTGGACACCAACTACCTGGCGACCTACAAGTCGCAGGCCGAGTCGGGTGCGGATTGGGCGAATTCGGCCGGCTACTGGAACTTCCCGCGCGTGCGCGCCACCCTGGGTGTGGATTGGTCGCTGGGTTCGCTGTCGGCCAACTGGAACCTGCGCTACTACGGCGGTTTCCGCGATTACTGCTGGGATGCCTCGGCAGGTATCGAGTGCAACGACCCGAACTACCAGACCCCGAATCCGGGTTGGGGCGGCGGTACGGGCGCCAACAAGAAGGGTTCGATCTCCTACCAGGACGTCTCCGTGACCTGGCAGGCTCCGTGGGATGGCAGCGTGACCGTTGGTGCACGCAACATCTGGAACAGGCAGCCGCCGGTGACCTACTCGATCACCAACAGCAGCACCGCTGCGATCGACCCGATGCTGGACTACGACCGCTTCCTGTTCGTGCAGTACAACCAGCGCTTCTGATCATCGAAGCGTCGCAACAAGAAAGCGGGCCGAAAGGCCCGCTTTTTTTATGTGCGGCTTCGTCGCGAGCAGCGGGGTCTCGCACTGGAGCGTGTCGTTGACGCAGCCGACAGACGCTCAACGGAACGATGCGCTGGCAGGATGGCGTCTGCCGGAAAGGCGGGGTTTCTACGCTGGCCGCTGCAAGATGAGCCGCTACAGGACATGCGACAAATGCAGGGCCGTGTGTCCTGAAGCCGGCTGCCAACTGAGCGGTGCCAGCGTCCGGCAGGCGCTCCTGCCGGCACAGCCAGCGGTGCAGGGTGGGAACGGCCGAGCCCGCCAGCGTCGGAGTGCGTGGCCGGCCATGCATGCGAGACCGGCGCCCGGCCTGCGAGCGAGGTGGCAACGAAAAAAGGCGCGATCCGATCGCGCCTTTTCCATTCCGATCGCCAGTGCGATCAGCCGATCACGCCTCGGCAAGCCCCAGCAGGGTATCGGCCTGTTCGCGCCAGGTGGGCAGGCGCGAGATCACGCCGACCCTGGACAGATACTCCTCGTCCACCGTTTCGCCGCTGGCCAGCGCCGTGGCCACATGGACCGCGCCGGTGACCCAGAAACTGCGCAGGCTGGAACGCTGCGGGTGCCGATGGAAGGCGACCGCTTCGATGATCGGCATCGGCAGGCCCCACAGGCCGAGCAGATAGGCGCCGGCTTCGGTATGGCCCAGGCGCTCGTCGCCGCCCTCCGGCGTCGGCTCGCGTTCGTCGCGCACACCCGGCAGCAGCAGGCCGATATCGGCCAGCAAGGCCGCGGTGGAGCCCAGTTCCGCGCTGGTCGGCGGCAATACCTTGGCCGCCAGCCGCGAAGAAAGCAGGGCGCGCCGTTGCATCGCGCTACGTTCGGCGGGCGTCAGGGTCTGCACCGAGAACACTTCGCTGGCAAGCACCAGATCGCGCAGCGTCGCGACGCCCAGACGGGTGACCGCCGTGCGCAGATCGGTAATGCTGCGGCCGCCGGAGAAGAACGCCGAGTTGCACAACTGCAGCACCTTGGCGGCGATCGCCGGGTCGCCCGCGATCAGCTTGGCGATATCGGCCGCGTCGGCACCATCGTCTTCTTCCAACGCATGCATCAGGCTCAGATACAGGTGTGGCGGCGAAGGCAGTTTCTCGATCCGGCCTATCGCCGCGCGCAGGCGCGGATTGCCGAGCAGATCGCGTAATTCTTCCAGGCTGGTGACCGCCTCGAGCAGCACTTCCGGCGCCAACGGCATCGGCAGGAAGCGATGCGCCACGCCGATGATGCGGGCCGGTGGCGTCCGCTGGCCATCCTGGGCGTCGATCAACGCAATCCGGATCGTGTCCGGTCGCAGGGTACGGATCTGCCCCAGCAAGGTCGCCGCAGTCAGGTCCGGCAGGACCGGCGCAACGATCACCGCATCGAAGGGCGACAGCGCGGCAGCCTCGATCGCCGAATTGCCATCGGCGACCTGCTGTGCCTGCCACTGCTCGCCGAGATCGGCGACATAATCGATCAGGTCGGACGGAAGGCTGGCTTCGTCCCCAACAAACAGAATACGCAAGACACTTCCCCAGAAGTCACCGGTGACAGACACCGGCCAAACGCTGTCGGCAATGTACCCAATCTGCCGCCAGCGGTCACCGGGATCACGCCGAAAGCGTGATCCCGATCGCCCCATGCCTGCAGGGCCGTTGCAGGGCTGAATGGATCAGGGCACGTCGGAGTTGAAGCGTTCCACCGCTTCCACCAGGATGCGCTTGGCTTCCACCGCGCCGCCCCAGCCGTCCAGCTTGACCCACTTGCCCTTCTCCAGATCCTTGTAGTGTTCGAAGAAGTGGCCGATGCGCTCCATCCAGTGGCTGGACACCTGGTTGATGTCCTCGATGTGCGCGTAGCCGGAGAAGATCTTCTCGATCGGCACCGCCAGGATCTTTTCGTCGCTGCCGGCTTCGTCGCTCATGCGCAACACGCCGACCGGGCGGCACCGCACCACCGAGCCCGGCACCAGCGGCAACGGCAGCACCACCAGGACATCGGCCGGATCGCCGTCGCCGCACAGGGTGTTGGGCACGTAGCCGTAGTTGCAGGGATAGCGCATCGGGGTGGACAGGATGCGGTCGACGAAGATCGCGCCGCTGGCCTTATCCACTTCGTACTTGACTGGCTCGGAATCCTTGGGGATTTCGATGACGACGTTGATTTCTTCCGGCAGATTCTTGCCAGAGGTGACCAGTTCAAGACCCATGCGCGTAGCTCCGAGGCATCAGCAGTGTGTGGAGCGCGATTCTACGCGTTCGGCTGTTGCGCTGCAGCGACCCTGAATGGGCAGGCTTCCGATGGCCGGCCGCGGCATAGTCCGCACGCGACGCGGGGAGCTCTCCGATGCCGGCGGCGCTTGCCCCGGCGCACGCTGACGGCACATCCCAGCTACGGAGAGTGCCCATGTACAGGCTTGCCCACGTCCTCGTCGTCTTGTCGTTGTCCATTCTGGCTCCCGCCGCCACGGCCACCTCCGCCGCGCCGGCCTTCGTCGATGCGGTGGACTGGCCCGCCAACGGCGAGGGCTGGGAGGCGTTCATCGACCTGGAGCAGCGGCTGGAGCACGACTTCGACCAGATCTGTGGCGATACCTTCTGCGGTGGGGAGTTCAGCGATTACCAGTCGTTGCGCTTCCGTTGTTCGGTCCAGCGGGTCAGCGGGATCGTGCGCAGCTGCATCTGGACGTTCGGCGCCAGCGAGGTCAGCGTGGATCCGCGCACCGGTTACCTGCGGTCCGATAGCCGGGTCTGGCGCTGTACTGCGCCGTTGAAGGCCGGAACCCGCCTGGACGAGCTGTACCGCGTGTTGGCGGTGACCAATCCGTTGTTCGAGCCGCTGCCCGGCGGCGCTCCGCCGATCTACGACGGCCTGATCGGCTGTCTATAGGACACGCGCCGGCGGCCCTTCGATCGACGTGGCGCAGGCCGGGGCGGTATGCGTTGCGCCATTCGCGGTAGTCCGCAGCAGGTGCCCCCACGGGCGACCGCCTGGCGTCGAGCGGTCGCGCCGCAGCGGGCATCCCGATCGGTGGAGCATCGGGTGCCCGCTTGGGCCGTGCGCCGGGCTAGAGCAGCGGCACCAGCAGCAAAGCCACGATGTTGATGATCTTGATCAGCGGGTTGATCGCCGGGCCTGCGGTGTCCTTGTACGGGTCGCCGACGGTATCGCCAGTGATCGCGGCCTTGTGCGCTTCGCTGCCCTTGCCGCCGAAGTGGCCATCTTCGATGTACTTCTTGGCGTTGTCCCAGGCGCCACCGCCGGTGGTCATGGAAATGGCCAGGAACAACCCGGTGACGATGGTGCCGATCAGCAGCCCCCCCAATGCGCGTGGCCCCAGCAGCAAGCCCACCACGATGGGGACCACGACTGGCAGCAGCGATGGCACGACCATTTCGCGGATCGCCGAGCGGGTCAGCATGTCCACCGCACGATCGTATTGCGGCTTGGCGGTGCCGGCCATGATGCCGGGCATCTCGCGGAACTGGCGCCGCACTTCCTCCACCACTGCGCCCGCCGCGCGGCCGACCGCTTCCATCGCCATTGCGCCGAACAGGTAGGGAATCAGTCCGCCGATCAGCAAGCCGATGATCACCGTGTGGTCGGACAGGTCGAAGGTGAACACCGCTTCCGGGTTGGCGGCCTGCAGGTTGTGGGTGTAGTCGGCGAACAGCACCAGGGCGGCCAGCGCCGCCGAACCGATCGCATAGCCCTTGGTCACGGCCTTGGTGGTATTGCCGACCGCATCCAGTGGATCGGTGATGCTGCGCACGTCCGGCGGCAGTTCGGCCATCTCGGCGATGCCGCCGGCGTTGTCGGTGATGGGGCCGTATGCGTCCAATGCCACGATCATGCCGGCCATCGACAGCATGGCGGTGGCCGCGATGGCGATGCCGTACAGGCCGCCGAAATGGAACGCGCTCCAGATCGCGGCACATACGGCGACCACCGGCAGCGCGGTGGATTTCATCGAAATGCCAAGGCCGGCAATGATGTTGGTGCCATGGCCGGTGGTGCTCGCCGATGCCACGTGCTGCACCGGCGTGTATTGGGTGCCGGTGTAGTACTCGGTGATCCAGACGATCAGCCCGGTCAACACCAGGCCGATCAGCGCGCACAGATACAACGCGGTGGCGCCGTGGCTGTTGTCGCGCATCAATGCCTGGGTGATCGGCCAGTACGCCAGCGCCGCCAGCACACCGGATACGATCACCCCCTTGTAGAGGGCGCCCATGATCGAGCCGCCGGGCTTGACCTTGACGAAGGCCGCGCCGACGATCGAAGCGATGATCGAGACACCGCCAAGCACCAGCGGATACAGCACCGCATGCGGCCCGGTGTCGGCGAGTGTCAGACTGCCGAGCAGCATCGTGGCGATCACGGTCACCGCATAGGTCTCGAACAGATCGGCCGCCATGCCGGCGCAATCGCCCACGTTGTCGCCCACGTTGTCGGCGATCACGGCCGGGTTGCGTGGATCGTCTTCGGGAATGCCGGCTTCGACCTTGCCCACCAGGTCCGCGCCCACATCCGCACCCTTGGTGAAGATGCCGCCTCCCAGGCGAGCGAAGATCGAGATCAGCGACGATCCGAACGCCAGCCCGACCAGCGCATGCAGGTTCTGCTCCAGTGCAAGCCCCATGGCCTGCAGCGCGGCGAAATAGCCGGCCACGCCGAGCAGCCCGAGTCCGACCACCAGCATGCCGGTGATCGCGCCGCCGCGAAACGCCACGTCCATCGCCTTGCCGATGCCCTGGCGCGCAGCCTCGGCCGTGCGCACGTTGGCGCGCACCGAGACATTCATGCCGATGTACCCGGCCAGCCCGGACAACACTGCGCCAAGCGCAAAGCCGATCGCGGTGTACCAGCTCAGGAACAGGCCGACCAGGACGAACAGCACGCCGCCGGCGATCGAAATGGTGAGGTACTGCCGGTTGAGGTAGGCGCGCGCGCCTTCCTGGATCGCGGCGGCAATCTCCTGCATGCGTGCATTGCCGCTTGGCTGCGCGACCACCCAGCGCGCGGAGACCATGCCATAGACGATTGCCACGACCGCACAACCCAGCGCAAGCACCAACCCGTAATGTTCCAGCATGACCCCTCCCAAAGAATGGATGTCATCCGGTCGGGACGAACCAGGGGCGATGCACGACGAGTAGATGGCGATTACGGACTCGACGGCCGCAGGGGCCGCAATGCGCGTCGCGATGTTCAATGGCCGGATCGCGACCGAGTATGCGCCGCGGTTTGCGGGGGTGCCACCACCATGGCTTTGGCACGTCGTTCAGTTGCCGCGTGACAGCCTGCGGCCACCACGATCCAGGCCTTCCACGGAGCGACCATGTCCAACCACGCCGCGTCCAGCTACGTCACAGCGCTGAGTGCCTTGTTGCTTGCCGGTAGCGCGTTCGCCGCCGACCCCGTGCCGGAGCTCAAGCCGCGTCCAGCCGGCACCGCGCAGGCGGTCGGCGCCGTGCACACCTTGCGGCAGATTCCCGAGGCGTGCGCACGGCTCGAGGGCGTCTTCACCGGGAATGCGGCGCAGCCGTATACCTTGTCGGTGGTGCGTAGCAGTCCTACCTGTCAGCCGCGCGCGCGTTTCGTGGACTACGCCAAGGCCGCGCCCAGCGTTGCGTCGGGCTGGATCTTCAACGACGTGATCCGTGTTCCCAGTGCGGCCTGCCCGAGCCAGCAGGCGGTGGTGCGCGTCTGGCGCAAGCCGGTGGACGCCAAGCCGCAGCTGGATGGGCAGGGTCAGTCGCGCATCTATCTGGAAGATGCGAAACAGCAGGCTGCTGCCGGCAAGATTCCGCAGGTGCCGATGTTCGCAGCGCAGCAGCTCATGGAAGGCAAGGCCTGCCCGTGACGACGCCCTGAGAGCGGCTCTGCCATCCACATTGCGGCACACACAACGCGTCGTGGATACTGCGCGGCGCCATGCAGCGAACCCATGCCTGCGTGGGCAATCGTCGACCCGATTCCTGGTCTACGCGGCGCTGCCGCGTGGGGTAGGCGGGGGCAGCCGTCCTCTTCGATGTGATATGCATGAAGCCATTTCGTTACTGCACGATACTGCTTGCAGCCATTGCGTTGTCGCATCCGGTGACGGCGCGCGCGGCCGCCAGCATGGTCGTCGATGATGCCGGCGTCACTGCGCGCGGCCACTGTCAGCTGGAAGCCTGGTGGCGGGCAACGCCGAGCGGCGCTTCCAGCACCGTGGTACCTGCATGCAATGTAATGGGAACGGAGATCGCGTTCGGGCTGACCGACCTCAGGCACGGGCCGGCATCGTTGGATGTCGGTGCCAAGCGTGTCTTGCGCGATCCGGAGCGCCACGCCTGGGGCCTTGCGGTGTCGGTCGGCATGCAGCGCGCATGGCAGGGTCCGCAGCAGCGCGGCAGCTACCTCAGCGTGCCGTTGACGTGGTCGATCGGCCCCGACGCCGCTACCCGCATCCACGCCAACCTCGGTGCCTCTGCGCTGCATGCCGGGCCGGATACGACCAGCGCCGGGCTCGGGATGGAGCATGCGATCAATGCGTCGTGGACCGTTCTGGCCGAGGCCTTCGGGGATGACCATGCCGGACAAGGCGGTCAGTTGGGGCTGCGCCGGATGGTCGGCAAGGCGTCCAGCATCGACCTTGTCGCCGGACAGGACCGCCGCAACGCGCCGCACGGCTGGATCACGCTCGGGGTCAACCTGGCGATGGCGCCGTAGCTCCTGCTCCCACGCTGACGCTGCAAGCGGTGGCCGGCTGCCGTGGCGATGGAGTGTCCATCGCTCCGGCTCACTTCCGCGATAGATTCCCCATCCGATGTGGTCGGTGCGTCGCCGTGCTGCCTCAAGGCAGAGCGCACCGCCGCATCCCGTATGCGTTCGGGATGACGCGTCGTGGCATGCGCGTGATCCGAGCGGTGCGCCGGGGGGCTGAGCGATGCGTCAGCCCTCCCACGCCGGCAGCTTCTTGGCCACTGCCACGTTCTTCAGCGCCACATACTTCGGCAGGCCGTCGTTGCCATAGGTCAGCGGCGCTTCGCCCTTGATCAGCGGAGCGAAGTAGCGACGGGCGCGCTCGGTGATGCCGAAGCCGTCCTTGCGCAGGAAGCTGGGAGGCATCTTCTTTTCGTGGTTGGCCACCTTGTGCAGCGGGGCCGGCACGATCTTCCAGCGATAAGGGGTATCGCTGACGCGCTCGATCACCGGGATCACCGCGTTCATGCCCTTGAGCGCGTACTGCACGGCGGCCTTGCCCACTGCCTGGGCCTGTTCCCAGTCGGTCTTCGACGCCAGGTGGCGTGCGGAGCGTTGCAGGTAGTCGGGCAGCGTCCAGTGCACCTTGTAGCCCAGCTCTTGTTTGACCTGCGCGGCCAGGAACGCGGCCACGCCGCCGAGTTGGGCATGGCCGAACGAATCTGCAGCACCGCCCGCATCGGCGACAAAGCGGCCCTGCGCGTCCTGGATGCCTTCGCTGGCGACCACCACGCACCAGCCCACCTTTTCGACCACTTGCTTGACCCTGGCCAGGAACGCGGCCTGATCATAGGCCCGTTCGGGCAGCAGGATGATCTGCGGCGCGTCGTCCGGACCCTGCCCGGCCAGGCCGGCTGCGGCAGCCAGCCAGCCGGCATGGCGGCCCATCGCTTCGTAGATGAAGACCTTGGTGGAGGTGTCGGCCATGGCGGCGACGTCCAATGCCGCCTCGCGCACCGATACCGCGGTGTATTTGGCGGCCGAGCCAAAGCCGGGGCAGGTATCGGTCACCGCCAGATCGTTGTCGATGGTTTTGGGCACGCCGATGCAATGCAGCGGGTAGCCATAGGCCTTGGCCAGCTGCGAGACCTTCCACGCGGTATCGGCCGAGTCGTTGCCGCCGTTGTAGAGGAACCAGCGCACGTCATGCGCACGCAGGACCTCGAGCAGGCGTTCGTACTTGGCGCTGTCCTGTTCCAGCGACTTGAGCTTGTAGCGGCACGAGCCGAACGCGCCGCCGGGGGTCTGCGCCAGCGCGGCGATGGCGGCAGCCGATTCCCTGGAGGTGTCGATCAACTCTTCGCGCAGGGCACCCAGAATGCCGTTGCGCGCCGCCAGCACCTTGACCTTGCGTGCGCGTGCCTCGCCGATCACGCCAGCGGCGGTGGCGTTGATGACAGCGGTGACGCCGCCGGATTGGGCATACAACAAGTTGCCGATGGTCATAAGGGACAGGCTCCTCGAAGGGGACATGACGCAGGGACAGTGCCGGGACATTCCCCGGATGCGGTAAGCTGCACGACCAGACGGTCAGTGCTGGCGAAGGCTCGAGTCTAACGCCGCCAACCGCAACGCGTTTTTATTCGAAAGTGGAGTCCACTGATGCGATTGGTTCTGTTGGGACCGCCCGGTTCGGGCAAGGGCACCCAGGCTGCACGGCTCAAAGAGAGTTTTGAGATCCCGCATATTTCCACCGGCGACCTGTTGCGCGCCGAAGTCGCCGCCGGCTCGCCGTTGGGCTTGAAAGCCAAGGAAGTCATGGCGCGTGGCGACCTGGTTTCCGATGACATCCTGCTCGGCATGCTGGAAGCGCGGCTCGGCCAGGCCGATGTCGCCAATGGCTTCATCCTGGACGGCTATCCGCGCAACGTGGCCCAGGCCCATGCGTTGGACGAACTGCTCAGCAAGATCGGGCAGCCACTGGATGCGGTCGTGCAGCTGGACGTGGCCAGCGAACTGCTGGTCGAGCGCATCGCCGGGCGCGCCAAGGCCGAGGGCCGTGAGGACGACAATCCGGATTCGGTCCGCAAGCGTCTGCAGGTCTACACCGATTCCACCGCCCCGGTGATCGGCTTCTACGCGCAGCGCGGCAAGCTGGCGCGCGTGGATGGCGTGGGGTCGCTGGACGAGGTGCTGGAGCGGATCCGCTCGGCGCTCAAGCGCTGATCCCCCGGGCCGGGCCCACGGGGTCCGGTCCGCCGACCGGTGCGTCAGCGTATGCGGTATCCGGATCGGAAAAGAAAAACCCCGGTCGTACAAGACGACCGGGGCCCAATAACGCCAGTAATAGGCTTGCTCAAAGCCTCGACAACATGAGCTCCCTGGGGATTTGGCCTCTTGGGGAGTAGGACCAAAGGGTGCTGCGACTGGCGTTCAGCATAGTGATGGATGTGACGCAGTTCGCATATCGGGAGATTCCTGACAGTACGGTAGGATTTTCCTGACAGCGGGCTTGTAACAAGGTTGCAAGGTCGCGTAACGCCAGCGATCGGCGACAATGGGTGTCATGAGCAAACTTCACATTCTCGGCATCGCCGGAACCTTCATGGGCGGTGTGGCCGCCCTGGCGCGCGAGCTGGGCTGGCAGGTGGAAGGCAGCGATCAGGCCATCTACCCGCCCATGTCCACACAGTTGGAAACCTTGGGCATCGCGCTGGCGCAGGGCTATGCGGCGTCCAATATCGCCGCCGATGCCAGCGATGTGGTCATCGGCAATGCCTTGTCGCGCGGCAATCCTGCGGTGGAAGCGGTGCTCGATGCCGGGCGGCGCTACACCTCCGGCGCGCAGTGGCTGGCCGAGCAGGTCCTGCCCGGGCGCGACACGCTGGCGGTTGCCGGGACCCATGGCAAGACCACCACCACCACCATCCTGAGCTACTTGCTGGAGGCGGCCGGCCGCGCGCCGGGCTTTCTGATCGGCGGGGTGGCCGAGGATTTCGGCGTCTCCGCACGGCTGGGCCAGGGGCGCGAGTTCGTAGTGGAGGCCGACGAGTACGACACCGCCTTCTTCGACAAGCGCAGCAAGTTCGTGCATTACCGGCCGCTGGTGGCGATCCTCAACAATCTCGAATACGACCACGCCGACATCTTTCCCGACGTGGCCGCCATCCAGCGGCAGTTCCATCACCTGGTGCGGACGGTGCCGGCGCGCGGGCGGCTGATCGTCAATGGCGAGGATGCGCGGCTGGCCGAGGTGCTGGCGATGGGCTGCTGGACGCCGGTGGAGCGCTTCGGCTTCGACGCGGGGCTGGAGTGGAGCGCGCGCCTGATCGCCGCTGATGGCAGTGTTTTCGCGGTGGCGCATCGCGGCGTGGAGATCGGCCAGGTGCAGTGGCCATTGGTCGGGCGTCACAATGTGCTCAACGGGCTGGCCGCACTGGCCGCCGTACAGGCGGTGGGGGTGGATCCATCCAGCGTGATGCCGGCACTGGCGCGCTTCCAGAGCGTCAAGCGGCGGCTGGAGCTGCTGGGCCAGGCGCGCGAGGTGACCGTCTACGACGACTTTGCGCACCATCCCACCGCCATCGCGACCACGCTGCAGGGCCTGCGCGCGAAGGTGGGCACGGCGCGCGTGGTGGTGGCCATGGAGCCGCGCAGCAATTCGATGCGGCTGGGCGCGCATGCGCAGGCGCTGGCACCGTCGCTGCAGGAGGCCGACGCGGTGGTGTTCCTGCATCGGCCCGAGCTGGCCTGGGATGCGGCGCCGATCATTGCGCAGGTGCGTGGCGATGCGCACGTGGCGCAGGATGTGGACGCCTTGCTGCGCCGCCTGGGCGAGCTGGCACGCCCTGGCGACCATGTGGTGTTCATGTCCAACGGCGGGTTCGATGGCGCGCCGCGGCGTTTTCTGGCGCAGCTGGCCTGATGGCGCCGGTCCATGCCACTGCCGACACCGGCACGCTGCCGCTGTTCCCCTTGCACAGCGTGTTGCTGCCGGGCGCGGCGATCGGCCTGCGCGTGTTCGAGCGCCGCTACCTGGATCTGGTGCGCGAGTGCGGCCGCAGCGGCACCAGCTTCGGTGTGTGCCTGATCCTGGATGGCAACGAGGTCGGTGTACCGGCGACGCCTGCGGCATTCGGGACCGAGGTGCGCATCGAGGATTTCGATGTGGGTGCCGACGGCGTGCTGGTGCTGCGCCTGCGCGGCGTGCGCCGCTTCCGCGTGCAGCGCTCGCGCATTCGCGACAATGGCCTGGTGGTCGGCGAGGTGGCCTGGTGCGAACCGGACCCGGATGACGAACTGCGCCCCGAACACGCGCTGCTGTCCACGCTGCTGGAGCGTCTGCTGGAGCAGGTGGGCGGCGAGTTCGCATCGGTGGGTCCGGGCCTGCTGGATCAGGCCGCCTGGGTGGGCTGGCGATTGGCCGAACTGCTGCCGTTGACCGAACAGCAGCGGCTGTCGCTGTTGCAGCTGGACGATCCGCACCGGCGACTGGATCAACTGCTGGCGTGGATGCCGTAACCCGGCGATCGCGCACCGGCCGCCGCTCACCACGCTTGCACCACGACGGCCTCACACTGCGCACGCATGAGTGCGCCAGCGACCGCATCTGCGCACAGGATGCGCGCCGCGGGCGCACTCGTTCCTTTCCGACGGAGTGTGCCCTTGATCATCGACGTAAAACCGCGAGTGGCCGATGTGATCGGCCAGGTCTGGCGAACCCTGGCGGTGTTGTTCGTGTGGGACGTGTTGATCACGATCATCTACTACGTGCTGCCGTTCCGCGCGCCGGCGCTGCCGCTGACGATCTTCGGTTCGGCCTTGGCGTTGTTCCTGGGCTTTCGCGCCAATTCCACCTATCAGCGCTGGTGGGAAGGGCGGGTGCTGTGGGGGCAGATGATCAATGCCTCGCGCAACCTGGTACGTCTGGGCGTGAGTCTGCTGTCCGCACCGGAGGCCACAGGGCTGGGGCGTACGATCGCGATGCGGCAGGTCGCCTACGTCAACGCCTTGCGTTGTCAGTTGCGTCGCCTGCCGGTGGCGATGGCGCTGGAGTCACGCCTGCACGCCGACGAGGTCGCGGCGGTGATCACGCGCACCAATGTGGCCAATGGCCTGCTCGATACCACCGGCCGCGACGTGGAGCAGGCGCGGCGCGCGGGCTGGATCGACAGCATCCAGCAGGCCAGCGTCGAACGTATCCTGGTCGATATCGCCAATGCGCAAGGCGGCATGGAGCGGCTGAAGAACACTCCGCTGCCCTACCAGTACCGTTTCTATCCCACGCTGTTCACCCGGTTGTTCTGCGTGCTGCTGCCGATCGGTTTGGTGGAGACCCTGCAGTACGCCACGCCGGTGGGATCGACGGTGGCCGGATTGATGTTCCTGGCGGTCCTCAAGATCGGCGACGAGTTGGTCGACCCGTTCGCCAACACCATCCACGACCTGCCGCTGGACACCATGTGCCGCACGGTGGAGATCGATGCGCTGCAGGCCATTGGTGAGCAAGCGCCGGAGCCGATTCAGCCGGTGGATGGCGTGTTGTGGTGAGGCATTGCGCCCTTGACCAGCGCGGCTTGTGCGCATCCAAACGGCGCTGAAACACAAGCTCTCGGCCACCTTGAGAGGTAATGAAACGGTGCGGATGCGTTAGTTGTAGGGCGGCTGCGGCTTGGCTGCAGGGCCCTTGCCCGCCCACCATCGCGGGACACGCTGCAAGTACGTCCTTGTAAGCTCTTACGCGGCATCCATGCCGCGTAAGGTCCCGCGACGGTGAGCGGGCAAGGACCAGTCAAGTTGGTCGGTGCGCAGAGTGTTCAAGCGATAGCAAACCATGCGATGCAGGCGGTGCAGTGTTCTCTGCTCCTTGGTAGATCACCGACAAACGTTCTGGTGCGGTGTCCTCGCCGCTTGCGGCATGGATGCCGCCATCGAGCCCCCATGGATGGGTTAACGGCGTGTCCCGCAAGTGGTGAGGGCGCCGCGCGCTCGGCTAGCCAAGCGTTAACCCTGAAAATTCATCTGTTTCTACAGGACGTCAGCACGTGACCGCCATCGATACAGCGTTCAAGACGCGTTGCTGAAACCCCATATCAACACGACCGCGCGATCGCCAGCCAATCGCCTGTTGCCCGATCGATCAACGGCGTTGTTGTGGAGAACCTGATGCTGCTGGATCGAACGCCGCGGTCTGCGTTTGCGCTGCAGCGTTGTGGTTGTTTTCGCCACGCACCGCACTGCCCGAGGTGCTGTCGATCAGGATCACCGGTACTCGCGAGCGACGCCGCTGTTCCACCCGATGCGGCAGCGGGCCGAGCGCATCGCGCAGGGCGCTCAGTGCCGGATCCACGCCACGCAGCGGATACCACAGGCCTATCAGGCTGAAGTGGCGGCTGTAACGCAGGGTCTGCGTGCTGCCTACCCAGAGGGGCTGGGCGCCGGGCTGCAGGCGCGCGGCAGCGGGCCACAGGCGCAGAACATGGACATGGCCGGGAGCGGCGTGGCGCACCATCAACAGCGCTTCGACCCGGGTATCGAGCGTCGCCGGCAGAATGGGCACTTCATCCGGGCGGTCGCTGACATCGAGCAGATGTAGCGCCTGCTCCCATCCGGCCTGCGGCTGTGCGCGCCAGCCGCGCGCTTCGAGTTGCCGTTGTAATGGCGCGAGCGGGCCGGCCAGCTGCACGTCCAGCGGCCAGCGCTGGTCGTCGTCGAATTCGTTGCGGCGCGCCGGCAGCAATCGCCACTGGCCGTTCCACCAGTCGCTGGCGGGCAGCTCCATCAGCAGCGCCGCCGGCGGTTCGAACTTCGCCAGCTTGGCCTCCAGATTGCGCGGGGCGAAGAAGATCGCACAGCCCAGGAAGACGCCATAAAAAATCCACGACACCGGCTTGACCCAGAATGCACGGGTGGCGCGGCGGCGGTAGGCAATGCCCAGCACCAGCAGCCAGAAGATGCCGAACAGCATTCCGCCGACCACGTCGCTGAGCCAGTGCGCGCCCAGATACAACCGTGCAAAGCCGATCAGCGACACCAGCGCACCGCTGACCAGGTATGGCCACACCCGGCGCCGGCCGGGCAATTCGCGTGCGATCAGCAACGCGAAGAAGCCGAATCCAATCGTGGCCATGGTGACCGCCACCGACGGAAACCCGAAGCCGCTGCTGGCCGCCGGCGGGCGCACGACCTGGACGGTGGCGCCCAGCAACTGGGTCAGGGCAAGGCCGAACGCCAGCGCGATCACCCAATGCGTCACTGCCATCCAGCGCCGCCGCCAGGCCAGATACCCCATCGCCGCCGCGATGGCCGGCAGCAGCACCTGCCAGTCGCCCAGCGAGGCCAGCGCCACCATCGGGTAATCGGCCAGCGGGTTGCGCAGGGCCAGCATCAGGTCGTGCACGGCCAGGTCCACGCGCAGCGGTTCGCCATGCGCCAGCACCACCATCAACAGCGCGAACCAGCCCCAGCCGAGCAGCAACAGCATCAAGGCCATCATCGCCAGCGGCACCGACTCGCGCCGGCGCGGATCGAACACGCTGACCGACCAGTTGCCCAGCACCGGATGCCGGTGCGACCACTCCAGCAGCCGCGCCAGCAGGGCATCCAGGTGGCCGGCCGACCAGCGATACGAATACAGCACCATCGCCCAGGCCAGGCCGATCACCGCGGCCAGCAGCGCCACCACCACGAACAGACGCCCGGCCACGGCGGCCACTGCGTCGTAGGCGGTGCCCAGCACCCAGCCCGGCACCAGGAACAGCAGAGCCCACGAGATGCAGGCCAGCCCGCTGGCGATCAAATAGCGTTTGAACGGCATGTGTGACATGCCGGCGATGGCCGGCACGAAGGGACGCACCGCACCCACGTAGCGGGCGATCAGGATGCTCTTGAAGGCATTGCGCCGGAACAGCAGTTCACCGCGCTCCAGCAATTGCGGATAGCGCCGGAACGGCCAGTAGGTATGCAGTTGATGGCCCCAGCGATGGCCGACCCAGAAGCTCAGCGCATCGCCGACGAAGGCGCCCAGCGTCGCGCAGACCACCGCGTACGGGCCGTTGATCTGCCCCAGGCCGATCAGCACGCCGATGGCGAACAGCAACGGCAGCGCAGGCACGATGGCGCCGAGCACGATCACCGCATCGCAGAATGCGATGACGAAGATCGCCACGCCAGCCAAGGTGGGGTGGTGTCCGATCCACTCCAGCGTGGCGTCGATCCATGAGTTCATTGCGGAATTATAGGTGGGTAGGGCGGCGCTGACGTGCGTGGCCCTCACATCCGCCCGCCCGCTTCACCTGCGGTTGCAGCCGAGTCGATACGCGCCTGCGCGATCTGCGGGCCAGCCGCCTGCGGTAGGGTCGGGTTGGCGCGCCGCCTACAATGGGGCATGAGCGACGATTCCGCCGGCAACCTGCCGCTGAAGTCCGACACCTTCGGACGCATCCTGTTGATCCGCGACGCCGGCCGCGTCTTCGTGCGACGCGACCTGAGTGCGGCGCCGTGGCTGCTGCGCGGTGTGGCGTGGTGGCTGGCCCGGCGCGAGGCCCGGGCGTTGCGGCAGCTGGATGGACTGGCGCGAACGCCGCGCCTGTTGCACTGGGACGGGCGCCACCTGGACCGTAGCTATCTGGCCGGCGCTGCGATGTACCAGCGCCCGCCATGCGGCGATCTGGCCTACTTCCGCCGTGCGCGCCGGCTGCTGCAGCAGCTGCATCGGCGCGGCGTCGCTCACAACGACCTGGCCAAGGAAGCCAACTGGCTGGTGCAGGACGACGGCAGCCCGGCGGTGATCGATTTCCAACTGGCAGTCTGCGGCCGCCCGCGCGCGCGCTGGATGCGCCTGCTTGCACGCGAAGACCTGCGTCACCTGCTCAAGCACAAGCGGATGTACTGCCCGGCCGCGATCACCCCGGTGGAGCGCCGCGTGCTCCAGCGCCGCTCCTGGGTGCGCGAGCTGTGGTTCGCCACCGGCAAACCGGTCTACCGCTTCGTGACCCGGCGCATCCTGCACTGGGAAGACAACGAGGGGCAGGGGCCGAAGCCCTGAGGGGCCGGGATTGGTTGTTCGGGATTGGGGATTCGTAAAAGCGGATGGTGCAGGGCTGGTGGTTGGGCGGCATGACGAATCCCGATTCGGTGCGAGCATCGGCTGTAAGCTCTGACGAATCCCCAATCCAGACTCCCGAATCCCATGACGTTACAAGGCAAAACCCTCTTCATCACCGGTGCCTCGCGCGGGATCGGGCTGGCGATTGCGCTGCGGGCGGCGCGCGATGGCGCCAATGTGGCGATCGCAGCCAAGTCGGCAGTGGCCAATCCGAAACTGCCCGGCACCATCCATGGTGCGGCGGACGCGGTTCGCGCGGCCGGTGGGCAGGCGCTGGCGCTCAAATGCGACATCCGCGACGAGCAGCAGGTACAGGCCGCCGTTGCCGCCACCGTGGAGGCGTTCGGCGGCATCGACATCCTGGTCAACAACGCCAGCGCGATCTGGTTGCGCGGCACGCTGCAGACGCCGATGAAGCGCTTCGACCTGATGCAGCAGGTCAATGCGCGCGGCAGCTTCGTCTGTGCACAGGCCTGCCTGCCGCATCTGCTGCAGGCGCCGAATCCGCACATCCTCAGCCTGGCGCCGCCGCCTTCGTTGAATCCGGCGTGGTGGGGCGCGCACACCGGCTACACGCTGGCCAAGATGGGGATGAGCCTGGTCACGCTCGGGCTGGCCGCCGAGTTCGGCCCGCAGGGCGTGGCGGTCAACGCGCTGTGGCCGCGCACGGTGATCGCCACCGATGCGATCAATATGCTGCCCGGGGTGGAGGCGGCCGCCTGTCGCCGGCCGGAGATCGTGGCCGATGCCGCACATGCGGTGCTGACTCGCGAAGCGGCCGGTTTCCACGGGCAGTTCCTGATCGACGAGCAGGTGTTGGCGCAGGCCGGCATCACCGATCTGCGCGGCTATGCGGTGGATCCCTCGCGCGACCTGCTTCCGGATCTGTTTCTGGATTGAGGCTGCGCGCGTGCGTGCATGTGCGCATGGATCGCCTGGGCCAGGAGCGCGGGGCGTACACGCCGCTGGCGATGCGCGGTGCAGGCCTTGCGGCCGCACCTGCCGGCTGCGCGACCCACCTGCGTGCAGGGTTTTTCGTCAGCCGTTGCCCACGGCCGGTAGCGGCTCGGCGCACTGCCGGCAATAGCGCGCGTCCGGCGCATGGCCTTCCAGCCCGCAACGCACGCAGTTGCGGATGTCGCGCTTGCCCGCGTGGCCACCTTCGCGCAGCGTGGTGGCCAGTTCGGCGGTGTAGATGCCGGTGGGCACGGCGATGATGCTGTAACCGATCAGGATCAGCGCCGAGGTGACGAAACGGCCCAGCGTGGTCTGCGGCACCAGATCGCCGAAGCCCACCGTGGCCATGGTGACGATGGCCCAGTACATGCTGGTCGGAATGCTGGTGAACCCATGCTGCGGGCCTTCGATGACGTACATCGTGGCGCCGGCGATCACGGTGATGGTGAGTACGCTGAACAGGAATACCAGCACCTTGCGGCGGCTGCGCCACAGCGCATCCACCAGCTGCCCGCTTTCCTGGATATAGCGCGTGAGTTTGAGGATGCGGAACAGGCGCAGGATGCGCAGCACCCGCACCACCAGCAACGTCTGTGCACCGGGGACGAAGAAGGACAGATAGCTGGGCAGGATCGACAGCAGGTCGATCACGCCCCAGATGCTGAGCGCGTAATGCAGCGGGCGCCGCACCACCGCCAGGCGCAATGCATATTCCAGCGTGAACAGGATCGTGAAGGCCCATTCCAGCGGCAGCAGCCAGTGTACCGATTGCGCATGGATGCGCGGCACGCTGTCGATCATGATCACCACCACGCTGGCCAGGATGGCCGCCACCAGCATCAGGTCGAAATTGCGCGAGGGGCGCGTATCGTGCCGGTAGATGATGTCGAACCAGTGCCGGCGCCAGCCCTGGTCGGTGGCGGGGGTGAGCTGCGGATCGGAGAGTGGGCGCATGCGCGCATTGTGCCGCAGGCGTGCGAATGCGCGAGAATGCCGGTTCCCCTTCCGCTTCCGCGACCGATCATCATGAGTACCGCTGCCGATTCGCCCCTGTCACTGGCGCACTACTACCTGCCGGTGTATCGCCCGCGCCAGGTGGTGCTGGAGCGCGGCCAGGGCAGTCGCGTGTGGGACGCGGCCGGCCGCGAGTATCTGGATCTGTCCTCGGGCATCGCGGTCAGCGGGCTGGGCCATAACGATCCGGATCTGGTGGCCGCGCTCACCGAGCAGGCCGGCAAGCTATGGCACACCAGCAACATCTTCTACAGCGAACCACCGCTGCGTCTGGCCGAAGAACTGGTCGGCGCTTCGCGCTTCGCCGAGAAAGTTTTCCTGTGCAATTCGGGCACCGAGGCCAACGAGGCGGCGATCAAGCTGGTGCGCAAGTGGGCCAGCGATCAGGGCCGCCCGGCCGAGCGTCGCGTGATCGTCACCTTCCGCGGCAGTTTCCATGGCCGCACGCTGGCATCGGTCACCGCGACTGCGCAGCCGAAGTACCAGGAAGGCTACGAGCCACTGCCGGGCGGGTTTCGCTATGTGGATTTCAACGACGTGCCGGCGCTGGAAGCGGCGATGGCCGCAGGCGACGTGGCGGCGGTGATGGTCGAGCCGATCCAGGGCGAGGGCGGAGTGATGCCGGCCGCACCGGGCTTCCTGGCGCGCGTACGCGCGCTGTGCGACCAACACGATGCCTTGCTGGTGCTGGACGAGATCCAATGCGGCATGGGCCGCACCGGGACCCTGTTCGCGCACTGGCAGGAGCAGGCGACGCCGGACATCGTGACGCTGGCCAAGGCGCTGGGTGGTGGTTTCCCGATCGGTGCGATGCTGGCCGGCTCCAAGGTGGCGCAGACCATGCAGTTTGGCGCGCACGGCACCACCTTCGGCGGCAATCCGCTAGCGGCGGCGGTGGCGCGGGTGGCCTTGCGCAAGCTGGCCTCGGCGGAGATCGCGGCCAATGTGGAGCGTCAATCGGCTGGATTGCGCGCAGGGCTGGAGGCATTGAACGCCGAGTTCGGCGTGTTCGCGCAGATCCGCGGGCGCGGCCTGATGCTGGGCGCGGTGCTGGCGCAGGTGCATGCCGGCCAGGCCGGTGCGATCCTCGACCTGGCGGCCAAGCACGGGCTGTTGATGTTGCAGGCCGGACCGGACGTACTGCGCTTCGTGCCGGCGCTGAATCTGACCGATGCCGAGCTGGCCGATGGGCTGGCGCGCCTGCGGCTGGCGATTGCCGAGTACGCGGCGCAGAAGTAATCGATTACGGCGCGCGTGGCTGCGGCTGCAGCGTTGCAGGCACGTGAGCGGTGAGGAACTCGGAACTCGAACTCGGAAGTTCCGGTTCCCGATTCCTCAGCCCAAGCCGTACCGCCGCAACACCCGCCGCAAGGCACGCGCATCGCGCACCGTGTCGGCATGCAGGCCCGCAGCGCGGGCGCCGCGGACGTTGACGAACAGGTCATCGACAAACAAGGTGCCGGCCGCGCTCGCACCCAGGGCGTCGAGCGCACGCTGATACACCTGCAGGTCCGGCTTGCGCCCGCCCAGTGCACCGCTGCACAACACGCGCCCCTGCAAGAGCGGAAACAGCGACGGCACGATCCGTGCAATCGCCTCGGCCATCAACGTGCCGTTGTTGGTCAGCACGGCCACGGCGGTCGTCGCCGATACCGCCAATACCTGCGCCACCACCGCAGGGTCTGCACGGCACGCGGCCACGCGTGCAGCGATCCAGGTGGCCCGGTCGATCGGGTGCCCCAGACCGTCGCCGAGCTGGTTCAGGTACGTCGGCGTGTCGATCGCGCCGGCATCGTAGGCGCGCTCCAGTCCCTGTTCGAACAGCACCTGCTGCACGCGCTCCGGAGTGCAGGCGGCGGCCGTTGCCAGGGCGGCCAGACGGCGCGGACGCCGATAGCTGGCGAGCACCCCGTCGAAGTCGAGCAGCAACAGGGAAATCGGTGCGGTCGGCATGCGCAGGCTCGGGAGTAGTGCCGCAGCCTTGTCGATTTGCCGCTGCATGGCAAGCGTGCGAGGGGCGATGCCCGACCAGCCGCGAACGGGTAGGCGCATTACCGCGACCGGCTCACGCCTGCGCGCCGCCGGGTGAATGCCGGCCTTGGCAATGCCTTGCCCTGCAGGCGCGCGTCTGCCCGAGGGCAGCGATGCTTCGTATCCAAATGTTTCGATTCGGTAGCAACCTACCCGCTCGGGCAGCGCCTACCCTTCGCACCGCCGCTGTAGCAGAACGGCGCTGGGTATGGTCGGTCCGTGCCGCAGCTGCGGTGACAGCCAGGCTCGGGGAGCGGGGGCGGTCACTCTGCAGGCAACATATTCCGGGGGGCGACTGCATGCCTGAGCACTTGAAGACCGAGTACCCGACGGCCGCACTGGCCGCACGCGCCCATGACGTGCAGGGAATGCATTGATGCAGGGTACTCATACGCGGGTGATGACGCGGCGGCAATTGCTGGCGCGGATCGGGATGAGCGCCGGCGGCGCCATGATGTACCAGGCGATGAGCAGCCTGGGCATGGCGGCCGAATCCAGGTTCAGCGGCCCGCTGCAGCTGGATGGCGACGCAAAGGGCGCGTCGGTGCTGGTCCTGGGGGCCGGCTTGGCCGGCATGACCGCGGCCTTCGAGCTGCGCAAGGCCGGTTATCGCGTCCAGGTGCTGGAATACAACGGCCGACCCGGTGGCCGTAACTGGACACTGCGCGGAGGCGATCGCTATACCGAACTGGGCGGTGCCAGTCAGCACTGCCAGTTCGACGATGGGCTGTATCTGAATCCAGGCCCGTGGCGCATTCCGCATCACCACGCGGCGGTGCTGAGCTACTGCAAGCAGTTCGGCGTGGCACTGGAGGCGTTCAATCAGGTCAACTACAACGCGCTGCTGCACAGCCAGCGCGGCTTCGGCGGCAGGCCGCAGCGCTTTCGCGCCATCGACGCCGACTACAGGGGGCATGTGTCCGAGCTGCTGGCCAAGTGTACCCAGCAGCATGCGCTGGACGCGCGCGTCAGCGCAGAGGACCAGCAGATCCTGCTGGAATCGCTGCGCAGCTGGGGCGCGCTGGATCGCAACTTCGGCTACGTACGCGGCAAGGACAGCAGCGAGCGGCGCGGCTTTGCGCGTTATCCCGGCGGCGGCCTGTCGGGCAAGCCGGAATTCTCCGAACCGTTCGGGATGCAGGACGTGCTGCGCTCGCGGCTATGGACCACCCTGGCGGCCGGCAACAACTACGAGATGCAGACCACCATGTTTCAGCCGGTGGGCGGCATGGATCAGATCGGCAAGGCGTTCGCGCGTCGGCTCGGCGACGCCATCACCTACAACGCCAAGGTCACCCGGATCGATCAGGATGGCGGTGGCGTGCGCGTGTCCTGGCAGGATGTGACGCGGGGCGGCGAGCAACGCATCGCCAGCGCAGACTGGTGCATCTGCACGATCCCGCTTTCGGTGCTGAGCCGGATTCCGGTCACCGCCAGCGACGCGATGACCGCCGCGATCGGTCAGGTACCGTATGCGGCCTCAGTCAAGGTCGGGCTGCAGTTCAAGCGCCGTTTCTGGGAAGAGGACGAAGCGATCTACGGCGGCATCAGCTATACCGACCTGCCGATCACGCTGATCAGCTATCCCAGTACCGGTTATCACAGTCCTGGCAAAGGCGTGCTGCTCGGTGCCTATGCGTGGGGGCTGGACGCCTACCAGTTCACCGCGATGACGCCGGAGCAGCGCGTGCGCAAGGCTGTGGACGACGGCACCCAGCTGCATCCGCAATATCCGCACGAATTCGAGACCGGTGTGGCGGTCGGCTGGCATCGGGTGCCGTTCGCGCATGGCTGTTTCGGCATGTGGAGCGAGCAGGCGCGTGCCGAACACTACGAAGCGCTGTGTCAGATCGACGGACGCCTGGCGCTGGCGGGCGAGCATGTGTCCTACATTCCCGCCTGGCAGGAGGGCGCGATCCTGTCTGCGCATGACGTCGTCGACCGGCTGCATCGCAAGGTCGTCGCCGGAGGATCCCGCCCATGAGTCTGCTACCCCGCGTCCTGATCGCCCTGGCGAGCCTGCTCATCGTCGCGCTGCTGCTACCGCCCGGTATGCGCGATGCGCAGGCGCAGAGTTCGGATGCCACGCGCCTGTTCCCGCAACAGCGCTTTGCCAGGGCTTCCGGACGGGAGGTCTATCAGGCCATCTGCCAGGGGTGCCACATGCCGGCCGGACATGGCGCCCAGGGCGCCGGTGAATATCCTGCACTGGCGACCAATCCCAAACTGGCGGCCGGCCCGTACGTGACGATGATGGTGCTCGACGGGCACGCCGGCATGCCCGGCTTCGCCGACCTGCTCGACGATCGCCAGGTGGCCGAGGTGGTGAGCTATGTGCGCACCCACTTCGGCAACGAGTACAGCGAGCGCGTCACCGCCGACGACGTCAAACTGCTGCGTCGCTGACCTTTTCCATGCCAAGGAGTTGCCATGTTCCGTCCTCTTGCAAGTGTCCTGGTTGCCGCTCTCGCATGCTCGGTGGGTATTGCCGCTGCCACTGCCGCCGAGGTCATCCGTCACAAGATTCCCAATAGCGACTTCCCGATCGCCGCGGCGGTGGAGATTCCTGCCGGCAAGGCGACGGTGTACGTCAGCGGCAAGGTACCGGCGGTGCTGGATACCAGCGCACCGAAGGATTCGGCTGCCGCCTACGGCGATACCAAAGCGCAGACGGTGAGCGTGTTGAACCAGATCAAACAGCAGCTGGAAGCGCTGGGGCTGGGGATGGGCGATGTGGTGAAGATGCAGGTGTTTTTGGTCGGCGACCCGGCCCTGGGGGGCAAGATGGATTTCAATGGCTTCATGGAAGGCTACCGCCAGTTCTTCGGCACCAAGGCGCAGCCGAATCTTCCGGCACGCTCGGCCTTCCAGATCGCTGCGCTGGGCAATCCGCTGTACCGGGTGGAGATCGAAGTGGTCGCGGTACGGCCCTGACGCCGTGCTGGCATGCGGAAGCACCATGACCGCCAGCGTGGCGACGCAGGGGTTTCCTTGGGCAACGCCGCGCATGTCCCGCGCGCCAACGGTGCGCTACGCCGCTCAGGTTGCGTCACTGGAGCGCACTCGATTCCGTTGATTGCGCCAAGGCGCTACCCTGAGTGCCCCGACGCCGTGCGCGAGCGGCGCGGGTGACGAATGGATCGCGCAGTTCTGTTTGCTGGAGACATGTCTTGAAACTGTATTCGACGATTGCGGTGCTCGGCTTGATGGCGATGGCGCCATCGGCATGGGCGCGTAGCTGTGCGGTCACCATCACCGGCAACGACCACATGGCGTTCGACCGGAGCGCCATCAGCATCGCGCCCGACTGCACCCAGGTGGACGTGACGCTCAAGCACTCCGGCAAGCTGGCTGCCACGGTGATGGGGCACAACTGGGTGCTGACCAAGTCTGCCGATTTCCAGCCGGTCGCCAATGACGGCATGCGATCGACCATCGCCAACAGCTATCTGCCCAAGGCCGATGCGCGCGTGATCGCGCATACCAAGGTCATCGGTGGCGGCGAAAGTACCACCGTCAGCTTTGCGACCAGCAAGTTGACCAAGGGCGGCGCGTACACGTTCTTCTGCTCGTTCCCCGGGCACTGGGCGATGATGAAGGGCACACTCACATTCGGCTGAAGCTGCAGCGGGGTGGCACTCAGAGCGACTGATAGAACGTAACGAACAGTCGTGAGCTGGGTATGGACGGCTTTGAGGAAGCGGAATGTATGCATGGTACATGCCGTTCCGGGCACCGGCCGCGCCCGCCTGCCGGTGAGCACCGTCGTTTTGTGGGTTGCTCTTGGCTGAAGCGTGTTGGTTGCCCGCGTCTTATCCCGTGCATTGCCGAGTGCGGCAGGGTCGTTCAATAGGCCTGGCACCGCCGCTCGCTCAAGGTGCCGCCCACTCAAGTTGGCGCCTTGGAGTGCTGCGGAGGCTGGACACACAACACACCGCGTTGCTGTGCCTGCGCCAGCGCACCCTCGCGGCTGCGTGCATCGAGCTTGCGATACAGGTTCTTGAGGTGGAACTTGACGGTGTTCTCCGACAGGTGCAGGTGGCGGGCGATCTGCTTGTTGGAGTGACCCCGCGCCAGCTGCGCCAGCACTTCCAGTTCGCGCTCGCTGAACATGTCGCTGGCCGGGTCTTCGTCGCCGCTGAGCCGTTCGAGCAGTGCCTGGATGGTCAAGGCGCGCGTGGTGCCGCCAATGGTGTGCGGGTCGTGCTGACGCAGCGAGCGCAGCATGGCCTTGGCGGGCAGCCCCAGCTCGACGATGGCCTGCCAGCTTTGGGTCAGCGCTACATGCTCCAGTGCACTGTACAGCGGCGGCAGTGCCTCGAGCAGTTCGCCGCGCTGCTGTAGCACCAGCGCGATGCGTGCGCGGGTACGCGCCAGATGCCACGCGTTATCGTTGCTCAGGCAGGCCTGTTCGATCTGTCCAAGAATGCCCAGTGCCGCACTGCTGCGTCCGGCCAGGCGGTGCCAGCGTGCCAGCGCGAAGCCCATCGCGGCACGATCGCGCCAGCGGTGCGCGGCACGCAGCGTGTGGGCCAGGCCGGATTCGCCGCCGCTGCGCGCGATCAGCAGGTCGATGGCCGTCGTGCCGGGGTGCTCCAGCAGCAACATCAGCCGCCACGCGGCGGCCAGTTCGGACAAGCGCGCCAGCTTGCGCCCGTGGGCGATCTGTTCGACGTGTTCGAGCAACGCCAGGGCACTGCGTCCGCTGCGATCGCGCAGGCGTTCCAGGCCCAGCGCGGTCTGGTAGGCGGCTGCCAGGATGTCGGCGCTGCCATCGTGTTGTTCCAGCAGCTCCAGAGCCGGATGCAGCAGGTCGGCCGCATCGTCGTGGTGGCCGCGCTCATGGTGCAGCTGCGCAAGCAGGCACTGACCTGCGGCTTGCAATACACGATCCGGCTGCGGTGAACGCGCGCAGCACTGCAGGGCTTGCTGGTAGCAGGCTTCGGCGTCGCCGAGCCGGCCCCGATAGAACAGACTCTGCCCCAACGACAGCAGCGCCTGGCTGGCGCCGAGATCGCTGCCGCCGCGGCGCATGGCATCGCGCGCGGCCAGCGCATGGCGCTCGGCCACGGCAAAGGCGCCCTGTGCGAGAGCCGTGTTGGCACAGATGCACAGCAGCATGCCGCGGCTCAGGTGGTCGTCTTCGTCCAGTGCGCCGGCTTGCGCGGCGATCTGGGCCAGGCCATGCGGATTGCCGCAGATCTCATCCAGGCGGTCGCGCAGCAGCGCCACCATCACGGTGTAGTCGCGTTGTTGCGGCTCGCGCAGGGCGGCCGGGAAATCGCGGAAGCGCTCCAGCAGCAGGCGTGCGTGGCCGAATTCGCCGAGCTTGAGATGCAGGTGCGCCTGGGTCAGGTTGAGCGCGGGCGTGTCGCGGATGGTGCGGTGGTCGAAGTGGCGCAACAACGCGCGCACCGCATGCGTGCCATGGGTCAACAGCAATTGCCAGGTGCCTGCGCGTGCGATGTAGCTGGCAGCCAGGTCGCCGCACTCGCCACGCGCGGCATGCCGCACGGCGTCGGCCAGATGCCGGTGCTCGCCAAACCAGCGCGCCGCGCGTTGGTGCAGCTGCATGGCCTGGCCGGGATGTTCGCGGTCGAGCAACTGCTGCAGGAAGTCGGCGAACAGCGGGTGATAGCGGAACCATTCGCGCTCGCCGTCCAGCGGCACCAGCAGCCCATGGAAGTGCTCCAGGCGCGCCAGCAGCCGCCCGCTGTCATCGCGCTGGCGTAGCGCATCGGCGAGGGATGCATTGACGCGCTCCAGGTGGCTGGTGCGCAGCAACAGATCGCGCGTGTCCGCATCCAGGTCGTTGACCACCTGTTCGGCCAGGTAAGCGGCGATCTGCGCGCTACGCCCGGAGAAGCGCGCCGTCACCTGTTGCTGGCGTTGCGCATCGCCTTCCAGCCAGAGCCGGGCCAGATGCAGCGCCACCGGCCAGCCTTCGGTGTAATGCAGCAAGGCGTCCGCCACCGGGGCAGGGATCTGCGCTCCCAGCAACGCGCGCGCCTCATCGCCATCTAATGCCAGTTGCGCGCTGCCGAGCCGGCTGAGTTGCGCTTGCAGGTCCAGGCGCGCCAGCGGCAGCGCCGGGATGCGGCGGGTGGCCAGCAACAGATGCAGGCGCCCGCCGCCGTGTTCGATCAACCGCAGCACCAGGTCATCGACCGACGCACTGCCCACGCGGTCATAGTCGTCGAGGATCACGCTGATCGGACGCGGTGCGCTATGCAGTGCGCGGAGCAACAGGGTCAGCGCCTTGCGTGGGTCCTGGTCACGCTCGTGCAGCACGCGTGCGCAAAATGCCTCGTCCGCGCCCGCGTGCTGCAGCGCCAGGGCAAGGTGGCCAAGCAAGCGCGCGGCATCGGCATCTTCTTCATCCAGCGATAGCCACGCCACCGCCCTGTGCCGGCTTGCATGCAGATGGGCATGCCATTGCGCCAGCACGGTGGTCTTGCCGAAGCCGGGTGGCGCCAGCAGCAAGGTGAGCGGGCGTGCCTGTGCCTGATCCAGCGCGGTCAGCAGCGACGTGCGCAGCACTGCCCCCGGACGCGGCGATGGGGGCTCCAGCTTGCCGGCAAGCAGCCAGTCGGGAAGATGGCGGTCGCGCAATGGCGACGGGCGCGGAGTGAGCAACGCAACAGGCTTGAGCATGAGGCGAGGGCGGCCGTGGCAAGCGTCGGCAGCGCGCCGGCGCGACGCGCTGCATGACTGGATGAAACAGCGGCGACGGCCAACCTGTCGCCAGCGAAGACGACAACGGCGGATCGGCTGCTTCGAGGGTCCCCACCCATGCCCGTCCGTGAGCACCTTTCAGAAAGGTATGACAGCCACACGACAAAAGCAAAGACGTCTGCTGCATATCGCAGGCATCGCGGCAAGCGATGCCGTCGGTGTGCGCCGGGTCGGCAAGCGCGCTCCGTCAGCCAATGGCGTTCGTGAAGGTCGCGCAGGCGCATGCATCGGTGCCGGTGCAGGCCGTGGCAGCAGCTGCATGCGCCTGCACGGGAGCCGGCGCTTGCAGCGATCGCTGAAACCGCGGATCGCTGTTCGAATGTCCTGCACATCCGGCGATGCAGGCAGTGTTGCCGTCGGGCCGGGCGCGAACCGCCACCGGCCCACTCAGCCAACGCGCACGCCGTGCGAGCATCCTCGCCAGCGAGCTGTGGCGTTGGCGCGGTGGTCGCGTGCAAACGTGGGCGCGATCGCGGCCGGCCATGCAGGACGCATCGGCGGCCGTGGCCAATCGCCGGCGCGGGATGGCCCGAGCCGGCGATCGCAGCGGACACGCGCCGCTCAGTCGACCGCCTCGTTCAGCGCGCCACCTCGGCAAAGGCTTCGCCTGCGGCGGCAAGCGTCGCCTCGATCGTCGCCGCGTCGTGCGCGCTGGACATGAAGCCGGCTTCGTACGCCGAGGGCGCCAGGTACACGCCCCGCTGCAGCATCGCGTGGAAGAAGCGATTGAAGGTGGTGGTGTCGCAGGCGGTGGCCTGCGCGTAGCTCTCCACGATCTGGTCGGTGAAGAACAGCCCGAACATGCCGCCCACCCGGTTGGTGGTGACCGCAACGCCGGCCGCGCGTGCGGCGTCTTCCAGCCCTTCGCACAACAGGCCGGTGGCCTCGCTCAGCCGGTCGTGGAAGCCGGGTGCCTGCACCAGCTCCAGCATCGCCAGTCCCGCGGCCATGGCCACCGGATTGCCCGACAAGGTGCCCGCCTGGTAGATCGGGCCCGCCGGCGCGATCTGCTCCATCAGCTCGCGCCGGCCGCCATAGGCGCCCACCGGCATGCCGCCGCCGATGATCTTGCCGAACGTGGTCAGGTCCGGGGTCACGCCGTAGTGCGCCTGCGCACCACCCAGGGCCACGCGGAAGCCGGTCATCACCTCGTCGAAGATCAGCAGCGCGCCGTGGCGCGTGCACAGCGTGCGCAGGTGCTGCAGGTAGCCCGCCAGCGGCGGAATGCAGTTGGCGTTGCCCACCACCGGTTCGATGATCACCGCCGCCACGTCGGCGCCGATCTCGTCGAACAGGGCGGTCGCGCCTTCGAAGTCGTTGAAGCTGAGCGTGGCGGTCAGCTCGCTCAGGCCCGACGGCACGCCCGGCGAAGTGGGCACGCCCAGGGTCAGCATGCCGCTGCCGGCCTTGACCAGGAACGAGTCGCCGTGGCCGTGATAGCAGCCTTCGAACTTGACGATGCGGTTACGCCCGGTCGCGCCGCGTGCCAGACGCACCGCTGACAGCGTGGCCTCGGTGCCGGAGTTGACCATGCGCACCATCTCGCACGACGGCACCAGCCGGGTGATGGTGTCGGCCATGCCGACCTCGGCCGCGCAGGGTGCGCCGAACGACAGTCCGTCGCGGATCGCGCGCTCCACCGCCTCGCGCACTGCAGGGTGGTTGTGGCCGGCGATCATCGGGCCCCACGAGCCCACGTAGTCGATATAGCGGTTGTCGTCGACATCGTAGAGATACGGGCCGTCGGCGCGCGCCACGAAGAACGGCTCGCCTCCCACCGACTTGAACGCGCGCACCGGTGAGTTGACGCCACCGGGCAGCAGTGTCTGCGCCCGGGCGAACAGGGCGTGGGAGCGGGTGTGGTTCATGCGCGCGGATCCTTGAGGAAGTTCGGTGGGGGCCGCGATGCCCGGCAACAGGCATCGTCTGCGCCATTGTCAGGCCTGCAGCCGTGTACGCCTACCCGGTAGATGCCTGCCTACCCGTCGCGGGCGACGGGTGGGCGAGCCGGCCTGCCTATGATCGAGCGCGACGGTATCGACCGCCTCGGGCATGAGCTGATGGCATAGCGCTATTGGCGCTGGGCAGCCGATGTTCAGAAAGTGTGATTGCGGTGGCTCATGGCCCCGTTCATTCGTCGCAACAGTTCAGACTTTTGGGAGACAGCATGAACCGCAGGATCCAGAAGCGTGCCCTGGCGTTGGCCCTGGTGGTGGCCATCGGCAGCGCACACGCGCAGTCGACCACCGGCAGCATCGTCGGCAGCGTGGGGCAGGGCAACGGCACCAGCGTGGTGGTGGAAAACAACAGTGGCCTCAGCCGTGAGGTGCCGGTGGATGCGCGCGGCCGCTATACCGCCGGCAACCTGCCGCTGGGTACCTACAAGGTGACGGTCAAGCGCGACGGCGCGGTGGTGGAAACCCGCGAAAATGTGGCCATCACCGTCGGCGCGAACACCGACGTCTCGTTCGCCGCCAATGCCGCAGGAAGCGGCGTGCAGACCCTGGACAGCGTGACCGTCAATGCCGCCAGCCTGGCCACCATCGACGTCAGCAGCGTGGATACCCGCACCGTGGTCACCGCCGAACAGCTGGCGCAGCTGCCGCTGGGCCGCACCGCCGAAGCGATCGCGCTGCTGGCGCCGGGCGTCGTGGTCAACAGCGGTGGGTTCGACAACGGCCCGCTCGGCGGCTCGCTGCCCAGCTTCGGCGGCTCGGCCGCCAGCGAAAACGCGTACTACCTCAACGGTTTCAACACCACCACCATCAGCAACAATCTCGGCGGCCTGACCCTGCCCTACGGCGCCATCGACCAGCAGGAAATCTTCACCGGCGGCTACGGCGCGCAGTTCGGTCGCTCCAACGGCGGCGTGATCAATCAGATCGGCAAGCGTGGCACCAACGAATGGAAGTTCGGCGCCGCGGTGATCTGGGAGCCCAATGGCCTGCGCGCCAACCAGCGCGATCTCTACTGGCGCCCGGACAGCCAGGCCAGCACCGTCAACAACGCCGCCTACCGTTACGCGCGCGCAGCCAACGGCCTGTACCAGCCGGCCAGCGAGGCCGAGGCCAACCAGACCACCTATAGCGCCTACGTGGGCGGGCCGATCATCCAG
Source organism: Xanthomonas melonis (assembly GCF_020783655.1). Classification (GTDB taxonomy): domain Bacteria; phylum Pseudomonadota; class Gammaproteobacteria; order Xanthomonadales; family Xanthomonadaceae; genus Xanthomonas; species Xanthomonas melonis. Next base: position 151,399 of record NZ_JAJGQH010000006.1, on the reverse strand, counting down.
GACAAGCTGTTCTTCTTCCTGGCCGCCGAACAGGTCGACTCGGACGGCGTGCGCGTGGGCACCAATCGCGACACCGACAATGGCCGCACCGGCGGCCTCACCGACTACGACTACAAGCAGCAGCGCTGGTACGCCAAGGTGGACTGGAACATCACCGACAACCATCTGATCGAGGTGACCGGTGCCAGTGACGAAGCCGAAACCAACGGCTCGATCTATCGCTACAACTATCTCAGCCGCGCGCGCGGCAGCTATCTCACCGACGAATCCACCTGGAAGACCGGCCCGACCCTGTTCACCGGCAAGTACACCGGCTACCTCGGCGACAACCTCACCGTGACGGCGCTGTACGGCAAGATGACCACACCGGACGAGCTGACTCCGTTCAACTACAACGCGGCCAACGGTCCGGTGATCAACAGCGCCGCGTTGCAGAATCCCGCCTATACCGGCGGCACACCGCGTATCGGCAATCAGCTGGTCACCTCGGTCAGCTCGCCCGACCGCGAGTACAAGAAGGACAATCAGCGCTTGAATCTGGAATGGCGGCTGGGCCATCACACGCTCAACTTCGGTATCGACAACCAGAAGTCCGAAGGCATCGACGTCGGGTCGGTGCTGTCCGGCCCCGGCTTTGCGTGGACCTATGGCCAGACCAATGATCCCAACGGGCTGGCGACCGGCGGATTGGTCAGTCAGTCGGCCAACGAAGCCGGCGGCATCGGCGCGCCGAGCCCGGGGCTGGTCGATCCGGTCAACGGATCGAGCGGCTACTACGTGGTGCGCAACATCAATACCAGCCTGTATTCCTACGAGGCGAAACAACGCGCGTACTACATCGAAGACAAATGGCAGGTCACCGATAATCTGCTGCTCAGCCTGGGCCTGCGCAAGGACGAATTCACCAACTACACCCCGTTCGGCGACCCGTACATCGAGGTGGACAACGCCTGGGCGCCACGGTTGGGTTTCAGCTGGGACGTCAACGGCGATTCCAGCCTGAAGGTGTTCGGTAACCTCGGCCGCTACTATCTAGGCCTGCCGCTGTCGGCGGTGAGTCTGTTTACCCCGGCCACCACCACCGACACCTATTTCACCTACAGCGGCATCAATGCCGACGGCACGCCGATCCTGGCGCAGCAACTGGGCTCTGCGGTGTCGGCCAATTCGCGCTTCGGCCGCATTGCCGACGTGCGCACGGCGGTGGTCAAGGACATCGAAGGCGAGAACCAGGACGAACTCATCCTCGGCTTCACCAAGCAACTCGACAGCGGCTGGGTACTGGGCATGCGCGGCACCCATCGCCGCCTCAACGCGGGCATCGACGACCAGAACTACGATGTCTCCAACACCGCATTGATCGATGCGGCAGCGGCGCAAGGGGTGACCATCGATTTCTCGAAGGTGGCTGGCGCCTCGCTGATCAATCCTGGCCAGACCAACACCTGGGGCGTGATCGGCACCGACGGTCAATTCCACGAAGTCTCGGTCAGCCGTGAAGCGGCTGGCTTCCCGAAGTTCAAACGCAACTATTCGGCGGTGGAATTCAATCTGGAACGCCCGTTCGACGGCCAGTGGTATGCCAAGGTCAACTATGTGTGGTCGCACAGCTACGGCACCACAGAGGGTCAGGTGCGCTCGGATCTATGGCGTACCGGCGGTGCGCTGGGCAGCTACCAGGGCCAGGCCTCGGTCTCGACCACGCAAAGCTGGGACCATCCGGCGCTGATGGAACACTTCAACGGCGACCAGTCCAACGATCACCGCCATCAGCTCAAGTTGTTCGGCTTCTACCAGTTCAATCCGCAATGGGGCGCCTCGGCCAACTTCAGCCTGATCTCCGGTGCGCCACACAATTGCCTGGGCAATTACTACGGCAGCCAATACAGCGGCCGCGATCCGGCCGGCTATGGCGGCAGCGCCATCACTGGCGGGCCTTACCACTACTGCTACAACCCGGAAACCGGCACCGGCGTGGCATCGCCTCCGGGCTCGCAGGGCCGCCTGGGCTGGATCGCGCAACTCGACATGGGCGTGACCTACAAGCCCGCGTTCGCCGATGGCAGGCTGGCGCTGCGCTTTGACGTGTTCAACATCACCAACGAGCAGACCGCGACCAATATCTACCCGTTCTCGCAGCTGCCCGATAACACGACCAATCCGTTGTGGAATCAGGTCGTGGCCTACCAGGCGCCGCGCTCTGGCCGGGTGACCCTGAGCTACGACTTCTAATCGCGCCAGCGACAAAGCCGGTTCCGGCAGTGACGCGTGAAAGCACGCGTCGCTGTTTTTGTTTTGGGAGATGGCTTGGCTGACGACGCGGTGTCTTTTGCTCTTCAACAAAAAGAACCAGCCAACTGTCTGGCGTGGTGTCCTTGCCGATTGCGGGACCCTTGGCGGCATGGATGCCGCCAAGGGTCCCGCGACGGTGAGCGGGCAAGGACCATTCGCGACGGTCGGCGGGCGTAGCACAAGCGGTGCATTGCGCGACTCGCTGAACAAAGCAGGTGTCAGCTCGTTCGATTTCTGTCGCAATGCCTATCGGATGTCATGGATCAACCGATCCGCAGCAGCAACCCAATCGACAAATGCAGCAAGCGGTTCGTAGCAGTGAGCCGCTTTTCGTTGGCTGCCAGCCAACTATCTGATGCGGTGTCCTTGCCGATTGCGGGACCGTTGGCGGCATGGATGCCGCCATCTAGCCCCCATGGACGGGTCCACGGCGTGTCCCGCGAGCGGTGAGGGCACCGCACACTCGACGCCCCCGGCTTTCTGTGATCAACAGATGCAGTGAAATAAAAATTCACCAGCTTGAAGCGCATTACAAGCCTGGACGAATAGCTTGCGCCTGCAAGCCTGCAAGCCTGCAAGCCTGCAAGCCTGAACGATTGCCGCACTAAGACCCGAACCCTGCACGATATGCCTGCACCGCTGCGACCGGATCCGCCGCCGCGTACACGCCGCTGACCACGGCGACCAGATCGGCACCTGCTGCCACCAGGTCGGGCACATGCGCAGGCGTGATACCGCCGATCGCCACGCGCGGCACGCCCAGCGTGGCAGCCTGCTGCAGCAGCGCCGGCGTGGCGCGCCGGGTGGTCTGCTTGGTGGTGGTGGGGAAGAACGCACCGAACGCCACGTAGCTGGCGCCTGCCGCAGCCGCGATGCGTGCGCGATCGATCCCGTCGTAGCACGACACCCCAATGATCGCCTGCTCGCCCAGCAAGGCGCGGACTGCGGCCACTTCGCCATCGTCCTCGCCCAGATGCACGCCCTGCGCCCCGACCTGCGCGGCCAGCTGCGCATCGTCGTTGATGATCAGCGGCACCCCATGCGCCGCGCAGGCCTCGTGCAGGGCACGCGCCTGGCGCAGCCGCAGCGGCGCGTCGGCCTGCTTGTTGCGGTACTGCAGCCAGGTGACGGACGGCAGCAACGGGACGGTGCGCAGCAGCAGGCGCTGCGTGTTGGGCTCATCGGGGGTGATCAGGTAGACGCCGCGGGCGTCTTCGAGGTGCGGCATGGCTGCGCTTCCGAAAGCAGTGGGTGGAATGGGACAATGCAGACCCCACCGTTGCATGGCCGCGATTATCCGATGAGCGAGACATCCACGACTACCTACCGAACCTGGATGTGCGTGGTCTGCGGCTTTCTGTACCACGAGGCCGACGGCATTCCCGAGGAAGGCATCGCCCCCGGCACGCGCTGGCAGGACGTGCCCGATACCTGGACCTGCCCGGACTGCGGGGTGACCAAGGACGATTTCGAGATGGTGGAGATCGACTGAGCGGCAAAAGCCGCCTGGCCCAATGCCGCGGGCGGATTGCGCCCGGGAGCGGGCATTGCAGGCGGACGCGCGCGGCCGTACGCGAGGCATCCACGGATGTCGGCCGCCCGGTCGGCCTGGCCGAGGCCGCGCGCAGGCAGGATGCCGTCTGGCCGGCGCTGGGGGTGTGCTTCAGTGCGCGCGGGCGCGCTGACTGTTCAATTCGACCAGATGTTCGTGCAGGCTCGCCGCGTCCTGCGCGCTCGGGTTGAGCAGCAGATAGCGCGACAGATCGTGACGCGCGCCGCTACGGTGGCCCAGGTGCAGATACGCCATGCCGCGATCGCGCAGGGCTTCGGGCTGATCGGGCACCAGCTTCAGGATGCGGTCGGCGCTACGTGCGGCGCGGTCCCAATGCTCGGCATCGGCGTAGACGCCGTGCAGGTTGCGCAGGATGCGGATCAGGATCGCACGGTGCGGGGCCGGGTCGAGGATTTGCGCCAGTGCGCGGTCGTCGGGAATCTCGCCGCCCAGATGCGGGCGCGCGCGTTCGCGTAGTTCGTCCACGCCCAGCGGGCGGCCGCCGTTGAACGGGTCCATCACCAGCACCCCGTCGTCGACCGGCAGCCGGACCAGGAAATGCCCGGGAAACGACACGCCGGCCAGCGGGATGCCCAGGCGCCGCGCCACTTCGATCTGCACCATGGCCAGCGAGATCGGATTGCCCAGCCGGCGCTCGAACACCTGGTTGAGATAGCTGTTACGCGGATCGTAGTACTCGTTGTGATTGCCGGAGTACCCCAGTTCGTCGAACAGGTAGCGGTTGACCGCGGCCATCTTCAGTGGCCACAGATCGATCGCCTCCACTTCGGGGCGCAGGTGTTCGACATGGCTCTGCACCAGGGTGTCGTACAACTCGGCATCCAGCTGTGGATACTCGTCGCGCGCGATCAGCAGCGCGGTGGACATCAGCGGCACCGCCTCGTCGTCCAGGCTGGCGAGTGCGGTCCAGTGGGGAAGTGGGAGCATGTCGACCATGCCTCCAAGAGTGTCGGCAAGCGACGCGGGGTTCAAGTCCGGTACTTCCTGACAGGCGACACCGCATCGCTGTGAATCACTTCAGCTTGGGAATATCCGGACTGAAAACAAGCTCGGTGCCGTCCTGCAGGCCGAGCCTGGCCGCCTGCCCGGCATTGAGTTCCAGCACATAGCGGGCCGGAGCCTTGCTGGGGTAGGGCGGGCAGGCATCGCCGGCCGAACACGGCGGCACGTCGCGCTGCTGCGACACCAGCCGGCGCTGGTCGTCGAAATACAGGATGTCCAGGGCGATCTTGGTGTTCTTCATCCAGTACGCCAGCGGCTCCTGACGGTCGTGAATGAACAGCATGCCGCGATCGTCGTCCATGGCATCGCGGAACATCAGGCCCTGGATACGCTCGGCGTCGTTCTGCGCCACCTCGACCTGGTAGCGCGTGCCGGCCAGCTCCACCCATGGTCCGCTGCTGGCACAGCCCCCTAGCAGGATCAGGCAGGCGAGGGCGAAGAGGCGGACAGGGCGCATGCGACAGACCGGCGAAGCGGGGGATGGCGCACCATCTGCCATGCACCGGCGCGCGTCAAGCCGCCGGTGCGTCGTCGCAGCGGCCCAGGCGTGGTTGCGTGGCCTGCAGGCAAGCGTGTCCGGACCGATGCAATGACGCTGCATGCATTGCGCTTGCAGCGCGTTGCTCCAAAGCGGACACAGGCCGCCGCGGATGGACCTGGCCGCGAGCGCGGCCGGGTGGGCGCCGAAGCGCCGGCCGCGCGGGCGCTGTGATTATCGACGCGCGCGGACCGCCGGCGCTCCATGTCGCCGACGCGTCACAGCACGCGCGGCGGTTCGCCACCGACGATCACCACATCGGCCGGGCGGCGGGCGAACAGGCCCACGCAGACCACGCCGGGAATCTGGTTCAGGCTGCGCTCCAGAGCCACCGGGTCGGCGATGTGCAGGTTGTGCACGTCCAGCACCACGTTGCCGTTGTCGGTGACCACTCCGTCGCGCCACACCGGCTGGCCGCCGGTCGAGGCCAGGATCTGCCGGGCCACCAGGCTGCGTGCCATCGGAATCACTTCCACCGGCAGCGGGAACTTGCCCAGCACCGGCACCTGCTTGCTCGGGTCGACGATGCAGATGAAGCGCTCGCTGGCCTCGGCAATGATCTTCTCGCGCGTCAGCGCCGCGCCGCCGCCCTTGATCAGGCAGCGGTTGGGGTCGCACTCGTCGGCCCCGTCCACATACAGCGACAGGTTGCCGGTGTGATTGAGGTCCAGCACCTCGATGCCGTGCTGTCGCAATCGCGCGGTGCTTTGCTCGGAGCTGGACACTGCGCCCTTGATGCGGTGGCCGATCCGGCCCAGCGCATCGATGAAGTAGGCCACCGTCGAACCGGTCCCCACGCCGACGATCATGCCGTCTTCTACGTAATCGATCGCCTTTTCGGCGGCCAGGCGTTTTGCTTCGGACATTGTTGAGGCTCGGGATTGGGGATTGGGGAGTCGGGATTCGTCGGAGCGGCGCACGTCGGGCTGCGGGGATTGAGCGAATGCCCAATCCCGAATCACGGCGATTCCATCGCCAGCAACAATTTCCACTGCGCAGCGGTCACCGGCAGGATCGACAGCCGATTGCCGCGCGCGATCAGCGGGAAACCCTCGCCCAGCGCGTCGGCGTGCTGCTTGATCTCGTCCAGTGCGATCGTCCGTCCGAGCTTGCGCTCGAACGCCACGTCCACCAGCACCCAGCGCGGATCTTCGCGCGTGGATTTCGGGTCGTGATAGTCGGATGCCGGATCGAACTGGGTGTCGTCCGGGTACGCCGTGCTGGCCACCTTGGCGATGCCGACGATACCGGGCACCTTGCAGTTGGAGTGATAGAACAGCACCCCGTCGCCGACCCGCATGCCATCGCGCATGAAATTGCGCGCCTGGTAGTTGCGCACCCCATTCCAGGGCTCGGTGCCGACACGTTCCAGATCGTCGATGGAAAAGGTGTCCGGCTCGGACTTCATCAACCAGTAGCGCTTGCGTGCGGTCATACGGAAACGGCGTCGTCTTTCAGGAAGGTGGCGTGTTCGGTACAGATGGCGTCCACCGCCACGTCCCAGGGTTCGGTCGGCAGGGCGGGCACCTGTTGCGCGGCGAAGCCGGCACCCACCAGCCAGGGCGGGGGCGCCTGGCGATGCCGGAACGCGAAGCTGCGATCATACCAGCCGCCTCCCATACCCAGCCGGCGGCAGGCTGCGTCGAAGCCGGTGAGCGGGGCGACCACCAGGGCCATCTCCTCCGGCGCCAGGGTGGCGGCGCGCTCCACGTCCGGTTCGGGAATGCCGTAACGATTGCTGATCAGTGCCTGGCCGGGCCGCCATGGCGCAAAGCGCAGCACGCGCCCGTCCAGCACGGGCAGGCAATAGCGCACCCCGGCCGGCAAACCGAGTTGCCAGCGGTGCAGCGCGATTTCGCCATCCATCGCCCAATACCCTGCCACTGCGCCGGTCTGCGGTGCGAACGGCAGTGTCAGCAGGCGCGTTGCCAGGGAGTCGGCCGCTGCCAGGCGTTGCGCTGCCGGCAGCGCGCGGCGCTGGGCGCGCAGCCGTTGACGCAACGCATTTCTGTCCTCGGTCATCGAGCTCTCGGAGCGACGGGGTGTGGGCATTGTCGTCGCCGCGTGGACGCGTGCCTAGCACCGTCTCGACCGCAGTGCGATGTGTCATGGCGCTGTGCGCGATGGCATGCGGTGGCGCCGGCATATGCGCGCACGCGCGCGCGTCGGGTTGCAGTCGCCGGCCTTGCCTGCATCATCGGCCAGCACCGATGCGGCGGGTTCGCCGACGACGGCGCAAAAAGAAACGACGCCCGGAGGCGTCGTTTCAGATTTGCATTCTCCGCCGTGACGATGCGGCGAAACGACCTTGAACCCGGGGTTCAAGTGGGGACGTTGTGAGGCCATCGGGCTTCCCGCTACAAGGCGGACTTGCACACCCGGCTTCGTCGCGCCCCCGTGGTCGTCATTAAGGGACAAGGCGAATGTTTTGCACGCTGTCGTTTACAGCAGAGAACGCAGGTGAAGTATAGACCTCTGCGGCGCGATGGCTAGCCCATTCGTCGGCGCACACGCTCGAAAGTTCATGTTTGCGACGGCAATGCGACGCAGGCCTCAACGCGGTGTGTCGGTCAGGCCATCCAGGCGGCGATTCAAGGAGCTCAGCGTTTCGGCCAGCTCCCGATCGTAAAGCGCCTGCTGCTCGCGCAGTTGCTGCAGTTCGTGCGCCAGATTGAGCGCGGCCAGTACGGCGACCCGATCGACGGCGGCCATGCGGTTGCTGCCGCGGATCTCGCGCATGCGCAGATCCAACAGGCGGGCCGCGGCAGTGAGGCTCTCTCGCTCTTCCGCGGTCACGCCCACCGTGTATTCACGATCCAGAATACGCACGCTGACCGGTTCGTTGCTGCTCACGTGTGCTGCTCCAGCGACTTCAGGCGTACGATCATCGCTTCCACGCGCGAGCGCGCCTGCTCGTTCTTGCTCAGCAATTGCGAACGCTCGCCGATCAGCTGTTCCTGCTGATGGCGCAGGCTGCGGTTCTCGTCGGTCAACCGTTGAGTACGCTCGACCAGCGCCTCCACGCGGGCGGCAAGTGCGCGAATCTGGGCGAGGGCGGCGGCGTTGTCCATGCGCGCACGATAGGCGCGCGCGCGCAGAGCGGTCAAGCGGCGGCCTGGGCATCCCCTGCCTCCTGCCGGGCCAGCCAGGCCAAGGCCTGGAGCCGTATCCTGCAGGGCGCACGCGGTGCGTGGAACGCTGCATGGAACGCCGAGGTGGCGGGCGGCGCAGGCCGCCTTGGTACACTGGTGAGTCCGATCGCCCGCCATCCGCGGGCACCTGCCGCTCTTAGCCTGGATGACCCGATGGATCTGCCTGACGTGACCGCTGTGCAAACCGAAAGCCGGCAGCTTGCGCTGGCGTCCTCAGCGGCGGAGTTGCATGGTGGATTGTGCGGTTGGCTGTCTGGCGGTGGCGCCGACAGCGCCGACTGGCTGGCGCGCATCCTGGCCGATTCGGCACAGGGAGCGCCCGCGCAGGGCGGCGCGCTGGATCGGTTGCGGCAGGCTACGGTGATGCAGCTGGAGGATCGCGACTTCGCCTTCGAACTGCTGCTGGTCGAGGACGGCGCTCCGCTGTCGGCGCGCACCGATGCCTTGTTCGATTGGTGCCGTGCGTTCCTGGGCGGGTTCGGCCTGGCCGCACAGCAGCGGCCGGCGCTGAGCGAAGAAGGCGAAGAAGCGCTGCAGGATCTGGCACGGCTGGCACAGGCGTCCAGCGAGGACTTCGATGCCGGCGAGGAAGACGATACCGCGCTGGCCGAGATCGAGGAGTTCGTGCGCGTGGCGGTGCTGTTGCTGCATGGCGACTGCGTGATGGGGCCGCGTTTCCGTCAACGCCTGAACTGATCTGCGCACCGACATGAAAAAGCTTACCGGGATCGGCGCGGCCGAATACGCGCGCCGGCGCAGGCAGCTGATGCAGATGGCCGGCGAGCACGCCATCCTGATCCTGCCCGCCGCGCCCGAGCGCGTGCGGAGTCACGACACGCACTACCCCTACCGTCAGGATTCGGACTTTTGGTATCTGAGCGGGTTTCCTGAGCCGGAAGCGGTGCTGGTACTGGTGCCAGGCCGCAAGCATGGCGAGGCGATCCTGTTCTGCCGCGAGCGCGATGCCGAGCGCGAAGCCTGGGACGGCCCGCGCGAGGGCCAGGAAGGCGCGGTGGCACGTTATGGCATGGACGATGCCTATCCCATCGACGATGTGGACGACATCCTGCCGGGTCTGCTCGAAGGCCGCAGCCGCGTGTACTACCACTTCGGTCGTGACGTCGATTTCGACCTCAAGCTGATCGGTTGGCTCAAACGCGTGCGCGAGCAGGTACGCCACGGTGCGCAACCGCCGCACGAATTCCTCGAGCTTGGCCATTTGCTGCACGAGCAGCGCCTGTTCAAGTCGCGCGACGAGATCGCGCTGATGCAACAGGCCGCCGATATCAGCGTGCGTGCGCACCGCGCAGCGATGCGGCTGGCGCGCCCGGGCGTGCACGAGTACGAACTGCAGGCGGAGGTCGAACGCGAGTTCCGCGCTGCCGACGCATGGCCGGCATACGGCAGCATCGTCGGTACCGGCAGCAATGCCTGTGTGTTGCATTACCGCGCCAACAACGCGCGCAGCCGCGACGGCGAGCTGGTGCTGATCGACGCCGGCGCCGAATACCGCGGCTACGCAGCCGACATCACCCGCACGTTTCCGGTCAACGGCCGTTTCACCCCCGCGCAGCGCGCGCTGCACGATCTGGTCGGCGCCGCGCAGGCGGCCGCGCTGGCCCAGGCGCGCCCCGGTCTGGCGTACGAAGCCGGGCATTTGGCTGCAGTGCAGACCCTGACCGAGGGACTGCTGCGGCTGGGGCTGCTCAAGGGCAAGCTGGAACGCAATATCGCCGAAGGCCATTACAAGCGGTTCTATCGGCACAAGACCGGCCATTGGCTTGGGCTGGACGTGCACGATGTCGGCGATTACAAACTGGCCGGCGAGTCGCGCCTGCTCGAACCTGGCATGGTGTTCACCATCGAGCCGGGGCTTTACGTGTCTGCCGACGACACCTCGGTGGATGCCAGGTGGCGCGGCATCGGCATCCGCACCGAAGACAACGTGCTGATCACCGCCGAGGGTCATCGCGTACTGACCGATGCGCTGGCACGCAGCGCCGACGAGATCGAGGCAGAGATGGCGGGTGCCACCGTGTCGCTGTGACCGGTCCATCGCCAGCGCCCTCGCGTCAAAGCGCTGCGCAAAGAACGCTGCAAGCCTGGCGCGGCGGTGGCGCGCGCAGTGGTGATGGATGCGTGGCAAGCGCTTTTGGAAAATCCCGTGCGAGGCATGCCGTGCCGGAGCGCTCCGGTGCGCGTCCTGACGGCGCATCCTGCGCCCGACGCTGCGGTTCGCGGGCATGCCGCCGGTTCACAGCTGGGTCCGGCGGCCACCACTGAAGACGGGTGCGCGCCGGCGGCGCGCGTCAGGAGCGTGCCTGATCGTACGTCGTCCCGGCTGTTTTACTGTCCCAGCTGCGGTGTCTGGGTACGCTCGGGCTGCTGCACCTGCTCGCCTGGCGCAGCGATCTGCCGCGCACGCTCGAACGATTGCTCTTCCGGCGTACCCAGCGCTTGCGCGGTCTTCATGTGCGCGCGTAGATGCGCCGGGTTGGCCGGGTCGCCCTGCACCACGAATACGTTCTCGCCGCTGTGCACGCCGGTGCCGTTGGCCTCGCTCATCAGCACGTGATCCACGCGCGACAGGCCGTTCTCCTTGGCCAACGGCAGCAGTGCCGCGGTGAGCCGCGCGCTGGTCTGGTCGGGCGTGCGCCCGTGCGTGGCGTCGATTGCGTGGACACCGCGTTCGATCTGTTGGTACATCGGATGGTCTGGGTGCGAGGCCTGGCGTGGGTCGTTCATGGGAATCCTCCGTGCTGCGCAGGGGCGGTCATGCGGCCGCAAACACCGGGCGCGTCAGGTTTTCCGGTGCGTCGTCGGTACACACCACTTCGTCTTCGATACGGATGCCGCCATAGGGCTTGAAGTGTTCCACGCGCTGCCAGTCGATGCTGGCGGCATGGCCGTTCTTCTTCACCTGCTCCAGCAGCATGTCGATGAAGTACACGCCCGGCTCGATGGTGACCACCATGCCCGGCTCCAGGACGCGGGTCAGGCGCAGATACGGGTGACCATCCGGACGCTCGATGCGGCCGCCGCGGTCGCTGGCGGCAAAGCCCGCCACATCGTGCACCTGCAGGCCGATCAGATGCCCCAGACCGTGCGGGAAGAAGGCGGCGCTGACGCCGGTGGCCAGTGCGGCCTCGGGCGAGACGGTGAGGATGCCGAAGTCCTTGAGGATGCCCATCAGCGCCAGGTGCGCATCCACATGCAGCTGTTTGTAGTCCACGCCGGCACGCACGCCCTGGCCCATGCGGACCTGCGCGGCATCCACCGCCTGGATCAGCGCCTGGAACTCGCTGCCGGTGTCGGCGGCGTAGGTGCGGGTGATGTCGCTGGCATAGCCATAGGCGGAGGCGCCGGCATCGATGAGGAAGCTGCGCAGCGGCTGCGGCGGTTGCTGGCTCAGCTCGGTGTAGTGCAGCACCGCGCCGTGCTCGTTGAGCGCGACGATGTTGCCGTAGGGCAGGTCGTTGGCGTCCTGGCCTACCGCGGCGCAGTACGCCATGTGGATGCCGAATTCGCTCTGGCCGGCGCGAAACGCGGCTTCGGCAGCCCGATGGCCGCGGACGGCCAGTTGCTGGGCAATGCGCATCAGCGCCAGTTCGTATGGCGTCTTGAAGGCGCGCTGATACTCCAGGTAGTCGAGCACCGGCGGCGGGTTGTTCGGCACGTACGCGCCCAGCGCACTGTGCGCTTCGCCCAGGATGGCGCAGCGTTCGCTGCGCGCGGGCAGCAGCGTCAGCGCCTCGTCGGGCGTGCGGACGATGTGGATGTCGCAGTGTTCCACCCACCAGCCGCTCGGCGCATCGGGCACCACGTGCCAGTAATCGAACGGCTGATGGAAGATCACCGTCGGGCGCTGGCCCGGCGTGTAGACCAGCCAGCTGTCGGGCACGCGCGTCAGCGGCACCCAGGCCTTGAATTGCGGGTTCACCGCGTACGGGTAATCGCGGTCGTCGAACGCCTGGTAATGCAGGCTGCCGCTGGGCACCACCAGATGGTCGAAGCCGCCGCGTTGCAGCGCCTGGTCGGCGCGCGCGGCGAGCGTGCGCAAATGGTCGGAATACAGGTGGCTCAGGGACGGCTGGGGCATGCGGGGCTCGATCGGCGATGCGAAGGCAAGACACGATTTTGCCGCAAACCCGGTGAAGCGGTCAGCCGACCATGTGTTCTTCGGCGATCCAGGCGCGCAGGCGCAGGCGATGCGGCTCGGACATGCTCAGGAAGCGGAAGCCGGCCCAGGTCTGCCCGGGCGCATGTGCCGCGTCGGACCACAGCAGGTGCACGCCCGCATCGATCTCGGTGGCGCGACCCAGGCGTTCGGGCAGGCTGAAGCGCACCTGGTACAAAGCGTCGTCGTGCAGCGGAACCGAGGCCAACAGCAGCATGCCGGTTTCGGACACATTGCCGACGCGGCCGATCTGCGCTTCGCTGAGCATGTCGATGACCGGCACCAGATCGCTGGGCTGGCGGCGCGGAGCGCGGCGGGTGTCGTGGATCATGGGCTGGTCTCTGCGGGGGATTGGCCGGCCAGGCTGCGCAGCGTGCGCACGGTGGCATGCCAGGCGCGATCGATCAGTCGTGCCTTGTCTTCCACCAGCAGCCGCGCCTGGCCGTTGGCCATCAGCCGTGCCAGGCCGTCGAGCGAGTGCTCGCCCACCTTCTGCCCGCGCTGGTTGACGAACAGCGCGTGGCCGGTCATCGGGCTATACCAGGACAGCCGCTGCCGTCGCAGATCGCCTTGCTGGTTGATGGTGAATTCGAACCAGGTACCGAAGGGCAGGCTGCGTAGCTGCGCGTAGCAGGCCTCTTCGGCCGGGGTACGCGGGGCCGTTGCCGGTTTGCGCGCTTCGCCCTTGCCCTGGTCGCCCAGTCGCGCACGCGCCTTGAGCCTGGCGGTGAGCTCGGTGCGCGAGGTGAGTTCGTCTTCGCCGCCGGGCGTGGCCAGGCGGCGCGCGATCGCAGCCGCTTCGTCGGGGTGGTAGCCCACCTGCAGCAGCGCGGTCTCCACTTCGGTGCCGAGCGCGGTGTCCGGGGGGTCGCCCTTGCTGCGGCAGGTGACTTCGGCCATGCGCGCAGTCAAGGCCTGGCGCTCGTCCCATTCCGGCGACTGCTCGCCCTGGCGCAGCAGGGTGAGCGTGAGCACGTCGGACCAGGCCTGGCGCAGCAGCGACTGCACGAACCGCGGTGGCGCGCTGTGTTCGCACACGTCCTCGATGCGCGCCTGGGCCTGCTGCTTGGCCGCTTCCAGCCGTTCCTTGCCGCGTGCGGCATCCACATGCCGGCGCTCGGCGACCTCGGCCTTGCGGCTGAGCGCACGCAAGTGCGCCTGGATATCGTCGTTCGCCGCGGCAAATACCGCCTCATCGCCCTGGTAGTTGTCGACCACGCTGTCGACTGCGCTGCCCAGCTTGTGCAGCAACTGCGGGTCGATCTCGTCTTCGCCCAGCCATACCGCGCCGGACTCGGCGACGGTGTTGAGCAGTTCGCGCAGCGGATGCTGGTCGCGTACGAAAAAATGCGGGTCGGCCAGCGCTGCGCGCACGGCCGGCACCTGCAGTTTGGCGAGCAGTGCCTGCGCAGGCGTGTGTGCGCGCACTTCGCGCTGCATCTGCGCGTAGAGCAATCCGAGCAGGTCGAAGGTGTCGTTGTCCTGCGGCGACAGTGCCGCGCCCGGGCCGTGCTGGGCGCGCAGCACTTGCAGCACCTGGTGTTGCAGCGCGTCGATGCCGTTGGTGTGCGCGGCCGCATCCGGCTGTGCGCGGAGGTTGACTTGCAGGCTGGCCAGCGCCTCGGCGAGCGCGGCCTTGGGCACGGCGACCGCTGCTGCCGTGGGGGCGCTGGCAGGTTGCGCCGCGGCGGCCTGTCGCAGGCTGCCCGGCATGCCGCCTTGCGAGGCATGCGCGCCGTTGGATGCCTGCGCCTGGCGGGCCGACGCCATCAGGCCACCCAGCGCGTGCGTGGCCTGGCCGAGGGCCGGGTCGGTCTGCATGCCTGCCGCAGCGCCAAGCGATGCCGCGGGCGCGTTCAGCGGATCGAGCAAGGCGCTTTGCCAGGCGGTCGGGGCGGCCGATCCGCTCCAGCCGGTGGCTGGCCGCGCCGCGCGCTGCGCTCCGCCGCGAACATCGCCTGCGCCGGCGTCCTTGGGCGCGCCTGCAACCGCTGGCGCCGCACGTCGCGTCTGCACCTGGGTGGGTTTCACCAGATATGGGTGATAGACCAACCCCGGCAGAATGCCTTCCTGTTCCAACGTGCCATTGGCGCGTTCGAAGAGATCGCCCAGCCGGTCCATCACCTGACGCTCGAACACCTTGTACAGTGTGAGCTGCCCGTCCTGGTTGAGCCCAAGCGTCTGTCCGCATTCGCGCAGGATCCGACACAGCGTGTAGGGGCCGAGCGGCAAGGCTTCCAGTTCGAATTCGGGTACCGCGCCGATCACGGCCAGCCGCTGCGACAGCAATTGCAGCGCAGCGGCGCGGCGCGAGGTTTCGCGTCTGGCGATCTCGCTGAGCACGATGTCGCGATCGATATCGGTGTCTTCCACCAGCGTAAGCATTTGCGGGTGCGCCGATGCCTCCGGCGGCGGCATCAGCGCAGGGCGGGTGTGCAGGTTGGCCAGGTCCTGCGCCAGCGCCTGCAGAAAGCGCTGCGGAAAGCCATCGATCTGATCGCGCAGCCCGCGCGTCTGCGCATAGGTGTCGGCCTGGATCTGGCTGTTGCGCGCATGCTCGGCCTGATGCAGCAGATCGCGTTCCAGCTCGACGATGGTCAGCCTCAGCGGACCAGCGAGCGCCTGCACGCAGTGCGCGTGCAGCATGCCGAGCAGGCGCCGGCCGCGCGCGGACACCGGCGCTTCGGCGATCGGGCCGGGGAGTGTGGGCGGCAGGGAAGAGGCGGGCGTGGGCATCCGGGAGCGGCGGACTCGGTTCGAAGCGTGAGCTATGTAGCATGTTTTTCCGCTGCCCAGCGAACCGGTGTACGCAGGGCTGCATGCCGGCTTCGGCGTGCCGGCGATTCCTCGCGCCTGCGCAGCTCACTGCCTGCGGGGCTCGGCGGTTCGGCAGCCTGTCGCTCGGTGGTCAGGCGCGCGCGCCGGGGCGATCCGGGCGCGTGATGGGCGTGGAGTGCGCGTCGGTCGCGCCGGGCATGCGGGAGGCATCTGGTCGGTGCCCGATCGCACGCAGGCTCGAAGATGGCGACGGGCACGGGTGGCTGGTTGATCTGCTGCGCCGCTCAGTCCAGGAAGAGTTCCACCACATCGTTGGTGAAGCGGCGGCCCAACTCGGTGGGCATCAGGCGGCCGTCCTGTTCGATCAGCCAGCCTTGCGCGAACGCGCGTGCCAGCGGCGCGGCGATGGCCGAGGCCGGCAGCCCGGTGCAGGCTTCGAAGTCGCCCAGCCGGAAGCCTTCGTGCAGCCGCAACAGGTTGAGCATGTATTCGAACGGCAGCCGTTCGCGCGTGATGACGTCGTCGCCGCCGATCGATGCCGGGCTGCCGGCGCTGGCCAGATAACTTTGCGGATGCTTGTGCTTCCAGCGCCGCATGACCTGCTGTTGCGCGCCGGCGCTGATCTTGCCGTGCGCACCGGCACCGATGCCCAGGTAATCGCCGAAGCGCCAGTAATTGAGGTTGTGCGCGCACTGCCGGCCCGGCCTGGCATAGGCGCTGACTTCGTACTGCGCATAACCGGCGTCGGCGAGCAGGCGCTGGCAATGCTCCTGGATATCCCAGGCCGTATCGTCGTCAGGGATGCCCTGGGGCGGCCGCGCGAAGAACACCGTGTTCGGTTCCAGCGTCAGCTGGTAGTGCGACAGGTGCGCGGGCTGCAGCGCGAAGGCGCGTTCCAGATCGTACTCGGCCTGCTGCAGGGTCTGCTCGGGCAGCGCATACATCAGGTCGATATTGACATTGTCATAGCCGGCATCCTGCGCCAGCTTGATCGCGCGTTCGGCCTCGGCGCTGTCGTGGATGCGGCCGAGCCGTTGCAGCGCCACATCATCGAAGCTCTGCACGCCAAAGCTCAGCCGGTTCACGCCGGCCGCGCGGTAATGCTCGAAGCGGCCGTGCTCGGCGGTTCCCGGGTTGGTTTCCAGGGTGATCTCGAGATTCGGCGCAAAGCGCAGCCGTGCCGCAGCCGCCTGCAGGAAGCGGTCGATCGCTGCAGGCGGAAACAGGCTGGGCGTGCCGCCGCCGAAGAACACCGAATGCACCACCCGGCCCCATACCAGCGGCAGATCCGCATCCAGGTCGCGGATCAATGCATCCACGTAATCGTCGAACGGCAACGCGCCCTTGGCCGCATGCGAATTGAAGTCGCAGTACGGGCATTTGCGCACGCACCAGGGCAGGTGCACGTAGAGCGAGAGCGGGGGCGGGATCAGGTCGGGCATTGCATGACGCGTCGTTCAAAGCGCCAGCGCACGCAGCTTGTGCTGCAGCGTGGCCAGCGCCACTGCGCGATGGCTCAAGCGGTTCTTCAGCTCGCTGTCCATCTGTGCGGCAGTCAGGCCATGCGTCGGATCCAGAAACACCGGGTTGTAGCCGAAGCCACCGTCGCCGCGCGGTTCGGTGGTGATCACGCCTTCCCAGCTGCCTTCGGCGATCAGCGGTTGCGGATCTTCCGGATGGCGCAGCAGCACGATCACCGCATAGAAGCGCGCGCTGCGGCGCTCGGCGGGGATCCCGCGCATGGCATCGAGCAATTTTGCGTTGTTGGCCTGCGCGTTGGTGGGGCTGCCGGCATAGCGCGCGCTGTACAGGCCGGGCGCACCGCCCAGCGCATCGACGATCAGGCCCGAGTCGTCGGCCAGTGCCGGCAGGCCGGTCACCGCGCTGGCGTGGCGGGCCTTGATCAGGGCGTTCTCGACGAAGGTCAGGCCGGTCTCGGGCACCTCGTCCACGCCCAGCTCGCCCTGCGCCACGATCTGCAGCGGCAGGTCGGCGAGCATGGCGCGCAGTTCTTCCAGCTTGCCGGCGTTGCCGCTGGCCAATACCAGTTGTTTCATCGTTTGGGCTCCAGCAGATCCCACCGGGTGCCGTACAGATCGGCGAACACGGCGACCGTTCCGTACGGCTCCTGGCGTGGGGTTTCCAGGAATTGCACACCGTACGCCTGCATCGCCGCATGGTCGCGCCAGAAGTCGTCGGTGTAGAGGAAGTGATCCACCCGCCCGCCGGTCTGGTCGCCGATGCGCGCCTGTTGCGCGGCATCGGATGGCTGCGCGAGCAGCAGGGCGGCATCGTCCGCGCTGCCCGGGCCGATCACCACCCAACGCTTGCCATCGCCCAGCGCTCGATCCTCGAGCACGCGAAAACCCAGCGCGCCGCCATACCAGGCGATGGCCGCGTCGTAATCGGCGACCAGCAGCGTGGTCATGGCGATGCGCCGCTTCATGCGGCCAGTGCGGCGCGTTGCAGCGCCAGCAGCTCGCTCACGCCTTTTTCGGCCAGCGACAGCAGCGCATCGAGTTCCTCGCGGCGGAAGGCGTGGCCTTCGGCGGTGCCCTGCAGCTCGATGAAGCCACCGCCATCGTTCATAACCACGTTCATGTCGGTATCGCAGTCGCTGTCTTCGGGGTAATCCAAATCCAGTACCGGCTCGCCGCGGTAGATGCCGACCGATACCGCCGCCACCGCACCGATCACCGGGTGTTTCTTGATGTCGCCGCGCTTGAGCAGCAGGTTCACCGCGTCCGCCAGCGCCACGTACGCGCCGGTGATGGCGGCGGTGCGGGTGCCGCCGTCGGCCTGCAGCACGTCGCAGTCCAGGGTGATGGTGCGCTCGCCCAAGGCATTGCGGTCCACGCAGGCGCGCAGTGCGCGGCCGATCAGGCGCTGGATTTCCAGCGTGCGGCCGCCCTGCTTGCCGCGCGCGGCTTCGCGGTCGGAGCGGGTATGGGTGGAGCGCGGCAGCATGCCGTATTCGGCGGTGACCCAGCCTTCGCCCTTGCCGCGCAGGAAGTTCGGCACGCGGTTCTCCACGCTGGCGGTGCACAGCACGCGGGTGTCGCCGAAGCTCACCAGCACCGAGCCTTCGGCATGGCGGGTGAAAGCGCGTTCGATGCGCACCGGGCGCAGCTGATCGGCCATGCGGCCGCTGGGGCGGGAAAAGGTCATGCGATGGATCCGGAAGTCGGGAGGTGGGTCTGTCGGCGCGTGGCGGGCGGTCAGCCAGCGCGGCCCGCTAGAGTACCATTCGCGCTTTGATGGAACGGGACTGACGATGATCCGAAGCATGACCGCATTCGCCGGCGGCGAACGCATCACGCCCTGGGGGACGCTGGGCTGCGAGCTGCGCTCGGTCAACCACCGGTTTCTGGAGGTCGGCACCCGCCTGCCGGAGGAGTTGCGTGCGCTGGAGCCGTTGCTGCGCGAACGCGTGGCGGCGAAGAACAGCCGCGGCAAGCTGGACCTGACGCTGCGCCTGCGCGCGCCGGAGCATGCGCAGAGCCTGGCCGTGAACGAAGCGCTGCTGCAGGAGCTTGGCGCGCTCGCCACGCGGCTGGATGCGAGCTTTCCCAGGTTGCAGGTAGGCTTCACCGAGCTGCTGCAACTGCCCGGCGTGCTGCAGGTGCAGGACGTGGATGGGCCGGCCTTGCAGGCGCAGGCGCTGGCGTTGCTGGACGAGGTGGTGGACAGCTTCGTGGACGCACGCGAGCGCGAGGGCGCCAAGCTGGCCGAGGCGATCGGCGAGCGGGTGGACGCGATCGAACGCATCGCCGCGCAGGTGCGCACGCTGATTCCGGTCATCCGCGAAGGTCAGCGTGCCAAGCTGGCCGCCCGCCTGGCCGATCTGCCGCATCCGGTGGACCCGGGCCGCGCCGAGCAGGAACTGGTGTTGTGGCTGCAGAAACTCGATGTGGACGAGGAACTGGACCGGCTGTCCAGCCACATCGGCGAGATCCGCCGCGTGCTCAGGCAGCGCGAACCGGTGGGTCGGCGCCTGGATTTCCTGCTGCAGGAATTCAACCGCGAGGCCAACACGCTCGGCTCCAAGTCGGTGGACAGCCGCACCTCCAACGCCGCGGTGGACCTGAAGGTGCTGATCGACCAGATCCGCGAGCAGGTGCAGAACATCGAGTAGCCGGGATTGGGGATTCGGGATTCGGGATTCGGGCAGGGGCAACTGCACGCCCGGATGTCTGCGGACTGCAGCCAATCCCGGTAGCATGTCGACCCCGGTGGTACCGGTCCGCAGTCCATTTGCGAATCCCGACTCCCCAATTCCGAATCCCTGACCCTATGCGCGGCACTCTCTATATCGTTGCGGCCCCCTCGGGCGCCGGCAAGAGCAGCATCGTCAACGCCACCCTGGCACGCGACCCGAAGATCGCCCTGTCGATCTCGTTCACTTCGCGCGCGCCGCGGCCGGGCGAGCGGCATGCCGAGCACTACCATTTCGTCTCTGCCGGCGAGTTCCAGGGCATGATCGAGGCGGGCGACTTCTTCGAATACGCCCTGGTGCACGGCGACTGGAAAGGCACCGCGCGGCAGTCGGTGGAGCCGCAACTGGCCGCCGGCCACGACGTGCTGCTGGAGATCGACTGGCAGGGTGCGCGCCAGGTGCGTCAGAAGGTGCCCGATGCGGTGAGCGTGTTCATCCTGCCGCCGTCGCGCCAGGCGCTGGACGAGCGCATGCGCAAGCGTGGGCAGGACAGCGAGGACGTGATGGCGCAGCGCCTGGCCGCCGCGCGCGAGGAAATGCTGCACTTCGAAGAGTTCGACTACGTCATCATCAACGAGACCTTCGACATCGCGGTGGCGGAGATGTGCGCCATCTTCACCGCCAGCCGCTTGCGCCGGCAGGCGCAGCAGCAGCGGCATGCGGGGCTGATCCAGGCGCTGCTGGAGTAACCAGCGCGGCCTCCGGCGCGCAGATCGTCCTTCACGGACCGGTGTATCGGCCACCGCGGCGAGCGGCATGCGCCCTGCGTCGAGTGGGATCGGAAGGCCGCCAGGCGCGACGCTGGGGCCGCGTTCTGCGCAGCAGGACCGTGATTCGGGGCGGCGACGCTGGTTCAAGTCGCTGATTCCAAAGGAAACTGAACGGCCGCCGGTTGCCCGGTCCGCAGGGCGGGCGTACACTCCGCCCCCTTTCCCTCATTCGATGCGCGGCCGCTACCGGTCGCCGGGAGCCCGCATGGCCCGCATTACCGTAGAAGATTGCCTGGAAGTCGTGAACAACCGTTTCGAGCTGGTCATGATGGCCTCCAAGCGCGCCCGTCAGCTCGCCAACGGCGTGCAGCCGCTGATCGAGAACGCCGACGCCAGCGACAAGCCCACCGTGATGGCGCTGCGCGAGATCGCCGCCCGCCGGATCGACAACGCGCTGATCGATGAAGTCGAGAAGGCCGAACGCGAGCGCGCCGAGCGCGAAGCGCTGGAATGGGCCGCCGCCGAAGTGGTCGCCGACGAAGACATGTCCAAGAACGACGACTGATCCATCGCAGCGCGTTCGGTCCGGACAGCCCGCCTCGCCGCGGGCTGTTTTCGTTTAGGACCGTTGCACTGCGCCGGGCTATGCAAACGTTTGCCGTCATTGCGCCGCTGGCATAGTCTTCCGCCATGAACCCAGGCCCTACTGCCCAGGCGAGCGCGGCGATGTCCCCGTCCTCCGACCCGGCGATTCCCGACTACGTCCTGCACTTCGAGCGTGCTGCCAGCTACCTGCCCAAGGAGCAGCTGCCGATCCTGCGCCGTGCCTGGGAAGTCGGTGCCACGGCACATGCGGGCCAGACCCGCAAATCCGGCGAGCCCTACATCACCCATCCGGTGGCCGTGGCCGGCGTGCTGGCCGAGCTGGGTCTGGACATGGAATCGTTGATCGCCGCGATCCTGCACGACACCATCGAAGACACCCCGCTGACGCGCGAAGAGCTGGCCTCCGAATTCGGCGAAGCGGTGGCCGAGCTGGTCGATGGCGTTACCAAGCTGGACAAGCTCAAGTTCCGCGACCGCCAGGAAGCGGCGGCCGAAAGCTTCCGCAAGATGCTGCTGGCGATGTCGCGCGACCTGCGCGTGATCATGATCAAGCTGGCCGACCGCCTGCACAACATGCGGACCCTGGGCGCGCAGAGCACCGAGGCGCGCGGCCGCATCGCGCGCGAGACGCTGGAGATCTACGCACCCATCGCCCAGCGCCTGGGCATGAGCCTGATCAAGTCCGAGCTGCAGAACCTGGGCTTTCGTGCGCTGTATCCGTGGCGCCACGCCATCATCGAAAAGCACATCCGCAGCCAGCCGGTGGTGCGGCGCGAATCGATGGCGCAGGTGGAAGTGCAGTTGAGCCAGCGGCTGGCCAAGGAAGGGCTGGAGCACCGCCTGGTCAGCCGTATCAAGACGCCGTGGAGCATTTATTCGAAGATGCACGACGAGAACAAGTCCTTCGACCAGGTGATGGACGTGTTCGGCTTCCGGCTGGTGGTGCGCACGGTGGCCGATTGCTACCACGCGCTGGGCGCGGTGCATGCCACCTTCAAGCCGCTGGACGGGCGCTTCCGCGATTTCATCGCGATCCCGAAGGCCAACGGTTACCAGTCGCTGCACACGGTGTTGTTCGGGCCGTACGGCTCGCCGATCGAAGTGCAGATCCGCACCGAGGAGATGGATCTGATCGCCGAACGCGGCGTGGCGGCGCACTGGACCTACAAGGTCGGTTCGGCCGCACCCAACAGCGCGCAGAGCCGCGCGCACGACTGGATCGTGGAGCTGATCGATTCGCAGCGTGCGGCCGGCTCGTCGCTGGAGTTCCTGGACAATGTCAAGGTCGACCTGTTCCCGGACGAGGTCTATCTGTTCACGCCCAAGGGCAAGATCCTGGCATTGCCACGCAATTCCACCGCGCTGGATTTCGCCTACGCGGTCCACACCGACGTGGGCAACCGCGCGGTGGCCTCGCGGGTGGACAAGAAGCTGGTGCCGCTGCGCACCAAGCTGGTCAGCGGCCAGGCGGTGGAGATCATCACTGCGCGCTCGGCCACGCCCAAGCCGCAATGGCTGGAGTTCGTGGTCAGCAGCAAGGCGCGTACCGCGATCCGCCATCAGCTCAAACAGCTCGAACACGAAGATGCGGTGCAGCTGGGCCACCGCATGCTCGACCGCGCGCTGGAAGCGATGGACTCCTCGCTGGAGCGGCTGCCCAAAGGACGCCTGGACGCCTTCCTCACCGAACATCGCTACCCGCGGCTGGAAGCGCTGCTGGCCGACGTGGCGCTGGGCAACTGGATGCCGACCCAGGCCGCGCAGGCGCTGATGGCCTACGCCGAACTGCGCGGTGGCGGGCATTCCAAGCATTCGCACGAAAAGATCCTGATCGACGGCAGCGAGCGTGGCGTGATCAGCTTCGCCAATTGCTGCCAACCGATCCCCGGCGACGAAATCATGGGCTACCACACCGCCGGCAAGGGCATCGTGGTGCACCGGCTGGATTGCCCGAACCTGGCCGAGCTGCGCAAATCGCCCGAGCGTTGGGTACCGATCGACTGGGACTCCAACGTCAGCGGCGACTACGACACCGCGCTGATCGTCGAAGTGGAAAACCGCACCGGCGTGCTGGCGCAGCTGGCCGCGGCGATCGCGCAGAGCCAGTCCAACATCGAACGGGTGGACTACCTGGACCGCGACTTCAATGCCGCCGTGCTGCGCTTCAACATCCAGGTGCGCGACCGCCGCCACCTGGCCGAAGTGATGCGCCGGCTGCGGCGTCTGCATGTGGTGCAGAGCGTGGGGCGGCAGTAGCGGATCCGCTCGTCCTGATCGTCCCCTGCGGATCGATGATGCGGTAGTGCGAAGCGTCTTCAGCGCCCGCCGAAACACGCCCGCCGGTTGTTTGGGCGCGTCTGCAGGGCAAACAGGAGAAAGAGGTCGGGCGCTCCCGCGTAAGGCTGGCGAACGCTGGCCTTTGCCGTCGGCGCAACGGTCGTGCCGATGCGCTCAGGCGATCAATCGGCGCAACGCCGGATTGTCGTTGTCCTGCTTCCACACCAGATGCAATTCCACCGGTGTGGCCGGTGCCTCGTCGCGCAGCGGCAGGTAGACGATGCCGGCGTAACGCAGGCCGCTCGCGCCTTCGGGTACCAGTGCCATGCCCATGCCGCCGCGCACCAGGGCCAGCACCGAGTGGATCTGGCTGACGTACTGCACCGAGCGCGGTGCGATGCCGTGTGCACCGAACAGTTGCGCCAGCAGATCGTAGAAGTAGCGCGCCTCGTCCGGGGCGTAGTTGACCAGCGGCTGCCCGTCGAAGTCCTGCAGGCGCAGGCTGTCGCGCTGCGCCAGGGGAGCGTCTTCGGGCAGGGCGGCGATCAGGGGTTCGCGTGCGACGCAGCGGCTGTGCAGGCCCTGGCGCTGGATCGGCGGGCGCAGCAGGCCGATGTCCAGCCGCCCGGCATCCAGCGCATCCAGCTGGGCCAGGCTGACCATCTCCTTGAGTTGCAGGTCCACATCCGGCGCGTCGCTGCGCCAGCGCGCGATGGCCTCGGGCAGGAAGCGATAGCTGGCGCCGGCGGTGAACCCCACCGACACGCTGCCGGCATCGCCGGTGCCGATCCGGCGCGCGCGCAGGCCGGCGTTCTCGGCCATGCGCAGGATCGCGCGCGCCTCGGCCAGCAGGCTGCGCCCGGCCTGGGTCAACCGCACGTGGCGACTGTTGCGCTCCAGCAAGGCGGTACCCACGCTGTGCTCCAGCAATTGGATCTGTCGGCTGAGCGGCGGCTGGGTCATGTTCAGACGCTCGGCTGCACGCCGGAAGTGCAGCTCGTCGGCAACGGCGACGAAGCAGCGCAACTGGGGCAGATCGAACATGGCAGTGTTCTCCGATGTGACGATGTGGATGAATTCGATGCTGCACATGCAACATCTGCGCGCATGCGGCTCGGATGAATACGCCAGGCGCGCTCCGCAAGGCGATAACGAGCGCGAGCATCGATAATTACGCTGACCACAAAAAAGCGTTGCAAAGCAGCCATTTGCACTGTTTTCGTGCGATTCCTGTCGCATTTGATTCAATCAATGTATCAAACGATGCGTCATTTGGCTTGGACTGGCAACGATCTGCATTCCTAGGATCAGCGCACCCCCATCCAGGAGCGTTTGTCCGATGAGCAGCAGATACACCCCGTCCGAGATGGCCCAGGCGCTTGGCGCCGGATTGCTGTCGTTTCCGGTGACCCATTTCGATGCCGGGCTGGCCTTCGACGAGCCGGCCTATCGCAGCAACCTGGACTGGCTGTCCTCGCATCCGGCGGCCGGGCTGTTCGCCGCCGGCGGCACCGGCGAGCTGTTTTCGCTGAGCCTGGGCGAGGTCGACCGCGCCGTGCGTGCCGCGGTGGACCAGACCGCCGGGCGCATGCCGGTGATCGCGCCGGCCGGCTACGGCACCGCGATCGCGATCGAGATGGCGCAGGCCGCCGAGCGCAACGGTGCCGACGGCATCCTGCTGTTTCCGCCGTACCTGACCGAGTGCGATGCCGATGGCGTGGCCGACCATGTCGAACGCGTCTGCAAGGCGACCGCGCTGGGCGTGATCGTCTACGGCCGCGCCAACGCCAAGCTCGACGATGTGACGCTGGCACGGGTGGCCGAACGCTGCCCCAACCTGGTGGGCTACAAGGACGGTATCGGCGACGTGGATCGCATGACCCGCATCTACGCGCGGCTGGGCGACCGGCTGCTGTACGTAGGCGGCCTGCCCACCGCCGAAACCTTCGCGCTGCCGTATTTGGAAATGGGCGTCACCACCTATTCGTCGGCCATCTTCAATTTCCTGCCCGAGTGGGCGCTGGCGTTTTACGCCGCGGTGCGCGCGCGCGACCACGCCACCATCTACCGCGAGCTCAACGATTTCGTGCTGCCGTACACGGTGCTGCGCAATCGCCGCGCCGGCTATGCGGTGTCCATCGTCAAGGCCGGCATGCGCGCGGTCGGCCGCCCGGCCGGGCCGGTGCGTACGCCGCTGGCGGATCTGACCGAGGCCGAATCGGCGCAGCTCAAGCAACTGATCGGAGGACGCCGCTGATGCATGCCATCCAGGGTGAATCGTTGATCGGCCAGCGCAGCGTGCCCGGCGCCGGTGCGACATTCCAGGGGCTGGATGCCGCCAGCGGCGAAGCGCTGCAGCCGGTGTTCGCCTCGGCCAGCGCGCAGGATCTCGAGCAGGCCTGTGCGCTGGCGCATGCCGCATTCGATGCCTACCGCGAAACCGCGCTGGAGGTGCGTGCCGGCTTTCTGGAGAGCATCGCCGAGCAGATCCTGGCCTTGGGCGATGCATTGATCGAACGTGCCATGCGCGAAAGCGGGCTGCCACGCGCACGGCTGGAAGGCGAGCGCGGGCGCACCGTGGGGCAGCTGCGGCTGTTCGCCAACGTGGTGCGCGAAGGCAGCTGGCTGCAGGCCCGCATCGATCCGGCCATGCCGCAGCGCACGCCGCTGCCACGTGCGGATCTGCGCCAGCGCCATATCGCGCTGGGGCCGGTGGCGGTGTTCGGTGCCAGCAACTTTCCGCTGGCGTTCTCGGTGGCCGGCGGCGATACCGCCTCCGCCCTGGCAGCCGGTTGCCCGGTGGTGGTCAAGGCGCATGGCGCGCATCCGGGCACCTCCGAGCTGGTGGGCCGCGCGATCCAGGCCGCGGTAGCGCAGTGCGGCTTGCCGGAAGGCGTGTTCTCGCTGCTGTTCGATGCCGGGATCGGGATCGGCGCGCAGCTGGTGGCCGACTCACGCATCAAGGCGGTGGGATTCACCGGCTCGCGTGCCGGCGGGATGGCCCTGGTCAAGATCGCCGCAGCGCGACGCGAGCCGATTCCGGTGTATGCGGAAATGAGCGCGATCAACCCGGTGTATCTGTTGCCGCAGGCGCTGCAGGCGCGCGCGCCGGCCCTGGGCAAGGCCTTCGTCGGCTCGCTCACCCTGGGGGCGGGACAGTTCTGCACCAATCCCGGCCTGCTGCTGGCGATCGATTCGCCAGCGCTGGATGCGTTTGTCGCTTCCGTCACCCAAACGCTGCAGGAGGTAGCGCCGGCGGCGATGCTCACTGCCGGCATCGGCCAGGCCTATGCGCAAGGCGTGCAGCGTCTGAGCGCGCATCCGCAGGTCGCCACGCTGGCGCGTGGCGCGGCGGCAGATACCGGGCGTTGCCCGGCGGCGTTGTTCGGCACCGATGCCGATGCCTTCCTGGCCGACGAAGCACTGCAGGCCGAAGTGTTCGGAGCGTCTTCGCTGCTGGTGCGCTGCAAGGACATCGCCCAGTTGCGTGCATTGAGCGAACGGCTGGAGGGCCAGCTCACTGCCACCTTGCACATGGACGAGGGCGACACCGAATTGGCGAGCGCGCTGTTGCCGGTGCTGGAGCGCAAGGCCGGGCGCATCCTGGTCAACGACTGGCCCACCGGCGTGGAGGTCTGCCACGCCATGGTGCATGGCGGCCCGTTCCCGGCCACCTCCGACAGCCGCAGCACCTCGGTGGGCACGCTGGCGATCGATCGCTTCCTGCGCCCGGTCTGCTACCAGGACCTGCCGGCGGCGCTGCTGCCGGCGGCGGTGGCGCACGACAATCCGCTGGGTCTGTGGCGGCGCGTGGACGGCGCATTGGGGCACGACTGACCGAGCCGCCTGCAACCTTGCCTGAGGCGTGCCGGAGGAGGGTCCGGCACGCCAGTCACAGGCCCACTTGGAGTACCGAAGCGCGACGCGCTTCCATCGTCATAGGTGAGGAACGATGATGGCTATCGATTCAAAAGCGGTCGGTTCGACGCCGGTCGGCGCACCGACAGTTCCGCGCAGGCGTTATCTGATCCTGCTGATGTTGTTCGTGGTGACCACGATCAACTATGCCGATCGCGCCACCTTGTCCATCGCCGGTTCCGCGGTCCAGGACGCCCTGGGCATCGATGCGCTGCAGATGGGCTTCATCTTCTCCGCATTCGGCTGGGCCTATGTGGCCGGGCAGATTCCCGGCGGCTGGTTGCTCGATCGCTTCGGCTCGCGCCGCGTGTACGGGCTGTCGCTGCTGATCTGGTCGTTGTTCACCGTCTTGCAGGGCTTCATCGGCTGGGTGCCGGTGACCTGGGCGGTGACCACGCTGTTCGCGCTGCGCTTTCTGGTCGGCATCGCCGAAGCGCCGTCGTTTCCCGGCAACAGCCGCATCGTGGCGGCCTGGTTCCCCACCGCCGAACGCGGCCTGGCCGCATCCATCTTCAATTCCGCGCAGTACTTCGCCACGGTGGCGTTCGCGCCGCTGATGGGCTGGCTGGTGCATGCCTGGGGCTGGGAGCATGTGTTCCTGGTGATGGGCGGGGTGGGCGTGCTGCTGGCCCTGCTGTGGCGCAAGACCATCTACGCGCCGCGCGAGCATCCCCGCCTGTCCGCGCAGGAGTTGCACTACATCCAGGCCAACGGTGCGCTGGTGGACATGGAACAGCGCCCCACGCCCGGCAGCCAGCCCAAGGGCACGCAATGGCATTACGCCAAACAGTTGCTATGCAACCGCATGCTGCTGGGCGTGTACATCGGCCAGTACTGCAT
Organism: Xanthomonas melonis; assembly: GCF_020783655.1. Taxonomy (GTDB): domain Bacteria; phylum Pseudomonadota; class Gammaproteobacteria; order Xanthomonadales; family Xanthomonadaceae; genus Xanthomonas; species Xanthomonas melonis. The sequence goes on along the minus strand of NZ_JAJGQH010000006.1, from coordinate 123,320 downwards.
TACCACGCTGACCTACTTCTTCCTGACCTGGTTCCCGGTGTACCTGGTCAAGGAGCGCGGCATGTCGATCCTGGAGGCGGGTTTCGTCGCCTCGCTGCCGGCGGTCTGCGGCTTCGTCGGCGGCGTCCTGGGCGGGTTCGTTTCCGACCGCATGGTCCGGCGCGGCTATTCGCTCACTGTCGCGCGCAAGACACCCATCGTGATCGGCATGCTGATGTCGGTGACGATGATCGGCTGCAATTACGTGCAGGCCGAATGGATGGTGGTCGGGCTGATGGCGCTGGCCTTCTTCGGCAAGGGCATCGGGGCGCTGGGCTGGGCAGTGGTGGCCGATACCTCGCCCAAGGAGATCGCCGGCCTGTCCGGTGGCCTGTTCAATACCTTCGGCAATATCGCCGGCATCACCACGCCAATTGTCATCGGCTACATCGTCTCCACCACCGGCACCTTCGAATGGGCGCTGGTCTTCGTCGGGCTCAATGCCCTGCTGGCGGTGGTGTCCTATCTGGTCGTGGTGGGCGAGATCAAGCGCGTGGAACTGAAGGCCCCCCCGGGTGGCCCGGCCGCGCCTGTCTCCATGCCCGCACCGCGTTGATCGTCTTCGGAGAATCCTGATGAATATCCATACGTCACCTGCAAACATCGGTACCACGCCGCGCATCACCGAGATCCGCGTGGTGCCGGTTGCCGGCCAGGACAGCATGCTGCTGAACCTCAGTGGCGCGCATGCGCCGTATTTCACCCGCAACGTGCTGGTGCTGCGTGACTCGTCCGGGCGCATCGGCGCGGGCGAGGTGCCGGGCGGCGACGCCATCGCCGGCCTGTTGAACGAAGCGGCAGCGCTGATCCGCGACCGGTCCATCGCCGATTACCAGCGCATCCTCAATCAGGTGCGCACCGCCTTCGCCGACCGAGACAGCGCCGGGCGCGGTCTGCAGACCTTCGACCTGCGCATCACCATCCATGCGGTGACCGCGATCGAATCCGCACTGCTGGACCTGCTCGGGCAATTCCTGGATCAGCCGGTCGCCGCACTGCTCGGCGAAGGCCAGCAGCGCGATGCGGTGGATGTGCTGGGCTATCTATTCTTCATCGGCGACCGCCGCAAGACCGGGCTCGATTATCGCGACGGCAGCGCTGCCACCGATGCCTGGGAAGCCGTGCGCGACCAGGAAGCATTGACGCCTGCCGCCGTGGTGCGGCTGGCCGAAGCAGCCTACGAAAAATACGGCTTCCGCGATTTCAAGCTCAAGGGCGGCGTACTGCGCGGCGAAGACGAAATCGAGGCGATCCGCGCGCTGCATGCACGCTTTCCGCAGGCACGCATCACCCTGGATCCCAACGGCGCATGGTCGTTGCAGCAAGCCATTGCGCTGTGCCGCGACATGCATGGCGTGCTGGCCTATGCCGAGGATCCGTGCGGGGCAGAACAGGGCTATTCCGGGCGCGAGATCATGGCCGAGTTCCGTCGCGCCACCGGTCTGCCGACCGCCACCAACATGATCGCCACCGACTGGCGCCAGATGGGGCATGCGATCCAACTGCAGTCGGTGGACATCCCGTTGGCCGACCCGCATTTCTGGACCTTGCAGGGCTCGGTGCGGGTAGCGCAGCTATGTCGTGACTGGGGCCTGACCTGGGGCTCGCACTCCAACAACCATTTCGATATCTCGCTGGCGATGTTCACCCACGTGGCGGCTGCAGCACCGGGCAAGGTGACGGCCATCGATACGCACTGGATCTGGCAGGACGGCCAGCGGCTCACACGCAATCCCCTGCAGATTGCAGGCGGCCAGATCCAGTTGCCGACCAGGCCCGGCCTGGGGGTGGAACTGGACATGGATGCATTGGAAGCGGCGCATCGCACCTATCAACGCCTGAGCCTTGGCGCGCGCGACGATGCGGCGGCCATGCAGGCGCTGATCCCCGACTGGGTCTTCGACAACAAGCGGCCGTGCCTGGTGCGTTGAGGCGCACCGATGCCTGCTGCCGGATCGTCGGCAGCAGCGCATGGCCATGAGTTCACCGCAGGTGGAGAACCGAGCAATGAAAAGCATGATGGCAATCAGCGGCGCGGCGCTGCTGGTGGTCGGTGCGGCCGGGCGTGCGCGTGCGCAACAGCCGGATGAGGGGTTCTGGAATGGCGCCACCGCCGAGGTCACCGCGCTCAATTTCTACTACAACCGCGACTTCCGCAGCGGCGAAGGGCAGGGCAAGCGCGCCGAATGGGCGCAGGGCTTCGTGATCGACGCCAGGAGCGGCTACACCCGCGGCCCGGTCGGTGCGGGTCTGGATCTGCTGGGGATCGGCGATTTCAAGCTGGATGGCGTGCGCGCGGAAGGCGGCACCGGCCTGCTTCCCAACAACGACGACGGCACCGCGCAGCATGCATTGGTGCGTGTGGCGCCCACGCTCAAACTGCGCGCCTCGCAGACCGAGCTGAAATGGGGCAGCTTCATTCCCAACGAACCGCTGGTGCGCGCCAGCATCACCCGCATCATGCCGGAGACCTTCCAGGGCGTGACGCTGGAATCCAAGGACGTGCCCAAGCTCGATCTGCTGCTGGCCCGCTTCACCAGCGCCTGGTATCGCGACGGCGATTCGCGCGTGCCGATCACCCTGGCCAACAAGAACCGGCGCTTTCCGGGTACGCCGGATTCGGATGCGTTCAATCTGTTCTCTGCGACCTACGCGCTGGCCCCGGGCACCCAGCTGCGCTATCAGGGCGCCTTGATGCAGGACATCTATCGCCAACAGCTCTACAACCTGATCCAGACCCACATGTTCGGCAAGGACCGGCTGCGGGTGGATCTGCGTTACTTCCGCACCGACGACGTCGGCCAGTCGCGTGCCGGCCCGATCGACAACCGCATGTTCAGCAGCATGGTGTCCTGGCGCACCGGCGGCCATGAATTCGGCGTGGGCTACCAGAGGCTGTCCGGGCCCAGCGCCATGCCGTGGCCGGGCGGCACCGACGGCAATGTCTTCAACTGGACCTTCATCAACGATTTCCTCGAACGCGGCGAGCGCAGCTGGCAGCTGCGCTACAACATCGATGGCGACAGCATCGGCATTCCCGGTCTCAGCGTCATGGCGCGCTACATCAGCGGCGACAATGCACGGCCGGCCACCTATGCCGGCGAAGGCCGCGAGTGGGCACGCGACATCCTGACCACCTATCAATTCCAGGGCGAACGCTTCAAGCATCTGAGCCTGATCTGGTTCAACGGCACCTTCCGTTCCAATTACCAGCGCAATGTCGATGAGAACCGCCTGATCCTGCAGTACCGGCGCCAGTTCGACAGCCCCGATCGCTAACGCATTCCACCCCATGTTCTGCAAGGTAGCCCCGTGATGTCCGCAATCCCGCACGCCATGCCCTGGCTCAGCATCCGCGCCCATGCGCGCGACAATGTCGCCATCGTCGTCAACGACGGCGGTGCGCCCGCCGGCGCCGGTTTTCCTGATGGGGTGACTGCCATCGAGCACATTCCGCAGGGCCACAAGATGGCGCTGGAGGACCTGTCCGCGGGCGCGCCGGTGATACGCCTGGGTGCGGTGATCGGCACCGCCAATGCCGACATCGCACGCGGGGCCTGGGTGAGCGAGCAATTGCTGGCGATGCCCGAAGCGCCCGAGCTGGCCGCGCTGGATTTGTCGCTGCAGCCGACGCCCGCACCCGAGCCCTTGGATGGCTACACCTTCCAGGGCTACCGCAACCGCGATGGCAGCGTGGGCACGCGCAACATCCTGGGCATCATGACCAGTGTGCAGTGCGTGGTCGGCGTGCTCGGTCACGCGGTGGAGCGCATTCGCACCGAGCTGCTGCCCAAATATCCCAACGTCGACGATGTGGTGGCGGTCAATCATGTCTACGGGTGCGGCGTGGCGATCACCGCGCCGGAGGCCATCATTCCCATCCGCACGCTGCGCAACATCGCGCGCAGCCCCAACTTCGGCGGGCAGGCGTTGATCGTCGGGCTGGGCTGCGAAAAACTCGCTCCCGAGCGGCTGCTGCCCGACGACGCCACCGATGACGACAGCGACGTCTACCGCCTGCAGGAAGCCAGCCTGGGCTTTGCCGACATGGTCGGCTCGATCATGGCCATGGCCGAGGAACGCCTGCGCCATCTGGACCGGCGTCGCCGCGAAACCGTGCCGGCCAGCGAACTGGTGGTGGGCATGCAATGCGGCGGCAGCGACGCGTTTTCCGGCGTCACCGCCAACCCGGGGCTGGGCGTGGCAGCCGATCTGCTGGTGCGTGCAGGCGCCACGGTGATGTTTTCGGAGAACACCGAAGTGCGCGACGGCATCCATCTGCTGGTGCCACGTGCGGCCAATGCCGATGTGGCCAGGGCGCTGGTACGCGAAATGGCCTGGTACGATGCCTATCTGGCGCGCGGGCAGGCCGATCGCAGCGCCAACACCACCCCGGGCAACAAGAAGGGCGGGCTGGCCAATATCGTCGAGAAGGCGATGGGGTCGATCGCCAAATCCGGCTCGTCGGCGATCAACGGCGTGGTACCACCCGGCGAGCGGGTTAAGGGGCGTGGCCTGCAGTATTGCGCGACCCCGGCCAGCGATTTCGTCTGCGGCACGCTGCAGGTGGCCGCCGGCATGAACCTGCATGTGTTCACCACCGGGCGCGGTACCCCGTACGGCCTGGGCATGGTGCCGGTGATCAAGGTCGCTACCCGCAGCGAGCTGGCGCAGCGCTGGTCCGACCTGATGGACATCGATGCCGGCGGCGTGGCCACGGGAGCCAAGACGCTGGAGGAACTGGGCTGGGAGTTGTTCCAGCGCTATCTGGACGTGGCCAGCGGCCAACGCACCTGGACCGAGCAGCATCGCCTGCACAACGACCTGGCCTTGTTCAACCCTGCGCCGATCACCTAGTTCTGCGGGGTCAGCGTTTTCGGCCGGCAGCGCGGCGCTGGTTCCTTCGCCCGTCGGGAGAAGGTGCCCGACGGGGCCGATGAGGATACGTGCGCAGCCTCATGAGTGACCTCACACAGTGCCCGACAGCACACACTGGCTACCCTGCAAAACCAATCGCGCACGTAGGCGAAAGCGCGCAGCAACCAGCATCGCCGAAACATGCCCCCACCGAGCAGCGCGCCGCGCACCTGCCGCACTGGCCTCATCACGACAACTGGCATCGGCCCCATGCCAGCCTTGGACGCCGACCTCCCATCTCCGGGATCCTGATGAACAACGTGGTGGGTTTATACAGCTAGTCCACCAGCCACCACCCGCGCGCAGTCGTCCCCCGTTCCCCATTCGCCCGTCCACCGCATGCGCCGATACAATGCGCGCTCGTTTTCAGTGTTGACGGAGTTCCCATGTCCCAGATCATCCATACCGATCAGGCGCCTGCCGCCATCGGTCCGTATTCCCAGGCCGTGCGCGCCGGCAACACCGTGTATTTCTCCGGCCAGATCCCGCTGGACCCGGCCACCGGCGAGATCGTGCCGGGCGACATCGGCGCGCAGGCGCGTCGCGCCTTCGACAACCTCAAGGCGGTGGCCGAAGCGGCCGGCGGCTCGCTCGACAAGATCGTGCGGCTGGGCCTGTACCTGACCGACCTGGGCCAGTTCGCCGCCGTCAACGCGGTGATGCAGGAGTATTTCCAGGCACCGTTCCCGGCCCGCTCCACCATCGAAGTCTCGGGCCTGCCCAAGGGCGCCGGCTTCGAAGTCGATGCGGTGATGGTGCTCGACTGATCCGGTTCGACTGATCGGCGCCGATCCGTCATGCCGCGCGCGCGCATCGCAACGCCCAGCCTGGCCGTCGCCGGCGAGGCGTCGCTGTCCAGCCTGCCCGGCGTCGGCCCCAAGGTGGCCGAGAAATTCGCCGCGCGCGGTATCGTGAGCGTGCAGGATCTGTGGCTGCACCTGCCGCTGCGTTACGAAGACCGCACCCGGCTGACCACCATCGCGCAGCTGCAGAGCGGCGTGCCGGCGCAGATCGAAGGACGGGTGGACGCGGTGGAACGCGGCTTCCGCTTCCGCCCGGTGTTGCGTGTGGCGGTCTCGGACGACTCGCACCGCAGCGTGGTGCTGCGCTTCTTCCACTTCCGCGCCGCCCAGGTGGCGCAGTTCGCGGTCGGCACGCGCGTGCGGGTGTTCGGCACGCCCAAGCCCGGCCAGCATGGCTGGGAGATCGTGCACCCCAGCTACCGGGTGCTCGCGCCCGGCGAGGACGCCGGATTGGGCGACAGCCTGGACCCGGTCTATCCGGTGCTCGAAGGCGTTGGCCCGGCCACGTTGCGCAAGCTCATCGGCCAGGCACTGGAGCGGCTGCCCGCGGAGGGTGCGCTGGAACTGCTGCCGCCGCATTGGCTGCAGGACGAACGGCTGCCCTCGCTGCGCGTGGCCTTGCTGACCATGCACCGCCCCCCGGTCGGCACCGACCCGCAACAGCTGCTCGCCGGCGGGCATCCGGCCCAGCAACGCCTTGCGCTGGAAGAGCTGCTGGCGCACCAGCTCAGCCTGCGCCGCCAACGTATTGCGTTGCAGCGTTTCCGTGCCCCGCAGTTGCGCGGCGCTCGCCTGGTGCAGCAGCTGCGCAAGGCACTGCCGTTCCAGCTCACCGGCGCGCAGCAGCGCGTGTTCGAACAGATCGCACACGATCTCGCACAACCCTCGCCGATGCTGCGGCTGGTGCAGGGCGATGTCGGCAGCGGCAAGACGGTGGTCGCCGCGCTGGCGGCGATGCTGGCAGTGGAGCAGGGCAAGCAGGTCGCCCTGGCCGCGCCCACCGAGCTGCTGGCCGAGCAGCACCTGAGCAACCTGCGCGGCTGGCTGGAGCCGTTGGGCATCCGCATCGTCTGGCTGGCCGGCAAGGTCACCGGCAAGGCGCGCGCCGCGGCCATGGCCGAGGTCGCCTCCGGCCAGGCGCAGCTGGTGGTGGGCACGCACGCCTTGATGCAGGAGGCGGTGGTCTTCCACGACCTGGCCCTGGCCATCATCGACGAGCAGCACCGCTTCGGCGTGCATCAGCGCCTGGCGCTGCGCGACAAGGGGGCGGCCGCCGGCAGCGTGCCGCACCAACTGGTGATGACCGCCACCCCGATCCCGCGCACGCTGGCGATGTCCACCTACGCGGACCTGGACGTGTCGGCCATCGACGAGCTGCCGCCCGGCCGCACGCCGGTGCAGACGATCGTGTTGAGCGCCGAGCGTCGCCCGGAGCTGGTCGAACGCATTCGCGCCGCCTGCGCCGAAGGCCGCCAGGCCTACTGGGTGTGCACACTGATCGAAGAAAGCGAAGAGCCGGAGAAGGGCGCGCCGAACGGGCCGCCGCGCATCGACGCGCAGGCCGCGCAAGTCACCTACGAGACCTTGTCGGCGCAGCTGCCCGGCGTTCGCGTCGCGTTGGTGCACGGGCGCATGAAGCCTGCCGAGAAGCAGCGGGCCATGCTCGATTTCAAACAGGGCCACAGCGATCTGCTGGTGGCCACCACCGTGATCGAAGTCGGCGTGGACGTCCCCAACGCCTCGCTGATGATCATCGAAAACGCCGAGCGCCTGGGGCTGGCCCAGTTGCACCAGCTACGCGGCCGGGTCGGGCGCGGCGCGGCCGCGTCCAGTTGCGTGCTGCTGTACCAGGGCCCGCTGTCGTTGATGGCGCGCCAGCGCCTGGAAACCATGCGCCAGACCAACGATGGCTTCGTGATCGCCGAAAAGGATCTGGAGCTGCGCGGCCCCGGCGAATTGCTGGGCACGCGCCAGACCGGCCTGGCCAGTTTCCGCATCGCCGACCTTGCCCGCGATGCCGCGCTGCTGCCGCGCGTGCAGGTGCTGGCCGAACGGCTGCTGATCGACGCCCCGCAGATCGCCGACCGCGTGGTGGCGCGCTGGATCGGCGGCGCGGTGCGGTATGCCGCCGCGTGAGCGGCGGGGATTGGGCATTCGGGATTGGGGATTCGTCGGAGCGGGGCTGCTGCAGCCTGCAGGTTCGCGTGATCGGCCGATCCTTGCGAAGATGCGGCAATGAATCCCGAATGCTCACTCCCTGATCCCATGACGAAAAGAATACCGCTGCTGATCGATACCGACCCCGGCGTGGACGATGCGCTGGCGTTGTTGATGGCCTTCAACGACGACCGCCACGACGTGGTCGGGCTGACCATCGCGGCCGGCAACGTGGGACTGGAACATACGGTGCGTAACGCGCTGAAGGTCTGCGAGATCGCCGGCCGCGCCGATGTGCCGGTGTATGCCGGTTGCCCGCAGCCGCTGCTGCATCCCTCGGTCGATGCGGCCCACGTGCATGGTCTGGATGGCTTCGGCGATGTCGGTCTGCCCGCCGCCGCTCGCACCGTGGAGGCCGAGCACGCCGCGCTCGCCATCCTGCGCCTGTCGCACGAACATGCCGGCGAGCTGCTGCTGGTGGCGCTCGGGCCACTGACCAATCTGGCCCTGGCGCTCACCCTGGACCCGACCCTGCCGCAGCGCGTGGCACGGCTGGTGGTGATGGGCGGCGCGTTGACCGGGCACGGCAACATCACCCCGGCAGCCGAGTTCAACATCGGTTTCGACCCGGAGGCGGCGCACATCGTGTTCCGCGGTTTTCCGCAGTTCGACGTCGCCGACTGGGAAGCCACCATCGCGCACGGCCTGCTGCACCGGGACGTGGAGCAATGGCTGGCCGCCGATTCGGCCCGCGCCCGGTTCTACGAGGAAATCTCGCGCAAGACCCGTCTGTGGTCGGAGGACAGCCGGGGCGAGTACTGGTATGCGGCCGACGCGCTGGCCATGGCGTTCGCCCTGCAGCCGGAGGGTGCCCAGCGTCTGGAACAGCGCCCGGTGCACATCGAACTGTCCGGCACCCACACCCGCGGCATGACCCTGGTGGACTGGAACCGGCAGGGCGGAGCCCCCGACAACGCCAACCTGTTGCTGGAATACGACCGCCAGCGGTTCTACGGCCTGGTCGGGGCGGCCTTGTCGGCCGGCTAGGGCAATCTTGCGTCGGCTGCCTGCAGGCCGCTATAATGCCCGGCTTATCCAGGCAGCCCGGCGCCAAGTCCATGAAAGATAACGTGCATCCCAACTACAAAGACGTCGTCTTTCACGACGTGACCTCCGATTTCAAGATCCTGACCCGTTCCACGATGAGCTCGAAAGAGACCGTGAAGTGGGAAGATGGCCAGGAATACCCGCTGATCAAGGTGGAAATCTCCTCGGCATCGCACCCGTTCTATACCGGCAAGCACAAGGTGATCGACACCGGCGGCCGGATCGACAAGTTCCAGAAGCGCTACGGGCGCTGAGCCTGCAGGACGGGCTGTATCGGCAACGGCCGCGCATTGCGCGGCCGTTGTCTTTTGGGCCGCCGCTTCGCCCGCTCACCTCGGGCTGCGCGTCTACGACTTCAGTCCAAGCGACGGCCAAAATGCTGCTGTGCGATAATGGCGGGATCCGAGGCGCTGCCTTGGACTTCCATCACGTGCCTGCCCATGTGGGATCAGGCGCCTTCCACTGAAGGAGCGTACACAGTGTCCGATCTTGATCAGGTCACGCTCAACGCCGGCGATAAGTCGGTCGTTCTGCCGGTTCTCAAGCCCACCCTGGGCAACGACTGCGTCGACATCTCCAAGCTGACCAAAGAAACCGGTCTGTTCACCTACGACTCGGGCTTCACCGCCACCGCCAGCTGCAAGTCGGCCATCACCTATATCGATGGTGACAACGGCGTGTTGCTGTACCGCGGTTACCCGATCGAACAGTTGGCCGAGAAGTCGAGCTTCCTGGAAGTCTCGTACCTGCTGATGAACGGCGAGCTGCCGACCGCGGACGAATTCAAGAAGTTCGACCACGAAGTGACGCATCACACGATGATGCACGAGTCGCTGAAGAACTTCCTTGGCGGCTTCCGTCACGACGCGCACCCGATGGCCATGCTGGCCGGCTCGGTCGCCTCGTTGTCGGCGTTCTACCACGACACCCTGGACCTCAACGATCCGGAGCAGCGCCGTCAGGCGGCCATCCGTCTGATCGCCAAGGTGCCGACCCTGGCCGCCGCTGCGTACCGCTATTCGATCGGCTGGCCGATCCGCTACCCGCGCAACAACCTGAACTACGTGGACCGCTTCCTGCACATGATGTTCGAAGTGCCGAGCGAGCCGCTGGAGATCAACCCGGTTGTGGCCAAGGCGCTGGATCTGCTGTTCATCCTGCACGCCGATCACGAGCAGAACGCCTCGACCTCGACCGTGCGTCTGGTCGGCTCGACCGGTGCCAACCCGTATGCGTCGGTGGCTGCCGGCATCACCGCGCTGTGGGGCCCGGCACACGGCGGCGCCAACGAAGCGGTGCTGAAGATGCTCGAAGAGATCGGCACCGCCGACAACGTCGAGTCCGCCGTGGCCAAGGCCAAGGACAAGAACTCCTCGTTCCGCCTGATGGGCTTCGGCCACCGCGTCTACAAGAACTTCGACCCGCGCGCCAAGATCATCCGCGAGATGACTCACAAGGTGCTGGGCGAGCTGGGCGTGAACGATCCGCTGCTGGAAGTGGCGCTGAAGCTGGAAGAGGCCGCGTTGAAGGACGACTACTTCGTGCAGCGCAAGCTGTACCCGAATGTCGACTTCTATTCCGGCATCATCTACAAGGCGCTCAATATCCCGGTGGAAATGTTCACCGTGATGTTCGCCATCGCGCGCACTGCCGGCTGGGTGTCGCATTGGCTGGAGCAGCAGGTCGACCCGGAAATGAAGATCGGCCGTCCGCGCCAGATCTACACCGGCTACGACAAGCGCGACTACACCGACGCCGCCAAGCGCTAAGGCGCAAGGCGCGTCTGCGTCGACGAACGCCCCGCACTGCGGGGCGTTCTTGTATTTGCAGCGGCGGCAGGCGAGGCGATCCGGCGGCAACGCAAAGACAGTGCCGTCTCTGGCGTTCAGTACGGTTGCTGCACGTAGCCCTGGATCTCTTCGTCGGCCAGCAGTTGCCGCAACTGCGCGGCCGAGGCGCGCGGCATCGGCTTCTCGTCCAATTGCGAGAGTGGCGCCTGGCGGAGCGCGTCGTAGGGCAGCACGGTCAGGTCGAAGGTCAGCTCCTCGGCACTGAACACCCATACCGGGAAGTCGCCGTTGCGTTCGCGATCCAGGCGCAGGCGGCGGCTGCGTGCTTCGGCTGGAATGCGGTGTTCTTCCAGAAAGCGCTGCACCGCATCGGCATCGTCGCTGTGCAGCTGCAATTGCACCGGGGCATTCGCGTCGGCAGTGCCTTCCAGGACCGGGCCGGCCAGGCGTGGCTGGAACGGGCCCAGGAAATCCAGTGCCCGCAATGCGGCCTCGCGACGCTGGCGTAACCGGGTTGCGTGGTCGGGTCCGGCGAACAGGCGCTGATACTCGCGCAGGGCATCCTCGATTTCGCGATTGCGCGGCAGCGACGCATCGTCATGGATGCCGAGCCGATTGGCGGCCTTGAGTTTGGCCTGGTGGAAATCGCGGATGCCGCCTTCGGCCATCAGCCTGGCGGCCTCGTGGGCAAGCCGATGACGGCGTTCTCGGGTGCGCGTATCGGCGTGTTGGCGCGCGTGGTGCATGACCGGGCTCCCCTGATGAACCTGCACTCGACTCTACAACAGCCACATGAAGACGTGGCGAATGCGTCGGGCATCGAGTTGGGGGAAGGTCGTGCTGTCGGCGCTTGGATGGCGCTGTCGACGACATGCCGATCGGCTGGGCAGCCAGCAACCGGATCGGCATGTGCTGCGTCCGATGCGCCTGGAGGACTCCAGACACTTCGTAGGCGCGCGCGGTCGCCCGCCTCGAACGCCTCCCGAGCAAGAAGGGAATCGGCGCAGCCATGCTGTTCCGAATCCCCAATCCCGAATCCCCGCCCTCAAAAGATATCGAACGCCTTCTCGTCCTGCTGCTCCTGCAGGCCGTAGTCGTAATCCTGCAGGCGGTCCAGATCTTCGTTCTTGACCCATTCGACCGCGCCGTTGATGGTGGACTGGGTCATGCCATCGGGCGGGTCGTTGGCCGCGATCGGCTTGTCCTTCAGCGCCACGCGCATGTAGTCGATCCAGATCGGCAGCGCCGCCTTGCCGCCGTACTCGCGATAGCCGAGCGAGCGGAAATCGTCGCGGCCGACCCACACGGTGGTGGCATACGGGCCGCCGAAACCGGAGAACCAGGCGTCGCGGTGATCGTTGGTCGAGCCGGTCTTGCCGCCCACGTCCTCGCGCCCCAAGACCTTGGCAGCGGTGCCGGTGCCGCGCTGGACCACGTCGCGCATCATCGAGACCAGCTGGTAGGCGGTGCGCTCGTCGATGGCACGCGGTGCGATCTTGGTCTGTGCCGTGGCCGCAGGTGCGGTCTGCGCCGGAGCCGGTGCGGCGCCAGCGGCCGGGGCCGGTGGCGTCGGCGGTGCCTGCGCGCCGAAATTGAAGCCGTCCACCACCTGGCTGACCGGCGCCACATTGCCGCCTTGCAGGGCGCAGGTGCGGCAGGCGACGGCCGGCACTTCCTTGAAGATGACGTTGCCGTCGCGGTCCTTGACCTCGTCGACGATCCAGGTTTCCACGCGCGATCCGCCATTGGCGAACACCGCATAGCCGCGCGCCACCGAGAGTGGCGTCAACGACGCGGTACCCAGCGACATCGACAGGTTGGGCGGCAGTTCGGCCTCCTGGAAACCGAACTGGCTGATGTACTTGCGCGCGAAATCCACGCCGATCGCGTCCAGCAGGCGGACCGACACCAGATTGCGCGACTGCACCAGCGCTTCGCGCAGGCGCATCGGGCCGCGGAAGCCGCCGCCGTCGTTCTGCGGCGACCAGGTCTTGCCCCGGCGATCGCGGAACACCACCGGCGCATCCAGCACGATCGATGCCGGGTTGAAGCCCTTTTCGAAGGCCGCGGCATACACGAACGGCTTGAAGCTCGAGCCCGGCTGGCGGCGTGCCTGGGTGGCGCGGTTGAACTTGTTGCCGGCAAAGCTGAAGCCGCCGACCAGCGCACGCAGCGCACCGCTGTCGGCATCCAGCGATACCAGCGCGGCCTGGCCGCGCGGCAGCTGGTCGATGCTCCACTCGCCCTCCTTGTCTCCCGCACGGATGCGGGTCAGGTCGCCGCGGGTGAGCAGCTTGGCCGGGGTCTTGCCGGTCCAGCGGCTGGCCGAGGCGGGCAGGGTGAGTTCGGTCTTGTCGTGCTGCACGACCGTCACGCCGCCATCGGCATTGGTCCGCGCCACGATCACCGGGCGCAGCCCGCCCTGCGTATAGGCGCCTTGCAGATGCTTGGCCAGCGCGGCCGCGTCGGCCTCGGCGGCGACGTCGAAATGCTGTTCCACGCCATGCCAGCCGTGGCGGTGGTCGTACAGCCGCAAACCGTCGTTGATCGCCACGTCCGCGCCGGTCTGCAGGGTGGCATCGATGGTGGTGGTGACGTGGTAGCCCTTGTTGAGCACGTCCCCGCCATACCTGGCGATCATTTCCTGGCGTACCAGCTCGGTCACGTAGGGCGCATACACCTCGACGGGCGGCTCGTGCGGCTTGGCGTGCATCGGGACCGCCTTGGCCGCATCGGCCTCGGCCTGGCTGACGAAGCCCAGATCGGCCATGCGTTGCAGGACGTAATAATCGCGGCGTTCGCGTGCGCGCTCGGGGTTGCTGATCGGATTGCCGCTGGACGGGAACTTGGGGATGCCGGCCAGCGAGGCCATCTCGTCCAGGCTCAGCTCACCCAGCTTCTTGCCGAAGTAATACTCGGCCGCTGCGCCCACGCCATAGGCGCGGTTACCGAAGAAGCTCTTGTTGAGGTACAGCTCGAAGATCTCGTCCTTGCTCAGCTCGCTTTCGATCTTGCGGGCCAGCAGGATCTCGGCCAACTTGCGGGTATAGCTGTATTCGGAGCTCAGAAAGAACTGCCGGGCCACCTGCTGGGTGATGGTCGAGCCGCCGGGCACGCGCTTGGCGTCGGTGGTGGCCAGCAGCCAGATCGCGCGACCGATGCCCTTGTAGTCCACGCCGCCGTGCTCGTAGAACCGCGCGTCCTCGGTCGCCAGGAAGGCCTGCTTCAGGCGCAGCGGGACTTCCTTCATCTGGATCGGATAACGCCGGGTCTCGCCGTAGACCGCCATCAGGCGCCCGTCGCTGGCATAGACGTACATGGGCTCCTGCAGTTCGACCTGCTTGAGCGACTGTACGTCGGGCAACTTCGAGGAAATGGCGTAATACAGGCCGCCGGCGGCAATGGCGCCAAGCAGTGCGAGGACGACGAGCGTGGCCAGGATCCAGCCCAGCCAACGGCGAATACGGGGCATGTACGAGAGATTCCGATTGCAGATTTCTTGGTCACAGAGTATAGATGACGCCGAGTTTGGCTGGGGCCGAGCTCTGGGGATCGCAGACGACAGCACTGGGGTCACGATCGCGGGGTCATTGCCTTGCGCGTGAGGGGCTTGTCAACTGTTAAAATTTGATTATTAATACGCGGGCGCAATGCGTCCAAGTGCCCATCGGCAGGGGAGTTTCCGTGGGGCTTCTACCCAAGAGTCAGTCGCCACTAATTGGTGTCGATATCAGTTCCACTGCGGTCAAGCTCTTGCAGCTGTCGCGCAGCGGGAATCGTTTTCGCGTGGAACACTACGCAGTGGAACCTCTGCCGCCGAATGCGGTGGTGGAAAAGAACATCGTCGAAGTCGAAGCGGTGGGCGAGGCGATCCGCCGGGCCATCAACCGCTCCGGCAGCAAGGCCAAGAACGCGGCTGCGGCAGTGGCCGGGTCGGCGGTGATCACCAAGCTGATCCCGATGCCGGCCGATCTGGACGACAGTGACATGGAGGCCCAGGTCGAACTGGAGGCCACCAACTACATCCCGTACCCGATCGAGGAAGTGAACCTCGATTTCGAGGTGATCGGCCCGATGCCCAACAGCCCGGACATGGTGCAGGTGCTGCTGGCGGCGTCGCGCTCGGAGAACGTGGAGCTGCGCCAATCGGCACTGGAGCTGGGCGGACTGACCGCCAAGGTGATGGACGTCGAGGCCTTCGCGGTCGAGAACGCGTTCGCCCTGGTGGCCAGCGAGCTGCCGGTGGCCGCCGATGCGGTGGTCGCGCTGGTCGACATCGGTGCCACCATGACCACGCTGAGCGTGCTGCGCTCCGGCCGCAGTCTGTATAGCCGCGAGCAGGTGTTCGGCGGCAAGCAGCTGACCGACGAAGTGATGCGCCGTTACGGCCTGTCCTACGAAGAGGCCGGCCTGGCCAAGCGTCAGGGCGGTTTGCCGGAAAGCTATGAGGTCGAAGTGCTGGAACCGTTCAAGGAAGCGACGGTGCAGCAGATCAGCCGCTTGCTGCAGTTCTTCTATGCGGGCAGCGAATTCAATCGCGTGGACTGCATCGTGCTGGCCGGCGGCTGTGCGGCGCTGTCGCGCCTGCCGGAAATGGTCGAAGAACAGCTGGGCGTGACCACCGTGGTCGCCAATCCGCTTGCTCAGATGACGCTGGGGCCGAAGGTTCAGGCCCATGCGCTGGCGCTGGATGCGCCTGCATTGATGATCGCCACCGGCCTGGCCCTGAGGAGCTTCGACTGATGGCAAGAATCAACCTATTGCCCTGGCGCGCCGAGCGCCGGAAGGCGCGCGAGCGCGAGTTCTATTCGATGCTGGGCTTCGCCGCGTTGGGCGGGGTGCTGTTGTCGGGCTTGATCTGGTTCTATTACGACGCGCAGATCAGCGGCCAGACCGAACGCAATGCGTTTCTGACCACCGAGATCGAGAAGGTCAAGGCGCAGAACGAAGAGATCAAGGAACTCGACAAGAAGAAGGACCGCCTGCTGGCCCGCAAGAAGGTCATCGAGGAACTGCAGGCCAATCGCTCGCAGATGGTGCACCTGTTCGATTCGCTGGTCCGCACCATTCCCGATGGCGTGGCGCTGACCAACATCAAGCAGGACGGCGACATCCTGACGCTGGAAGGGCGTTCGCAATCCAACGCGCGCGTCAGTACCTACATGCGCAACCTGGAAGGCTCGGGCTGGATGACCAATCCGGACCTGTCGATCATCGAGGCCAAGAGCCAGGACAAGGCAGCCGGCCAGCCGGTCGCCTCGGCGATGGATACCAAGACGCTGCCGTATGTCTTCACGTTGAAGGTCAAACTCGCCAACCCGAACGAGACCGACAAGAACGGGGCCGCTCCGGTCGACGGCCAGGCACCTGGCGCGACGCCGGCTGGCGCCACACCGGCACCTGCCGGCGCACCGGCGCCCGCCGCGGCGCCAGCCACGCCGGCACCTGCGCAAGCGACTCGGCCGCAGGAGGGGGCGGCGTCATGAGTAAGAAATCATTCAAGCTCAGCGATCTGGACTTCAACAACATCGGCGGCTGGCCGCAACAGGCGCGCATCGTGTTCTGCGTGGTGGTGGGCCTGTTCATCATGGTGCTGGCCTGGTTCCTGCTGATCAGCGGCAAGCGCGACGAACTGGAAGGGCTGGAAGGCACCGAGTCGCAGCTGCGCACCGAGTTCGAAACCCAGCAGGGTCGTGCGGTCAACCTGGAGCCGCTCAAGCAGCAGCTCGCGCAGATGGAACAGGTGTTGCAGCAGATGCTGCGCCAGCTGCCCAGCAAGACCGAAATGCCCGACCTGATCATCGACATCTCGCAGACCGCGTTGTCCAGTGGCCTGTCCAACGAGCTGTTCCAGCCGGGTCCGGAATCGCCGAAGGAGTTCTACGCCGAGAAGCCGATCGCCTTGCGCATGGTGGGCAGCTACCACCAGTTCGGCGCATTCGTCAGCGGCGTGGCCTCGCTGCCGCGCGTGGTGATCCTGACCATGCACGACATCAACCTCAAGCCCAAGGACGCCAAGGCCGGCATCACGCCGCGCGGCGCACTGGAGCTGTCCGGTACGGTCAAGACCTATCGCTATCTGGACGATGAGGAAATGGCCGAGCAGGAGAAGGCAGCGGCCGATGCTGCGAAGAAGGGCGGCCAATGACCATGAAATTGCTCAAGATCCTGTCCTGCGTGGCGTTAATTGCTGTATTGCCGGCCTGCAGCCGTGGCATCACCAGCACCCCTGGCGATGCACCGAATCTGGAAGCCTGGGTGGCCGAGGTGCGCGCACGCCCTGCGCCGCCACTGGAGCCGCTGCCGGTGATGCAGCAGTTCGAAACGTTCGAATACGCGGCGCAGTCGATGCGCGACCCGTTCAGCGATGCCTGGGTCAGCGCGGAAGGCGGCAACGGCACGCGACCGGATCCGAACCGGCGCAAGGAGCCGTTGGAAGCCTTTCCGCTCGACGCCCTCGACATGGTGGGGACCATCGGGGGTGGGTCGGGCCTGATCGCATTGGTGATGGCGCCGGACAAGGTGACCTACCGGGTGCGGCCGGGCGTGTATCTGGGGCAGAGCGATGGCCGGGTGACCGGGGTCTACGAAGACCGCATCGAGCTGATTGAACTTGTGCCGGACGGTGCGGGTGGATGGCTTGAACGGCCGGCCGCGCTCGCACTGGATGATCAATAAAGTGATAGGGGATAGCACGATGACGTTTTCCAATGCCCAGCGGCTGCGTCCGGTTCGGCGCCACGCGATGCTCCAGGCCTGCGCGTTGGGGTTCGCGCTGGCGCTGGCCAGTGGCAGCGCGTTCGCGGCCGCAGCGCTGACTTCGCCTGCACAGGATCCGGCCAGGACCGCTCCAGCGAGTCTGGCGGTGTCCAAGATCGACTTCAAACGCGGCGACGATGGCGCCGGCCGGTTGATCCTGCAGTTCGACGGCCAGGGCGCCAGCCCCGACCTGCGCACCCAGGGCGACAATGTGCTGGTGGACATCAGCAACGCCAGGTTGCCCGCGGAACTGCAGCGCCCGCTCAATGTCACCGACTTCGCCACGCCGGTGCAGCGCGTGGAGGTCAAGCCGTCCGGCTCCGGCTCGCAGCTGGTGCTGTCGACCAAGGGCGCGTTCGATTCGCTGGCGTATCAGACCGGCAACGAATACGTGGTGGAAATCACTCCGCGCAAGGGCCAGCCGGCCGTGGGCGGCGTCACTGCCGCGTCGGTCACCCAGGCCGCGGCGCAGATCGCCGCGCGCGGTTACAGCGGCCGTCCGGTGACGTTCAACTTCCAGGACGTGCCGGTGCGGACCGTACTGCAGCTGATCGCCGAGGAATCCAACCTCAACATCGTGGCTTCCGACACCGTGCAGGGCAACGTGACCCTGCGCCTGATGAACGTGCCGTGGGACCAGGCGCTGGACATCGTGCTGCGCGCCAAGGGCCTGGACAAGCGCCGCGACGGCGGCGTGGTGTGGGTCGCCCCGCAGCCGGAGCTGGCCAAGTTCGAACAGGACAAGGAAGACGCCCGCATCGCGATCGAGAATCGCGAGGATCTGATCACCGATTACGTGCAGATCAATTACCACAATGCTGCAGTGATCTTCAAAGCGTTGACCGAAGCCAAGGGAATCGGTGGCGGCGGTGGTGGTGGCGGGCAAGGCGGTGGCGGCGGTGGCGGCGGTGCGGGCCAGCAGGACAATGGTTTCCTGTCTCCGCGTGGCCGTCTGGTGGCCGACGAACGCACCAACACCTTGATGATCAGCGATATCCCGAAAAAGGTCGCGCAGATGCGCGAACTCATCTCGCATATCGACCGCCCAGTGGATCAGGTGTTGATCGAGAGCCGTATCGTGATTGCGACCGATACGTTTGCCCGTGACCTGGGCGCGCGCTTTGGTATCACCGGGTCAACCGGGCGCGGGATTCTGAGCGGCTCGTTGGAAAGTAACGTCAACTTTCAGAATACTTCTGCTCAACGTGCTAACGAAATTGCCAATACCGGTACGAGCACGACACTTGCTTCGCACTTGTTCCCGTCCGGGCTGAATGTCGATCTGGGAGCCAGTGGCTTCACCAATAGCAGGGCGGCTGGTCTGGCATATACCTTGCTGGGATCGAATTTCAATCTCGACATCGAGTTGTCGGCAATGCAAGAAGAAGGGCGAGGAGAGGTGGTTTCCAACCCACGTATTGTTACCGCCAATCAGCGCGAGGGTGTCATTAAGCAGGGCCGGGAGATCGGCTATGTGACGATTAGTGGCGGCGGTGCCGCGGGCTCGGCTGCGCAGGCGAACGTTCAGTTCAAAGAAGTTTTGCTTGAACTGAAGGTTACGCCTACCATCACCAATGACAATCGTGTTTTTTTGAATATGAATGTCAAGAAAGATGAAGTGGCTCGTTTCATCATTCTGGAAGGCTACGGTACGGTGCCTGAAATTAATCGCCGCGAGGTCAATACTGCAGTACTGGTCGGCGATGGCGAGACGGTGGTTATCGGTGGTGTCTATGAGTTTACTGATCGCGAAAGCGTCTCCAAGGTGCCCTTCCTGGGTGATATTCCTTTCTTGGGGAATCTGTTCAAGAAGCGTGGGCGTAGCAAGGAAAAGGCAGAGCTTCTGGTGTTTGTGACTCCCAAGGTCCTGCGTGTAGCCAGCGCGAATCCGTAATTGGACTGACTCCCAGGAAGAGGCCGCGAAAGCGGCCTTTTCTATTTAAGGGTGTTCTGTGGTCAATAGTAAGTTTCGTGAATCTGGCAGCCAGGCTGAACTTTAGAGTGAATCTAATGATGCGGGTCCGGGGCCAAAAGTGTTATCGATTTCAAAGGAGCGCGAATCTGGAAAGCCGAGCTGGAGAGCGAGGCTTGCGCGTGGTGCAGGTAATTGATCGTTAACTACAGTGTGCGATGTGTGTTCGGGCCATCGGGAGTGTTGCAAAGTGATCTATTCTTAAGACTTCCGGCAAGTCAGGCGAGCGCTAAGTGGGTGACTTCGCAGGACCAACGATGTTCGTGACGCGCGGCGAAAGTTTGTTGTTTACTGAACCTCGAGCCATCGCCAGGTGAACCAATCGCTTCCGGATCGGTCACACTGAGCCTATGAACGCACCGCCGCTCCTTCCCCCTGAAGCCGCTGCCGCGCCCGCCGAGGACCGGTTGCACCGTCAGTTCACCAGCCTGCGCGAGTCGTTGGCGCAACGCATCGTCGGTCAGTCGGCATTGGTCGAGCGGCTGCTGGTCGCCTTGCTGGCCGATGGGCACCTGCTGGTCGAGGGGGCGCCCGGGCTGGCCAAGACCACCGCGATCCGTGCGCTGGCCGCGCGGCTGGAAGCGGATTTCGCGCGGGTGCAGTTCACCCCCGACCTACTGCCGGCCGATCTGACCGGTACAGAGATCTGGCGCCCGCAGGACAGCCGGTTCGAATTCATGCCGGGGCCGATCTTCCATCCGATCCTGCTGGCCGACGAAATCAACCGCGCGCCGGCAAAGGTGCAGTCGGCCTTGCTCGAAGCGATGGGAGAACGGCAGGTGACGGTCGGCCGGCACACCTATGCGCTGCCGCAGCTGTTCCTGGTGATGGCAACGCAGAATCCGATCGAACAGGAAGGCACGTTCCCCTTGCCCGAAGCGCAGCTGGACCGTTTCCTGATGCATGTGCGCATCGGTTATCCCCAGGCCGATGCGGAAGCGGAGATCCTGCGCCTGGCCCGCGAGGCGGCGCGCGATACGCTGGAGAAACACGAGACCGTTCCCGAGCGGATTCCGCTGGAAGACGTCTTCGCCGCGCGACGTGTGGTGCTGGATGTCCATCTGGCGCCGCAGCTGGAGCGTTACCTGATCGAGATCGTGCTCGCTTCGCGCGATGCGCAGCGCTACGACCCCGCGCTGGCGCGGCGGATCGCCTGGGGCGCGAGCCCGCGCGGCTCGATCGCGCTGGAGCGCTGCGCGCGTGCGCGCGCCTGGCTGGCGGGGCGCGACTACGTCACGCCGGACGATATCCGCGCGATCGCGCCGGACGTGTTACGTCATCGCGTCTTGCCAAGCTATGAGGCCACTGCCGAAGGCTGGGACGGCGAGCGTCTGGTGGCAGCCCTGCTGGACAAGATTCCGCTGCCCTGATCGGGCAGTGCGCCGCGCAGGTATGCCTTCCTCCGATCAGAGTCCAATGTCCGCCACGCCGTCCACGTTCACCACAGGTGCTGCGCCATCGGTTGCAGGCGACGGTCTGCGTCCACACCTCGCCGAGCTGATCGCGTTGCGCGGCACCGCGCTGCATCGGGGGCAGCCGGGGCGCGGTCGTCACGGTCTGGTGGGTCCGGTCCCGGCAGCCACGCGTGGCCGTGGGATGGAGTACGCCGAATCGCGCGAGTACGTCCCTGGCGACGATGCGCGGCACATCGATTGGCGCGTGACCGCGCGCACCGGGCGGGCGCACACCAAGCTGTTCCAGGCCGAGCGCGAACGCTTGAGCCTGATCGTGGTCGACACTGCGCCGGCGCTCTTCTTCGGAACGCGGGTGCGCTACAAGTCGGTGCAGGCGGCGCGCGCCGGCGCGGTGGCGGCGTGGCTGGCGCAGCGGCAGGGCGACCGGATCGCCGCCCTGCGCGGCACCGCCAGCGAGGCGCCGATCGCGCCCCGTTCCGGCCAGCGTGGCGTATTGCCGGTCCTGGACGCGTTGACGCGCTGGTATGCGCAACCGCCCGGCGGCGACGCCGGGCTGGCGGTCGCGCTCGACCATGCGGCACGGCTGTTGCGTCCCGGTGCGCGGCTGACCGTGTTGGCCGATCCGCGCAGTGCCCACGCGATCCCGGCCACGCGATGGTCGGGCCTGGCCCTGCATCACGAGGTGGTGGTGATCGTGATGGTCGACCCACTGGAACTGGCACCGCCGGCGCATGCGTTGACCTTCGACGTGCGCGGCAAGCGCATTGCGGTCGATCTTGGCACCCAGGCGGCGCGTGCGCGTTGGCAGGCCGAGTTCGTGACGCCGCTGGAACAGCTGGCTGCGACGCTGCAGTCGCGCGGCGTTCGGCTGCACCGGCTCTCCACCGACGAGGCCAGCGATGCCTGGTTGGGCGGTGCCGGCGTACGGAGCGGATGACCATGGCACCGCAATCGCTTCCGCTACGCGATGTGCACCTGCCAGCATCGCCACCGTGGTGGCCGCTGGCGCCCGGCTGGTGGTTGGTGATGACGGCCCTGGTGCTGGGAGTGGCAGGCGTCTGCTTCTGGTGGTGGCGCCGGCATCGGCGGCAGCGACGCTGGATGGCGGCCTTCGATGCCGAGCTGCAGCAGGCACTGACGCCAGCCCAACGCCTGGCGAGGTTGTCGGGGCTGTTGCGGCGTGCGGCGCGCACGGTGGACGCGGACGCCGACCGCCTGCAGGGCGAGGCGTGGTTGCAGTTTCTGGACGGCCGCAAGGACAAGCGGCGGCCGTTCTCGGACGGCCCGGGACGCGCGCTGCTCGAGGGCGGTTTTCAGCGCGCGCCGGCGGTGGCCGATCTCGACGCGGTGCAGGCGCTGGCGCGGCGGCGGTTTCTGGCCTTGATGCGGGGGCAGCGATGAACTGGCTGCAGTGGGCGCAGTGGCAGGACGCCTTCGCGCATTGCGCCTGGCCGTGGGCGTGGTGGCTGATGCCGCTGCCGCTGCTGATGTGGTTCTGGCCGCGCCGCCGCGCCGATGCGGCGGCGTTGCGGGTGCCGTATGCCGATCAATTGCACGCCATCGCCCAGGCGCCGCGCGTGCCTGCCTTGCGCATGCCGCGCTGGCTGGCCTGGCTGGGCTGGTTTCTGCTGTGCGCGGCGCTTGCGCGCCCGCAGCAACTGGGCGAAGTGATCCAGCCGCCGCGCCAGGCGCGGCAGATGATGCTGGCAGTGGACCTGTCCGGCAGCATGAGCGAACCGGACATGGTGCTGGGCGGCAACGTGGTGGATCGACTGACCGCCGCCAAGGCGGTGCTGTCGGACTTCCTGGATCGGCGCGAGGGCGATCGCGTCGGCCTGCTGGTATTCGGCCAACGCGCATATGCGTTGACCCCACTGACCGCGGACCTGACCTCCGTGCGCGATCAGTTGGCCGACAGCGTGGTCGGACTGGCCGGTCGTGAAACCGCGATCGGCGATGCGATCGCCCTGTCGGTCAAACGGCTGCGCGAGCAGAAGCAGGGGCAGCGCGTGGTGGTGCTGCTGACCGACGGCGTCAACACCGCCGGCGTGCTCGATCCTGCCAAGGCCGCCGAACTGGCCAAGGCCGAAGGGGTGCGCGTGCACACGATCGCGTTCGGAGGCAATGGTGGCTATTCGCTGTTCGGTGTGCCGATCCCCGCTGGCGGAGGCGACGATATCGACGAAGAGGGGCTGCGCAGGATCGCCGAGCAGACCGGTGGGCGCTTCTTCCGCGCGCGGGACACCGAGCAGCTCGCCGGCATTTACGCCGAGCTGGATCGCCTGGAACCGGTGAAGGCGCTCGGTCCCTCGGTGCAGCCGCGCGTGGAGCGCTATCACTGGCCGCTCGGCGCTGCGCTGGCGGTAGCGCTGCTGGCCTTCGCACTGCCGCGGAGATGGCGATGAACGCGCTGACCGAACTGCTCGGGCCCTTGCATCTGCTGCGTCCGGATTGGCTATGGGCACTGCTGGCGATCGTGCCGGCGGCGGCGCTGTGGCTGCTGCATCGACGCAGCGCCGATGCATGGCGTCACAGCGTGGATGCGCATCTGTTGCCGGCCCTGCTGGTCACCGGGGGGCGGCGTGGATGGCTGGGCTTCGTGCTGGCCGCGTTGACCTATGCGCTGGCGGTGGTGGCGATGAGCGGGCCGAGCTGGCGGCAGACAGAGCGCCCGGTGTTCCAGTCCAGCATGCCGTTGGTGGTGGTGCTCGATCTGTCTTCCAGCATCAATGCGACCGATCTGCCGCCGTCGCGGCTGCTGCAGGTGCGCGCGAAACTGGCCACGCTGCTGCGTGAGCGCGCTGGCGGCGAGGTCGCACTGCTGGTCTACGCCGGCGAAAGTTTCACGGTGGCGCCGTTGACCGAAGATGCGGCGAATGTCGCGCTGTTTCTGGATGCGCTATCGCCGTCGGTGATGCCGGTGGACGGCAAACGCGCGGACCGGGGCATCGATGCGGCCCGTCAGTTGTTGCTGCAGGCCGGTTTCAAGCAGGGCGACATCCTGCTGGTGGGCGATGGCGCGGACGGCTCGGCCGATAGCGCCGCGCGGGTGGCGCGCGCGCGCGGCTTCGCGGTGTCCGCGCTCGGCGTGGGCAGTGCACGGGGAGCGGCCTACCGCACCGCCGGCGGCGAGATCGCGCAGGCACGACTGGACGAGGACAGCCTGCGCGATCTGGCGGGACAGGGTGGCGGGCGTTACGCGCGCCTGACTGCAGGCGATGCCGATCTGCAGGCGCTGGGAGTCCTGAACCCGGCGCAGCAAGCGCGTGCCGACGAAACGTCCGAAGCCAACGGCGGCAAGACCTGGCTGGACGAGGGCTATTGGCTGCTGTTGCCGGTGATGGCCTTGGCGCTGCTGGCGTTCCGGCGGCGCGCGGTGGTGGCGTCGCTGGTACTTGCCTGCGTGCTGCCGCTGGCCCAGCCCGCGCGAGCCGCCGACGGTACGCTGTGGCAACGCGCCGATCAGGTGCAGCAGCAGCGCATGGATGCCGGCGTGCAGGCATACCGGCGCGGTGATTTCGCCGCTGCGCAAAAAGCCTTCGAACACGTGCCGACCGACGAAGGCCTGTACAACCTGGGCAATGCACTGGCGCGGCAGGGCCGCTACGACGAGGCGATCGCGGCCTACGATCGTGCGCTCAAGCAACGTCCGAACCAGCCCGATGCCATCGCCAACCGCGCTGCGGTCGATGCCGCACGCAAGCGGCAGCAGGGCAACAAGGGCGGGCAGGGCACGTCCAGGGATCAGGATCAGTCAGGGCAGAACAAGGCTGGGCAGAACCAGCAGAATGATCAGGGCGCGGGCCGGAATGGACAGCAGCCGCAGGACGCGCAAGGCAAGCAGGATGGCAAGGATCCATCGTCTGCCACGCCCGAGTCGCAGGATGGAAAGACGCAGGACCCGCAGTCCAGGGACGGCAAGGGCGAGCCGAACAAGCAGGACGCGCCACCGCAGTCGGCCGACGCCAAGGCGCAGCAGCAGGCCGATGAGGCGCAGCGTCGCAAGATGCAGCAGGCCATGGCGCAGGCTGGCGACAAGGCTCCCGGCACGCAGGGTAAAGCGGAGGCGGCCGTTGCGGACGAGACGCCGGAACAACGCGAGCAGCGCCAGGCCGTGGATGCGTGGTTGCGGCGGGTGCCGGACGATCCAGGTAGTCTGCTGCGCACCAAGTTCAGGCTGGAATACGAACGCAGGCAACGGGACGGACGATGATCGGCACACACCATTTGCGCCGCGTGGCGATCGGCATGCTGACCAGTGCGATGCTGCTGGTCTGCGCACCGTTGGGTGCGGTCACGCGTGCCTGGCTGGATCGCGACAGCGTCGATGCCGGAGAGGTGGTCACGTTGAACATCGAAACCGACCAACGTGGGGTGGATCCGGATTACACGCCACTGCGCAACCAGTTTGCATTGGGTGCCAAGAGCGCCAACCAGCAGATGCAGGTCAGCAACGGCGCGGTGACGATGCGTGCGTTGTTCGGCGTGGTGTTGACTCCACGCAGCAGCGGCGAGCTGATCGTGCCGGCGATCCGGGTCGGCGGCGAACGGACCGAACCGCTGCGACTGCAGGTGGTGGCCGGGGCCAACGCTGCCGCCGACAGCGGGAGCGCGGCGGCAGGCGCAGCAAGTGCGGCGCAAGGCACCGAAGAGGCATTCGTCGAAAGCCGGGTGGACGATCCGCAGCCCTACGTACAGCAGAGCGTGGGTGTGGTGGTGCGGCTGTATTTCGCCAATCAGCTGGCCTCCGGCGAACTGGACCTGCCGGCCCCGGACGGTGCATCGCTGCAGCGCATCGGCGACGACGTCACCTCGGTGAAACTGGTCAACGGACGCCAGTACAACGTGGTGGAGCGGCGCTATCTGCTGGTGCCCGAGCGCAGCGGTCGCCTGCAGCTTCCTCCCGCGCGGTTCAACGGGCGGTCGGTGGGTGGCTTCTTCGACGATTATTTCGGCCGCGGCAACGGCGAGCTGAGCGCGCGCAGCGCCGGCATCGCGCTGCAGGTGCGTGCGCAACCGGCCAATGCGCCGCAACCGTGGCTGCCGCTGCGCAATCTGCAGTTGCGCTACACGGCCACGCCGCAACGCGCCACCGCCGGCGAGGCGGCGCAGTTCGTGGTGGAAGCCAGTGCGCGCGGCGTCACCCAGGCGCAGTTCCCCGAGCTGCCCACGCCGAGCGTGCTCGACGCGCAGGTCTTCGCCGAGCCGCCGCAGTACGAAGAGCGCTTCGTGGACGGCTCGCCGCAACTGCGGCTGACCCGTCGCTACTCGGTGGTGCCCAACCGCGCAGGCCCGCTGGTCGTGCCGGGCCTGCAGGTGGCGTGGTGGGATGTCGGTGCGGCGGCGGCGAAGACCGCCACGCTGCCGGACCTGACGCTGGACGTGGCGGCTGGCAGCGGCGCGTTTGCGGCGCCTGCGCCTGCGCCAACGCCTGCAGTCAATCCATCGCCGGAGAGCGCTGCGACAACTGCAGCGGCCGGCACGCTGAGCCTGCAGCAACCCGCGGCCACACAACGGCCGTGGGGCTGGATCGCTGCGGCGACCGGCTTTGCGCTGTTGTGGATTGCTACCCTGGTGTGGGCCTTGTTACGGCGTGGCGGCGGTTCGCATGGCACGTCGGTGATCAGCGCCAGCGATGCAGCTGCGCCCGGCCGGCGTGTGACGCATGGTGTCGCCGAGCTGCGACGCGCGCTCGATACCGGCGGCATGGACGACGTGGCCGCGGTGCTGTGCGGCATGGCCGGCGTTGCCGATATCGACAGCGTGCTGGCAGCGTTGAGCGACCCGGCACAGCGGGCAGCGGTAGCACGGATGCAGCGTGCCCGCTGGGGCGGCGACGGCGACGTGACCAGTGCACGTTCGGCCTTGCGCGAGGCCTTTGCCAAGGGGCCGCGCTGGCGGCATGCCACGGCTGCGGAGCCGGAAGTATTGGCGCCGCTGTATCCGCCGGCGCCTTGATCTGTGGCATCGCTGCAAGGCCCTTGCCCGCCCACCATCGCAGGACACGCCGCAAGTACGTCCCTGTAGGCTCTTACGCGGCATCCATGCCGCGTAAGGTCCCGCGACGGTGGGCGGGCAAGGACCTGTCGAGATGGTCAGTGCGCATGGTCGCAAGCAGAGCATGAGGTGCGCTGGGCGCACACTGGGTACCACCAGCTTCTTATCGCCTTCCCATCGCAAGCGGAATAGCAGACAGGCTTTCAATACGGAACCTGCAAACTTCTCATCTGCCTGGCGCAAGTTGAGCGACATGCCTTCAATAAGGCAACCGGCCAACTCTCTGGCGCGGTGTCCTTGCCGATTGCGGGACCCTTGGCGGCATGGATGCCGCCAAAGAGCCTCCAGGGATGGATTCACGGCGTGTCCCGCAAGCGGTGAGGGCACCACGCACTCGACTCACCAGGCTTCTCAGCTGACGTGGGGAGGGCGCCTACCCTCGGGCGGGCGCCCGGCGGCAGGCCGGGAGGTGGCCGCATCGATGGCGTTTGTTAAGCTCCGCCCTTTGTGTCCAGACCAAGGCCGACCCGATGACTGCATCCCCAGCCGCACGCCGCCCCGGCCTGCCCCTGCATTGGAAGATGGGCATTGGCTTTGTCGTGGGTCTGGCGCTGGGTCTGGCCGTCTATTATCTGGCCGGCAGCGATGCCGACTGGGTGCGCCTGGCCACCAAGTACGTCACCACGCCCTTCTCGCAGGTCTTCCTCAACCTGATCTTCATGCTGATCGTGCCGCTGCTGTTCTCGGCATTGGTCATGGGCATTTCGGAAATGGGCGACATCCGTGCGCTGGGCCGGGTGGGCTGGCGCACTCTGGGCTTTACCGTGGTGCTGTCCGGTGTTGCGGTGCTGCTCGGGTTGGTGCTGGTCAATGTGCTCAAGCCCGGCGCTGGGGTGGACCCGCAGCTGGCCAACCAGCTGATCCAGGAAAACGCCGAGCGCACCCGCGAGATCATTTCCAGCTCGGGCAGCCAGCCGCAGGGCATGGACATGCTGCTGTCGATCGTGCCCAACAACGTGATCGCCGCTGCGTCCAGCAATGGCGCCATCCTGTCGTTGATGTTCTTCGCGGTGATGTTCGGCGTGGGCATGGTGCTGACTGCCGATGAAAAGGTCGCCACGCTGCGGCGTGGGATCGAGGGCATCTTCGAAATTTCGATGACCCTGATCGGCCTGGTGATCCGGCTGGCGCCGTATGCGGTGGCCTGCTTCATGTTCAACCTGGCCGCGTTGTTCGGCTTCGATCTGTTGATCCGCCTGGGCGCCTACGTGGGCGTGGTGGTGCTGGCCCTGGGGCTGCACATGGTGGTCAGCTACGGATTGGCGGTGAAGTTCGCCGGGCGTTCGCCGCTCGGGTTCTTCAGGCAGACCCAGCAGGCCACGATGATGGCGTTCTCCACCGCGTCCAGCAACGCGACCCTGCCCACCGCCTTGCGTGTCGCCGACGAGATGGGGTTGCCGCCACGGGTGTCGCGCTTCGTGCTGACCGTCGGGGCGACCGCCAACCAGAACGGCACGGCGCTGTTCGAAGGGGTGACGGTGATCTTCCTGGCGCAGTTCTTCAATGTGGACCTGAGCATCGGCCAGCAGTTCATGGTGATGCTGGTCTGCATCCTGGGGGGCATCGGTACCGCCGGCGTGCCGTCCGGCTCGCTGCCGGTGGTGGCGCTGATCTGCGCCATGGTCGGGGTCAATCCGGTGGGCATCGGCATGATCCTCGGGGTCAATCACTTCCTGGACATGTGCCGGACGGCGTTGAACGTGACCGGAGATCTGGCGCTGACGACCTTGGTGGCGAAAGGGGAGCCGGGATCCGGGACCCGGGACCCGGGACCCGAAGAAGCGCAGGCTGCGCAGTAGTACGCGAACGGGACATTTTTCTGCCGGGTTCGACCGCACGCGTCCGCAAGTCGGCTGACATCCGGGCAATGCATGCGATCTTTGGTCCCGGGTCCCGGGTCCCGGGTCCCGGGTCCCGGGTCCCGGCCTCAGTCACATGCTCTGTGGGAGAATAGGGATCTCCGCTTCCAGCGGTGTTCCCCTCCGCTTCCATAGACGCCCATGACCCAGCCCACCCGCCGCCAGCTGGCCAACGCCATCCGTTTTCTTGCCGCAGATGCGGTCGAAGCCGCCAAGTCCGGTCATCCCGGCATGCCGATGGGCATGGCCGATATCGCCGAAGTGCTGTGGAACGACTTCTACCGGCACAACCCGAACAACCCGCACTGGTTCAATCGCGACCGTTTCGTGCTGTCCAACGGCCATGGCTCGATGCTGCAGTACGCGCTGCTGCACCTGTCCGGCTACGACCTGCCGATCGAGCAGCTCAAGCAGTTCCGTCAGTTGCACAGCAAGACCGCCGGTCACCCGGAGCGCAGCGAAACCCCGGGCGTGGAAACCACCACCGGCCCGCTCGGCCAGGGCTTCGCCAACGCCGTCGGTTTCGCGCTGGCCGAGAAACTGCTGGCACAGCGCTACAACCGGCCGGAGCTGGAAATCGTCGATCACCGCACCTGGGTGTTCATGGGCGATGGCTGCCTGATGGAGGGCATCTCGCACGAAGCCGCCTCGCTGGCCGGCACCTGGGGCCTGGGCAAGCTGGTCGCGTTCTGGGACAACAACCAGATCTCCATCGACGGCAACACGGCCGGCTGGTTCAGCGACGACACCCCGGCGCGCTTTGAAGCCTATGGCTGGCACGTGATCCGCGACGTGGACGGGCATGACGCCGACAAGATCAAGGCGGCGATCGAGGCGGCGCTGGACAACGGCGACAAGCCCACCCTGATCTGCTGCCGCACCAAGATCGGCTTCGGTGCGCCGACCAAGGCCGGCAAGGAATCCTCGCATGGCGCACCGCTGGGCAAGGACGAGCTGGAAGGCGCGCGCAAGGCGCTGGACTGGCCGTACGGCCCGTTCGAGATTCCCGAAGAGATCTACGCCGGCTGGCGCGCCGGCGGCACTGGTACCTTGCGTCAGGCCGAATGGGAACAGCTGTTCGACAAGTACGCCAAGCAGTATGCCAACGAAGCCGATGAGCTGACCCGCCGCTCGCACGGCGAGCTGCCGGCCGACTTCATCGCCAAGGCCGATGCCTACATCGCCAAGGCGCAGGAAGAGGGCCAGACCATCGCCTCGCGCAAGGCGTCGCAGCTGACCATCGAAGCCTTCGCGCCGTTGCTGCCCGAGCTGATCGGCGGCTCGGCCGATCTGGCCCATTCCAACCTGACCCTGTGGAAGGCCAGCAAGTCGGTGGCCACCGACGATCCGGACGCCAACTACGTGTATTACGGCGTGCGCGAGTTCGGCATGACGGCGATTGCCAATGGCCTGGCGCTGCATGGCGGCTTCATTCCGTTCGACGCCACCTTCCTGGTGTTCAGCGATTACGCGCGCAATGGCGTGCGCATGAGCGCGTTGAATCCGGCGCATGCCATCCACGTGTACACCCACGACTCGATCGGCCTGGGCGAAGACGGCCCGACCCATCAGCCGGTGGAACACCTGGCGTCGCTGCGCTACATCCCCAATAACGATGTCTGGCGCCCGGGCGATGCGGTGGAGTCGGCGGTGAGCTGGAAGGCCGCCATCACCCGCAAGGACGGTCCCAGCTGCCTGGTCTTCAGCCGCCAGAACCTGCAGCACCAGCCGCGCAGCGCCGAGCAGCTCAAGCTGATCGAGCGCGGTGGCTACGTGCTGGCCGAGGCCGAAGGCGGTACGCCGGACGTGATACTGATCGGTACCGGTTCGGAAGTCGGCCTGG
This sequence comes from Xanthomonas melonis, assembly GCF_020783655.1. Lineage (GTDB taxonomy): Bacteria > Pseudomonadota > Gammaproteobacteria > Xanthomonadales > Xanthomonadaceae > Xanthomonas > Xanthomonas melonis. The sequence goes on along the minus strand of NZ_JAJGQH010000006.1, from coordinate 92,602 downwards.
CGATGGAAGCGAAGAAGACGCTGGATGCGGCCGGCATCAAGACGCGTGTGGTGTCGATGCCGTCCACCGATGTGTTCGATCGCCAGGACGCGGCGTATCGCGAACAGGTACTGCCGAATGCCGTCCGCAAGCGCGTGGCGGTGGAGGCGGGCGTGACCGGCTTCTGGCGCAAGTACGTGGGTCTGGATGGTGCGGTGGTCGGCATGGACAGCTTCGGCGCGTCGGCGCCGGCCGATCAGCTCTACGCGTACTTCAAGATCACCGCCGAACACGTGGTGGAAGCAGCCAAGGCGTTGTAAGGCCGGTCCTGTGTTGAAAAGAGCGCCGGCAATGCCGGCGTTTTTTTTTGCGCGCGGGCGGCAAGTCAGCGGCGCTGCGGGTATCCCGGCATGTCCACGCGCCCGGGTGATCGACCGGCGCGCTGCGCTCCCACGCGCTGCACGAACAAAGCAGGCTCAGCCTTCGATGGGGGATTGTCGCGCTCGCTATAAGGCATTCCTGGAAGCCGGCGCTGCCATGGGGCTGTTTAAAATGTGAATCATTCCCATTAAAATGGCGTATTGCCGCAGCTCGCGGCATGTCCTCCCCCTATGGACCCTCGCGTACCGCCGCGACGGGTCGTCCTCGAATGCCTGTACCGGAGTTGTGATGAATCGTCCTGCCGTAATGCGTCTCCTTCCCATTGCGCTGCGCCCGCGCGCGCTGTCGCATGCGGTGTTCGCCGCGCTGTGCACCCTGTCTGCGGGCCCGGCGCTGGCCGAAACGCCCGCTGGCGACGCGGAGGTCACCACCCTGGACCGCCTCAACGTGCAGGGCGAGCAGGTCAAGGGCTATACGGTGGAGAAGACCACCGCCGGCACCCGCATGAACCTGGCGCTGCGCGAGATTCCGCAGTCGGTCACCGTGGTCACCCGCGAGCGCATGGACGACCAGAACCTGCAGAGCATCACCGACGTGCTCAACAATGTCTCCGGTATCTCGGTTGCGCAAAGCGACAGCGAACGGCTGGAGTTCTATGCGCGCGGTTTCTACATCGACAACTACCAGTTCGATGGCATTCCGGCCTACATGGAACAGGCCTGGAGCTACGGCGATTCGGCACTGGACGTGGCGCTGTACGACCGCGTGGAAGTGGTGCGCGGCGCCACCGGGCTGCTGACCGGCTCGGGTAACCCCTCGGCCTCGATCAACCTGGTGCGCAAGCATGCGGTCAGCCGCGACTTCACCGGCACCGTGTCGGTGGGTGGCGGCGATTTCAACAAGACCCGCAGTGTGGCCGATGTCACCGTGCCGCTGAGCCCCGAAGGCACCGTGCGTGCGCGCGTGGTCGGCGTCTACCAGGACGGCGAATCGGACATGGATCGCTACAACCTGCGCAAGAAGATCGGCTCGGCCATCATCGATGCCGACCTCACCGACAGCACCCTGCTGAGCGTGGGCTACGAGTACCAGAAGAAGGAATCGGACGATGTCACCTGGGGCGGCTTCCCGCTGTTCTACAGCGATGGCACGCGCACCAACTACGACCGTTCGTTCAATCCGGCGGCCGACTGGACGTTCTGGGACACGCGCCTGCAGCGCACCTTCGCCAGCCTGCAGCAGAGCTTCGACAGCGGCTGGTTGCTCAAGGCCAATGTGAGCCACGAAAAGACCGAAGCGGCCAACCACCTGTTCTACCCGTTCTACACGATCTTCGGCTTTGACCGCACCACCGGCGGCGGCGTGGTGCCTTATTCGGGCAACTATCAGACCGAGCGCAAGGCCGATGGCGCCGACGTGTATGCGGAAGGCCCGTTCCAGCTGTTCGGACGTGAGCACCAGCTGGTGGCCGGCGCCAGCTACAACCGCCGCGAGTACGTCAACAACGGCACCTTCGATTTCCCGGCACCGCTGAGCAGCTACTTCGGCTGGAACGGCGCCTATCCGGAGCCGAACTGGAGCCCGCGCACGGTGCAGAGCGACGGCACCATCAAGCAGAAGGCCGCCTACGTGGCCGCACGCTTCTCGCTGGCCGATCCGCTGACGCTGCTGGTGGGTGCGCGTTATACCGATTGGCAGATCGACGGCCGCAATTTCGACGCTGCCCAGGGACTTGTGCCGTTCTCCGACACCCAGACCGAAGTGACTCCGTACGCCGGTCTGGTGTATGACTTGAACGATGTGTGGTCGACCTATGTCAGCTACACCGAAATCTTCAACCCGCAGACCTTGCGTGATGCCAACGGCGGCTACCTCAACCCGTTGAGTGGCAAGGGCTACGAAGCCGGCGTCAAGGCGGCGTGGTTCGACGACCAGCTCAATGCCTCGCTGGCGCTGTTCCGCATCGAGCAGGACAACCTCGGCGTGTTAACCGGCGGCTTCGTTCCGGGCAGCAGCGATCCTGCTTACATCGCCGCCAATGGCGTGGTCAGCGAAGGCTTCGATTTCGAGATGTCCGGGCGCCTGACCCAGGGCTGGAATGCCACCCTCGGTGCGTCCCACTACACCGCGCGCGACGATGGCGGTACATCGATCAACAAGCATCTGCCGCGCACCACCATCAAGCTGTTCAGCAGCTACACCCCGCAGGGCGCATGGAGCGATCTGACCGTGGGTGGCGGCGTCAACTGGCAGAACCGTTCGTACTACGTGGACCCGGTGTACGGCACCTTCGAGCAGAGTGGCTATGCGCTGGTCAGCGCATTCGCACGCTACCGTCTGGCGCCGCAGTTCTCGGTGCAGCTCAATGTCGATAACCTGCTTGACAAGCGCTATTACGCGCAGTTCAACGGCGGCTACGGCGCATGGGGTGCATCGCGTAACGGCATGCTGACCTTCAACTATTCGTTCTGAGTAGGCGCACGCTCGAGCTTCCCTAGGGAGCGGTCTCGCTGACACCTGGCACAGGCATCTTGCGAAAGATGCCTGTCCCTGTTTGCAGCGGACCGTGTGTGGAGCAAGCACCGGACCTGGCCGGCCGGCCAGTTGGTTCGCTGCCCTCTCGTGCAGTGGGAACAGGGCGATGCCTCGACCATCGCGCATTGCCGTGCGCGTGACTGCAGTGCGGCTCTCTCGACGGCTGCAGCGCATCGATGCGTTGGTCGATCGCAGAGGCGACACGCATCGCAGCAGTCCCCGGCAGCTCAGCGCACCGGAGGCAGCAGATGCGGCGCCATCACCTCGCTCACCCACTCGATGAAGGCCCGCACGCGTTGCGGCAGATGGCGGCGATGTGCGTAGAGCAGAGTGGCGGGCATCGGTTCGGGCAGCAGATCCGGCAGGACTTCGACCAGGGCGCCGCTCTGCAGATGCGGGCGCAAGGTGCTGACCGGCGCCTGGATGATGCCGAGTCCGGCCAGAGCGGCAGCGAGATATCCATCGCCGTTGTTGACGGTGACCGGCCCGCGCATCGGCAAGAGTTGGTACGCCTGTCCATCGTGATACTCGAAGCCCGGCGCGCGCTGCCCCAATGTGGGCGCGTAATGCACCAGATCGTGTCGGGACAAATCCTCCACGCACCCAGGGGTGCCTCGGCGAGCCAGATACTCGGCACTCGCACAACTGATGATCCGGAAAGCGCCCAATGGGCGCGCAACCAGGCTGGTGTCTTCCAGTGCCCCGACGCGCAACACGCAATCGAAGCCTTCGCGCACCACATCCACGCGGCGGTCGGTACCGCTGATTTCCACTTCCAGCTGTCGATGCTGCGCGAGGAAGGCCGGCAACGCCGGAATCACGAAGTTGCGTGCGATGCCCGTCGACATGTCCACGCGCAGGCGGCCGCGCAACTGGCCCCGCTCGCGCTGAAACATGCCTTGCAGCTCGTCCATGTCGTCGAGCAGATCGCGACTGCGTTGATAATAGGCGGTGCCATCGCCGGTGAGTTGCACGCGTCGCGTGGTGCGATGCAGGAGCCGTGTTCCCAGCGATGCTTCCAGGCGCTGCACGGCAGTCGACACGCTCGCCTTGGGCAGGCCCAGGGTTTCGGCCGCCTGGGTGAAGCTGCCGAGCTCGGCAACGCGTAGAAAGATGCGCAAGGATTCCAGCGTGTCCATCGATCGATTCGGTATCTTGAGCGGTGCGCCCAGCGTGAGTGGATGTCGATGCGTCGGCAAGCGCTTCCTGTCCGCCAGGCGTGTCCGATTCGTATCGTCAGCTTCCGTCGCAGCCTGAGCCCCGAAGCGCTGCACGCGTTCGCTGCAAGACGGCCGCGGGTCGGGTCATGCATGACGCCATGTGGGGCGTCGCTGGCGCGCGATCCGCAGATGGCATGCCTGCGGCCGGCTACTGCAAGCGTTGATCGCCATGCAGGATGGGATAGGGGTTCACCGCCTCGCCCTTCCACCACTGCCTTTCCGGCCCGAGCCGATGGATTTCGAAGTGCAGGTGCGGCGCTGCAGGATTCGCGTTGCCGGTACTGCCGACATAACCGATGACCTGCCCGCGCGTGACGGCCTGTTTTTCGGTCAGTCCATCGGCGTAGCGTTGCAGATGCGCATAGTAGTAGCAGTACGTGCCGCTCGGCTCGAACTGGTACACGGTCAGGCCACCGCGTTCGCTGTCGAACAGCTTTTCGACCGTGCCATCGGCGACCGCAAGCACCGGAGTGCCAGCGGGCGCCAGGATGTCGATGGCATCGTGCACGCGGCCCTCGCTACGCGCGTCGGTGAAGGTGTCCTGCAGCTGGTTGCGGCCGATACCCTGCACGGGGATCAGCAGGTCGGTGGCGACAGGCGATGCATCGGGAATGGCAGCGGCAGGTCGTGCTGGAAGATCCTGCGCGGCTGGCGCTGGCGCAGGCTTCGCGGGGTCAGGCGATGAGGCCATCGTTGCCGGGTGCGCGACCTGCGCACTCCCAGGACGGGCCACGGTCGTGGATGTGGGTGCTGCATTGGCCGAGGGCGTCACCGTCGCTTCCGGAACGTCGCGCTCCAGCCACCAGTAGCCGCCCGCGCCGATCGCCAGCCCCACGATCAACATCATCAGCAGTTTCATGCTTACTCCTGCATCACCACCGGGACCGACGGTCCGACCACGCCGGCCAGTGCGACCACATCCCAGTTGGTCAGGCGCACGCAACCGTGCGATTCGGTCTTGCCGACATGGCCTGGCTCAGGCGTGCCATGCAGGCCGTAATGCGGCTTGGACAGATCGATCCAGACCCGGCCGACCGGATTATTGGGTCCGGCCGGCAACGTGGCCTTCTTGTCGCCCTTCTTGGCATCCCAGAACAGTTTGGGGTTGTACTTGAACACCGGGTCGCGCGAGATGCCCAGGATCTTCCAGCGCCCGATCGGCAAGGGATCGTGCTTGCTGCCCGAAGACACCGGGAACTGTGCATACACCTTGCCGTCCGCATCGAACAGTCGCAGCGTCGAATCGGACTTGTCGACCACCAACCTGGCCGGTTTGGCGAGCGGCGCCACGCCATCGACATTGGGGACCTGGATCGCGCTGCCGGCCTTGCTCAGGTCCACGCCTGGATTGAGTTGGCGCAGCAGCGCCGGATCCGCATGGAAGCGCTCACCGAGCGCTTCTTCGACCGAGGCGTAACCCAGCGCGGACAGCTTGGCCTGCTCGGCAGGACCCTTGGGAATCGGCTGGAACGGGCCGGCGACATCGGCATCGGTCAGCGTGTACTGCACCAACGCCGGCGTGCTCTCTGCCTGCAGCGCCTGCCAGGTCGCATCGTCCATCTCGCCGGTCACCTTGATGCCATGCGCGGCCTGAAAGCCCGAGATCGCGCGCTTCTGGTTGGAGCCGCGTTCGCCGTCGATCTGACCTGGCGAAAAATGCGCGCGATCGAGCAGCACCTGCGCATGCAGGTCCGAGCGCGGGCCGGTCGCAACGCTCTTCTCGGCCGGCATCGCAGCAGGTGTTGCAGGTGTGGCTGCAGATTGCGGCGCCTGTGCCAGCGCAGGTAGCGCGGCGCCCAGCGCCAGGGCGATCAAGCAAACACGAGCATTGGAGCGTAAGGGCATGGGCAGGTCCGAAAGAGGCATGCCCGCACCTTGCCGCAGCTGCCTTCGTATCCACGTGAAATGACGGCATCGCCACGTGGCTGGCGTCACTGCGACGGGCCGGCGTTGTCGATTGGCTTCCCGGCACACGATCCGAAGCGCCAGCACATCGGGTTGGCGAGCGGCAGAACGAGAAGACGCATCTCGGCGGGCCGAATCGCGTCAACCTCGGGCAATGGCTGCCGTGCCTGGGTACCGTTCGCCCGTTGAGCATCGATACGCGCCACCGCTTCTCCTGGCGGCGATTCCCAAGGCAGACGCTGATGGCCGCGGCGGCGCAGCGTTGTCAGCCAGGATGCTGCTGTCTCAGGCCGTAGAGAAGTAGCCGCGCCTGCACGCGTTCGCCGAGGCCGCGCGGTGCATCCAGCGCCATGCGTTGCAGGCAAGCCATTTCCATGGGCTGCACGCGCGGGAACGCAAGCAGTGCACGGGCCACGGTCGTCACCTTGCCGACGCGACCGGCCGTCGCACCCTTGAGCCTGGTCAGTGCGCGCAGCAGATACTGTTCGACCTCGCTGAAATCGCTGCCGAGCGGGTAGTCCGGCAGGCTGCCATCACGCCGGAAGGGGGCCAGCGCGCGGCCCAGCGCCTCGGGCGTATTGCGCTGCGCACGTGCAGCCAACGCCGGCTGCGTACGCAGCTTGCGCGATCGCCTTGCCTGCTCCAGCAGCGCGTCCTGGAAGCGGGCATCGCAGATGCCGGCCATCTCCAGCACGCACTGCTGATCGGTCTTGTGGCGCAGGTCGGCGATTCCGTATTCAGTGATGTACAGATCGCGCAGGTGACGTGGAATCGTGGTGTGGCCGTAGTTCCAGCGTACATTGCTGGCTGCGTGTGCGCCGGTATCGCGGGTGGCACGCAGCATCAGCACGCTACGCGCCTGCGGCAGGGCATGCGCCATCGCCACGAAGTTGTACTGCCCGCCGACGCCGGACACCACGCGGCCGTCGTCAAGGCCATCGGAGACCGCCGCGCCCAGTGCAGTGGCCATCATGCAGGAGTTGAAGAACCGCGCATCGCGCCGCTGCAGGCGTTGCAGCGGTTCATTGCCACCATACAGTTGATTGATCTCGCTGATACGGCGCATGCCGATGGCCCTGCGGGTGCGATCGTCCAACGCATGCAGCCAGCGGTAGAAATCCGGTGAGCCGAGATAGAACGCGCCATGCAGGAACTGGCCTTCGTCCTCCACGCGCGCGTGGTCGGCGGCATCGGCGTTGCCGTCGGCCATGCGCTGCATCAGCGGCAGGTCGTCGTGCACCTTGCGGCGGATCACGCCGCTGTCCACCAACTGCTTGAAGCCCTCGTTGAGCATCTCGCTGCAGCCATACAGCCCGATCGCGAACGGCTCCAGACCGCCACTGGCCTGCACGGCCGGGTGTGTGGCCAGTTCCGGATCCAGTGCCTGCAATACGCGCCGGTAGGTCGTGTTGTCGGTGTGGCGCAGCACCAATGCATGACTCAAGGCATCGGCCAGCGTTCCGATGCCGATCTGCAGGGTGCCGCCATCGCGTACCAGCGCGCTGGCATACAGGCCGATGGCGTAGTCGACGCTGCTCACCGGTTGTCGCGGCAGGCCGAACAGGCGAGGCGACGGGCCGGGCAGGTCGATGATCAGATCGAAGAACGTGGCGTCCACGGCAGCGGTACCGCCGATCCACGGCAGGTGCGGATCCACCTCGGCCACCAGCAGCGGGCGCGGCAACCGCAATGCCTGCACGGCATCCAGCGTGTCCTGGGTGATGTCGTTGTTGCACGACAACGACAGCCGCGTGCCACCGGGCTCGCGCGCCACCTTCTGCACGATCAGGTTCGGTGCGCGCTGCGCTACCGTGGCCGCGGCATGCGTATAGTTCAAGCTGGTGTAATCGGCCTGCGCTTGGGTGGAGTGCAGCAAACCGCCGGATTGCATGTAGAACTCTTCCACCTGCACATGCGCCGGCAAGGCATCGCGCAACATGGCATCGACGTACTCCAGGCGCGGAAAGTCCGTGCCGAAGTGGCGTGCAATGAACGGCGCGGCAAAGCGTGCCTGCAGCCCCGCACCCGGCTTGGGCGGATTGAGCGACAGCGCGGTATACACCGCCAGCGGCCGCGACGGAGTGTCCTTGATCCGCCCATACAGCGCATTCAAGAGCCGATGCGGTTTGCCGATGCCCAGCGGTGCGCCTACGCGCAAGGGGCCGTCGATACGCTGCAGGATCCACTCCAGCGCGGAGTCCAGGTCGGTGAGGTGATCGGTCATCCGTGCAGGGTAGCCGAGCCGCCGTGGCATCGCGTGCAGGGCGGTGATGCCGGCGAGAGATGAAACCGCGTGGCTCTCCAACTGGAAACATCATGCAATTGATGGCGATGCCTGCCATCGGGCCGCTTTCGGCCAATTGGTCGTCTTCGTTCGTCGAGGCGCAAATCACTCCAGCACATGCACGCTATCGGCAATCCGCCGTACTTCGTCCGGGTTGTGGCTGACGTAGAGCATCGGCAGGCGGATTTCGTCGCGTACGCGCTGCAGGTAGGGGATCAGTTCTTCGCGGCGTGCCTGGTCCAGGGCAGACAAGGGTTCGTCGAACAGCAGCAGTGCCGGTTGCGAGAGCAGCGCGCGGCCGATCGCCACGCGCTGCGCTTCGCCGCCGGACAGGTTGCGTGGCCGGCGCTGCAGCAGCGGCGCGATGCCGAGCAAGGCCACCACATCGTCGAATCCGAAGTGCACAGCTCCACGCGCATGTCGGCCGTAGCGCAGGTTGCCGCGCACATCCAGATGCGGGAACAGCCGCGCATCCTGGAAAACGTAGCCGATCCGGCGCTTGTGCGTGGGAAGGTTCACCTGCTGCCGGTCGTCGTACAGGCAGCGCCCGTCGATGCGGATGTGTCCGGCATGCGGCTGCACCAGGCCGGCGATGGCGTTGAGGACGGTGGTCTTGCCGGCACCGGAGGGGCCGACCAGCGCCACCACGCGCGCGTGGTCCTGGATGCCGACATGCCGCCGGAAGCTGCCGCGCTGCAATTGCAGATCAAGATCCAGCATCAGTCGTCCTCGCGCGGATGCGGTCGGCGCACCAGCCATTCGGAAAGCAGCAACGCCGCCAGCGAGATCGCCAGTGCCACCGCCGCCAGCCGCCAGATGCCCGATTCCATGCCCGGCACCTGCATCAGCCCGTAGATCGCCGAGGACAGGGTCTGCGTTTCGCCTGGAATATTCGAGACGAAGGTGATGGTGGCGCCGAACTCGCCCAGGGCCTTGGCGAATGCCAGCACCATGCCGGCGACCAGACCGGGCCACGCCAGAGGCAGGGTGATGCTGAAGAACACCCGCCATGGCGTGGCGCCCAGTGTGGCGGCGGCCGCCTCGAGACGGCGGTCGGTGGCTTCGATCGACAGCCGGATCGCGCGCACCATCAGCGGAAATCCCATGATCGCGCAGGCCAGCGCCGCGCCGGTCCAGCGAAACGCGAACTGCACGCCGAAGTGTTCCAGCAACCAACGGCCGATCGGTCCCTGCGTTCCCAGCGTCATCAGCAAGACATAGCCGGTCACGACCGGCGGCATCACCAGGGGAAGGTGCAGCAGCGCGTCGAACAGGGCCTTGCCGGGGAAGCGCCGCCGCGCCAGCAGCCAGCCGCAGGCGATGCCCGGCGGCAGGCTGGCCAGCGCCGCCACCAGCGCGACCTTCAGGCTCAGGCCAATGGCAGTCAGCTCCTGCGGGGTAAAGATCGACAAACGCGATGCCTCAATCCTGCAGCGAGAAGCCACGGCGCGCGAAGATCGCCCTGGCCGGCGCGCTGCGCACCCAGGCCACGAAGGCCGCCGTGGCCGGGTTGCGGCTGTTCTTCAAGGCAGCGATCGGGTACACGATCGGCGCATGACTGTCGGCGGGAAATGTCGCCACCACGCGCACCTTGGGGTCTGCGCGTGCATCGGAGCCATACACGATGCCCAGCGGTGCCTCGCCGCGCGAGACCAGCATCAGTGCCGCACGCACGCTCTCCGATTCGGCGAGGCGTCCGTGCACGCTGTCCCACTGGCCGAGCTTGCGCAGTGCTGCGGCCGCGTACTTGCCGGCCGGAACACTGCCGGTCTGCCCGAGCGCCAGGCGGCCGCCAGCGCCCAGCGCCTTGGCGATGCTGCCGGCGGCGCGCGGATCCACCTGCACCTTGCTGGCGGCGGGCGCGATCAGCACCAGGGTGTTGCCGAGCAGATCGTGGCGTTGTGCGGGCGCGACCAGGCCGCGTTGCTGCAGGTAGTCCATCCATTCCAGATCGGCCGAGAAGAACACGTCCGCCGGCGCGCCCTGCTCGATCTGGCGCGCCAGCGCCGAGCTCGCCGCATACGACACACGGACCGGCGTGCCGGTGGCCTTCTCGTACGCGGCTGCGGCATCGTCCATGGATTCCTTCAGGCTGGCGGCCGCAAAGACGGTCACCGGCGCCGCCTGCGCGTAGGCCAGGGCGGGCAGGGCGAGCATCAGCACGCACAGCGCGCGCTGCCAGAAACCGATCGTGCGCATGGAAAGCTCCAGCAGGTGGTGGGCACCGATCATAACGGCTGTGCCGTGAGCCGCGTGGCGTATGCCGGCTACGCGCTAGGGCTTTGCATCCCCGCAGTGGCCGGCCTGCAGGTTGGCCTGTAGCGCGGGACGGATCAGCTTCGGCTCGGGCAAGGTCGCGTCGCGTGCCTGTCGCTGCGCCACGAAGGTCTCGATGTCCACACCGTCGCGCACATGGATGTTGCTGCGCCGCTGTTCGCCGATGCTGGTCTGGTGCGCCACCGCCCGGCCGCCTGGACCGTAGTCATGGCAGACGAACACGCGGGTGTCGTCGGCGAGCGCGTACAGACGTTGGATCGACGCGTAGAGCTGTCGCGCATCGCCGCCGGGGAAGTCGCAACGCGCGGTGCCCGCATCGGGCATGAACAAGGAATCGCCGGGAAACAGCGCGTCGCCGATCAGGTACGCGATGCTGTCGCTGGTGTGCCCGGGGACAGCGATGACCCGGGCCCGGATGCCGCCGAGCATGAAGCGTTCGTCGTCGCCGAACAGATGATCGAATTGCGAGCCGTCGGCGCGAAAGTCCTGCAGCAATGCATAGAGCGGTGCGAGCGTCCGCTGCACCTGGGCGATTCCGGCGCCGATGCCCACGCGCGCCTGCGGCCATTGCTGCTTGAGCCACTGTGCAGCAGACAGGTGATCGGCGTGGGCATGGGTCTCCAGCAGCCACTGCACCTCCCATCGACGCTGCCCGACGGCATCGACGATGGCCTGCGCCATGCGGCTGCCGATGGCGCAGGTGTCTGCTGCGTAATCCAATGCTGGGTCGATCACCGCCGCTGCGCCCGAGTCCGCATCGGCGACCACGTAGGTGAAGGTGTTGCTGTCGGCGTGGAAGAACGCAAGAACCTCGGGCTGCATCGGCGTCTCCGTGTCAGGGGCCGGCCAGCGTCGCGTTGAGGAGGGCGGCCAGCCGGTCACCAGCCATGCGCAACTGCGCTTCGGCAATCGGACGATAAGTGGCCAGATAGTCCTCCGGCAAGACGTGTGCCTTCGGGTAAACGCCAGGCGTGATGGCGATCTTGCAGGACGCCTGCGCCCAGCTTGCCGCTGGCGGCGGCAGTACCGGCGACGCCGCAGTGGCGGCGGGCAATGCCAGCAGCCGTTGCAGATAGGCGGCGTCGCCGAGATGGCGCGCGTTGAGCATGCCGCTGTCCCACAAGGCGTGCAGGTTGCTGCCCTTGCCGTCGATCTGCAGCTGGAAATCGTTGCCGCCCTTGTCGTGCGCATAGCCGGCATGCATCGGCTGATGGATGTCGCCGACGAAATGCACCACGAACTTCAGTGCTTGCCGGCGCGCCTCCAGCGGCTGGCTGCGATCGGCCAGCAGGGCGGTCTGGCGTTCCAGCGCGGCGACCACGCAGCTTCCGTCCGGGCAATCGCGCGCCGGCATGTAGTTGCAGTCGTGTTCGCCGAGATTGACGTAGTGCCAGCGCGCGGAACGCTTGCCCAGGTCCGGGTCGTGCTCGCGCAGATCGTCGGCCCAGGTTGCGATCCCGTGCAGGGTCGGGTCGGATTCGCCGGCAAGCAATTGCGCGACCTGTGTACGCGCCTGCGGGCTCAGTTCGGTCTCGGCAACACGGGCCACCAGGCGGTGGCCCTGTGCGCCCCAGGCGCAGGCAGTGAGAGGTTGGATCGCCGCGGCGATGGCTGCGGTCAGAACACAAAGGGAGCGAGAGAAGGTCTTCATCCGCCCGATTGTACGCAACCGCCCCAGGCGGATTGATGGCCGTTGCCGGCATGCGCCGCCCTGGGGCGAAGCGGCGGTCCGCTCAGAAGTAGACCAGATACGACACGCCGTAGGTCAACGGATCGACCCGCGCCTCGCCCAGCCGCGTACCGTTGAAATCCACCTTGCTGCGCGAGTCGGTCCAGCGTGCATCCACACGCAGGCCGCTGCGATCGCTGAAGATGAAATCCACGCCGACATGCGCGGTCGCGCCCACCGAGTCACCGAACCGCAGTTCGCCATTGCCGATCGCCGGCTCGGTGTCCTCGCCCACGAAGGCGGTGTAGTTGATGCCGACGCCTACGAATGGCGACACCACGCCATAGCCGTTGATGTGGTACTGCAGCAACACGCTAGGCGGCACCGACCAGTAACTGCCGACCTTGCCGACGCCTTGCAGTTCCAGGTCGTGCCTGCCGGCGACAGCGGCGTGCACTTCGATCCCGAGATTGTTGCGCAGGAAGTATTCGTAGGTGAACGAGAGTGTCGGGGCGCCCTTGATCTCGGCGCGTGCGGCGCCGAAGGCGCCGCTATCGGATTTCGGCGAGACGTAGCCCGCACCGTAGCCGGTGGTCCAGTGCCCGGCAGATTGGGCAAGGACGGGGCTGGTCGAAGCGGCCAGTGCGATGGCGAGTGCAGTGCGAATGAACGTGCTCATGGGATCCCCGGTAGGTCGGACAGGCGCGACGTGACCGACCTGTCCGCAACTCCGGCGGTGGATGCACGTCCCTGGAGGCCAAGTGTGCCAGAGATGCCCCGCGCTTGCCGCTACCGCCTAGAAGCGGTAGACGTAGGCAGCGCCGTAGACCAGTGGGTCGATGTTGACCGTGCCGATGCGGTTGCCGTTCAAGCGGGCGTCGGTGTCGATATCGATCCAGCGCAGGTTGACCCGCAGGGCGCCGCGATCGCTGAGCTTGAAGTCGACGCCCGCGTGCAGGGCCAGGCCCCAGGAATCGTCCAGCTCCAGTTCGCTACCGGCCAGCGCGCCACGGGTATCGGTACTGAAGAAGCGGGTGTAGTTGACCCCGGCCCCGAGGAAGGGAGACAGCTTGCCCTGGCTGTTGAAGTGATACTGCAGCGAGATCACCGGCGGCAAATGCTTGGTGCTGCCGACCCGGCCCACGCCGCGCAGCGCGATGTCGTGTTCGAAAGGCAGCGCAGCCAGGACTTCGATGCCGAGGTTGTCGGCGATGAAGTACTCGGCGCTGAAGGTCGGCCTGATGTCCTTGCCCACGTCCGCTTCAAGCGTGCCGCCGACCAGACGGCCGTTGTCGGACTTGGGGGCGACCTGGTGGGCGCCGACGGCAATGGCCCAGTCGCCTTTGGATTGAGCTGATGCGGTGAAGCTGGCGAAGCCGGCCACCAGGCCGGTGAACAGCAGGGCAGAGCGCATGTGCATGAGGATTCTCGTCGGGTAGGAAGGGGGGCAGTCTTCGGTGTTGGATGCGGTGCCGCCTTGATCCTGATCAATCCCGCGGCATCGGCATGCGGGCGATCCTGCGCAAGGCCGCCGTGGTGCGCCGCGTGCAGCAGGGCGGCGCAGTGGCGGCACCGCTGCACACCATTGCGAGGTGTGCAGGAGCCGCTGACGTCCGAGCTGTCCGGGTTGGCGGAGGAGGCAGGCGACGGTGGGGGAAGCAGGCCAGGGTAGGAGAGCGACAGGTCGCAGGAGGCCGGCATGGGACGGCGATCAGCCGGCATTACCTGGCCTGGGCGAGCGGGGAGGCGTCCTTTTCCGGCATCGCCGAGCTGTGGTGATTGATGATCAGCCACTTGCCCTCGCGCTTTTCGTAGACGAAGGTGTAGCGCGCCTGCACGTCGGTCTTCTTGCCGTCCTTGTCGGTCAGGGTGAAGGTGTAGACGCCGGCATCCACCGCGCTGTCGTCGTCCAGCACGCGCACGGTGCGGTAATTGACCACGCCCTTGGGCTTCTTGGTCAGGAACATCTCGAAGTACTTTTCGATCTGCTCGCGCGAGGCGCGCACTTCGTTGGAGACCGTCGGCAACAGCACGCCATCGGGCGCATACAGGTCGGCCACCTTGTGCGGGTTGCCGGTGGCCAGGGCAGCATTCCAGGTATCGAACAGCGCGGCCACTTCGCGTGCTTCCCCACTGGCCGGCAACGATGCGTGTTCGGTGTAGTGCATCACACCGGCGGCAAGTGCCGGAGTAGCGGCAAGCGTCAGGGCCAGAGAGAGCAGGGTGCGATGCATGGGGGAGTCTCCGTGTGGATGAGTGGTGCCTCGGTGGGCAGAGCCAGTATCGAAATCCACGGAGTGCCGATATGCCGCCGGTCGGCATAGGTGCGAATACGCTATTCGGCATATTTTTCTGACATTACACGATTGAAAAATATTGAAAATTTCCGGGTGGTGCCCGGAGTGCGCAGGGCATCGGGGCGCGCTCGCGACAGTCCTGATGATGGAAGTCGCCATGGCGCATCTGCGCGCGCCGCCGCGAGTGCGCCGGCCAGGCACGGCGATGGATGGACGGGATCGGGCGGAACATCCGCCCCTGCACAGGCAAGGCTGCATACCGACACATCCCGTCGGCCGCGCGGCTGCGCATTGGCGACACTGCTAGAATGGCGGCCCCTTTCCATCCGCCGCGCTGTCGCGGTCGCAGGAGCTTGTGAACATGGCAATCAAGGTTGGCATCAACGGATTCGGTCGCATCGGACGCAATGTGCTGCGCTCTGCGGTGCAGAACTTCGCCAATGACATCGAGATCGTGGCCATCAATGACCTGCTCGAGCCCGATTACCTGGCTTACATGTTGCAGTACGACTCGGTGCACGGCCGCTTCAAGGCCGAGGTGTCGGTCGATGGCAACACCCTGATCGTCAACGGCAAGAAGATCCGCCTGACCCAGGAGCGCGACCCGGCCAACCTCAAGTGGGACGCGGTGGGCGCCGATGTGGTGATCGAGTCCACCGGCCTGTTCCTGACCAAGGAAACCGCGCAGAAGCACATCGATGCCGGTGCCAAGAAGGTGATCCTGTCGGCCCCGTCCAAGGACGACACCCCGATGTTCGTCTACGGCGTCAACGACAAGACCTACAACGGCGAAGCCATCGTTTCCAACGCCTCGTGCACCACCAACTGCCTGGCGCCGCTGGCGAAGGTGATCAACGACAAGTGGGGCATCAAGCGCGGCCTGATGACCACCGTGCACGCGGCGACCGCCACCCAGAAGACCGTCGATGGTCCCTCGAACAAGGACTGGCGCGGCGGTCGCGGCATTCTGGAGAACATCATTCCGTCCTCCACCGGTGCGGCCAAGGCCGTGGGCGTGGTGATTCCCGAGCTCAACAAGAAGCTCACCGGCATGAGCTTCCGCGTGCCGACCTCGGATGTATCGGTGGTGGACCTGACGGTCGAGCTGGAAAAGCCGGCTACCTACGCCGATATCTGTGCCGAAGTGAAGGCGCAGAGCGAAGGCGCGCTGAAGGGCGTGCTGGGCTATACCGAAGACAAGGTGGTGGCCACCGATTTCCGCGGAGAGACCTGCACCTCGGTGTTCGACGCCGATGCCGGCATCGCGCTGGATTCCACCTTCGTCAAGCTGGTGTCCTGGTACGACAACGAGTGGGGCTATTCCAACAAGTGCCTGGAAATGGTGCGCGTCGTCGCCAAGTAATCGCTCTTCATGGATCGACTAAAAAAGCGCCTTCGGGCGCTTTTTTAGTTGAAGCTACACGCTCTGGCAGGCGCTTATTCCGCCACGATACGCATGTCTTCGCCCTTGCCCGTGACCGCGACCCGGCTACCCACTGCAAGCCCGGAGACTTCCGCGCTTGGCTTTGTCACGATCACCTGCGACTTGTTGTCGAAACGGATCTTCAGCATGTAGTGCGAAGCGACGCCGTTGCCGACGACCCTGTCGCCCACCTGTGTGCCGGCGTAAGTGCCTGCGGCCGCTCCGGCTTCTGCGCCGACCTGGCTGTTGGCCTTGAGGCCAAGAAAGCTGCCTGCAATGCCGCCGAAGTTCGAGGCTGCGTTTTTGAGCCTCCTGTTGCGTTCCGGAACGTTTTCACCCTTGTTCTCGATGGGTTCCAGCGCCGCAATGGTCCCGTGCCTTACCGATTCGGCCATGGCCGGTAGCGCGAGCGTGCAGTGTGCGAGTGCCAGCGTCAGCCATGCAATGCGGTCAATCCAGTTCCTGGTTTTCATCAGCGCGTTCCTTGGTTGGTAGATCGATGAGGGGCGAGCGACGGCGTCACTTCTTCTTTTTCTTCGGGCGCCCCCAACTGCGCACGTGGTCGTTGCACTTGCTGCCGGCGAAATCGTATCGGGTGATGGTGCCGCTGGCATCGGCGATGAAGGTGATCTCGCAATGATGCTCGGCGGGGACGAAGACTTCCTGGCTGTGCTGCTGGTGCTCGAAGATCGGCGTTGGAGCCACGCCATTGCCCCCGCCGACCATTCCGACGACTCCGCCTTGGGTGGTCCAGTAATTGGTGCGGTAGTGCGCTTCTACGCCGAAATTGTAGGTGTAGGCCGTTTCCTGCGTCTGGGTGTTCTCGGACGTGTATAGGCCCTTTCCTACCGGCCATTGCATGATCAGTTCGCTGGCGTCGTGACCGATCCAGCTTTGGGCGACGCTTTCGGCGGTGCCGAATACGTCGGCAGCCGCTTGCGGTGCCGCGGCCATGAGGGACGCGCAGAACGCCAGGATGAGCTGGCTGCGGGAGAGGTGATGCATGGCGATACTTCCCTGTAAGACGTCATTCCAAGAGTGGGCGCCAGAGCCGTCACTGACGCGTGCGCGTGCGATTTTTACCACCGGGTCGGCAGTTGTGCAAGGCGCCGCTTTCGTAGCGCGCATCGGCATGGACATCGCTGCCGGCTCATGCACTAATGCGCGCTGTCGGCCGGCGACCGTTCCCACGCCGGTCGCGTACAGGACGTCTTGGGACACACATGGATTCAAGGAGAGGTGACGTGCAAGTTCTCGGTAAATGGACCGCCATCGTGGTGCTGGCCGTGGTGTCGGTGGCGGGGGGCGCTCCACAGGCCATCGCCAAGAAGCAGACCGGTACGCCGGCGTGGATGAATGCCGACGGCGAAGTGATCAAGTCCTCCGACGTCGAGGCCGGCTACGGCGAGACGGTCAAGGGGATCAACGACTACGAGGGCGAGATCACCGGTAAACCGGCGCCCGACAGCAAGTTCACCCAGCTCAAGATCGGCATGCCGATGAAGCAGGTGACCGATCTGATCGGCCAGCCGACCGATCAGGGCGCGTATGTGACCGGCAAGGCGTTCATCCCATTCTTCTTCGGCGGTGACCGCTACCGCTACGAGATGGCGTACAAGGGCCAGGGCCGCCTGGTGTTTGCCGGAAAGTCGATGGATACCGGTGGCAATCTGATCTGGATCATCCACAACAAGAACGACAGCGGCTACCGCGAGTAACTCCAGACGCCCGGTTTTCCGGGCGTTTCTTTTAGGGGGCGCTGCAAATTGCCGGTGGCGCGCGCGAGTCTGCGGGGGCGTTACGCCGACAAACCGCCACGCGCGAGCAGCCCAGCTCTGGCAGGTGGTTTGCTGCTGCGGCGCGAAGGTCCGACAATGGGCATCCCCTGCCACCAAGACAGTTGCTTGCCCGTCGTGTCCGACCGACCAACGTCACTCCACCGCGCCAGCGGTGGCGGTGCAGTGCGGGCAAGATCCGCGCGCGCGTCTGCGGCACGCTGCGCATCGCGGCTCTTTCGATTCCCCATTCCCCATTCCCGACCCAGCGAGCCAAGCCCATGTCCATTGTCCGTATGACCGACCTCGATCTTTCCGGCAAGCGCGTGCTGATCCGCCAGGATCTCAACGTGCCGATCGACAACGGCCAGATCACCTCCGAACAGCGCATCACCGCCTCGGTGCCCACCATCAGACTGGCGCTGGAAAAAGGCGCGGCGGTGATGGTCACCTCGCACCTGGGCCGTCCCAAGGAAGGCAGCTGGACCGAAGAAGATTCACTGGCACCGGTGGCCGCGCGCCTGACCAGCCTGCTGGGTGTGGACGTGCCACTGGTGCGCGATTGGGTCGATGGCGTGGAGGTCGCGCCGGGCCAGGTGGTGCTGCTGGAAAATTGCCGCATGAATGTCGGCGAAGGCAAGGACGACGAGACCCTGGCGCGCAAGTACGCCGCGCTATGCGATGTGTTCGTGATGGATGCCTTCGGTACCGCGCACCGCGCACAGGCCTCCACGCATGGCGTGATCCGCTACGCACCGGTGGCGGCCGGCGGCCCGTTGTTGATGGCCGAACTGGATGCGTTGGCCAAGGCGCTGGACAACCCGGCCAAGCCGTTGCTGGCGATCGTGGCCGGCAGCAAGGTTTCCACCAAGCTGGAGCTGCTGTCCAACCTGGTCAACAAGGTGGATCAGCTGATCGTCGGCGGTGGCATCGCCAACACCTTCATCGCCGCAGCCGGGCACGACGTGGGCAAGTCGTTGAACGAGCCGGACCTGATTCCCACCGCCAACCAGATCGTGGCCGATGCCAGGACGCGTGGTGCCGAGATTCCGCTGCCCACCGACGTGGTGGTCGCCAAGCAATTCCTGCCCGATGCGCAAGCCAGCGTGAAGTCGCTCGATGCGGTCGACGCAGACGATCTGATCCTGGACATCGGCCCGCAGACTGCACAGCGCTACGCCGAGCTGATCGCCAATGCCGGCACGGTGGTGTGGAACGGGCCGGTCGGCGTGTTCGAGTTCGAGCCCTTCAGCCATGGCACCGAGACCCTGGCGCGCGCCATCGCCGCATCCAAGGCGTTCTCCATTGCTGGCGGCGGCGACACCCTGGCGGCGGTGGACAAGTACGACATCGCCCAGGACGTCACCTACATCTCCACCGGCGGCGGTGCGTTTCTGGAATTCCTGGAAGGCAAGACCCTGCCGGCCGTGGCCGCGCTCGAGGCCCGCGGCAAGTGAGTGCAGCCACGCTGTTCTTCGATCTGGACGGCACGCTGGTCGATTCGGAAGCGGGCATCGTCGCCAGCATCGTGCATGCCTTCGACCAGATCGGGCGGCCGCGTCCATCGGCGCAGACCCTGCGTGCGTGGATCGGCCCGCCGTTGCGCGACAGCTTCACTGCCTGTTTTCCAGACGACCCGGCGCTGGTCCAGCGTGCGCTCGGCGTGTACCGCGAGCGCTACGACGCAGTGGGCTGGACCGAGCTGCGCGTGTTCGACGGTATCGGCGAGGTGGTCACCGGCCTGCAGCGCGCCGGTCATCGCCTGGCCGTGGTCACCTCGAAGAACGAACGTTATGCGCGGCGCATCGTCGAGCATCTGCCATTCGGAGCCTGCTTCGAGGATGTGATCGGTGCCAGCGAGGATGGCGAACGCCGTTTCAAGCCCGACCTCATTGCCGAAGCCCTGCGCCGCCTGCAGATCGACACGACTGGCTGCGTGATGATCGGCGATCGCCGGATGGATATCGATGGCGCCAATCACCACGGCATCCATAGCATCGGCGTGTTGTGGGGCTTCGGCGACGAGGCCGAACTGCAGGCTGCCGGTGCGCTGGCACGCACGCCCGCCGAACTGGCGACCCTGCTTCAGGGGTGATGCGCAGCGGCCGTTGCGTCCGCTTGGTCGACACGCCTGCTGCAGGCGGTTCGCATCACGCAGAACGTCTTCACCGCCGCCGGGTTAGGGTGGCATTGTGCGTGCCGCCAACGGCGGCGCGAGTGCTGGCATACATACTGTCCCGCACTGTCTTTAGGACATGCCGGAATCGAAGGGTGGCTATGCCGCAATGCCATCCTGGGCGCGTGATGTGTGTGTTAAGTTTCGCGGCTTTTACAGGGAGGCCATCATGAAAGAACGTCAACGCCGCACCAAGATCCTCGCCACCCTCGGGCCGGCAACGGATCCGCCCGGTGTGCTGGACGCCTTGTTCAAGGCGGGCGTCAACGTGGTGCGCCTCAACTTCAGCCACGGCGATCCGTCCGGCCAGGCCAAGCGCGCCGCAGAGGTGCGGGCCGCCGCTGCGCGGGTCGGTGCGGAAGTCGGCATCCTGGCCGACCTGCCGGGCCCGAAGATCCGCATCGAGCGCTTCGCCGAGGGCAAGATCACTCTGGCCATGGGCGATCGTTTCGACCTGGTGGCCGATGCCAACGCGCCGGCTGGCGACCAGCAGCAGGTCGGCGTGAGCTATCTCGGCCTGCCACAGGACGTGACCGCCGGCGATGTGCTGCTGCTCGACGACGGCCTGATGCAATTGCAGGTCACCGACGTGCAGGGTGCGCGTATCGTCACCAAGGTGTTGAACGATGGTGTGCTGTCCGACCGCAAGGGCCTGAACAAGCAGGGCGGCGGCCTGTCGCTGGGTGCGCTGACCGAGCGCGACAAGGAGCTGATCGGGATCGTTGCCAAGATCGGCGTGGATTTCATTGCGGTGTCGTTCTGCCGGAACGCGCAGGACATGCACGACGCCCGCCAGATCGCCCAGCAGCACGGTTGCGATGCGCAGCTGGTGTCCAAGATCGAACGTACCGAAGCGATCGAAAATCTGGTCGAGATCGTCGAAGCGTCCGATGTGGTGATGGTGGCGCGCGGCGATCTGGGCGTGGAGATCGGCGATGCCGAACTGCCGGGCCTGCAGAAGAAGATCATCAAGGAGTCGCTTGCGCAGAACAAGGTGGTGATCACCGCCACGCAGATGCTGCAGTCGATGGTCGAAAGCCCGATCCCGACCCGCGCCGAAGTGCTGGACGTAGCCAACGCCGTGATCGACGGCACCGATGCGGTGATGCTGTCGGCCGAAACCGCTGCCGGCGCCTATCCGGTGCGTGCGGTGGAAGCGATGGCGCGCATCTGCCTGGGTGCCGAACACCAGTTCGAATTCGACACCGATTTCGAGGCAGCGCAGCGCAACCTGCAGCGCGCCGACCAGGCCATCGCGATGGCGACCATGTTCCTGTCCGAGCACATCGGTCTGGGCGGCGTGGTGGCCTTGACCGAGTCCGGTGGCACCCCGCGTTTCCTGTCGCGATTCCGTTCGAACATGCCGATCTATGCCTTCACCCGTCACGATGGCGCGCGTCGCCAGATGGCGATGATGCGCGGCGTGTTCCCGATCAGCTTCGACAGCCGCGGCCTGACCCCGCGCGAAGCCGCACGTGCGGCGATCCGCCTGCTGGTGGAAAACGAGCGCATGGGGCCCGGCGACCGCGTGGTGTTCACCAGCGGCGAGCACATGGAAATGCACGGCGCCACCAACACGCTGCGTCTGCTGGAAGTGGGCGACGACGGCCGCGCGACGGGTCTGGGCGAGCTTTAATCCCGTCGACGGCACCCGGCGCATGCGCCGGGCCGGAAGATGCGACACGCAACGGCGGCCCCAGGGCCGCCGTTGTGCTGTGTTGCGCAGCCGCAGTCGGCGCCATGCATCACAGCAAAGCAAGCAACAGGCTGCACGTCATGCTCAGCGTTGACGAATCCCGAATCCCGAATCCGTAACGCGATGCGAGCAACGCCACACATCCTGTCACGCGACAAGGGTGTAATCGGTTGCAGGCATTCCGTGAAGGAATGTATACGACTTTCGTCGCTATACTTTCGTTCTCCCCCGCTGCTGCCACAGGAACTACATGAGCATCGAACAGCTTGCCGAAACCGCCCAGGCCATGGTGGCCCCGGGCAAGGGCATCATCGCCATCGACGAATCGACCAGCACGATCGCCAAGCGGTTTGCCAGCGTCGGCATCGAGAACATCGAGGAAAACCGCCGCGCCTACCGCGAACTGCTGCTGACCACGCCCAAGCTGAGCGATTACATCTCTGGCGCCATCCTGTTCGACGAGACCATCCGTCAGAAGACCAAGGACGGCGTGCCGTTCGCCAAGTACATGGCCGACCACGGCATCATCCCGGGCATCAAGGTGGACAAGGGCGCGCAGCCGCTGGCTGGCATGCCGGGCGAACTGGTGACCGAAGGTCTGGACGGCCTGCGGGCGCGTCTGGAGGAGTACTACACGCTGGGCGCGCGCTTCGCCAAGTGGCGTGCGGTCATCAACATCGGCGAGGACATCCCGTCCGGCACCTGCATCGAGGCCAATGCGCATGCGCTGGCCCGCTATGCAGCGCTGTGCCAGGAGCAGGGCCTGGTGCCGATGGTGGAACCGGAAGTGATCATGGACGGCACCCATGACATCGAGACCTGCTACGAGGTCACCGAAGCCACCCTGCGCTCGCTGTTCGGTGCGCTGTACGAGCAGAATGTCGTGCTCGAAGGCACCATCCTGAAGGCGTCGATGGTCATCTCCGGTAAGAGCTGCGAGGAGCAGGCCAGCGTCGAGGAAGTGGCCGAATCCACCGTGATGTGCCTGAAATCCACCGTGCCGGCGATCCTGCCTGGCATCGTGTTTCTGTCCGGCGGCCAGACCGACGAGCAGTCCACCGCGCACCTCAACGAAATGCACCAGCTCGGCAACCTGCCGTGGCCGCTGAGCTTCTCGTACGGCCGCGCGATGCAGCAGGCCGCACTGAAGCTGTGGTCGCAGGATATGACCGGCAACTACGCCAAGGCGCAGCAGATCATCTACGAGCGCGCCAAGGAGAACGGCCTGGCCGCGCTGGGCAAGTGGAAGGGTTGATCGTGTGAGCGGGGCTGCAAGGCCGGCTCAAACCTGAGTGCAAAAACGCCGGCAGCGATGCCGGCGTTTTTTATTGAACTCGAACATCGCAACCAAGGCCCCAGCGTTCGATCGCGCGGGTTTCCAGCCGCAGCGCCCGGCCTCCAACTGCGCACGTTGTTGCAGACCTTCGGGATACGCCTGAGTAATGTATCGGAGATGGGCAAGTGTCCATCCGGGCTGCCAAAGCGTAACGAGCGCCTTGCGGCGCTCGTCGTTGCATGCCGCATCGAGCCGTGCAGTGCGGTCAGGCGGCCGCGGTTTCCTGCATTGACAGGGCCTGCTGGTAGGCCTTGTAGGTCGCTTCGTTGTAGGCCACCAGCACGATGTGTTTGGGCACCTTGTGCGAGCGTTGCCAGTCGCGTGTTTCGGTCACGGCAATGCGGGCGGCCTGGTACAGCGGGTAGCCGTAGATGCCGCAACTGATGGCCGGGAATGCGATGGAATGCAGCAGCATCTGCTCGGCCAGCTTCAGCGACTGCCAGTAGCAATTGGCCAGTTGCTCGGGCTCGTTGTGCTTGCCGTCGCGCCATATCGGGCCGACCGTGTGAAACACGTGGCGGGCCTTGAGGTCGAAACCATCGGTGACGCGGATCTCGCCGGTGGGACAACGCACGCCGGGCCGCACCTGCGGCAATGCCTCGCAGGCCTGCAGCAGGCGGGGGCCGGCAGCACGGTGGATGGCGCCGTCCACGCCACCACCGCCAAGCAGTGATTCGTTGGCCGCGTTGACGATGACGTCAACGTCGAGTTCGGTGATGTCGCCTTGCCAGACTTCGATTTTCATGCAGCGATAGTTATGGGATTTGAATGATGAAAGCGTGATGGGTTAGGCGTTGCGACGGAGGCACGCTAACGTCCATTCATCTCATCGCCTGCGACGGTTCGGGCATGCGCGATCGGGGCCCATGCCACGCCTTGCGGAGAGGCTGGATCCATCGATCGGATCGATCGGTTCTTCGTCCTGGCGCTACAGCCAGCGACGGACGCGCGCGCAGTAATCGGCGTAGGTGCGTCCGAATTCGGCACGCAGCCGCGCTTCTTCGAACGGAATGACGTAGCGCTGCAGCGCCAGCCAGGGCAGTGCAACCAGAGGCACCGCCCATAGCTGACCCAGCTGCAGGCATAGCCCGACATGGCTCAGCACCAGTGCCAGGTACATCGGGTTGCGGGTGACCCGGTACGGGCCGTCGAGCACCAGTCGGGAGGGATGGCCGCTGGGCAGGATGGTGGTACGTCGGCGTGCGAACAGGACGAAGCAGCTCACCGCCAGCACCAGTCCCAGGCAGGCGACCAGGCCGCCGGCCAGCTGGATCCAGGCCAGCAGCGACGGGGCAGGGAGCGGCAGGTCCAGCACGCCTTGCAGCCATGCGCCCAGGCCGAGCGCCAGCGCGAAATGCACCGGCGAGGTCATCTTCACCAGCCATGGCGCCCGCGTGGCGCGGGTCTCGCTGTGTCCATACGGCCGGTTGCTCACCACATTTCTCCCTGCGTCAGGGCCGCCATCCTAACGGTTCCTTGACGGGGGTGGGAGGTGGGGAGGGCCGGGACTCGGGACCCGGGACCCGGGACCCGTAAGAGCCAGGCAGACACGATGCCAGTGCGTGCGACCTGAGAGCCGCCGCCGGTCAGGTGAGTTCATCCACCGAGAGATGGCCAACCGTCCACAACAGCAGATTGCAGCAGGACTACGCTTTTCCGGGTCCCGGGTCCCGGGTCCCGGGTCCCGAACCAAACCCGCAGCCCCTACACCATCCCCGCCACCGCTCGCCCTACCGGCTCCACTCAGGGCAGACCGGCCAGCCAGTCGTCGTCGGAGCCCTCGTTGATGTCGGCGAACAGCGGGGTGGAGAAATAGCGCTCGCCGGTGTCGGGCAGCATGGCCAGGATCACCACGCCCGGTGCGGCAGCGTCGGCTACGCGCAGCGCGGTGGCGACCGTGCCGCCGCCGGAGATGCCGGTGAAGATGCCTTCCTCTGCGGCCAGGCGGCGCGCCACGCTGATGGCGTCGGTGTCTTCCACGCTCAACACTTCGTGCGCGACCTCGCGGTTGAGGACGTCCGGCACGAAGTCAGGCGTCCAGCCCTGGATCTTGTGCGGCTTCCAGTCCTGGCCTTGCAGCAGCGCGGCGCCGGCCGGCTCGGTGGCGGTGATGCGCACTTCCGGGCGGGCCACGCGCAGCACTTCGCCCACTCCGGTGAGGGTGCCGCCGGTGCCCCAGCCGGTGACGAAATGGTCCAGCCGCTGCCCGGCGAAGTCGCGCAGGATCTCGGCGGCGGTGGTGTTGCGGTGATAGGCCGGGTTGGCCGGGTTGGCGAACTGGCTGGCCAGGAACCAGCCATGCTGCTCGGCCAGTTCCTTGGCCTTGCGCACCATGCCGCTGCCGCGCTCGGCGGCCGGGGTCAGGATCACCTTGGCGCCGTAGGCGCGCATCAGCTTGCGGCGCTCGATGGAGAAGGTTTCCACCATGGTGGCGACAAACTTGTAGCCACGTGCGGCAGCCACCATGGCCAGCGCCACGCCGGTGTTGCCGGAGGTGGCCTCCACGATGGTGTCGCCGGGTTTGAGCAGGCCGCGTTGTTCAGCGTCGAGGATGATCGCCAGTGCCAGGCGGTCCTTGACCGAGCCGCCGGGGTTGAACGATTCGACCTTGACGTACAGCGACACGTGGTCCGGTGCCAGGCGGTTGAGTCTGACCACCGGGGTGCGGCCAATGGTGTCGAGGATGGTGTCGTACAGGGCCATGGGGGTCTCCGTCGGAATCAGGCTGCGTGGGCGAGTGTGTGCGGGTGGGGCGTTGCGTCGGGTGAGGGCAGCGCTGGCGGCTCGGCAGTCAGGGGGGCGGCGCCGAACCAGTGCAGCGACCGTGCCAGGGCCGCGACCTCGCCCAGGATCAACAACGCGGGGGCGCGCACGGCATGCCGTTGGGCGGTGGTTGCCAGCGTGGCCAGCGTACCGGTGATCACGCGCTGCTGCGGGCGGGAGCCGTTCTCTACCAGCGCGAACGGGGTGCCGGCTGCGCGGCCGGCCTGCAGCAGGCGGTGCTGGATGGCGTCCAGCCCGGCCACGCCCATGTAGAAGGTCAGGGTCTGCCGCTCCTGACCCAGCGCCTGCCAGTCCAGGGTGTCCAGCGAATCCTTGCAATGGGCGGTGACCAGCCGCAGCGACTGCGCGTGGTCGCGATGGGTGAGTGGAATGCCGGCATAGGCGGCGCAGGCGAGCGCGGCGGTGATGCCGGGAATCACCTGGAAGCCGATGCCGTGCGCCTGCAGGAACTCCAGTTCTTCGCCGCCGCGGCCGAAGACGAACGCGTCCCCGCCCTTCAGGCGGACCACGCGGCGCCCGGCGCGGGCGTATTCGAGCATCAGTGCGTGGATCTGTTCCTGGCGCGTGCTATGCCCTTGCGCGGCCTTGCCGACTTCCACCAGCACGGCGCCGCGGCGGGCCAGGCGCAGGATCTGCGGGCTGACCAGCCGGTCGTGCAGGACCACCTCGGCCTGCCGCAGCGCGCGCAGCGCATGCCGGGTGAGCAGCCCGGGGTCGCCAGGACCGGCGCCGACCAGGGTGACGCTGCCGGGGCTCGGCGCAGCGATACCGCTGCGCTGCGGGGGGGAGGGCGCGGCGGCAGGTGCGCTGACCGGCGCGGCGGTATGGGTGAGCAGGCGCTGGCGGCCGGCGGCAGTGCGCAAGGCGTGGTTGAGGTCGTGGTCTTCGCTGGCGGCGACGGTGAGCCAGAGCGGAGCGTCGGGCAGGGCGAGCCAGTCGGCGTGGAAGTGTCCGGCCAGCCAACGCACCTGGCCGGCCTGCACCCACTGCCGGAGTTGCCTGGTCAGTGCCGGGGCGCCGACCAATGGCCGTGCGCCAGTCTGCAGCAGGCTGGCCGTTGCACGTTCGGCGGCGACGCCGCCGCCGACCACCAGGACGGCGCGGCCACACAGGTCGGCAAGGAGCGGGAACGCAGCGGTCACGGTCCGGGGGTATCGAAAGGAAGGGCCAGACCGTACCGCCGGCATATAGCGGTCGGAAATGACTTCATACACCCTAAAAATAGCGTTCGGTTATAAGCTGGCCCCCGGAACTCCACTACAGTCGAAGGCCTTGTGGCGCCTCGCGCTTTTTTGGACATAAGCCCATGACGCTGACCCAACTTCGTTATCTGGTGGCCATCGCCGATGCCGAGCTGAACATCACGCTGGCCGCCGCGCGGGTGCACGCCACCCAGCCCGGCCTGTCCAAGCAGCTCAAGCAACTGGAGGACGAGCTGGGCTTTCTGTTGTTCGTGCGCAAGGGGCGCAGCCTGGACACGGTGACGCCGGCCGGGGTGGAGGTGATCGAGCGCGCCCGCGCGGTGCTGGCCGAGGCCAACAACATCCGTACCTACGCGGCCAATCAGCGCCGCGAGAGTCAGGGGCAGCTGACCCTGACCACCACCCATACCCAGGCGCGTTTCGTGCTGCCGCCGGCGGTGGCGCAGATCAAGCATTCCTACCCGCAGGTGAGCGTGCACCTGCAGCAGGCCGCCGAAAGTGCAGCGCTGGATCTGCTCAGCCAGGGCGATGCCGATATCGCCGTGGTGAGTACCGCCGGCGGCGAGCCTGGTGCCGGGATCGCGGTGCCGCTGTACCGCTGGCGGCGGCTGGTGGTGGTGCCACGCGGTCATGCGCTGGACACTCCGAGGGTGACGCCGGACATGCAGGCGCTGTCCGAGCACCCCTTGATCAGCTACGAATCGTCCACCCGGCCGGGCTCCTCGCTGCAGCGGGCGTTTGCGCAGGTAGGGCTGGAGCCAAGCATCGCGCTGACCGCGCTGGATGCCGATCTGATCAAGACCTACGTCCGCGCCGGGCTCGGCGTGGGGTTGGTGGCGGAGATGGCGATCAGCGCGTACGACGAAGACCTGCGGGCCTGGCCGGCACCGGCGCCCATCGCCGAGTGCATCGCCTGGGCGGTGCTGCCGCGCGACCGTGTGCTGCGCGACTATGCGCTGGATCTGGTGCATGTACTGGCCCCGCAGATCGACAAACGCGACCTGCGCCGCGTCCTGGACGGCAACCAGGCACCGGACTGGCCGCTGCCGCCGACCTGGGAATCGCTCACCCAGACCATTACCAGCTGAGCGATGCGATGAGCGCGCCCATGCGTCCCGCATTGAGCCGGTTGTGGTTGTCCGAACCGGACGGCGGGCTGTCGCTGCAGCTGTCGGCCTGCGTCGACGGAAACGAGCAGGCGCTGGTGACCGTGTCCGCCGACCCGCAGGACGACACCTTATGGGTCACCCTGCCGTCCGGCGATGCGGTGGTGCAGGTTCCACTGGCAACGCTGCGGCAGCTGCTCGAGGTCGCCAGTGAAGAGGTGCATTCGGCGAACTGGTTCGCGCGGCAGGCGTCGGACTAGCGGGAGTCGTCAGTGGCGGAGCGCTGCGATCTCCCGGCGATGTGGTCGGAACAGGCCTTCCGCCTTCCGCTGCATGCTGCATTGCACAGTCGGCCATGCACGAAAAAGTAGTTTCAACCAATGATTTAGTTGGCCCTTGTGGCGTACGCGAACGCGCGCTGTCGGTGATTCCCCCTACCTCTGTCAGGGCCGCCTGTGCCGGTGTCGCCAGCGTCCTTCAAGTTGCGCTGCGCCCTGTCGTAAATCCTTATAGCAGCCATGAGACGACTACCTTCGGACGTCTAGGGGTGGACGACGCAGGACCGGCGATGCCGCTATCGCCTTGCCGGTCTGGTCAGTGGGGTGTCGTGGAGGGTTGCTAGCGCTGTCGCATCACTGCTGCGCGAGGCTGCGCACAGAGCGGCTGGCGCACCCGGGTCCCTGGGGAGAGGCCTGGCGTGCTTGGCGGCGGACCCGGGTCGGGAGCCCGGGTCCGCCTTTTTTATGCAAGGCCACGCAGCTGTACAGGGGCGAGCCGGATGCCGCGCGCAGCGCCGCCCGCGGACAACTCGCCAGACGCCGGCCGTCCACGCGAGCCCACTGCCAGGCGAATCGATCAACAAGCCTCAGGCAAGCGGAATCCGCACGGAGAAGCAGGTGCCGCCTTCCGGGCGGGAGCGCACGCTGACCTCGCAGCCCAGCGTCTCGGCAGTGCGGTGCACGATCCACAGGCCGATACCCAGGCCGTCGC
This sequence comes from Xanthomonas melonis, assembly GCF_020783655.1. Lineage (GTDB taxonomy): Bacteria > Pseudomonadota > Gammaproteobacteria > Xanthomonadales > Xanthomonadaceae > Xanthomonas > Xanthomonas melonis. The sequence continues at coordinate 63,567 of NZ_JAJGQH010000006.1, read as the reverse complement.
TGCGTGGGTCGGCCTGGCGGAAGGCCTGGAAGACCTGTTCGGGTTGTTCCAGATTCAGACCGATGCCGCTGTCGATGATTTCCACCACGGCATGGCCGGGGCGACGACGCGCACCGACCAGCACGCGTCCGCGCTCGGTGTACTTGACCGCATTGCCGACCAGGTTGCCGATCAGCGTGGTCAATAAGGTGGGGTGGCTGCGGACGCGCAGCGAGGTCGGCACATGGCGCAGCGCCAGGCACTTGTCGATGGCTGGCTGGCGCCAGACGCCCAGTACCGCGTGCAGCACGTCCTCCAGCTGCAGCGGTTGCAGGTCGGGCATCGCGGACTTGCCTGCCGCGGCCAGCGTCGCCAGTTCGTCCAGCTCGCGCGCGACCTGGCCGATCGCATCGCGTGCGGTCACCAGGGTGGGAATCGAATCGACATTGGCATGCCTGCGCATCTTGTCGATGGCGTAGGCGGCCGTGCGTAATGGCGTCTTGAGATCGTGACCGGCGATGGCCATCAGCCGGCTGCGGTAGCGATCGGACTCTTCTGCGATCAGCAGTGCACGGCGCAGTTCCAGCTGCGCCATGGTCTGGCGCGCAAGCGCGCGCAGCGCTTCGACCTGCTCGTCGGTGAGCTGGCGCGGCTTCCGGTCCAGCACGCAGACCGTGCCCAGGGGCAGGCCGTCTGGGGTCTTCAGCAGAGCGCCGGCATAGAAGTACAGCGGCGCCTCGCCGGTGACCAGCGGATTGCGCGAGAAGCGCACGTCTTCGCGGGTGTCCGGTACCACCAGTACGTCGTTGTCGAGCAGCGCGTGCGCGCACATCGACTTGAACAACGGGGTTTCCCGCTCGCCCATGCCGAGTTCGCTCTTGAACCACTGGCGGTCGGCATCGACCAGGCTGATCAATGCGATCGGGGTCTGGCAGATGATCGACGCGAGCCGGGTGATGTCTTCGAACGCCGCCTCGCGCGGGGTATCGAGAATGCCGTAGCCACGCAGGGCTTGCAGGCGCAAGGCTTCGCTAGGCGGTTTGGGGGCGCAGGGAAGTGGCTCGGCCGCTGGATCGGACAGGACGGTGCTCATGCGCGCGGTATGAATGGGATGAGCCGCAAGCATAGGGCATGGCCGTGCGCAGCAGGTATGCGGCGCCGGGTGCCGGCCGGGAACTGTGACTGCCGGCCTGGACAGCTTCGCGCTGGCGTCGTTGTGGTGGGCATCCGCCCGCTCCAGAGGCCGATGCCTGCCGGCGTTGGGCGACAGTGGGTTGCGGAGAGGCTGGTCGCCGAGCCGTCACCGGGAGGCGTTGCGCGCTACGGGTGCAGGTGCTGGCCTGGCCTGACTGTGGCGGGGCGCGGTGGTGTCCTGGCGGCGCTTCGCCAGCTCGCAGTGCCTGGCGTCGACCGCGGCAAGCCATCTCTGCCGACGCCTGGCCGCGCCCCGTTGTCGACGGCGCGGGATGCTGCAGGGACTGACCGCTGGCTCGCTCGAGGTGACCTTGGCAGGTGCTCAGCCGGTGCAGGGGCGAACGCAAGCTGTTCGGCAGGATCGACGGACAGGTCAGCCAACGCGACGCCAAACCCAAGCCGCAGGGTGCGACATCCGGTCGCGCAGGGGCTGCGGGCATCGCGGCGGCAGCGCCGTGCCGCTTACACTGCCCGGATGCTGGGTTCGTTCCGCCACCACCGCCTGCTGCATCGGCTTGCCTGCCTGGCCGTCCTGCTGATGCTGGTGGCGCCGTTGATCAGTCGCTGGAGCCAGATGCCGGCGGAGCCGATGTGCACCAGTGGGGTGTCGGCGAGCATCGACACCGCCTTGCTGGCGCGCGGTCAGTTCGCATCGCACCAGCATGCATCCCACCAGCACGCATCGCATCACGCCGGGCACGCGGCCGCGACCACACCACACGCCGGTGACCACGCCGCCGCATCGCATGGCGAAGCCTGCGATTACTGCGTATTGGCGGCGCGGCTGTTGCCGTGGCTGATCGTGGCCGTGCTATGTCTGCTGCAGTTGCGGCCATCGCCGATATCCGCAGCTTCTGCCGCACCGCACCGGGCGGCACTGCGCTGGGCAGCGCTCGGCGCGCGCGGGCCGCCACGGCAGGCGTGAACCTCGCCCGTCGCGGGCGTTCGTTGCATCGCAGCTGCGCCGCCGCCAGTGCGTCGGCCGGTGCGTGCATGGCTGGATGAACCGCCCGTTTCCTTGAATCACGCTGGCGCCCGCTGTCTGGGTGGTGCGCGGCTGTCGTGCCGTCTTGTGACGGCAAGGGATTGGTCAATGCGTTGGGGGTTGTTGCAAGCGTTGTGGTACGCGCCGTCGTTGGCGCTGGTGTATGGAGCCGCCGGTACCCTGCAGGCGCAGGAGGTGGCATTGATGCTGGGCAAGGTGGAGGTCGGTGCACAGGCACCGCGCTTTCCAGGTGCTGCGCAGGTCCTCAGCTCGGTGGATGTGATCGGCGGCGAACTGCTGCACGATCAACATGTGGATTACAGCTGGGAACTGCTGACGCGCGCGCCCGGCGTGCAGGTCACCCCGTTCCGCATGGGCACCGATGCAGGGCGGTTCTCGTTCCGCGGTTTCAATGGCGAGGGGCGGATCAATGCGGTGAAGCTGCTGATCGACGGCATTCCCAGCAACGACAACGCTGGCGGCATGCCGTATCTGGACGCGGTGTTCCCGCAGGACATCAGCGCCATCGAGATCGTGCGCGGCACCAACGATGCACGATATGGGTTGAACGCCATCGCCGGCAGCGTGGATGTGCTGACCCGCAGCGGCGGCAACGATGGCCGGCTGAGCGTGACCGGGGGCAGTTTCGGTGCACGCGAGCTGCAACTGGGCAAGGGTGTCGAACGCGGTGCGTGGAGCCAGAACTACGTGCTGGCCTGGCGCGACTCCGATGGCTATCGCGAACATGCCGACGCCCGCAAACGCAGCGCGGCCGGCAAATGGTTCTACACCGATCCGGATGGCGCCTTCCGCGCCGGGCTGACCACGCGCCATTACGACAACCATGCACTGGAGGCGGGCTATCTGGATGCGGCCACCGCCCGTGCGGCGCCGCGCAGTTCACCGGCGTATGCGCAGGACGATCGCAGCGAACGCCAGCTGTGGCAGACCGCGTTGCACGCGGACGGCACGCTGGGCGCAGCTGCGCAGTGGAGCGCCAAGGCCTATCAGAACGATTACCGCAACCAGCGTTGGGTGCGTTTTTCGGCCGCAGGCCTGCAACAGGAGCGCGATGCCGATGAAACCCATCGCGGCGTGTTGTTGCGCGGCAGCTGGCGGCCGGACTGGGAGGCGATGGATCTCAACCTGGACGCCGGCGTGGATGCGCAATGGCAGTCCAACCAGTCGCGGCGGTATCGCACCGTGGCGCGTGTGCGCACGGCGCGACTGCGCGCGTGGGACTACGGCCTGCGCACGCACGGCGCCTATGTGCAGGCGGTGCTCGAACCTACCGGGCGTCTGCAGCTGGTGCCGGGTTACCGGGTCGATCGTGTCGATGGCCAATTGCACGATGTGTTGGCTGGCGTGTACGCCCCCATCTACCGCTACGGCGCCATCAGGCAACCCAAGTTCAGCGCCAGCTATCGGGTGGGCGAGCACGACAGCGTGTACGCCAACTGGGGGCGCAGCTTTCAGATCGGTAGCGGTGACGGAGCCTATCGTCGGCAGTCCGCAGATCTGGGGCCATCGATCAACGACGGCTGGGAAGCCGGTTTCAAATTCGCGCCGTCGGTGCTGCTGGACGGGCGCCTGGCGTACTGGGAGCAACGCGCATCCGGCGAGGTGGCGACCGTGCTTGGCGTCAACGGCGTTCCCGGCGTCGGCGAGGTGGCCAATGTGGGGCGCACGCTGCGGCGTGGCTGGGATGCGCAGGTGAATCTGCAGCCGGCCGAACACTGGCGCGCGTGGATCGCGTATTCGCGGCAGAAGGCCAGCATCGCCACACCGGACCCGAGCGCACCGGCTACGCGCGGCAAGGAGATCGAAAACGTGCCGCGCTGGTTGGCAACCGCCGGGCTGGAGTGGCAGCTCACCACGGCCTTGCAGCTCAGCGCCTGGGGCAACGCGCAGGGCGACTATTTCCTGGAGCGCAGCAACACGCTGGGCCGCACGGGCGGCTATGCGCTGCTCAACCTGGGTGCGCGCTGGAGCGTGAGTGCACGCACTGCAGTGAGCCTGCAGCTGCGCAATGCGACCGATCGCGCCTATGTCTATGCATGGTACGACAGCGGCAGTTCCGGCTATTCGCCGGGAGATGGCCGCGCGCTGTCGCTGTCGTGGGATTGGAGCTTCTGATGCACGCATTCTTCAACGATGGCCGAGCCAGTGCAGCGTCGCAGGATGGCCGCTGGCGGTTCTACCGCGCGGTATGGCGCTGGCATTTCTACGCCGGCCTGCTGGTGCTGCCGTTCATTGTGTGGCTGGCGTTGACCGGTGCGGCGTTCCTGTATCAGGAAGCGATCGACCGCAGCGCGCATCACGCGCTGAAGGTGGTGCCGGTGGGAACGTCGCGCGCGTCCGCGCAGCAGCTGGTGGATGCGGCCAGGCGGCATCACGTCGGTCGTATGTTCCGCTACACCACGCCGAAACAGGCCGATGCCAGCGCCGAGATCGGGCTGGTGGATGCGCAGGGCGCACGGCGGGTGATGTACGTGGACCCGTATCGCGCGCGCGTGCTGGGCAGCCTGCCCGAGCATGGCACCCTGGCCTGGACCATCCGGCGGCTGCACAGTCTGGAGCTGCTCGGGCCGTTCGCGCAGGGGCTGATCGAAATGGCAGCGGGTTGGGCAATCGTGCTGGTGCTCACCGGCTTCTACCTGTGGTGGCCGCGCGGGCGCCGCGGCGGCGTGATCAAGGTGCGCGGCAAGCCGGCGCAGCGGCTGTTCTGGCGCGACCTGCATGCGGTGACCGGTGCCGGCGTGGGCGCGGTGCTGCTGTTCCTGGCGCTGACCGGCATGCCGTGGTCCTGGCTGTGGGGCGCACAGGTCAACCGCTGGGCCAATGGGCATGATTTCGGCTATCCCGCGGGGCTGCGTGTGCAGCAGCCGATGTCGCAGCAGCGTTTGTCCGAGACGACCGATCCGGCGTGGTCGTTGCGGCAGGCGCGTGTGCCGGAGTCTGTGCTGCCTGGGCGTGGGGCCGCGGTGGTGGACGAGGGTCTGCGTGACGGGCGGGTAAGTGTGACGCTGGCGGATGCGGAACACTCGGAACACTCGGAACAGCCAAGCCCGTCAGAACACGCGGTCCAGTCTCAACATGCCGCCCACGGCGGCACCGGCGGCACCGGCGGCACCGGCGGTGTCGCTGCGCCAGGTCACGGCGCAATCGGTCTGGATTCGGCGATGGCGCGGTTCGATGCGCTCGGCATCGTGCCGGGCTACAGCGTCTCGCCACCGCGTGGCGCCACCGGGGTGTATACCGCCTCGGTCTATCCGGCCGACCTGCAGCGCCAACGCGTGATCCATCTGGATCAGTACAGCGGTGCGGTGCTGCTGGACATGCGCTATCACGATTACGGGCCAGTGGGGCGTGCGCTGGAATGGGGCATCAACGTGCACCTGGGTCAGCAATACGGAACGGCGAACCAGCTGATCCTGTTGCTGGCGTGCGCGGCGATCGTACTGCTTTGCGTGAGCGCGGCGGTGATGTGGTGGAAACGTCGCCCGGTCGGCGGCCTGGGCGTGCCGCCGTTGCCGGCCGATCCGCGCACGCTGCGCGGTGTGCTGGTGCTGTTGGTGATCTGCGGGCTGATCTTCCCGCTGGTCGGGGTGTCGCTATTGCTGATGTGGCTGTTCGACCGCTACTGGATGCAGCGCAGTCAGGCACGCGTTCTCATGCCATGAGCACGAGCGCGTCACCTCGATGCGCTGCAGACCTGCCGAGTCAGGAGTGCGCTCGGCGGTGTGCCCACCGGCAAATTCGACGCGTCGTGGTGCATGCAGGCTTGGTAACAAGCGCGCACTGCGCCGCGCTCAGATGTCTTCGTGGATGCCACACTCGCGCTTGAGCCCGAAGAAACGCGTGTCTTCCTCGCGCATGCCCGGCTCCCAACGGCGGGTGGTGTGGAAATCGCCGATCGAGACATAGCCCTGTTCCCACAGCGGGTGATACGGCAGGTCGTGGGCCTGCAGATATTGCCAGACGTCGCGGTCTGTCCAGTCGGCGATGGGGCTGACCTTGTAGCGGTCGCCGCGCTTCTGCAGGATCGGTGTCTGCGCGCGGCCGCCGGACTGGCTGCGGCGCAGGCCGGTGAACCAGGTGCCCACGTTGAGCTCGTCCAGTGCACGCCGCATCGGCTCGACCTTGCGCAGGTTGTTGTACTGATCGATGCCCACCATGCCCTGTTCCCACAGGCGGCCGTGCCGGGCCTCCATCCAGGCACGGCTGACCAGCGGGCGGTAGACCTTGAGGTTGAGCTTGAGCCGGTCGGTCAACGCGTCGGCGAATCTGTAGGTCTCCGGGAACAGATAGCCGGTGTCGATCAGGATCACCGGAATGTCCGGGCGTTGCTGGGACAACAGATGCAGCGTGACGGCCGATTGCGCACCGAAGCTGGACGACAGCGCCGCTTCCTGCGGCCCGTGCTGCAAGGCCCAGGCCACGCGCTCGTCGGCGCGCAGGTTTTCCAGCTGCGCGTTGAGCGCGTCCAGGTCATCCAGTGCCGAAGCGGTGTTCGATGCAGCGGGCAGCGCGGTCATGCGAGCAGTTCCAGGTCGAGGTGACGGTGCGTGGGGTAGGGCGGCAGCGCGATCAGGCCGCTGCGGTGCAGGAAGTCGCCGAAGCCTTCATCGCCGTCCCGGTCGCGTTCGGCCGCATAGCAGGCCAGCAGCGGATCCAGTGCAGCGAGGATGTCCGCCTCGGCGATGTTCTCGCGGTACAGGGTGTTGAGCCGCTGACCTCGGCGGTCGCCGCCCAGCATCAGGTTGTAACGGCCGGGCGCCTTGCCGACCAGGGCGATCTCGGCCAGGTACGGCCGCGAGCAGCCATTCGGGCAGCCGGACAGACGCAGCACGATGGGGGTGTCGGTCAGGCCATGGCGCGCCAGCAGCGGTTGCAGGGCGGCGCTGAAGTCCGGCAGATAGCGTTCGGCTTCGGCCATGGCCAGGCCGCAGGTGGGCAGCGCCACGCAGGCCATCGCGCCCCGCGCCAGCGCGGTGGTGGCGCGATTGCCGGCATCCAGCGCGTACTGCGCCACCAGGGCATCGACGCGTGCCCGTTCGCCAGCGGGTACGCCGGCGATGACCAGGTTCTGGTTGGGCGTCATGCGAAATTCGCCTACCTGCAGCTGTGCGATCGCACGCAGGCCGCTCAGATGCGCGGCGGTGTCGGTATCGGCGATGCGTCCAGCCGGCAGCGACAGGGTGAGGTGCCACAGGCCGTCTTCGCCCTCCACCCATCCATAGCGGTCGCCGTTGTGCTCGAACGCGAAGTGCCGTGCCGGTTGCAGGGCGAAGCCGGCACGACGTTCGATCTCGGCCACGATGGTGTCCAGGCCGTGATCGTCGATGGTGTACTTGAAGCGCGCCCGCTTGCGCACGGCGCGGTTGCCGAGGTCGCGCTGGGTGGTGACCACCGCGGTGGCGATGTCCAGCAACTGCTCACGGCTGACGAAGCCGATCACGTTGGCCACGCGCGGCCAGGTCTCGGTGTCGCCGTGGGTGGCACCCATGCCGCCGCCGATACTGACGTTGTAACCGAGCAGCTCGCCGTTGCGCAGGATCGCGATAAAACCAAGATCGTTGGCAAACACGTCCACGTCGTTGAGCGGCGGGGCGGCGAATCCGATCTTGAACTTGCGTGGCAGATAACGCTCGCCATAGATCGGCTCGTCCTCGCTGCCGGAACCGGAGACGCGTTGCTCGTCCAGCCAGATTTCGTAGTACGCACGGGTGTTGGGCAGCAGGTGTTCGGACACGCGCGCCGCATCCGCATACAGCGCGGCGTGCGCCTGCGACAGTAGCGGGTTGGCCGCCACCTGGACGTTGCGGTTGACGTCGCCGCAGGCCGCCAGCGTATCGATCAGGGTCGCATTGATCGCCTGCATGGTGGCCTTGAGCTCGCGCTTGATCACGCCATGGAACTGGAACGCCTGGCGGGTGGTGATGCGCAGCGAATGATTGGCATAGCGGGTGGCGATGCCGTCCAGTGCCAGCCACTGGCTGGGCGAAATCACTCCGCCCGGTGTGCGCGTGCGGATCATGAACTGATACGCCGGTTCGAGCTTCTGCCGGCGCCGCTCGTCGCGGATATCGCGGTCGTCCTGCTGGTAGCTGCCGTGGTATTTGATCAGGGTCTGATCGTCTTCGCGCAACGCCCCGGTCACCGCATCGGCCAGGCTCTGCTCGAGCGACCCACGCAGGCGACGGCTGTGGGATTTGATGTCTTCGACGGAGTGGCTCATTGGTGGATGCTGGGGAGGGGCGGGTTGTGGGAGCGGGACCGGGGACTCGGGACCCGGGACCCGGGAGCAGCAAGAAACACAGCAACTGCAGTGCACGCTCTTGCTCTTCCGGGTCCCGGGTCCCGGGTCCCGAGTCCCGGCATCTCAATAGACATCACGCGCATACCGCCCCTCCACCTGCAGTTGCGTGAGGTAGGCGGCGGCGTCCTCCGGGCTGCGTGCGCCGTGGGTGGCGACGATGTCCAGCAATGCGGCGTGCACGTCCTTGCCCATGCCGATGGCGCCGCACACATACACATGCGCGCCGCCCTGCAGCCAGGCGTAGACCTCGGCACCGCGTTCGCGCAGGCGGTGCTGCACATAGATCTTTTCGCTGTGATCGCGCGAGAACGCCAGCTCCAGGGCGTGCAGCTCGCCGCGTTGCAGGGCCTGCTGCCATTCGGCCTGGTACAGGAAGTCGGTGTTGAAATGCTGGGCGCCGAAGAACAGCCAGTTGCGTCCACGGGCGCCGGTTTCGGCGCGCTCCTGCACGAAGCCGCGGAACGGCGCCACGCCGGTGCCGGGGCCGATCATCAGGATGTCGCGGTCGGCATCGGCGGGCACGCGGAAACGTTGGTTTGGCTCGATGTAGACCGGCGCGGTGTCGCCTTCGGCGAGCCCGGCCAGAAAGCCGCTGGCCGAGCCCAGGTGTGTATGCCCGTGTGCCTGGTAATGGAGCTCGTCCACCGCCAGGTGCACTTCCTCGCCCACGCGCTTGCGGCTGGAGGCGATCGAGTACAGCCGTGGGGTGAGCGGACGCAGGCTGGCCAGCAGGCCGGCATGGTCCCAATCCGCCGGCCAGCGGCGCAGCACGTCGATCACCTGATGATCGGCGAGCAGCGCCGCCAGGCCGGCGGTCTGGGTCGGGGCGAGCAGCGCCTGCAGTTCGTCTGCACCGGCACGCTCGGCATGGGCGGTGAGGAACGGGCGCGAGAGTTTGGTCAATTCGCGCCGGGTGCTCAGCCACTCGCGCAGCGCCAGGGTGTCCTCGCCGACAGTGACCGCGGCATCGCCATCCAGCCGCACGGCCTGCAGCAGCGGCTCCACCAGGGCTGGTGGATTGCGATGCACGATGCCCAGCGCATCGCCCGGTTCGTAGCTCAGGCCGCTGCCTTCCAGGGAGAATTCCAGGTGCCGTACGCGCTTGCCCGGCTGCGCATAGACCCGGAAACCCGGGCCCTTGAAGTCGCGCCCGCTGATGATCTGGTTGGCCAGCAGCTCTGCACCGAACGGATGCTGGTGCGACCAGGCGGGCGCGGCAGGGGAGCTGCGCAGGGGAGTGACGGTGGCCGAGTGCGGGACGCTCCGCAGCTGCTCGCGCGCGTGCTTGAGCGCCTGCGTGCGCCACGGAATGGCGACACCGTCGATATCCAGGTCGGCCTCGCCGCGTGGTTGCACGCGGCCGGCACCGAGCTCGGCCAGCCGCTCGTCGATACGCCGTGCGATGCCGCAGAAGTCCGCATAACTCGAATCGCCCAGGCCCAGTACCGCGTACTTGAGCTCGGGCAGCCTGGGCGCGCGGCGGCCGGCGAGGAACTCCACCAGGCCGATCGCATCGTCCGGCGGGTCGCCTTCGCCCTGGGTGCTGATCACCACGTACAGCAGGCGTTCGCTGGCCAGCTCGCGGGTGGGGTAGGCATCGGCGCGCAGCAGCCGCACGCTCAGGCCCGCCGCTTCAGCGTCGGCGGCCAGTTGCTCGGCCTGCCGACGGGCGTTTCCGGTCTGGCTGCCGTAGAGCACGGTCAGGCGCTGGCTGTCCTGCGCTGCCGCCTGCGCTTGCCCACCCGGCAGCACCGCCAGCGAACGCGGCGGCTGGCCTTGGGCCAGCCCGGCGGTGTAGCCGGACAGCCACCACAGCGAAGCGGTATCCAGGCCCTCGACCAGCCGCTCCAGCAGCGCCTTGCGCTCGTCGGGCAAGGGGCTGGGCGGTAGCGTGGAGCTGGCGGCAGTCATTCGGTTCCAGGGGCGTGGATGAGACCGAGGATGTTAGGGAGCCGTTGCCGCCAGCAGAAAGGAACAGCCGTTATCGCGTTATGCCGGCCGCTTATTTCGGGCCGGCTTCGCGGCAGGACACACTGCTGCGCCTTGCCCTACCATCGGTTGGCCGCCTGCCGAGGCCGATCACAGTCCGATGACCCAACTCCCGCTGTCCCATCTCGACCGGCTCGAAGCCGAAAGCATCCACATCCTGCGCGAGGTCGCCGCAGAATTCCGCGCGCCGGTGATGCTGTATTCGGTCGGCAAGGACAGTTCGGTGCTGCTGCACCTGTTGCTCAAGGCGTTCGCGCCGTCGCCACCGCCGATTCCGCTGCTGCACGTGGACACGCGCTGGAAGTTCCGCGAGATGATCGCCTTCCGCGATCGCCGCGCGGCCGAAGCCGGCGTGGACCTGCGCGTGCACATCAATCCCGACGGCATCGCGCAGAACGTCGGCCCGATCAGCCACGGCGCCGCCGTGCATACCGACATCATGAAGACCCAGGGCCTGAAGCAGGCGCTGGAGCATGGCCGGTTCGATGCGGCGATCGGCGGTGCACGCCGCGACGAAGAGAAATCGCGCGCCAAGGAGCGCGTGTTTTCCTTCCGCAATGCGCGCCATCGCTGGGACCCGAAGAACCAGCGCCCGGAGCTGTGGAATCTGTACAACGCACGCACCAGCCCTGGCGAAAGCGTGCGCGTGTTCCCGCTGTCCAACTGGACCGAACTGGACATCTGGCTGTACATCTATCGCGAGCAGATTCCGGTGGTGCCGCTGTATTTCGCCGCCCCGCGCCCGGTGGTCGAACGCGATGGTGCCCTGATCATGGTCGATGACGCGCGCCTGCCCCTGCATCCGGGTGAAACCCCGCAGCTGCGCTCGGTGCGCTTCCGCACGCTGGGTTGCTATCCGCTCACCGGCGCGATCGACTCCACGGCCGACACCCTGGAAGCGGTGATCGCCGAAATGCTGGTCAGCACCAGCTCCGAACGTCAGGGCCGGATGATCGACCACGCCCCCGGCGCATCGATGGAACAGAAGAAGCTGGAGGGGTATTTCTGATGGGCCGGGATTCGAGATTCGGGATTCGGGATTGGCAGGAGCCGTTTGCAGAGAGCGGAAAGATGGAGGGGGCCGCGTTTGCGAATCCCGAATCCCGAATCCCCAATCCCGGCACCATCGCTGCCTACCTCCAACAGCACGAATCCAAGCCGCTGCTGCGCTTGATCACCTGCGGCAGCGTGGACGACGGCAAGAGCACCCTGATCGGGCGGTTGCTGTACGACAGCAAGCGCCTGTTCGACGACCAGCTGGCGGCACTGGAAAGCGATAGCCGCCGCCATGGCACCCAGGGCGAGGGGATCGATTACGCCCTGCTGATGGATGGGTTGGCAGCCGAGCGCGAGCAGGGCATCACCATCGATGTCGCCTACCGCTACTTCGATACCGACCGGCGCAAGTTCATCGTGGCCGATTGCCCCGGGCACGAGCAGTACACCCGCAACATGGCCACCGGCGCGTCCACCGCCGATGTGGCGGTGGTGCTGGTGGATGCGCGCAAGGGGCTGCTGACCCAGACACGCCGGCATAGCTACATCGTGTCGCTGCTGGGTATCGGCCACGTGGTGCTGGCGGTCAACAAGATGGATCTGGTGGACTACGACGCGCAGGTGTTCGCCGCGATCGCCGAAGGCTACCGGGCGCTTGCCGCGCAGTTGGGCATCGCCGCCGTGCAGTGCATTCCGCTGTCGGCGTTGGCGGGTGAGAACCTGTCCAGCCCGTCCACCCGCATGCCGTGGTACCAGGGGCCGTCTCTGCTGGAACATCTGGAAACCGTGCAGGTGACGGCGCCGGAGTCCGGCAGCGGCCTGCGCCTGCCGGTGCAATGGGTCAACCGGCCGAATGCGCAGTTCCGTGGCTATGCGGGAACCATTGCCGCCGGCCAGGTGCGTGTGGGCGATGCGGTGGTGGTGGTGCCCTCCGGGCGCCGTACCCAGGTGGCCAGCGTGCTCGATGCCAATGGCGAGGTGGACAGCGCACGGGCCGGTCAGGCGGTGACGCTGACCCTGCGTGACGAAATCGACATCAGTCGTGGCGACATCATCGCCGGTATCGACGACCCGCCCGAGGTGGCCGACCAGTTCGCTGCGCATCTGCTGTGGATGGACGATGCGGCGTTGCTGCCCGGTCGCCCGTACTGGCTGAAGATCGGTGCGCGCTCGGTCACCGCGAGCATCAGCGAGATCAAGCACAAGGTCGAGGTGAACACCCAGGAGCGGCTGGCCGCCAAGCGGCTGGAGCTCAACGAGGTGGGCTACTGCAACCTGTCGCTGGACGAGCCGATTGCGTTCGCGCCGTATGCGCGCAACCGCGTGCTCGGCGGCTTCATCCTGATCGACCGGCAGACCAACGCCACGGTGGCGGCCGGCACGCTGGAGTTCGCGCTGCGCCGCGCCGGCAACGTGCACTGGCAGCACCTGGATGTGGACCGCAGCGCGCGCGCGCGCATCAAGGGGCAGGCGCCGCGCGTGCTGTGGTTCACCGGTCTGTCCGGCGCAGGCAAGTCCACCGTGGCCAATCTGGTGGACAAGCGCCTGCACGCGCTGGGCTATCACACCTTCATCCTGGACGGCGACAACGTGCGCCACGGGCTCAATCGCGATCTGGGCTTCACCGACGAGGATCGCGTGGAAAACATTCGCCGGGTGGCCGAGGTGGCGCGGTTGATGGCCGATGCCGGGCTGATCGTGCTGGTCAGCTTCATCTCGCCGTTCCGCGCCGAGCGGCAACTGGCGCGCGAACGCTTCGAGGCAGGCGAGTTCGTCGAGGTCTTCGTCGATGTGCCGCTGGCGGTGGCCGAGGCGCGCGATGTGAAGGGGCTGTACCGCAAGGCGCGCGCCGGGCAGATTCCCAACTTCACCGGCATCGACTCGCCCTACGAGGCGCCGCAGGCGCCGGAGATCCATCTTCGTGCCGATGGCGAGAATGTGGAGGCGCTGGCACGCCAGGTGCTGGGATACCTCGGGCTGGAGCGCTGAGCGGGAAACGCCCGCTGGCCGTTCCGATCTGAAGGCTGCAGCCGTCGCGCGCCCGCCAGGAGAGGCCCGGGCGGGCCGGTCGGGTCCGTTTTCCTGCGCGCGTCACGCGACGGGCGTCAAGCTTTGCATCGCATCGTGGCGGTCCCGGCAAGGGTCGTTGGTCATGGTGAAAAGCGCGCCCTTTCTGCCTTTTGCAGGGCGGCAAGGCTCTACACTTTCGATGTACCCCGCCAGGATGTTCTGATGCTTGTTCTGCCCAGCGCGCGCGTCTGCGTCGCGCTCCTGTTGGCCGTGTGGCTGTGCGCTTGTGCCCGCCAGGCCAGTGCGCCCGCGGCCGCCAAACCCATCCCGGTGGTGGTGCAGCCGGTGGCGGTGCAGCCGTGGAACTCCACCGTGCAGTCGATCGCCACGGTGCGGGCGCGTGAGTCGGTGGCGCTGACCGCCGCGGTCAGCGATGTGGTCGAACAGGTCTATTTCGACAGCGGCGACGAGGTCAGGGCCGGGCAGTTGTTGTTGCGTCTGCGCGGCAACTCCCAGCAGGCGGCGCTGACTGCGGCGCAGGCCACCTTCGAGGAAACCGATCAGCTGTACCGTCGCCAGTTGAGCCTGGTCGGCCAGCAGCTGGTGGCCAAGTCCACGGTCGACACCCAGCGTGCGTTGCGCGATGCCGCGCAGGCGCGCGTGCAGCAGATGCGGGCGGAGATCATCGACCGCGAGGTGCGTGCGCCGTTTGCCGGCGTGTTGGGCATCCGCCAGATCAGTCCCGGTTCGTTGATCACCTCCAGCACGGTGATCGCCACCCTGGACGATGTGGCACGCATGTACGTGGATTTTCAGGTGCCCGAATCGCAGTTCGGCCTGGTGCAGCTGGGCAACGCGGTCAACGGCACTGCGGCAGCGTATCCGGGGGCACGGTTCGAAGGCGAGGTGGCGGCGATCGATTCGCGGATCGACGAGACCACGCGCTCGGTGACGGTGCGTGCAGACTTCCCCAATGACGATCGTCGGTTGCGCCCGGGCATGTTGCTGGATGTGCGGTTGTTCCAGCCGGCCCGGCAGGCGGTGGTGATTCCTGAAATTGCGGTGGTGCAGGTGGGGCGCGAGTCCTACGTGTTCCGGGTCAAACCCGATTCCAGCGTCGAGCGCGCCGATGTGCGCCTGGGCGAGCGGCGCGATGGCAAGGTGGAAATCCTCGACGGCCTCGAGGCCGGTGAGCGCATCGTCGTGGATGGTACCGGCAAGCTGCGGCCCGGCCTGAAGGTCGCCGACCAGCCCGCGCCTGCGCCAGCCCCTGCGCAGGCCGCGCGATGAAACTCTCCGACCTGTCCATTACCCGCCCGGTGATGGCGGTGGTGATGAGCCTGTTGCTGATCGTGCTGGGGGTGATGTCGTTCACCCGGCTCACCCTGCGCGAACTGCCGGCGATCGACCCGCCCATCGTCTCGGTGGACGTGGAATACACCGGCGCTTCGGCGGCGGTGGTGGAAAGCCGCATCACCCAGGTACTGGAAGACGCGCTGGCCGGCATCGAGGGCATCGAGACCATCGAAGCGCGCAGCCGCAACGGTTCCTCGGACATCAGCATCGAGTTCGTGCAATCGCGCGATGTGGAAGCGGCCGCCAACGACGTGCGCGATGCGGTCAGCCGGGTGTCGGACCGCATGCCCGACCAAGCGCGGCCGCCGGAAATCTCCAAGGTCGAAGCCGATGCCGACCCCATCCTGTGGCTCAACATGAGCTCCAGCACGATGGACACGCTGCAGCTGTCCGACTACGCCGAACGCTACGTGGTGGACCGTTTCTCCAGCCTGGACGGCGTGGCGCAGGTGCGCATCGGCGGGCGCCAGCGCTACGCCATGCGCATCTGGCTGGATCGCGACCAACTGGCCGCACGCGCGCTCACCGTGGCCGATGTGGAAGCGGCGCTGCAGAACGAGAACGTGGAACTGCCGGCCGGTAGCATCGAATCGGCGCAGCGCGACTTCACCCTGCGCGTGGAGCGCAGCTATCTCAAGCCGGAGGACTTCGCCAAGCTGCCGCTGAGCAAGGGCGAGGACGGCTACGTGGTGCGGCTGGGCGACGTGGCCAAGGTGGAACTCACCTCGGCCGAGCGACGCGCGTATTTCCAGAGCAATGGCGTGCCCAACGTGGGCCTGGGCATCGTGCGCAATTCCACCGCCAATGCGCTGGATGTGGCGCGCGAGGCGCGGGCGCGTGCCGAAGAGATCCAGAAGACCTTGCCCAAGGGCACCGACATCTTCGTCGCCTTCGACACCACCACCTTCATCGATGCGGCGGTGGAGCGCGTCTACCACACGCTGGTCGAAGCGGTGGTGCTGGTGCTGGTGGTGATCTGGGTGTTTCTGGGCAGCGCACGCGCCGCGTTGATTCCGGCGGTAACGGTGCCGGTGTGCCTGATCGCCGCGTTCATCGCACTGTATGCCTTCGATTTCTCGATCAACCTGCTCACCTTGCTGGCGCTGGTGTTGTGCATCGGCCTGGTGGTGGACGACGCCATCGTGGTGGTGGAAAACATCCAGCGCCGCATCGATCTAGGCGAGCCGCCGCTGGTGGCCGCCAAACGCGGCACCGCACAGGTCGCCTTCGCGGTGATCGCCACCACGGCGGTGCTGGTGGCGGTGTTCCTGCCGGTGGGCTTTCTGGAAGGCAACACCGGGCGGCTGTTCCGTGAGCTGGCAGTGGCGCTGGCGGCGGCGGTGGCGATCTCGGCCTTCGTGGCGCTGACGCTGACGCCGATGATGTCGTCAAAGTTGCTGCGCTCGCACGGGCAGGCCAAGCCCAATCGTTTCCACCAGTGGTTCGACGGACGCATGCAGGCGGTGTCCGCGGCGTACGGCCGCTCGCTGGAGCGCCATGTGCAGCGCACCTGGATCTTCGCGCTGCTGATGCTGCTGGCGCTGGGCGCCAGCGCCTGGCTGATGGGCCGTATCCCTTCCGAGCTGGCGCCGGCCGAGGACCGTGGCAATTTCCAGATCATGATCGACGGCCCGGAAGGTGCGGGCTTCGATTACACCGTGGGGCAGATGCACCAGGTCGAAGACATCCTGCGCCCCTACGTGGGCCCGGACAAACCCATCGTGCGCGCCAATCCGCGCGTGCCCGGCGGCTTCGGCAGCAGCGAGGAGATGCACACCGGCCGCGTCAGCGTGTTCCTGCAGGATTGGGAAAAGCGCACCCGCCCCACCACCGAAGTGGCCGACGAACTGCAGCAGAAGCTCAACGCGCTCAGTGGCGTGCGCGCACGTACGCAGGTCAGCGGCGGCCTGGTGCGTAGTCGCGGCCAGCCGTTCCAGCTGGTGCTGGGCGGGCCGGACTACGCCGAGATCGCGCAGTGGCGCGATCGCATTTTGCAGCGCATGGAAGCCAATCCCGGCCTGGTCGGTCCGGACTCGGATTACAAGGAAACCCGCCCGCAGATGCGCGTCAACATCGACCGTTTGCGCGCGGCCGACCTGGGCGTGCCGGTGACCGCGATCGGTGGCGCGCTGGAAGCGATGATGGGCTCGCGCCGCGTCACCACCTTCGTCGACAACGGCGAGGAGTACGACGTGATGCTGCAGGCCGGGCGCGAAGGCCGCATGGCGCCGGAAGACCTCACCGCCATCCGTGTGCGCTCCACCCGCGGCGAGCTGATCCCGCTCTCCAATCTGGTCACGCTCAGCGAAGTGGCCGAAGCCGGTACCTTGAACCGCTTCAATCGCCTGCGCGCGATCACGATCACGGCGGGCCTGGCACCGGGCTACCCGTTGGGCGAGGCCATTGCCTGGGCCCAGCAGACCGCGCGCGAAGAGCTGCCCGACTACGCGCAGGTGGACTGGAAGGGCGAATCGCGCGAATACCAGCAATCCGGCAGCGCCGTCTTGCTGACCTTCGGCATGGCCCTGCTGGTGGTGTACCTGGTACTGGCAGCGCAGTTCGAAAGCTTCGCCCATCCGCTGGTGATCATGCTCACCGTGCCTTTGGCGGTGCTGGGTGCACTGGTCGGCCTGTGGCTCACCGGCGGCACGCTCAACCTCTTCAGCCAGATCGGCATCGTGATGCTGGTGGGCCTGGCGGCCAAGAACGGCATCCTGATCGTGGAATTCGCCAATCAGTTGCGCGACGAAGGCCGCAGCGTGCATGCGGCCATCGTCGAATCGGCATCGGTGCGTTTGCGCCCGATCCTGATGACGTCGATTGCGACGGTGGTCGGTGCGATCCCGCTGGTGGTGGCCGGTGGGCCCGGCTCGGCCAGCCGCGCCACCATCGGCGTGGTGGTGATCTTCGGCGTCTCGCTGTCCACCTTGCTGTCGCTGTACGTGGTGCCGGCGTTCTACAGCCTGATCGCGCCCTACACCAAGTCGCCCGAGGCGCTGGCGCGCGAGCTGGAAACGCTGGAGGCGCAGACCCCTTCGGTGGGCGGGCATGCGTAAGCCGGTAGCGCACCCGGCCGCGGTCGTGGCGGTCGCTCGCCTGCGGAGAAGGCAGCGCGATGATTGCTGAGGTGCCGGGAGGCGATGATCAGCGCGCGGTGGCGTGCGCTGCGCACGCCGAACGAGGGCCCCGGCAAGGCGCTGCCCATCCGCCGGCGCGGCCTGCGAAAAGCCAGGCCACATGACAGCCGTGCCGGTCTGTGGTCGACTTGCGCGGTTGCCCTGACCGGAGTCTCGAATGCGTCGTCTTGCCTGCTTGCTCGCTCCTTCCGTCCTCGCACTGTGCTGCGGCACCGCGCTGGCCCAATCCGCCGGCGAGCCGGTGCCCAATGGCAGGCTGCCGACCTGGGCGGTGCCCGAGCGCTACAGCCTGGCGCTGAAGATCGACCCCGAGCAGGCGCAATTCAGCGGCCGCACCACCATCCGGGTGCAGCTCAAGCAGGCCTCCGATCACCTGTGGCTGCACGGCAAGGAGCTGAAGGTGAGCAAGGCCACCGTGAAGCCGGCCAAGGGCAAGCCGCTCACTGCACGTTACGTGCAGGCCGATGCGCAGGCCGGTGTGGTGCGGCTGGAATTCGGCCGCACGCTCAAGCCGCAGACGCTGAGCGTGGACATCAGCTACAGCGCGCCGCTCAACCAGCAACTGCAGGGCCTGTATCAGGTGAAGTTCCAGGGCAATGCGTACGCGATGACGCAGATGGAGCCGATCAGCGCGCGCTACGCGTTTCCCGGCTTCGATGAGCCGGCGTTCAAGACGCCGTTCGACATCAGCCTGACCGTGCCCAAGGACGACCAGGCGCTGGCCAATACCATCGCCACCTCGACCAAGCCAGCCGGCAAGGGCTGGAAGACGGTGACCTTCGCCCCGACCGTGCCGTTGCCCACGTATCTGGTCGCGTACGCGGCCGGTCCGTGGGACGTGGTGGACGTGCCGGCGATGCCGGCCACGCCGCAGCGGCCCACGGCCACCCCGTTGCGCGGCATCGCGGCCAAGGGGCAGGGCCCGCGCATCACGCCCGCGCTGGACCAGACCCCGGCCATCATCGCCGCGCTGGAGGACTATTACGCCTTCGGCTATCCCTTCGACAAGCTCGATCTGGTGGCGGCGCCGGATTTCAGCGCCGGCGCGATGGAAAACCCCGGCTTCGTCACCTTCCGCGACTGGCTGTTGCTGCTGGACAAGAATTCGCCAGCCGAGAACCTGCAGCGCTCCTTCAACGTCAACGCGCATGAACTGGCGCACCAGTGGACCGGCGACACCGTGACCATGGAATGGTGGGACGACCTGTGGTTGAACGAGGCGTTCGCCACCTGGATGCAGCAGAAGATCACCATGCAGCTGCATCCGGAATACCGCGCCAATCTGGACCGCAGCGGCGGTGCGCAACGCGCGATGGACAACGACAGCCTGGTGAGCGCACGCAAGATCCGCCAGCCGATCACCGGCAATGGCGACATCGAAACCGCGTTCGACGGCATCACCTACCAGAAGGGTGCGGCGGTACTCGGCATGTTCGAGGCGTTCGTCGGCGAAGAGGTGTTCCGCCAGGGCATGCGCGCCTACATCGCCGAGCACAAGTTCGCCAACGCCACCGCCGACGATCTGGTCGATGCGATCGCCAGCGCCGCCGGCAAGGACGATGCGTTCAAGGCGGCCTTCCGCAGCTTCCTCGACCAGCCGGGCGTGCCATACCTGCAGACCCAGCTCGCCCGCGAAGGCGGCAAGACCGTGGTCAGGCTGCAGCAGCAACGCTACCTGCCACTGGGCTCCACCGGCTCTGCTGCTCAGCAGTGGGGCGTGCCGGTGTGCGTGAAGTACGGCAAGGGCAAGAATCAGGTCGGCACGGCCTGCCAGCTGCTGGACAGCGCCAGCGGCAGCATCGTGCTGGAGGGGGCCGGCAAGAACACCTGGGTGTTCCCGAACGCGCAGGGCGCCGGTTACTACCGTTTCAGTCTGCCGAGCAAGCAATTGGCCGCCCTGGGCAAACAGGTCGCCCAGCTCGACGACAGCGAGCAACTGGCCTATGCCGATGCCATCGATGCAGCCTACCGGCGCGGCGATGCCGGCAACGATGCGGTGCTGGCGGCGATCAAGCAGCTGGCGCCCTCCGCATCGGCAGATGTCTCGACCGCGTTGGTCGGCCGGTTTGGCTGGATCTGGCGTCATCAGGCCGGCACCGATGCGCAGCGCAACGCCTTGCGCAAGGTCGCCGAACAGGCGTATCTGCCGCGTCTGCGCCAGTTGGGCTACGCACGGCGCAGCGGCGAATCGATCGACGACACCGCGCTAAGAAGCTCGCTGGTCAGCCTGTTCGCGCTGCGCCTGCAACACCCGGAGGTGCGCAAGGCGCTGCTTGCCCAGGGCGATACGGTGCTGGCCGGCGGCGCGGGTGCGCTGGATTTTTCCGCCGCCAACCCCGATCTGCTCGACACCACGCTGGCGGTCACCGCGCAGGAGCGTGGCGCACCCGCCGTGGATGCGCTGATCGGGGCGCTGCGCACGCATGCCGACCCGGCGCAGCGCAACGCGATGATCGCGGCGCTGGGATCGGTGCAGGATCCTGCCCTGCTGACGCGTGTGCGCGACTTCGCCCTCACCGATGCGATCAAGGTCGGCGAGATGAAGAGCCTGCTGCGGCAGGGACACGCCGAGCCGGCTTCGCACGACTCGATGTGGCCGTGGTTCACCGCCAACTTCGATCGCATCGTGCAGCGTAGCGGTTCGTTCGATGGCGGCGGCTTGCCGGCGCTGGGGGCGAGCGGCGGCTGCAGCAGCGCGGAGGCCGACCGCATGGAGGCGTTCTTCAAGCCGCGTCTGGCCAGCCTCAGCGGTGCCGATCGCGGAATGGCCCAGACCGGCGAAGCCATCCGCCTGTGCGCCGCGCTCAAGCAGGCACAAACCGCCAAGCGCTGATTGCGGCCGACGCGGCCTGGCCGGCCCGGGTAGGTGCATGGCAAGCAGGACGGTGGCGCGCCGCGTCAGCTGCAGTCCGTTGCCTCGCATCGGCTATTGGCGAGGCGAGCACCCGGACGCGTTGCGACGTTGCACCCGCATGCAGGGATCGGCAACGCGCGGCGCAGCGCACTGGCTTACCATCGGCCACTGCGCTCGCGGCGGCGGCTTCGGCCGGCGCTGCGACGCGGGGACGCGGAGCGCCCGTAATGGCGCCACGGCCCAGGTTGCACCGCACTGCACGCGAACTTCTGGATACAACGATGACACAGCACGATGGACGCGGCCCACGGCCGCCACGCGATGGCGGCAGGCCATCAGGCAGCCAGCACAACCCCTGGGGCCGCGCTGCGCCGCGCACCGCCACGCACAACCCGCCTGCGCACCGCGCGCCCGACGCCGGCCCCTCCGCAGCGCCGCCGCCCGGCAACGCGCGCGAACTGCGCCTGTACGGTATCAATGCAGTGCAGGCCGTGTTCAAGGCGCGCCCGCAGGCGCTGCGCAAGCTGTATCTGAGCCAGGCGCGCATTCCGCAGTTCAAGGCGCTGCTGGCGTGGTGCGTGGCTCAGCGCATCGGCTACCGCGTGGTCGAAGAGGCCGATCTCAACAAGCTCGCCGCCAGCGCGCATCACGAGGGCGTGGTGGCCGACGTGCTGCGGGTATCGCCGCAACCGTTACAGGAATGGCTGGCTGCGCTGCCGCCAGGCCCGGTGCTGGCGCTGTGGCTGGATGGCGTGGGCAACCCGCATAACTTCGGCGCGATCCTGCGCTCGTCGGCGCACTTCGATGTGGCCGGGCTGTTGCTGCCGGCCGGCTCCACGCTGGGGCTGTCCGGCGCCGCGGCTCGCGTGGCCGAAGGCGGCGCCGAGGCGGTGCCGCTGGTGCAGCTGCCGGACACCGAGCAGGCTTTGGCGCACTTGCGCCAGGCCGGGTTTGCAGTGGCCGCCACGCTGGTGGAAGGCGGCCAGGACGTGTTCGCTGCCCGGCTGCCGCACCGTCTGGTCTATGTCATGGGTGCAGAGAGCGAAGGCATGGATCGGCAGTTCGCGCGCAGCTGCGATCTGCAGCTGTCCATCGGCGGCAGCGGCAAGGTCGAAAGCCTCAATGTGGCCTCGGCCACCGCCGTTTTCCAGGCCGCCTGGCGAGCCCGTGTGATCACCGGAGATCTCTGATGCGTGTATCTGCCTGGGCGCTTGCTGCCCTGTGTGTTCTCACCGGCAGTGCCGTTGCTGCCACGCCATCCGCGCCCGCCGCGCCACCGGAAGTCATGACCGACCACGGTGCGGTACGTGGGCAGTGGCAGGACGACGGCAGCGCGGTGTTCCGCAAGATTCCGTTCGCCGCGCCGCCGCTTGGCGCGCTGCGCTGGCGGCCGCCGCAACCGGTGGCCGCGTGGACGCAGGTGCGCGACGCCACCCAGGCCGCCACCCCGTGCGTGCAGCCTGCGCTGGGCTGGAACAACGCGATGGCCAGCCGCGGCAGCGAAGACTGCCTGTACGTGGAAGTGCAGACGCCCACGTTGCATCCGGCCAAGCCCCTGCCGGTATTCGTGTGGATCCATGGCGGCGCCAATGTGGCCGGCGGTGCGGACGGGCATCTGCCCACCAACCTGGTCGCGCAGAACATGCTGGTGGTGACGCTGCAGTATCGGCTGGGCGCACTGGGGTTCCTGTCGCTGCCGGAACTGCGCGATGGCGAGAACGAAGCGGCCGGCAACTACGCCCTGCTCGATCAGATCGCGGCCTTGCGCTGGGTGCGCGACAACATCGCGACGTTCGGTGGCGACCCTGCGCGCGTCACCATCGCCGGGCAGTCGGCCGGCGGCCAGGACGTGGGCCTGCTGATGCTCAGCCCGTTGGCGCGTGGCCTGTTTTCGGCGGCGATCGAGCAGAGCGGTACCGCGGGGTTCGGGCTGCCGGCGCGCAGCCTGGAAGAGAACCGCGCGCTGGGCGTGAGCATCGCCCAGCGCGCCGGCATCGACGATCCAGCCACGCGCCTGGCGCAGTTGCGTGCGCTGCCGGCGGAGCAACTGCTCAAGGCCGGGCAGGGCGTGGACGTGCCGGCGCTGGACGACGACGGCTACATCTGGTTGCAGGCGGTCGTGGATGGGCGCGTGCTGCCGCGCGCGCCGGCCGAGCTGCTGGCCAGCGGTGCGCAAGCCAAGGTGCCGCTGCTGATCGGTTATGTGGTGCAGGAGCTCACCTATGGCGGCGAGCAGGGTGCGCAGGCGCGTCTGCGCCGCGACTATCCCGATCGTGCCGATCGCGTGCTGCAGGCACAGCGCGCACATGCCGAGCAGCGTGCGGCGCGCCAGGGCAATGCGTCCATGCAGCTGTCCACCGATCTCACCTTCCGCTGCCCTGCCGTCACGGTCGCCCAGCGCCAGGCGGCAGTAGGCGTGCCGGTGTGGCATTACGTGTTCGACACCGCCGCGCCGGGCGCGCAGGTGACCCACAGCGCCGAGCTGCCGTTCCTGTTCAAGAACCTGCCGATCGGCAAGCCAGCGGTGAGCCTGCAGCGCTATTGGGCCGCGTTCGTGCAGCGCGGAAATCCCAATGCCAGCGGCCTGCCTGCGTGGCCGGCGTTTGCGCCGGGGCATGCGGCGTTGCAGTTCGATGGGGGTGGCGTGCAGCAGATCAAGGATGCCCGCCCGGCGGTGTGCGCGGGCCTGGACCTGCCATGAGGCGCACCCCATTGCCGAAGCGATGGGATGCCGTTCGATAGACAAGGCGTTCGCGTGCATGGTGCCGCCGGGGCGTGGTGCTTGTTCCCAGCACGTCGCACGCGACACGCTGGCACGCCCGACCACGCGCTGCACGGTCGGTGCAGCACGTTTCCCATGGCGTGCAACCGGCGACATGCACGCTGTCGCCAGCCGCACTCCCTGCGCGACTCGCCTGCGGCGTTGCCGTTACCTGTGCCGCAACGCGCACTGCAGCACTGCGCGCAGGTGCTGCGGCTCAGCGTGCGCAGCCCGGGCCACCGAAGTAGATGCCGCCGTTGCGCATCTCCGGCGACAACGTGGTGCGCGAAACGCCGGTGCCCAGGGCGTACGGATACCCGTAGCCGGCGATCGCCAGTGTGTAGCAGGCGGGCCGCTCCACGCTCATCGATGACAGGCGCTGTGCGGGCCGGGTGGCCATGTTCGCGTCGCGGTAGAAATGGTTGGCCTGGAACGCTGCCTGCCGATAGCCGGCCGAAGCGAACCGTCCGCTGCCCATTGGTGCGCTGGGGCGACCGTCCCACGTCGAGATTTCGCCACCGGCGGAAATGAAGATGTCGGTACTTCCCTCCGCGATATCGCCTGCGTAGAGCTCGGCCTTGTAGTAGCCGATCCATTCGCCGTTCAAGCCGAACCACCAGTAACCCTCGGCGTTGCGCTGGAATTCCACATGCAGCAGTGCCTGCTTGCCGCCAGCGGTGCTGAAGCCGCCCGGCGGTGCGGCGCCGAGCACGTTCGCGGTACTGGTCTGCACGAAGTCGGCGCAATCCAGGTTATGGCAGCCGGTGGTGATGTAGCCGTCCTGGGTGGAGTAGATGAACAGGATGGGGGTGGTTCCCCAGCCTGCACCGGGCTGGGTCTGCCAGCCGGCTTCCAGTGTCTGGATCTGGCCTTGAGGCGTGTAGCCGCCCAGCCAGATCTGGCTGATCGACTGCGCATCGTTCGCACGCACGGCCGGCACCCAGGTGTTGAGATCTGCACCGGCGCCGGTCACCGGCGAGCCGGCGGTGTCCAGATAGATGGTGGAGTAGTAATGCACGACCGATGCGGCATCCTGCGCGACGCCGAGCCGGGGTGTCGGGGTCGGCTCGGTGACACGCGGCGTGGTGCCGCGCAGATAGGCCTGCAGTGTCGCGTGGCGGGCCAGCTCGGCCAGGCCGACGCGCTGTAGCGGCACACTGCCGGCATCGCAGCGTTGCGCCGCGTCCAGGCCGGCACCCGTGCTGATACCGGGCGCAACGGGAGGTGGCAGCGCGGGCGCGCTCCCATCGCGTAACGCCGGCTGCTGCGCACGCGGAATGCAGTCGAACACCTTGCTGCCCTGTCGCACGCTGCGCAGTACGCTCAGGCCGTTGTAGCGATTGAACAGATAGCGCTGCATCTGCGCGAACGCCGCAGGGCCGGCAACCTTCGCCGTGGCGTCGCGGTTGGCGTAGCTGGCCTGCGCTTCTGCCTGCAGGAATCGCCGGAAGTCCGCTGTCACCTGCGGATGCGCGCGCGATACCGCGCTGTCCAGACCGGCGCCTGCCGTTTGTATTGCAGTCGTGCGTGCGGTGGCCGGCACCTGCAGCAGTGGCGGCATCAACTGGTCGACGTACTGGTCGCTGGCGGGGGAGACGGAGATCTGCAGCAGGGGAGCCGCATGGGCGGCAGCCGCCATGCAAAGGACGAGCGCGGCAATGCCGCTGCGCAAGGGCAGCGATCGAATCGAACGAGGGGGCATGAAGCGTTTCCTGTGGCCGGAGCAAGGCGGCCGGCACGCGGCCAACCGTGCAGGGCCGTGCCGTCAGCGCGTAGTGGCGTCTGCAGATGCGCTCGATTGCACGTCTCTACGATGAAGGCGTGCGCATACTAGGTTCTCTTCATCTGAAATGTTCACTGAAAGCGTAATGCGTGACATCAGACACACGCCAAGCGCAATCGGCTAAGCGAATGCCGCTGCGCCCTTGGCCGTTGGCAAGGCAGATGCGAGTCTGCTTGCGCAAGGGTGCGCGCGGTCACGTGCGGCGCGCAACGCGGTGGTTGTGGATTCACGGTGTAGCGCCGACGCAGCCAGATGGCGGTCCGCAGCGACCAGCGCCGACCACTGCAAGCGCGTTGATGCTTGCGACAGTGAATGCGTGCGACTCCTGTGGTCGATCGCACTGGAGCTGCACGAAAGTGCTGCATCGTGCAGCCACTTTCCGCCAATGGTCTCCGGCCTTCGCCGAGTGCGACCAGTCGATGCGTTGGTGTCTGTTTCGATCAGGCAACTGATCGTCGGCGATTGGCTCATGGCTTGCCGAGTGGCGAGGCATGGCGATGTCCATCAGGTGGAGCGAGGCAGCCGGCTGCCGATCGGTGGGGCAGGCGGGAATCGAGCTGCAAGGCAATGCTGCGGCCGTGCTGCCAGAGGATAGGGCAAACGCCCGCGCAGACGATCGGAGGTGCGAGTCGCGCAACCGGGCCACTCGCACCTCATCTTCAGTCCCTCCGCAGTCGCACCGCTGCCCCGCCGTTCGCGGCCAGTACCAGTTGCAGGCTGTCGTCGCGGGTGAGCTTGCGGGTGTCGATCCGCACCTCGGTCGGCGCCTGTCCGTCGGCATAGATCGTGGCGGTCCAGCGGCCCTTGCCGAGGAACGACAACGGCAAGTCGAGCGTGCGGGCCTGCTCGTTGGTCATCGCGCCTACGTACCAGTCCTTGCCGCGACGCCGCGCCAGTGCGATGTGTTCGCCGATGGCGCCATCGAGCGCGCGCGTCTCATCCCAGCTTGCCGGCACATCGCGCAGGAACTGCGCCGCCGGCACGTTCTCGTACTGCTCCGGGCTGTCTGCCACCACCGCGAACGGACTTTCGTACACCACATACATCGCCAATTGCTGTGCCCGCGTGGTCATCACCTGCGGTGCGATGTGCTGCCACTTGAACTCGGCCGGGCGCACGTTGCGGAAGCCGCCTGGCGTGTAATCCATCGGCCCGAGCAGCATGCGCGTGAACGGTAGCGTGAGGTTGTGCGTGGCGGTGATGCGCGCTGTCCACTTGTTGTACTCGGCGCCCAGCACGCCTTCCTGAGTGAGATAGTTGGGGTAGGTGCGGGTCAGGCCGGTGGGGTGATAGGCCCCATGCAGATTCACCAGCAGTTTGTGCTCGGCGGCCTTGCCCAGCAGGCGATGGTAGAAGTCCACCATCTGCTGGTCGTCGCGGTCCATGAAGTCGACCTTGATGCCCTTGATGCCGAGTTGTTGATACCACGCCAGTGCCTCGTCCATGTGCGCATCGAGCGCGCGCCAGTGCGCCCAGAGCCACAGGCCGACGTTGCGTTCGCGCGCGTACGCCACCAGGCCCGGCAGATCCAGCTGCGCCACCGGGCGGCGGATATCCGCATCGGCGTTGTATTGGCCATCGCCGGTGCTGCCGTAGTACCAGCCGTCGTCGATCAGCATGTATTGCAGTTTCAGTTGCTGCGCGTGGTCGATGTAACGCCGGATGGTGGCGGTGTTCATGCCCGGATCGGCCACGCCGCTGGCCAGGCTGCCGGACCACCAGTCCCAGGCCGATTTACCTGGCCGCACCCAGCGCGTATCGAATGCCGGCGGCGGATTCAATGCGGAAATCAGATTGGATTCGATCAGGCTCGCCGGGGTGTCGCCCAGCATGATCACGCGCCAGGGTGTAGCGAAATCGCGCCCCTTCGCATCGAAGCTGACCGCCAGCCTGGGGTCGTCCAGGCGCGGCGACAGTCTTGCCGACACACCCAGCCCGCCTTCGGCGCGTCCGGTGAGATACAGGCCGGCGTAATCGCGCAGGTTCGCCTCGCCGATCGCCAGTGTGGTGCCCTTGGCATCGGTCTGGCAGACCAGCGGCAACTCGAGCAGATTGTGCGGACGCAACTTCGACGCGGCGATGGCGTCGTATTCGCCCTCGTGGCTGGTGCCGAAACGGCCCAGGTTCAATGTCCAGCACGCGTAATCACGCGGGAAGGCGAAGCTGGTGAGCTCATCGCGAATGCGCACATCGCCTGCATCCGGCAATACGTAACGCAGCGCCACGCCCTCGTCGTAGGCGCGTAGCTCGACGTCCAGGCGTCGCTGTTGCGGGTCGGAGAGCTGCACGCGCAACGCGCGGTAATGGTCGCGCGCCTGCCGGGTCTTTCCGACCGGCAATGCAAAGTGACTGTCGTGCGTGTCGGTCGTACTGCCCTGCACGATCATGCCGCGACCGAGCTTGCCGGCCTTGCCAAGATCCAGTCCGAGTGGCGCGTCGTCGAGCACGATCGTGTTGCGGTACAGCACGCGATAGCTCGGCACGCCGCCCTCGGCCAGGGTGAATTCCACCTGGGTACGTGCATCTGGCGATTGCACGCTCAAGCGCTGCGCCGACGCGGGTAGAGCGGCAAGACACAGCAAGGCGCACGTCACGGATAGTACGGGCTGGATCAGGTTCTGCATGGTTCCCTCCTCCTGGGAGCGACCACCCTAACGCAGAACGGTTGTCGTCGATATCGCCTTGGGGTAACGTTACCTCGCACCATGGCCGCTGAAACAGGGGCGGCAGCCACGGGCGGCACGACCGAACGCAACGCGCAAACACGTCTATCGACGGTTGCAGATTGCATGTTGGTAGTGTGCACCGTTGCTTGGCAGTAGAGCTTGGGAGAGGCCTCTAATGCTGATGGTTCGCAAGGCGTTCCGCCGTGGAGCGCTGTGGTGGTTGTCTGGTTGCATGGCCTGGGCTGCAGTAGAGGCTGCGCCTGCCGATGTGCCTTCGCCCGGCCCGTACGATGTCCGCGTGTTGGCGGGTGGGATGGGGTTGGCAAAGAAGCTTGCTGCCGATGCACCGTTGTTGGCCGCCGACGCAGACTGGAGCGTGTCGGGCTGGGTGCGTCCCTCCCGTGTGACTGCCGGCCCGGCATTGATTGCCGGTATCGGCGAGCCGCAAGCCGCAGGCCGCTATTTCACGATCGACAATGGCAGGCTCGGCTTCGTGCAGGGCGCCGACACTGTGTTGCGCAGCACGCAGCCACTGCGTGCCGGAACCTGGACGCAGGTCGCGGCGGTGGCGCAAGGCGGGCAGTTGACGCTGTATGCCAACGGGCGTCGGGTTGCCAGCGGCGCGCTACGCCAGAGCGTGGTCGCGCCGGTGCTGATGTTCGGCCCACGCGAACAACCTCCCGCATATACGCAGCACTTCGGCGGTGAGATTTCCGGCTTCGTCGCGCAGGCCGGCGCTCTGGATGCTGCAGCCGTCGCGCAGCGTGCGGCCAAAGCGCCTGACGCGGCCTTGCAGCGTTTTGAAGACGCATCGCCGGCCTGGCAGGTGCAGGTCAAGCAGATGGCCGGCCAGATTGCACCGCAGGCGCCGGCGACGCTGCCGCGCAGTGCGGCGGCCTTTTCTGCACCCGTGGCCAAGCCGGTGCCACAGACGCCCGCGTTGCAGCCGCTGGATGCCGCGGCGTGGCGGGTGGGGGCGTGGCAGCTGGCTGCCGCACCGGATCTCGCACAGGCCACCGGCGCCAGCCTGTCGCGCGGCGATGCTGCAGGTGATGCTACAGCCTGGCGCGTGGCCACCGTGCCGGGCACGGTGCTCACCACACTGGTCGATCGCGGCGTGTATCCGGATCCGGATATTGGTCTCAACAACATGGCCATTCCCGAATCGCTGAGCCGGCAGGACTGGTGGTACCGCAGCAGTTTCGATCTGCCCGCGGCAGCGCAGGGCAAGCGGCTGGAACTGCTGTTCAACGGCATCAACTATGCCGGTGAGGTCTGGGTCAATGGTACGCAGGTGGGGCGCACGCGCGGTGCCTTCGCACGTGGGCGTTTCGATGTCAGCACGCAGCTCAAGGCCGGCCGCAATATCATTGCGGTGCGGGTTTCTCCGCCGCCGCATCCCGGCATTGCGCACGAGCAATCGATGACCGCAGGCGTGGGAGAGAACGGCGGCGTGCAGGCGCTGGATGGGCCAACCTTCATCGCCAGCGAGGGCTGGGACTGGATTCCGGCGGTACGCGATCGCAACGCCGGCTTGTGGCAGGACGTGCAGCTGCACGCTACAGGGCCGGTGGCGCTTGGAGACACCCAGGTCGTCACGACCCGGCTGGCCGCGGATCACCGGCGTGCCGAGCTTGAAATCAATGTGCCGCTGCGCAACGACAGCACCACGGCGGTGCAGGGCACCCTGCAACTGACCATGGGCGATGTGCGCATCCAGCGCCAGGTCGACGTGCCGTCCGGTGGCACCACGCTCAAGCTCACCGCGGCCGATACGCCGGAGCTGGTCATCGCCAATCCCCGTCTGTGGTGGCCCAACGGCTATGGCGAACCGGCGCTCTACACCTTGCAGGTAGGCGTGGATGTGGCCGGCACCCGCTCGGACACGCAGCAGCTGCGCTTTGGCATCCGTGAAGTCAGCTACGAGCTGTCGTTGTTCGACCAGGACGGCGCGCTGCGCCGCGTGATGGTGGATTTCAACAAGGCACGGCTGCGTGGTGAACGCATCGTCGATGCGCGTCACAGCGCAATTCGCCCCGTGCCCGGCGGCGATGCGCAGTCGTTCTACCCGGGTGCGCAGGTCTCGCCAGCGGTAACGCCGCTGAGCGACGACGCGCTGACGCCTTACCTGGCCATCCGCATCAATGGTGTGCGCATTGCCGTCAAGGGTGGCAATTGGGGCATGGACGATTGGCGCAAGCGCGTCTCGCGCGAACGGCTGGAGCCCTATTTTCGCTTGCAACGCGACGCGCATTTCAACGTGGTGCGCAACTGGGTGGGACAGAACACCCAAGCCAGTTTCTACGAGCTGGCCGACGAATACGGCATGCTGGTGTTCAACGACTTCTGGCAATCCACCCAGAACTACAACATGGAGCCCGCCGATGCGGCGTTGTTCCTGGACAACGCCGCCGAAGTGATCAAACGCTTCCGCAATCATCCGTCCATCGTGCTGTGGTTCGGACGCAACGAAGGCGTTCCCGCACCCATCCTCAACGAAGGCCTGGACAAGCTGGTCGCCGAGCTCGATGGCACGCGCTGGTATACCGGCAGCTCCAATCAGGTCAACCTGCAGGGGAGCGGGCCTTACAACTACCGTGAGCCGGTGGCCTACTTCGATGCCCTGGCACAAGGCTTTTCGGTGGAGGTGGGCACGCCATCGTTCTCCACCCTGGAGTCGTTCAAGGCATCGGTTCCGGCAGCGCAGGATCAGTGGCCCATCGGCGATGCCTGGGCCTACCACGACTGGCACCAGTCCGGTAACGGCGACACTGCCAGCTTCATGCGTGCGCTGACCGACAAGCTGGGTGCGCCGACCGACCTGGACGACTTCGAGCGCAAGGCGCAACTGCTCAACTACGAGACCCATCGCGCCATCTTCGAAGGATTCAATGCGCAGCTATGGAGCCGCAACAGCGGGCGCCTGTTGTGGATGAGCCACCCGGCCTGGCCCAGCAACATGTGGCAGATCTACAGCCACGATTACGACACCCATGCGGCGTATTACGGGGTGCGTAACGCGGCCGAAATGCTGCATGTGCAGATGAACCTGCCGGGGCACGAGGTGGTCGTGGTCAACAATGCCACCACGCCGGTGCGCGGGCTGCGTGTGCAGGCGGAGATCTATTCGATCGGGGGCGCGCTGTTGCAACGGCGCGAGCAGCGGCTGGACGCAGCGGCGGTGGCGGTCTCGGCGCCGCTGCTGCAGCTGGCGTCGGAACTGGAGGCCACCGACGGGCTGGGCTTCGTGCGCCTGCAGTTGCTCGATCGCGACGGGCTGGTGCGGTCACGCAATTTCTATTGGGTGGCGCGCGATGCGGCGGCCATGCGCGGCCTGACTGCGCTGGCCGCGGTGCCGTTGCAGATCGCCACACGGCTCGAAGACGCCGCCGAACCGGTGCTGCGTGCCAGCGTGCGCAATCCGTCGCAACAGGTGGCACTCAATGCCAAGTTGACCCTGGTCGATGCGCAAGGTCAGCGCATCCTGCCGGCCTACTACAGCGACAACTATCTGAGTCTGGTGCCCGGCGAACAGCGCGAGATCGAGATCCGCGGCCCCGCGGCCGCAGTCTTGCGCAGTGCCAGGCTGCAGGTGCGTGGCTGGAACATCGCATCTTCGACAGACGCGGGCAACGGACCTCCGTAACCGCGTTTGCGAACCGACGCGCCGTGGCATGCACGGCGTTCGCACTGACGCGCCGGTCGGCGTGTCAGCCAATACCGCAGTGCTCTGGCGCTGCCATTCGAAACGGTCGTGGATTGTCGTCATCCCTGGGAGGGGACCATGAACAAGCTGCATCGTAGTACGCGTCACACTCCGTTGGCCGCCGCGCTGGCGGCCGCACTCACCCTGGCGGCCGCGCACGCCGCCGCGCAGGACGCTGGCAACGCCGCTGGCGTCACCGATCTGGACAAGATTCTGGTCAAGGGCGTACGCGGCGCCCAGGCCGAGGCCATCGAGAACAAACGCACCGCCGCGCAGATCATCGACTCGATCTCGGCCGAAGACATCGGCAAGCTGCCCGACGTCACCATCACCGATTCGCTGCAACGCGTGCCCGGCGTGCAGATCCGGCGCTCGGCCGGCGAGGGCTCGCAACTCAACATCCGCGGCATGCCGCAGGTACAGACCACCATGAACGGCGAAATGTATCTGAGCGCCGGCGGCGGCGATCAGTACGGCCAGCCCAACATCGGTCGCGCGCAGCCGGACTTCGTCGACATCCCGCCGACGCTGTTCAGTGGCGTGGATGTGATCAAGTCGCCGACCGCCGCCGATCTGGACGGCGGTATCAGCGGCACCGTGTCGTTGAAGACCCGCCGCCCGTTCGAGTTGCCCGAAGGCTGGACCTTCAGCGGCCAGGCCGAAGGCTCCTATGGCGATCGCGTGCAGGAGCTCAACGAGCTCTATTCGGGCCTGGCCAGCTTCCGCACCGAACGCTGGGGCGCGCTGCTGGCGGTGTCCTATTCCGATGCCACGCTGGAGAACAAGCATCCCAGCGTGTATTCCAACGGTGCGCAGAAATCTACCGAACAGAACGTGGGTTTCGATTTCAACGGCGACGGGCGCATCGGCAGCAACACCTCCGCCTCCAACCTGCCACGCGACTACTTCTACAACTGGGTGGCCACCGAGCTGAGCAACCGCAGTACCGATCGTCAGCGGACCGGCGTCAACGGCTCGTTCCAGTTCAACATCAACGATTCCTGGACGCTGCTGGCCGACGCCGCCTACACCAAGCTCGAAGACCAGGACACGTCGGTGGCCGCGCAGGTGCATACCGGCTGGTCCACCAACCAGTTGCAGCCGGGCTCGGTGGTCGATCGCAATGGCGTGCTCGAGTACGGTCGGTTCCGCTACAACCGCTTCCAGGCGCACTCGATGGCCGGCGTGGCCGACTCGGATGCGCTCAATACCAACCTGGAGCTGCGCTACGACGACGGCGGCCCGTTCCGCGCCTCGTTCCGCTGGGTGCATGGCGATGCGCAGCGCACCTACGACGAAGCGCGCGCAGATGCAGTGGTGACCCGCGGCGATCGCATCACCCGTGCCGGTGGGGTCACCCAGTGGGCCAATGCGAACGGGTTGCCGGTGGTGGACGCTTCGGTGGACTTCCGCGGCACCTACCCGGCGGTCAACCTCGACACCGATGTGTCCAACCCGGACAACTGGCAGCTGATGTCCACCTGGGCCCAGGGCAACAAGATCGAAGCAAAAATGGATGCCTTCCGTGCCGACGGTACCTTCGAGTTCGAGGAGGGCGTGGTACGCGGCTTCCAGTTCGGCCTCCGCTACGGCGAGCGCGATTTCAAACTGGACACCTATCGCTACCTGTCGCCGGTATCGACCACCTGTGCCGATCCGAACCGCTCGCTGTACTACTTCAAGGATCCGCTGATCGTCGACACCTGCAGCGGTGTGTCCGAAGCGCGTCTGCTGCCGTTCAACAGCATTCCCGGCTATTGGGCGTACTTCAACGATTTCGATCCGCTCAGGGTCACCGGCCTGGGGCCGCAGGGCCTGCCGGCGATCAACCCGCAGGTGATGAAGGACCCGATCGCTTACATCGACAGCCTGTATCCGGGCAACGTGGCCTACCAGCAAGCCGCCGATTCCTATCAGGTCACCGAGAAGAGCAGCGCGGCCTACTTCCTCGCCAACCTGGAAGGCGGCATCGGCAGCCGCCTGCCGTGGACGGCGAACATCGGTGCGCGCATCGTGCAGACCAAGCTGGCGATCGATCAGTATCTGAGCAGTGGCAACGTGTTCATCGGCAATGTCGAATGGAACGGCGTCAGCCCCGCGATCGGCATCAATCGCTTGAATCGGCAGTACACCGACGTGCTGCCCAGCGCCAATCTATCGCTGGACATCACCGATGCGCAGAAGCTGCGATTTGCCTACAACAAGGCGGTCGCCCGCCAGGATCTGCCCGATCTGGGCCGCGGTCTGGTGAGCTTCTATGCCGTCAACGGCACGCCACCGCGCAACCCCGCATTGCCGCCGGATGCGGTGCTGTTCCTCAACGGACGCTCTGGCAATCCGGATCTGGATCCGTACCGCGCCACCAACTACAACGCGTCATGGGAATGGTACTTCGCCGATGCCTCGCTGATCAGCGTCGGCGCCTTCCTGATCGACGTGAAGTCCTTCCCCACCACCGTCACCAACATCGAGCCGCAGCCCGATGCCGACGGCGTGGCGCGGTTGGGTGGGCCGGTGGAGCGCATCGTCAACGGCGGCGGCGGCAAGATCAAGGGCTTCGAGATCGGCTATCAGCAGGCTTTCGATTTCCTGCCTGGCTGGCTCAGCGGCTTCGGCACCAACATCAACTACACCTTCTCCGACGCTGACACCGACAATACCGATATCGAGGGCAATACGCTGCCGATCGGCGACAACTCCAAGCACCAGGCCAATGCGGTGCTGTGGTACCAGAAGGACAGGTTGCAGGCGCGTGTGGCCTACAACTGGCGCAGCAAGCGCTTCAGTCAGGTCAATAGCGGCGCGTGGGGCGACAGGCTGGCCATCTGGAACGACGACGTGGGCTATCTGGATGCGTCGCTGAGCTACGACGTCAACGACCATCTCACGTTGTATGCCCAGGCCACCAACCTCACTGGTGAAAGCGAGCGCCGGTACGCGCAATGGAGCAACCACTACTACGACCAGAACATCTTCGAGCGTCGTTACTACGCCGGCGTGCGCCTGCGGTTCTGATCGGATGTAGCGATGTGCGACACGGCGCACCCCTGCGGCGTGTCGCACATGATCTTCTGTCGTCCCTCTCCAAGTGGTGATTGCGCGTTCTTCCCGTCGCCGATGCGTTCGGCGCTGCAGTACACCCGACGATCATGTCGGGTACCCTCCCATTCGGCCGCATCGTCGGGAAGCGATGCGGCCGTTTTTTGTGCGTATTGGCACATTCAATTGTGTCCTAATGCCTGCAGTTGAAATGTCGCCATGGACAGTCGCCGGATCTGTGCCCGAACGCAATTTTTGAAGATTGCGCATGCCTGGTATGCGGCGTAGTTTCCGCGTGGCGAACACGGTCACCCCGTTCGCAGGCACAGCATCGATGCTGCTCGCTCAATCGCTCCCTGGAGATACTCCGAACATCACTCAGGCCACCGTCGCGAAGATAATGTAGACGACAGCCTGGCCTGCAACGGGTCTGAAGTCCTAGCTACACCTTTTCAGGCGTTTGCAGCCACTCCCGGGCTGCGCGAGCTGCTGGGTGTTGCCAAGATAATGCCGTGCGAATCCTCTTCGGTCATGCGCCGATGGAGCGGGTTCGATCGGCCTCAGAAACTATCCGGCGAGTGTTTCAAGAATCGAAGGCAATCGAAGGACGTGCTGCAGTCCAACGCTCGTAATAATCCTCCGAAGATCAATAAGGTGAAAGTCATGACCAGGAAAGGCATTCGTCGGAATCTCAAGCGCTCGCTGGCGCTCTCGCTATTGGCAGTGAACCCGTTTTTGATCGGGGCGGTGGGCGCGCAAGCCCATGTCGACAATCCGTTCGTTGGCGCCAGCGGGTATGTCAATCCCGATTACGCCAAGAAGGTCGATGCATCGATCGCGAAGGTCAAGGGCCTTCCGCTGAAGGCAAAGATGGGCGTGGTGAAGACCTACCCCACCGCGGTGTGGCTGGACCGCATCGCTGCGATCGGCGGAGGCTCGCAGAACGCCGGACGGCTGGGTTTGCGAGGGCATCTGGATGCCGCACTGGCACAGAAGAAGCCGAACACGCCGATCACGGCCAGCTTCGTGATTTACAACCTGCCGGGCCGCGACTGCCACGCGCTGGCCTCCAATGGCGAATTGCCGCTGACCCCGGCAGCGCTGGAGCGTTACAAGAAGGAATACATCGATGTGATCGCCGCGATATTCGCCGATCCGAAATACAAGGATATTCGCATCGTCAACGTGATCGAGCCGGACAGTCTTCCCAATCTGGTCACCAATTTGAACGATATGCGCTGCGCGTTGGCCAATTCCACCGGCATTTACGAAGAAGGCATCAAGTACGCCATCAACAAGCTGCATGCCATCCCGAACACCTACAACTACCTGGATATCGGCCATTCCGGCTGGCTGGGCTGGGATAGCAATCGTGGCCCGTCGATTTCGCTCTACACCAGGGTGGTGCTCGGTACAACCGCGGGCCTTGCAAGTGTGGACGGGTTCGTCACCAATACCGCCAATACCACGCCGTTGAACGAGCCGAATCTGCCCAACCCCGAATTGAGCATCAACGGGCAACCGATCAAATCGTCGAAGTATTACGAGTGGAATCCGTATTTCGACGAGACCGATTTTACCCAGGCCCTGTACAACGGGTTCGTCAGCGCGGGCTGGCCCAGCTCCATCGGTTTCATCGTCGATACCGGACGTAATGGTTGGGGCGGGCCGAATCGCCCGAGCGGCGCCTTCGGTAACGACATCACCAGTTACGTCAATTCCGGCCGCATCGATCGCCGTCTGCACCGCGGTAACTGGTGCAATCAGAAGGGCGCGGGCATCGGCGAGCTGCCGACGGCCGCACCTGGTCCGCATCTGGATGCGTATGCCTGGGTCAAGCCGCCGGGCGAATCCGACGGCTCCAGCTCCCTCATTCCCAACAATGAGGGCAAGGGCTTCGACCGGATGTGCGATCCCACCTACACGACCGCCGATGGGGTGTTGTCCGGCTCCTTCCCCGGCGCGCCGATCTCCGGCGCCTGGTTCCACAACCAGTTCGTCGAGTTGGTGAACAACGCGTATCCGGTCATCGCAACCGCCAGCGCCACGACGGTTGCGCCGGCGCCGAGCGCGGTGCCGGGCGCTACGCGCGGGCTCACTGCCGCTGGTGGCGATGGCCGGGTGAAGCTGAGCTGGTCTCCGGTGGCGGGTGCGAGCAGCTACACGGTCAGCCGCCGCCTCGCGGGCATCGGTACGTTCGCCGTGGTGGCGCCCGCACTGGTCACCGCCGCGTATGTCGATCAGTCGGTAACCAATGGAGCGAGCTACGACTATATGGTCACGGCGAACAGCGCCGCAGGCGCCAGCGCGCCATCGGCCCTGGTACGCGCGCAGCCGCGCCGCTGACCTGTCTGCCGATGCATCGTGTGGATGACCCGGCATGGACGCGCAGTGCGTCCACCGTTGCGACTCCATCGCGGCGCAGGTGATGTGAGGTTCCGATCATGGCGGCCCAGCGGCCGCCATGATCGTTGCGATGATCAGAGGATTGCTTGCTGGCCTGGGCGTTGCATGGCCTGCGAGATGCCACAGCGTCTGCTGCGGGTCCGGCGACCGGCGCCGCGAGCATGGAGCAGTGCGGAGGCGCCCTGACTGACGGCGCGGCGGTAGCCGTTCCGACATGTGTACGCTGTCGCAGGCATGGGAATGTCGCGCAGATGGCATCCAGCGACGATCGGCAACGCCGATCACGCTCCGGCCGGCGCTGCCGTGGAGCCGCGTTTGACCACGGTGTATTTCATGACCTGGTGTACGCCGGTCATCGAGTCGCCCTTGCGCCGCTGGCGGATCGCATCGGCCAGCAGAGAAACCGCCGCGCGCCCCATTGCGGCCACCGGTTGATGCACGGTGGTGAGTTCGGGCCAGATGGTGGTGGCCACCGGCGTGTCGTCGAACCCGGCCACCGAGACGTCCTCGGGCACGCGTAATCCCAATCCGTGCGCGACGGCGACCGCGGCGGCGGCCATATCGTCGTTGCTGCAGAAGATCGCGGTCGGCGGCTGCGGACGGGCGAGCAGGCTGCGCGCGGCGAGCAGGCCGGAGTGGTAGGTGAACAGCCCGTCTGCGATCAGTTCGTCGGCGATCTCCAGACCGGCCGCCTGCAGGCTGTCGGCGTACCCGTTGGCACGCAGCGCGCTCGGCGTATGTTTCGGATCGCCCTTGATCAAGGCGATGCGCCGATGCCCGAGCTCGATCAGATGCGCAACGATGGCGCGCGCCGCCTGATAGTCGTCGATACGCACCGAGCTGATCTGCGCCATCGGCGCGCCGCTGGCCACGGCCACCACCGGAATCCCGCGTGCATCCAGTTCGGCGATGGTCTGACGCGAATCGCACAGTGGCGGCGGCAGGATCACGCCGTCCACGCCGGCTGCCAGCAGACGCTCGGTGGCGGCGCGCTGGCTGCGGATGGCGCCGCATTTTTCCACCAGTACCTGGCTACCATTGAGGCTGCTCTGTTCGAGCAGGCCCAGCATGAATTGATTGAGATAGGCCGCGCTCGGGTTGCTGTACAGCACGCCGATGCGCAGCAGGCCGCTGGTGCGCAACGAGCGGCCCGCCAGATTGGGCCGGTAGCCCAGCGCCTGTACCGACGCTTCCACCCGCTCCCGCATGTCCTGCCCGACATGCGGGTGGCGGTTGATCACGCGCGAAGCGGTCATCGGCGACACGCCTGCATGCTTGGCGACATCCAGCAACGTCGCCGCGGTGTTCGCACTGCGTTTGCGCTTGACCACCATCGTGTGTGCTCGTCCTGGAGTAGAAGCGCAAGCGGGCGATGCGCTGCCAGCTTACTCGCTCGGCGGCTGTACAGCGCGGGCGCGGCTGCCGAAATCGCCATCGGCTTCGGCCGCCAGATACGCGAACACGGTGTAGGCGGCCACGTTCTGCGCGAGCGCCTTCGGGTCGATCTTGTCCAGGGTGTCGTCGGCGGTATGGTGCAGATCGAAGTAGTCGGTGCCGTCCTGCGCCAGCCATGCCCAGGCACCGCCCTTGGCGGAGATCGGGCCGACGTCCGGGCCCGGCCCGCCCTTGGTCGGTGCGTATTCGATGCCCAGCGGTGCCAACACCTCGGCAATCTGCCTCGTCGCAGCGCGCGACGCGTCCGGCGCTACGGAGCCGGTATTGAATGCATAGATCCGCCCTGCGCCGAAGTCGCTCTCCGCGCCGATCTGATGCAGCGCCATGTCCTTGGCATCCTTGCCGTGCGCGGCGGCATAGGCCTTGCCGCCGTACAGGCCTTGTTCTTCGTTGGCGAAGGCCACCACGCGGATGCTGCGCTTGGGAGCCTGCTCGAGTTGCCCGATCAGATGGCCGGCCGCCATGGTGATCGCCACGCCAGCGCCGTCGTCGATCGCACCGGTGCCCAGATCCCAGGAATCCAGGTGCCCGCCGATCACCACCACTTCCTTGGGCTTGCTGCGGCCGGTGATTTCGCCGATCACGTTGTACGACGTGGCAGTGCCGTCCCAGCCGCAATCCAGGCTCAGGCGGATGCGTGTGGCGCCCAGGGCGACCAGGCGCGCGAGCTGGTTGGCGTCGGGCACCGACAGGGCCGCTGCCGGCACCGGCGTAAGCCCCTCGTCGAACCGGGTGATGCCGGTATGCGGCACGCGATGCGAATCGGTGCCGGCCGAGCGCATCACGAAGCCGATCGCGCCCTTGCGGATCGCTTCCGAGGGTCCCTTGCTGCGCACCGCGCCGCCATTGCCGTAATCCTTGCCGTCGCGCGCCTTGACCATTTGATAGTCCACGAAGGCGATCTTGCCGGCCAGCGAGCCTGCGGGCGCGGCCTGCAACGCGGCAAGGGTCTCGAAGCGCACCACTTCACCCTCGACACTGCCCCCAGGGCTGCCACCCAAGGCCGTGATGGTCAGCGGTTGTGCATGCGCGCCCAGCACCGCGGCGTGTTCGCTACGCCGTTCCCACTTGGGAAAGGTCACCGGTTCGGTCCACACCTTGTCGAAGCCCAGCGACTGGAACTTGGCCTTGGCCCAGGCCACCGCGCGCGGATCGGCCTCGCCCCCGGCGATGCGCGGGCCCACTTCGGTGGTCAGCGATTCCACCACTGCAAAGCCGGTGGTGTCGGCCAGCGCCTGCTCGCGCAGCTGCGCGGCGGTGCGCAACGCGCTGTCGGGAATGGTGGTCTGCGCGGCAAGCGCAGACGAGCAGGCGAGCAGGGCGGAAATGGCGACAGCGAGGCGACGCATGCAGGCGGCTCCAAACGACAGGGGGACCTTGAGCTTATCAGCGCAAGGTCCCCCGTCTGCGTGTGAAAGGTCATTGTCCGGTGCCGCGTGCGCGGCGGATGGGCCCGTTTACGGCGCAACCGGCGGCTTGAGTGTGCCGTTCTTGAGACTATCGCGGATCTCGCGCAGCAACAGCACTTCTTCGCTCGGTCCCTTGGGCGCATCGGGCTTGCGATGGCTGAGACGGTTGATCAGCTTGACCACCAGGAAGATCGCGAAGGCGATGATCACGAATTGCACGACGGTGTTGATGAAATCGCCGTAGCCGATCACCACGGCCGGAATCTCCTTGCCGGTAGCGTCGACCCCGGCCGGCTTGAGTACCCACGCCAAGCGCGAAAAATCCACGTTACCGATGGCCCAGCCGATCGGCGGCATGATGATCTTTTCCACCAATGCGGTGACGATCTTGCCGAACGCCGCGCCGATGACCACACCGACCGCAAGATCGATGACGTTGCCGCGCATCGCGAATTGCTTGAATTCGCTGACCATTCCCATAGCGCACTCCTGATGCGGTCGCGGACCAACTGCCGCTGAGCCGATCCTAGCCCGGCCGATGTCAGCCCGCGATGATGCCGTGGCGCTCGGCCACGTTCTCCAGGCGCGCACTGAACTGGTCGCCCGGCAGCAAGGGCCCCACGCCGGCCGGTGTGCCCATGAAGATCAGATCGCCGGCGCGCAGTGCGTAGAGTTTGGAGAGCTCGTGCAGGATTTCCGGCACGCTCCAGATCATCTGATCCAGCAACGACTGCTGGCGTACCTGCCCGTTGACTTCCAGCGACAGGTTCAGCGCATCCAGTGCGCCCACCTCGCCGGCATGCACCAGTTCGCTGATCGGCGCGGACTGGTCGAAGCCCTTCGCGGTATCCCAGGGCAGGCCCTTGGCTTTGGCAGCGGCCTGCAGATCGCGCCGGGTCAGGTCCAGCCCCACGCCATAGCCGTAGATCAACGCCTCGGCCTGGTCCACCGGCACTTCGCCCGCCGGCGCGTCGCTGCCCAGCGCGACCACCAGTTCCACTTCGTGATGCAGCTCCCGGGTGCCGGGCGGGTAGGCGATGTGGTCGCCGTGGCCGACCACGATGGCGTCGGCGGGTTTCATGAAAAAGGTCGGCTGGCCGCGTTCTGCCTTCGATGCCGGCGCGCTGGCGCCCATTTCACGCGCGTGGTCGGCGAAGTTTCGGCCGACGCAATAGATGCGATGCACCGGAAAATTGCCGCCGCCGATCACCGGAATACGCGGAACATCGGCAGCGGGAATCACATCGTGGGTCATGCGCGCATCCTCGGAACGGGACGCGTGAGTCTAGCCGCTCTACGGCGTACGACGGAACCTTCGGCAATGGCGCACCGGGCAGCGGCCGGCACATCGCAGTAGATGCATCTTGGCGTGCAAACGACATCGGCATGTCCGTCGACATGCCGATGCGATGCAGTGGGAGTGTGGACCGGCTCGGCAGGCGTGCCGCGCAGACCTCAGTGCGACATCGGCAGCGCAGGCTTGCGCACCACGCGGTATTCGGCATCGACCACGCGCGCCTGCTGCGGCGCCCGCCGGTTCGACTTGCTCAGGAGCTTCCAGGCGATGCCGCCCAGGATCATCGCCGCACCCACGAAGACGCTGAAGAAGATCAGCACCGCAAGAATGGCCAGCCCGGCAAGGCCGGCAGCGACGCGTACCAGCGGGTGGCGCGGCTTGCGCGGCGCAAACAGGTGATGCAGGTGGCCGGATTGGAAAATGCGTGCAGGCATGGCGGTGGGCTGCCGGGCAGGAAACGAGCGCGCAGTATCGTTGCGGTTTCATGTCATTGAGTGAAAACTTCGTTAAATCGACGCCTGTTTTGTTAAGGGCATCACATCACGGGCAAGCGCATGCCCATGACGGTCGTCAGGTTCGCCTGCCAGCACCACAGGCCGCCGGCAGCGACCGTAGCCAGGCGCATGCCACAATCGCCGCCCACCGCCAGCAGCCAGTGCCAATGTCCGCGCCATCGCCCGTCCCGCTTGTTGCCGTCGCACAGATTCCCGATGCCGGAGTGCTGGAAGTGGAGGCGGTGTGGGGCGGCAGTGCCGAGTCGCTGGTGCTGTACCGCGACGGCGAGCAGGTGCGTGCCTGGTTGAATGTCTGTCCGCATGCCGGCCGACGGCTGGACTGGGCGCCGGGTCAGTTTCTCAAGACCGCAGACGGCCATCTGGTCTGCGCCGCGCACGGCGCTGCATTCGAGCTGGGGGCAGGCGAATGCATCAGCGGGCCGTGTCGCGGCCAATCGCTGGTCGCGGTGCCGGTGCGCATCGAGGCAGGGCAGGTGCTGCTCGCCTAGGGCAGCGCCCGCAGCGCGGCCCGCGAGCCCTGCGCAAGACAGAACGTCACCGCAAGAACGGGAGCGCTGCGCGCGTCGAAGATGGCCCGCGCGCGCGACGACCGGGCCGCGACCTGCGCGCAGAGTGCAGCAGCCCGCCGGTGTCTGGCGTGGTCGCTGCATGTCGCGTGCAATGAGTGCGGCATCCGCCGGCGTATCGCCGCCCTCAGCGCGCCGCCCACCAGAACATCAGGTTGATCGTCGCCACCATCACCACGATGTAGATCAGCGACAGCGGTGCGCCCACGCGCCACAGTTCGCGCGGCTGATAGTTGGCCGGGCCGGCGACCATCGAGATCACCGGGTTGGAGGCGGTCATCAGATTGTTGGATGCCGATAGCGCCACGATCAGTGCGAAGGCGGTGGGGTTGCCGTTGGCCGCCAACGCCAGGTTGACCGCGATGGGCACCATCACGATGGTCGCACCCACATGGCTGATCACCAGCGAGAACGCGGTGGTCAGCAGTGCCAGGCTGATTTCCAGCGCCCACACCGGGATGCCTTCGGGCAGGCGGTCGATGGTGTGGCCGGCGACCCAGGCAGCGGTG
This sequence comes from Xanthomonas melonis, assembly GCF_020783655.1. Lineage (GTDB taxonomy): Bacteria > Pseudomonadota > Gammaproteobacteria > Xanthomonadales > Xanthomonadaceae > Xanthomonas > Xanthomonas melonis. Next base: position 20,633 of record NZ_JAJGQH010000006.1, on the reverse strand, counting down.
CCGCTGCTGTCCATCGCCCAACCCAGGGGAATCAGCCCGGCCATCATGAAGATGGTCTTCCAGTTGATCGAGGCGTAGGCCTCGTCCATGCGCAGCACGCCGGCCACCAGCATGCAGGCCACGCCGGTCATCAGCGTCAGTGCCACCGGCAGCTTGGAGGTCAGTGCGATCAAGATGGTGAAGGCGAAGATCGCCATGGCGATCTTGAATTTGTGCGGGCGTTGTTCGCCCTTCGGGAAATCGGTGACCGGCACGAAGTCGCGGCTTTCCGCTGCCTGCGCCAGATCCTGCCAGATGCTGTGGAACACCAACATGTCGCCGGCGCGCAGCGGCACGTTGCGCACGTCCTCGCGGATGACCTGTTTGTCGCGGTTGATCGCCAGCAGGCTGATGCCGGCCTGCTTGCGCAGCCGCAGTTCGCCGGCGCTCTTGCCGATCAACCGCGAATTGGGCGGGATGACCGCTTCGGAAATGCCCGCCAGGCTCGGGTTGAACAGATCGCCCAGGTTGCGCAGCCGCGAGGACATGCGCAGGAAATGGTTCTGCGCGAAGTCGGCCACCTCCTGGCGCCGGCCCATCGCGCCCAGCACGCTGCCGACCCAGATGCGCATGTCCGCCGGCGGCGCCAGACGGGTGTCGTTGCCGGTCTTCAGCGCCAGCAGCAGCGGCGCATCGTGCAGGGCCTCGGCTTCACCCAGGGTCATGCCGACCAGCGGGCTTTCGGCGGTGACGATGAGCTCGAACACATCGCCATCGATGCCGTAGGTCTTGGCGAAATAGCTTTCGGTGCGCGACGGCGTCACGCCTTCGTTGATCAGGCGCTCTTCCTCGATCAGCTTGCGGTCGCCATAGAAGCGGAAGTACAGCAGCGCCGCGATCAGCAAGGCCACGCCGATCGGCAGCGGCGCGAACATCGTCAGCGGCTCGATGCTGGCCATGCCCGAGGGCAGGTTGTTGTTGGCCGACACCAGCAGGTCGTTGAGCAGGATCAACGGCGAGTTGCCCACCATGGTGAGTGCACCGCCCATCACGATGGCCGAAGCGATCGGCAGCAGCATGCGCTGCAGGGTGAGCCCGGTGCGTGCGGCAAGGCGCGAGGCCACCGGCAGATACAACGCCATCACCGACGGGTTCTGCATGAACGACGAGTTCAAACCGGAGATGCCCAGCGTCATCATCATCAGCCGCTGCTCGCTGCCGTGCGATCGCCGCAGCAACCAGCTGGCCAGCCGGTTCAACGCGCCGGTGCGTTCCAGGCCTGCGCCGAGGATGGTGGTGGCGATGATGCTCATCACCGCGTTACCGGAAAAACCGCCGAACAGTTCTTCCGGCGCCACCAGCCCGGTGACGCCCAGCACCACCAGCACGATCAACGCCACCACGTCGGCGCGGATGCGCTCGAACAGGAACATCGCCATCGTGAAGCCGACCAGCCCGAGGACGAGCTTCATATCGTTGGTCAGCGTCAGCGCGGTGTCCATTAGTGGCCGGGATTCGTGATTCGGGAGTGGGGATTCGTTGAGCTGCTGCGGCGTCGATTGTGCGGGAAGGCGCTGTTACGAATCCCCAATCCCCACTCCCGAATCCCGGTCGTACAACAGATCCCACACGCCATGGCCAAGCTTCTGGCCGCGGGTTTCGAAGTGGGTCTGCGGTCGCCAGGCCGGGCGTTCGACGTGGCCGCGCGGGCCGGCGCGGTTGACCAGTCCGTCGGTGGCATCGAGCACGTCCCACATCTGTTCGGCGTAATCGGCCCAGTCGGTGGCGGCATGCAGGCGGCCGCCCTGGCGCAGCTTGCGCACCAGCAACTGCGCAAAGGCCGGCTGGATGAGGCGGCGCTTGTTGTGCCGCTTCTTGTGCCAGGGGTCCGGGAAGTAGATGCGCACCTCGTCCAGCGCGCCATCGGCGATTTCGCGTTCCAGCACTTCCACCGCGTCGTGGTGGTAGAGGCGCACATGCGCGCTGCCGTCTTCGTCCAGCGCATTGAGCAGGCGGCCTACACCGGGTGCATGTACCTCGATGCCGATGTAGTCGCGGCTGGGGTCATGCTGGGCGGCGAAGCGCAGCGCGGCGCCGTTGCCGAAACCGATCTCCAGTACCTTGGGGGCGCTGCGGCCGAAGGTGGCATCCAGATCGCGCGGTGCACCGGTGTAGTCCAATCCGAACCGTGGCCACAGCGCGTCGAAGGCGCGCTGCTGCGCAGGCGTGAAGCGCCCCTGGCGCAACACGAAGCTGCGCACCTGGCGGCGGCCCTCTTCGATGGTGAAGGGTTTGGGCGGCATCTTGGCGCCGTTGCTGGTGAAAGGGTCGGTCATGAATTAAGTCATCGACGAAACGAACGCCCCTCTCCCACCGGGGCGAGGAGGCACAGCTTGCGCGCCGTGGGCGCGCGTGCCGAGGAGCGCCCGCGACGCAGGCGCGGGCCGGGGCGCAGAGCGGGGGTTGGGGTGAGGGTACGGTGTGACGGGGCGCTCGCAGCAACGCGCGATCTGGCAGCGGTCATATCCGGCACGCCGCACTGCCAATCATTGCGCCTCGGCCGCAATGTCAACGCAGACCACCCACTCATCCAATCACGCCATCCACCGGACTCGACGCCGACGCATAGCGCTTGCGCGGGATGCGCCCGGCCAGGAAGGCCTCGCGTCCGGCCTCGACCGCCTTGCGCATGGCGCTGGCCATCAGGATCGGATCGCGTGCGCCGGCAATGGCAGTATTCATCAGCACGCCATCACAGCCCAGCTCCATCGCGATCGCCGCATCCGAGGCGGTGCCCACGCCGGCATCCACGATGATCGGTACCTTGGCGTTCTCGATGATTTCCAGCAGGTTGTATTTGTTCTGGATACCCAGGCCCGAGCCGATCGGCGCGGCCAGCGGCATCACCGCCACGCAGCCGATCTCTTCCAGCCGCTTGGCCAGGATCGGATCGTCGGAGGTATAGACCATGACGTCGAAGCCGTCGGCGACCAGTTGCTCGGCGGCCTTGAGCGTCTGCACCACGTCCGGGTACAGCGTCTTCTCGTCGCCCAGCACCTCCAGCTTGGTGAGGGTGTGGCCGTCCAGCAGTTCGCGCGCCAGCCGACAGGTGCGTACTGCGTCTTCGGCGGTGTAACAGCCGGCGGTGTTGGGCAGCAGGGTATAGCGGTCCGGCGGCAGCACGTCGAGCAGGCTGGGCGCGTTGGGGTCCTGGCCGATGTTCACGCGGCGGATCGCCACGGTCACGATGTCGGCGGCGGCCGCCTCGGTGGCCAGGCGGGTTTGGTCCAGATCCTTGAACTTGCCGGTGCCGGTGAGCAGGCGCGAACGGTAGCGGTTGCCGGCAATGACCAGCGCGTCGGAGGGGGCAGGATTCGTCATGGCGCAATTATCACCCATCGTGCTCAGGTGCGTCGGGCGGCGTGACGCATCAGCCGCCGCCCAGCGCATGTACGATTTCCACCACGTCGCCTGCATGCAGCGCATGCGTGGCGTGTTGCCCACGTGGAACGATCTCGCCGTTGACTTCCACTGCCACGCGCCGCTGGGCCAGGCCCTCCTGCTCCAGCAAGGCGGCCAGGGTCAGTTGGTCGGGAAGTGCGCGCGGGCTGCCGTTGAGTTGAATGTTCATGTCATCATTGTTGCATCGCGCGCCGTCCGGGCGCGCGTTTTTGCGTTATGCGGCGATGCAGCGTGAGCACGGGCGGCCAGGATGAAACCATTGCCATGCGCCGGCGTACGTATGCAGGTCGATCTCCGGTCCCACTCCCATCACACAGGCACTCCCATGGCTTCAACATTTCGCCCGATCCGTTCCCTGATGGCCGTTGCCATCGCCATCGCGGCCACCCCGGCCATGGCCGAGTCGGCCTTCGATCGCACCGTCTTCTTCGGTGACAGCCTGACCGACAGCGGCTACTACAACCCGCTGCTGCCGGCCGCCTCGCGCCCAGTCACCGGCAAGTTCACCACCAACCCGGGCTGGGTATGGGCCGAGTACGTGGCCGACCACTTCGCCACCAATGCCGCGCCCAACGGCAATGGCCAGATCGGCGACAACTACGCTGCCGGCGGCGCGCGTATCCAGGCCAGCTCGGTCAGCGTGCTCGGCGCCGCACCGTCGGTGACCAGCCAGATCAATACCTACCTCACCGCCAACGGCGGCCGCGCCGACCCGAACGCGCTCTACACCGTGTGGGGCGGCGCCAACGACCTGCTCGCCGCGTCCCTCGCTCCGGCGCAGGCGCAGGCCATCATCGGCGGCGCGGTCACCGCACAGGTCGGTGCCGTGGCCACCCTGCAAAATGCCGGCGCGCGCTACGTCATGGTGCCCACCATCCCGGACGTCGGCCTCACCCCGCGCTTCCGCGCTGGCGGCGCTGTGGGAATGGCGCAGGGCACCGCTGCGGCCACCACCTACAACACGGCCTTGTTCAACGGCCTGCAGTCGGCTGGCCTGCGCGTGATCCCGGTCGATACCTTCCACATGCTGCAGGAAATCGTCGCCACGCCGGGCACCTTTGGTTTCAGTAACGTCACCAGCACCGCCTGCAACCCGGCGCTGGCGCTGCCGGCCTGCAACCCGACCAGCCTGGTCGCCGCCAATGCGCAGAACACCTATGTGTTCGCAGACGGCATCCACCCGACCACTGCAGTCCATCAGATCCTGGGCCAGTACGCGATCTCGCTGCTGGAAGCGCCGCGTCTGCAGCAGGTGCTGACCCATTCCGCGCAGGCCGGCGGCCGCGCGCGCGCCGATCAGGTGGCCTGGCATCTGGACGGCAAGCCCGACGCCGACGGCCTGCGCTGGTGGGGAAGCGTGCGTGGCGACATGCAGCGCTACGATCATGCCGACCTGTACGACGGCTTGGCGCCGGCCGGCCTGTTCGGTGTGGATTGGACCGCGGGCGATCTGGTCTTCGGTGGCTTTGCCGGCTTCGGCCGCATGGACGCCGACTTCGGCAACCGCAATGGCAGCTTCAAGCAGGACGACACCACCCTGGGCGGTTTCTTCGGCTGGTACACCGGCCCGGTGTGGGTCAATGCCCAGGTCAGCTACAGCTGGCTGAGCTACGACGTGGACCGCGAAGTGCAGCTCGGGCCGGCCACCCGCGTGCACAGCGGTTCGCCGGACGGCAGCAACCTCACCGCCGCGCTCAACGCCGGCTATTCGCTGGGCGAAGGCAACGTCAAGTACGGCCCGGTGGCCGGCCTGACCTGGCAGAAGATCAAGCTCGACGGCTACACCGAAAGCAACGCAGGCGCGACCGCGCTGGGCTATGCCGATCAGGACATCGATTCGCTGGTGGGCCGGGTCGGCTTCCAGGTGCGTCTGGATGGCGCCATGGTCAAGCCCTACCTGCAGGCCACCTACGACCACGAGTTCAAGGATGGCGGCGAAGCCAGCGCCTGGCTGCAGTCGATGCCGCAGGTAGGCATGTACACCGTCCCGGGTCAGAACTTCGATCGCAATTACGCCACCGTGGTACTGGGTGCGCGCACCGGCCTGTGGGGCCTGCAGAGCAACATCGGCCTGAGCACCACCACTGCCCAGCGCAGCGCACGCGATGCCACCCTGTTCGTGAATTTCAGCGGCGCATTCTGATCCACGCGTCGTAGAGCGTGCAGCACCAGCAAGACACGAGGGCCGGGCAACCGGCCCTCGTTGCGTGTGGAATCCTCGCAAGGCCTGGGCGGGATCCACGCGCAGCGTGTCTGGCCGCTCGCTTGCCGGTCACCACCGGTTCGACCCAGATCGGCCGCGTGGTGGCGGAGAAAGTGGCCTAGTTGCGGCGAGTCGGCCATGTCATGGTGCTGCTGCATGTCACGCGCACATTGCGCCCGATGCCCGCACCCGCCTACACTCTCACCACGCCAGGCGGGCGTAGCTCAATGGTAGAGCTGTAGCTTCCCAAGCTACTGACGTGGGTTCGATTCCCATCGCCCGCTCCATATGCCGCAAGGGTTTCGGCGTTTCTGCCCGCTCCGCAATTTTCCGGTTCGCTCCGCGATCAGCTGCGCTCCTGCAGCCAGCCCGTTGGAAGAACTCACCTGCTATAGCCGCGCCGACGATGTGATCGGAGCGTGTGCTGCGGAAGTGCGCGGCGAGTGATGTGTCCCGTCGATTTGGTCGCCGTTGGGTCCTGCGGGTCTAGCGTTGGTTTGCACGTATGTCCGTGCGGATCTGGACGCCGCCATGTCTGGTGTTTGCAATCGGTTGCTGCCGATCGTTGTTGCATTCGGGAACGTGTTTCTGTGCGCGGGGCAGGCCGTGGCGGCCTGTCAGCCGGGGCCGTTCCCACTGTCGCTGCCGGCACAGCGGCTGGATGAGCGTTTGCAAGAATTGGCGCATCGGACCGGATGTGCCGTGGACGTGGACCCTGGATTGACGCAGGGCAAGCGTTCCGTGGCGCTGTCGGGCTCCCTGAGCGCCGATCAGGCATTCATCCAATCCGTGCGTGGCAGCGGGCTTGAGGTTCGGCCCGTGCAAGGCCGCTGGCAGGTCGATCGGGCGCAGCAACACTATTTTTTTGGGCGCACCGCGGTGTTGCGGGAGACGATCGCACAGGCGCGCAAGCAAGGCGACGTGACGCAAGGGCAGTCGCGCCGCCTTGTTGCGGAACTGGCCAAGGTGGAGACGGGGGTACGCCGGCATGTGCGTGAGCAGGGATTCTTGAGTGCGGCCGAGCGTGCGTCGTACGAGCGCACGCTGACGGCGGTCGATCAGGCGCTACGGCACTAGGCGCGTGGACCAGGACGGCAAGCCGCGCGCGCGTGGCCATCGCACAGGCCGCGTTGTCGCCCATGTCGGCTCCCACATGGGGCACGCCTTGCTCGGTCGATCCGTTCGGCGCAGGCTTCCGCCCCATGGCGATCCTGCGTCGCCGATGCGTCCGGTGAGTGTGGCGATAAGCTAGGCGGTGGGGACTTCAGCGCATCGCCACGAAGCCGGGGGAGTCCGTTTTTTTCGCAGCGTCCATGACATCGATTGCAGCGAGGCTGCGCCGAAAACCATGACTGGACTGTTGCGAAATTTCCTTCCCCGCGGTCAGGAACCTCCTGATTGAGCGGGTCGTCGCCGGTGCGCATAGTGCATGCACCACCGAGCGAGCACCATGATCACTACCTATTCCCAACTGGTTGGAGCGCTGGTCAAGGGCATGCGTCGCGCCGAGTTTGCGCGGATGGCCTCGATCGCGTATCGAGCCGGGCCGGAACAGCAGCCGGTTCGCTGCGGCACGCCCGACGATGCCGAAAAGGTGCTCGAGATGTTCAAGCTCGATTCCGAGCAGATCCGCGAGATGGGCCTGGTGGGGGTCGAGGAACTGGGCGAGGCGGTCTGCCATGCCTGGTCGATCAACGCAGGTCAGCTGGACCGGGTGGTGCAATGGTTCACCGCGCCGCGCGTGGAATTCGTGGGCAAGCACTGCAGCGAACTGATACGGGCCGGGCGCATCGGGCCGGTGCTGACCATGGCCCGCGAGCAGGCCTTGCTGCGCCATCGCTGAGCGCGAGCAGACCCGCCAGCCGCCAGACGCTTTACGCTGGGCGGCCCAGCGGCAATACTCGTTGACCCACCCAAGCCCCGCTTCGTCAATGCGCCAGGTTCCGCCTGATTCACCCACCGCCGCCGCCAAAGCCCAATTGCTGGAAGAACTGCGCAAGCTCGAGCAGGAGGAGGCGCAGCTCAAGTATTCCCAGACGCTGGAAGCCTTCGACCAGGTCGTGGAAGTGTTGACCCAGTTCGCCAGCCGCTTCAATGCCAAGCAGAAATCCCAGATCGCTTCGCTCGCCATGACCGGCAAGTCCAAGGGGCCGCTGGCGTCCACAGGCGAGGTCCTGGCCAAGTACTGGCTCCCGCATTCGGGCGAAACCTGGTCCGGGCGCGGCCGTACGCCGCGCGCGTTCAAGGCCTGGGAAGGCACCAGTTCGTACAAGGAATGGAAGGCCAAGCACCCGGACAAGCGCTTTCCGCTTTATCCCGGCTAAGCAGTCCGCGAGCAAGGACGGGTCGACGCTCGAGCGGGTCTGAAGGACGCGGCCGTCAGTCGCTGCACACGCGTGACTGGTTGCGCCAGACGCGGCGTCTGGTGGTGCAATGCTTCGCGGTCTACGGCTCGCCGAACGGCGCTGGTTTTGCCTGCCCGGATCGCATCGTACTACCGCTGCTCGGCGTCGATTCGTCGCGACACAGGCCAGGCAGCGTAAGCCCCGGCGACGATGCATGCGCCAACGTTTCTCGCAGCCAACCCTTCCCGCAGCACGGCCACCCGGCCTGCAGCGGGCACCGTGTGGAGTGCGCTCTGTAGATCGAACGTCGCGATGATGCGGAGGCGGCCGGCAACGATGTCGCGTAACGATCGCGCGCCATCGCACCCTTCGACGGCCTGGATCCTTGACCGACACCTCGCCACATCGGTGCCGCGCGTGCAGCGGTCTCGCCGCTCGCCTTGTCGACGAACGGCGAGCCACTCCGTGTCAGGTCATTGGTCGCTCTTGCATTCGAACACCGACACGCTGCGCGGCGGCGCCAGGAACTCGCTCGCGCCGGCCGGCATCATGTCCACTTCCAGTGCTTCGTCGGTGGAGAGCACCAGCTTCCAATGCACCGGCTCGTCGGCCGCGGGCAGGGTGAAGCTCACGCCCTCGTGGTAGGCGTTGATCACGATCAGCAGGGTGGCATCGTTGGCCAGCTCCTTGACGCCGGAAGTCTGCGCCTTGCCCTCCAGCAGCAGACCCACCGAGCGCGCACCGGCGTCGGTCCAATGCGCATCGTCCATCTCGCTGCCGCCCGGGTTGAGCCAGGTGAGGTCGCGCACTCCGGCTTCCTCGTTGTACTGACCGTTGAGGAAGCGTCCACGCGACAGGATCGGGTAGCGCTTGCGCAGGTGCGTCAGCGCCTTGACGAAGTCGGTCAGGCGTCCGTCGGTGGGGTCGTTCTCCCAGTCCAGCCAGGTGATCTCGTTGTCCTGGCAATAGGTGTTGTTGTTGCCTCCCTGCGTCTGCGCGCGCTCGTCGCCGGCCAGTAGCATCGGTGTTCCCTGCGCCAGGAACAGGGTGGCAAGCAGGTTCTTCATCTGCCGCTCGCGGATCTGCAGGATCTGGGCATCGTCGGTCTCGCCTTCGGCGCCGTAATTGCACGATCCGTCATTGGACGAGCCGTCGCGGTTGTCCTCACCATTGTCGATGTTGTGCTTTTCGTTGTAGCTGACCAGATCGCGCAGGGTGAACCCATCGTGCGCGGTAATGAAATTCACCGACGCCCACGGCCTGCGGCCGCGCCGATCGAACAGGTCCGCAGAGCCGGTGAAACGGGTGGCGAATTCGGCGAGCTTGCCGTCCTCCCCCTTCCAGAACTCGCGCGCATTGTCGCGAAACTTGTCGTTCCACTCCGACCAGCCCGGTGGGAAGTGACCCACCTGGTAACCGCCAGGGCCGCAATCCCACGGCTCGGCGATCAGCTTCACTTCCGACAGCAACGGGTCCTGGTTGCAGGCATCCAGGAAGCCGCCGCGTTGATCGAACCCGCTCGGCTCGCGGCCGAGAATCGTCGCCAGATCGAAGCGGAAGCCGTCTACATGCATTTCGCCCGCCCAGTAGCGCAGCGAATCGTTGACGAATTGGATCACCCGCGAGTTGCTCAGGTTGAGCGTATTGCCCGTGCCGGTGTCGTTGATGTAATAGCGCTTGTCCTCGGCCAGACGATAGTAGCTGGCATTGTCGATACCCTTGAACGACAGCGTGGGCCCAAGCTCGCTGCCTTCGGCGGTGTGGTTGTAGACCACGTCCAGGATCACCTCCAGTCCCTGCTTGTGCATGGCCTTGACCATGTCGCGGAACTCATCGCGGTGGCCGCTGGAGAGATAGCGTGACTTCAATGCGAAGAAACCGATGGTGTTGTAGCCCCAATAATTGCGCAGGCCCTTGTCCAGCAGGTGTTGATCGTCCAGGTACGCGTGCACCGGCAGCAACTCCACTGCGGTGACGCCCAGGTCCTTGATGTATTGCAGCACCTGGGGCTGCGCCAGGCCGGCGCAGGTGCCGCGGAGCGCTTCGGGCACCTGCGGGTTGCGCATGGTGTAGCCGCGCACATGGGTTTCATACACCACCGTCTCGTTCCATGGCTTGAGCAGGCGCGCATCGTCCTCCCAGTCGTAGGTGTCTTCGACCACGACGCACTTGGGCATGAAGGGTGCGCTGTCGCGCTCGTCGAAACTCAGATCGCCGTCAGGGTGGCCCACCGTGTAGCCGTAGAGTTCGTCGGCCCAGATCAGGTCGCCTTCGAGCTCGCGTGCATAGGGATCCAGCAGCAGCTTGTTGTGATTGAAGCGGTGCCCCTCGGTCGGTGCGTAAGGACCGTGTACGCGGTAGCCATAACGCTGCCCCGGTTTGACGTCCGGCAGATAGCCATGCCAGATCTCGTTGGTGTATTCGGGCAGGTCGACGCGCGTTTCGTTGCCCTGTTCGTCGAACAGGCACAGCTCCACACGCGTGGCATGCGCGGAAAACAGGGCGAAATTGGTGCCCTTGCCATCGAAAACGGCGCCGCGCGGAAACGGACGCCCCTGACGGATGCGGGAGGGGTTGGCATAGGCCGCGCTTGCTGGACGTCGCATGGATGGGTCTCGGGTGGGCCGGCATGCCGGCATTGAGGGGGCTCAAGCATTGCGGTACCAGGCGTGCAAGACGCGTCACGGCGATCGCGGTGTGGCGTGAGGGCGACGGGGATGTGCAGCTTGCGTCGGCGTCGGTATCGATGCTGCGAGCGGAGGGCCTTGCGCGCGCCACGCGTTGTGGACCGTGCATGCCGGGCAGCGCCAATGGCTGGCATGCGTTAGCGGGCGACCGTCGCCGGCTTGGCGCTTGAGCGCGGCGCGCACGCCCTGCTAGCATCCAGGCGGCCGTGGCTGCGCAGCGTTCGTGGTTGCAACAGGCCCTGGCGCCATCGCTTCCACATTCTCGGGGCCGTCGCACAGCAGTCCGATCGTCGCGCGCAGGGAGCTGGCCTGCATGCGATCTGGACGGCACACGTACGGGCTTGGGTCACTCCGTCACCAGACTCCGACCATGTCCAGGCCGCGCCGTACTCCCACTGCGATGAAGATCGCCATTCTTTCCCGCAACAGCAAACTGTATTCGACCCGCCGGCTGATCGAAGCCGGGCGCAAGCGTGGGCATACGGTGCGCATCCTGGATCCGCTGCGCTGCTATATGCGGATTGCCGCCGACGGTTTCAGCCTGCACTACAAGGGCAAGCCGATCACCGGCTTCGACGCGGTGATCCCGCGCATCGGTGCCTCGGTCACCCGCTATGGCACGGCAGTGTTGCGCCAGCTCGAGTTCATGGGCACCTATACGCCGAACCCTTCCGACGCCATCCTGCGTTCGCGCGACAAGTTGCGTGCACACCAGCTGCTGGCCGCGCAGGGCATCGACATGCCCGTCACCGTGTTCGGCGACAACCCCGACGACACCCAGGATCTGCTCTCCATGCTCGGCCCGCCGCCGCATGTGGTGAAGTTGAACGAGGGCGCGCAGGGGGCCGGCGTGATCCTGACCGAAAAAGCCAGCGCCTCGCGCGGGGTGGTCGAGGCGCTGCGCGGGCTGTACGCCAACTTCATCGTGCAGGAATTCATCGGCGAGGCAGAGGGGGCGGACCTGCGCTGTTTCGTGGTCGGCGACCGCGTTGTCGCCGCCATGCGCCGCCAGGCCGCCGAAGGCGACTTTCGTTCCAACCTGCATCTGGGCGGCAGCGCCGCCATGGCCGAGGCCAGCGCGCAGGAACAGGAAGTGGCGGTCCGTTCGGCGCGCGCGCTCGGCCTGGCGGTGGCCGGCGTGGACCTGATCCGCTCCAGCCGTGGACCACTGGTCCTGGAAGTCAACTCGACTCCGGGGCTGGAAGGGGTCGAGGGCGTCTGTGGCGTGGATGTCGCCACCCATATCGTGGAACATCTGGAGCAGGCCACCCGCTGATCGGCCGACTGCATGCCTTACCGAAAAATTAACAAAAAAATAATCTCTGGACCGCTAGCCTCTGCCGACCGTAGCTCCGCTCTCGGCAGTGACGGTGATCGGGAAGAACGTTTGGCCCGGGTGTCCCACAGGCGCCCGGGCCTTTTTGTGACGGCTTGTTGGTTGCCGTGTTCAGGTCTACATTTCAGCAATCGTCGGGTATGGAACGCAAAGGAAAATCATGAAGGGACCTCTGCTGCTGCTGTTCCTGGCGTTGCCGGCCTTTGCCGCCACCAAGACCATGGTGGATCTCAAGGCCAAGCGGCCGTTCGCCGAGCAGGCCGAACAGGTGCGCCGCGACCTGAACTCGGGCGACACCTATGCCGAGATCGGGCCCGAGGACCGCGCCAAGGTGCTGGCCGCCCTCGGGCGAATGCAGGCCACGCTGCAGGCCAGTCCCGACCCGGCGCAACTCACGCCCGAGTCAAGCGTCGCAGTGTTCAATGACCAGGAAGTGGTCAATGCGCTGTTGACCAAGGCTGGCGAAGACAGTCGGATGGTCTGTCAACGCGTTCGCGCAGTGGGCTCGCATCTCTCCACCACGCAATGCATGACGGCTGCCGAGCGGCGCCGGCTGCGAGACGGCGACAAAAACGAATTGACGCGGCTGCAACGCCAGAACGTGCGAATGCAGTCGGGTAACTGACTCAACAACGAGGTTCCAGTGCGAATTCTAGTAATCGAAGACAATAGCGACATTGCCGCCAACCTGGGGGATTACCTCGAAGACCGCGGCCATACGGTGGATTTCGCCGCCGATGGCGTCACTGGCCTACACCTGGCGGTGGTGCACGAGTTCGACGCCATCGTGCTCGACCTCAACCTGCCCGGCATGGACGGCATCGAAGTCTGTCGCAAGCTGCGCAACGAAGCGCGCAAGCAAACCCCGGTGCTGATGCTCACCGCGCGCGACTCGCTGGACAACAAGCTGGCCGGCTTCGACTCTGGTGCCGACGACTATCTGATCAAGCCGTTCGCGTTGCAGGAAGTGGAAGTACGCCTCAACGCGCTGTCGCGTCGCGGCAAGGGCGTGCACACCCGCGTGCTCGAAACCGGCGATCTTGAGTACAACCTGGACACACTGGAAGTGCGCCGCCGTGGCAAGCTGCTGCAACTCAATCCCACTGCGTTGAAGATCCTGCAGGCGCTGATGGAAGCCTCGCCCGCCGTGGTGACGCGCCAGGAGCTGGAAACCCGCGTGTGGGGCGAAGAGCTCCCCGATTCGGACTCGCTGCGCGTGCATATTCACGGCCTGCGCGCGGTGGTGGACAAGCCGTTCGATGTACCGATGATCCAGACCCGCCATGGCATCGGCTACCGCATCGCTTCGCCCGATGCCTGAGAGTGCCAGCGGACCGCGGCCCGCCCGCCGGCGTGGCCGCTACCGGCGGCGACTGCGCAGCCGCATCATCCTGTCGTTCGTGTTGCTGGGCTTCTGCCTGACGACCCTGTTCGCCTTTGCCACCAACTGGGCGCGCTCGCGCGTGGAAAACCAGTTGGTCGAAGACGTGATGAACCGCAACATCGACGCGTTCGCGCAGCGGTTCTATTCCGATCCGATGCGCAACCCCGACCTGCCCGTGCAACAGATGCGCGGGCGCGTGGTCAAGAGCGACAAGTTCGAAGCGCTGCGCCTGGAGCAGCCGGAGTGGTACCAGTTCCCCGATGGCATCCACACCATTTCCGGCGTGGACGAAAACGGCAATGCGTACTCGTACAAACTGGCGGTGCGCAAGACGCCCAGCGAGTGGTTCTTCCTCGCCTACGACATGACCCAGACGCTCAAGGGCGAGATCCAGCTCAAGCGCACCTTGATGCTGTCGGTACTGGTGTTCAGCGGGTTTTCACTGTTGATCGGCTGGTGGTCCGCCTCCAAGGTGATGCGCCCGGTGTCGGACCTGGCTGCGCGCCTGCGTGCCTACCGCGGCGGTACCAGCGAGCCCAAGCCGCTGGCCGCGCACTTCCCGGACGACGAGGTGGGCCAGCTCGCCGAAGCGCTGGACGACTATTCCGCACGCCTGACCGAAGTGGTGCAGCGCGACCGCGAATTCAACGCCGACGTCAGCCACGAACTGCGCACGCCACTGGCGGTGATTCGCGGTGCCACCGAGTTGCTGCTGACCAAGCCCAATCTGGATGAGAAGGTGCTGCAACGGCTGCAGCGCATCCAGCGCGCCGAACAGCAATGCAGCGACCTGATCGGCTCGCTGCTGCTGCTCTCGCGCAACGAACGCGGGCAGGGCAGCAGCAATGTGGCCAAGGTGGCCGAACAACTGATCGACTCGCACCGCGCCCAACTCGGCGGAAAACCGCTGGAGCTGCTGCTGGAGGGCGGCCGCGACCTGGTGATCGACGCGCCCGAATCCGCCTTGTCGGTCGCGCTCGGCAACCTGATCGGCAACGCCGTCAAATACACCCAGGACGGCCAGGTGCGCGTGCGCGTGCTCGGCGATGCGGTGGAAGTCATCGACTCCGGCCCCGGCCTGAGCGAAGAAGACGCCGCCAAACTGTTCCAGCGCGGCTACCGCGGCACCCACGCCGGCCACTCGCAAGGCGGCGGCATCGGCCTGTCCATCGTCAGCCGGCTGTGCGACCTGTATGGCTGGCGCGTGAGCGTGCGGCCAGGCCAGGAGCGCGGCGTCATCGCGACACTGGCCTTTCATCGCTAGGTCGTCTTTGCGACCTGTCATGTTTTCCGCTCCCGTCGGTAGGGTGTGCGGAATTGCAGGAATGACGCGCTAATTCGTGCGCTGGCGATAACGCGCGTCGAGCTCGTGCGCCGCTCGAATTAGATGTGCCGGCTGGCCATCGTTGACCACGACGTCGTCCGCCAGCGCAAGACGCTGCTCGCGGGACGCCTGCGCAGCGATCATCTGATCCGCCAATTCCGGCGTGCTGCCATCGCGGCGCATTAGTCGTGCATGTTGCAGTTCGACTGGTGCATCGATCACCAGAACGCGATCCAACCAGGGATAGGCTGCGCGGCCACCCGCCTCGGTGAGCAAAGGGATCGCAACGATGGCATAAGGACCTTCAGCCGCCTGTGCCGCGCGCTGCAACTCTGCACGGATAGCCGGATGCGTAATTGCTTCGAGCGCTTTGCGTTGCGTCAGATCTGCGAAAACAATGTTGCGCAGGGCGGAGCGGTCCAGCGTGCCATCCGGCAGCAAGATGCCTGGTCCAAAGTAGTCGATGATGCAATCGAGAACAGGACCCGGCATGACGACGTGCCGCGCAACCGCATCGGCATCGATGACCGGTACACCCAGCTTCTCGAACTCGGCGGCAAGGGCGCTCTTGCCGGAGGCGATGCCACCAGTGAGGCCGACGATGAAGTCGCTCATCGCCGTGCCCCGGTCAGCGCAGGCCTGCGAACTGCAGGTAGCCGTTCACCAGATCGTTGCCCCAGAAGAACACCACCCAGCCGGCGATGGCCAGGTAGGGGCCGAATGGGATCGGGGTGGCGCGGTCGCGGCCCTTGGCCACCAGCCAGATCGAGCCCAGGATGGCGCCGACCAGTGAAGAGATCAGGATGATCGGCAGGATGCCTTTCAAGCCGCACCAGGCCCCGAGCGCGGCCAGCAGCTTGAAGTCGCCGTGGCCCATGCCTTCCTTGCCGGTGAGCTGCTTAAACAGCCACCACACCGTCCACAGCGAGACATAGCCGACCGCCGCGCCCAGTAAGGCGGGCTTGGCAGGCATGTAGAGGTTGTCCATCGAGCCGACCAGGCCCAGCCACATCAGCGGCAAGGTCAACTGGTCCGGCAACAGCTTGTGGCGCAGGTCGATGCCCGACATCGCTACCAGGAAACAGCTCAGCACGATCGCGCCAAAGCCCTGCCAGCCGAAGCCGAAACGCCAGACGCTGGCCACGCACAGGAAGGCCGTGAGTAGCTCAACCAGCGGATACTGGATGGAGATCGGCTGGCCGCTGTAGCGCGACTTGCCGCGCAGCATCACCCAGCTCAGGACCGGAATGTTCTCCCACCACTTGAGCTTGTCGCCTGTCACCGGGTCGTGCGAGGGCTCCACCACGATCCCCGGCGGCGGCGGCTCATAGATGTCCGGCAGCTCCAGGATCTCGCGCGCATCGCGCCGCCACTGCCACTCCATGCGCTTGGGCAAGCGCAGGATCACCACGTTCAGGAAGCTGCCAATCAGCAGTCCCAGTCCGGCCGCGGCAGGAAAGCCGAGACCGGGATGCTGGTCGAGAAATGCCATTACGTCTTATCCAACCACCGAAGCGAGTTTGAAAATGGGTAGGTACATGCCAATAACCATGCCGCCGACAACCGTGCCAATAAAAACCATGATCATCGGTTCCAATAGGCTGCTAAGAGCATCTACGGCGTTGTTCACTTCTTGTTCGAAATACTCTGCAACCTTGAAGAGCATGGAATCCAGGGCGCCTGCTTCCTCGCCAATTGCGGTCATCTGTATCACCATCTGCGGGAAGATATTTACTTGTTTCATTGCGGTATTGACAGGATACCCTACTGCCACATCATCACGCATTCTAAGGACTGCTTCTTCATAAACCTTGTTGCCCGTTGCGCCTGCCACTATCCCAAGTGCTTCTACTAGCGGCACGCCTGCCCTAAAGGTTACAGCTGTCGTACGAGAAAAACGGGCAATGGAACTATTGTGCATGATCTGGCCAATCACTGGTATGCGCAATACCAGTCGGTCCATTCCATGCTGCATTCGCGGTGATCGTTTATAGGCAAAAATGAAGCCGCCTATCGAGCCAATCGTCAAGAAGAGCATTGGCAACCAATAGCTCACCATGAAACGAGATGCTGACACAATCAACTGGGTAAAGGCAGGCAGTTCCGCTCCAAAGCCCTTGAATACTTCTTCAAACTGTGGGACAACGAAAATCAAAAGGATTGCACTAACGATCAACGCAACCGCGATAACCATCGCTGGGTAAAAGAGTGCTTTCTTGATCTTTCCTTTCAGTGCTTCGATATTTTCCTTGTACGTTGCAACAGTATCGAGCACGGTCTCAAGAACGCCTGCACCTTCACCCGCGCGAACGAGATTTCTATAGAGCTCATCGAACTGCACTGGGTGCTTGCTAATGGCTTCGTAAAGTGATGACCCTCCTTCAATATCGCCTCTAACTTGGCCGATCATCTGCTTCATTCGAGGATTTTTGTGGCCCTCCCCTATTATCTCCAGCGCGCTTACGATGGGCACACCAGACTTCATCATGGTGGCCATCTGTCGACTGAAGAATGCAATATCCTTAGGGGTGACCTTCTTGCCTGCAGCTCCAAACAGGGGCTTGGGCTTGGGCTTCACGACTATTGGCGTAATGCCTTGCCGTCGAAGCTCAGCTCGAAGCAAGTTCACGTTCCTTGCGGTCTGTTCCCCTTTCATCTTCACGCCGCGTTTGTCTGTCCCTTCCCAAACAAACGTTTGTAGCAGGACGCTGCGTTGTCCAGGCTGTGTCTTCTTGGCGACTGACTGCATTGCCGACATGTATTTCCCCTTAGCCATCCCCAGGCCAGAATGCTGTCTATGGTAGCGTTTTTGGAGGCAGCTGGCGCGTCCGGTTGCAGAAGAAGGTTTGTGACTTCGTTTGGTACAAAGTGACCTAGTGCGTCAGGGCGATGACGGCGTCTCAATTGGCAACACGGCTTCTTCCTTCGGTCTCACGGTTGGTTCATCATTGCCCCGCGGCATGCAAAGAGCTGGTTCTATTCTTGGCACGAAATCTGCTTAAGCCTATTTGCAGCACGCCCGTCTAGCTTATCTGGCTGCTCGGTCTAACTCACTCTGGGGATCTTGAAATGAAGAAGCAACAAGGCTTTACGCTGATCGAATTGATGATCGTGGTGGCAATCATCGCTATTCTCGCTGCAATCGCGATTCCGCAATATCAGGACTATGTCTCGCGCACGCGTGCATCCGGCGCCGCTGCTGAACTCGCTGGCTACAAGACCGCGATTTCGTCCTGCATTGCCGAAACGCAGACTGCGACCGGTTGCAATGCCGGTACCAATGGTATTCCAGCCATTACTGCTGCCGCATTTCCCCGTACCAAGAACGTTACCAACATCACCAGCATTGCCGATGGTGTGGTCACTGCGACGACTGGGGCCACTGCATCGAGCGGTGGAGCAAACCTGACGTATGTTCTGACCCCGACCGCGAATGCCGGCGTCATCACCTGGGAAAATTCGGGTACTTCTTGCAATGCTACTCGCGGCTTCAAGCCAGGTCAGGGCGGCTGCCCGTAATTGTGTAATTGGATAGAAAAAAGAGCCCTGCCAAGTGGCAGGGCTCTTTTAGTTTTGCAAGTCGGAGGCTTTGCGCTGAAGTCTAGTAGGGGAGGCGCGAGATGAGGCTGAAAAAAAATTTTGCAGGCTTCACGCTTGTGGAGCTAATGATTGTCGTCGCAATTGTAGCGATTTTAGCCTCGGTGGCTTCTCCTATCTATAGCGACTACGTGTCTCGCGCGAGAGCTGCTGCTGCAATGGCGGAGCTGGGGGCTTATCGCACTGCGATAGGCCTATGTGCGACGGAACAGCAATCGTTGACTGGATGCAGTTCGGGGCAAAATGGCGTACCGATGCCTCCAGCTGGGGGAACTCGAAATATTCCTACGCCATTTTCGATACAAGATGGCGTGATTCGCGCGACAACTGCTGCGACCTCCGTCGATGGCGCGACCCGGCTTACCATCGTTGATACGCCATCGTTATCGATAGGTGTTCAACTGGATTGGACCAATACAGGGACGATATGTGACCCGCGCCGCGGTTTTCGGAATGGTCAAGGCCACTGTAAATGAGTGAAGTTTACTTGCCCCTCTAAGCGCGTCGTCTAGGTTCGTCGAATAGACGCCATCACCTTCGGAGCATTTAACGCGATGAACGTAGCCGTTAATCTTGTTGGCATTACTGGTATAGCGCGGCGTCTTGTTCAGGATGGAGCTATAGACGAAGGTGTGGCTAGGATGGCAATGGATCAGGCATCAGCTGCCAAAGTTCCTTTGCCGCAGTGGTTCGCCGAGAAGAAGCTGGTATCTGCCTCGCAACTTGCAGCGGCCAACGCAGTCGAGTTCGGCATGCCGTTGATGGACGTTTCGGTGTTCGATGCTAGCCAAAACGCGGTCAAGCTGGTCAGCGAGGAGTTGCTGCAAAAGCATCAGGTGCTGCCGCTGTTCAAGCGCGGCAACCGGTTGTTCGTAGGGGTGAGCAACCCGACGCAGACGCGCGCGCTGGATGACATCAAATTTCATACAAACTTGGTGGTCGAGCCGATCCTGGTTGATGAAGACCAGATCCGTCGTACCCTGGAGCAATGGCAGGCCAGTAATGCCTCGCTAGGCGCTTCTCTCGGGGATGATGATGAGGGCATGGGCGACCTGGACGTGTCGGCCGGGGACGAGGACATGGGCGCCGGCGGGGATTCCGGGGTCGATGCCAAGGGCGACGACACGCCGGTGGTGAAGTTCGTCAACAAGGTGCTGGTGGATGCGATCCGGCGGGGAGCCTCGGACATCCATTTCGAGCCCTATGAAGACGATTACCGGGTGCGGTTGCGGATCGATGGGCTGCTCAAGAATGTGGCCAAGGCGCCGGTGAAGCTGAATCAGCGCATCGCGGCTCGCTTGAAGGTGATGTCGCAGCTGGATATCGCGGAGAAGCGGGTGCCCCAGGACGGGCGCATCAAGCTCAACCTGTCCAAGACCAAGCAGATCGACTTCCGCGTCAGCACCTTGCCGACGCTGTTCGGCGAGAAGGTGGTGCTGCGTATCCTGGACGGCAGCGCGGCCAAGCTGGGCATCGACAAGCTGGGCTACGAGCCGGACCAGCAGAAGTTGTTCCTGGAGGCGATCCACAAGCCGTACGGGATGGTGCTGGTGACCGGGCCGACTGGTTCGGGCAAGACGGTGTCGTTGTATACGGCGCTGGGCATCCTCAACGACGAGACGCGCAACATCTCCACCGCCGAGGATCCGGTCGAAATCCGCTTGCCAGGCGTCAACCAGGTGCAGCAGAACAACAAGCGCGGCATGACCTTCGCCGCGGCCTTGCGCTCGTTCCTGCGCCAGGATCCGGACATCATCATGGTCGGCGAAATCCGCGACCTGGAGACGGCCGAGATCGCGATCAAGGCGGCGCAGACCGGCCACATGGTGCTGTCGACGCTGCATACCAACGATGCGCCGCAGACCATCGCGCGTCTGATGAACATGGGCATTGCGCCCTACAACATCACTTCCTCGGTGACGCTGGTGATCGCGCAGCGTCTGGCGCGGCGGTTGTGCAACCACTGCAAGCGCAGGTCGTCGCTGCCGGAAAACGCGTTGCTGGCCGAAGGCTTTACGCCCGAGCAGATCGCTGCGGGGATCGAGCTGTACGAGGCGGTGGGCTGCGACGAGTGCACCGAGGGCTACAAGGGCCGTACCGGCATCTACCAGGTGATGCCGATGACCGACGAGATCGGTGCGATCGTGTTGGAAGGCGGTAATGCGATGCAGATCGCCGAGGCGGCGCAGAAGATCGGTATCCGCGATTTGCGCCAGTCGGCGTTGATGAAGGCTGCGCATGGGGTGACCAGCCTGGCGGAAATCAATCGGGTGACGAAGGACTAAGCGCCCTCATCCGCCCTTCGGGCACCTTCTC
>NZ_JAJGQH010000005.1 GCF_020783655.1 Xanthomonas melonis | reverse complement strand
AACAATCGCCGCTTGCTTGAGCCGATCGGCAGCATCCCACCGGCCGAGGCCGAAGCCAACTATTATTCCAAACACAAGCAACCCAACGAGTCCGCCATGTCGGCGTGACTCAAACCAAGGAGTCTCCGGGAAACGCGGGGCGGTTCAGTCGATCTCGATGCAGTGGCGCCAGGCGGCATAGCTCTCGGGGAGGTGGCGGGACATGGTGTCTTCCGGACGAGAAAACGAACGCGTAGGCGCGGGCCGCAGATGACCTCTCGTTTTTGCTGGATTAGTGTTACTTTATAACAATGATCCGCAGCTGCGCAGTCTTGCCTACCGTGTTCTGTTTGCTCCCGTCCCTGGTGTACCGTCCGGAATCGCTGCGAGTGCCGTGCTGCCGTTTGTCGTGGCGAGTCGATTGCCCGCCTCGTAAGGGGAGGGCATGTTGAAGCGCCGGCACCTGCTACATGGCGGAGCTGCCGCATTGATGCTTTCGCCTGCGCTGGGATCTGCGCAGGGGCTTGCAGTCTTACGGGCATGCAGCGTGCAGCAGGGCGAGCTGTTGCGCCTGCGGCTGGAGCTGAGTACGCAGCTTGCCTACCGCAGTTTCAGGTTGTCCGATCCCGAACGCCTGGTCATCGATCTGCCTGGCGTGTCGTCGCAGCCGCCGCGCATCGATCCAGTACCCGCCGGTACGGCGGTGGCCCGCATCCGCTGTGCGCCGCATCTCGATGGTCTGCGCGTGGTGTTTGATCTGCAGCAGACCTGTTTGGTCAACCCGCGCTGGGAAGGCAGTACGTTGGTGCTGGAGTGTGCTGCCAAGCTCGGTAGCGTGGCCTTGTCCGCGAGCGAGGCTGCCGCTGTGGCAGCGCCGATAGAGCCGGCCGAGCAGACCACGCCTGACCGATCGCGCCTGCATCCCTATGTGGTGGCGATCGACGCCGGCCACGGGGGGAAGGATCCCGGTGCGGTGAGCGCCGATGCACGCTACGAGAAGCATGTTGCGATGGCGATCGCTGCGCGTCTGCACCAGCGCCTGGCCGCCGATGTGCGCTACCGGCCGACCATGATCCGCAGCGACGACCGTTTCGTGCCCTTGCACGAGCGGGTGTTGATCGCCCATCGCCGCAATGCCGATCTGTTCGTGTCCATCCATGCCGACGCCGCGCCCAACGCACAGGCGCGCGGTGCATCGGTGTATGCGCTGTCGGCGAACGGCGCCAGTTCGGCCATGGCCCGTTGGCTGGCCGACAGCGAGAACGCTGCCGACGACATGGGCGACACCGCGCGCCGGCTGCGTGTTCCGGGCAATCCGGTGCTGTCGCAGGTGCTGGCCGACCTGTCGTTGAGCGGCACCATCACCAGCAGCGTGGCATTGGGCAAATTGATGCTCGGGCGTCTGCAACAGGTGACGCGGCTGCATCAGCCAGAGGTCGGGCAGGCAGGCTTCGCGGTGCTGAAATCGCCGGATATCCCGTCGCTGCTGGTGGAAACCGGCTTCATGAGCAATCGCGACGACTGCCAGCGCCTGTGTGGCGACAGCCATCAGGACGAGCTTGCGCAGGCATTGCACGCCGGCATCGACGACTACTTCGCACGCAACGCCAGGCACGTCACACGGTCCTAGCGTCCCTGGTCGCGCACGTCGTGCGATCGCCATTTTCCACCAACGAGTTTGCGATGTCCGCCACGCTCCCCGATGTTGCCGTCTCCGAACCGTCCACGTTGAGCGCGCCGTTGCGCTGGGTGGGCATGCACGATATCGCCATTCCCGTACGCCTGGATGACGCCGAGCCCGGCGCGACGGTGGGCGCGCGCGCCAGCGTGCAGGTGGATCTGCCGCGGGCAGACCTCAAGGGCATCCATATGTCGCGGCTGTATCGCCTGCTGGATCGGCATCTCGAGCAGCCGCTGTCGCCGGCGATGCTGTCGCAGTTGTTGCAGGCCTTGATCGACAGCCACGACGACTGCGGCAGCCGTGCGGCGCGGGTGTCGCTGGCTTTCGAGGTGATGCTGCGGGTGCCGGCGCTGTTGAGCGAAGGGCTGGCGGGCTGGCGCGCCTATCCGGTGCGTCTGGAGGCGCAATGCGTGGAGGGGCGTAGCCGTGTCCAATTGCAGGTCGATGTGCTCTACGCATCGACATGTCCCTGTTCGGCTGCGTTGTCGCGCCAGCTGCTGAGCGAAGCGTTCGTTCGGCAGCACGCCGGGCGCGATGTGCTTTCAGCCGAGGCGGTGGCGGCGTGGCTGCAGGTCAACGGTTCGTATGCCACGCCGCACAGCCAGCGCAGCATCGCGCAGGTGCGCGTCGACCTGATGGGCCGCATGCAGCGGCTGGAGATTCGCGACCTGGTGGGGGTGTGCGAGCAGGCGTTGGCCACGCCGGTGCAGGCGGCGGTACGACGCATCGACGAGCAGGCCTTTGCCCGCTTGAACGGCGCCAACCTGATGTACGTGGAGGACGCGGCACGGCGGCTGCGCCAGGCGCTCGCAGAGCGCTATACGGCTTTCCATGTGGCGGTGCGCCACCTGGAAAGTCTGCATGCCCACGACGCCGTCGCCGAGACCGGCTGCGATGTTGGGCAATCACCTGTGGCAATCGTCTGAGGAGGCGAGATGCAGTGCAAATTCCCCGGCCGCCCGCCCGCGCGGGCACGCAAGCGCATCGCCCCGCGTGCGGTTCTGCACAGCGGATGCCTCGGCGCGCACAGCGTCTTGTGCGTCTACGCAAAGGCGGCCCTGGCGTTGTTGTGGTTGGCATGATCCGATGGGGCGCATGCAGCGCCGCGCGCAGGCCTGCCGAGAGTGGTCATGGGGTGACGGGAGTCGTCAGGTCGGGCACGCCGGTACCAACCAGACACGACCATGTCGCCGTACGGCTGTGGGGCGAGGTTTCCGGGAGGAGACTGCCGGCAATGCGCGGCCGCGCATGACGCGTGCCATGTAACGCAAAAGCCCCGCAATGCGGGGCCTTGGCAGGATCTGCTGCGGAACGGATGGCGCTCCCTAGGGGACTCGAACCCCTGTTTTAGCCTTGAGAGGGCCACGTCCTAACCACTAGACGAAGGGAGCGTTTTGTCGCGTCTTGAGCAGCGCGCTAGTATAGTGGGGTAATAGCCGTTGGGCAATCCTGCAACACAAGACGGAAGCGCCATCATCGAACCCTCAGTTACATCCCCGTTCACGCTGCGCGTCATTCCGCGCGACCAGCACACCATCTCGCGCAAGGACATCAGCCCCAACGCGCTGCGCGTGCTCTATCGGCTGCGCGAATGCGGCTTCGGCGCCTATCTGGTCGGCGGCGCGGTGCGCGATCTGCTGGTCGGCGGCCACCCGAAGGATTTCGACGTGGCCACCAGCGCCACCCCGGAAGAGGTCAAGGCGCTGTTCCGCAATTGCCGCCTGATCGGGCGCCGTTTCCGTCTGGCGCATGTGGTGTTCGGGCGCGAGATCATCGAGGTGGCCACCTTCCGCGCCAACAGCGACGATGGCAGCGGCGACCGCGAGCTCGATAACGGCCGCCTGGTGCGCGACAACGTCTACGGCACCATCGAAGACGATGCGATCCGCCGCGATTTCACCTGCAACGCGCTGTATTACGCCATCGAAGATTTCTCGGTGCGCGATTACTGCGGCGGCTTCGAGGACGTGCAGGCGCGGCTGATGAAACTGATCGGCAACCCGGAGCTGCGCTACCAGGAAGATCCGGTACGCATGCTGCGTGCGGTGCGATTGGCGGCCAAGCTGGGCTTCGAGATCGAGGCCGGCACCGCCGAGCCTATCCCGCGCCTGGCCGGGCTGCTGTCCGAAGCCGCACCGGCGCGGCTGTTCGAGGAGATTCTCAAGCTGTTCCTGTCCGGGCACGGGGTGGCCAGTTTCGAGGGCCTGGAACGTTACGGCCTGCTTGGCGTGCTGTTCCCGGAGAGTGCGGCGGCGCTGCGCTCCAATCGCAGCGGTGCGTTACGCGCGATGGTGCTCGAAGGCCTGCGCAACACCGATGCGCGCGTGGCCAACGACGAGCCGGTGTCGCCGGCATTCCTGTTCGCACTGCTGCTGTGGCCTGCGTTCTGCCGCACGCTGATGGCGTTGCAGGCGCAGGGCGTGCAGCCGGAAGATGCACAGCGCCGTGCGGCCGACCGGGTCACCTTGCACCAGCTGGAGCGTGTGGCCCTGCCGCGCCGCTTTTCCTTGCCGATGCAGGAGATCTGGTTGCTGCAGACGCGCTTTTCCTCGCGTCAGCGCAAGCGCGTGTTCCGTACCTTGTCGCATCCGCGCTTCCGTGCCGCGTTCGATTTCCTGGCGCTGCGCCAGTTCGCATCGCCCGACCATGCGGCCGATGTCGCGTTCTGGCGCGAGGCGCAGCAGGCCTCGGGCCAGGAGCTGGTGCAGGCCATCGAATCGGCGCAGGCCGACCACGGCGACGAGGACGGCGCGCCCCGCAAGCGTCGCCGCCGTCGCCGCCGCACCGGCGCGCCTGCGGGCGAGTAGGGCATGCACTCCGCCTTTGTCGGCCTGGGTGCCAACCTGGGCCCGGCCGAGGCCAGCATCCGTGCGGCGATCGGCGCCCTGGGTGCGCTGCCGCAGTCCACCCTGGTGGCCGCCTCGCGTCTGTATCGCACGCCGGCCTGGGGCCGCGAAGACCAGCCCGATTTCATCAATGCGGTGGCCCAGCTGCGCACCGGGCTGGCGCCGCTGCAGCTGCTGGACGCCTTGCTCGGCATCGAGCAGGCGTTCGGGCGCGAGCGCCGTGCCGGCGAGCGCTGGGGCCCGCGCACGCTGGATCTGGACCTGCTGCTATACGCCGACCAGGTGCTGGATCTGCCGCGGCTGCAGGTGCCGCACCCCCATCTGCATGCGCGCGCCTTCGCGCTGCTGCCGCTGGCGGAGCTGGCGCCGGAGGCGATCATTCCGGGCCATGGAACGGTGCAGCACGCCCTTCGTGCCATCGATGCCTGCGGGCTGGAGCCGATTGGGTAGATAATGGCCGGCTTACAACCCCACGTAATGAGTTCATGAGCAGCCACAGCGACAGCAAGCCCTGGACCGTGCCCGCCCTGGCCGAGGCCAAGCGGGCGGGTCGAAAACTGGTCATGTTGACCGCCTACGATGCCGGCTTTGCGCGGACCTTCGATGCCAACGGCGTGGATCTGATCCTGGTGGGCGACTCGCTGGGCATGGTGGTGCAGGGGCACGACTCGACCTTGCCGGTGACCACGGCCGACATGGTCTACCACACCGCCGCGGTGGCGCGGGCGCTGCAGCAGGCCTTGCTGGTGGCCGATCTGTCCTTCCAGGCCGACGCCACTCCCGAGCGTGCGCTCGATGCGGCCACCCGGCTGCTGCAGGCCGGTGCGGAGATGGTCAAGATCGAAGGCGCCGGGCACAAGCTGGAGGTCATCCGCTACCTGGTCGAACGCGAGATCCCGGTGTGTTCGCACCTGGGGTTGACCCCGCAATCGGTGCTGCGCTTCGGCGGCTACAAGGTGCAGGGCCGTGGCGAAGCGGGCGAGCAATTGCGGCGCGACGCGCAGGCGGTGGTCGATGCCGGCGCCAGCCTGGTGGTGCTGGAATGCGTGCCGACGCCGATCGCTGCGCAGATCAGCGCCGAACTGCAGGTGCCGACCATCGGCATCGGCGCCGGCCCCGGCTGCGATGGCCAGGTGCTGGTGATGCACGACATGCTGGGCCTGGACAGCGGCCACCGCCGGCCGAAGTTCGTCAAGGATTTCCTGGCCGAGGGCGGCTCGGTGGCCGGCGCGGTGCGGGCCTATGCACAGGCCGTGCGCGACGGCAGTTTCCCCGATGCAGAACACGCGTACGCCGCATGATCCAGACCCTCACAGATCTGTCCGCCCTGCGCGCCCTGGTCACCGGCTGGAAGCGCGAGGGCCTGCGCGTGGCGCTGGTGCCGACCATGGGCAACCTGCATGCCGGCCATTATTCGCTGGTGATGCTGGCGCGCCAGTACGCCGACCGCGTGGTGTCCAGCGTGTTCGTCAATCCGACCCAGTTCGGGCCGAACGAAGATTTTGCGCGTTACCCGCGCACGCCCGAGGCCGACCTGCGCGGCCTGGAAGATGCCGGCTGCGACGCGCTGTGGCTGCCTGATGTGGACACCATGTATCCGCTGGGCACGGCGCTGGCCACGCCGATCCATGCGCCCGGTGTCAGCGATGTGCTGGAAGGCGTGTGCCGGCCCGGGCATTTCGACGGTGTCTGCACCGTGGTGGCGCGCCTTTTCAACCAGGTGCAGCCGGATGTGGCGGCGTTCGGAAAGAAGGATTACCAGCAGTTGGCAGTGATCCGGCAGATGGTGGCCGACCTGGCGTTTCCGATCGAGATCCTGGGCGGCAGCATCGTGCGCGAGGCCGACGGCCTGGCGATGAGCTCGCGCAACCAGTATCTGTCCGCCGCCGATCGCCCGGTCGCCGCGCAGATCCGCAAGGTGCTGTTGCAGATGCGCGACAGTGCCGCCGCCGGCACGCCGCGCGCCCAGGTCGAACAGGCCGCCACCGGTGCGCTCGAAGACGCCGGATTCCAGGTCGATTACGCGGTCGTGCGGCTGCCGGACCTGAGCGAGCCCGGCCAGGGCGGCGCCGGTGCGCGGGTGGCGCTGATCGCCGCGCGCCTGGGCAGCACGCGCCTGATCGACAACCTGGAATTCTAGACGGGGCCGCCGGCAGCGCTGGCCGATGGGCGGCGCGACGGCCGTTGGGCCAGCGCCGTCCTGAAGCCCTCACGACCGGCTGCGGTGCAGGCCGGTGGGTGCGGACGCTTTCCGCTAAAATGCCGGCTTTCCTTTCGTCGTTGCCTGCGTCCATGCACCTGTCCCTGCTCAAAGCCAAGATCCACCGCGCCACCGTCACCCACTCCGAGCTCAACTACGAGGGCTCGATCGCCATCGATGGCCTGCTGCTGGAAGCGACCGGCATCCGCGAATTCGAACAGGTCCACATCTGGGACGTCACCAACGGTGCGCGCTTCAGCACCTATGCCATTCGGGCCGAAGAAGGCAGTGGCATCATCTCGCTCAACGGCGGCGCTGCGCGCCATGTGCAGGTGGGCGATCTGATCATCGTGGCCGCGTTTGCCAGCATGAGCGAAGACGAAGCCAAGACCTTCAAGCCCAATCTGGTATATGTGGGTGCGAACAACGCGATCTCCCACACCAACCACAGCATTCCCACACAGGCCGCATGACACAGACCAACGGATTCGACGCGCTCCACGCCCACGCCCAGCGCCTGCGCGGCGCTGCCATCCCCGCATTGCTTGCCGCCGAGCCCCAGCGGCCCACGCAGTACGCCAGGCAAGTCGGTCCGTTGTATTTCAACTTCGCGCGGCAGAAGTACGATCGCGCCGCGCTCGATGCCCTGTTCGCCATTGCGCGCGAGCGCGATGTCGCAGGTGCGTTCCAGCGCTTGTTCCGTGGCGAGCAGGTCAATGTCACCGAACAGCGCGCTGCCTTGCACACCGCGTTGCGTGGCGACCTGACCGACGCGCCGGTGGCTTCGGAGGCCTACACCACTGCTGCAGAAGTGCGGCAGCGGATGGGTGCGCTGATCCAGCAACTCGAAGCCACCGACGTCACCGATATCGTCAGTGTCGGCATCGGTGGATCGGACCTGGGCCCGCGCCTGGTGGCCGATGCGTTGCGCCCGGTGTCCGGTGCGCGCTTCCGCGTGCATTTCGTTTCCAATGTCGATGGCGCGGCGATGCAGCGCACGCTGGCGACGCTGGACCCGGCGCGTACTGCCGGCATCCTGATCTCCAAGACCTTCGGCACCCAGGAAACCCTGCTCAACGGCAGCATCCTGCATGCCTGGCTGGGCGGCAGCGAGCGCCTGTACGCCGTGAGCGCCAACCCCGAGCGCGCCGCCAAGGCCTTCGACATCGTTCCCAGCCGCGTGCTGCCGATGTGGGACTGGGTTGGCGGACGGTATTCGTTGTGGTCGGCAGTGGGCTTCCCGATCGCGCTGGCGATCGGCTTCGAACGTTTCGAGCAACTGCTCGAAGGCGCCGCGCAGTTCGATGCGCATGCGCTCGACACGCCGCTGGAAGAAAACGTCGCAGTTCTGCACGGCTTGACTGCGGTGTGGAACCGCAACCTGCTGGGCAGCGCCACCCACGCGGTGATGACCTACGACCAGCGTCTGGCCCTGCTGCCGGCATATCTGCAGCAGCTGGTGATGGAGAGCCTGGGCAAGCGTGTCAAGCTCGACGGCTCGGCGGTGGACAGCGACACCGTGTCGGTGTGGTGGGGCGGTGCGGGCACCGATGTGCAGCACAGCTTCTTCCAGGCGCTGCACCAGGGCACCAGCGTGGTGCCGGCCGATTTCATCGGCACCGTGCACAACGACGACCCGTATGCGGAGAACCATCTTGCGCTGATGGCCAATGTGCTGGCGCAGACCGAGGCACTGGCCAACGGCCAGGACAGCAGCGATCCGCACCGGAGTTATCCCGGTGGGCGTCCGAGTACGGTGATCCTGCTCGATGCGCTCACCCCGCAGGCGCTGGGCGCGCTGATCTCGATGTACGAACACAGCGTATACGTGCAGTCGGTGATGTGGGGCATCAACGCGTTCGACCAGTTCGGCGTCGAGCTGGGCAAGCAGCTGGCCAGCCAGTTGCTGCCGGCGCTCAAGGGCGAGGCGGCCGACGTGGCCGACCCGGTCACCCGTGAGCTGCTGGGCAAGCTGCGCGGCTGAGCCTGTCGCGCATCGCTGGTGTCAGACGACGGGGCCCCGCGGGCCCCGTTTCGTTTTTCTGGAGCTCCTGCCTGGCAATAAATTTGGACTAAATGGCCAAATTTCCCAAAATGGGACGTTGGGAGTAGGCTGAGGCAACCACCGCGCGCAGGACCGCCCATGTCTCGCCTCCAGGATCTGCCCAAGCTCGAAAAATCCCCCGCCGCCGACATCAAGGTGAAGGGCTGGCCCAGCCTGATGCGCAAGGTGCGCTCGCATGGCGCGGTGGTCATCACCAACCACAATCACCCCGAGGCGGTGGTGGTGGACGCGGAGGAGTATCGCCGGCTGGTCAACCAGGCAAATGCAGCGACGGCCGCCTCGACGCGCGCGCAGTCGCTGCAGGCATTGCAGACCAGGTTCGATGCGCATCTTGCGGCAGTGACCAATGGCGCAGGTCTGGCCAAGGCGATCGGCAAGCCGGCACGCCGGGGCAGCAAGATCGACCTGGGGCCGTCGCTCTAAATCGTGGGGAACATTCTGGTGCTGGCCGGCGTCAACGGCGCCGGCAAGAGTTCGCTGTTGGGCAGCCTGCTGCGGGAAGACGGCGCCACCTGGTTCAACCCGGATGCGTTCACCAGAGCGCTGGTGGAGCAGGGCTGGATACTGGACGATGCCAATGCGCAGGCCTGGCAGGAGGGCGTACGACGGCTGCGCCAGGCAATGGCCGATGGCAGCGATTACGCCTTTGAAACCACGTTGGGCGCGAATACCATCCCGCGCTTGCTGCGCGAGGCCTGTGCGCAGCACACGGTGGCGGTCTGGTTCTGCGGCCTGTCCAGCGTCGAGCTGCATATCGCACGTGTGGCGGCGCGCGTGGCCGCCGGCGGGCATGCCATCCCCGAGCACAAGATCCGCGAACGTTACGATGCCTCGCGCGCCAACCTGATCGCGTTGTTGCCGCACCTGTCGGTGCTGCATGTCTACGACAACAGCGCACCGGCCGATGCCGCAGGGCAGGTTGCGCCGTTGCTTGTGCTGGAAGCAGATCGCAGCGGCCTGCAATATCCACAAACCCCGGAAGAATTGGCACAGGTGCCCGATTGGGCCAAGCCCATCGTGATGGCAGCACTGGAAACGCGCGGCATGCCTTGAAGCCCATCCGGTCCTGCAAGCGGTGAGGGCGCCACGCACCGGACTCACTCAGCTTCTGGCTGTACCCAGACACTGCGACGACTCAAATCCCTGGCTGTTTTTGCATCCTGTGTCTGGATGGATTGGACGTTTCGGATAGATCAAATGCTGAGCGCATGATTTGCAGCATGGCTGCAAGGCCCAGTCGAGATGGTCGCTGTGCATGCTTCTCAATAAAACAGCCAGCAAACTCTCTGGTGCGGTGTCCTCGCCGATTGCGGGACCCTTGGCGGCATGGATGCCGCCACGGAGCCTCCAGGGAAGGATTTACGGCGTGTCCCGCGAGCGGTGAGGGCACCGCGCCCTCGACCGACTCAGCGTTTGACATGGGCATGCCGCTCGCAGCGCTTTGCCAGCACGCGAGCGGCGACACCACGCGCTTACGCCTTACCCAACTGCACCGCCACCGGGTCGCCGGTGAGGTAGCCCACCGCTGCGCCGAAACGGTTCTTGTAATTGGCGCGCACCAGTGGATCCAGCGTGGCCTTGACGGTGTCGTGCAGCGGGCTCTCCCAGTCGCCGGGATGCTGGAAATTGCTCATGACATAGGTCCAGCCGTGGATCTGGTCCACCGCGTGCAGACCGGTGGATTCGGCGCCGGCCGGCACCGATAGCAGGCGCGTCAGGCTGCCGGTGTCCACGTTGTAGGCCCACAGGAAATTGTTGACGTGCAGGCTGCTGTCTTCGCCGATGAACAGGGTCCGCAGCGATTCGGAGAATTTCAGGTTGTCGGGATTGGCCAGGCGCTCCGGGTCGGCCAGGTTGCCCAATGCATCGGGCTGGGCCAGATCGTGGCCGGTGAGGGCGGCCGGTGCGGCCATGTCGATCGGCACCCACTCGCTGTGGATCGGCGCGCCGCTGCTGTCGCGGCGTCCGCCGCGCAGGTTCAAGGCGTACACCGCGCCAGCATCCGGGCCTTCCACCTTCACGTCGCCGGAGCCATTACGCATGCTGGTGACGATGTAGGACATGGCCATGTAGGCAACCTTGTCCCTGGCATTGACGGTGGTGCCTTCGAGCTTGGTGAAGCCCAGGCTGCCGCCGGCCAGCGCGGCGTAGCGGTGGGTTTCCAGATAGGTGGCGGCCTTTTCCATGCCGGGCTTGATGCGGATCCAGTTGAAGGTGCCGTTGAACGGGATCCTGGTGAACGAGGCATCGCCCGGGTCGCTCAGATGCACGTCCAGGATGTCGGCGGCAGTGAGGCCATCGGCCAGCGCTTCGATCTCGGCGCTGGTGGCGTGGCCCAGCTTGATCCAGCTCAGCGTGGCCGCGCCCGGGCCGACGCCGGAGGTCTGGTGCCACTTGCCGACATAGAGCGTACCGGCGGAAAGGTCGGCCTTGCGGTCGGCGATGAACATGAAAAGCCCGCCATTGGTGGCGTCGTCGCCCATCAGCACGGTGCGTTGGTCGGGCATCACCTGCACCAGCTCATGCGAGATGCGGCCCAGGCAATAGTGCTTGCGCACGCTGCCGGTGCCGTCCGGATGCACGGTGATTTCCGGCAGGTGGCCGTAGTGATACGGGTTGGCCTTGTCCGGGTCGCCATAGAGGTGCGTGCTGTAGCTGCGGAACTGGGTGTTGCCCGCCAGCGCGGTCGCGTCGGGCTCGTATTCTTCGCTGGACAGATGGGTATTCCACGGCGACAGGCTGGCGCCGCAGGTGGTCCACAGCCCGTGCACCGGCGCGGTATCGACGTTGTGGTACTTCACCAGCGACAGCTTGCCGGTGGCTGGGTGCTGATCGAGGGTGAGGACGGCGATGGGCGCGGGAAGGTGGCGATTGGTGTCGTTGCCGGCCTGATCGCGGGTGGTGTATTCGAACTGCACCACGGCGAAGACGTGGTTGCCCTTGACCCCCGGAACCCTCGCATCGCGCAGGGTCAGCAGCGAGGAGCCGTCCGGGCAATCGGAGAAGAATGGGCGTTCGGCACCGGGCCTGGAGCGGTCGATGATGGGGCGGTGGTGGATGTCGTAGTAGCCGCCGGCCAACACGGTACCGCCGTTGCCGTCCGGCACCTGATCGCCGGTGACGAAGAAGGGCTGATAGGCCAGCGTGTAGCGCTGGGTGCTGCCGTCGCTGCGGGCCACGCTCAACGACGAGCCCACCGTGGTGGTGGCCATGGCGGCGGGGTTGGCCAGGCTGGGGGCGGGCATGCCATGGAAGGTGGCCGAGACCAGCGGGGCCGGTGTTTGCGAAGGCCGCAACGAACGGGCCGCCAGCGCGGTATTACCCGGTTGGTTGAACGCGGCGGCACTGGCACTGCCGAGCGGCAACAGCGGAGCGGCCGCCAGCAGTTGCATCAGACGGCGACGTGAGGGGTTGTGGGAGGCGGACATCGAAACTCCAGGCAAAGGCAACGACCGCCGGCGGCGACGGCGCAGCGGCAAGCCGGTCACGCTAGGTCGGGCGTATGACAGTGGTTTGACGGCGAGCTCACCTGTTGAGCCGCGGTCGGGTTGTAGCTGCCGAAGCGAACACTGCCAGCGAGTCACGCAGTACAGGCCGCTGCGCAGTCGCTGGCCCAGGGAGTGGTGCGGTGCAGCAAATGACGATCGGTGGCGATGCCAGCTCGGACAGCCGATTCAGCCTATTTGCGTGGTTTGGCGCCGCCTGCCGGTATTCCAAGCATATAGCCCGGGCCAATAAGTTGGCCGTCGTTTGGCATATAAGCGCGCGTTGTTGACAGGGTAGGGGAATCACGCAAGCGTACGCCGCCTAATGGCCTGCGGCGTCACGCATCGCCGTGGGGAGAACCACCTGGAGACCTGGATCTTGGACAAGCTGCTTCGTCGTACCGCCGCGCCCGTCGCGCGCCGCGCCCTCTCTCTGGCCACCGCCGCTGCGGTGCTGATGCTGGCCGCCTGCCAGGGCAAGGACACCGCTGCCGAGGCGAGCAAGACAGCGCCGGCGGCTACGCCCACTGAAGCCTCCACCGCCATCCATCCGGATCAGTGGCCATCGCCGAAGTGGCCGTTCGCGCAGGATGCGGCGCTGGAGCAGCGCATCAGCGACGTGATGGCCAAGATGAGCGTGGAGGAGAAGGTCGCCCAGACCGTGCAGGGCGACATCGCCAGCATGACCCCGGACGATGTGCGCAAGTACCGCATCGGCTCGGTGCTGGCCGGTGGCAATTCCGACCCGGGTGGCAAGTACAACGCCAGCCCGGCCGAGTGGCTGAAGCTGGCCGACGCCTTCTACGAAGCCTCGATGGATACCTCCAAGGGCGGCAACGCGATCCCGATCATCTTCGGCATCGATGCGGTGCACGGCCAGAGCAATATCGTCGGCGCCACGCTGTTCCCGCACAACATCGGCCTGGGCGCCACGCGCAATCCGGAGCTGATCAAGAAGATCGGCGAGGTCACCGCTGCCGAAACCCGCGTCACCGGCATGGAATGGACCTTCGCGCCCACCGTTGCGGTGCCGCAGGACGATCGCTGGGGCCGCAGCTATGAAGGCTATTCCGAATCGCCGGACGTGGTGGCGAGCTTCGCCGGCAAGATGGTCGAAGGCGTGCAGGGCACGCCGGGCACGCCGCAGTTCCTGGACGGCAGCCATGTGATCTCGTCGGTGAAGCACTTCGTCGGCGACGGCGGCACCACCGACGGCAAGGACCAGGGCGACACCAAGGTGTCCGAAGCCACCATGCGCGACATCCACGCCGCAGGCTACCCGCCGGCCATTGCCGCCGGTGCGCAGAGCGTCATGGCGTCCTTCAACAGCTTCAACGGCGAGAAGATGCACGGCCACAAGGTCATGCTGACCGACGTGCTCAAGGGCCGCATGAACTTCGGCGGCTTCGTGGTCGGCGACTGGAACGGTCATGGCCAGGTCAAGGGCTGCAGCAACGACAACTGCCCGGCCTCGTTCATTGCCGGCGTGGACATGGCGATGGCCGCCGACAGCTGGAAGGGCATCTACGAAACCGAACTGGCAGCGGTGAAGTCCGGCCAGATCAGCATGGAGCGTCTGGACGATGCGGTGCGCCGCATCCTGCGCGTCAAGATGCGTCTGGGCCTGTTCGAGGCCGGCAAGCCGTCCAAGCGCCCGCTCGGCGGCAAGTACGAATTGCTGGGCGCGCCCGAGCATCGCGCCATCGCCCGCCAGGCGGTGCGCGAGTCGCTGGTGCTGCTGAAGAACCAGGCCGGCATCCTGCCGCTGGATCCGAAAAAGCGCGTGCTGGTGCTGGGCGATGGCGCCAACGACATGGGCAAGCAGTCCGGCGGCTGGACGCTGAACTGGCAGGGCACCGGCACCAAGCGCAGCGACTATCCGAACGGCAACACCATCTGGGAAGGCCTGGACAAGCAGATCAAGGCTGCCGGCGGTAGCGCCGAGCTGGCCGTGGATGGCGCCTACAAGACCAAGCCCGACGTGGCGGTGGTGGTGTTCGGCGAGAACCCGTATGCCGAGTTCCAGGGCGACATCGCCACCCTGCTGTACAAGCCGGGCGACGACAGCGAGCTGACCCTGATCAAGAAGCTCAAGGCCGAGGGCATTCCGGTGGTGGCGGTGTTCCTGAGCGGGCGTCCGCTGTGGACCAACCAGTACATCAACGCCGCCGATGCGTTCGTGGCCGCCTGGTTGCCCGGTTCCGAGGGCGAGGGCATCGCCGATGTGCTGCTGCGCAAGGCCGACGGCGGCGTGCAGAACGACTTCAAGGGCAAGCTGAGTTTCTCCTGGCCCAAGACCGCGGTGCAGTTCGCCAACAACGTGGGGCAGAAGGATTACGACCCGCAGTTCAAGTTCGGCTACGGCCTGACCTACGCCGACAAGGGCGATCTGGCCGCGCTTCCGGAAGAATCCGGTGTTTCCGGTGAGCAGTCGGTGGGCGGGGTGTACTTCGTGCGCGGCAAGCCCGCGCTGGGCATCGCCATGCAGCTGTCCAACGCCGGCCAGGCCAACATGCCGGCGACCACGCTGCCGGTGGGCCTGTCAGACGGCAGCCTGAAGATGAGCGCGGTCGATCACAAGGCGCAGGAAGATGCGCGGCGCCTGGTGTGGTCCGGTGCCAAACCTGCAAGCGTACTGCTGGTGTCCGGCAAGCCGGTGGACGTCTCGCGCGAAAGCAATGGCGATGTGCAGCTGCAGCTGACCCTGCGCCGCGACAGCGCAGTGACGGCGCCGGTGTGGTTGGGCGTGGGCTGCGGCGACAAGTGCGGCGGCCGGGTGGATGCGCAGAAGACCCTGGCCGCGCTGCCGCAAGGCCAGTGGAAAGTGGTCGGCATTCCGCTCAAGTGTTTTGCGGTGGCCGGTGCCGATGTGACCAAGCTGACCCAGGTGGCCAGCATCGAAAGCGGCGCTGCGCTGGAGATCGCGGTATCGAAGGTCGCGCTGGGCGCGCTCAACGAAGCCGAAGTCACCGTGGATTGCCCGGTAAAGTGAATCGCAGGCCCGCAGGTATGCCTGCGGGTGGTGCGTCGATGCAATGAAACAGGGCGTGTCGCCGCCATCGGCGGCGCGTCACAACAGCGGCCACCGATCGCGGTGGTGTCATCAGCCGCCGCGGGGGCGGCGTCTTCGATCGGCCGGGATGGCCAGCAGCCGCGGTTCGCCGCGCTGCCGTCGTGCACGGGGTGCGCAGCGGCGGCAGTGGGCAGTCCTGCCTGATCGTTGGCGCTCTTCCCCAAAGCCAGACAGGAGAGTGCAGTGGGTTTGGCGACGTTGGATATCGTGATCGTGCTGGTCTATCTGACCGGCATCTTCGTGCTCGCGCAATTGGTTTCGCGCGAGAAGGCCGGCCACAGCAAGAGCGCCGAGGATTACTTCCTGGCCAGCAAGTCGTTGCCGTGGTGGGCAATCGGCGCCTCGCTGATTGCCGCGAACATTTCCGCCGAGCAGATCATCGGCATGGCCGGCTCCGGTTATGCGATCGGGCTGGCGATCGCCTCCTACGAATGGATGGCGGCGCTGACGCTGCTGATCGTCGGCAAGTTCTTCCTGCCGATCTTCCTGCGCAACGGCATCTACACCATGCCGCAGTTCCTGGAACAGCGCTACGGCAAGTGGATCCGCACGCTGATGGCGGTGTTCTGGCTGCTGCTGTACGTGTTCGTCAATCTCACCTCGATCCTGTGGCTGGGATCGATCGCGGTCAGCCAGGTCACCGGCATGGATCAGACCCTGGCGCTGGCACTGATCGGCGTGTTCGCGCTGGTCTATCAGCTGTACGGTGGGCTGAAGGCGGTGGCGCTGACCGACATCGTGCAGGTCACGCTGCTGGTGCTGGGCGGGCTGCTGGTGGCCGGGCTGACGCTGTCGCGCATCGGCGACGGTGCCGGCGTGCTGGCCGGCTTCCAGCATCTGTGGACTGCGCATCCCGAGCACTTCCACATGATCCTGAGCAAGGACAACCCGTTCTACAAGGATCTGCCGGGCCTGAGCGTGCTGCTGGGTGGGCTGTGGATCATGAACATCAGCTACTGGGGCTTCAACCAGTACATCATCCAGCGCGCGCTGGCGGCAAAGAACATCGGCGAGGCGCAGAAGGGCATGGTGTTCGCCGCGTTCCTGAAGCTGCTGATGCCGCTGGTGATCGTGGTGCCCGGCATTGCCGCAGTGGTGCTGGCGCCGGATCTGGCCAAGCCCGATCAGGCCTATCCGACCATGATGCAGTTGCTGCCCACCGGCATCCTGGGCCTGGTGTTCGCCGCGCTGGTGGCGGCGATCGTGGCCTCGCTGGCCTCCAAGATCAATTCGGTGGCGACCATCTTCACCCTGGATTTCTACGCCAAGTTCCGCCCGCACACCGAGCAGAAGACGCTGGTGCGCGTGGGCCGCATCGTGGCCGCACTGTCGGTACTGATCGGCATCCTGACCGCACGCCCGCTGCTGGGCAACTTCGACCAGGGCTTCCAGTTCATCCAGGAATTCACCGGTTTCTTCACTCCAGGCGTGGTGGTGATCTTCATGCTGGGCCTGTTCTGGAAGCGCGCCAACGAAGCCGGTGCGTTGACGGCGGCGATCGGCTCGGTGGTGTTGTCGTTCGCGCTGAAGTTCGCCTGGCCGGAACTGCCGTTCATGGACCGCATCGGCGTGGTGTTCCTGGCCGCACTGGTGCTGGCGGTGGTGGTCTCGCTGCTGACTCCGGCCACGCAGGCGCGCGATCTGATCCGCACCGACGATGTGGCCTATGGCACCACGCTGGGCTTCAAGGTCGGCGCCGCCGGGGTGATCGCGATCCTGATCGTGCTGTACACGGTGTTCTGGTAAGCCAGGCAGATATCGGGAGTGGCTGACGCAAGGCATGTCAGTCGCTCCGGCAGCGATCATCATGCGGCGCGGCACCTGGGTGTCGCGCCGCATTGCGTTCAGCGCCTCCAGGTGACGCCGGCATCGGACGAGCGGGCAGTGCCAGCTCGCGGAAAACCTCTGCTCGCATTCCCGGGCGCGTAAAGAATGCCAAATCCACACCGACGGCAGTGCCGTCCATCGGTCGACGATCTCAGACGCGCGCGGCGGCCATGTCTGCGGCCAGCAGATCGACCGGCGCGGCGTACGGCTGGTGCCAGGGCGTCTGCAACCAGGCTTCCAGCGCGGCGGCAGGCATCGGCTTGGCGATCCAGTAGCCCTGGCCCTCGTCGCATCCCCAGGCTTGCAGCTGCGCATAGGCCTCGGCCGATTCGATGCCTTCGGCCACCACGCGCTGGCCCAGGCTGTGGCCGAGCTGGATCATCGCCGGCACCAGGGTGCGGTCGGTGCGGTTGTCCGGCAGCGAGCGAATGAAGGATTGATCGATCTTCAACGAGCGGGCCGGCAGTTGCTTGAGGTAGCTGAAGTTGCTGTAGCCGGTGCCGAAGTCGTCGATGGCGATGTGCACGCCCAGCGCGGCCACCGCGGCCAGTTGTTCGGCCAGATGTTCGGGATGGCGGATCATCGCGCTCTCGGTGAATTCGATCTCCAGCCGGCGCGGATCCAGTCTGTGGCGTTCCAGCCCGCGTCGCAGCAACGCCGCAAAGCCGGGGCGGTCCAGGTCGGCGGCCGATACGTTCAAGGCCAGATTGAAGTCCAGGCCCTGCCGCTGCCAGCGCGCGGCCTGGGCGATGCCGTTATCGATCACCCAGGCGGTGATGCGGTTGATCAATGCGGTCTTCTCGGCCATCGGCACGAAGTCCGAGGGCAGCACCGGGCCGATCATCGGGTGTTGCCAGCGCAGCAGCGCCTCGACCGCCACGCAGCGGTGGTCGTGCAGGTCCACACGCGGTTGGTAATGCAGGCGGAGCTGACTGGCGCTGTCCAGCGCCGCGGGCAGGGCGGCAAGCAGGCGGAAGGTCGAGCGCTGGGCCACGTCGTGCTTGCGTTCGTACCGGCTCCACGCCAGCCCGCGCTCGCGCGACACGTCCACGGCGGTGGTCAGCGAGCGGATGGTGTCGGCCGCACCATAACTGCTGTGCAAGGCCACCGCGCCGATCGAGGCCACTGCGGTATGCGGAATGCCCTGATGATCGAGCGGTTCGGCGAAGGCCTTCGACAGCCGGGTGCACAGGCTTGCCAGCCGCTGGTTCTCGGCCTGGGTGAGAAAGCCGAAGGTGGTCGGATCCAGCCGGTACAGCAGGGTGTCGCCCGGCAGGTAGGCGGCCAGCCGGCGCTGCGCCAGCGCCACGTAGCCGTCGGCATAATCCCAGCCGAGCGCCTTGACCATGTCGCGAAAGTAATCGCTGCCGCAGATATCGATCGCCACCGCGGTGGTGGCCGGCGCGGTTTCGCGCTGCGCCAGCCAGACATCCAGATCCTCGCCGAAGCGCGAGCGGTTGGGCAGGCCGGTGGCGCCATCGCGATAGGTGGTGCTGCGCAGGTTCTCCACCCGCAGCACTGCCAGATCGCGCAGCCCCTGCAGATGATCGAGCGCGTCGGCGTCCAGCGCGGTGCGGGGCGTGGTGCCGATCACGCATAAGGTGCCGATGCGGTGGCCGTCGCGCAGCGTCAACGGCGCGCCTGCGTAGAAGCGGATGAACGGTGGCCCCAGCACCAGCGGATTGTCGCTGAAGCGCGGGTCCAACCGCGCATCCAGCACCACCATAGTTTCGTCCGACGCGATGGCATGCGCGCAGAACGCCTGGTCGCGCGGCGTTTCGGGAGTTTCCATGCCAAGGCGTGCCTTGAACCACTGGCGGTGCGCGTCCACCAGCGAGACCAGCGCGATGTCGGCCCCCAGGCTGCGCGCTGCCAGCGCGGCAATGGTGTCGAACACCGGATCCGGCGGCGAATCCAGCAGGCACAGGCCACGCAGGACGGCCACGCGGCTGGCGTCGTCGATGACGGAAGGGGGCTGGGACACGGGGGCAGGGTCGGACGGCATGTTGCTCTATCGGCCTCTGCCGCATTCGCTTGACGCACGTGCCCCGTCTTATTCAGCTGCCAGCAGCGCAATCGCATGGTGCAGCGCAGGGCAAAGCACGTCCGTGTCCGCCGCTGGTCCGGGCAAAGGGCCGCGGTTTTCGCGTTGCAACACGCCTCTGCGCGAGCGGGCAAAGCCCGTCCCGTCATGCCGGCAGGCGATTCGGGCGCATCGGCTGGCCTGCGCCTGCGCGCGGACGCTCGAAAGTTAACGTTACCAGCGCTCGCCGACGGCAGTCTGCGCGCTCGGTCCACATCCAGGCGTTTTTTCGGTTCTGTGACCTGGGCGCGGCGCGCGCCATCGTGCTTCGCGCACGGTGGCCACTGCGGGCCCGGCCGCGCGCGCGCCGCCATGCCCGTGTTCCCCATCTTCTGGAGCCGATCATGAACATCTTCAATCGCCTGGCGCAGCGCGCCGTGCTGCTGGTTGCCGGGCTTGCGCTGACGTCGCTGGCCCACGCCGGTCTCTCCGTTTCCGGCACGCAATTACGCGAGTCCAACGGCAGTGCGCTGGTGTTGCGCGGAATCAATCTGCCGCATGCCTGGTTCGCCGACCGCACCGACACGGCGCTGGCGCAGATCGCCGCCACCGGCGCCAACAGCGTGCGCGTGGTGCTCAGCTCAGGCCATCGCTGGAACCGCACGCCGGAAGCGGAAGTGGCGCGCATCATCGCGCGCTGCAAGAGTCTGGGCCTGATCGCGGTGCTGGAAGTGCACGACACCACCGGTTATGGCGAAGAGGGCGCCGCCGGCAGCCTGGCCAATGCCGCCAGCTACTGGACCAGCGTGCGCGGTGCGCTGGTGGGGCAGGAGGATTACGTCATCATCAATATCGGTAACGAGCCGTTCGGCAACCGGCTCAGCGCCAGCGAATGGGTGACCGGGCACGCGCGTGCCATCGCCACGCTGCGCAATGCCGGCCTGACCCATGCGTTGATGGTGGACGCACCCAACTGGGGCCAGGACTGGCAGTTCTACATGCGCGACAACGCCGCGGCGTTGCTGGCCCAGGACAGCCGCCGCAATCTGGTTTTCAGCGTGCACATGTACGAAGTCTTCGGCAGCGATGCGCCGGTGGACAGCTATCTGCGCGCCTTCCGCAGCAACGGCCTGGCGCTGGTGGTAGGCGAGTTCGGCGCCGACCATCGCGGCGCGCAGGTGGACGAGGCGGCGATCATGCGCCGCGCGCGCGAGTACGGCGTTGGCTACATGGGCTGGTCGTGGTCGGGCAACGACAGCAGCAACCAGTCGCTGGATATCGTGCTGGGCTGGGATCCGGCCCGCCTGAGCAGCTGGGGGCGCACCCTGATCGAGGGCCCGGACGGTATTCGGGCGACCTCGCGCAAGGCCAGCGTCTTCGGTACCAGGCGGCGCTGAAGCGGCCAACGGAACATGGCGCGCAGTCGTCGGGTGGGGCGGCCGCGCGCGGTCATCGGGAACGTGCGCGCGACATCTGCCGGTTCCGGTCACCGGCCGCGCCCGGCTGGCGGTGAGCGCAGCGCCTTCGCCGACCGCGCCTGGCTGGACGCCCTGGCGCATGTTCGGGTGCGGCCTCCAGGGCGATCAGCGCCCGGGTTCGCGCAGCGGCCCGGGGCTCGGCCGTTTGGTCAGCTTGCGCTGCAGCGAGCGGCGGTGCATGCCCAGCAGACGCGCGGCCGCGGACACGTTGCCGCCGGTTTCGTGCAGCGCCTGCTGGATGTGCTCCCACTGCAGGCGGCTGAGCGGGGTCATCATGTCCTGTGCGGCCTCTTCCTCATCCGGCTCGGGCAGGTCGTCGTCCTCTTCGCCCAGCGCCCGCATGATGGTCGGGATGTTGGCCGGCTTGGGCAGGTAATCGTCGGCGCCGAGTTTGATGGCTTCCACCGCGGTGGCGATGCTGGCGTAGCCGGTGACCAGCAGGATGCGCATGTCGGCGCGGATCTCGCGCAGCGGCTGGATCAGGCTCAGCCCGGAATCGTGGCCGAGCTTGAGATCGATCAGGGCGAAGTCCGGCAATGCGCTGCGCGCAGTGGCGAGCGCGCTGGCGGCATCGGTGGCGGTCAGGGTTTCCACGCCGCGGCGTGCCAGGCTGCGCTGCAGCGTGCGCAGGTACAAGGTGTCGTCGTCGACCAACAGGCCGGTACGGATCGGAGTGCTTGTCATGCCAGGACCTCGTGGTCGGAAAGCGGCAGCCGGAACCCGACGCGGGCACCGCTGCCTTCGGCGGGCAGCATCCACAGCTCGCCCTGCAGGCGTTCGACGGTGGCATGCGACAAGGCCAGGCCAACGCCCATGCCGTCGTGTTTGCCGCTGTTGAACAAGGTACCGGGCAGCATGGCCTGCGCGGTGTCGAAGCCGGGCCCGTAGTCGCGCACCTCGCCGCTGAGGTGATCGTCTTCCACTCGAAGCGTGAGGTCGATCTGCGGGCGGCCGGCCCGCTCGCCGGCATCGGCGGCATTGTTGAGCAATACCATCAACAGGTGGCCGACGCCTGGCTGCAACAGCAAGCGCATCGGGGCGTCCTCGTTGCGGCGCAGCTCGATGGTGGGGCGCACCAGCCGCCATTGCTCCAGCACTTCCTTCACCGCGACTTCGCGGCTCAGATGGCCGTTGTCGGCCGGTGCGGCCAGCGCCAGCACGCGCTCGTGGCACTGCACCAGCAGCTCGCGCAAGGTGTCCAGGTCCTCGCGCAACTCGGCCTGATCGCATTGGTCGGCGATATCGTCCACCAGCAGCGTCATCGTCGCCAGCGGGGTGTTGAGTTCGTGCGCCACCGACGCCGCATGCGTGGCCAGCGCCACGATGCCCTCGTTGCGGGCGAAGCGCTCGCGCAGGGTGGAGATCTCGCGTTCGCGTTCGCGCATCGATAGCGCCAACCGCGTGGCGAAGGCCAGCACCACCACGGTGGAGAGCAGGAAGTTGGCCGCCATGCCCCACATGTGCAGGCTCAGCGGATCGAAGCTGCCGTACGGCAGCGGCAGGCCGAACGCTGCGCTGATCACGTAGCCGGCCACGCACGACGCCGCCACCGCCATCGCCCAGCCCAATGGCAGGGCCAGTGCGGCCAGCGCGATCAGCACCAGGAACAGCGAGCCGAACGGATTGGCGATGCCGCCGCTCCAGCCCACCATCCAGGTCAGCACGGTGACATCGACCAGGATGTGGCCGAATTCGGTGGCCGGGCCGACCGCGCTGCGGTGGGCGACGCGCAACTGCGCATACAGGTTGAACACCGCCAGTGCGGCTACGCCGGCCCACAGCGGTTGCTGCGGCAGGTTCAGGCCCATCAGGCCGGTGGCGACCAGGATGGTGGCGGCCTGGCCGGCCGTGGCCAGCCAGCGCAGGCTGCACAGGGTCCGCAGGAAGGAGGCGTCGGAGCTGTTCATCGCCACAATGCTATGCGCTCGGGGCAGTGGCGGCCTGCGACAAACCGTCGCATCGGCCGGCAGGACGGCCCGCAGCACGCTTCAGCTGTGAGCGGACGGAGGACAGGCTAAAATACGCCGATGCATGACGCCGTGACCCGCCCAACTCCTCCCGCCGACGCCACCGCCTGGCCGCGTCGCATCACCCAGGCCGTCAGGATCGGCAGCGTGACCGTGGGTGGAGGCCACCCGGTGGTCGTCCAGTCGATGACCAATACCGATACCGCCGACATCGCCGGCAGCGTCAAGCAGGTGGCCGAGCTGTGGCGCGCTGGCTCGGAGATGGTGCGCCTGACCGTCAACAACGCCGAGTCCGCTGCCGCCATCCCGCGCATCGTCGACAAGCTGCGCATGATGGGGATCGAAGTGCCGTTGATCGGCGACTTCCATTACAACGGCCATCAGCTGCTCGCCGCCGAGCCGGCCTGTGCGCAAGCGTTGGCCAAGTACCGCATCAACCCGGGCAACGTCGGCTTCGGCAAGAAGAAAGACCTGCAGTTCGGGCAGCTGATCGAATTCGCGATCAAGTACGACAAGCCGGTGCGCATCGGCGCCAACTGGGGCTCGCTGGACCAGTCGCTGGCGGCGCAGCTGATGGACGAGAACTCCAGGCGCGAGTCGCCCTGGGACGCCGGCCGCGTGCTGCGCGAGGCGCTGATCCGCTCGGCGGTGGATTCGGCCGAGCGGGCGGTGGAACTGGGCCTGCCGCGCGA
Organism: Xanthomonas melonis; assembly: GCF_020783655.1. Taxonomy (GTDB): domain Bacteria; phylum Pseudomonadota; class Gammaproteobacteria; order Xanthomonadales; family Xanthomonadaceae; genus Xanthomonas; species Xanthomonas melonis. Next base: position 239,235 of record NZ_JAJGQH010000005.1, on the reverse strand, counting down.
GCGCATCATCCTGTCGGCCAAGGTCTCCGGCGTGCAGGAGCTGATCGCGGTGTACCGCGACATGGCCAGCCGCTGCGATTTCGCGTTGCACCTGGGGCTGACCGAAGCCGGCATCGGCAGCAAGGGCATCGTGGCCTCGGCCGCGGCATTGAGCGTACTGCTGCAGGAAGGCATCGGCGACACCATCCGTATTTCGCTGACGCCCGAGCCGGGCCAGCCGCGCACGCAGGAAGTGGTGGTGGCGCAGGAATTGCTGCAGACCACCGGCCAGCGCGCCTTCACGCCAATGGTCACCGCCTGCCCGGGCTGCGGCCGTACCACCTCCGAGTTCTTCCAGGAGCTGGCAGGCGTCGTGCAGAGCCATGTGCGCGCGCGCATGCCGGAATGGAAGATCTCCAACCCCGGCGCGGAGAACATGACCCTGGCGGTGATGGGCTGCGTGGTGAATGGGCCGGGCGAATCGCGTCACGCCAATATCGGCATCTCGTTGCCGGGCACCGGCGAAGCGCCATCGGCGCCGGTCTTCGTGGATGGTGAGAAGGCCGTCACCCTGCGTGGCGAGAACATCGCGCAGGACTTCATCGCGCTGATCGACCAGTATGTCGAACGCACCTATGTCCGACGCGCCGGCTGAATCGCCGGCCGGGTTCAAGGCGTGGTTGCGCCGTAACGCATGGCGCATGGGGCTGTTGTTCGTCGGCGTGCTGGTGCCGCTGGGCCTGTTCGTGGACCTGGCCGACGAAGTCCACGAGCTGGAAAACTTCTATTTCGACGAACCCTTGCTGTGGAGTCTGCGCAGCATTGCCACCCCGACGCTGGATACATTTTTCGGGGTGATCTCCAGGATCGGTTACCAGTACGGCGTGATCCCGGCCGATGTCGGCATCGTGCTGGTGCTGCTGGCGCTGCGGCGCTGGCGCGAAGGAACCTTCGCGGCGTTGGGCTTCGGCGGTTCGGCCTTGCTCAACATGGGCGCCAAGCAGTTCTTCCAGCGCGACCGGCCGAGCCTGTGGGAATCGATCGCGCCGGAGAGCACTTTCAGCTTTCCCAGCGGCCACGCGATGGGCTCGATGACCCTGGCGGCGGTGGTCATCGCACTGGCCTGGCGCACCCGCTGGCGTTGGCCGGTGACCATCGTGGCCAGTGCGTTCGCGTTGCTGGTCGGCGTGTCGCGCATCTACCTGGGCGTGCATTACCCCTCCGACATCCTGGGCGGCTGGTCGGCGGCGCTGGTGTGGGTGGTCGGCCTGTATCTGGTGATGTTCCGCGGCACGCGGCGCCCGCATTGGCGTCGCGTTCGCGTGTCGACCTGAGTGCATCCAGTTCTTCGCTATTTCAGCCAGGCGCCAGCAGATGGATGGGCGCATTGCATGCCCATCGATGTCTGCCTGGATCTCGTGCAGTCCACACCTGCATGCGGCGCACGAACAGCCATCCATGCGCTGACCGGCACGTCCAAGGTCTGGTACGGCGCGGCACTAGAACATCACGCGGTGGTCGCACCCGGTGACTTTCTCTACATCCCGGCCGGCATGCCGCATCAGTCTTACAACAATGGGGGCGCAGCCAGCGGTGGTGCTGCCTGAGCTGGATCACCTGCATGGATGACGGCGGGGCATGGGCGGTCATGCAGCAGCGCTGGAATTGCAGTGTCGAGCGGCTGCCTCGGACTGCAGTGTCCGCGTGGATGCTGCGATGAGCGCTATGCCTGGCCCCGCAGGGAGTGATTCTTTGCGGGGGCATGGCGCAGCAGCTGCAGGCCGGTCACGCTGCCGATCAGCGCGAGCAGCATCACGTAATAGCCCGCGCCCATCGGGTGCTGCTTGACCAGCATCACCACCAGCAGCGGCGTCAGCCCGCCGAAGACGGCATAGCCCAGGTTGTAGGCGAACGACACGCCGGACAGGCGCACCGCCGGCGGGAACATCTCGACCATGATGCGCGGGATCACGCCCAGGATGCCCAGTGCCGCGCCCAGTAGCGCGTACAGCGGAAACACCAGCTGCGGATCGCCGGCCAGGCGATAGAACAGCCACGCCGCTACACCGAGCAACAGGCTGCCGATGAGCAGCACGCGTCCGTTGCCATGGCGGTCGGCCAACGTACCGGCCACCACCGAACCCAGCGCCTGCAGCACGATCGCCAGGCTGTTGGCCTGCAGCGCCACCGCCGCCGGGTAGTGATAGCTGCTCTGCAACAGGCCGGGCGTCATCAACGACACCACCAGCACGCCGCCGGCCACCATCCAGGTCAGTGCCAGTGACCGCAGTACGCCGCGCCGATGATCGCGCAGCACCAGCTTGAGCGGGGTCTCGCGTGCGAGCGCGCGCATGGCGACCAGCTCTGCAAACACCGGCGTTTCGTGCAGCCAGCGCCGCAGATAGACCGATATCAGCCCGAACACCCCGCCGGCGAGGAACGGCAGGCGCCAAGCGTAGTCGGCGATCTCGGCAGTGGTGAAGTAGCGGTTGAGCGCGCCGGCGCCCAGTGAGCCAAGCAGCACGCCACCAGCCAGGCCGGCAGTCAGCGTGCCGCAGGCCAGCCCGGTGCGATGTGATGGCACATGCTCGGCCACGAAGACCCAGGCGCTGGGCACTTCGCCGCCGATCGCGGCGCCCTGCAACAGGCACGCGGCCAGCAGCAAGAGCGGCGCTGCCATGCCGATCTGCGCGTAGGTCGGCAACAGGCCGATGCACAGCGTGGGCAGTGCCATCAGCAACAGGCTCAAGGCGAACATGCGTTTGCGGCCGACCAGGTCGCCGAAATGGGCCATCACCATGCCGCCGAGCGGCCGCACCAGGTAGCCGGCCGCAAAGATGCCAAAGGTCTGCAGCTGCCGCATCCACTCTGGAATGCCGGGCGGGAAGAACAGCTGGCCCAGCACGGCGGCGAAGAAGATGAAGATGATGAAGTCATACAGTTCCAGTGCCCCGCCCAGTGCCGACAACGCCAGGGTCTTGTAGTCGCTCGCGCGCAGGGGCCTGGGGGCGGCGGGCGAGAGCGAGTCAGTGGTCACTGGCAGGCATCCTTGTAGGCGTGGGACGCGCGCAACGCCGCGCGTCGATGTGCCGCCATGCTAGCGCGGCCCTGCTGGCGGTACGGCGCGGCGTACTTGCCGGCGTGTGCGCAAATACGAACCGGCCGCCGCGCTCAGCCCAGGCTGGCCCGCGCTGCCGCTTCGGCATGCAGGGCGGTGGTATCGAACAACGGTACATGGGCGTCGCTGGCGTCCACCAGCAGCGCGATCTCGGTGCAGCCCAGCACGATGGCCTGCGCGCCATCGGCGACCAGGCCGGCCATGATCTGGCGGAACAGCAGGCGCGAGGATGCCTGGATCACGCCCTGGCACAATTCTTCGTGGATCACCCGGTGCAGCTGCGCGCGTGCCGCCTCCGGCGGGACCAGTACCTGCAGGCCGCGTGCTTGCAGGCGCAGGCGGTAGAACGGCTGCTCCATGGTGAAGCGCGTTCCCAATAGCCCGACGCGGGTGATGCCTGCGGCATTCAGCGCATCGGCGGTGGCGTCGGCGATATGCAACAGCGGCACCGACGTGGCCGCGGTGATGGCATCGGCCACGCAGTGCATGGTGTTGGTGCACAGCACCAGCAGCTCGGCACCGGCCGCCTGCAGTGCACGCGCAGCGTCCGCCATGGCATCGCCGGCCGCGTCCCAGTCGCCGGCCTGTTGCAGTCGTTCGATGGTCTGAAAATCCACGCTGTACAGCACCAGCCTGGCCGAATGCAGACCGCCACAGTCGCGCCGCACCGCCTGATTGATCAGCCGGTAATAGGTCTGGGTGGATTCCCAGCTCATGCCGCCGATCAGGCCAAGCGTCTTGACGGGTTTCAACGCGGTGGGTGCGGGTGGCATGCCGTAGGCCCTGGAGTGGCGAACACAACGTTGCGAAGCGTTGCCGGGTAGGGCGTGGACGACGCATCCAGACCCGGGAGTGTACGGGTGCTAAGAGAATTCCGGGTACCTGCCGCGCCGGTCGGGCGACTGCGCAGCAGGATGGTCGGCCGCGCCTACTCGCCCGGTTTGGCGCCTTCCACCGGCGCATGGGTGGCGGCACGGCGCGCCAGCACGGCTTCGCGGTGGGCGATGTAGACGTTGGCGCCGATGATGATGGCCGCACCGATCAGGGTATGGCGTTCGATCGCCTCGCCGAACAGCCACCATCCCAACAGCGCCACCAGCGGCAGCTGCATGAAGCTGATCGGCTGCAATGCCGAGACTTCGCCCAGCTTGAGCGCGCGCGTCCAGAACAACTGCCCGGCGGTGCCGAAGATGCCGGTGGCCAGCAGCCACAGCCAGTCGATGCCCTGCGGCCAGCTCCACTGGAACAGCGCGGGCAGCAGCGACATCGGCACCCAGAACACGTAGGTGTAGAACACCACCGTATCCGAATCGTCGCTGCGCGAGAGCTGCTTGATCTGGATCGCGACGATGGCGCTGATCACTGCCGCCAGCAGCGCCACCAGCAGGCCCGGGCTGAAGGTGGACGAGCCCGGTCGCAGGATCACCAGCACACCGATGAAGCCCGCCGCCACCGCCAGCCAGCGCCGCATGCGCACTTGTTCCTGCAGCCACACCACTGCCAGCACGGTGACGAACAAAGGGGTGGAGTAGGACAGCGAGATGGCCTGCGACAACGGCAGATGCCCGATCGCCCAGAATCCGCACAGCATCGAGGCCAGGCCGATCAGGGTGCGGGCGAAGTATTGCGGCAGCTGGCGTGTGCGCGGCAGCGGCTTGCCCGGACGCACGATCAATGGCAACAGTGCCAGCAAGCCGAAGGCATTGCGGAAGAACGCGATCTCGGTGGTGGGGATGTGCGCGGACGCCAGGCGGATGCTGATGGCCATCAGCCCGAAGGCGAGCGTGCTGATCAGCATCCAGATGGCGGCGCGTATCGGCGCCGGCGCTGCCGTCACCAATGCGCTCCGATGATGCGCGGCTCCGGCTCCAGGATCACCGAGTAGCGCTCGCGCACCGATTCGGCGATGCGCCGCGCGAAATCCAGCAGCTGCGCGCCGCTGGCAGTGCCGTAGTTGACCAGCACCAGCGCGTGATCGGGCGACACGCCGGCATCGCCTTCGCGCCGCCCCTTCCAGCCGCATTGCTCGATCAACCACGCCGCCGACAACTTGCCCTGGCCGGCGTGCTCGCCTGGGTACACCGGCAGCTCGGCGAAGCTGGCCTGCAAGGCGGCGATCTGCTCGCTCGGCAGCAATGGGTTCTTGAAGAAACTGCCGGCATTGCCCAGCACATCCGGATCCGGCAGCTTGCGCCGGCGGATGTTGATCACCGCCTGCGCCACCTCGGCCGCACCGGCCAGCTCGGCCCCCATGCTGGCCAGTTCCTCGCGGATGCCCGCGTAGTCCAGCCGTAGTTCGTGCAGCAGCGGCAGGTTGAACTCCACCGCCACGATCAGGTAACGCTCGGGCTGCTGCTTGAACACGCTGTCGCGGTAGCCGAATGCGCAGTCGTCTGCAGCCAGTCGCACGAACTGCTGGCTCTGCCGATCGAAGGCCTCCACCGCGTGGATGAACTCGCCCACCTGCGCACCGTATGCGCCGATGTTCTGGATCGGGCTGGCGCCCACGGTACCGGGGATCAGCGCCAGATTCTCCAGGCCCGACAGGCCCTGCTGCAGCGAATACAGCACCAGCGCATGCCAGTTCGCGCCGGCACCGGCACGCACGATGGCGTGGTCGGCATGGTGCGCAATGATCGCGATGTCGCGGTTGTCGAAACACAGCACGCAACCCGGCGGGTCGCCGGCCAGCAGCACGTTGCTGCCGCTGCCCAGCACCAGCAGCGGTTCGCCCGCGATCTGCGGCGCTGCCAGCGCCTGCGGCAAGGCCCCGGGCGTGTCGATGCGCAGCAGCCAGCGTGCGGTGGCCTCCACATGAAACGTGTTCAATTCACGCAGCGAGGCGTGTTCGCTCAGGCGCCAGCCCGGTTGCACGGCCTCGCTCATAGCGGCGACACCGCTCCACCGCTGGGTGCCTCGCGGCGGCGGCGGATCGCATCCACGCATTCGCCGATCAGCGGTGGCCCGCGATACACCAGGCCGCTATAGCACTGCACCAGACTCGCGCCAGCGGCCATTTTCGCCACCGCATCGGCGCCGGAGGTGATGCCGCCCACGCCGATCAGCGGAATCGCTTCGGGCAGGCGCGCGCGCAGGCGGCGCAGCACCAGGGTGGACTGCCCCAGCAGCGGTGCGCCGGACAGACCACCGGCCTCGGCGGCCAGCGGGTGATTGGCCACCAGCGTGCGCGTGACCGTGGTGTTGGTGGCGATCACGCCGTCCACGGCCAGATCGGCCAATACGCGCGCGGCCGCATCGATGTCGCGGTCGTTGAGGTCCGGCGCCACCTTCACCAGCATCGGCACGCGCTTGCCATGTTGCGCGCCCAGCGCTTCCTGGGTTTCGCGCAGCTCGGCGATCAGGCGCCGCAGCGCCTGTTCTTCCTGTAGCTCGCGCAGTCCGGCGGTATTGGGCGAGGAGATGTTGACGGTGATGTAGTCGGCCAGGGGGTACACCCGCTCCATGCAGTAGCGGTAATCGCCTGTGGCCTCTTCGTTGGGGGTGTCCTTGTTCTTGCCGATGTTGATGCCGAGCAGGCCGTCGCGCCGGCGCGCACGCTGCACATTGGCCACCAGCGCATCCACACCCAGATTGTTGAAGCCCATGCGGTTGATCACCGCCTGATACTCGGGCAGGCGGAACATGCGTGGCTTCGGATTGCCCTCCTGCGCGCGCGGGGTCACTGTGCCGATCTCGACGAAGCCAAAGCCCAGCGCCATCAGCGCGTCGATATGTTCGCCATTCTTGTCCAGCCCGGCGCCGAGCCCGACCGGATTGGGAAACATCAGCCCGAAGGCGGGCGTGGGCAGCGGCACCGGGCGCCTGGCCAGCAGCGCGATGGTGCCGGCGCGGTAGGCGGTCTCGATCGAGCGCAATGCCAGCGCGTGGGCGCGTTCGGCATCCAGGGAAAACAGCAGGGGGCGGGCAAGCGAATACATGCGGGTCAGTTCAAACTCCCGGCGAAGATGCGGGTCTGGTAATGGAAGTCGATCACCCCGTCGTGCGCGTACGCATCGAACAGGGCGCGTAGCGCGGCCAGCATCGGCGCATGCCGCGCATCGTGCGCCAGCGGCGCATACGAAGAGGACAGCAGCCGGCCACGCAAGGCGTCGAAATCCAGCCGCTGCACGTTCGGAAAACGCGCCATCGCCCGGAACCCACCGCCGAACCAGGCCTGCATGGTGGCATCGTCCTGATAGCGTTCGGCCACCGCCGAATAGTCGGTGCCGTAGTCCAGCAACAGTTGTTCGTAGCCGCGCAGGAAGGCGGTGCTCTCCAGTTCGCGCGAGTTCCAGTACACCACCGCCAGGCCACCGGGCTGCAGGATGCGGGCCCACTCGCTGCGCACCGCCTGCATGTCGAACCAGTGGAAGGCCTGCGCTGCCGACACCAGGCCCACGCTGGCATCGGCCAGCCCGGTCGCCTCGGCGGTACCGTCGATCGCCTGGAACCGGGGAAATTCCGCCAGCCATTGCTGCGCGGCCGCGCGCATGGCCGGGTTCGGTTCCACCGCGGTGACTGCGTAGCCGGCTTCCAGGAACAGGCGGCTGGAGATGCCGGTGCCGGCGCCGATATCGGCCACCGGCAGAGCAGGGGTGACGCCCAATTCGTCGTGTAGCCAGAGCAGCAGCTGCGGCGGATAACTCGGCCGGTAGCGAACATACGCCGCCACCCGGTCGTTGAAGCGCTGTGCCGAGGAGGGCGCGGCCGTACTCAACTGTTGGCGGCCGCCAGCCACGCCATGCCACCGAAGAACAGGACGAAAACGGCAACGCCCAACACCCACAGTGCCAGGGCCAGCCAGCCCAGGATCAGGCCGCCGATCGCCAGCCCGTCGCCGTCCAGCCCCTGCGGATTGCGGCGGATTTCCGCGCGCGCCATGTGCCCCGTGATGATGGCGCAGACGCTGCCGAGGAACGGAATCAACGTCCAGCCGAGAATGCCGGCCACCAGGCTGACGATGGCCATGGCGCTGGTCTGTCGAACGACAACGTTCATCATGAACTCCTTGAGGGGCCGGCAGCCGGCGGCTGGCGTGGCACGATTATCCCAGAGCGGCCGCCCAAAAGGCGTGCCGGTTGAGGCGAACCGTGCGGTATGGCCGGCTTCGAGCGGGGCCAGCGGAGCCGGGGCAAGCTGCGACAACGCATCGAACGCGCGCGGGATGCGTCGGCGGCATGGCCGGGCAGGAGCGAACGGCTGGGTGCAGGCATGCGTTCAAGACTGCCGGGTCCAGCCGGATCACACGCCCTGCATGCAGCAAGAGCTGCCTCTTTGCACGCCGCGGGGGTGTCCCAACGCGCCGGAGCAGTGTCCGGCGCGAGGGCCTGGCATCAGAGATCGAACTTGATGCCCTGGGCCAGCGGCAGCGAATCGGAGTAGTTGATGGTGTTGGTCTGGCGGCGCATGTAAACCTTCCACGCGTCCGAACCGGATTCGCGGCCACCGCCGGTTTCCTTCTCGCCACCGAACGCACCACCGATTTCCGCACCGGAGGTGCCGATGTTGACGTTGGCGATGCCGCAATCGCTGCCCGCCGCCGACAGAAACTTCTCGGCTGCTTTCAGGTTCTGGGTGAAGATCGACGACGACAGGCCTTGCGGCACGCCGTTCTGCAACTCGATCGCCTCGTCCAGCGTGCTGTACTTCATCACGTACAGGATCGGCGCGAAGGTTTCGTGCTGCACCACCGCGTCGCTGTTCTGCAGCCCGGTCACGATCGCCGGCAGCACGAAGTTACCGGGGCGGTCGATGGCGGTGCCGCCGATTTCCACCGTGCCGCCGGCTGCCTTGGCCTTGGCGATCGAGGCCAGGAACTGCTCCACCGCGCCCTGGCTGTTGAGCGGACCCATCAGGTTGGCCGGGTCGGTGGGGTCGCCGATCTTGCCGTCGAGCTGCTTGTAGGCCTTGATCAGCGTGGCCAGCACGGTGTCGTAGCGGGACTCGTGCACGATCAGGCGGCGGGTGGTGGTGCAGCGCTGGCCCGCGGTGCCGACCGCGCCGAACACGATGCCGGGAATCGCCAGCTTCAGGTCGGCGGTTTCATCCAGGATGATGGCGTTGTTGCCGCCCAGTTCCAGCAGGCAACGGCCGAGCCGGCGGGCCACTTTTTCGGCCACCACGCGGCCGATCTGGGTCGAACCGGTGAAGCTGATCAGCGGAATGCGCTTGTCGTCGACCAGCGTCTCCGACAGCGCGGTGCCGGCATCGTTGATCAGGAAGAAGATGTCCGGGAAGCCGGCATCCTTGAGCGCCGCGTTGCAGATCTTCATCGTCGCGATCGCGGTCAGCGGCGTCTTGTTGGACGGCTTCCAGATGCAGATATCGCCGCAGATCGCTGCCAGGAACGCATTCCACGCCCACACCGCCACCGGGAAATTGAACGCACTGATGATGCCCACCAGCCCCAGCGGCTGGTACTGCTCGTACATGCGGTGGCCGGGACGCTCCGAATGCATGGTGTAGCCGTAGAGCATGCGGCTCTGGCCCACCGCGAAATCGGCGATATCGATCATCTCCTGCACTTCGCCGTCGCCTTCGGGCTTGCTCTTGCCCATCTCCAGCGCCACCAGCGAACCAAGGGCATCCTTGTGCGCGCGCAGCGCTTCGCCACACAGACGCACCGCTTCGCCGCGACGCGGCGCCGGCGTGGTACGCCACACCTTGAAGGCGGCCTGCGCACGCGCCACGATCAGCTCGTAGTCGTCCGGCGTGGTGGCCTGCACATCGGCGATCACCACGTTGGTGGTCGGATTGAGCGGCTGCAGCACCCCAGCACCGGTGGCCTGCGACCAGGTCGCTTCGCCGAGATAGGTGCCGGAATTGGACGCGGCGAGGTCGAGCGCCTTGAGCAGGTCAGCGGACATGGGATCTCCTGGAAACGGTGGCGGTCGCGCGGCGGCGAGACCGGCCCACGACACGGGTAGCCGGCGATTTTAGCAGGCTCCACCCACCCCGGCCGACTTGGCAAGCTGGCTGAACATGCGACAATGCCGCCCTTGGCCCCGTAGCTCAGCTGGATAGAGCGTCCCCCTCCTAAGGGGAAGGTCGCCCGTTCGAATCGGGCCGGGGTCACCAAGATCAGTCAGGTGAGCGCTAGCTAGATCGAACCGCTGTACTTACTTCTTCAGTTGCGTTGGGCGCTTGTTTGATTGAGTCGGAACTTGCCTGCTGCCGTATCGCGCCTTCACACGCATTTCCAAAGTTGACCATCCGTCAAATCTGACTGATACTCTGTTTTGGCGTGTTTGAGATGTGCTAATGCTGCGGGAATTCGGGTTCAGCAACTACTACGGCTTCCGCGAAGGGATAACTGTCTCTTTTGAGCTCGGTGCTAATTGCCCAAAAACGATATCGAACGGCTTGTCCGTCAGTACAATAATGTGCGTTAAAGGCGCGAATGCAGCAGGTAAAACGACGGTTTTGCGGGCGCTGTCGTTTGTTGGAGAGTTTGCCACAAAGTCTTTCAGTGCTAAGCCAAATGCTGCTATACCTATAGCTTCTTATTTCCGCTCCGAGGACCCTACTGAATTTTTTGTAGACTTCGAGGTCGGCGGCGTTCGCTATATTTATGAAGCAGCTATGACGGATAGGACGGTCGTAAGCGAAGAGATTTTTCGGAAGGTTAAAAAGAAAACGTCGCTCCTAAGGCGAGAGGGCGATCGTATCGTCTCAAACATCGCTGATTGGTCGCTCCTTAAGGTCATGAAGCTACGTAGCAATGTTTCGGTGATAGCTACGGCACGTCAGTATGATTTTTCTGAATTGGATGGGGTTTTTAATTTCTTTTCAAGCATTAACGGAAACGTGGCTTTTTCGGGTTTGTTGTATGAGAAGGCTTCACTTTCAGATGTCGCTAAAGAGCTATATGCCGACCCGGATAGGCGGGATTTTGTAGAAGGTTTTCTGAAAGAAGTGGATGCTGGAATAACTCAGTTTGTTGTTTATGAGTTCAAAGAGCCAGACCCTGTTGATCCTGAGAAAGACAAGAAGACTTATGTTCCATTTTTTGTACACGGTGCGCCTGAGAATGCAATCACTTGGCATACAGAGTCCAGTGGGACAAGAGCGCTTGTTCATAAGCTTTCAAAAATAAAGCAAGCCATTCGATCGGGTGGGGTCCTGCTCGCCGACGAACTAGATCTACACTTGCATCCAAAGATCGTTCCGAAACTCTTGCAGCTTTTTACGTGTTCTCAGTCTAATCCCCATTGTGCTCAGCTTGTTTTTACGACGCACCAGTCAGATGTTCTGGATATAGCGGGGAAATACAGAACTCTCATTGTAAGCAAGCGAGACAATGAGAGCTTTGGTTATCGTCTCGACGAGGTTGCAGGCGATCTTGTTAGGAATGATCGTCCCGTTGCGCCAATTTATGATGCTGGCAAGATCGGAGGGGTGCCGCGTGTATGACTAAGTTTGGCAATGCGCGTAAGGATGCGTTCCTTCAGGAGTTACCCCGGAATGAGCTCGCTTCGAAGGATGATTGCCTCACATCAAGATGTAAATTCAATTTTCATTACTTTGTACCTGACTCACCTGGTCAGGATTGGGGCGACTGGGGTGTAGTGGGGCTCAGTAAGCTGCTTCGGAAACTTCAGATGTATTCGGAAAGATCATTGTCAGATTGGGAAAACGAGAGGGCTGGGGGGTTGCGGCTGCTCACGTTTTACAATGACTTCCCGCTGCGATCAGAGTTTAAACATCCCCAAAATGTTCCTCATGACGTGCGATGGGGGCGCTTCAGGCTTGAGCAAAAAATAAGGCTTGTTGGTTTTGCTGTTCCCACTGAAAAAAAAGGGATTGAACACATTAAAACCAAGCAAAGGTTCTGTACCAATACCTTCTATGTAGTATTTCTCGATCGCGAGCATAAGTTCTATATCACAGAAAAGGCCTGAAAGCTTTCAAATGCTCACCGGGGTTTCATCGCCGCCAGATGTTGGATGCGCACAGTGTTTCTCTTCGGTGCCGTAGTGGGCATGACCAGCTAAGGCTTCCACTATCACCTTAGAGTCACATCACCCAGCGCTGTGTAGGCGCAGAAGGTGTGACGTAGTCGATCAGGTGGCCTCAGATAGCAGTTCGCTCCGAATATCGCTGAACCAAGCCAACATTGTGTTTTTGGAAGATGATGAGGGGCCTGATAGATGGCGTAATGCCGATCTGGCGTAGCGGCTTAGGAGAACCCCCGTTTTTTCCTGATTTTGTCCGGTCGGCGACGATTTCGTCAAGTTCTTAGCGATCACAGATGGTATCCAGTGGATTGCTTGGGTTCAAGGCAATACAACTGCGGTAGTTACTTCGCCATTAGCGGGATCACTTGCAGAGCGCTGGCTTCCTGCCTAGATCCCCAATGGGGACCACAGGGTATGCGTCCTGAGCGTGTTCATCAGCACAATATCATCCTACGATAACGTCAAACTACGGAGTGTTCGAGCACATCGTCGGCCCGCCAGCTTCGTCGATAACACATTCACCGATGCCGCACCACCCGGACCCCCACCGGCCTTGCGAACTTGTCCATCGACACCGTCGAGATGCGGCTATGGCGGAGCAGCGGGCCGAGTTGCGCGGTGGCGCCCAGGCGTCGGTCCACGTTGGGCTCGGGGACGGTGCGGGGGCGTTTGCGTTTGTCGGCGTTGGCGAAGCGCAGGCGGTTGTATTCGGCCCAGCCGACGGTGGTGATGGCGCTCATCAGTGCGATCACCGGCAGCGCGCCCAGCGCGAACGGGTCCAGGGCGTTGTGCTCGAGATACAGCTCCATATAGGCGCTGCGCAGGCCGAAGAACCAGGCGATCAGCGTTGCCAACGGTGCCCACAGATAGAAGTAGACCATCCAGGCGCCGGCGGTGGCCGCGCCATAGGCGAGGCGGCGCGAGCGGCCGAGGCGTTGCGGCAGGTTGATGATGGGTGGCGTCATTGAATTCCTCGGTCGGGACTTTTCCAGCGAGCGCGCGTATTGCGTCTGGCGATGAGCGCGCGGGGGAGGGCGATCACGGAGGTGAACATGCCGATCGCCCAGAACGCGGCCGGGTACCAGATCACCCAGAAGAACTGGCGTGCCAGGCCCTTTTCGTAGCGGCGCTCGATCAGCAGGCTGGTGCCGAACTGCAGCAGGCACACCACCGCCAGCACCAGGCCGTGCCAGCGCGGCAGGATGGTGTCCACGTACAGTGCGGGCGGCAGCGCGATGAACTTGCCCAGCGCCCACAGCACGACGATCAGCAGCATCACGTAAGCCCAGATCAGGCTCAGGCCGTACTCAAGCAGCACGCCCCACATGCGCCGGCTGCGCCAGGCGAGCGCGCGCCGGCCATGGCTGAGCAGCACCTCCACCCCGCCGCGTGCCCAACGCAGGCGTTGCATCCACAGCCCGCGGAAGGTTTCCGGCATCAGGATCCAGCACAACGCGTTGGGCTCATAGCGGATGTCCCAGCCGTCCAGTTGCAGGCGCCAGGAAATGTCGATGTCTTCGGTGACCATGTTGTCCGACCAGAAGCCGACGTGGTGCAGGGCCGAACGGCGAAACGCGCAGATCACGCCGGAAACGGTGAACAGCCGGCCGTACACACGCTGCGCGCGCTTGATCAGCCCCACGATGGCGGAGAACTCGCCTACCTGCATGCGTCCCATCAAGGTGGTGCGGTTGCGCACGCGTGGGTTGCCGGTCACGCCGCCTACGCGTGGGCCGGCGATCAGATGGCCCACCATCCAGCGCGTCGCGTTGGGATCGAGGATCGCATCGGCATCCACGCACACCAGGTAGTCCGAGCGCGCGGCCAGGGTGCCGACGCGCAAGGCATTGGCCTTGCCGTGGTTCTGTTCGAGGTGTACCACGCGCAGGCGCGGGTGCTGATGGGTCAGATCGTCCAGCACCTCGGCGGTGCGGTCGGTGCTGCCATCGTTGATCGCGATGATCTCGTAGTCGGGATACTGCTGTGCGCTCATCGCCGCGATGGTTTCGGCGACGTGTTTGGCCTCGTTGTAGCAGGGCATCAGCAGCGTGACGAACGGTTCGCTGGCCATCGACGGTGGCCGGGACGGGCCGGGCGTGCCGCGTTCGCGCCGCAGGTAGTAATGGATGCCGCCGATCATCCAGAAGAACGCCATGACGATCGGGTAGTAGAACGCAAAGTTGAACAGGGCGACCAGTAACAGGCTGGACGTCATCGGTCATCGCTCGAGATAGGGAAATTGGCGCGCGGACATCGCTTCGCGCGCTTCGGGCAGGGAGGGATGGCCGCCAATGAAATCGTCGGGGTAGTACGCCAGGTGACGCGCGCCCGCTGCCAACAGCAGCTGGCTATGCGCAAGCAGGACGCCATCGGGCAGCGGCTTGCCGGTGCGCCAATCCACGGTCTGCAGTTCGAAGATGGTGGTGTCGAAGCCACCGGGATGTTCACCCACGCGTTTGACCAGCTGTGCCAGCCAGGATTGCGGATCGTCGGCCTTCTCCATGTAAGGCATGGCCATCAAGGCGGTGTAGTCGTATGCCGCGGCGAATGCGTCCAGCCGTTGCGCGAACCAGGCTTCGCTGTGCGGTTCCAGCACCGGCTGTGCGAACAGGTTGCGCACCGTCACCAGCTTCGGGCGCCAGCGTTCAGCCGCGTTCTTCAACTGCTGGGTGAAGCCGATCAGGGCCTGGGTGCGCCGGGCCGGATCGCCATTGCCATAGGCGGGCAGCTCGTCGTCGCGCAGGTAGGCATCGTCGTGGAACAGCAGGCCTTCGAAATACGCATTGGCCGCAAGGTCTTCGTAGATATCGCTCACCAGTGTGCGCGTGCGCAGGTTGCCCGGATCCAGGCGCGGAACGTCTTTGGGGTCGTTGCCGCGAATCTGCAGGCTGGCCTGCTGCTGTGCATCGGGTAGACGAAATCCCAGCACCGGCAGCCAGGCGAATACGCGCACGCCGGCGCGGGTGCGCAGCTGCCAGGCCACCCGCCCGAACAGGTCCGCGCGCATCGGCAGATGCCGGTTGGGGAAATACAGCGCGTCGGCCGCACCGTCGCCATCCGGATCGGCGAAGGCCTGCAGGAACACATGGCTGGGGCCGATGTCCTTGATGCGTTGGACCAGGATGTCGAGGTTGCGCGCCAGCTGTGCAGGATCCGGGTCGTAGACGTAGTCCAGATCCACCTGGATGGCGCGCAGGCCGTCGCGCGAGAGGTCTCGGCGCAGTTCGCCGGCCAGATCGCGCACGTCGGGGTTGTTGAACAGCAGCAGGCGGCCCAGGCTGGCGAGCGACTGCCCGTCCACGCGGTCGCGCCCCTGCTGGCCGATGTCGGCTTCGTGCAAGCGGCCTTCCAGGTCGAAACTGAGCGTCATGCCCAGCTGCGCGGCGATGGCGTTGCTGGCGCGGTTGTAGGCGGCGTACGGCCACACCATCGCGCGCGGCGGTTTGCCAAGATGCGCCACCATCGCGTCGCGGCTGCGGCGCAGATCGGTCTGGATCCGCTGGCGGTAGTCCGCTTCGTTCTCGTAGCCGCTTTCCGCATGCCATTGGCGCGTCACTGCGGCAGGCGTCTGGTTGCCGAACGGATTACCGGCGATGCCCTTGTGCAGATCGTCGCTGTGCGAGCCGATTTCCACCAGGCCACTGTCCTGCATCTCGCGCAGTTGGGCCCAGGTCACGAAGTCGTCGCCGGTGAAGTCGCGCGGGCCATAGGGCACCACCTGGCCGGCAGGCAGTTCGACCCAACTGGTGACCGGTGCGACCAGCGCCGGATATCCATACGCCTGCAACAGCGGAAACACCCGCGTATACACGCTGCGCAGGCCATCGTCGAAAGTGAGCAACACCGGCCGCGAAGGCAGTGGGCGCCGGCCGGCGCGTGCATCCAGCACCTGTTGCACGCTCACCGGGTGATACGCATGCGAGCGCAGCCAATCCAGATGCGCAGCGAAGTTGCTGGTGGACACCGCATAGCGATCCGGGTCGCCCTTGGCTGCGACGTCGTCGCGGATATCGTGGTAGCTGAGTACCAGCAGGCCGGCCCGCGCCGACGAAGCGAAGCTCATCAGCAGCAGCGCGAGCAGCAACAGCGGCAGGCGGATCAAGGCGTACCTCCCCATCGGAAATCCAGGTCCAGTCCAAGTTGTTGTTCGCGCCGGCCGTCGTAGACCGGTCGCGACCAACTGACGCCATACGTCAGGGCGCTGCCATCGCCCAGCGACCACAAATGCCGGTAGGCCAGCGCGGGCACCCACTGGCTACCAAAATCCGACTGATAGGTCGGGCCGACGGTCACTTCCAACCGCTGCCGGAAGGCATAGTCGTAACGGCGCCAGCCGATCTGTTCGATACGCATGCCGGCAGTGACACCGGCGCTGCGACGCGGATTGAAATAATCGCCAACGCGGTCGTCCTCGGCGGCGGACACCGATGCTGCAAGCAGCCCGTCGAGCAGCAGATACGGATTGGCCCACAGCCGCTGGCTGCCGGAGAGATCCAGTTGATTGCGCCGGTTGCCATCGCTGTAGCGTAATCGCTGTGCCTGCAGCTCCCAGCGGCGTTCGTCGCTGGGGGTCCAACGCACGCTGGCGCCGATGCTGTCGGCGGTGATGCCACGGCGGCGTGCCTGCAACGAGGCCTCCGGATCGCGCGTGCGCCAGGCAACGCTGGCATACCATGCATCGGAGAAGCGCCAACCGGCATCCAGTGCCCATGCGGTGCCATCGCGGTCGAAGTCGTCCAGCGCGCGGCCGCCGTAGGCGCTGAAATCCAGGCGGTCGTAGCGGTAATGCGTGCCGAGCCAGAAGCTGCGATAGCGCACCCGCGTGTCCTGGAAATCCGCCCAATTGTCGCGGCCACGCAGGCCGACACGCCAGCGTTCGCCGAGCAAGGGCGATTCGGCTTCGAGCAGCGTTCCGCCGAAATGATTGCCCAGCGGCGACACCGCCGTGGTGCGCTCGTCGTTGTCGCTGCGACCCCAGGACTGGCTCAGGTGCACCTGCCAGCCGCGCTGGCGTTGCAGCGACGCGCCCAGCCGTTGCAGACCCACATCATCGGGATACTCGGTGCGCAGGGTCTGGAACTGTGCGTCGGCCAGGTCCAGCCGATCGAGATCGCGCTGGGTTTCGACCATGCCGCTGCGCGCCTGTTTCTGGTGCGGGTCCAGCGTCAGTGCGATCCGATTGCGCTGCAGTGCCTGTGTGGTGTGGCCGCGTCGGGCCTGGATCGACGCCAGCGCGGCCTGCAGCTCGGCATTGTCCGGGCCGATGGAAACGCGCTCGCGCAGCAGGCGTTCCGCGTTGCGATTGTTGTTGGCCGCGGAGCGCGCGGTGGCAAGCGCGATGTCGGCGCTGAAGCGGTCCCAGTTTTCGTAACCGCTGGTGGCACCAGCGCGTCGCGGCCAGGGAGCCTGCGTGGCGACCAGGCGTTCGAACACGGGCATTGCCGCATCGAAGCGCTCCTGTTCGAGCAAGGCGTAGCCCAGCAGGACCTGCGTATTGAAATCGTCCGGGTTGTGCTGCAGGGCCTGACGCAGCACCGCTTCGGCTTCGGCAGGGCGGCGCAACCCCATCAGCGAGTCACCGACGGTTGGCAGCACGTATGTGGGTACCTCGATGCCCTGCGCGCGCAACGCCTGGTACCCGGCCACCACATCGCGGTGACGCTGGTGCTGATTGAGCGCGATCAGGCGATCGATGCGCAGCCGCGTCGCCTCGCCGGCAACCTGCGGCGGTGCGCTGCGTTCGATGCGCGCCACGTTGGCCAATGCCTGATCGGTTTCCGCGTAGCGGTGCGCCGCATCGATCGGTTCGGCACTGGCCCAGCCGATCATGCGGGCGATGCGATCGTTGTCGAGACGGTCGCGTTCCTGCTGCGAGAACCAATCGGGATGACGCCAGACCGCTTCGGCGGCCAATTGCGCGCTGCCAAGGTCGCTAAGCGTGAATGCCCGCATCGTGTAGGCGCCCTTGTCGCGCGGGTCCTTACGCAGCACCCGCTCGTAGATCGCTAGTGCATCCGCATAGCGCTGCTGGCCACGGAGTCGCTCGGCCTGCTGCATGGGGGTCAAGGCGGAGGCGTCAGTCACCTCTGAGGGCCGCACTTCTTCGCTGCGCGCGGGGGGCGCACAGGTGGCAAACAATGCGAGGCCGAACAGGGGGGTGAGTGCGCCTAGGCGGTCAGGACGACCGAGCCGCACGGAATGCAGGCAAAGAACGGAAGAAGTTCACTAGCGATCCCGGCTATAAGGATCGGCGATACTGCGTATGCCCATGTAAAAACGACGTCGTCACAACGTTGGTGCGATGTTCATCGGTTGATTCCGCTAGCGAATGCCTGCGATGAAGGCGGTCGGAGCCAGGCACGGGCGGAACCGGTATTGCTTTGGTCGACTGTTTGCGGAGCGCGAGGCACAGCAAGGACATACCAGAGCTGCTTTCCCGAACATTGGCAGTTTCGGTGGAGTTGTTAGCGGCTTTGCCGAAGTTTCGTCTGCGATTGCGCAGTCATGCGATTCGATGCAGCAGAGTGAGGCCCGCTATTCTTCACTTTTAGTGTGATTTTCATCACATAAGTCTGATTGTCAGGCTTTTCCTACAGGGTGGCCCCTACAGCGCGCGTTGACGCACCATTGACGCGACCGCACAGTACCGCCGCACTCGCCGCGTCCTCGGTTGGCGTCGCCGTTCTGGCGGCCAGGCGTGGCGGTGCGGGCGGCGGCGCGCCCAGGCGCGACCGTGGCACAGGGGGCATGACAGATGTGGATGCGATCGGCACCGTTGGTGCTGGCGGCCTGCCTGTGGGCGGTCGCCAGGCCGGCGGCTGCCCAACAAACTGCGCCGACGAGCCTGGACCGGCAGGAACAGCTGCGTCAGGCCGAAGAGATCCAGCGCCGTCAGGAGCAGGAGCGCCAGGCGCCTTTCGCCGGCCCGCGCGAGGAGCCCGAGCGCGTGGACGCACGCAGCACCGTGCTGCCCAAGGAACAACTGTGTTTCCCGATCAATCGCGTGCGCCTGTCCGGCGCGGGCGACGACGCTGCACGCTTTGCGTGGTTGTGGAAATCGCTGCGCGGTTACCAGGGGCGCTGCATCGGCCGCACCGGCATCGACATCATCCGCCGCCGCGCCCTGGATCAACTGGTGGCGCGTGGTCTGGTCACCACCCGCATCGGGGTGCCCGAGCAGGATCTGTCGCGTGGCGAACTGCGCTTCGAACTGCTGCCCGGACGCCTGCGGGCGGTGCGTGTGGTTTCCGACACCGATGGCGCCGGCTGGAAGACGGCCTTGCCGTTGCGCGGCGGGGATCTGCTGGACCTGCGCGCGATCGAACAGGCGGTGGAGCAGTTCAAGCGCCTGCCGTCGCAGGACGCCAAGATCGATATCGCGCCGGGAGACGCGCCGGGCGAATCGGATCTGGTCATCACCCTGCAGCACGGCCGGCGCTGGCGCGGTGTGGTCAATGCCGAGGATTCGGGTGTGGACGCCACTGGTCGTGTGCAGGGTGGGCTGGATCTTTCGCTGGACAATCCGCTGGGCTTGAACGATCTGCTCAGCGTCGGCTACAGCCACGATCTGGCCAGCCGCGACGACGAGCGCGGCACCCGCGGCAACAGTCTTGGCTACAGCCTGCCGTGGGGCTGGTGGACGTTCGCGCTGTCGGCATCGTCCTACCGCTATCACCAGCGCGTGGACGGGTTTTTGCAGACCTTTCGCTCCAGCGGCCAATCCAGCAACGTGCAGCTGGATCTGCAGCGCATCTTGCATCGCGACGCCACCAGCAAGACCTCCGCCGGCGTGGTCATCGGCCGGCGGCGTGCGCGCAGCTACCTGGACGGGGTGGAAATCGGCATCCAGCGGCGCGATACCAGCAGTGCGGAGTTCTATCTCGCACATCGGCGCTATCTGGGCGCGCTGCAGTTGGATGCGCGGATTGCGCATCGGCGCGGTACGCCCTGGTTCGACAGCCAGTGGACCGATTACGACCCGCAGATCGGCTTCCCGACGTTTCGCTATGGCGTGACCACGCTGGATGTGAGCACGGCGCTGCCATTCAAGCTGGGCCCGGTAGCGATGGCGTGGGAAAGCAGCCTGCGCGCGCAGACCGCCGGCGAACTGCTGCTCGGTTCGGAATTCCTCACCATCGGCGGCCGCTACAGCGTGCGTGGCTTCGATGGCGAAGCCAACCTGGGTGCGGAAAAAGGCGCGTACTGGCGCAATACCCTGAGTTTCCCGATCCAGCGGATCGGGCTGACGCCCTACCTGGGCCTGGACGCGGGCCGCATCGATGGCACCAGTGCCAGCGGGCTGCGTGGTCGCAGTCTGGTCGGCGGTGCGCTGGGTCTGCGCGGCGGATGGTTCGGCGCCAGCGTGGATGCGTTCGCGGGTTGGGCCATTCACCGCCCCGACGGTTTTGCAAGCGCGCAGCCGGCTTACGGCGCGCGCGTGATCTACCAGTTCTGATTTGGATCGCGCTGCCGACCGGCAGCGCGCTGTGCTGATTGATGCCGCCGACAGGCGGCCAGAGAGAAACGATGGACATCGAAGCGATGAGCGTGCGTGATTACGTGGCCGAACAGGGCAAGCGCGCGGTGGCGCTGTTGCTCTGCGTCACCATCACCTGGACATCGTTCCCGGCATGGGCGCAGGTCGCACCGACGGCCAACCCCGGCGGGCAGACCCCGGGGCAACAGGTCGCCGCCAACGGCGTGCCGGTGGTGGATATCGTGGCGCCCAATGCGCGCGGCATCTCGCACAACCGCTACGGCACCTTCAATGTCGGCCCGAACGGGTTGATCCTCAACAACAGCGCACAGATCTCCAGGACCGAGCTGGGCGGCTACGTGGCCGGCAACGACAATCTGCAGCGCAGCGGCGCCGCCTCGCTGATCCTCAACGAGGTCACCTCGGCCAGCAGCCGTCTGCAGGGCTATACCGAAATCGCCGGCACCCGGGCACAACTGGTGATCGCCAACCCGAACGGCATCTCCTGCGATGGCTGCGGATTCCTCAATACCTCACGCGTCACCCTGACCACCGGCACCCCCAATCTCGGCGCCGATGGCGCGTTGAATGGCTTCAGCGTCACCGGCGGTGCGCTGACGATCGGCAGCAACGGTTTGGACGCGTTCGCCGTGGACCGCCTGGATCTGCTGTCTCGGCAGCTCGGTGTCGAGGGATCGATCTGGACCCGGGAACTGGTGGCCAACGCCGGCGTCGGTCGGGTCAGCTACGACGGCATGCTGCTGGATGTGCTGCCCGGTACCGATGGATCGCCGCCGTCGATCGGCATCGACGTGGCGCAGCTGGGCGGCATGTATGCCGACCGCATCCGCCTGATCGCCACCGAAGCCGGGGTGGGCGTGGTCAGCCGCGGCACCCTGGCGGCGCAGAGCGGCGATCTGCAGATCGACAGTGCGGGCCAGGTGAGTCTGGGCGGCACTGCGGTGGCGCGCGATGGCATGAATGTACGCGCCACCGGCGCGCTGGATCAGCGCGGCGTGCTCGGCTCGCAACAAGGCGACGTGCACCTGCGTGCGGCAAGCATGACGCTTGCGGGCGACCTGGTCGCCGCCGGCATGCTTGATGCACAAGCCGGTGGTGCGGTGGACCATGTGGGCCGCAGCAGCGCAGGATCGATCCGTCTGTTCGGTTCGCAATTGAATGCCGATGGCAGCCTGCATACCACCGGTGCGTTGGATCTGAGCGCCGATGGACTGTTGCGCAGCGGTGGCGTGGCCTATGGTGGTACCGGCGCCAATCTGCAGGCGGCGCAGATTGCGATCTCCGGCACCTTGCAGAGTGGTGCAGCGCTTGCGCTGAACGCCGATACCATCGATGCACTCGGCACGCTGGATGCGGCAACTGCATTGCGGATCAACGGCAATGGCGATGTGCGCTTGGCGGGACTGGCACAGGCCGGGCAGGGTGCCGGTGTGCAAGCCGGCGGCCGGCTGGAGCTGCAGGGTCAGTTGATCGCGGCCGATACAGTGGCGCTCGATGCGGCGAGCATCGACATCGCACAGCGTGGCGCAGTCTCTGCCGGTGGCGATCTTGAACTGCGCAGCGCAGGTGCATTGAACAATGCCGGTAGCGGCTACGCCGGCCGCGATCTGCGTTTGCAAGCAGCGTCCGTGACCACGTCAGGCAGTCTGTCTGCCGCACGCGACGCGCAGGCGGCGGTTGCGGGTGATCTGGTCAATCGCGGTATGTTCGTTGCGGGCAATGCGCTGACCATCGACGCGGCGCAGCTGGAAAGTCGCGGCGATATCGGTAGCCAGCGTGGGGAGGCCACGCTGCGCAGCCGTGGCAGTCTGGTGCTGAGCGGCAACACCGTGGCAGGCGCTGCCTTGGACCTGGACGCCGCAGCGGATGCGCAGGTATCCGGCGTCGTCAACGCCGGTCGCGTGAATCTTCGTAGCGGCGGCGATACCGCGCTCTCCGGTACCTTGCAGACCACCGCCGGTGGGTTGGTGATCGCCGCAGGCGGTGAGCTCGCCAGCGATGCCGTGGTGGGTTCGACAGGGGCCATCGATTTGCAGGCGAACGGCACGCTGCGTCAGCGTGGCCAGCTCCGTAGCGATGGCGCGTTGCAGTTGCGCGGCGCGGCGGTCGAGCACGATGGTGTCATCGATGCAGGTGGCACCCTGCGCATCGCCAGTGCTGCCGACCTCGCGTTGGACGGCACTGTGCAGAGCGCCGGCTCGGCGACATTGCAGGCGGGCGCAGCACTGCAGAACCGCGCGAAGGTGATTGCTGCCGGCGCACTGGATGTCGAGGCAGCCTCGCTGCGCAACGCGCAAAGTGGCGCGTTCTCGTCGGATGCCAGTGCGCGCGTGCGCACGGCCGGCACATTGGACAACGCCGGCAGCCTGTATGCGGCACGCGATCTGCAGCTGACCGCAGGTGCGTTCACGCAAAGCGGCAGTACCGGCTCGGGCAATACGCTTTCGGCCGCGATGAGCGGGTCATTCGACAACGCAGGCACGGTGGTCGCCCGCAATGCGTTACAGATCGATGCCGGCAGCGTACGCAGCAGCGGTCAACTCGGTAGCGAAGCTGCAGGTGTTCGTCTGGGCAGCCAAGGCGATATGACGCTGCAAGGCGTGGTTGCCGCTGCGACCACGCTGCAGGCCAGCGCCGCGGGCGATCTGCAGCAGGCAGGCTCGCTACGCGCGCAATCGCTGGCACTGCGTGCCGGGCGCGATCTCACGGCCGCCGGCAATCTGCAATCGGCATCCACGCTGGATCTGCAAGCGCAGCGCGCACTGACGTTTGCCGGGCAGGGACGGGCCGGTGGTGATGCTTCACTGCGCGCTGCCACGCTGACGACGCGCCAGGATGCGCTGCTGCAAGGCGCAGGCGCGATCGCACTGGACGGCGCAACCATCGACAGCCGCGGCACGCTGGATGCGGGCAGCGATCTGCAGATCCGCAGCCAGGGCGATCTGACGCTGGCGGGTGTGGCACAAGGCGGCCGCGACGTGAGCCTGGACGCCACCGGTACGCTCGGTAACGCGGCGCACCTCTTTGCCGGTCGCACTCTGTCGCTGCAGGCAGGCAGCCTGGATAACACCGTCAACGGTGTGCTGGCAGGCGAGGGCAACGTGGCACTGACCACCGTGGCGCAGCTCGACAACGCCGGCCGGGTGCAGGCCGGTGGCGACCTGCAGATCAGTGCTGCAAGCCTGGACCAGCGCGGTAGCGCGTCTGCGGGCAACACGTTGCGTGCGACGATTGCTGGCACGTTGGACAGTCGCGGCAATCTGGTCGCCAGGAACGCGCTGCAGATCGATGCGGGCACGCTGCGCAGCACCGGGCAGGTGGGCAGCGAAGCTGCCGATGTCACGCTGACCAGCCAGGGCGCGCTGCAACTCGATGGTGTGGTTGCAGCAGCCACTGGATTGCGTGCGACTGCGGGTGGCGATCTGCAGCAAGCCGGTTCGCTCAAGGCACAGTCGGTGACGTTGAGGGCTGGTCGCGACCTCACTGCGAACGGCACCGTGCAATCGGCATCCACCCTGGATCTGCAGGCGCAGCGCACGCTCGCCGTGAACGGGCAAGCATCGAGTACCGGTGACGCAAGTGTCACCGGAGCGACAATTCTGACGGGTGCTGCAGCCGTGCTGCAGAGCGGGGCCGCGATCAGCGTGGATGGCGGCTCCATCGATAGCCGTGGCTCGCTCGATGCGGCGACCGATCTGACTGTGCACAGCGCCGGTGATCTGGCGCTGGCCGGGGTGGTCCAGGCCGGGCGCGATGTTGCGCTGACGGCGACCGCTGCGTTGAACAATGGCGCTCAAGTCGTGGCGGCCCGCGATCTGCACGTGCAGGCCGCCAGCGCCAACAATGCCGCAACTGCGACCCTGGGTGCGCTCCGCGACCTGCGCGTCGATGTCGCCGGGGTGGTGGAAAATAATGGCAACCTGCACGGCGAGCGCGGCCTTGCATTGAACACCGGCACGTTGCTGCAGCGCGGCCGTGTCTACAGCGGGAATGCGCTATCGATCGCGTCGACGGGTGCATTCGAAAACGCCGGCCAGCTGGTCTCCGGCAAGGATCTGAGCATCGCCGCCGACAGCATCTTCAGCACCGGGCAACTCGGCTCGGTCAACGGCGCACTGACGCTGAGCAGCCAGAACGCGATCGATCTACAAGGTGTCGTGGCTGCGGCGACCACGCTGCAAGCCACCGCAGGGACCGATCTGCTGCAGGCTGGCTCGCTCAACGCGCAGGCCGTGACATTGCAGGCCGGCCGCGACCTCACTGCCGGCGGTACCTTGCAGTCCGCGTCTGCGTTGGATCTGCAGGCGCAGCGCAGCCTGACGTTGAACGGTCAGGCGCAGGCAGGCAACGATGCCAACCTGCGTGGCGACAACATCGCCACCGGCGCCGCTGCCGTGCTCAAAAGCGGCGTGCAGATCGCCCTGGACGGTGCGGCGATCGACAGCCGTGGCACGCTCGATGCCGGCGGTGATCTGCGCCTGCGCAGTACCGGCGCATTGGCGCTGGCAGGTGTCGCGCAGGCCGCGGGCGATGTCGTGCTGAGCGCCGATGGCAGCCTGCGCAATGCCGGGCAGGTGGTCGCCGGCCGCGATCTCACGCTGCAGGCGAGCGCCATCGACAACGCCGACGGAGGCGCCCTGGCCGCCGAGCGCGGCCTCGTGCTGACGACCGGCGCGTTGCAGAACGCCGGCACGCTGCAAAGCGGCGACGACCTGCAGATAACCGCCGCCAGCATGACCCAGAGCGGCACCGCGATTGCCGGCAAGGCACTGACCGCCGATGTCGCCGGGCTGCTGGACAACCGCGGCACCCTGATCGCCAAGGACGCGCTGCGCATCGACGTAGACAGCCTTCGCAGCAGCGGCCAGCTCGGTAGCGAAACCTCCACGGTGGTGCTGAGCAGCCGCGGCGACACCGTGCTGCAGGGTGTGGTTGCCGCAGCGAACACGCTGCAGGCCAGCGCCGGTGGCGATCTGCAGCAGGGTGGCTCGCTCAAGGCGCAGGCGCTCGCCCTGCAGGCCGGGCGCGACCTCACCGCCGCCGGCACGCTGCAATCGGCAACGCTGCTGGACTTGCAGGCCCAGCGCAGCCTGGTGTTCGACGGGCAGGCGGCCAGTGGCGGCAGCGCCAGCCTGCGTGGCGCCAGCATCGCCACCGGGCAGGCCGCCGTGCTGCAGAGCGGCGGCGACATCACCCTGGATGGCGCGGCGATCGACAGCCGCGGTGCACTCGATGCTGCCGGCGATCTGGCCTTGCGCAGCACCGGGCAACTGGCCGTCGCCGGCCTGGCGCAGGCCGATCGCAACATCGTGCTCAGTGCCAACGATGCGCTCAGCAACGCCGCCCAGGTGGTGGCCGGGCAGAACCTCACCGCCACGGCCGCCAGTGCGGGCAACACCGGCACGGGCGTGCTGCTGGCGCAGGGCGACGCCACCTTGTCCATCGCCGGTCTGCTCGACAATGCCGGCGCGGTGCGTGCCGGCAATCAATTGACCTTCGGCCTGGGCGCGCTGCGCCAGACCGGGCAGGCATACGGCGTGAGCGGCCTGGGGCTGACCGCGTCCGGTGCGGTGGACAACCGCGGCGGGCTGATCGGCGGCAACAGCCTGCGCGTGGAGGCCGGGCAGCTCAGCAGCAGTGGCCAGTTGGGCAGCGAACGCGGCGCGGTCGCGGTGATCAGCCGCGGCAATCTGCAGCTCGGCGGCAATCTGGCATCGGCAGGCGCCTTCTCTGCGCAGGCCGGCGGCACCCTGGCGCAAAGCGGCAACCTCAGCGCAGGCAGCACGCTGGAGCTGCGCGCCAGCAGCGATCTCACCGTGGCCGGCCAACTGGCCGCGCAGCAGCTCACGCTGACCAGCGACACGGTGCTGCGGCAGCAGGGCGTGGTCAGCGGTCACAGCGTGAGCCTGCAGGGCGCGCGCATCGAAAACGCCGGCCAGACCACCGCGGCGGGCGATCTCAGCCTGCGTGCGGGCGACATCGCCATCGCCGGTACCGTGGGCGCGGGCATCGCCGGCGATGGCAGCCTGGGCAGCGCCGGGACGTTGCGTCTGACCGCAGACCGTCAGCTGAGCGCATCCGGCAGCTTGCTCGCAGGCGGCACCCTGCTCGCGCAGGGCAGCCAGCTATCCCTGGCCGGCGCCACGACCCGCGCCACCGGCAACGTGGCGCTGACCACCGCCGGCAGTCTCGATCATCGTGGCGGCGATCTGCTGGCAGGCGGCATGCTGACCATCCAGGCCGGCGGTGCCATCGACAACGGCCGGCTCAACGGCGTCGGCGGGCAACTGCAGGCCACCCAGCTCGGCATCGACGGTGGCAGTTTGAACAACGCCGGTGGCCGTCTGGTCCAGAGCGGCGTCGGCCAGGCCCGCCTTGGCCTCGCCGGCGCGTTCGACAACACCGCAGGCACCGTCGCCAGCAATGGCCAGGACCTGACCATCACCGCTGCCAGCGTCGACAACACCCAGGGCCGCATCGATCATGCCGGCACTGGCACGCTCGCGGTCACCAGTCGCGGCGGATTGAGCAACGCCTCCGGGCGCGTGCTCACCCAGGGTCAGCTGACCCTGGGCGCTGCCGGCACGTTGAACAACCAGGCCGGCACGGTTGCCGCCGCAGGCGATGCAAGCCTGACCGCATCCAGCCTCGCCAATGTCGGCGGGTCGGTCGCTGCGCGCGCGCTCACCGTGCAGAGCGGCGGCGCGGTGGACAACCGCAGCGGGCTGCTGCAGGCCAGCGGCGGTGGCTTGAGCGTGCGCGCCGCCAGTCTCGCCAATGCGGGGGGCACGGTGCAGTCAGTGGCCAGCGGCAACCTGGGCGGTGGCCTGCGCATCGAGCTCGATCGTGGCCTGGACAACGGCAATGGCCTGATCGGTGCGAGCACCGATGCGGTCGTGACCGCAGAAAACATCAGCAGCGCCGGCGGCAGCCTGCAAGCGGCGCGCGACCTCGGCATCACCGCACGCGGCCAGCTGGACAATCACCAGGGCGGCAAGCTCAGTGCCGGGCGCGATCTCAACGTGGCAGTGAGCGGCGCACTGCTCAACGGCGGTGGCCAGCTCGACGCCGGCAACGCACTCACCGCCTCCGGCGCGCGCATCGACAATACCCAGGGCAGCATCGTCAACAACGGCGGTGGCCTGACCCGCATCGTCACCGGCGGCGACCTGACCAATACCAGCGGCAACCTGGGCGGGCGTGGCAGCGTGGTCATCTATGCCGCCTCCATCGCCAACAACGCCGGGCAACTGGTCGCCGCCGGCGATTTGATCGCCAACACCAACGGTTTGAACAACCAGGGCGGCAGCGTCTACGCCGGCGCCAATGTCCTGTTGCAGCGTGCGGGCGCGTTCCTGGACAACCGCAACGGCAGGATCAAGGGCGAGCAGTCGGTGCAGCTGTGGCTGCAATCGCTGAGCAATGCCGGCGGGCAGATCGGTGCCGGCAGCGTCAGCGGCGGAGCAGGCAATGTGCTGATCGACACCGTCGGCTTCGACGGCGGCGGCAGCATCCTGGCGCAGAACCTGCTGGATCTGACCTTGCGCGGGGATTACACCCATCGTGCCGGTGCCGATCTGGTCAGCAATGGCGACTTCAACCTGCGCGTGGGCGGCAACCTGGTCAACGAGGCCACGCTCAAGGCCGCGCGCCGGCTGGAGATTACCGCCAGCAGCATCAGCAACCGTGCCGGTGCCAACATCCTCTCCAACGACACCCGCCTCAATGGCGGTAACCTCATCGACAACGCCGGCAACATCTCCGGCAACGGCGCGTTGTCGCTGGTGGCCAACAGCGTCTACAACACCGGCAGCGTCGTCGGCGGCAACGTCTCGGTGAACACCGGCACCCTGGTCAACGGCGCCGACTTCGGTGGCGCCACCGGCAATGCGGCCTATGGCTCGGCCTTGCTCGGTTCGACCGGCAATATGAATCTTGTCGTGCGCGATCAGCTGCTCAACCGCGACGCACGCATCTTCAGTCTCGGCAATATCGCCATTGGTGCGGCGCAGGATGGCGGCGGTACGCTGGTCTCGCGCACTGGCGTGGTGAATAACCTGTCGGGCAGTATCGAGGCGGATGGGAGCATTTTGATTGCGGCGAATCAGCTGAATAATCGGAGGCGGGTACTGAGCACGAAAACGGGTCCGCTCAGCATTGCAGAACAAAATGAGATAAACGCCACCCTTCCCGAGGATGTGATTCGGGTAGATCCGATGCCGGAAGTCGATCCTGGTACGATCGTTCCATCGCTCTATGGCGGGCACACTCCAGGCATCTATCGTTCCTACGAAGTGGTCGAGCGTGAGCAGCTACTTGCCGCGAGCGCAGAGAGCCGTATTGCTGCCGGCAGTAACATAGGAATTGCCGCAAACGTTACTAATAACACTTCGACAATTGCTGCGGCAGGCGCGCTCTGGCTGAATCAGTACGGTGTTTCCGGCATCTCTGACAGCATTGTTTCCTTGGGAGATTCGGCGCTTAATCAGGCGCTCGGACTGCGTCAAACGGTTAATTACACTGACACTCAGTATATTGCGCAGGCCGTGTATAACGATTGTATGCAGCCTGTCGGAGGTCGCGTTCTTTGTTATTGGGAGACTTGGGAGAATGTAGTAGGCAGAGGGACTACCGATAGCAGCTACATTGCGTTGGGCGCCAGCATGACCGGCAACCAGGGCGTCAGCATCAACGGCGCGAACATCAGCAATGGCGCTGTCGGCATCGATGGGCGCGCGGTGAGCGGCGCGTCGCTGGCTGCGGTCGGCGCGCAAGGTGGCCTGAGCGGCCGCGGCAGGCAGAGCGCAGCCAGTGCGGGTCAGCAGGCAGTCACCGGGCGCGCCAATGGCGGCGCCAGCAGCATCCGGGTCGCCACGGGCACCTCCGGCAGCGCAGGCACTCAAGTCGGCGCCAACACGCAGGACGCCACGCTGGCCACCTCCGGCGGCATCGTCGCGATGTCGGTCGCGCCGGTGATGTCCAACGACAGCGGCCTGGCGCGCAGCACGGTCGATCAGGCCACGGTGCAGACCACCGCAGCCGGCACCGGCATCGTCGTGGGTGCCAATCAGGGCCGGGTGGATGTCGATCCGTCGAGCATCCCGGTAACCGAGCTTGTGGGCGGCGGCCAGACCTCGCTGGCGCAGATCGATCTGCCCATCGGCGGGCTGTATCGCCTGTCCAACGGCACCGCCACCGACCGCACCGCGATGGGCCGCGCGGCCACCAGCCTGGGCGGCATCAACGCCTGGCGCAGCAACGGCCCGGGCCGTCGTTACCTGATCGAGACCGATCCGCGCTTCGTCAACTACGACAACTTCATCAGCAGCGACTTCCTGCTGGACAAGCTGGGCGTGGACCCGGAGTGGACCCAGACCCGGCTGGGCGATGGTTTCTACGAGCAGCGCCTGGTGCTGGACCAGATCACCCAGCTCACCGGCCGCCGCTACCTGAGCAACTACGCCGATGGCGTGGCGCAATACCGCGCCTTGCTCGAGTCCGGCGTGGCCGCCGCAGGCCAGCTGCAGCTGAGCATGGGCGTGGGCCTGACTGCCGCGCAGGCCGCTGCACTGACGCAGGACATCGTATGGATGGTGGAGCAGGAGTACCAGGGC
The DNA here is from genome assembly GCF_020783655.1 of Xanthomonas melonis. Taxonomy (GTDB): domain Bacteria; phylum Pseudomonadota; class Gammaproteobacteria; order Xanthomonadales; family Xanthomonadaceae; genus Xanthomonas; species Xanthomonas melonis. The sequence goes on along the minus strand of NZ_JAJGQH010000005.1, from coordinate 209,070 downwards.
CAGACCGTGCTGGTGCCGGTGGTCTACCTGGCGTCCAACTCGCTGCAGCTGCGTGGCAACGGCGCGCTGATCGCCGGCGGCAACGTCGAACTCAACGCCACCAACGCCATGAGCAACCAGGGCGTCATCGCGGGCGCCGACGTCAGCGTCACCGCCGGCAACCTTCTCAACCAGGGCCGCATCAGCGGCACCGGCACGGTGTCGTTGCAGGCGCGCAACGACCTGCTCAACCAGGGCCAGATCCAGGGCCGCGATGTCGCGCTGGCCGCTGGCAACAACCTGGTCAGCGAAGCGTCCAGGGCCATCAACGGCGCCGGCATCCTGTCCGGCATCAGCGCCAGCAACACCTTGCAGCTGATGGCCGGCAACGACATGACCCTGACCGGCACCCGCGTGCAGGCGGGTGGCAGCGCGGCGCTGATCGCCGGCAACAACCTCAGCCTCACGCCCAGCGCTTTGCGTGACGACAACGGCCTGCTGCGCGGCGGCGACGCCGTCTCGCTCATTACGGGCAAGGACCTGATCGTTTCGGCCGGCAACGACCTGCAACTGCATGGCGTGACCATCAAGGCCGGCGGCAGCGCGGCACTGCAGGCGGGCAACGACCTCTCGCTGACGCCGGCCACTGGTCTCGACGGCAAGCCCACCACCCGCACCAGCATCAGCACCGGCGACAGCCTGCAGCTGACCGCCGGCAACGACCTGACCATCCGCCAGGCCGAGGTCAAAGCCGGCGGCGACCTGATCGCTGCCGCGGGGAACAATCTCAACGTCGTGTCCGTCCTCAACGAGACCGAAACCGATAGCTACAAGAGCCGCAACGGCAAGACCCGCGTCACCACCACCACGACCACGCAGACCATCGATCAGCAGGCGCTCACCGCCGGCGGCAACCTGATCCTCAGCGCCGGCAACGACGTCAACCTGGTCGCCGCAAAACTCGATGCAGGCAAAGGGCTGGGCGTCAGCGCCGGCAACGACATCAACGCCAGCACCCTGACCACGGTGGACACCAGCGATGTCCTGGAGACACGCAAGCGTTTCAGGCAGACCACCAGCACCCGCGACGAAACCGTCCACGGCACCGAGTTCACCGCCGGCGGCAACCTCGCCATGCAGGCGGGCAACGACATCACCCTCACCGCCGCATCGGCCGCCACCAAGGAAGGCGGCATCACCCTGGCCGCCGGCAACGACGTCAACCTGCTCGCCGCCAGCGAGCAGCACGATGCCGTGCAGGACATGACCAAGAAGAAGAAGGGCACGTTCAGCAGCAAGACCACTACCACTCATGATGCGTGGCAGGACACCGTGGCGGTCACCACCACGCTCAGCGGCGACACGGTGCAGATCGCGGCAGGCAACGACCTGCTGTCGCAAGGTGCGCAGGTGGCCAGTACGGGCGATGTGGTGCTGGCCGCCGGCAACAACCTCACGCTGGACACGGTGCAGAACACGCACAGCGAGGAACACGAAAAGACCGTCAAGAAGTCCGGCCTGTATGGCGGTGGTGGATTCAGTGTCGCCTTGGGCGTGACCAAGAAGACCGACGGCCTGGACGTCACCGAGGTCACCAATACCGGCAGCCTGGTCGGCAGCACCGACGGCTCGGTGACGATGACCGCTGGCAACAAGGTCGCCATCACCGGCAGCGATGTGCTGAGCGCCACCAGCACCACCATTGTGGGCAAGGAGGTCACGATTGCGGCGGCAGAAAACACCGTGGACACGGTGCAGACGTCCAAGCAGCAGAGTGCGGGTATCACGTTGGGGCTGACAGGGGGCGTGGTTGCAGCAGCGCAAGCGGCCTACAGCGCAACCAAACGTGGTTCAGAGGTAGAGGATGACCGTCTAAAAGCACTTTATGCCGCCAAGGCGGGTTACGCCGTCAGCGATGGCGTTGCCGAATATCAGGCAGCTGCGGCCGCTGGCAGCAGTATGGGCGGTGTGAGTCTACGCATCGGGATCGGTGCCAGCAGTGCGTCGAGCAAGACGACCACGCATGAGGAAACCACTGGTGGTAGCCGAATCCTAAGCGACGGCAACGTCACCATCGCGGCGACCAGCGGTGACCTGAATGTCATTGGTAGCAAGATCAATGGTGAAAATGTCGCGCTGTCTGCGGCGAACGATCTGAACTTGCTGAGCAACCTGGAGACCAACACCAACAAGTCGGAGAACAAGAACGCCGGTGGCGAGATTGGTGTCAGCGTCGGGACCACGACAGGTGTGTATCTCACTGCCTATGCGGGTAAAGGCAGTGCCAAGGGCAATAGTGACGTACACGCTGAGAGCGTGGTGACCGCCAACGACAGGTTGACTTTGGTCAGTGGTAACGACACTACGATCAAGGGGGCGCAAGCAGTCGGCGACAGAGTGCTGGCCGATGTTGGCGGTGACCTGCTGATCCAAAGTGAGCAAGACACCAGCGACTACAAGAGCAAGCAGCAACAGGCGGGCATGACGTTGGTGTGGGGCTTTAGCGGAAGCAGCGCGAGCTACAGCCAGCAGAAGGTCAACAGCAGCTACACCAGCGTGACCGAACAAAGCGGCATCCAGGCTGGCAATGGCGGCTTCGACATCACGGTGGGCGGCAATACGCACCTCATTGGCGGTGCAATTGCAAGCACGGCGGATGCTGCGCTCAATCGCCTGTCCACGGAAAGCCTGACGGTAGACGTTCTTCAGAACGAAGCCAAGGCAAAGGCATCGAATATCGGCGTGGGTGCGGGAACCAGTGGTGCCGGGTTGGTGCAATCGGCTGCAAGTGCAGGGCTGAGTGCTCTGGGAAGCGCCAATAGCAATGCAACGAGTACGACTCGCAGTGACATTGCTGCGGGTGCTATTGAAATACGTAACAAGGATCTCAGCGCCCTGGACGGTCTGAAGCGCAGCGCCTCAGTACTTGATGGCAATAGCGTCAAGGCGATTGACACAAACAAGTTGCAGGAACAGGTCGAGCTGAGCCAGGTTGCAGGCGAAGTCGGATTCCGTACTGCCAGGGAAGTAATTGCTGCACGGCGTGACGCGGCAACAGAAGAACTGAAGGCTGCCGCCGCGGACTATCAGGCAGCCACAACCGATGAAGAGCGTGCGGCAGCAGTGGTACGGCGTGACGCGGCTCAATCCAGCCTGAAGCAATGGTCCGATGGCGGCAACGCCAAGATGGCGACGCAGGTGCTGGCAGGCGTATTCCAGGCGAGCCTGGGCGGGGGCAGCGCTCTAGGGGCTGCTGCTGGTGTGGCTGCCAACGAAGGATTCCTGACCAAGCTATCAGGAGTTATCAACAAGGGTATGGATGGGGATGGTATCGCCCACGAAGGGGCGATGAACCTGGCCAGCATTGGCCTGGGTCTGATCGCTGGCGGTCTGATGGGGGATGCCACGTCGGGCGCCATCGCTGCCAACACGTCCCAGCAATATGGTTATTACGACTACCGTGACGGTAAGCGACAGCTGCTAGCCTCCGATGCTCTGCGTGAGATGGCGGGCGGTGATGAGGCTTTACTGCAAGGCATGCGTACGCTGATCAACGAGGCAATCAAGAATGGTGCAGATCCGGCCAGCCTTGCGGCCGCGCTTACGACGCCTGGCGTCGCCAACAACATGGCGGGCATGGCGCTGGTTGAAGCATCGGCACAGAAGGAATACGGCAAGAGTTTTGGTGCGCTCGGCGTGGAGGATCAGAAGATTCTTCTTGGCATGGTGGGCAAGGTCTATGTTGAAGGTGTACAGAGCATTGGCCCTGATGGCGAGCCTCTTGCTGCTATTGGAAGTGTCGAGAAGCTTCCAGCAGTAGAGGTGGTTGGTAAATCGTCCGGGGTGCTACTGCACGCCGGTCAGCTTGTCAGCGGGGTCATCGAGAGTGGTGGTCGCGGCGTTGAGAGGGCAAGCAACTGGCTGGGCCAAGACACAGCATTGGCGCTCGCTTACGTGGCGATGGCGGCTGCTGGCGGCCCGGTCAAGACCGTTGCGAGTACGCTGTTTGAAAACTCCGCGCCAGGAGAGTTCCTTCAAAGTGCTAAGCAGAAGTACTTGATCGACCCATTTGGTAAAGTTATTGGTACCTACGGCCTAGGGGCTCAAAACGAGCAGCAGCTTGATTCGGTTAAGCCCGCCAGCAGCGTGATGGCTGAGATGGGTGTCAACTCGGCGATGTCCGCAATTGGTGCCACGACAGCTGGCGCTGGTGCAAAGAGCGTCGTAGAAAGTGCTCAAGGTATTGGAGGTAAGATAGATGCAGCCAAAGATATAAAGGTTGAGCTGCATGAGATTTCCGATAATAATTTGACTGTCAAAATAGATTCGAGTAAGGCTGCTAAAGGTACGGCTGAGTATGATATTCTCAATAGCCCTGCAGCCAGGAGCCCAAACACTCGTTACGAGCTCGATAATGGTAATTCATTTAAGACGAATTCTGCGGGTCAGGTGGAAGAATTGAGTTTCACTCCTTCAAATGTGAAGGTGCCGCGTGATTCAAGACAGACGGCAGCAGGAAAAGAGGGACGCGATACTGACGTAGGTGGGCATGCCCAGGCCTGCAGCCAAGGAGGGTCGTGTGACGGATATAATCTTTTTCCTCAGGATTCTAACTTTAACAATTCGGCCTACAAAGTGTTCTATGAAAACGAAATAAAAAGAGCGCTTAACGATCCGGGGAGAGTGGTTGGCCAAACCACTATAAAGTATGGAAGAGCTAGGCCTGATTCTCCGCGCCCTGATACCTTGAGTGTGACTTACACGATTGATGGTAAAGTTAGAACGAGAGTGTTCGAAAATGAGTCAAAAAAATTTCCAGTGGATAAGTGAAGATGATTACTAAAGATGTAGAGTTGCTGAGTGAGATATTGAATGCTATTGAAGTTGGGGTGGGTGTTGAATATGACTTCTTAGAGTATGAGGTTGTAGTTGGGTGCGGATACATTGATACTGCTCTGGTTGTTAAATTGAATGGCGTTGATGTCGATCAGTGCAATTTTTCGATAAATGACTCGTTGATATATAAGGCTGCAAGGTCTTTGAAGGAAATGGCTGTTGGACGTGGAGAGGATTGGACGTCTTTCGTAATTTCATTCAAAAAAGGAGAGCAAGTAAAGGTTAATTTTAATTATGAATGACAGCATGGGCTGTCGTCGGAATTTGAGAGGTAGTTCGGTTTAACGGACTTCAATGCTCTTCAGTCACGCTTACGATCAATTCGCCTTCTCGCAGACGGACTTGTAGTTTGCGGCCAATGGTAAACCCCAGTTGTTCCAGCCAGCGACCGCGCAGGCGTAGCGTAGGAACGCGTTGATCGCTGGCGGGGTAGTAGCCATAACCGACGGTCAGCTGCTGCGGCGGGCGCGGGCGACGCTTTGCGCGCTGTTGTTTGGCAAGGTCGGCGGCGTTGGCGGCTTGAACCTCTTCGGGCGTGAGCAGCGGGGTACGCGGCGACTCTTTGATGTGCCAGACCGCGTCGCGGGGTGGTTGACGCTTTACGCGCTTGCGTGTGGGGGATGGCGATTGATGCATGGCAAAGCCCTCCGTTGCGAACAGGCGCCGTCGCCGATCAGCGACGGGATGTCGGGAGGTTAGAAACCGCACGTAGCCGGCGGGCGTATTTCCCCGAAGGGTGTTGTATTAGCCGCCCTCCCGACGCAGGCATTGCGTCGGCTGCACCTGCGAAGTGCAGGCACAAAAAACCCACCGGTTTGACGGAGGTGGGTACCGCTACGTGAGGAGTTTCTACGCTCCTTGGAGCAAGAGATTGCTACCGGGCACGAGCGATGTCAATGGCTGCGCAACGTCGAACTCAACGCCACCAACGCCATGAGCAACCAGGGCGTCATCGCGGGCGCCGACGTCAGCGTCACCGCCGGCAACCTTCTCAACCAGGGCCGCATCAGCGGCACCGGCACGGTGTCGTTGCAGGCGCGCAACGACCTGCTCAACCAGGGCCAGATCCAGGGCCGCGATGTCGCGCTGGCCGCTGGCAACAACCTGGTCAGCGAAGCGTCCAGGGCCATCAACGGCGCCGGCATCCTGTCCGGCATCAGCGCCAGCAACACCTTGCAGCTGATGGCCGGCAACGACATGACCCTGACCGGCACCCGCGTGCAGGCGGGTGGCAGCGCGGCGCTGATCGCCGGCAACAACCTCAGCCTCACGCCCAGCGCTTTGCGTGACGACAACGGCCTGCTGCGCGGCGGCGACGCCGTCTCGCTCATTACGGGCAAGGACCTGATCGTTTCGGCCGGCAACGACCTGCAACTGCATGGCGTGACCATCAAGGCCGGCGGCAGCGCGGCACTGCAGGCGGGCAACGACCTCTCGCTGACGCCGGCCACTGGTCTCGACGGCAAGCCCACCACCCGCACCAGCATCAGCACCGGCGACAGCCTGCAGCTGACCGCCGGCAACGACCTGACCATCCGCCAGGCCGAGGTCAAAGCCGGCGGCGACCTGATCGCTGCCGCGGGGAACAATCTCAACGTCGTGTCCGTCCTCAACGAGACCGAAACCGATAGCTACAAGAGCCGCAACGGCAAGACCCGCGTCACCACCACCACGACCACGCAGACCATCGATCAGCAGGCGCTCACCGCCGGCGGCAACCTGATCCTCAGCGCCGGCAACGACGTCAACCTGGTCGCCGCAAAACTCGATGCAGGCAAAGGGCTGGGCGTCAGCGCCGGCAACGACATCAACGCCAGCACCCTGACCACGGTGGACACCAGCGATGTCCTGGAGACACGCAAGCGTTTCAGGCAGACCACCAGCACCCGCGACGAAACCGTCCACGGCACCGAGTTCACCGCCGGCGGCAACCTCGCCATGCAGGCGGGCAACGACATCACCCTCACCGCCGCATCGGCCGCCACCAAGGAAGGCGGCATCACCCTGGCCGCCGGCAACGACGTCAATCTGCTCGCCGCCAGCGAGCAGCACGATGCCGTGCAGGACATGACCAAAAAGAAGAAGGGCACGTTCAGCAGCAAGACCACCACCACCCATGATGCGTGGCAGGACACGCTGGCCATCGGCACCGCGCTGAGCGGCGAGTCGGTCAACATCTCGGCTGGCAACGATGTCGCCGTGGTCGGCTCGACCGTCCTCGCCGAGGGCGATGTGCGCCTGGCCGCAGGCAACAACGTCATCATCGAATCCGCCCAGGACACCAGCAGCGAAACGCATCGCTTCAGCCAGAAGCGCTCGGGCCTGACCGGCAGCATCGGTGGGGGCGTTGCCAGCATTGGCTACAGCCATGCGCGCAGCAACAGCGAGAATACGACCGAGTCGGTTACCCAAGTCGCCTCGTCGGTCGGCTCGACGGAAGGCAATCTCGTCGTCAGCGCGGGCAACCAGCTGACCATTGCCGGCTCCGATCTCGGTGCCGGCAAGGACCTGACCTTGGCCGCCAAGGACATCGCGCTGTTGGCACGCCAGGACACGGTGGATAACGACGCCAGCCAGTCCAGCAAGTCGAACGGCTTCTCGATCGGCGTGACCTACGACCCGGGCGCCTCCTACCGCAGCGCCCGCGATTCCACCACCAAGAACATGGTCGACACCGGCTCGACCATGAGCAAGATGAGCCGCGATGCCGAAGGCGCAGCCGCCGGCACCATGGCCGCGATCACCCCGGTCGTCATCCAGGCCAGCAGCCATCGCTCCAATGCGGCGCAGAACGAAAGTACCAGCGACGCACGCGTCAGCCAGCTCGCCGCCGGCGGCAACCTGACCCTGCTCGCCAGCGACGGCTCGATCACCAGCCAGGGCACGCAAATGTCTGCGGAGGGCAATGCGCTGCTGCTCGCCAGCAAGGACATTGTGTTCGACGTTGCGCACAATACCCAGTCCAGCGGCAATGCCAGCACCGGCAAAGGCTGGGGCTTCAACAATGCTGCCGGCTTGCCGTACGGCAACTACAACCAGCAGGGCACCGGCAACGGGCAGACCGACACCATCACCGGCACCCAGTTGTCGGTGGGCGGCAATGCCAGCCTGACCACCACGCAGGGCGACATCGCGCTGACCGCGAGCAACATCGCGGCCCAAGGCAATGTCAGCATGCGCGCGGCCGGCGACCTGACCATCCAGAGCGGCCAGGACCTCCTCGGCAATACCAACCAGTCCACCAGCAAGGGCATCGGCACGGTCGTCATCTCCGACACCGAGCGCTTCGCCGGCTACAACAAGAAGAATCACACCGACGACAACGCACAGGTCACGCAGGTGGCCAGCAACGTCGGCAGCCTGGGCGGCAATGTCAGCCTGAGCGCAGGTGGCACGTACACGCAGTCGGCCAGCAATGTGGTCGCAGCGAAAGATGTCGACATCACCGCCGCCTCGATCCAGCTGCTGACCGCCAATACAAGCAGCTCGGCCTCGCAGCAGGACGACGACCTCAAAATTGGCGCCTTCGCGCGCATCAAGTCCCCGCTGATCGATCTGATCAACAACGTGGACGATGCACGTAAGTCCGATGGGCGGTTGGGCGCGATGCAAAACATGGCTGCCGCCGCGAATGCCTACCAGACGGCACGGGCGGTTCAGAGTGGCTCGCTGCTCAGCGTCGAAGCAGGCGTGGGTTTCGCCACCAACGAGAGCAGCTTCAACAGCAGCAGCCAACTCTCGCAAGGCTCCACCATCACCGGTGGCGGCAATGTCAGCCTGAAGACCACCGAAGGCGACCTGCGCATCGTGCAGGGCAACCTCAAGGCCGGCGATACGCTGCGCCTGGACTCGGCACGCGATCTGGTGCTGGAAGCGGGCAGCTCCAGCAACACCGAGCAGAGCAAGGGCAGCAATGCGGGCTTCGAGGTCGGCGTCGGCGCCTCGGTCGGCGCGCAGACCGGCGTGTATGCGTATGTGCAGGCCAGCGTCGGCAGCCACAAGTCCAACGTGGATGGCAGCACCTGGCAAAACACACAACTGGCCGGCCAGAACATCGCATTCACCTCGGAAGGCGACACCACCTTGCGAGGCGCTGTGGTCAAGGGTGACAGGATCGATGCACAGATCGGCGGTGATCTGACCATCGAATCGCTGCAGGACAAGCTGGACATCCAATCGAAGGAAAGCAGCGTCGGTGGTCGCGTGCAGGTGTCGTTCGGCAGCGCCTGGGATGTCAGCGGCTACGCCAGCGCGGCCAAGGCCAACGGCAACTATCTCGGTGTCTTCGAGCAGTCGGGCCTGTTTGCGGGCAATGGCGGTTACCACGTCAATGCCGGCAACGTAAACCTGATCGGCGGCGCCATCGCCAGCACGAATGCAGCTGCCAGCGAGCTGACGGCCGATGCGCTGACGTTCACCGATCTGAAGAACCGGATGGACTACAGCGCCTCGTCGGGCAGCATCAGCGGTGGCTTCGGCAGTACCGGCAACCAAACCGATGCCAACGGCAACCCGGTGCAGAAGAGCGCGGGCGAGCAATCCCGCGACATCGGCAACACCATCGCCAACGGCGACTACGGCAAGGCCAACACCGGCAGCTTCATGCCGGGCGTACCGATGAGTGAGAGCGGCAGCGACACCACCGACACCCGCGCCACGCTGACCGAAGGCAACATCAAGATCGGCGGCAAGACCACAACGGCCGCGGCCACCGGCATCAACACCGATGCAAGTGCGGCGCATGAGGCTGTGGCGACCCTGCCGGACGTGCGCAAGATCCTGGGCGAGCAGCAGGCAATGGCAGCGGCGGCCAGCACGGTCATCGCAACGGGCAGGCAGATCGGCCAGGACATTGCCGCATCGGCCGAGAACAAGGCGCGCGCCATCGAAGACCAGTACAGGAACGACCTCAAGACCGACGATGACAGGAATCGCTTTGCAGCCTTGACGCCTGCCCAGCGGGAAAGCGAACTGCTGCAGAACGCTCCCGACTACCGCGCAGCTTACGAGTCAAAGCAGCAATGGGGCACGGGCGGCGACTACAGCCGGGCGTTGCAAGCGGTCACCACGGTCCTGGTCGGCAGTGTCGCCGGCCAGGGGGCGAGCCAAGTTGCCGGTAATGCACTGGCACCTTATGCCGCCCAACTGGTTGGCAAGACCTTCGACCAAAACCACGGCAGCAACCCCAACGCCGTACTGCAAGGGCTATCGCATGCAGTCCTCGGCGCGGTGCTGGCGCAAGTCAACGGCACATCCATGGCCGGTGGCGCGCTTGCGGGCGCAGGTGGCGAGCTGGCGGCGCAGTACCTGACCAAGACCCTGTACGGCGACGACCCGCAAGCCTACGGCCCGGATGGCAAGTTCGATCCGAACCGTTTGCCGGATGCGGACAAGCAGCTGATCGTCTCGTTGTCGCAGGCCGTTGGTGCCATCGCGGGTGGGATGACGGGCGGGAGCTTAAGTGAGGCAGCTGTGGGCGCGCAGATCGCCGACAACGCAGTAGTCAATAACCGAATGCTCCGTAATAGCGAAATTGACAGGATTAAGGAGCTCAGTGGCGGCGATCCTGAAAAAGAACTTCGATTGACACTCGCCGCATGTGCAAAAGTCGAATGCTCATCTGAGCACCCAGTAGGTAGCGATGCATTTAATTTCTACTCAATATTGGAGTTGGAAGGCGGGAAAGATGAGTATGCGCAGGAGCGAGAATTGCTGTCGAGTCAGTTCAGCCAAGTAACCCGAAATGACGAATTCGGCGTGCCATATAAAATGGGCGAAAAAATATTTGACTACACGCTAGCTGATCAATGGGGTGATTCTGCTAGTGTTTGGAATTCTGTTAATGGAAATCCTTTAGGGAAAGCCATGGGTGTCGTGCAAGCCGCTGGTGGCGGTACAGCTGCAACAATCGGCCTATCAACCTGTGTTGAGACATTTGGGCTAGGCTGCCTTGCGGCTGCTTGGGGAGTGGATCAACTTCAAGCTGGTATACGCTATGCTGACTCTGGAGTTGTAGCCAATACCATTGGTGGTACACTACTTTCTAAAACAGGTTTATCAATTAATGCATCTGAAAACTTGTATGGCTTAGCAGGCGCTGCATTATCGGCTGGAAATTTAAAGTTGATGGCAGGCATAGTCGAAGTAGCGCCAGGTAAATTCGATTATATTTTTGGTAAGGTTGCCAGTAATTCGCATAACGCTGCCAGATCAAATCAGCTTGCTCTTGAGATGAAGAGACTTGGCGTCCATGATAACGCAGCCGGTCGCCAAATGCTAAATGAACATTTATCTAACGCCGTGAAAAATGAAGGAAATATAGTTAATAGGTTCAGTAATGAATATGGTAAGTTTGAAGTTCGTGAGTCATTATTTATCGGGCCATCAGGTAGGGCGGTAAATATTCAAAGCACTTTCCAAATAATGGATAACGGAACTCGCAGGTTGAGCACAGTCATCCCTCGAAATTGAAGAGATGGAAAATGATTATCCCAAGAAGAGTTGATTTTCTGACTGAGTTAGGAATGGAGCCAATCGAGATTGACTCAAGTCTTGGCCTATCTACATACAGGAAAAATTCAAGTGATGGAAAAATCGAGATGGAAGTTTCCTTTAGCGCCGTCATGAAGTCCCTTCAAATCTCCTTGAGACTTTCCGAAAAAGAAATTATCAAATTCTCATCAGAGAAGGTTGCTTCTATAGAAATAGTTAAGAATGAAATGGCCTCAGGATTATGCGTAAAATTTGATCTTTCTGAGGTAAGCTCTGAGGCTTTTATTGGGCTGGAGCCCGACATCAGCTGTGATTGGTGGTCGATTGCTAGGTGAAATTATCGGAGAATCAGGATAATCAGCGACGGAGATAATTAAGCGGCGGCCCTGACCGCCAGCCTGACCTGCAGCAAAGGACAACAACAGCGGCAGCGCGCTCAACGGCATCGGCGCGCAAGGTGGCCTGAGCGGCCGCGGCAGGCAGAGCGCAGCCAGTGCGGGTCAGCAGGCAGTCACCGGGCGCGCCAATGGCGGCGCCAGCAGCATCCGGGTCGCCACGGGCACTTCCGGCAACGCGGGAGCGCAGGTCGGTGCGAACACCCAGGACGCCACGCTGGCCACCTCCGGCGGCATCGTCGCGATGTCGGTTGCGCCGGTCATGTCCAACGACAGCGGCCTGGCGCGCAGCACGGTCGATCAGGCCACAGTGCAGACCACCACGGCCGGCACCGGCATCGTCGTGGGTGCCAACCAGGGCCGGGTGGGTGTCGATCCATCGAGCATCCCGGTAACCGAGCTTGTGGGCGGCGGCCAGACCTCGCTGGCGCAGATCGATCTGCCCATCGGCGGGCTGTATCGCCTGTCCAACGGCACCGCCACCGACCGCACCGCGATGGGCCGCGCGGCCATCAGCCTGGGCGGCATCAACGCCTGGCGCAGCAACGGCCCGGGCCGTCGTTACCTGATCGAGACCGATCCGCGCTTCGTCAACTACGACAACTTCATCAGCAGCGACTTCCTGCTGGACAAGCTGGGGGTGGACCCGGAGTGGACCCAGACCCGGCTGGGCGATGGCTTCTATGAGCAGCGCCTGGTGCTGGACCGGATCACCCAGCTCACCGGCCGCCGCTACCTGAGCAACTACGCCGACGGCGTGGCGCAATACCGCGCCTTGCTCGAGTCCGGCGTGGCCGCCGCAGGCCAGCTGCAGCTGAGCATGGGCGTGGGCCTGACTGCCGCGCAGGCCGCTGCACTGACGCAGGACATCGTGTGGATGGTGGAGCAGGAATACCAGGGCCAGACCGTGCTGGTGCCGGTGGTCTACCTGGCCTCCAACTCGCTGCAGCTGCGTGGCAACGGCGCGCTGATCGCTGGCGGCAATGTCGAACTCAACGCCACCAACGCCCTGAGCAACCAGGGCGTGATCGCGGGTGCCGATGTCAGCGTCACCGCCGGCAACCTGCTCAACCAGGGCCGCATCAGCGGCACCGGCACGGTGTCGCTGCAAGCGCGCAACGACCTGCTCAACCAGGGCCAGATCCAGGGCCGCGATGTCGCGCTGGCCGCAGGCAACAACCTGGTCAGCGAGGCGTCCAGGGCCATCAATGGTGCAGGCATCCTGTCGGGCATCAGTGCCAGCAACGCCCTGCAGCTGTTCGCCGGCAACGACATGATGCTGAGCGGATGGCTGGCCTAGTTGCTGTGAGAAATCGATGTGTCACCGCCGGTGAGCCAGGCCGATCAACAGAGACATCAAGTGGATATGGAAGGGTCATGCCATCGACGTCGACATCGCTGACGTTATAAAGGCGACAAGCCTTCGCTTTTACGCATGTATTTCGTGTTGTTGAGCGAAGTGCCGGTCGATAAAGCAGGCGCTCAAGCCACTAGCGAGTACGCATCTTCGTTCCCAAACTGAGCGCAGCTGAAATTCGCCATCGGTATCTGCGTAGGACACTGTGCTGCTGCGATATTCTCCATAAGACATAATGCAGCCCATTCGTACATATCTAATCCGATGTATTTGAGGAAGTGACCATGTCAGGTCAACGTTTCGATTTTGTAGGCGCGCGCGGCACTCCATTGTCTGGTCGCATCGAGAGTCCGCTGACCACGCCGCGGGGGTGGGCGATCTTCGCCCATTGCTTTACCTGCGGGAAGGACAGCCTTGCGGCGACGCGGATTTCCAAGGCGCTGGTCTTGAGTGGCATCGGTGTTCTCCGGTTCGATTTTGCCGGCCTTGGGGGCAGCGGCGGTGAGTTCGCTGCGTCCACCTTCGCCACGGATGTCGATGATCTGATCGCTGCCGGGCGTGCCATGGCGGAGGCAGGCCATGCGCCGACGCTGCTGATTGGCCACAGCCTGGGCGGGGCCGCTGCCTTGAGCGCTGCGGCAGACATGCCTTAGGTACGTGCAGTGGCGACTGTGGGTGCACCTTCGCAGGTGAAACATGTGCTGCGGCAAATCGATGCGGCCTCGCTGCAACGTATCGAACAAGATGGCGAGGCGGAACTGCTGCTTGCCGGACGCCCGTTCAAGATACGCAAGTCGTTCGTCGACGATGCGCGCCAGCAGGATCTGCAGGAGCGTATCGGCCGGATGCGCAAGCCGCTGCTGGTAATGCACGCGCCTGGTGATACGGTGGTGGACATCGGTAACGCGACCGAGATCTTTCTCGCGGCACGCCATCCCAGGAGCTTCGTGTCACTCGACGATGCCGACCATCTGCTGACCCGGCGCGCCGACGCCGAATACGCAGCCTCGGTGATCGCTGCATGGGCTGCGCGCTATCTGCCCACACTGGCGGCGAGTATCCCGGACGTCGCGCAGGGCGAAGGCGTGTTGGCCGAAGAGACCGGCGGCGGGGCATTCCAGTTGGCCATATCCAGCGGAAAGCACCGTTTCCTGGCCGACGAGCCAGGGGCGCTCGGCGGAAAGGCGAGCGGCCCGTCGCCCTACGACCTGGTCTCGGCGGGCTTGGCCGCCTGCACCGTGATGACCATGCGGATGTACGCTCGGCACAAGGGTTTGCCGCTGGTGCGCGCGAGTGCGCGTGTCACCCATAGCCGGCACGCCGAGCAGACGCCGGCAGACCTGTTCACCCGAGCGATCACCCTGGAAGGTCCGCTGGACGAAGAACAGCGAAACAAGCTGCTGGCGATCGCCGATCGATGCCCGGTGGACCTGACGCTCAGCCGAGGGTCGGAGGTGTCTACCCATCTCGAGCAGAGCGGCGACCACCCATCGCGTGTGACCCCCGGTGTCGCTGCCGCGGTGAACGTGGCGCGCCACGTCGTCGATGCGCCAGCCGCAGGGCTGGGTAGCGCGCAGGATCGGAGCGATGTCGTAGACATTGCAGGTTGACGAACGGGAGCCCGCCCGTCAGGCCTGCGCGCACGTTGCGATCATTTGCGCTGGGGGCTGAGCCCAGTCATTGCGCGGCGCGCGACAGGACCTGGCGGGTGTGTGTTCGCCAGGCGGCCTGCTCGCCGAGGCCAACCGCCGAGCCAGCTGGGTGCTGCGTGTTTCGAGGGCGTGCGAAGAACAACTCAGTTCGGTCGATCGCGCAGTCCGGGCAGGCTTGCTGACCCATGGCCAGGCATGCGCAACGTCCCCAAGCTGGGCAGCCGGTCGGCATACGCGCCGTCTGCACGAGCGCCCTGGCAATGTGGTCGCCCTCGAAGCGAGCGGATGCACCATGCAACACACGACTTCCAAACAAACACGATGGCTTGGCCTGCTGGGCTGGTTGGCGCTGTGCTATGCCATTGCCGGACTGGGCGCCATGGCCTCCATCCAGGCCGCAAGCTTCTACGCGGAGCTGGTTCGCCCGGCATGGGCGCCACCGGGATGGCTGTTCGGGCCGGTGTGGACGGTGTTGTACGGGATGATGGCGGTGTCGGTGTGGCTGGTGTGGCGAAGCGGAGGATGGACTGGCGCGCGCGGGGCGTTGACTCTGTTCGTCGCGCAGCTCGCACTCAACGGGCTGTGGAGCTGGTTGTTCTTTGCATGGCATCTGGGCGCGTGGGCGTTCGCGGACATCGTGGCGCTGTGGCTGGTGCTGGCGGCTACCATTGGTGCGTTTGCGAAGCGGCATGCGCTGGCGGCATGGTTGTTGCTGCCCTACCTGGCATGGGTGAGCTTCGCGGCCGCGCTCAACTTCGCGGTGTGGCAACTCAATCCTCAGGTCCTCGGCTGATCCGGTGTCACTCAACGGATCGCTTGATCCCTTATCAAACACGCAGATCACCACGACGATCTGTCGCTCCGGCCGAAGTAACCACAGCGGTTGGAATGCCATGGCGCTTGCGAGCAATACCGTCTACCGAGCGGTGCCGTGGCACTGGCCTGTGTGCGAAACCTGCGCATGTCGGTTACCGACGAATGCTTCAAAAGTTTCCATGGTAATCAATTGCTTGCGGGCGTCGTGCTTAAATCCCTGAGCGGCAAGGTTTTCTGTCGCAGGCGCCGTGCGTGCAGGTTCGCCCATGCACGCCATGCTTGACAGGCTTCGGTCCGGTGATGTCTTTTGCATGCATGGTCAATGCCCTCGCCATCGCTTCGCAACCTTGCCAGCCGTCGCTGCGGGCCGGCACGGGCGTGGCCGGTATTACCACCACCATTACTACCGTCACCATTCGCCCGGTGCGGTCCGTCGTCTTCGCGTAACTTCCGAAAACAACGGCCCCGCACCCGGATCAGGATGCGGGGGCTCCCCTCTCACCTGATGCGGACGGGGCCTCCCCAACGAGGTCTGTCGATGTCATCGCCCGCTGTTTCGCTCGACCCCGCCGCCGCGTCGGCGCCATCCCTCCGCACCGTGGTGCATAAATTCGGCGGCACCTCGGTCGCCGATGCCGAGCGCTACCGGCATGTTGCGCGGCTGTTGCTCGCCCGCGACGAGCCGATGCAGGTCACCGTGGTTTCGGCAATGAAGGGCGTCACCGATGCCTTGATCGAGCTGGCCGAACTGGCCGCGCACAATCGCCCCGAATGGCGCGAGCGCTGGCACGAAACCCGCGCACGCCATCGCGGTGCGGCAGTGGCGTTGCTGGGCGAGCACTCCGGGCCGACGGTGGAGTGGCTGGACGAACGCTTCGAGCATCTATCGCAGATCCTTGGCGCCCTGGCGGTGATCGGAGAGCTGCCGCGCGAGGTGCTCGATCGCGTGCAGGGCCTGGGCGAGGTGTATTCGGCGCAGTTGCTGGGCGACCACTTCCGCGCGCTTGGCGAAGACTGCGCGGTGCTGGATGCGCGTGAGGTGCTGGTGGTCGATCGCGGCGAGCTGGGCGTGGATGTGGACTGGCAGGTGAGCGCGCAGCGCCTGGCCACCTGGCGCCAGGCGCATCCGCAGACGCGCGTGGTGGTCACCGGGTTCGTGGCGCGCGACCGTGCCGATCGCATCACCACGCTGGGCCGCAACGGCAGCGATTATTCCGGTGCGATCTTCGCGGCGCTGTTCGATGCCGACGAGCTGCACATCTGGACCGACGTGGATGGCGTGCTCTCGGCCGACCCGAGGGTGGTGCCCGAAGCGGTGCAGCTGGAAACGCTGAGCTACGACGAAGCCTGCGAGCTGGCGTACTTCGGCGCCAAGGTAGTGCACCCGCAGACCATGTCGCCGGCGATCGAGCGCGGGCTGCCGATCATCATCCGCAACACCTTCCAGCCCGAGCATCCAGGCACGCGCATCACCGCCGACAGCGCCGTGAGCGGGCCGATCAAGGGCCTGACCCTGAGTCCGGATCTGGCCGTACTCAATCTGGAGGGCACCGGCCTGATCGGCGTGCCGGGTACGGCCGAGCGCGTGTTCGCCGCGCTGCGCACGGCGCAGGTGTCGGTGGTGATGATCTCGCAGGGGTCTTCGGAGCATTCGATCTGCTGCGTGGTCAAGCAGCATGAGGCCGAGCGCGCGCGCAGTGCGCTGCTGCAGGCCTTCGCGCATGAACTCACCGTGGGCCAGGTGCAGCGTGTGCAGCTGACCACGGGCATCAGCGTGCTGGCAGCGGTGGGCGATGGCATGGCCGGCCAGCCCGGCGTGGCGGCGCGCCTGTTCGAATCGCTGGGG
Source organism: Xanthomonas melonis (assembly GCF_020783655.1). Taxonomy (GTDB): domain Bacteria; phylum Pseudomonadota; class Gammaproteobacteria; order Xanthomonadales; family Xanthomonadaceae; genus Xanthomonas; species Xanthomonas melonis. The sequence goes on along the minus strand of NZ_JAJGQH010000005.1, from coordinate 191,637 downwards.
CGCGCGCAGGTCAACATCCTGGCAATCGCCCAGGGCTCGTCCGAACGCAATATCTCGGTGGCGATCGATGCCGCGCACGCGACCAAGGCCTTGCGCGCGGCGCACGCCGGTTTCTGGTTGTCGCCGCAGACGTTCTCGGTGGGTGTGATCGGTCCCGGCAATGTCGGTGCCGCGCTGCTGGATCAACTGCGCGTTGCGCAACCGCAGTTGCTGGGCAAGGCCAACCTGGATCTGCGGCTGCGCGCGGTGGTCTCGCGCGGACGCATGTTGCTGGACGAGCGCGGCCTGGTCGGCGACTGGCGCGATGCGTTCGCCGCTGCCGCCACGCCCACCGACCTGGAGCGCTTCACCACGCACCTGCTGTCGGCGCATCTGCCGCATACGGTGATCATCGATTGCAGCGGCAGCGCCGAAGTGGCCGACCGCTATGCGGGCTGGCTGGCTGCCGGCATCCATGTGGTGACGCCGAACAAGCAGGCCGGTTCCGGCCCGCTGGAACGCTTCGAGGCGATTCGTGCTGCTGCCGATGCCAGCGGTGCGCGCTTCCGCTACGAAGCCACTGTGGGCGCCGGCCTGCCGGTGATCACCACGCTGCGCGATCTGGTCGACACCGGCGATACGGTGACCTCGATCGAGGGCATCTTCTCCGGCACGCTGGCGTGGTTGTTCAACAAGTACGACGGTAGCGTGCCGTTCGCCGAACTGGTCACGCAGGCGCGCGGCATGGGGTATACCGAGCCGGACCCCCGCGACGATCTGTCCGGCGTGGACGTGGCGCGCAAGTTGGTGATCCTGGCCCGCGAAGCCGGCCGGGCGATCAGCCTGGAAGACGTACAGGTGGAAAGCCTGGTGCCCGAAGCCCTGCGTCAGGCCAGCGTGGACGATTTCATGGCCCGGCTGTCCGAGGTGGATGCAGTGTTCGCGCAGCGCCTGCGCGATGCGCGTGCGCGCGGCAACGTGCTGCGCTACGTGGCGCAGCTGCCGCCGGATCGCGCGCCCAGCGTGGGCCTGGTGGAGCTGCCCGCCGATCACGCCTTCGCCAATCTGCGCCTGACCGACAACGTGGTGCAGTTCACCACGCGCCGCTATTGCGAAAACCCTCTGGTGGTGCAGGGACCTGGGGCCGGCCCGGAAGTGACGGCCGCCGGCGTGTTCGCCGATCTGTTGCGGGTGGCAGCGGGCGAGGGGGCGCGCTTGTGAATCGATCCGTCATCAGCCAACCGCCGCTGTCAGAGGCAGGGGAGGCAAGGCCTGTCGCGACTGCCGGCGTACTGCAGCAGGCGCGCGCGTTTGCGCCTGCCTCGGTGGCCAACGTGGCGGTGGGCTTCGATCTGCTCGGTTATCCGGTCGAAGGCGTCGGCGACACGGTGACCGTACGGCGCATCGCCGCACCGCAGGTGCGCATCGCCGCCATTCGCGGCACCACCGTCGCGCTGCCGCTGGAGGCCGAGCGCAACACGGCGGGCGCGGCGTTGATGTCGCTGCGTGCGGCCTTGCAGCTGCCGTACGGCTTCGAAGTGGAGATCGACAAGGGCATCGCCTTGAGTTCGGGCATGGGAGGCTCGGCAGCCTCGTGCGTGGCTGCGCTGGTGGCCGCCAATGCGCTGCTGGAAACGCCGCTGAGCCACGCGCAGCTCTACCAGCACGCACTCGACGGGGAGGCGGTCGCCAGCGGTAGCCGGCATGGTGACAACCTGGGGCCGCTATTCCTGGGTGGGCTGGTGCTGTGCACGCTGGAACGGCTGGTGCCGATCGCGGTGCCGGCGGGCTGGCATAGCCTGCTGGTGCACCCGGAGGCGGTGCTGGAAACCCGACGGGCACGCGACGCCCTGGCCGGCGCCTATCAGTTGCGCGAGTTCGTCGCCCAGAGCAGCAACCTTGCGCTGGTGCTGGCCGGCTGCCATGCCGGCGATGCCGATCTGGTGCGCGCCGGCCTGCGCGATGTGCTGATCGAACCGCGGCGCGCGCCGCTGATCGACGGTTTTGCCGATGCCAAGCAGGCCGCGCTCGATCACGGTGCGCTGGGCGCCAGCATTTCCGGGGCCGGGCCCAGCGTGTTCGCGTGGTTCGAAACCCGTGCGGCCGCCCAGGCCGCCGCGCCGGCGGTCCAGGCAGGATTCGCCGCAGCGGGACTGGAAAGTCAGTTTTGGGTATCGCCGATCGCCAGTCCGGCAGCGCGGTTGATCGAATGACTGCTCACCGCAACACGCAATCGGATTGCAAGCGGCCTATCGCCCGCGCAGTGTCGGGCAGTCGGCATGCCGCGCAGGCCTCACTCGACCACGACCTCGCTGATCTGCAGCACCGGCGTCAGATCGGTGTAGTTGGGGATGTCGCCCAGGATCTCGGCCGCATGCGGGCCGAAGCCGGCGTTGAAGGTCTCGACCGACGCGCAGAAGATGTGACACATGCCGATGAAGGCCGGGGCGCTGCCGGCTTCGCCGCCGCTGATGCCTTTGTCCACGGTGTATTTCAGGCAGGCTGCGCCCATGCGCGCGCTCACCAGCGGCATGTGACGGTCGCGGTAGTAGCTGTGGTCGAAACGCGCGCCTTCGCGGTAGGGATACATCACGCTGACCTTGATCATCTGCCGGCTCCACGGAAGGGTGCGCGCAGCATAGCGCCGCACCGCCCGGGGCGAGTGACCGGGCTGGCACATACGCAGAGCATAGGCGCCCTGGGTGCCTGTTCACCGATCGCAGCGCCGGGCCAGGCCCGGTCTTCTTCCTGTCTGGAGTCATGCTGATGTTCATTTCCACCCGTGGGGGCGCGCCCGCCGCAAGCCTGAGCCAGGCGATCGCTGCCGGATTGGCGCCCGATGGCGGTCTGTATGTGCCGCAGACGCTGCCGCCGGCGCGCACGCTGGTTGCCGGCGCCGATCTGGCCGCCACCGCCACCACGCTGCTGCAGCCGCTGTTCGCCGGCGATGCGTTGGCCGCCGAGTTGCCGGCCATCTGCGCCGAAGCCTTCGATTTCCCGGCACCGCTGGTGCCGCTGGCCACCCCCGGCGATTACGCATTGGAGCTGTTTCATGGGCCCACCGCCGCGTTCAAGGATTTCGGTGCGCGGTTCCTGGCGGCCTGCCTGACCCGCCTGCGACGGGCCGAGGACCGCCCGCTCACCATCCTGGTCGCCACCTCCGGCGATACCGGTGCGGCGGTGGCGGCCGCCTTCCATCGCCAGCCCGGGCTGCGGGTGGTGGTGCTATACCCGGATGGCCGCGTCTCGCCACGGCAGGCGCATCAGCTCGGCTGTTTCGGCGACAACATCCAGGCCCTGCGCGTTGCCGGTTCGTTCGACGATTGCCAGGCGATGGTCAAGCAGGCCTTGAACGATGCGTCGCTGCAGGCGCAGGTGCCCTTGAGCTCGGCCAACAGCATCAGCCTTGGCCGCTTGCTGCCGCAGATGAGCTATTACGCGCACGCGGCCCTGCAGCACCATGCCGCGTCCGGCAGCGTGTTGAATCTGGTGGTGCCCACCGGCAACCTGGGCAACGGCTTGGCCGCCATCCTGGCGCGCGCGCTCGGCATACCGTTGGGCGAGATTGCACTGGCATCCAATGCCAACCACGTGTTGCCGGATTACTTCGCTGGCGACGAGTACGCGCCGCAACCCAGCGTGGCGACGCTGGCCAATGCGATGGACGTGGGCGCACCGAGCAACTTCGAACGCCTGCGCTGGTTGTACCAGGGCGACGACGCGGCCCTGCGCGAGGCCTTCCGCGCCCTGTCGGTGGACGATGCGGCGATCGGCCACACCATCCGGCAGCGCCACGCGCACTACGGCGAAGTGCATTGCCCGCACACTGCCACCGCGGTGCACGTGCTGGAACAACTGCGCGCAGAAGGCGCCGAGGGCGTGAGCGGCGACTGGGCGGTGGCGGCCACCGCGCACCCGGCCAAGTTCGAGGGCGTGGTGGAGCCGCTGATCGGTGCGCCGGTGGAGGTTCCGCCGGCCCTGGCGGCGTTGTTGCGGCGCCCGGCACACGCCGAGCCGCTGGCGCCGGACTACGCAGCGCTGCGGCAGCGCCTGCTTGCCGATGCAGCCTGACCGAACGCGTTCAGCCACCTGGGGTTGGAAACTGACGCGCGGGCGGCTATTTCTAGACAGGTGCGGGCCCGGCGTGGCGCCGCGTTCGATGTGGATCGCAGCATGGGTTTTCGAGTGATCGCCGTTGCCACCGCGTTGTGCGGATGGTCAGCGGCCGGCGCGGCACAGGCCGCCGACGCCATGGCCGCCTCGCCGGTGGCGCCGTTGGGCGCACCGCGTGCCGGATTGATCGACGCGCTGGCGCGCCAGGCGCCAGCGCTGGATCGCAAGGTGCTGGCGCTGGCCACCGAAGCCTTGCATTGCGCACGGCAGCGCCAACAGGTGGGCGACGACCGCGTACTCAGCGTGATCGATTACAGCCGGCCGTCGACCGAGCGCAGGCTTTGGGTGTTCGATCTGGCGCGGCAGCGGCTGCTGTTCAAAGAATGGGTGGCGCACGGGCGCAATACCGGCGAGAACCTGGCCGCGACGTTTTCCAACACCGACGGCAGCTTCCAGTCCAGCCTGGGCGCGTTCACCGCGCAAGAGTCGTACACCGGCCAGAACGGCTATTCATTGCGCCTCAAGGGTCTGGAGCCGGGTTTCAACGACCATGCGCGCGACCGCGCCATCGTCATCCACGGCGCGCCCTACGTGAGCGAGGCGATCATCCGTAGTCAGGGCCGGCTGGGCCGCAGCCTGGGTTGCCCGGCGGTGCGGCCGGCGGTGGCCAGGCAACTGATCGACACCTTGCGCGACGGTGCATTCGTGTTCGCCTATTACCCCGACCGCACTTGGCTGCGGCAGTCACAGCTGCTGCATGGCGGATGCGGCGCGGCGGTGGCGGTGGCGGTGGCGGCGGCTGGAGGACGTTGAGGCACGGCCGCGATGTCCCGGCGCAGAGGCTTGGAGCGGCTAGCAAACGACTGCGCAGCCGCCAGGCGGGCGCGGCCGGTGTTCGGAATCGGCATGTACCAAACGTACACTCCGGTTCCTCCGCGTCGTCCACATCCAGCTGAAGACCGCTCGCTACGTGCTGTTAGCCGCTCTGAATCGTGACTGCCACCTGCCGCGCTCTACATCTTGAGAAAGACAGCGAGGCGCTTCTTCAGACCGTTTCGCCGGCCAGGCTGCGCAATGCCGCGTAATCGAGGATCTGCACCAGATGCAGCTGTGGCAGCGCGATCAGTTGCTGCTGCCTGAGTTTGGTGAACGTGCGGCTCACCGTTTCCATGGTCAGGCCGAGATGGTCGGCGATGTCGCTGCGGCTCATCGGTAGTGCCACAGTATCGCCGGTGGCGCCGGGCTGGGTGGAGCGGGCGGCCAATCGCAGCAGGAAGTGCGCCAGCCGCTCGCCGGGCTGCAACCGCGCCAGCACCAGGCCGGTGTCCTGTGCGGCGGCCAGCTCCATGCTGGCACGCTGCAGCAGCTTGCGCTCCAACTGTGGATAGCGCTCGCGCAACTGGCGCATCTGCGTCATCGGCGTGCGACAGACCCGGGATTCGACGATGGCTTCGATGTCATGCCGGTGCTGCGGGGTCTCGGTCAGCCCCACGTAGTCGCCGGGCAGGACGAAGCCGGTGATCTGGCGGCGGCCGTCGGCCAGGGTGCGCACCATGCGCAAGGCGCCGGAAGTGACGGTGTAGACGTGATGACGGGGCTCGCCGGCCCGGACCAGCGTGTCGCCGGGCGCATGCACCGAACTGCTGGTGGCCTGGTCCAGCGCCTGCATTTCCACTGGCGACAGCGCCGCACAGATCGCCCGGCCGCGGACCGCGCACAGCGTGCAATCGGACAGGCGTGCATGGGTGGTGGCGGCCGCGCCGGGCGCCTGGCAGGTCACGCTGGGGTCTGAAAGCTGCCGGTACATGGGTCACGCACTGCCTGGGACGCGCGGGAATGATACGCCATGCGGTCAGTCCGCCCGCCCAACCGGTAGAATTGTCGGCTCGCCCCCACGTCGTCCTGCAGGAGTTCCGCTCGTGATCAAGCCCCGTACGCCGCCCGGCATCATGGAATTGCTGCCACGCGAGCAGATCGCGTTCCAGCGCATGCTGGACGTCATCCGCCGCAACTACGAGCGGTTCGGGTTCCTGCCGGTGGAGACCCCGGTGTTCGAGCTGTCCGATGTGCTGCTGACCAAATCCGGCGGCGAGACCGAGCGCCAGGTGTACTTCGTGCAGTCCACCGGTGCGCTGGCCAACGCGGCCGCGGCGGCCGACGAGGGTGCCGACCATGGCGGCTTGCCCGAACTCGCATTGCGCTTCGACCTGACCGTGCCGCTGGCGCGTTATGTCGCCGAGCACGAGCACGACTTGAGCTTTCCGTTCCGTCGTTACCAGATGCAGCGCGTGTACCGCGGCGAGCGCGCGCAGCGCGGGCGTTTCCGTGAGTTCTATCAGTGCGACATCGACGTGATCGGCAAGGATGCGTTGAGCATCCGCTACGACGCCGAAGTGCTGGCGGTGATCCACGCGGTGTTCGCCGAACTGGGCATCGGCGATTTCAAGGTGCAGTTGAACAACCGCAAGTTGCTGCGTGGGTTCTTCGAAAGCCTTGGCGTGGCCGAGGGCGAGCTGCAACTGGCGGTGTTGCGCGAGGTGGACAAGATCGACAAGCGCGGCGCCGACTATGTGCGCGATACGCTGGTGGGCGAGGGCTTCGGCATTGCGGCCGAGCAGGTCGCCAAGATTCTGGACTTCGTCGCCGTGCGTTCGAACGGACATGCCGATGCGCTGGCGCAGTTGCAGGCGCTGGAAACCTCGGCAGGCGCCAGCGCCACGTTGGGCGAGGGCATTGCCGAGTTGCGTGAAGTGCTCGAGCTGGTCAAGGCGCTGGGCGTGCCCGAAAGCGCGTACTGCCTGAATTTCTCGATCGCACGCGGGCTGGATTACTACACCGGCACCGTCTACGAGACCACGCTGACCGACCATCCGCAGATCGGCTCGATCTGCTCGGGCGGCCGTTACGAGAGCCTGGCCAGCCACTACACCAAGTCCAAGCTGCCCGGCGTGGGCATTTCGATCGGCCTGACCCGCCTGTTCTGGCAGCTGCGCGAGGCCGGCTTGATCCAGGGCATTGCCGAGAGCAGCGTGCAGGCGATGGTGGCGCTGATGGATGAAACGCGCCTGGACGATGCGCTGGACATCGCACGCCGGCTGCGCATTGGCGGCATCAACACCGAAGTGCAGATGGAGCCGAAGAAGATCGGCAAGCAGTTCCAGTACGCCGCCCGTGCCGGCATCCGCTTCGTGGTGCTGGCCGGTGACGACGAGCTGGCCCGCGGCGTGGTGGCGGTGAAGGATCTGGTGCGTGAGCAGCAGTTCGAGGTGTCTCGTGACGAGCTGGCGAGCACGTTGCAGGTAGAGCTTGAGCAGGCCAAGGTGATGCCGTAGGGCCGAGCGCGGCGCTGATAGAGCGCCGCTGTCCAGTTGCTCCTACCGCTTGCGGGAGAACTGGTGCGCAGCGCCGGTCATCCACCCGTCCCTTCTCCCGCCTGCGGGAGAAGGTGGCGCGCAGCGCCGGATGAGGGGGCTCTGGCTGTTGCGACTCACCCGGAAGATTGCCAGCGCCTCGCCCCCATCCGCCCTTCGGGCACCTTCCCCCGCGGGCGGGGGAAGGGAGCAGCCGATTTTTCCTCCTTTCTGCCACTCGTTCCTTCTCCCGCTTGCGGGAGAAGGTGGCGCGCAGCGCCGGATGAGGGGGCTCTGGTTGTTTCGACCCAGCCGGAAGATCGCCAGCGCTTGCCCCCATCCGCCCTTCGGGCACCTTCCACCGCTGACGGAGAAGAAGCATGCTGCCACGGCGTGACAATCGCGCCTGCTTGCGTTAATGTACTAGCACGCTATTACGTTAACGCAATGAAACAACGTCCCGCACCCCGCGAATCCACCGACATTGCCGCTTCGCTGCAGATGCTGTCCGAGGCGCTGGCCTGCCTGCGTGAGCCTGGCGCGGTCGAGGCCTTCCTGCGTGACCTGTGCACGCCTGCCGAGCTCGAGGCCATGACCGATCGCTGGCGGGTGGTGCCATTGCTGATCAAGGGCGTGCCATACCGCGAGATCCACGAGCTGACTCAGGTCAGCGTGACCACCATCGGGCGCGTCGCGCGCACCCTGGACCACGGCGCCGGCGGTTATGCCGCGGCCCTGCGCGAGCAAGCCGCGCGCCCTGTCGAATCCCACTGAGAGAACACGATGAGTGCTTCCACGGCAGCACCGGCACGCGACCGGTTGCGCATCGCCATCCAGAAGAGCGGCCGCCTGGCCGAGCCGGCGCGCAGCCTGTTGGCGGCCTGCGGGCTGAGCTGGCGGCAGAGCCGCGACAAATTGTTCTGCTATGGCGAATCGCTGCCGGTGGATCTGTTGCTGGTGCGCGACGACGATATTCCCGGCCTGATCGCCGACGGCGTCTGCGACCTGGGCATCGTCGGCCAGAACGAGCTGGACGAGCAGGCTGCCGAGCGCCGCCGCAACGGCCTGCCGGCGGCGTATCACGCCGTGCGCGGCATGGGCTTTGGCCAGTGCCGCTTGATGCTGGCGGTGCCGGAGGAGTGGGACTGGCAAGGCGTGGCGCAACTGGCCGGCAAGCGCATCGCCACCAGCTACCCGGCGATCCTGGCCGACTGGCTGGAACAACAAGGTATCGAGGCGACGGTAGTGGAACTGTCCGGCTCGGTGGAGATCGCCCCGCGCCTGGGCACCGCCGATCTGATCTGCGATCTGGTCTCCAGCGGTGCCACGCTGGCCGCCAACCAGCTCAAGCCGGTGGAACTGGTGATGGAAAGCGAGGCCGTGCTGGCCGGCGCGGTGCGCGAACCGGCCGATGCACGCGCCGCGCTGCTGGCGATGTTGCTGCGTCGCATGGACGGGGTGCTCAAGCTGCGCGACAGCAAGCTGCTGATGTTCCGCGCCGAGCAAACCCACGTCGAGGCGCTGCGCCGTCTGCTGCCCGACGCCGAGCCATTGGTGCAACTGCCCGACGACGGCAACGGCGCGTTGCGCCTGCAGACCATGTGCCACGGTGCGGTGACCTGGCAACGGCTGGAAGAACTCGAACGCGCAGGTGCGCAAGGCTTGATGGTGTTGACGGTGGAGCGCTCGCTGGCATGAATGGTCTCGATTGGTCCCGATTGGACAGCGCCGCACGCGCCGCTGCATTGACGCGTCCGGTACAGACCGTGGCCACGCAGACGCGTGATGCGGTCGCTGCATTGATTGCCGACGTCCGCACGCGCGGCGACGCCGCATTGCGCGAGATCACCGCGCGCTTCGACGGCGTATCGCTGGACAGCTTCGTCGTCACCGCAGCGGAGTTCGCCGCTGCCGACGCCGCGGTGGCGCCGGAGTTGCGCCAGGCCATGCAGGATGCAGTGGCGCGGATCGACAGCTTTCATCGTGCGGGCATGAGCGAGGGCTATGCGGTGGAAACCGCGCCCGGCGTGATCTGCGAAAAGATCGTGCGGCCGATCGGCCGGGTGGGCCTGTATGTGCCGGCCGGCAGCGCGCCATTGCCGTCGACCGCGTTGATGCTCGGTGTGCCGGCACGGCTGGCCGGTTGCCGCGAAGTGGTGTTGTGCACGCCGCCGCGCAAGGACGGCAGCGTGGACCCGGCGGTGCTGGTCGCCGCGCAGCTCACCGGCGTGCGCCAGGTGTTCAAGCTCGGCGGTGCGCAGGCGATCGCCGCGATGGCCTATGGCACCGAGTCGGTACCGGGCTGCGACAAGTTGTTCGGGCCGGGCAACAGCTATGTCACTGAAGCCAAGCAGCAGGTGGCGCAGTCCGGTGCGGCGGCGATCGACATGCCGGCCGGCCCGTCGGAAGTGCTGGTGATCGCCGATTCCGGCGCACAACCGGCCTTCGTCGCCGCCGATCTGCTCTCGCAGGCCGAACACGGCCCGGATTCGCAGGTGTTGCTGTTGTCCGATAGCGATGCGTTGATCGCGGCAGTGCAGGCGCAGTTGGAGGTACAGCTGGCGAGGCTGTCACGTGCCGACATCGCGCGCCAGGCGCTGGCGCAATCGCGGTTGATCAAGGTGCAGTCGCTGGACGAAGCGTTTGCGATCAGCAACCGTTATGCGCCGGAGCACTTGATCCTCGCGCTGCGCGAACCGCGTGCATGGCTGGGCCAGGTCGAGGCCGCCGGTTCGGTGTTCCTCGGCGACTACACGCCGGAAGCGCTCGGCGACTACTGCAGCGGCACCAACCATGTGTTGCCGACCAGCGGTGCGGCGCGCGCGTACAGCGGTGTGAGCGTGGCCAGCTTCCAGAACATGCTCAGCGTGCAGGCGGCCAGCAAGGCCGGCATCGACGGCATCGGCGAGTGCGCCTTGATCCTGGCGCGTGCCGAAGGACTGGATGCGCACGCCAATGCGGTGGCGCTGCGGATGGGAGTGGCCGCATGAGCACGCCATCGATCCTGGATCTGGTCCGCGAAGATCTGCGTGCGTTCGCCGGTTATTCGTCAGCGCGCACCAGCGCCTTGCAGGGCGATGTGTGGCTCAACGCCAACGAGTCGGCCTGGGGCAACCCCGCCGACCCGCAGGGCAGCACACGCCGCTATCCGGACCCGCAGCCCAAGGGCCTGCGCAATGCACTTGCAGGGCTGTACGGCTGTGCGCCGGAACAGCTGTTGATCGGCCGTGGCAGCGACGAGGCGATCGATCTGCTGGTGCGCGGTCTGTGCGTGCCCGAGCGCGATGCGGTGGTGGTCACCCCCCCGGTGTTCGGCATGTATGCGGTGTGCGCCAGGCTGCAGAACGCACCGCTGGTGGAGGTGCCGCTGGTCGATGGCCGCGATGGCTTCCATGCCGATATTCCGGCCATCGTGGAGGCCGCGCTCGCGGCGAAGGCGAAGCTGGTGTTCCTGTGCTCGCCCTCCAACCCGGCCGGCTCGGCGATTGCGCTGCAGGACATCGAAACCGCACTACAGGCCCTGCAAGGCAAGGCATTGGTGGTCGTCGACGAAGCCTATGGCGAATTTTCAGATGTGCCATCGGCGGTCGGTCTGCTCGATCGCTACGACAACCTGGCCGTGCTGCGCACCTTGTCCAAGGCCCATGCACTGGCGGCCGCGCGGATCGGCAGCCTGATCGCCAACGCCGAATTGATTGCCTTGCTGCGCCGCTGCCAGGCGCCGTACCCGGTGCCCACGCCGTGCGCGGCGATGGCCGAGCAGGGCTTGTCCGCGCCGGCACTGGAGGTGACCCGCCGGCGCGTTGCCGAGCTGCGCAGCGAACGCGAGCGCATGCGCGTGGCGCTGGCAGGTCTGCCAGGCGTACGTCGGGTCTATGCATCGCAGGGTAACTTCCTGCTGGTGCGCTTCGATGATGCCGAGGCTGCGTTCCAGGCGCTGCTGGAAGCCGGGGTGGTGGTGCGCGACCAACGCGCGGTGCCGTGCCTCTCCGATGCGTTGCGCATTACGCTGGGCACGGTCGAGCAGAACGAACGCGTTCTGGGCGCGCTGCAGCGCAAGCAGGAGGCTGCATGACACCGATCCTCTTCGTCGATCGCGATGGCACGCTGATCACCGAGCCTGCCGATCACCAGATCGATACCTACGAGAAGCTGCGCTTGGTCGACAACGTCATCCCGGCAATGCTCAAGCTGCGTGACGCGGGGTACCAGTTCGTGATCGTCACCAACCAGGACGGGCTGGGTAGCGAAAGCTACCCGCGCGCCGCGTTCGATGGCCCGAACGACCTGATGCTGCAAATCTTCGCCAGCCAGGGCATCGAGTTCCGTGAAGTGCTGATCGACTGCAGCTGGCCGGCCGACAATGCGCCCACGCGCAAGCCCGGCATTGGGTTGATGGTGCCGTACCTGCAGGACCGCAGCATCGACTGGGCACGCTCGGCGATGGTGGGCGACCGCATCACCGACATCCAGTTCGCGCAGAACCTCAACATCCGCGGGTTCCAGCTGCGCACCGCAGAGTTCGGCGGCGAATGGGACTGGCCCGGTATCGCACACGAACTGGCCGACGCGCCACGCCGCGCGGTGGTCCAGCGCAATACCAAGGAAACCCGCATCCGTGTGGAGCTGGATCTGGACCGCGTCGCCGAGCCGCACACCGCCACCGGCCTGCCGTTCTTCGACCACATGCTGGAGCAGATCGGCAAGCACGGCGGCTTTGCGCTGGACATCCGTGCAGAGGGCGATCTGCACATCGATGAGCACCACACCATCGAAGACACCGGCCTGGCACTGGGCCAGGCATTGCGCGAAGCGCTGGGCAACAAGCGCGGCATCGGCCGCTACGGCTTCGATCCGTCGCACAGCCCATGGCTTGCGGCAGGCGAGGGCGCACACCATGGCTTCACCCTGCCGATGGACGAAACCATCGCCAGCGCCGCGCTGGATTTCAGTGGCCGGCCGTACTTCGTGTTCGACGGCGACTTCAAGCGCGAGCGCGTGGGCGACATGCCGACCGAGCTGGTGCCGCATTTCTTCCGTTCGATCTGCGATGCCTCCGGCTTGAATCTGCATCTGAGCGTGCGTGGCGACAACGATCACCACAAGGTGGAAGCCTGCTTCAAGGCGCTGGCACGTGCGCTGCGCCAGGCGATCCGTCGCGAAGGCACCGCCTTGCCGTCCACCAAGGGCGCGCTATGACCGACCTTGCGCTGATCGATGCCGGTGGTGCCAATCTGGGCTCGGTGCGCTATGCGCTGGAGCGGCTGGGCGTGGAAGCACGGGTGGTGCGCGATGCCGCGGGGCTGCAGGGCGCGCAGCGGGTGATCCTGCCCGGCGTCGGTGCGGCACCGGAGGCGATGGCGCGGCTGCGTGCGCAAGGCTTGGTCGAACCATTGCAGCAGCTGCAGGTGCCGGTGATCGGTATCTGCCTGGGGATGCAATTGCTGTTCGAACACTCCGAAGAAGGCGATGTCGACTGCCTTGGGCTGCTGCCGGGCATCGTGCGCCACATGACGCCGGCGCTGGGCATCCGCGTGCCGCACATGGGCTGGAATCAGCTGCTGCCCCTGCGCGAGTCCGCGCTGCTGGCCGGTTTGCCGGAGCGCGCCAGCGCCTACTTCGTGCACGGTTATGCGGCGCCGGTGACTGCCGACACCGTGGCTGCCTGCGATCATGGTGGTCTGTTCACCGCAGTGGTGCAGCAGGGGTTGCGCTGCGGCGCGCAGTTCCACCCCGAGCGTTCGGCGGATACCGGTGCACGCATCCTGCGCAATTTTCTCGAGATGAGCTTCCCATGAGTTTCACTGTCTACCCCGCGCTGGATATCCGCGATGGACGCGTGGTGCGCCTGCTGCAAGGCGATTACGCCCGCGAAACCCGCTACGGCGACGATGTGCTGCCGCGTGCGCAGGCCTTCGCCGACGCCGGCGCGCAGTGGATGCATCTGGTCGATCTGGATGCGGCCAAGGCCGGTGGCTATACCCTGGCCGCCACCCTGGGCGAGATCGCACGCCAGACCGGTCTACAGGTACAGACCGGCGGCGGCGTGCGTTCGCGCGACGACGTGGCGCGCATTCTCGATGCCGGTGCCGCGCGCGTGGTGATCGGCTCGCTGGCGGTACGCCAGGCCGAGACCGTGATCGCCTGGTTGCAGGAATTCGGCGCGCAGCGGCTGACCATTGCGCTGGACACGCGCCAGGACGCTGCGGGTATCTGGCAGTTGCCGGTGCATGGGTGGACCGAGGCGGCCGAGGCCACGCTCGATGAGCTGACGGTGCGTTATGCGCAGGCGGGCCTGCAGCATCTGCTGTGCACCGATATCGCGCGCGACGGCATGTTGTCCGGGCCGAACATGGCGCTGTACGCGCACGTGCGCGCGCTTGCGCCGCAGTTGCAGGTACAGGTCTCCGGCGGCGCGCGCAACCTGGCCGACGTGGCTGCTGCCAAAGCCTCCGGCTGCGCGGGCATCGTGCTCGGCAAGGCCTTGCTGGAAGGGCACCTGGACCTGGGCGAGGCCTTGGCATGCTGAGCCGGCGCATCATTCCCTGCCTGGACGTGCGCGATGGTCGCGTGGTCAAGGGCGTCAAGTTCCGCGACCACATCGACATGGGCGACATCGTCGAGCTGGCACTGCGTTACCGCGCGCAGGGCGCCGACGAGTTAGTGTTCTACGACATCGGTGCCAGCCCGGAAGGGCGTTCGGTCGATTACACCTGGGTGGAGCGGGTGGCGCGGTTGATCGATATCCCGTTCTGCGTGGCCGGTGGTATTGGCGATGTGGAAACGGCGCGTGCGGTGCTGCATGCCGGTGCCGACAAGATCTCGATCAATTCGCCCGCGCTGGGCCGCCCGCAATTGATCTCCGAACTGGCCGATGCCTTCGGCGTGCAATGCGTGGTGGTGGGCATCGACTCGATCAGCGAGGACGACGGGCAATGGCGCGTGCGCCGCTACACCGGCGATCCGAGCAAGACCCAGGCGCTGCCGATGCGCACCCTGGACTGGGTGGCCGAGGCGCAGCGCCTGGGCGCGGGCGAGATCGTGCTCAACTGCATGGACAACGATGGCGTACGTCGCGGTTACGACATCGCCCAGCTGCGTCAGGTGCGTGCACTGTGCCGGGTGCCGTTGATCGCCTCCGGCGGTGCCGGGCAGATGCAGCACTTCGCCGACGTGTTCGACCAGGCCGATGTGGATGGGGCATTGGCCGCAAGCGTGTTCCACAGCGGCGCGATTCCGATTCCGGAACTCAAGCGGTTCCTGCGCGCGCAACAGATCGAGGTACGTGATGGGCAGTGAGACCGGGACAACCGCCAGCGCCCTGGATACGCTGGACTGGAACAAGGGCGATGGCTTGTTGCCGGTGATCGTGCAGGACGCCGACAACCTGCGCGTGTTGATGCTGGGCTACATGAATGCCGAGGCCCTGGCAGTGACGCAACAGCGCGGCGAGGTCACTTTCTTCAGCCGCAGCAAGCAGCGTCTGTGGACCAAGGGCGAAAGCTCGGGCAACGTGCTGCGGGTGGTCTCGATCGAGGCCGACTGCGATGCCGATACGCTCCTGGTGCTGGCGCGCCCGCACGGGCCGACCTGCCACCTGGGCCGCACCAGCTGTTTTCCGAGCGCGCCCGCGCAGTTCCTTGGCAGCCTGGATGCGGTGATCGCCACGCGTGCGCAGGAGCGCCCGCATGGCAGTTACACCACCAGGCTGTTCGAGCAAGGCATTCGCCGCATCGCGCAGAAGGTGGGCGAGGAGGGCGTGGAAACCGCGCTGGCCGGTGTGGCGCAGGACGATGCCGAGTTGCTCGGCGAGTCCGCCGACCTGCTGTACCACCTGATCGTGCTGTTGCGCGCGCGCGGGCTGGGTCTGGGCGACGCGGTCGCGTTGCTGGAGTCGCGGCATAAGTAATCATCCGCAGGAACGCTCCCTGCTGGAGCGCGCCTGAGCGCGATGGCTTTACCGGTAACGCCCCGTCGCGCCCGGGTGCGTTGCTGCGCCAGATGGACGGGCTTGCGCGGATGGCACGCCAGAGACTGCGGTAACCCAACCCGGCCCCCGCTACAATCGCCGCTGGTCACCGCTGGAATGTCCATGCATCTTCGTCTCGCCCTCCTGGCCCTTGGCCTGCTTGCAGGCGCTGCGCACGCGCGCGATGCCGTTGTCGATGGCGTGGTGTTCGAAGAGCGCGACGGCAAACCGGGGCGGAGCGGTGATGAGCCTGGTGTTGCCGATGTCATCGTCTCCAACGGGCAGCAACTGGTCCGCACCGATGCGCAGGGGCACTACCGTCTGCCGGTGCGCGAAGGGCAGACCGTCTTCGTGATCAAGCCGGGTGATCGCAGCTTCGTCCCGAATGCCGATGGCCTGCCCGGGTTCTGGCGCCACTATGCGCCCAAGGGCTCGCCCAAGCGCAAGTACCAGGGGATCGCCGCCACTGGTACGAGCACCCGCAACTGGGATTTCGCATTGACGCCGCGGCAGGACCCAGGCGGAAACGGCTTCCAGATGCTGGTCTTCGCCGACAGCCAGACCGCCACCTTGGCCGATGTGGACTACTACCGCCGGGACATCGTCGCGCCCATCGTCGGCAAGCAGCCGGCGCGGCTGGGAACCACCTTGGGCGATATCGTCAGCGACGATCTGAGCCTGTATCCAGCCTTGAACCGCGTCACCGCGCAGCTCGGCGTGCCCTGGTTCCATGTGCCGGGCAATCACGACCTCAACTTCGATGCCGGTGACGATCTGCATTCGCTGGAGAGCTGGCGCGCGGTCTATGGCCCGGACACCTACGCTGTGGAAGAGGCCAACGCCAGCTTCGTGTTCCTGGACGATGTGATCTACACGCCGGGCGCCAGGCCGGCGTATGTCGGCGGCCTGCGCGAAGACCAATTCGCGTTCCTGCAGGCCTATCTGGCGCAGCTGCCGCGCGAGCGGCTGGTGGTGCTGGGCATGCACATTCCGCTGTTCGATGCGGCACCGGATCAGGAAACCTTTCGCCATACCGATCGCCGGCGCCTGTTCGCGTTGCTCAAGGATTTTCCGCACGTGCTGGTGCTGAGCGGGCACAGCCACACGCAGCGGCAGGTGATGCATGGCGCCGACGAGGGGTGGACGGGCGTGCGTCCGTTGCACGAGTACAACGTGGGCGCTGCCTGTGGCGCGTTCTGGTCGGGCGCGAAGGACGCCGATGGCATTCCCGATGCGACGATGAGCGATGGCACGCCCAACGGCTACGCGGTGCTGAAGGTCGCTCCCGGCGGCGATTACACGCTGGCCTATCACGCGGCGCGTGCCGCCGACGATGCACAGCTGCTGTTGCACGCGCCCAAGGTGTTGCGGCAGGGCGCGTATCCAGCCTGGGGCATCTACGCCAATGTGTTCATGGGCCAGGACGATACCGCGGTGGACATGCGCATCGACGATGGTCCCTGGCAGCCGATGAAGCGGCAAGAGCGCGCCGATCCGCGCGTGTTGGCCGAGAATGCGCGCGACGATGCCGCCGATGCACTGCGTGGCTACGACCGCTCGCCCGAGGCCACGCCTTCCACCCATCTGTGGCGCGCCGCGCTGCCGACCACGCTGGAGGTCGGGGAACATACTGTCGAGGTGCGCGCACGCCTGCCGACCGGTGAGTACAGCGCACGCACGGTGTATCGCCTGCAGCGCGCCGAGCCCTGACGGGCGCAGCGCTTGCCGAAAACACGAACGCCTCCACGAGGGAGGCGCTTTCGGGATCCGGGCTGGCAGGCGGTGGCGCGCTGGCGGGGATCGATGCTGGCTGGCTTGGCGCTGGCTGGCCCGGGAAGTGTAGCGAGGCAGCGCAAGCGCTGACGAAATGAGAATTAGTCTCAGCCTTCCGGAACTTGCTGCGCGGTAGGTGGGCGGGTGCCGGACGAGGTCGCTGCGGGCACAGCCGTCTTGCCGGTGGCGCTTTCGACAGCACGGGACGCGTCGCCGCTACCCTGCGGTACAGCATCGACGCCGGCATCAGTGTCGCCGCCGGCATCCGGTACGCGATCCACTGGCGGGTACGGATACGCCACTGCCGGCCCCAGCGCCAGCCCTGCGCGCCAGCGGGCCAGCACTGGCGCGATGCGTGCGCCCAGCGATTGCTGCGGCAATGAAGGCAGCTCGCCCTCCTGCTTCTCGCGTGCGGTAATGGCCGCCCTGGCCATGGTGAACGCCGCCAGCGGGTCGTCGGTTCGATTCATCGCATCGATCAACCAGGCCTGGCCGAAGTAGGTGGCATTGGACGTATTGCCGCAGCCGAACGAGGGGCGGTCCGCGCGCGCGGCGGTGAGGATCAGCGTGTCCGGCGTGCGCAACGCAGGAATGAAGCCCCCCGAGTAGCACGCCGACAGGACGATGATGCGTCGGACGATCCCGGCGTCGTCCAGCGCGGTGCGCAGATCCTGCGGGCTGATGAAATCTTCCTCGTTCTCGTCTACCTGCACGTACAACGTGTGATCTTCGGTGCCGTGCGTGGTGACGAACAGTAGCAGTGCGTCCTGCTTGCGATCCATGCGCTTGCCGACGGCGACGAGCGTATCGTAAAGATTGTCATAGGTCGCCAGCGGAGCGTACGGCTGCTCGCCCAGGTTGTCCGGGTTGTTGACCAGGGTGACCACCCGGCCGCGCGCATCGAAGCGTCGCTCGAACAATTGCGCAAGGTACAGCGTTTCGTTACGGAACACATCGTCGCTGGCATCGCCGGCAAAGCCGACCACGTACAGATCGGTCACGCCGGGGCGTTGCGGCTGCAGTGCCGCCAAGGCCTTGGCAAGTGCGGCCTGGTCGACCGGGTCCGCCTCGGCGGCCGGTTGCGCGGCCGGTGCAGGCAGGACTGCGCCGGCATCGGGATGGCAACCGCCCAGTAGAACGGCCAGTGCCAGTAGCGTCAGCGTCCGCCGGATCGCGGGCGCCGCGGGCAACCAGGATGGGAGCGATGGGAACAACGCCGACGCCTCTCGAATACGCGTATCAGCAGGACTGAAATGCTGCGCCTGGAGGAACACCCGGCCGCTGCGCGGCAGGCGGGTGTCTTCCCTCACCGCGCTGGCTCAGAACGTGAGCTGCGAAAAGCTTTCCAGACGCTGGTGGCTGCCGATGTCTTCGGCCGAACGCGGGGTGGGGTAGTCCTCGCGGCGATCCAGCAGTGCGGTGCGCATGCCGGTGCGCCTGGCCGCATCCAGTTCTTCGATCACGTCCGACAGGAACAGGATATCCGCAGCCGGCACACCGATGCGTTCGGCGATACGGCGATAGCTGGCGCTCTCGCGCTTGGAGCCCACTTCGGTATCGAACCAGTCGGTGACCAGCCCGCTCAGATCGCCGGCATCGCTATGGGCGAAGAACAGCTTCTGCGCTGGCACCGAGCCGGACGAATACACGTACAGCGGAATCCCCTGCGCATGCCAGGCCTGCAACTGGATCGCTGCATCGGCATAGATGTGCGCCGTGAAGTCGGCGGTCTTGTAGCCGTCGCCCCAGATCAGCCCCTGCAATGCCTTGAGCGCGGTGTGCTTGCGATCCTCGTCGATCCAGGTCTGCAGCGTGGCGATCAACACCTCGTCCGGCACGTCCTCGCCGATCTCGTCGGCCACCTGGTTGAGCCAGTGGCGTACCTGCGGATGATTGCCGTGTTCGCGCACGTAGGCGGGCATCGCACGGCGTGCATATGGGAACAGCACGTCCTTGACGAACGAGATGCTGCTGGTCGTACCTTCGATATCGGTGAGGATCGCTTGCGGTCGTGTCATCGTCAGCTGGCCTTCTGAGGTTTCTCGGGGGCGTAGCGGGGGAATTGTTGGGCGATCTCGGTGCCGGTGAAGTGGCCGACCCAGCCGTCCGGCTCGGTGAAGAAGCGGATCGCCACGAAATGCGGCTCCGGCCCCATGTCGAACCAGTGCAAGGTGCCGTCGGGTACGGCGATCAGGTCGTCCTTGACGCACTCGATCTCGTAGACCTTGTCCTGCACGTGCAGGGTGAACAGGCCCGAGCCAGCGACGAAGAACCGCACCTCGTCTTCCTTGTGGAAATGCTCGTCGAGGAACTTGGCGCGCATCTCCTCGCGCTTGGGGTTGTCAGGCGCGATGCTCACCACGTCCACGGTCTTGAACCCGCGCTCGGCGCTGATACGGTCGATGTCGGCGCGGTAGGCCTCCATCACCTGTTCGGGCGTGGCGCCTGGCTCCACCGGCTGGCTGGCGTGCCAGCGTTCGAAGGTCACGCCGATCTTCTTCAGCTCGGTGGCGATGGCGTCGCCGTCGCGGCTGTCGAACTGGGCAGTGGCAGGATTGGTGTCGGCGAAGATTCGCAGTCTGCTCATGGCGGTCTGGCTCACGTAGGGGGACGGGCGGAACTCAGCGCGGGCCGCGCAGTTTCAGCAGTTCGAGTTCGCAGTGCAGCAGGAATTCGAAGGCCTCCAGATGACGACGTGCCTCGGCCATGTTGCGGCCCCAGGCATACAGGCCGTGTCCCTCGATGAGATACCCCCACATGCTCTGTTTGTCCAGCAGCGCCTCCACCTGCGCGGCCAGCACCTGCATGTTCTGGGTGTTGGCGAACACCGGCACGTCTACCGCGGTGTCGTGGGTGGTGTTGCCATCGAAGGCCTTGAGCAGCTCGTAGCCTTCCAGCCGGATCACCCCGCTGCCTGCATACAGGCGGGAAGCAATCGTCTGCACCGGCGAATGGGTGTGCAGGACGCAGCCAATCTCCGGAAACCGTCGATACAGCTGGGTATGCAGCAGGGTTTCCGCAGACGGGCGCAACGGGCGGCCGACGGCCTGGCCATCAAAGTCCACCACCATGATGTCTTCTTCGACCAGGCGGCCCTTGTCGCGGCCGGACACAGTGATCGCCGCGTGCTGTTCGTCCAGGCGGTGGGAAAAATTGCTGCTGGTGGCCGGTGTCCAGCCGGACTGGGCCAGCTCGCGGATGTTGCCGATCAGCAACTGCGCCAGCTCGTGCAAACGCGCGGCGCTATAGGGAAGGGGGGCAGTGGTCGCATTCATGCAGCTATTCTACTGCCCCATCCGGTTACGGCCAGATGGACGCGGGCCGGTGGTGCGCAACGGCCGGCCTGCTTAGTGCATGCTCAGCGCCGGTCGCGCAGGCGGCTGTGGCGATAGCCGTAGCCGAAGTAGACCACCAGCCCGGCGAGCGTCCACAACCCCATCAGCATCCAGTTGTGCAAAGTCATGGCCGACAGCAGCGCCAGGCAGCTCAATACGCCGGCAATGCAGATCAGCCACGCCGCCGGCATACGGAACGGGCGCGGCAGCTCCGGGTGGGTGTGGCGCAGGATCAGCACGCCGGCACACACCGCCGCGAATGCGATCAGGGTACCCATCGAGGTCAACTCGCCCAGTACATCCAGCGGAAACACCGCCGCCAGCAACGCGATGCCCACGCCGGTGATCACGGTATTGATGTGCGGCGTACGGTACTTGGGATGGATGCGGGTGAAGACCGACGGCAGCAGCCCGTCGCGCGCAATGATCATGAAGATGCGCGGTTGCCCGATCACCATCACCAGGATCACCGACGACAGGCCGATCAGCGCACCCACCTCCACCACCACGCGCAGCCAGGCCAGCTGCGGATGCGCGGCCACCGCGGTCACCACCGGCTCGTCGGTGCCCAGCAGGGTGTAGGGCACCAGGCCGGTCATCACCGCCGCCATGGCGATGTAGAGCACGGTGCAGATCAGCAGCGAAAGCATCATGCCGATCGGCAGGTCGCGTTGCGGGCGGTGCGATTCCTGCGCAGCCACCGACACCGCCTCGAAGCCGATATAGGCGAAGAACACCATCGCCGCGCCGCGCAGCACGCCCTCCATGCCGTACTTGCCGGGGCCTTCGTTGGCCGGGATGAAAGGCTGCCAATTGGCGGTATCCACGTACTTCCAGCCCACCGCGATCACCAGCAGGATCAGCCCGGTCTTCAGGATCACCATGGCCATGTTCATGGCCGAGGACTTGCGGATCCCCACGTAGCACAGCCAGGTCAGCAGCAGGACAATGCCGGCGGCGGGCAGGTTGGCGATGGCGCCGGTGGGTTGCAGCTTGCCGTCCAGGGGCGCGCTGACCAGCGCCGCCGGCAGGTGGATATCGAAATGCTCCAGCAGGCTGAGGAAGTAGCCGGTCCAGCTGACCGCCACCGCCGAAGCCGACACGCCGTATTCCAGCACCAGCATCCACCCGATGAACCAGGCGGCCAGTTCGCCGAAGGTGGCGTAGGTATAGGTGTAGGCGCTGCCGGACACCGGCACCATCGCGGCGAACTCGGCATAGGCCATGGCGCAGAATGCGCAGCAGATCGCGGCCAGCACGAACGACAGCACGATGGCCGGGCCGGCATGATCGGCCGCGGCCTGGCCGGTGATGACGAAGATGCCGCCGCCGATCACTGCGCCGATGCCCAGTGCGGTCAGCCCCCAGGGACCGAGCGCGCGTTGCAGGCCCAGCCCGTCGGCCGCCTCATGGCTGGCGTGAGGATGCTTGGTGGCCCAGAGTTGTTTGAACATGAAGCGGTTCCGGCTTGGCGCTGCGCGCGGTCGTTGAACGAGAAGACCGGCGCGCTGCGCCGGTCTGGGAAAGGATCAGGCCCGGCTGCCCAGCCGGCTGTGGCGGATGCCGTAGCCGAAATAGATCACCAGGCCGAGTACCGTCCAGCCCACGAACACCTTCCAGTGTTCCTGGAACGCCTGGAAGAACAGGAACAGGCAGGCCACGGCGCCCAGCGGGCAGATCAGCATGGCCAGCGGCACCCGGAACGGACGCGGCAGGTCGGGCTTGGTGAAGCGCAGCACCATCACGCCGGCACAGACGGTGGCGAAGGCGAGCAGGGTGCCCATTGATACCAGCTCGCCGAGCACGTTCAACGGAATCATCCCTGCCAGCAGCGCGGCGATCACGCCGACGAACAGCGTGCCGACATACGGCGTGTGGAACTTGGGATGCACCTTGCCGAACAGCTTGGGCATCAAACCGTCCTTGGCCATGGTGTAGAAGATGCGCGGCTGCGCCATCAGCATCACCAGCACCACCGAGGACAGGCCGGCGATCGCACCGATCTCCACTGCGGTCTTGAGCCAGGTCAGTTGCGGGTGCGCTTCCAGTGCGGTGGCGACCGGCTTGGCGGTGCCCAGCTGGGTGTAGGGAAGTAGCCCGGTCAGCACCGCGCAGACGATGATGTAGATGACCGTGCAGATCGCCAGCGACACCAGGATGCCGATCGGCATGTTCTTCTGCGGGTCCTTGGTTTCGCCCGCCGAGGTCGAGACCGCGTCGAAACCGATGTAGGAGAAGAACACGATGGAGGCGGCACGGAACACCCCATCCCAGCCGAACTTGCCGGGGCCGGCGTTTTCCGGGATGAAGGGATGCCAGTTGGCCGGGTCGATATAGGCGATGCCGAAGCCGACGAACAGGCAGATCACCACGACCTTGATCGCCACCACGATCGCATTGGCGAACGCCGACTGGGTGACGCCGACGTAGCACAGCATGCTCACCGCCGCGACGATCAGCACTGCCGGCAGGTTGATGAGATTGCCGGAGCTGACGAAGCCGTGCCCGTCCCATGTCAGCGGCGCACCGGCCAGTTCTGCCGGAAACGGCAGACCGAGCGTGCCGGTCAGGAAGCTGATGAGATAGGCCGACCAGCCGACGGCCACGCTGGCACCGGCGAACAGATACTCCAGCACCAGGCACCAGCCGATGAACCAGGCGATGCCCTCGCCGAGGGTGGCGTAAGAATACGAATAGGCACTGCCGGATACCGGCATCATCGCCGCGAACTCGGCGTAGCACAGGCCGGCGAAGGCGCAGGCGACGCCGGCGAAGACGAAACTCAGCATCACTGCCGGGCCGGCATGATTGGCGGCAGCCTGACCAGTCAGCACAAAGATGCCGGCGCCGATCACTGCGCCGATGCCGAGCATGATCAGGTGCTTGGCGGTGAGGGTCCGTCGCAGCGTGGCCTCGCCTTGCAGGCTGCTGCCTTCGACCGGTTCGCCCGCATCGACGTGTGCGGCGGGCTCGATCGGTTTGACCCTCAACAGAGACTTCAGCATTCGGTACATCCCCAAGTGGCAGGCGTCGGGCGCTGGCGCCCAGGCAAAGGTGTGCGCCGCGTCCCGATAGGACAGGCAAGCGGCCTACCTTGCCAAAGCTACACGCTCACGACAAGCGCAAACGCAGCATGAATGGCGATAATGGCCGTTTGGCGACGAGCGACCGAGAGCGACAGATGGCAGATGCAACCCTGCGGCAGCAACTGGCCGCCTACCGCGCGCGCTGGCCCGACGAGGCCGTGGTGGCTGATCAGTTCGCACAGTTGCTGGACGATGCCGGCGATCCGTTCGTGCGCGAGCGGGTCGAAGGTCATTTCACCGGCTCGGCCTGGGTGGTGAGCGCCGATGGCGCCCGCACCCTGCTCACGCACCACCGCAAACTGCAGCGCTGGCTGCAGCTGGGCGGGCACGCCGATGGCGACCGTGACCTGGCGCAGGTGGCCTTGCGCGAAGCCGAAGAAGAGTCCGGTCTGACCGGTTTGCGGTTGGCGGACGCCGACTTGTTCGATCTGGACCGCCACTGGATCCCCGCGCGCGGCGAGGTGGCCGGGCACTGGCATTACGACGCGCGCTATGTGGTGGTCGCGGGTGTGGATGAGACCTTCAAGGTCAGCGAAGAGTCGCTCGCTTTGGCGTGGCGGCCGATCGCCGACCTATTGGCCGAGCCTGAGCTGGATCCGTCGATGCGGCGCATGGCCGAGAAGTGGATGGCCCGAGGCGTGTGATGGGTGCTGGGCGCGCGCCCTCATCCGCCCTGCGGGCACCTTCTCCCGCAGGCGGGAGAAGGGAGTAGGCCGGAGAAGGAGCTAGCGGCAGAAGGGCGACCTGCACTGCCTTCTCCCGCAAGCGGGAGAAGGGAGTTGGACGGGGAGGGGGCTAGCGGCAGAAGGGCGACCTGCATTGCCTTCTCCCGCCTGCGGGAGAAGGTGGCGCAACGCGCCGGATGAGGGGCACTCTTGCATCAACGGATCAATACAAGATCCGCGTCCGCAAGGTCCCTTCGATCAAGGCCAAGCCTTCCTTCATCGCGGTGGCCTGCGCTTCGCTGGCGCTTACATCGATTACCACGTAGCCCACCTTGGGATCGGTGCGCAGGAACTGGCCGTCGATGTTGACGTTGTGGCGCGAGAACAGTTCGTTGATCTGCGACAGCACGCCCGGCACGTTGCGAT
This sequence comes from Xanthomonas melonis, assembly GCF_020783655.1. GTDB lineage: Bacteria > Pseudomonadota > Gammaproteobacteria > Xanthomonadales > Xanthomonadaceae > Xanthomonas > Xanthomonas melonis. The sequence continues at coordinate 166,941 of NZ_JAJGQH010000005.1, read as the reverse complement.
GGATGTGCAGCAGGCGCAGGCTGTCGGCATGCTCGGGTAGCGTCACCTCGGGGAAGTTCACTGCCGATAGCGTGCTGCCGTTGTCGCTGTAGCGCACCAGTTTGGCGGCCACTTCGACGCCGATGTTGTCTTGCGCTTCCAGCGTGCTGCCGCCCACGTGCGGAGTCAGGATCACGTTGTCGTGCGCGGTCAGCGGCGACTCGAACGCGTCGCCATTGCCCTTGGGCTCGATCGGGAACACGTCCACCGCCGCGCCGCCGATCTGGCCGGAGCGCAGTGCCGCATCCAGCGCCGCGATATCGATGACGGTGCCGCGCGAGGCGTTGATCAGGTGTGCACCGGGCTTCATGCGGGCGATTTCGGCCGCGCCGATCATGTCCCTGGTGGACGGCGTTTCCGGCACGTGCAGCGTCACCACGTCTGCGCGGCCGAGCAGGTCGTCCAGGTCGATGGCCGCGCGTGCGTTGCCCAGCGACAGCTTGGTTTCGATGTCGTGGAAGATCACCTGCATGCCCAGCGACTCGGCCAGCACGCCGACCTGGGTGCCGATATGCCCGTAGCCAATGATGCCAAGCACCTTCCCGCGCGTTTCGTGACTGCCGGCGGCAGACTTGGACCAGCCGCCGCGATGGCATTCGGCATTCTTCTGCGGAATGCCGCGCAACAGCAGGATCGCTTCGGCGATGACCAGTTCGGCCACGCTGCGCGTGTTGGAGTAGGGCGCATTGAACACCGGAATGCCGGCCAGCTCGGCCGCCTCCAGGTCCACCTGGTTGGTGCCGATGCAGAAGCAGCCGATGGCGATCAGGCGCTTGGCATGCGCCAGCACCTCGGCGCTCAGCTGGGTGCGCGAGCGGATACCGACGATATGCGCTTCGGCGATGCGCGCGATCAGTTCGTCTTCCGGCAACGACTTGGCGTGCAGCTCGATCTGCGAATAACCGGCGGCGCGGAACACATCCACGGCGGTCGGGCTGATGCCTTCCAGCAACAGGACGCGAATGTCCTGTTTGGGAAACGAGGTTCTCTTCGGCGACATGGGGGAGCGCACTGCAGCAATCGGGCCGGCAACTATGCCAGATGGGGTGCCGGATTTGGCAGTCGCAGCGACCGCGCCAATGCGTTGCGGCCCTTGCGCTGCAACGGTTTCAGCTGAATCCAACACCGCGCCGGCGCAGCGCATCGCAGCTGGACGGGGCCGACGCACACTGGCACGCTGTGCGGTTCCTACCGCCGTGCCGCGCGCCATGACCGATCCCCGCATTGTTTCCTTGCAACAGGCCGTGCCCGCGTTGCGTTTGAAAACCGAGCCGGCCGACCTGGAGCACTACGGGCGCGACTGGACCCGGCGCTGGACACCCAACCCGTTGGCCATCGCGCTGCCGGGATCGGTGGACGAGGTGCAGGCTGTGATGCGCTGGGCGAATGCGCAGGACGTGGCCGTGGTGCCCTCGGGCGGCCGCACCGGTCTCTCCGGCGGCGCAGTGGCCGCCAACGGCGAGCTGGTGCTGAGCCTGGAACGCCTGAACAAGCCGCTGGACTTCAACGCGGTGGATCGCACGCTCACCGTGCAGGCGGGCATGCCGCTGGAAGCGGTGCACAACGCCGCCCGCGAACACGGGTTGATCTACCCGGTGGATTTCGCTGCCCGCGGTTCGTGTTCGATCGGCGGCAACATCGCCACCAATGCCGGCGGCATCCGGGTGATCCGCTACGGCAACACGCGCGAGTGGGTGGCCGGCCTGAAAGTGGTCACCGGTGCCGGCGAGGTGATCGAGCTCAATCACGCGCTGATCAAGAACTCCAGCGGCTACGATTTCCGGCATCTGATGATCGGCTCGGAAGGGACCCTCGGCATCGTGGTGGAAGCGACCCTGCGGCTGACCGATCCGCCGCCGCCCGGCAGTGTGATGCTGCTGGCATTGCCGTCGTTCGACGTGCTGATGCAGGTGTTCGCCGCATTCCGCGCGCAATTGCGTCTGGAGGCATTCGAGTTCTTCACCGATCGTGCGCTGGAGCATGTGCTGGCGCACGGCGCGCAGGCGCCTTTCGCGCAGGTCCATCCGTACTACGTGGTCACCGAGTTCGCTGCTGGCGACGAGGCACAGGAAGCGGCCGCGATGGCGGCCTTCGAGACCTGCATGGAGCAGGGCTGGGTCAGCGACGGGGTGATCAGCCAGAGCGATGCGCAGGCCGCGCAGTTGTGGCGGCTGCGCGAGGGCATCACCGAAGCGCTGGCGCGCTACACGCCGTACAAGAACGACGTATCGGTGCGCATTTCGGCGATGCCCGCGTTCCTGGCCGATACCCAGGCCTTGCTGGGCGAGGCGTATCCGCACTTCGACGTGGTGTGGTTCGGTCATATCGGTGACGGCAATCTGCATATCAATGTGCTCAAGCCCGATGCCACCAGCCAGGCCGACTTCGTGTCCGCCTGCGATCAGGTCACCAAGCTGCTGGCGCAGGCCCTGCAGCGCTGCGGTGGCAGTATTTCGGCCGAGCACGGCATCGGTCTGGTCAAGAAGCCGTATCTGTGGAGCACGCGCTCGGCCGCGGAAATCGCGCTGATGCGCGGCATCAAGCAGGTGCTGGACCCGCGTCTGTTGCTGAATCCAGGCAAGCTGTTCGAGATGCATGACGCGCCCGGAAGCGCGCCCGCCGGTTAGTCTTCCCGCACCTTCACATGGAAACGACATGCCGATGATGCGCTCTCTTGTGTTCTGTGCATTGACCGTGCTGCCGCTGGCAGCGTTCGCCTCCAGCCTGGCCGGCACCTCGGCTGGCGCCTCGTCGGCCGGTTCGTCCAATAGCAGCAGTTCCGGCGATGACAAGGTGGTTGCCGACGCGCGCGAAGACGCCGCCGGCTTCGTCGCCAGCAACGGCGCCATCCGTGGCGCGCGCCTGGAAGCGGCACTGCTGCAACTGCGCGCGCGCAGCGATGCGGCGCGCCTGGCCAGCGATCTGGAACTGGCGCAGTCCATCCTGGCGCAGTGAAGCGCCGCCGCTGGCGTCGGTGGCTGTGGCTGGCCGCAGTGATCGCAGCGGCGTCGCAGGTGCACGCGCAGGAGCAGCAGCGGCCCACGCTGCAACTCGTGCCGGCATCGGCCGACCTGAGTGAGGCCGAGCGCGCCGCCAGCGAGGCTCTGGTGACGCTGGTGCTGCGACGCTTGCCGCCGCAGTGGTCGCAGCGCAGCGTGGCGCCGATCCAGCTGGAATGGCGTCACGATCTGCCCGCGCGGGTGCATGGCCGCGCGATCGGCAAGCGTGTTCTGCTGGATCGGGCCTTGTTGCAGGCCTGGAGCGCGCAGCCGGCCGGCGATCGCGACGATGCGGCCATGCCGGCCACGCGCGCGGCAATGGCCGCCATGGTGCACGAGCTGGCGCATGTGCTCGACCGTGGTGCCGGCAGCGTGTTGTCGCGCGATCCGCGTCTGCGCGATCTGGCGGGCTGGCAGGTGCGGCCCTGGCGCATCGGGCGTGGCGCCAACAACTTCAGCGATCGCAGTCCCGACGACTATGAGCGGCAGAATCCGGCCGAGTTCGTCGCGGTCAATCTCGAACATTTCGTGCTGGATCCGGACTATGCCTGCCGGCGTCCTGCACTGGCGGCCTGGTTTTCGCAGCAGTTGGGGTCGCCGCAGGGAAGCGCTCGCTGCGCCGCGGCGCTACCGTACCTGCAGGCCGACAACGATGCCGGCGCGATGTCGTTGCTGATGCTGGACCCGGCGCGTGTCTATGCCGTGGACTACCTGCTTGCCGAAGGCAACCAGCAGCCGATGAGCCGCTGGGGCCACAGCATGCTGCGGCTGGTGATCTGCGCGCCCGGTCGCGCGCCGGGGCCGGCGTGCCGGCTGGACCTGCAATACCACCGGGTGCTGTCGTTCCGCGCCTTCGTCGGCGATGTGCAGATTTCCAGCTGGCGCGGGCTCACCGGCGCGTACCCCTCGCGCTTGTTCGTGCTGCCGTTGAATCAGGTGGTGGACGAATACACCAAGGTGGAACTGCGTGCCCTGTCCTCGGTGCCACTGGCGCTGACGCCTGCAGAGATCGCGGAGCTACTCGCACGCGCTGCACAGGTGCATTGGAATTACGACGGACGCTATTACTTCGTCAGCAACAACTGCGCGGTGGAAACCTACAAGCTGCTGCACGATGGCGTGCCGCGGCTGGCCGCAGCCGATCTGTCCTCGATCACGCCGCGCGGTGTGCGCAAGCGCCTGCAACGTGCGGGCATCGCCGACCTGCGCGTGCTGGACGACCGTGCGCAGGCGACGCGCCAGGGCTATTACTTCGAGTCGGCCGCCGCGCATTACCAGGCGATGTTCGATGTGCTCCGGCGCGGCTGGCCGGTGCCGCAGACGCGTGTGGCGCAGTGGCTGGATGCGTCGCCACAGGCGCGCGCGCAGTGGTTCGATCGCGGCGGCCTGCGCGCGACCGCGGCGGCACTGCTGCTGGAGCAGGCGGCCCTGCGTCGCCAGGAGTTGCTGGCACGCGATGCGCTCAAGCGTCTGCTGAGACCCGGCGCGACCGGACGTGACTCGGTGCAGGGTCAGCTGCAGTCGCTGTTCGCGCGGCAGGCCCAGCTCAGTCATCCGGCCACGCTATTGGGTAGCGCCGGCTACGGACTGCCGCAAGCAGATGAGCAGAAGGACCTGAGCGCACGCGTGGCACAGGAAACCGGCGTACTGGTCGACGGCTGGAAACAACTGCAGGCGCTGGGGCGGCAGCAACTGCCGGCCGACGTCCGCACTGGATTGGAGCAGGGCGAGGCGAATGTGCAGCGCCTGCGCGCACGCCTGCGCGAGCTAGCGCGCGGTGATGCGGCTGCCGACAAAGTGCGGTCGGATATGGGGATGCCTCTGCAGGCGCAATAGCGATTCGGACCACGCCGGGGGAGGGAGGTACCAGCCTCTCTCCCTGTGGGGCGAGAAGTCACTGCTTGCGCGCCACTGGCGCGCGTGGTTTGGAGCGCCCGCGCTGCTGGCGCGGGCCGGGGCGCGGAGCTGAGGGTACGGGGCGGGGGTCTTGTCCAGGTCGCACCGCATGAGGCTTCGCCCGCGGTCTCACCCGGCGCTTTGTGCCACCTTCTCCCGATGGGGGGAAGGAATGCGCTATCGCCTGCAGCTGTAAGTCCCAGTCCCCGGCGCTCTTGCCAGGGGCGACGCAACGCACCAACTGCTACCTATCACGGCAGCCGGCGCACCTCAGCGAGCCGGTTGCAGATCCGCCTGCACCGAATACTTGCGCAGCCAGTCGCTGACCTGCGCGTTGTTGCGATACTGCTTCACTAGCTTTGCAAGCCGTGCCGGTGCCGGCGTGCAGAACTGCGCGATCGCCACTTCGATCTCGTGGCGACGATCGGCGTCGTACGGCTCCTCGCCCGCGAAGTGCGCGCAGGTGTCGTAGTCCTCCACCAGCGTGCGCACATCCTCCGGCATGCTGCACAGGCCGGGCGGATGTTGCAGCCACTCCTCTTCCACCTTGGCATCGGTGCAGGCCGTCGGCGCAGGTGCGGGTGTGGATGTCGGCGCCGGGGCTGGTTGCGCCGTGCAGGCGCCCAGCAGCCCCAGCGTCACCACAACGACCAGCTTGCGCATCAGTCGGCGCGGCCTGCGAACTCGCCGGTGGTGGTGTTGACCAGCACGCGCTCGCCGTTGCTGATGTACTCGGGCACCATGATTTCCATGCCGGTGTTGAGCTTGGCCGGCTTCGGGCGCTTGGTGGCGGTGCCGCCCTTGAGCTCGGGCGGGGTTTCCACCACTTCCAGCGTCACCGTCTGCGGCAGCTGCACGGCCACCGGCTGGTCGTCGATCACCTGCACATAGATGCCGGTCAGGCCATCGGTGATGTAGCCGGCATCGGTGCCGATCACGTCCGCGTCCAGCGTGTATGGGGTGAAGTCTTCGTCGTCCATGAACACGAACGCCTCGCCATCCTTGTACGAGAACGTCGACTGACGGCGCAGCAGTTCGACCTCGGGCAGGTTGTCGTCGGCATCGAAGCTGGCGTCCAGCTTGGCGCCGCCGGGCACGCTGTACATGATGAAACGGAATCGCACATTGCCGCCGCGCCCCTGCGGGGAGCTACGCTCGATGTCGCGGATCTGGTAGATGCCGCCGTTGTATTCGACGACGTTGCCTTTCTTGATGTCGTTGGCTTTCATGGGTTGAGTCAGGGATTGGGGAGTGGGGATTCGGGATTGGCAAAAGCAGGATTGCAGGAGGCGGGAAGGGTGCGGGGTTCTTGCTGTGACGAATCCCAAATCCCGAATTCCCAATCCCGGCTACTTGGGCGCCAACCGCACGCCGCCATCCAGGCGAATGACCTCGCCGTTGAGGTAGCGGTTACGCAGGATGAAGGCGACGGTGTCGGCGTATTCGTCGGGTTGGCCCAGACGCGAAGGGAACGGGATCGCCGCGGACAGCGACTGCTGTACCGCTTCGGGCATGCCGTCGACCATCGGGGTCCAGAACACGCCAGGGGCAATCGTCATCACGCGGATGCCGAAGCGCGCCAGCTCGCGCGCCATCGGCAGGGTCATGCCGACCACGCCGCCCTTGCTGGCGGCATAGGCGGCCTGGCCGATCTGGCCCTCGAACGCAGCCACCGATGCGGTATTGATGATCACGCCGCGCTCGCCATCCTCGCCAGCGGGGTTGTGCTGCATCACATCGGCCGCAGCCTTGGCGACATTGAAGCTGCCGACCAGATTGACCAGCACGGTGGTACGGAAGGTCGCCAGCGGCATTGGCGCCTCCTTGCCCAGTACGCGGCCGGCGCCCAGGATGCCGGCGCAATTCACCACCAGGTTGAGTCCGCCCAGTACCTGCGCAGCCTGCGCGATATTGGCCGACACCTGCGCCTCGTCGGTGACATCGGTGGCGAAGTAGTGCGCATTGCCGGAACCGAGCAGGGCCAACGCCGCGTCGGCCTTGTCGGCATTGACGTCGAACAACGCCACCTTGCCGCCATCGGCCACGATGCGTTGCGCCACCGCCAGGCCCAGGCCGGACACGCCGCCGGTGATGACGGCAAGGACAGAAGCTGGCTGCATGGCATGGTTCCCTGTAGAAGCGTTGAGCTCGCGGATGGAGCGCGCGCGGCCGGCAATTCTAGCCGAAGCCTTTGCGCGATCGTGGTGGTGATACCTGCGCGGCGAAGACCTCAGTCAGCCGCCGCCAGCGCCTTGCCCGCTTTGCTGCCGGTCTCGCGGCCCAGCAGTTGCGCCAGCCAGCGGCCGGTGCGGGCGAGGGCAGGCAGGTCGATGCCGGTGGGCATGCCCAGGCCCTGCAGCAGGTACGCCACGTCTTCGCTGGCGACATTACCGCTGGCGCCCTTGGCGTACGGGCAGCCGCCGGCACCGGACACGGCGGCATCGACCACGCGCACGCCCTGCTCCAGGCAGGCGGCGATATTGGCCAGCGCCTGGCCGTAGGTGTCATGGAAATGCACGGCCAGTGCCTGCATCGGCACCTCCTGCGCCACGGCGGCGAGCATCTGGCGCGCCTTGCGCGGGGTGCCGACGCCGATGGTGTCGCCCAGCGAGATTTCGTAGCAGCCAAGCGCATGCAGCCGTTGCGCGACATTCACCACGTCGGCCACCGGCACCTCGCCCTGGTAGGGGCAGCCCAGCACCGTGGACACGTAGCCGCGTACCCGCACGCCGTCGATACCGGCCCGCTCCAGGATCGGCCGGAACCGTTCGATCGATTCGTCGATGCCGGCATTGGTGTTGGTGCGATTGAACGTCTCCGATGCGGCAGTGAACACCGCCACCTCGCGCGCGCCGGCGGCATGCGCACGCGTGTAACCCTGCAGATTCGGCACCAGCACCGGATAGGCGATGTCAGGCGTCTGTGCGATGCCGGCGAACACCTCGGCGGCGTCGGCCAGTTGCGGCACCCAGCGCGGGCTGACGAAGCTGGTGGCTTCGATGGTGCGCAGACCGGTGGCCGACAAGCGATCGATCAGCGCGATCTTGTCGGCGGTAGCGATCGGTTGCGCCTCGTTCTGCAGTCCATCGCGTGGGCTCACTTCGACGATGCGGACGAAGTCGCTCATGCGACCGGGTCGCCGTGCAGGTTGCCGCAGGCGAGCTCGAGATGGTCGGTTGCGCTCACGCCACGCTCTCCGGCATCCAGGCGGGAGTGCGCTTGTCGAGAAACGCGCCCAGGCCCTCCTGGCCCTCGGGCGAGACGCGCAGGCGCGCGATCCAGGCGGCGTTGGCGGCATCGACGGCATCGCGATCGGCGGCCGGCAGGACCGAACGCACCAAGGCCTTGGCACTGCTGGCGGCCAGCGGCGCAACCGCCAGCAGCAGCCGGACCTGGCGTTCCACCGCCGTGTCCAGCTGATCGGCCGCCACCAGCTGATGCAGCAGGCCCAGTTGCTGTGCGGTGCCGGCATCGAAGATTTCGGCGGTGGCGAACCAGCGCCGCGCCTGGCGCGCGCCGATGGTGGCGACCACGTAGGGCGAAATCACGGCCGGCAGCAATCCGAGCTTGCTCTCGGTCAGGCCGAAACGCGCTTCGGTGCAACCAATGGCGATATCGCAACAGGCCACCAGGCCCACGCCGCCACCGAAGGCGGCGCCGTTGACGCGCGCAATCGTGGGTTTGGCAAGTTCGTCGAGCGTGCGCATCAGGCGCGCCAGCGCCAGCGCATCGGCGGCGTTCTCCGCCTCGCTGGCGTTGGCCATGCCGCGCATCCAGTTCAGGTCTGCGCCTGCGGAGAATGCATCGCCGGCACCGGTCAGCACCACCACGCGAATCTGCGGGGCACTGCCGGCCTGCTGCAAGGCTTCGGTGAGCGCGGCGATCAGTGTCGCATCGAAGGCGTTGTGCACGGCGGGGCGATGCAACCGCAAGGTGCGGACCGGTCCCTGGTCCTCGACGATCAAGCCGGTGTCCTGCATTGCGCATGCGTCCATGAATGGGATGCGAACCATGATAACGGCACGGCTGGCCGGAGCCATGACGCGGTGCGTCGATGCTAGAATTGAGAACCATTCCTAACAATCAGGCCGTCTTTGTGACGTTGTCCGACATGCCCCTGCACCGTGCCGCCATCGTGGACTCCGTGGAGGATCGTCTCCCCAACGACACGATCGCGCGGCGCCTGCGCGAGCTCGGCTTCGTCGCCGGGGAAGAGGTCACCGTGCTGGCGACCGGACCGGTCGGTCGTGAACCCTTGTTGGTGCAGGTGGGCTACACGCGCTTCGCCCTGCGGCGCAGCGAGGCCGCTCGGGTGCAGGTGCGCGAACAAGGGGGGTCGGCATGAACGCGGCCGCGGTTCCGTTGCGCCTGGCGCTGGTGGGCAACCCCAACAGCGGCAAGACCGCATTGTTCAACCAGCTCACCGGCAGTCGGCAGAAGGTCGCCAATTACACCGGCGTCACCGTCGAACGTAAGGAAGGGCATTTTCGCGCACCGTCCGGGCGCGACTTCGCGGTACTGGATCTGCCAGGCGCCTACAGCCTGCAACCGGCCAGCCTGGACGAGGCGATCACCCGCGATCTGTGCCGCGGCTTCTACCCGGGCGAGCCCGCACCGGACGTGCTGGTGTGCGTGATGGACGCGACCAATCTGCGCCTGCACCTGCGCTTTGCGCTGGAGTTGCGCGAGTTGGGCCGGCCGATGATCGTGGCGCTGAACATGGTCGACGCCGCGCAGCGGCGCGGCATCGTCATCGATCTGCCGGCGCTGGAGCAGGCGCTGGGTGTGCCGGTGGTCGAAACCGTGGCGGTACGGCGTGGCGGCGCGAAGGCGCTGGTGGAGCGGCTGGATGCGCAGGCGAGCAGCCTGGCCGTGCCGACCGCCACCCCGCCGGCCGACGGCAATTATCACGCGCTGGTACGGCAGATACTGGATGCGGCAGTGACCATGCCCGCACGCACCTCGCGGGTGGACGACGCGCTGGATCGCTGGTTGCTGCATCCGCTCTGGGGGTTGGTGACGCTGGCGGTGGTGATGTTCCTGATCTTCCAGGCGGTGTATGCCTGGGCCACGCCGGTGATGGACCTGATCGATGCCGGCACCGCTGCGCTGGGCGAATGGGTCGGCACCACCTTGCCGGAAGGCCCGCTCAACAGCCTGCTCAAGGACGGCATCATCGCCGGCCTGGGCGGGGTGATTATTTTCCTGCCGCAGATCCTGATCCTGTTCGCCTTCATCCTGGCGCTGGAGGAATCCGGTTACCTGCCGCGTGCGGCCTTCCTGCTGGACCGCATGATGGCTGCGGCCGGGTTGTCCGGGCGTTCGTTCATTCCGCTGCTGTCGAGCTTCGCCTGCGCGGTGCCGGGCATCATGTCCACGCGCAGCATCCAGGACCCCCGCGACCGGCTCGCCACCATCATGGTCGCGCCGTTGATGACGTGCTCGGCGCGCCTGCCGGTGTACGCGCTGCTGATCGGTGCCTTCATTCCGCAGAAGACGGTATGGGGCATCTTCAACCAGCAGGGGCTGGTGCTGTTCGGGCTGTATGCCGCGGCCATCGTCAGTGCGCTGCTGGTGTCGTGGACGATGAAGAAATGGCGCCGTGACAAGAGCGAGCACCCGCTGATGCTGGAGCTGCCGTCCTACCGCGTGCCGCAGTTGCGCGATATGGCCCTGGGGCTGTGGGAGCGCGCCTGGATCTTCCTCAAGCGCGTGGGCGGCATCATCCTGGCGCTGACCATCCTGCTGTGGTTCCTGCTGTCGTTCCCGGCGGCGCCGGCCAATGCCACCTTGCCGGCGATCGACTACAGCTTCGCCGGTCGCATCGGTCACGCAATGGCGGTGTTCTTCGCGCCACTGGGCTTCAACTGGCAGATCTGCATCGCGCTGATCCCAGGCCTGGCCGCACGCGAAGTGGCAGTGGCCTCGCTGGCCACGGTGTATGCGCTGTCGGCCGCCGACGACGATGCCGCCGCGCAGGCCTTGTCGCCGTTGATCAGCGACGGTTGGTCGCTGGCCACCGCGTTGTCGCTGCTGGTCTGGTACATCTATGCGCCGATGTGCATCTCCACCCTGGCCACGATCAAGCGCGAAACCAACTCGTGGAAACAGATGACCGTCAGCGCGGTATACCTGTTCGCGCTGGCCTATATCGCCTCGCTGGTGACCTACCAGCTTGCGGTTGCGCTCGGTGCCGGCTGAGATGGAACTCTCGCTCACCCTGCAGTACCTGGTCATCGCCGTCGCGGTCCTGATCAGCGTATGGGTGGTGATGAAGAAGCAGTTCCCCGGTACGGTGCGGCGCCTGCGCGGTGCGCTCGCGCTCGCGCTGGTGCGCGAAGGGCGGCCCGCTTGGCTGCAGGCGCTTGGCCGCCGCGTCGCGCCGCCGGCCAGCCAGGGCGGTGCGTCCTGCGGTGGTTGCGACAACTGCGGCCCGACGCCGCCCCGCAAGCACTGAGCTACGCAAGCTCGGCTACACTTGCGCGGCCGCAGGACGCGGCATGACAGGGGATGGCAGATGCGTTTGCTGGTGTTGCTGGCGATCCTGGCCGCTGTGGCCGGGCTGTACAACTATGGCGGTAACTCGCTGGATGAAAAACAGGTGCGCGAGTTCTACGCCGCGCAGGACAAGGCGATGATGGGCCAGGATGGCGAGGCCCTGTGCGGGATGACGGCGCCGGAATTCGAAATGGTGGTGCTGTACCGCATGGATTCCCATCAGAAGCGCGAGACCACCAACCGCGCCAAGTACTGCAAATCCAACGGCGAATGGGCGCAGGTGCTGAGCCAGATGCGCCATGTCGCAGAGCCGGAAGAACTGATCGACTACAAGCAGACGATCACAAAGATCGAGATCGCGCCCGACGAGCGATCGGCGCTGGTGGAAACGCGCGCCACGCTCGGCCTGCCGGGCCTGCGCATGACCTTCCGCGCGCGCGACAAGCTGATCCGTCAGCGCTGGAAGACACTGATTGCGCGCAGCGAAGGCACGGCCTGGGTAGGGCCGGCCTACAACTAGCCCGGCGCGCGCGATAACCGCGCGCTCGGAGTACGCGTGACCGATCCAGGTCTGCGTCGATGGCCAGGGCCGTCGACTTCCCGATGCCATCTGCAACTGCTGCATGCAAATGCACGCTGCGGTGCACAGCGTGCACGCAATAGTGGTTGGGTATGCTTGTGCCATGACCACTTCCTTCCAGATCTCCCGACGTGCGCAGGCGCTGACCAGTTCGGCGATTCGCGAAATCCTCAAGGTGACCGAGCGGCCGGAGGTCATCTCCTTCGCCGGTGGCCTGCCATCGCCGGCGACCTTCCCGGTGGAGCGCATGCGCGCGGCCAGCGACCAGGTGCTGCGCGATGTGCCGCAGGCCGCGCTGCAATACGGCCCGACCGAAGGCTATGCGCCGCTGCGCGAATGGGTGGCCGCGCGGCTGAGCCGCGATGGCGCCAGCATCCGGCCCAGCCAGGTCTTGATCACCACTGGCTCGCAGCAGGGCCTGGATCTGCTGGGCAAGGTATTCATCGACGAAGGCAGCAAGGTGTTGGTGGAGACGCCGAGCTATCTCGGAGCCTTGCAGGCGTTCTCGCTGTTCCAGCCGAGCTTCGTCGGCATGCCCTCCGACGATGAGGGCGTGGTGGCCGAAGCGCTGGATCCGGCACTGCTGGCCGATGCGCGTTTCCTGTACTGCCTGCCGAATTTCCAGAATCCCACCGGGCGCCGCTTGCCCTTGGCGCGGCGCCAGATGCTGGTGGAGCGCGCAGCGCAGGCGGGCGTGCCCATCGTCGAAGACGACCCCTACGGCGAGCTGTACTACAGCGGGCAACCGTTGCCGAGCCTGTTGTCGATGAATCCCGAGGGCGTCGTCTACATGGGCTCGTTCTCCAAGGTGCTCGCGCCCGGTCTGCGGCTGGGCTACGTGGTCGCACCGGAAGCGGTACTGGGCAAGTTGATCCAGGCCAAGCAGGCGGCCGATCTGCACACGCCATCGTTCACTCAGCGCGTGGTGTACCAGACCCTGCAGGACGATTTTCTCCAGACCCATATCCCGCAGATCCGCGCCCTGTACGCACGCCAGTGCAGCCTGATGCTGGAAGCGCTGGACCGGCATTTCCCGGCTCAGGTGCGGTGGAACCGCCCCGAAGGCGGGATGTTCCTGTGGGTGAGCCTGCCGCCGGGGCTGGATGGCACCGCGCTGTTGGCGCGGGCGATCGCGCGCAATGTCGCGTTCGTGCCCGGCGCGCCGTTCTTCGCCACCTTGCCGCAGGCCAATACCTTGCGCCTGTCGTTCGTCACGGTACCGGGCGAGAAGATCGATGCCGGCATTCGCGTGCTGGGCGAGGTAGTGCGTGAAGCGCTGGCCGAGATGCCGGGGCAGGGCGCGTGATGGTGCAGGAGACAGTCCTGCAGGCGCCGGTCGCCACGTTGATCGACAGCGTCGCCATCGGCATCGCGCGCGATTTCACCCGTCCGGACACCCGCAGTGCGATCGACAAGCGCGTGGTGCCCGGGCCGGTGCGCGTGGATGTGAGCGGGCTGGAGGGCGACGAGCAAGGCGACCGCCGGGTGCATGGCGGGCCGGACAAGGCAATCCATCATTACCCGCGCGACCACTATGCCGCCTGGTGCGACGAACTTGGTGCGCATGCGCTGCTCGAGGCGGCCGGCGCGTTCGGCGAAAACCTCAGCAGCACCGGGTTGACCGAAGCCGACGTCTGCCTGGCCGATCGCTTCGCGCTGGGCACGGCGGTGGTGGAGGTGTCGCAATCACGCCAGCCATGCTGGAAGTTGTCCGATCGCTTCGGCGTACGCGACATGGCGCGTCGCGTGCAGGATAGCGGCCGCACCGGCTGGTACTACCGCGTGTTGCAGCCCGGCATCGTGGTTGCAGGCGACAGTTTGACCTTGCAGGCGCGTCCGTATCCGCGCTGGCCGCTGTCGCGCTTGCAACAGCTGCTCTACGCACGTGCAGTGGACGAAGCCGCCATCGCCGAGGTGCTGGCACTGCCGCTGGTGCCAGCGTGGCGTAGCCTGTTCGAACGTCGCCTGCAACGCAGCCAGATCGAAAGTTGGAGCAAGCGTCTGGACGGCCTGGAAGAATAAGCAGCACCGCTTGCCAGCGCTCACGCTCGTCGAGCCAGCAGCCCGCGCCTCGCAGTGAACGTCCCACGACCTTCTGCATCCACATACGGCTTCCGGCGTCGGCTTTTTTCGAATCCCCAATCCCGAATCCCGATTCCCGGCACCTTGTGCAACCCCCGCAGCCTCGCTAGCCTGCGGGCATGACGACGTCTCCTGTAAAAGTATTGATCCACGGCGCCTCCGGGCGGATGGGCAAGGCCTTGCTGCGTCTGGCGGCTGAAGACGATGCCCTGCAGGTCGTGGGCGCGGTGGTGGGGCGCTCTCCTGCGCAGCGCGTGGTGGAGGGCGTGCCGTTCTTCGCTGCCAGCGAGCTGGGCGGAGCGCCGGCCTTCGATGTGGCGATCGATTTCAGCCTGCCGCAGGGTTTTGCGCCGATCCTGGCCTTGTGTGCACAGCGCGGCAAACCGCTGGTATCGGGCACCACCGGGCTGGACGAGGCGCAGCGCAGTGCATTGCTGGAAGCGGCGCAACAGATTCCGCTGGTGTGGGCGTCCAACTTCAGCCTGGGTGTGGCGGTGCTTGCCGAGCTGGTCGAACGGGCCGCCGGCACCTTGCCGGGCTGGGACTGCGACATCATCGAGGCACACCACGTGCACAAGCAGGACGCGCCCTCGGGCACCGCCCTGACCCTGGGCGAAGCTGCGACCGGCAGCGGTGCGCAGCCGAGGTTTGCCAGCCTGCGTGCCGGCGACATCGTCGGCGAACACACGGTGCAGTTCACCGGGCTGGGCGAGCGGGTGGAGCTGGTACACCGCGCCACCAACCGCGATATCTTCGCGCGCGGGGCGCTGCATGCGGCCAAGCGCCTGACTGGCCGGCCGGCCGGCAGTTACCGGGTACGCGATCTGGTGTTGTAGCCACTGCGCAACCGGGCATGAACGGTTGCTGTGGCGATTGCCGTCTTCACCCGCATGTTGAGCTGCCATTGCCTCCGCTCGCACCGTGCGGACTGGCAAGCCAGGGCACTTGCCATTACAATTCTCGCTTGCCCGAACCAGCGTCGGACCGGTCCTCAGCACCGCGTCCGCGCTTTGCTGCAACCGGAATTTGGCCGGGAGCGCATCGGAGTCCCAGGCAGCCAGAGCGAGACCCCACGTGACCCAACCCGCAATCCTTGTCCTCGAAGACGGCACCGTGTTCGAGGGCGAATCCGTAGGCGCCAACGGGCTTTCCGTCGGCGAAGTGGTGTTCAACACCGCCATGACCGGTTACCAGGAAGTCCTGACCGATCCCTCCTACGCCCGCCAGATGGTCACGCTGACCTATCCGCATATCGGCAACACCGGCTTCACCGACCAGGACGACGAGGCCAGCAAGATCTGGGCCGCCGGCCTGATCGTGCGCAATGTGCCGCGCCGTCCCAGCAACTGGCGCAGCCAGGTGGCCCTGCCGGAATGGTTGCAGGCACGTGGTGTGGTGGCCATCTCCGGCATCGATACCCGCAAGCTCACCCGTCTGCTGCGCGAAAAAGGTGCGCAGAACGGCGCGCTGATGGCCGGCGAGATCGACGTCGACACCGCACTGGAAGCCGCGCGCAAGTTTCCCGGCCTGAAGGGCATGGACCTGGCCAAGGTGGTTTCGACCGAGACCAGCTACACCTGGCAGGAAGGCCAGCTGGACCTGAACTCAGGCGCCTTTCTGGGTCTCGGTGCATTGAATAGTGGAAAGTCCGCACATGGAAGTGCGGGCTCTGGCGAGGGACTCGCATTCAAAGTTGTCGCCTATGACTACGGCGTGAAGCTCAACATCCTGCGCATGCTCGCCGAGCGCGGTTGCGACGTCACCGTGGTGCCGGCACAGACCCCGGTGGCCGAGGTTCTGGCGATGAATCCAGACGGCGTGTTCCTGTCCAACGGCCCAGGCGATCCGGAGCCCTGCGATTACGCCATCGCCGCGATCAAGGAATTGGTCGCCAGGAAGGTGCCGACCTTCGGCATCTGCCTGGGGCATCAGCTGCTGGCGCTGGCCACCGGCGCCAGGACGCTCAAGATGACCACCGGCCACCACGGCGCCAATCACCCGGTGCAGGATCTGGATGGCGGTCGGGTGATGATCACCTCGCAGAACCATGGTTTCGCCGTGGACGAGAGCACGCTGCCGGCCAATGTGCGCGTGACTCACCGTTCGCTGTTCGACGGCACCAATCAGGGCATCGCGCTCACCGACGCACCGGCGTTCTCGTTCCAGGGCCACCCGGAAGCATCGCCGGGCCCGCGCGATGTGGGGCCATTGTTCGACCGGTTTACGGCGCTGATGCGGGACGCTGCACGTCGGGACCCGGGACCCGGGACCCGGGACCCGGAGAAGGCAGTTTGATGGCGGTCTCCCATTTTCGGGAGCTCGAAATGTGGCAGCTGTCGATGCAGCTCGCCGAAGATGTGTATTTGCTTACTGCATCGTTGCCGGCTGTCGAGCGTTACGGTCTGACAGCACAACTTCAGCGCTCCGCGGTGTCGATTCCTTCCAATATCGCCGAAGGCAATGCACGAGGCTTTACGCGGGATTACGCACGTTTCGTCGCGATCGCCATGGGGTCGTGCGCCGAACTGCAGACCCAGTTGCTACTCGTCGAAAGGCTTGCAATGGGCGAGCCTGCAGGACTGAACAGCGCGCTGCAGCTCTGCGAGCGTGTGAGTCAAATGCTTTCCAGATTGCAGCAGTCACTGCAGCGTCGGCTTGAATCCGGGTCCCGAGTCCCGGGTCCCGGGTCCCGCATCTCAGAGAACGTTGAGGATTACTGAAAAATGCCACGTCGTACCGACCTTAAAACCATCCTCATCATCGGCGCCGGCCCGATCGTCATCGGCCAGGCCTGCGAGTTCGATTACTCCGGCGCGCAGGCGTGCAAGGCGTTGCGCGACGAGGGCTACCGCGTGGTGCTGGTCAACAGCAACCCGGCCACGATCATGACCGACCCGAACATGGCCGACGCCGTGTACATCGAGCCGATCAACTGGCAGACGGTCGAGAAGATCATCGCCAAGGAACGGCCCGATGCGCTGCTGCCGACCATGGGCGGGCAGACCGCACTGAACTGCGCGCTGGATCTGGCCGATCACGGCGTGCTGGAGAAGTACGACGTCGAACTGATCGGCGCCAAGCGCGAAGCGATCCGCATGGCCGAAGACCGCGAGCTGTTCCGCGTGGCGATGGGCGAGATCGGCCTGGAATGTCCCAAGGCCGAAGTGGCGCACACGCTGGAAGAAGCGCTGGATATCCAGACCCGCGTCGGCTACCCGACCATCATCCGCCCCAGCTTCACCCTGGGCGGCAGTGGCGGCGGCATCGCCTATAACCGCGAAGAGCTGATCGAGATCGTCGGCCGCGGTCTGGAGCTGTCGCCGACCACCGAGGTACTGGTGGAAGAATCGGTGCTGGGCTGGAAGGAATTCGAGATGGAAGTGGTCCGCGATACCGCGGACAACTGCATCATCGTCTGTTCGATCGAGAACCTCGATCCGATGGGCGTGCACACCGGCGATTCGATCACCGTGGCACCGGCGCAGACGCTGACCGACAAGGAATACCAGCGCCTGCGCGATGCCTCGATCGCGGTGCTGCGCAAGATCGGCGTGGACACCGGCGGGTCGAACGTGCAGTTCGGCATCAGCCCGACCACCGGCCGGGTGGTGGTGATCGAAATGAATCCGCGCGTCTCGCGCTCCTCGGCGCTGGCCTCCAAGGCCACCGGCTTTCCGATCGCCAAGGTCGCGGCCAAGCTGGCGGTGGGCTATACGCTGGATGAGTTGCGCAACGAGATCACCGGTGGGCTGACCCCGGCCTCGTTCGAACCGTCGATCGACTACGTGGTCACCAAGATTCCACGCTTTGCGTTCGAGAAGTTCCCGCAGGCCGATGCGCGCCTGACCACGCAGATGAAGTCGGTCGGCGAGGTGATGGCGATGGGCCGCACGTTCTCCGAATCGCTGCAGAAGGCGCTGCGTGGCCTGGAAACCGGCAAGATCGGGCTGGATCCGACCGGCCTGGATCTGGGCAGCGAAGACGATCTGGTCGTGCTCAAGCGCGAGCTCAAGGCACCGGGCCCGGAGCGGTTGTTCTACGTGGCCGATGCCTTCCGGGCCGGCATGACGGTGGACGAGGTCTACGCGCTCTCGTTCATCGACCCCTGGTTCCTGGACCAGATCGAAGAGCTCATCGGCCACGAACAGCAACTGGCCGACGACGGCATGGCGGCGCTGGATGCAGCGCGTCTGCGCACGCTCAAGCGCGCCGGGTTCTCCGATGCGCGTCTGGCCCAGCTCACCGGCAGCAACGAGGAATCGGTGCGCACCTTGCGGCGTGCGCTCAAAGTGCGCCCGGTCTACAAGCGCGTGGACTCGTGCGCAGCCGAATTCGCTACCAGCACCGCCTACCTGTATTCGACCTACGAGGACGAATGCGAGGCGCTGCCTACCGGTCGCGACAAGATCATGATCCTCGGCGGTGGCCCCAACCGCATCGGCCAGGGCATCGAGTTCGATTACTGCTGCGTACACGCGGCCTTGGCGCTACGCGACGATGGTTTCGAGACCATCATGGTCAATTGCAACCCGGAGACCGTGTCCACCGACTACGACACCTCCGACCGCCTGTACTTCGAGCCGCTGACGCTGGAAGACGTGCTGGAGATCGTCGAGCTGGAGCAGCCCAAGGGCGTGATCGTGCAGTACGGCGGGCAGACCCCGTTGAAGCTGGCGCGTGCGCTGGAAGCCAATGGCGTGCCGGTGATCGGCACGTCGCCGGATTCGATCGACCTGGCCGAGGACCGCGAGCGCTTCCAGCAGCTGGTCGACAAGCTGGGCCTGAAGCAGCCACCGAACCGCATCGCCCGCAATGCCGAAGAGGCCCTGGTGCTGGCGCGCGAGATCGGCTACCCGCTGGTGGTGCGCCCGAGCTACGTGCTGGGCGGCCGTGCGATGGAGATCGTGTACGGCGAATCCGACCTGGCGCGCTACGTGCGCGACGCGGTCAAGGTGTCCAACGATTCGCCAGTGCTGCTGGACCGCTTCCTCGACAACGCGGTGGAAGTGGACGTGGACATCATTGCCGACAAGGACGGCAAGGTGCTGATCGGCGGGGTGATGGAACACATCGAGGAAGCCGGTGTGCATTCGGGCGATTCGTCCTGCTCGCTGCCACCGTACTCGCTCTCGCCCAAGACCCAGGCCGAACTGCGTCGCCAGGTGGTGATGCTGGCCGAAGGCCTGAATGTCGTCGGCCTGATGAACACCCAGTTCGCGGTCCAGGTCAACGATGCGGGCGACGACATCGTGTATCTGCTGGAGGTCAATCCGCGCGCATCGCGCACGGTGCCGTTCGTGTCCAAGGCCATCGGCATGCCGCTGGCCAAGATCGCCGCGCGTTGCATGGCCGGCAAGACGCTGGCCGAGCAGGGCGCCACCAAGGAAATCGTGCCGGACTACTACTCGGTGAAGGAAGCGATCTTCCCGTTCGCCAAGTTCCAGGGCGTGGACCCGATCCTCGGGCCGGAGATGCGCTCCACCGGTGAGGTGATGGGCGTGGGCCGCAGCTTCAGTGCCGCATTCGCGCGTGCGCAGGAAGCCGGTGGCATCAAGGCGCCGCCGGTGGGCAAGGCCTTCGTATCGGTGCGCGATCCGGACAAGCAGCGCGTGCTGCCGGTGGCGCAGGCGCTGGTGGAACGCGGCTTCACCCTGGTGGCCACCCGCGGTACCGGTGCCTGGCTGCAGCAGAACGGGCTGAGCTGCGAGATCGTCAACAAGGTCGCCGAGGGCCGCCCGCATATCGTCGATTCGATCAAGAACGGCGAGATCGTCTATATCGTCAACACCACCGAAGGCCGCGCCGCCATCTCCGACTCGTTCTCGATTCGGCGTGAAGCGCTGCAGCACCGGGTAACCTATTCGACCACTGTCGCCGGCGCCAAGGCGCTGGTGCATTCGCTGGAATTCCGCGGCACCGGCCCCGTCTGGTCGCTGCAGGAACTGCACAAGGAGCTACAAGCATGAGAGCACCCATCACCGCCAAAGGCGCGCAGCGGCTGCGCGAGGAACTCGATCAGCTGAAGTCGGTCAAGCGTCCGGAGGTGATCGCCGCAATCGCCGAGGCGCGCGGACATGGCGATCTGAAGGAAAACGCCGAGTATCACGCCGCGCGTGAGCAGCAGGGCTTCATCGAAGGCCGCATCAAGCAGCTGGAGAGCGAGCTCTCGCACGCGGAGATCATCGACATCACCAAGCTCGGCGCCGGCAGCAAGATCGTGTTCGGTGCCACGGTGACGCTGGCCGACGTCGAAACCGACGAAGAGAAGCGCTACCAGATCGTTGGTGACCTGGAAGCCGATATCAAGATGGGCCTGATCGCCATCTCCTCGCCGCTGGCACGCGCCCTGATCGGCAAGCTGGAAGGCGATGCGGTGACCATCGACGCGCCGGCCGGCCAGCGCGAATACGAAGTGGTCAGCGTCGCCTACCTGGATTGATTCCAGGAACGTCCACGCGATGACAACCGCCACGCTGCTGCTGCCGGAAAAACGCCGCCTGCCCGGAACCCTGGACACCGCGGCGGTGACGCGCGCGTTGGCGCGCGCCGACCGGCACGATGCCACTGCCGGCGAGGTGGCGCAGCTGCAGCGGCACTTCACGCTGACGCCCGCGCACTGGCCGGTGGCCGCGCTGACCCGGCAGCTGGACGCCGGCGATGCGGCCGGCGCGACCTGGGTACGCGCCGATCCGGCCTATGTGGTGCCGGACATGCAGGGCGCGCGGCTGATGGGCTACGGCGAAGCGCTCGGTGCCACTGCCGAAGACCTGGCGATGCTGCTGCCGATCCTCAAGCCGATGTTCGGCGATGCGGGATTCCTGCTCGATGCCCCCACGCCGTCGCGCTGGTATCTGCGGCTCTCGCCCGATGCCAAGCTGCCCGAGTTCGTGCCGCCGGATGTGGCGATCGGCGATGACCTGTTCGACCATTTGCCGGCCGGCGATCTTGGCCGGCGCTGGCGTGCGCTGTTGACCGAAGCGCAGGTGCTGCTGCACCAGCATCCCTGGAACCAGGGGCGTGTGGCCAGCGGCAAACCCGCGATCAATTCGTTGTGGTTCTGGGGTGGCGGAGTGCTGCCGCAAGCGGTGACCTCGCCGCATCGCCAGGTACGCAGCCGTGAGTCGCTGCTGCGTGCGCTGGCCCTGGCGGCCGGCGCCGATGCGCAGGGCGAACAACGCGTGGATGCGCTGGTGGATCTGCGCCATCTGCGCTCGCTGCAGCAATTCGGCGATGACGCGGTGGCTCCGCTGCTGGCGGCGATGGCGCGCGGCGAACTGGATCGGCTGGTACTGGATTTCCAGGATGGCGAAACGCTGTCGCTGACGCGCACGCAGCGCTGGCGGTTCTGGCGTTCGTCTCGGATACAGCTGGCGCAATGACGGCCAGCCCACGGATCGTCCGGCGCCCGGCGGGGCAGGCCGGTAGCTGGCCCGATGCGATGTTGCCGCTGCTGCGCCGCCTCTACGCCGCGCGCGGGGTGACCGATGCGCAGGGCGCGCAGCCGCGGCTGGGGCAGTTGCTGTCGCCGGAGCGGCTGCACAACAGCGCCGTGGCCGCCACCTTGCTGGCCGATGCGATCGCCCAGCAACGGCGCATCCTGGTGGTGGGCGATTTCGATTGCGATGGCGCCACCGCCTGTGCGGTCGGCGTGCGCGGCCTGCGTATGCTGGGCGCACTGGATGTGCATCACGCCGTGCCCAATCGCATGGTGCATGGGTATGGCCTGTCGCCTGCGTTGGTCGATGAACTGGCCGCGTTGCAGCCGGACGTGCTGGTCACCGTCGATCACGGCATCGCCTGTCATGCCGGCGTGGCCGCGGCCAAGGCGCGTGGCTGGACGGTGCTGGTCACCGACCACCATCTGCCGGGCGAGGTGTTGCCGCCGGCCGATGCGATCGTGGATCCGAATCTGGCCGTCGACGATTTCCCGAGCAAAAGCCTGGCCGGCGTGGGCGTGATCTTCTACGTGCTGCTGGCCTTGCGTGGCGTGCTGCGCGCGCGTGGCGTGTTCGCCGACCGCACCGAACCGGATCTGTCAGCGCTGCTGGATCTGGTGGCGGTCGGCACGGTGGCCGACCTGGTACCGCTGGACACCAATAACCGCGCGCTGGTATCGGCCGGCCTGCGGCGCCTGCGCGAGGGGCGCGGCTGCATCGGCCTGCGTGCCTTGATCGATGCCAGCGGCCGCGATGCGGCGCGGCTGAGCGCCAGCGATATCGGGTTCGCGCTCGGCCCACGCTTGAATGCGGCTGGCCGTCTCGAAGACATGGCGCTAGGCATCGAATTGTTGCTCTGCGAGGACTGGAACCGCGCACGCGAGATCGCAGGCACCCTGGAAGAGATCAACGCCGAACGCCGTGCGGTGCAGCAGTTGATGACCGACGATGCCGAGCAGGCGGTGGCGAAGGTGGTGCTGGACGCCGACGGCGTCTTGCCGATCGCCGCCTGCCTGTTCGACCCGGACTGGCATCCGGGCGTGATCGGTCTGGTGGCCTCCAAGCTGAAGGATCGGCTGCACCGCCCGGTGATCGCGCTGGCGCCGGCTGAGCCGGGCAGCAGCCAGTTGCGCGGCTCCGCGCGCTCGATTCCGGGCCTGCATATCCGCGATGTACTGGCGGCGGTGGATGCGCGCCATCCCGGCCTGATCCAGAAATTCGGCGGGCATGCGATGGCGGCCGGGCTGAGTATCGAACTTGCCGCGTTGCCGACCTTCGAGCAGGCGTTTCGTTCGCAGGTGCAGGCGATGGTGGACGCCTCGCTGTTGCAGGCCGAACTGCACAGCGACGGCGAACTGGCCGCGCACGAACTCGATCACCTGCATGCCGAAGCGCTGCGCGTGGCCGGCCCGTGGGGGCAGGGCTTTCCCGAGCCACTGTTCGATGGGCAGTTCGAAGTGCTGCAGCATCGCGTGCTCAAGGAGCGCCACCTCAAGCTGACGCTGCGTTGCGCCGGCCGTGCCGAGCCGCTCAATGCCATCCATTTCAACGGCTGGCAGGGTAGCGCGCCGGCGCGCGTCCTGCACATCGCCTATCGGCTGGTCAGCGACGACTACCGCGGCGGCACCGCGGTGCAGTTGATCATCGAGCATTGCGAACCGGCAACAGGCTGAGAGCTTCGCGCGCGTCGTTATCCAGGCACCGCAATCAGTATCGCTTGCCCTGACAAACCGACCATCTCGACTGGTCCTTGCCCGCCCACCGTCGCCGGACCCTTGGCGGCATGGAGGCCGCCAGGGAGCTTACAAGGACGTACTTGCAGCGTGTCCCGCGATGGTGGGCGGGCAAGGGCCCTGCAGCAAATGCGCAGCGTCGAGTGTGCGATACCCTCACCGCTCGCGGGACACGCCGTGAACCCGTCGATGGAGGCTCAATGGCGGCATCCATTCCGCCACGCGTATCCATCATCGCCATTGGTCCTCTCGCAAGCCAGCGCAGGCATGCACTGCCGGCGCTTCGATCAATGCGACGGCTTGACTTCGGTGACTACGGTCGGCAGCTCCCACGCGCCACCGGCAGAGACCAGTCGGCAGAGGCCCGAGGTGGATTCGGAGGTCTGCACGAAGCGGCGTCCATCCCAGGTCCACGCGGCGTGGCTGTAGCAATCGCCCAGCCCGCGGCCCTTGTGCGAGGCCACGATGGTGGCGCCATCCAGGTCGCTGCCCTGCAGGGTGATCAGGGTCGGCGCGAACGGCGCGCGTGCATTGACCACCCAGAAGCCGCTGCCAGCGTTATAGGCCCCCGTCCAGCATGCAGTGGAGACCAGCAGCTTGTCGCTGCTCAGGCGGGTGATGGTCAGTGGTTCCGATGCATCGCCGGGCTCCAGGCCCTTGCATTGCTCATCGGCAGGCAGGCTGGCACGCAGGGCCTGATACAGCGCCGGCGACGTGGCCAGGCGTGCGTCGCCTGCCTGCGGCGCGGCCAGCCTGGCCTCGCGGACCTGCGGTACCGGCAGCGGTGGCAGCACGGCGGATTCGTCGCGGTCGCCCTTGCGCACCAGCGCGCCGCGCGTGCCCAGCCGGCCCTGGAACTCATCCATCTTCAGCAAGACGGCCGACGCGCCCTTGTCGGACAGCTGCCAGCGGCGGCCATCGTTGCCGAGTGCGACGATCGTGCTGCTGCGCGGCAAGGCCGCCAGCAGTGCGGCGACCTGGGCGCCGCTCAGCGACGCGGTGCCGCTGTTGCCGTCCAGCGCCAGCTTGCCCAGATTGCGCTGATCGATCTGCAGGCTGAGCGAAGCCGGCAGTTTGACCTCGTCGTACTGGCCCAGCATCAGTTCTGCGGTGACCGCCTGGCCGGCACCGGCTTTACGGGTCAGTAACACCGATACGGGCAGGTGCTCGCCCTCGTCCGGCTGATAGCCGGCGGCGCGGCAGATACGGGTGTTGTCGCAGGCGATGGTCCAGTCGTCATGGGTGAAGTCGACGCTGGTGGCCGGTGCGGCCTGGGCAACCATGGAGCTGAGCAGCAATGATGCGGCAAGCAGGGCGGGGCGCATCGTGGTTCCTTGAACGCAGGTCGGGCGGGCATCTTGCGATGCCATGTGCGGTGCGTCCAGCCAGCCCGTCCATCGGTGGTGATCGTCATTCATGGTGTGGAAGCACGTCGCCTGCAGCAGCGCTGCGTGCAGGCGGTGATGGCACCCGGTCCGGTCGTGTTACACGCAGCGGCATGTTCGTATATGGATTCTCCACATCGCATCATGGCTGCTCGGCGCGATACATCGATGGAGCCAAGTCGTGCACGGACACGCGCGACTTCGCCATGCACGGCTATGCCGCCGCCGGGGTCGTTACGTGTGTGCGGGCAGCGGGCTCGCGCATCGGCATGCCGAACAACGGCCGCAACCAGCGCACGCGGCGGATCAGGGTTTCGTGCAACAGCAGGCAACCCGCCACGGTGATGAGCAGTACCAGCGCCGGCTCCAGCCAGGGACCCAACTGCAGCGGTGCCAGCCAGTACAGCGCCAGGATGATCAGGCTCTGGTGCAGGATGTACCAGGGAAACACCGCCTGGGTGCAATACGGCAGCAAGGCGAACGGGCGGTCCAGACGATGCCGTGCCCACCCCAGCAGCGCCAGCAAGGCCAGCCAGGTATAGGCCGCGCGCGCCAGCCGTTCGATCACATCCCAGCGCACGCTGGCCAGTGTCGCGCTGAGCTGGGCCGTATCCAGGGTACGGCCCAGGTGACGAATGCTCAGCTCGGTGGCGATCGCCAGCAGCGCGGCAAGCAGTGTCGGCCAGCGCAACTGCACCGCCCACGTCCAGAACCGGGCGGCGTGGGCCAGCACATACCCAAGCACGAACAGTGGGAACGATTCGGCATGCACGAACCAGTCGCCGACCAGGGCATGGCTCGGTGGATGACGTGGCAACACCCACAGCACACAGAAGGCTTCCCACACGATCGGCACCAGCAGCAGGGCAGGGACCGCCATGGAGGCGGGCAGCGGCGGCAGGGTGATCGGCAAAGCGCGGCGCAGTGCGATCATCGCCATCAACACCAAGGTGTAGGGCAGCAGATAGGCCAGGTACCACAGGTGGTTCCAGGTGATGCCATGTTCCCAGCCGTCGAAGCTGCCGGCCGGCCATGGCCGGACCTGCCAATAGCGCAGCAGGAAGCTGCCAAAGCCGGGGACCACCTTGCCGTTGCTCACGCCCTGGCAGTAGGCCTGCACCGAGACCACCACGAACATGCCGAACAGCAGGGGCGGCAGCAAGCGCCCGCAGCGCCGCCATGCGAACTGCCAGGGCGCACGTTCGGCACGTGCGAGGCCGATCGCGATGCCGGAGATCATGAACAACAGCGGCATCCGCCAGCGGTTGAGCGCAATCATCGGCGGCTGCAGCCAGTCGGTTGTGTAGGCACTCTTCAAATGGAAGTCCCAGTCGGTCACGTAGGCCATGCACACGTGATAGAGGATCAGCAGGGCGAAGGCGAAGACGCGCAGGGCATCGAGATCGTGGCGGCGTTCGGTCATGGTCGGCGGTTGCTGGAGGGGTGGACGCATCCTGCCCACCAGCCCTTGCCGCAGGTGGGGCCAGGGGTGGAAACACCGCCCGCAGTGACCAGTTGCGCCCATCCAGGGACGAATGGGGACGGCCGGGGCCGCGGTTTCGCCTTGCCGCGCGGGCCTCTATGATCGGCACCTGCCAACTGCGGACGTGTGCAATGGAATCGACCGGGTCGCGCCCGCCAATCGCCCGGGACCGGGCCGGCCGTGCAGCCACGCGCTGGGCCGTGGCGATCTGGTCGCTGGTGTTTTACCTGAGTGCGCTGGGCAACGTCTGGACCGCCTGTCTGGCTGCGCGCCGCGACGGCCAACCGATCGTGCTGTGGCAGTTGCTGAGTTGGGAACTGAGCAGCGCCACCGCCGCGCTGTTGCTGCTGCCGGCGGTGTTGTGGCTATGCGCACGCTGGCCGTTGCATACCGATGCCTGGCTGCGACGTGTGCCGCTGTACCTGGCCGCTGCCCTGGGGTGGTGGCTGGCGCATGTCGCCGGCATGGTGCTGGTGCGCAAACTGATCTACGCACTGGCCGGCGCGCACTACGATTTCGGCGGCTGGTTGCAGTGGGTGTATGAGCTATCCAAGGATCTGCGTACCTTTGCGCTATTGGTGGCGGTGCAGCACGCACTGGGCTGGTATGCACGGCGGCGGCAGGGCGAGGCGCATCTGCTCGCCGCGCCGGACGAGGGGCCGCCGGTGGAGCCGCTGGATCGCCCGGAACGCTTCCTGGTGCGCAAGCTCGGCCGCGATTTCCTGGTGGCGACGGCCGATATCGAATGGATCCAGGCCTCCGGCAACTACGTCAACCTGCACGTGCGCGGTCACGACTATCCCCTGCGCAGCACCATGGCAGCGATCGAGGCCCGACTGGACGCGGCTATCTTCGTACGGATCCACCGCAGCTATCTGGTCAATCTGGGCCAGGTCCAGGCGATCGAACCGGCCGATTCCGGCGACGCGCGCGTGCACCTGCGCGATGCGACGGTGTTGCCGTGCAGCCGCAGCCATCTGGCCGGCTTGCGCGCGCGGGCCGGCCAGGTGGTCGGCACATCCAGGCCGGACGCGGTGACTGC
Source organism: Xanthomonas melonis (assembly GCF_020783655.1). GTDB lineage: Bacteria > Pseudomonadota > Gammaproteobacteria > Xanthomonadales > Xanthomonadaceae > Xanthomonas > Xanthomonas melonis. The sequence continues at coordinate 139,768 of NZ_JAJGQH010000005.1, read as the reverse complement.
CTGAAGCATGCGCCCGCCAGCGGCGGTGCAGTGTTCTACACGGGCATGCCCAGGGGCGTGCAGGATCGAGGCGCCGGCGGCGTGTGATGTCGTTGGTCCCGGGGACACCGAACGACGGGTCTGGTCCTTCCCAGCGAGGCAGCCGGTGCGCGGCGTTACGCGCTGGATGGGGTTCGCACGCTGCTGGACGGTTCATGGGGTGGTGCCGGGCCGTGGTCGGACGCCATCCACTGCCGCGTTACGCGGATGCGGCCCGCTTGCTAAACTAGCGCGCTTGTTTGCCGGAAATTCGTCATGATCGAAACCAATCCGATCCGCCAGCGCATCACCGATCTCAACGATCGCGTGCTCTCGCTCAGGGGGTATCTTTGACTACGACGCCAAGAAAGAGCGTCTAGAGGAAGTCAGCCGGGAACTGGAAAGCCCGGATGTGTGGAACGACGCCGAGCGTGCCCAGGCCCTGGGGCGTGAGCGCTCCATGCTGGAGAAGACCGTCGTGGGTATTGCCGATGTGCTGGCCGGGCTGGCCGATGCCGGCGATCTGCTGGAGCTGGCCGACAGCGAGCAGGACGAAGACACGGCGGTGGCGGTGATTGCCGATCTGGACAAGTACCAGGCGCACGTGGAGAAGCTGGAATTCCAGCGCATGTTCTCCGGGCAGATGGACGGCGCCAACGCGTTCGTCGACATCCAGGCCGGCGCCGGCGGCACCGAGGCACAGGACTGGGCCGAAATTCTGCTGCGCATGTACCTGCGCTGGGCCGAGTCGCGCGGCTGGAAGACCGAGCTGATGGAAGTGTCCGGCGGCGAAGTGGCGGGCATCAAGTCGGCCACCGTGCGCATCGAAGGCGAGTACGCCTACGGTTGGCTCAAGACCGAGATCGGCGTGCACCGGCTGGTGCGCAAGTCGCCGTTCGACTCGGACAACCGCCGGCATACCAGCTTCACTTCGGTGTTCGTGTCGCCGGAAGTGGACGACAACATCGAGATCGACATCAACCCGGCCGACCTGCGCACCGACGTGTATCGCTCCTCTGGCGCCGGTGGCCAGCACGTCAACAAGACCGAATCGGCGGTGCGCATCACGCATATTCCGTCCGGCGTCGTGGTCGCCTGCCAGACCGGCCGCAGCCAGCACCAGAACCGCGATAACGCGATGAAGATGTTGGCCGCCAAGCTGTACGAACTGGAAGTGCAGAAGCGCAACGCCGAGAAGGACGCGCTGGAGGCCACCAAGTCCGACATCGGCTGGGGCAGCCAGATCCGCAACTACGTGCTCGACCAGAGCCGCATCAAGGATCTGCGCACCGGCGTCGAACGCAGCGATACGCAGAAGGTACTCGACGGCGACCTGGACGACTTCGTCGAGGCCAGCCTGAAGGCCGGCCTGGCGGCAGGCTCCAAACGCCTGGATGCCTGACCGCAGCGCCGATGCGGCGACCTGCTCGCATCGGTGACGGCCTGGCCGCCACTGGCGAGTGTCCATCGCAGCATCTGCGACACCGCCGCTGCAGTGTCGCAATCCGGCCGGCATCGCCGGCCGTCATCCCCACCGGGCCAGTGCCCGCCCCACCAGTAGACCGATTCCCGCCATGACCGAGCAGACCCCCGCGCCGCAGATCCCCGCCGACGAGAACAGCCTCATCGCCGAGCGTCGCGCGAAACTGGGCGCCTTGCGCGGCCAGGGCATCGCATACCCCAACGACTTCGTCCGTGAGCACTTCGCCGGCGATCTGCAGGCCGAGTTCGCCGATGCCGACACCTGGACGGCCGACGCGCTGGAAGCGGCCGGACGCACCGTGCGCATGGCCGGCCGCCTGATGGCCAAGCGGGTGATGGGCAAGGCCAGCTTCGCGCAGATCCAGGACGAGTCCGGGCGCGTGCAGCTGTTCCTGCAGGGCAACGTGCTGGGCGATGCCTACACCGCCTTCAAGGGCTGGGACGTGGGCGACATCGTGGCGGTGGAGGGCGGGCTGACCCGCACCAAGACCGGCGAGCTGTCGGTCAAGGCCAGTGCGTTGCGGCTGCTGACCAAATCGCTGCGCCCGCTGCCGGACAAGTGGCACGGGCTGTCGGATGTGGAGCAGCGCTACCGCCAGCGCTATGTCGACCTGATCGTGACGCCGGAGGCGCGCGAGGTCTTCATCAAGCGCTCCAAGATCATCCGCGCGCTGCGCGCGTGGCTGGATGGGCGCCGTTTCCTGGAAGTGGAGACGCCGATGATGCATTACATCCCCGGCGGCGCCACGGCCAAGCCGTTCACTACCCACCACAACGCGCTGGACCTGGACCTGTACCTGCGCGTGGCCCCGGAGCTGTATCTCAAGCGCCTGGTGGTTGGCGGGCTCGAGCGCGTGTACGAAATCAATCGCAATTTCCGCAACGAGGGGGTGTCGACCCGGCACAACCCCGAATTCACCATGCTCGAGCTCTACGAGGCCTACGCCACGTACCACGAGATCATGGACCTGACCGAACAGGTGATCCGCGACACCGCGCAGACCGTCCTGGGGACCACCCAGGTGAGCTGGGATGGCGCCGACATCGATCTGGCGCCGGCTTTCCGGCGCTGGCGCATGGACGAGGCGGTGCGCCACCACAACCCCGAGATCAGTGTGGCCGACTGCACCGACCGTGAGGCGCTGCTGCGGCATTGCGAGCGCCTGAAGATCCGGGTCAAGCCGTCCTACGGCTGGGGCAAGCTGCTGCTGGAGATCTTCGAAGCCACCGTCGAGCACACCCTGGTGCAGCCGACCTTCATCACCGACCACCCGGTCGAGGTGTCGCCGCTGGCACGTTCCAGCGACACCGAACCGGGCTACACCGATCGCTTCGAGCTCTTCATCAACGGCAAGGAGCTGGCCAACGGCTTCTCCGAGCTCAACGACCCCGAAGACCAGGCTGCGCGCTTCCAGGCCCAGGTGCAGGCCAAGGACGGCGGCGACGATGAGGCGATGCATTACGACGCCGACTATATCCGTGCGTTGGAGTACGGCATGGCGCCGACCGGCGGCCTGGGCATCGGGATCGATCGTCTGGTGATGCTGCTGACCGGCAGCACCTCGATCCGCGATGTCCTGCTTTTCCCTTACATGCGTCCGGAAGCCTGACTTTTTTTGTGCGACAGGCGTGCCGACGGCACGGATACTGCATATGCTAGGGCGGAGCCAGGCACCGCGTGCGGTGCCCGGGAGTCGACACAGGGGTCGGCATCATCGCTTTTCCGTTCTCGTGATAGAGGAGCAACGGCTATGCAGGATGTTTCAGGGAGTCCGGGCGGCATGGTGTCGGCGGATACATGGGGAAGCTGGGCGGAAAAGGCGGATCTGGGATTGAACATCGTCATTGTCGATGACCAGATGTCTGCGCGGACGATGCTGCGCCATGTCATCGAGGATATCGCTCCGGAATTGAAGGTGTTCGATTTCGGCGATCCGCTGGACGCGCTGGCCTGGTGCGAGGCCGGGCGCGTGGACCTGCTGTTGCTCGACTACCGCATGCCCGGCATGGACGGGCTGGAGTTCGCGCGGCGCCTGCGCCGGCTGCCCAGCCATCGCGACATTCCGATTATCCTGATCACCATCGTCGGCGACGAGCCGATCCGGCAGGCGGCGCTGGAAGCGGGGGTGATCGACTTCCTGGTCAAGCCGATCCGCCCGCGCGAACTGCGCGCGCGCTGCGCCAACTTGCTGCAGCTGCGCCAGCAGAGCGAGAGCGTCAAGCAACGGGCGCTGTCGCTGGAGCAGCGCCTGCTGGCCAGCATGAACGAGGTCGAGGAGCGCGAGCGCGAGACCCTGTCGCGGCTGGCGCGCGCCATCGAATACCGCGATTCGGGCACCAGTGCGTTCCTGGAGCGCATGTCGCACGTGGCCGGACTGATCGCCGAGCAGCTGGGGTTGTCCGAAGAAGAAGTGCGCATCATCGAGATGGCCGCGCCGCTGCACGACATGGGCAAGATCGCCATTCCCGACGCGGTGCTGCTCAAGCCGGGCAAGCTCACCGACGACGAGATGAGCGTGATGAAACGCCATCCGCGCATCGGCTACGAATTGCTCAGCGGTAGCCAGAACCGGTTCATCCAGGTCGGCGCGCTGATCGCACTGCGCCATCACGAGCGTTACGATGGCACCGGTTATCCGGACGGCCTGGTTGGCGAGGCGATCCCGCTGGAAGCACGCATCGTGGCGGTGGCGGACGTGTTCGACGCCCTGCTGTCGCCGCGCCCCTACAAGGAAGCATGGACCATGGATGCAGCACTGGCCTATCTGTATGCCCAGCGTGGCCGTCTGTTCGACCCGCGGTGCGTGGATGCCTTGTTGCGCGGCCGCGCCCAGCTCGATCAGATCTGCGGGGAATTCTCCACCGCATCGGCGCGACCCGGGGTGTGAGCATGTCCGGCATGCTCCGAGACGTGCGCAGCAGGCTCGCACTCCGTCAGGATAGCGAGCATGGTCAGGCGCTGATCCGCATTGCGATGGTGGCCTTGATTCTGGTGTACGAAGCACTGTTCGCCGGTCGCTGGGCACTACCGGCCACGCAGGTGTTCTATGTCATCGGACTGACCCTGCTCAGCCAGGCGCTGGCACTGGTGATCTTTGCCTGGATCGTGCTGAGGCCGCAGCGCTCGCACCCGCGTCGCATCCTCGGGATGCTGGCCGACTACGGCCTGATGTCCATGGCCATGAGCGCGATCGGAGAGCCGATGGCCTGCATCTACGTCGTGGTGATGTGGGTGACCGTAGGCAACGGCTTGCGCTTCGGCAGCCGCTATCTGTATCTGGCCGTGGCGATGGCGATGACGAGCTTTGGCATCACGTTGTTCACCAACGACTACTGGAAGCGCAATTTCGGGCTCGGTGTCGGGCTATGGCTCGGTCTGGCGGCCATTCCGTTGTACCTGTCCGGCCTGCTGAGCAAGCTCACGCGGGCGATGGCGGAGGCGCGCCGCGCCAGCGAGGCCAAGAGCCGTTTCCTGGCCAACATGAGCCACGAGTTCCGCACCCCGCTCAATGGCCTGTCCGGAATGACCGAAGTGCTGGCCACCACGCGGCTGGATGCGGAACAGCGCGAATGTCTGAACACCATCCAGGCATCGGCACGCAGCCTGCTGTCGCTGGTGGAAGAGGTGCTGGATATCTCGGCGATCGAAGCCGGCAAGGTGCGCGTTGAACGGCGCGACTTCGCTCTACGCGACCTGCTGGGCAACATCGGTCTGATCCTTCAGCCGCAGGCGCGCAATAAGGGGTTGGCGTATGCGGTCGCCATTGCCGCGGACGTTCCCGATGCATTGATCGGCGATGCCGGGCATTTGCGCCAGATCCTGCTGAATCTGGCAGGCAATGCGATCAAGTTCACCGACCAGGGACAGGTCGATGTGACGGTCGCCGCCGTGGCACGTCCGGGCGAGGGGATGGTCCGTCTGCGCTTCGACATCGTCGACACCGGAATCGGCGTGCCGAGCGAAATGCGTCCGCGCCTATTCGAGGCCTTCGAACAGGCGGACAACGGGCTGGCGCGGCGCTTCGAGGGAAGCGGGCTGGGCACGACCATCGCCAAGGGCCTGGTCGAATCGATGGATGGCCAGATCGGCTTCGAGGAAAATCCAGGCGGCGGTAGTCGCTTCTGGTTCGAGTTGCCGTTCGCGCAGGCGCTGGATTCCGGTGCAGCCTTGCCGCAGGGCGGTGAGCCGCGCGAGAGCGACAACGGCAACGTAATCGCCTTCACCGACCCGTTCCTGCGCCATCGGGCGCGGGTCCGTACGTTGCAGATCCTGGTGGCCGACGACCATGCCGCCAATCGCATGGTTCTGCAGCGACTGCTGCAGAAGGCCGGCCACAAGGTGACCTGCGTCGATGGCGGCGAGCAGGTGCTGGATACGCTTGCCGACGCCGATTTCGATGTCGCCATCGTCGACCTGCACATGCCGGGAGTGAGCGGGCTGGATCTGCTGAAGCAGCTGCGTGTGATGCAGGCGGGAAGCCAGCCCAGGACGCCGGTGGTGGTCCTCAGCGCTGACGTGACGCCGGAAGCGATCCGTAGCTGCGAGCAGGCCGGCGCATATGCCTTCCTGGCCAAGCCCGTTATCGCCATCAAGTTGCTGGACACGCTTGCGGAGATTGCCGCCCAGGGCAAACTCACCCCACTGGCTGTGCCTCCGCTACGGGTGAGTTCGGCCGCCGATGGCATTCTCGACGTCACTGTGCTCGAAGAGCTGGCCTCGCTCGGCATGGGCAAGAATTTCGAAAAGGAGTTCATTCGCCAGTGTCTGAGCGACGCTGATGCGTGCATCGCGGCGATGTCTGGCGATGCGGCGGCATCGGATTGGGAGCGTCTGCGCGAGCATGCGCATGCCACCAAGGGGGTAGCCAGCAATCTTGGTCTGGTCACCCTGGCTCAGCAGGGGGGAGAGCTGATGGGCATGTCCGATGCGCAAATCAAGTCCGAATGGCAGGCGCGCGTCAACCAGTTGCAACGCAATCTGGAGTTGGGCCGAACTGCACTCGAGTCACGGGCGAAAGAGCGTTTCGAGAAGAATTCCGGCGAAGATGTCTCGTAAAAAAGCCCGGCGCAACGCCGGGCCTGATTCCCCTTGTTGCATGCTGTCATGCTAATCAGGCAATTCCCTTTGCGGCTCGTCGCGTCTGCGCTTTCACCAGACGATCCATCGTCCTGAGAGATTTCTCTCCCAGCTGCAGCGCCGCTTCCACCCAAACCTCCGTCACGGCAAGCAATTCCTTCAGCGTGACGGGGTTGCACAGCTGCCTTGCGCGATTCATTGCCAAGTACGACTGCGGCGCACGCTGCTGCCTGGTAATCAGTTCATGCGTGGCCTGGATGCCCTGGCCGCGCGGTACCAGAATATCCACCACTCCCATCGCGTGCATTTCTTCGCTGCTGTAGACGTGGCCCTCTAGGATGATTCGCTCCGCCATCTGCGGGGTCACTCGCCTGGACAGAAACGAATACGCGCCCATGCCGGGAAACAGCCCAAACAGGACCTCGGGCAACCCCATGCCCACGCCTTCTTCGGCCACGATCGTATGACACGACAACGCCATTTCTAGGCCGCCGCCGAGCGCATCCCCCTGCAGGAGCGCAATGGTTCTGAAGTCGCCCCCCATTCCCTGATGGAACTGGAAGACGCCGCTTACGCAACTTTGCGCATAGCGTAGCAACCCCTGTCTGTCGCGTGAGCGGATCATCTGGCCGAACAGGTCCAGATCTCCGCCAAGATTGAAAGCGTTTGCGTCAGAGGCGAGGACGAGGCTGCGCAGGCCACTGGGAGCTTCCCCTGACTGCTCGGAAAGCGCGTCGAGGTGTGCATGCATGTCCCTCATTAACGAGGGGCGAAAGCATGGTCTGACTCCAGTGGATGCGTCGGCATGCATAAAAAGCCAATGGCCTGTATCGGCATGGCTCGTGTGCGTGCGAATCGTGGAATGGCTGGTGTGCTGCTGAAGTTTTTCGATCGTGTTCATGGGCGTCTTCCCGAGGAGAGCGCCCGCGGATTATGTGGCGCAGCGGGCGGTGCGGGCTCCACAAGCGGATCCTACACTGGCGCTATCTGACTGAACGAAAAGGGCTTTCCAATAGACGGGAGTGCCTTCGGTTCCGCTCGTATGAGCGTCACGCAAGGCCTCAAACGGTGCCATGCGTACACTGGCTGGCGGCGTCGGATCACCTGCCGCATAAAACCTGGAAAAGATGTGGATCGTGATCGCCGCGGCAGTCCGTTGCCAGTGTGTGCGTCGGGCCTATCTGCAGCGCATGCGGGTATTTGCATGAAAGCAGAACGCCCGCAAGGCCTGGGTAGACAATGCGGGCGCCGTCGAGGATCGCAGGCCTCTTCGCGCTGCTGGGGTAGGGGAGGCTACCCCCTTGAGCGCGTCGCGCATTTCGCGGCGCAGAATTTTCCTGACATTACGTTCACTACTTTGGCAATCTCACCGAACTTTTGGTCCGAATGCCGGGACGGCGCAGCAGCGATGACGGTAGCAAGCTGCACGCAAGCATTCAGATCAATACTTCATGACACGCCGTCACTCCGAAGCGGGCTTGCGCAGGGCGACCACCCGATACTGCCCGCGATCGCCGTAGCGCGGCCCCTTCTTTTCCAGCTCCGCACATAATCTGTCTTCGCCGCACGGCACCAGATTGGCGCGGGCAACACGCTCCAGAAAAGCGATCTCCGCACGGCGCTGCGCGGCCTCGGCCAGCACCGGCTGGGCGCTCTTAACCGCATAGAATGCGCCGCCAACGCACAGGATGCTCCCGACGATCACCGTCACGAAGCCGATCCACATGCGGCGCATGGCGGTGGTTTCCAGGGTGTGCTGTGCCTGCGCATAGCGTCGGGTGGCCTTCTCCAGTGTCTGGTCTGCATCGACCAGCTGCCTGTTGAAGCGCTCGGCCGCTGGTTGTAGCGTTTGCGTCAGTGCCTGCTGGCTCAGTTGCGTCAGGCGTGGCAGTGCGTTCTCGACCACCCGGGTGACCCGCTGATCGGCGCTGCTGGCCGTATTCTGCAGAAGCTGCAATTGCTGGCGCACCAGATCTTCCAGAACCTGTTCCCGCCGTTGCAACTGCCCGATCAGGGCTGACATGGCCTGGATCGATGCTTTCATTGCGCTTTCCGATCCGTCGTCTTCGGGCAGCGCTGAGGTCGTCTGCGTGTCCATCGTATTCTCGTGTGGGTTCAATGCGCCAAACGTACTTCGGTTATCCGCCACCGCCACCGCCACCGCCGCCTCCGTCGCCACCTCCACCGCCGTCGCCCTCTGGTCCTTGCATCGCCGGGCCCCTGGCGAACTGGGGTAGCGTCATCACCATTACCGGGCCACGGCTGGTCTGCACCTCTGTCGAGACGTCCATGTTCAACGCCTGGCGCGTGTTCGCCTGCTCTTCGGCCTCCTGCAGGGCCTGGGCATCCAGAAATTCATGGCCTTGTTTGGCCAGGGCCTGGCTGTAGGGGCTGTTGGCGACCCGCTTCAATGCCTGTTCGATTGCCAGCTCGTTCTTGCAATCGATGGCGTACAGCAACTCGTCCACATCTGGATCGCCGGTGATGTTCTTACGCCGGGGCGGCGGCCGATCTTCCTGTTCGCCAGCGGCAAGAGATTGTGGCACCGTGTCTGCTGGCGGGGCGCGTGGGGGTCTCAGCCCAGAAGGACCATCCGGATCATAGCCTTCGCGTAATTCCAGATCGGTATAAGGCTGCTCGCCTCTGTCCTTGCGCGCCTGTCGCGCCTGGAAGATACGGTTGTCTATCTCGGCATCCTGTTCGATCTGGATGCGCAGCGCCTGCATGGATAGGGTGATCTCCGCCCAGGAGTTTGGATCCACGGGCACCGGAGTGGCAGGAGAATCCTGTGCATCTGCCTCGGCCTTGGATGCCTCGGTCGCTGACGCAAGATGTGCGGATGTAGTGAGCACTGCAGGGGGATCCGGCGTTTCTTCTACGACAAGCGGTTCTGCCCGGGCCTGGGTCTGTTCGCGCTGCGCTTCGGCGATCGGTGGCGCGAGCGACTGCAAGGAGGGGGTATCCATCAACTGCACGGTGCGCGCATCGGGAGGTGTATCCGCGCCTGGCACGGACAGCTCGTCGCGAGCGACCTCCGACTGCATTGCGCTCCGTTGGCGGCGTGCTGCCAGTTCCTGCTGTTCAAGTGCCGCAGGCGCATACGCGATCGCTGCCTGCCGCTCGGCTTGGTGTGCGGGCTGTTCCTGAGCCGGTGGGTTTACCGTATGCGGCGTCAATTCTGCCGTCTGAACCTGCTCATGTCGGGCGGTCTGCAGCTGGGGCTGGTGAGTGCGGTCGTCCCAGGTGGGGCGCTGTTCCGCCTCGCGCTGCGCGATGTCCTGTGCGTGGAGCGCTGATGGCGCGCGCGCAATGGCATCGAATGGCTGGTCCGCTGCTGGCTCGCGTCGCGCAGCCTCCGGGCCTTGCACGAGCGGCTGCTCCGTCAACTGCGTGTCCTGGGTCTGGATGCGTTGTCGTTCGCCGTGCTGTGCTTCCAAGGCGCGGCGGGTTTCCTGCTCCCGCTGCTGGGTCTGCTCGGTCTGTTGCGGTATCTGTTCGTGCCGCTGCGTGTCGTGTGCCTCCCGCTGCTCCTGCTCACGCTCTCGGCTCGTTTGTGCCTGTTGCTGGGCCTGCTCACGTTGCTGTGTGTCCTGGGTCTGACGTTCCTGCTGCTCCAGTCGCTGTGCTTGCTGTTGCTGCAGTTCCAGCACGGCGTGCAGTTGTAGTGCCTGGGCGGCCTGGGCCCGAACGTCGTGCGACGCCTGCGCCTGCAGCGCGTGGGCGCGTGCCTGCGCCAGCTGTTGCTCTTGTGCCTGCTGGTCCTGCTGCTGTTGCTTGCGTGCCTCCACAGCGCTGGCCGCCGCCTGGACCTGCGCGTGTCCGTCGAGCGCATGCTGGTTGGAGGGGGGCGATGCCGACGTATCGGAGTCCGTCGTGCCATCGGAGGCACGGGCGTTTGCGGCCAGCAGCTGCCCAGGTGCAGTGGGCTGTTGCCGGGCCTGTACCTGTTGCAACGCCTGGCGGATGTCCTCGGTGCTGGTGACCGCTGCAATGCGCTCCACGCCATCGGCTCCACGTTGCAGATGCGCAATCGGACTATCGGCGCCGAACTGGCCGCCCGGGCCGCGCTGCAACTGCATCGCGCCATCGCCCACGAGTCCCTCCGCCTCGCGCGTGCGTTGAGTCGCCAGCTCGATCGCTTCGCGCCATTGCGGCTGCAACTCGGTGCCAATGATGCGATAGCGATACTGCGTTTGCTCGCGCTGCAGATCCTGCGCTGACGGCGGCGTTTCCCGGATGGCGGCAATCGCCTGCGCCTGCTCAGCCAGTGCGGGTTGCAGCAGTGCGCGCGTGGTCTCCAGTTCCAGCACGCGGTTGCCATCAGGTGGGGCACCGTTGCTGGTCCACCGGCCCTCCATATCGCGGTAGTAGCGGTGCCCGTCTGAAGCGGTCAACGCATCCGGATCGGGCAGCGCCTGCCGCACCGCTGGTGACATCGGCAGGCCATCGGCCGCCCAACCGCTACGGTGATGCGCCAGTTCGTAGCGCGCGGCGATCGCGCCGGGACTGTTGGCGATGTTGCGGGCGATGACGTCCTGCGCTTGCGCCTCCAGCTCGGCTGCGCGTCGCTGCGAGGCGGTTTCCTGCACGTAGCTGCCGCGATCGTTGGCGCCGGAGACATCGGTCTTGACCAGCCGATGCCACTGACCGTCCGCTGCGTCACGTCGCCAGTCGGCGCTGCTCAGGCTGGGACGGTCAGTGGCATTGGCCGGCTGGCGATACGGATCCTGCGGTGCGGGCGCATCCCTCAATGCCAATGCAGCAGCGGCATTGGTGGCCTGGTAGTTGAGCTCGCGGGCCTTTTGATAGCTGGCGACGATGGGCGTGGCGGTAGGGTTGTCGATGCCGTCGTTGCTGGTGTCGGCCCTGCCGTCGCGCGCCCAGGCGGTGCCGTTGAACGACCACTGCGTGCCATCGCGATCGGTCTGGGTGTAGATGGCGCGGTTGTCGAGCAGCGCGGCGGCCTTCTCGCCAGCGGTGCTCAAGAAATAGGCATCGGCTGCGATCAGCACCATCGGCCCCGCGCCCGAGCTCCCCAGCGCGTAGGCAGCGGCGGTGCCGCCGGCCCAGCCACCGACGTTGCGGCCGGCAAAGTGCGCAAGCTCGGATTGTGCGGCGAGCGGGTTGTCCTGGCCCAGCAAGCGTGTGGCGCGCTGGCCGGTCATCACCGTGTCGGCGGCGGTGGCGAACAGGCCGGCAGTGCGCAGCGCCTGGCCTGCAGATAGGTCGCCTGCGAGCAGCTCGGCGTCGGCGAAGCCGCGTTGCGAGACTGGTGTGTACGGCGGATGTGGTGTAGCGGCTGCGCCTTGGCGAATGCTGCGCGCAGCACCGCCGATGGTTGTCGGTGTGTCATCCAATACCTGCTGGACCAAGGCCGCATTGGAATCGGACAGCGTGATTCGGCCTTCATGCTCGGCATGCGCGATCGCCATGCGCAATTCTTCGCGGCCGGCGATCTCGCGGATAACAGCATCGCGTTCATTCGGGACAGCGACCAGATTCTTGCCCGTCGTGCGTGCGTCATCGATCACCTTTGCGATCCGCTGCTCGGAATGGGTGATCGCGGCCCATTCGGCTTCGACGTTGCTCATCGAGCGTAGCGTCTTCAACTGGGCGGCATGGACTGTGCGGTATTGCTCGTACTCGGAAAGAGTACTGCGGTTTTGGGCGTTGGCCTCGGCCTTGGTCAGGCGATCCGGGGTGGTTGCGAATATATCGCCATTGATCAAGGCGACTTTGAGGGTGTCCTGCAGGTCGTGGACCTGGGAGGCGACGCGCTTCAATGCAGCGGCGTCGTTGCGCACGGCAGCGCGGCCGTCTGGGGATCTACTGAGATTGTCAAGATGATCCACAATCGCATCCGTATAAGACCTTCGCGTGCGTCCTCGGTGGGGCGATGTTTCGATTTCATCCGCCAGCTTGCCATCTACCGGAAGATAGAGGCGATTGGTCGATACGTCCTTGTCGATCAAGCCATGCTCAAGCATTTTTTTGAGCAATTCGTGATCGCGAAAGACGGTATTTTCAATGACATGATGACTTTCGAGGATGACGTTGCTGGCCGGCATCTGCTTTACTCCAAAATCCATGCAAAGAAATTTTTATCCGTAACTTGCGGCGTCGATTAGCCGAACGCCACGCTTCTTGGGCGATTTGCCAAATCCCTGGGAAATCAAGGCATCGCGCAAGAACCGATCGCAAAAGGCATCTGCCGTATGCGGTGTTCTGAAGACATGCGCCGCCCCGATCACGTCTTGCCTGAATGCCAACTCGGCTCCCCCAACAAGGCTGTAGTACTTGCCATTTGGATACCCGGTCAGCACCTTGACGGTGGATGCCTCCTCGTCGATCGCATCGATAATTCGCACCACCTCGCAAAGATAGTGCGGTGCGCCGCGCGTACCGTCCTCCAATCGGAAGTCGCATAGCGCGAAAGCAAAGCCCTCCGGGTCCGCAGCTTCGAAGATCTGCTTCAGCGGCTCTGAGATCAGCCAGTAGCTCTTGAATCCACTGTGCATGTCATCGGGCATATCGCCGATGCGGCTGTCGTAGCGCAGGCGCGGGGTCTCCTTCAATGAAGCCAGCCCCGCATCCTCTCCGGGCAGGCTGTCAGCAATCGAAAACGGCACCGCATCTTCGTTCTCGAACTCCACGCCATGCCCGCGACCGCCACCCCCCATATCGGACCTGAGGATGTAGAACTCGCCTTTCCTGGGTGCATTCTGATTAGACACTCTTTTCTCCAAGACACTCTTTCGATCAAGCGTAGCAAACTGCACGCATTAAATAGCGGGACGTGCAGTCACTGCCAGAAGCGTCACTCGGCCCGCGCTGCAATTGCGTCGCATCGCCCGCAGGTCCCTCGGCTTCGCGCGTGCGCTGTGCCGCCAGCTCAATGGCTTGGCGCCAGATGTCGATGACGTTACTGGCCGGCATCTGCTTTCACTCCATCAAGCGCTCGAAGATTTCATCGCTCAGCAACCGAAAGCGTCTATCAACCAGACGCCGCGTGTCCTGGGCGATTTGCCAAACCCCTGCGAAATCAAGGTATCGCGCAAGAACCGATCGCAGAAGGCATCTGATGTATAAGGTGTCCTGAAGACATGCGCGTCCCCGATCACGTCTTTCTTGAATGCAAAATCAGCACCACCCGCAACACTGTAGTGCTTGCCATTACGGTATCCGGTCAAGACCTTGACGGTGGATGCCTCCTCGTCGATGGCATCGATAATCCGCACCACCTCGCAAAGGTAATGCGGCGCCCCGGGCGTACCGTCTTCCAGTCGGAAGTCGCATAGAGCGAAGGCGAAGCCCTCAGGGTCCGCAGCTTCAAGGACCTGCTTGAGCGGCTCGGAGATCAGCCAGTAGCTCTTGAATCCACTATGCATATCATTGGGTATATCGCCGATGCAGCTGTCGTAGCGCAGGCGCGGGGTCTCTTTCAATGAAGCCAGCCCCGCATCCTCTCCGGGCAGGCTGTCGGCGAGGGAAAATGGCACCGCATCTTCGTTCTCGAACTCCACGCCATGCCCGCGACCACCGCCACGCACGTCGGACCTTAGGAGATAGAACTCGCCTTTCTTGGGTTTATTCTCTGTAGACACCTTCTGCTCCAAGACGCTTTATCGATCAAGCGTAGCAAACTGTTCGCTTGAGATGGCTGGGCTGGCTATCGGCGCCGGACTGGCCGCCCGGGCGGCGCTGCAACTGCATCGCGCCATCGCCCGCAAGTCCCTCCGCCTCGCGCGTGCTTTGAGTCGCCAGCTCGATCGCTTCGCGCCATTGCGGCTGCAACTCGGTGCCAATGATGCGATAGCGATACTGCGTTTGCTCGCGCTGCAGATCCTGCGCTGACGGCGGCGTTTCCCGGATGGCGGCAATCGCCTGCGCCTGCTCAGCCAGTGCGGGTTGCAGCAGTGCGCGCGTGCTCTCCAGTTCCAGCACGCGGTTGCCATCGGGTGGAGCGCCGTTGCTGGTCCACTGGCCTTCGATGTTGCGGTAGTAGCGCTGGCCGTCTGAAGCGGTCAACGCATCCGGATCGGGCAGCGCCTGCCGCACCGCTGGTGACATCGGCAGGCCATCGGCCGCCCAACCGCTACGGTGATGCGCCAGTTCGTAGCGCGCGGCGATCGCGCCGGGACTGTTGGCGATGTTGCGGGCGATGACGTCCTGCGCTTGCGCCTCCAGCTCGGCTGCGCGTCGCTGCGAGGCGGTTTCCTGCACATAGCTGCCGCGATCGTTGGCGCCGGAGATCTCGATCTTGACCATGCGATGCCATTGGCCGTCCGCTGCGTCGCGTTGCCAGTCGGCGCTGCTCAGGCTGGGACGGTCAGTGGCATTGGCCGGCTGGCGATACGGAATTTTCGGCGTTGCCAAATTCAGCCAGAAAATACAAAGCGGTGCGATCTGAGTTCGCGTCGCGAAATAAGAACGCCCGCAAGGCCTGGCGGCAGTGCGGGCGTCGGATGACAGCCGGGAGGCTGGCGATCTGGTGGCGCTGGTGGATTACCCCTTGGGCGCGTCGCGCAGTTCGCGGCGCAGGATCTTGCCGACGTTGGTCTTGGGAAGCTCCTTGCGGAATTCGACCAGGCGCGGCTGCTTGTAGCCGGTCAGGTTGGCACGGCAGTGCGCCTTGACGTCGTCGGCGGTCAGGGCCGGGTCCTTCTTGACGATCACCACCTTGACGATCTCGCCGGACTTTTCGTCCGGCACGCCGACCGCCGCCACTTCCAGTACGCCAGGCATGGTGGCGACCACGTCTTCGATCTCGTTCGGATACACGTTGAAGCCCGAGACCAGGATCATGTCCTTCTTGCGATCGACGATGTAGACGAAACCCTGCTCGTCCATCCGCGCGATGTCGCCGGTGTGCAGCCAGCCATCGGCATCCATCACCTTCTCGGTTTCGTCGGGCTTCTTCCAGTAGCCCTTCATGACCTGCGGCCCCTTGATGCACAGCTCGCCGATCTCGCCGATCGGCAGGGCGGTGCCGGCGTCGTCCTTGATGCAGGCATCGGTGGACGGAATCGGCAGACCGATCGACCCGTTGTAGTCCTTCAGGTCCATCGGGTTGATGCAGGCGGCCGGCGAGGTTTCGGTCAGGCCGTAGGCCTCGACCAGGGTCCGCCCGGTGACCTTCTTCCAGCGCTCGGCCACCGAACGCTGCACGGCCATGCCGCCGCCCAGGGTCATCTTGAGCGAGGAGAAATCGATCTGGTCGAAGCCGGGCGTGTTGAGCAGGCCGTTGAAGAGCGTGTTGACGCCGGTGAACGCGGTGAAGCGGGTCTTCTTCAGCTCCTTGACGAAGCCGGGCATGTCGCGCGGATTGCTGATCAGGTGATTGCAGCCGCCGATCTTCATGAAGACCAGGCCGTTGGCCGTGAGTGCGAAGATGTGATACAGCGGCAGCGCGGTGATCACCACCTCGGCGCCTTCCTCCAGCTCGCCGGTGCCGGCCAGCCACTGGTGCGCCTGCTGCATGTTGGCGACCAGGTTGCGGTGGGTCAGCATCGCGCCCTTGGCCACGCCGGTGGTGCCGCCGGTGTATTGCAGGAAGGCGATGTCGTCCGATTCCACCTGTACCGTGGGCAGGGTGTGCTTGCTGCCGAGCGCCAGCGCTTCGCGGAAACGGATCGCGCCATTGATGCGATAGTCGGGTACCAACTTCTTGATGTACTTGACCACGAAGTTGATCAGCGGCCCCTTGGGGAAACCGAGCATGTCGCCAAGCCCGGTGGTGACGACCTGCCTGACCGGGGTGTCGGCGATGACCTGCTGCACGGTGGTGCCGAAATTGTCGATGACCACCAGCACGCTGGCACCGGAATCGATCAGCTGGTGCTTGAGTTCGCGCGGCGTGTACAGCGGGTTGACGTTGACCACGGTCAGGCCGGCGCGCAGGATGCCGAACGTGGCGATCGGATACTGCAGGCAGTTGGGCATCATCAGGGCGACGCGATCGCCTTTTTTCAACTGCAGCTCGCCCAGCAGATAGCCGGCGAACTGGTCGACCAGCCGGTCCACCTCACGATAGGTGATGGTCTTGCCGAAGCTGTGATATGCGGGACGATCGGCGAAGCGTTTGACCGAGGTGGCGAAGACCTCGGCAACGGTACGAAACTGCTCCAGATCGATCTCGGCGGCCACGCGGGCCGGATAGCTTTGCAACCAAGGACGTGCCTGATTCATCTGCCCCCCTCCAGGGTAATCGGTACGTGACGCGGAGTGTTCCACGGCACTCAAACAGCTGGCAGCATACCGTCCTGAATGGAAAAGGCGAAGCGTGATGCAGCGCAATATTCGTTGGCGGTGGCAGGGATTCGTGTGGCTGTGGATGGCGCTGCTTGTCGCCTGCGGGCGTCCGGCGCCGGAGCAGCGCCTGCGGCAGACGGTTGCGCAGATGCAGGCGGCGATCGAGGCGCGCGATGTGGGCGCGGCGATGCAGCCGGTGGCCGTCGATTTCGTGGGCGAACAAGGCCTGGATGCCGACGGCCTGCGCCGTTTGCTGCAGTTGCAGCGATTGGGCAATCGCCGGCTTGGGATCACCCTGGGGCCGATGGAGGTGCAACTGCACGGCGCGACCGCCACGGCCAGGTTCACCGCGCTGGCCACCGGCGGCGACGGTCGCTGGCTGCCGGAACAGGCACAGACCTACCAACTGATCACCGCATGGCGGCTGCACGACGGCGACTGGCAGCTGTATCACGCGCAATGGGCGCCCATGGGCCAGTGAGGAGAGCCGGCCGAAACATGGCGGCGAGCAGGGGGCGCTTGCGTAGCGTCGGATTGCGCATGACGCGAGTGCCGCACCGGGGATGGCGCTGGCACGTCGGTGCCGCGCGCGGCACTGCCTGCCGGCCGGGGAGCCGCTGAGCTTGCCTGTTCCGGAAACGACATTCCCGCCAGTTGGCGGGAATGTCGGCAGCAACACCCGCTGCTGCGGTTACGCGGCCTTGCGGCCAGCCAGTTGGCGCAGCACGTACTGCAGCAGGCCCCCGTGCTTGAAGTACTCCACTTCCTTGGGCGTCAGCAGCAGCACCTTGACCTGGAACTGCTTGACGCTGCCGTCGGGTTTTTTCGCATCCACGGTGGCGCGCCGGCTGGCGCCGTCCTGCAGGCCGGTGATGTCCAGCACTTCCGAGCCGTCCAGGCCGAGCGTCTGCGCGTTTTCGTTGTCCAGGAATTGCAGCGGCAGCACGCCCATGCCGACCAGGTTGGAGCGATGGATGCGCTCGAAGCTTTCGGCGATCACCGCCTTGACCCCGAGCAGGTTGGTGCCCTTGGCTGCCCAGTCGCGCGAGGAGCCGGTGCCGTATTCCTTGCCGGCCAGCACCACCAGCGGTACGCCATCGGCCTTGTACTTCATCGCAGCGTCGTATATCGCCAGCTTTTGCGGCTGGCCGCCGTCGGCCGGGTAGTACAGCGTATTGCCACCTTCTTCGCCGCCGAACATCAGGTTCTTGATGCGGATGTTGGCGAAGGTGCCGCGCACCATCACATCGTCGTTGCCGCGACGGCTGCCGTAACTGTTGAAGTCGGCCGGCTGCACGCCGCGTTCCTGCAGGAAACGGCCTGCCGGCGAGTCCTTCTTGATGTTGCCGGCCGGAGAGATGTGGTCGGTGGTGATCGAGTCGCCGAACAGCCCCATCACACGCGCGCCGTGCACGTCGTCGACGCTGCCCACCTGCATGGTCATGCCGTCGAAGTAGGGCGGGTTCTTGATGTAGGTCGAATCCGCATCCCACGCATACAGCGCGCCATCGGGCGAGGCGATGGTGTTCCAGCGCGTATCGCCCTTGAACACGTCGGCGTAGTTCTGCTTGAACATCTCCGGGCCGACGGTGGCGGCGATGGTGTCGCCGATTTCCTTGTTGCTCGGCCAGATGTCGCGCAGGTACACCGGCTGCCCGTCGCTGCCGGTGCCCAGCGGCTCGGTGGTGAGGTCGATGTCGGTGGTGCCGGCGATGGCGTAGGCCACCACCAGCGGCGGCGAGGCGAGGTAGTTCATCTTGACCTCGGGATGCACGCGGCCTTCGAAGTTGCGGTTGCCCGACAGCACCGAGGTCACCACCAGATCGTCCTTGGCGATCGCCGCGGAAACGTCTTCGGGCAGTGGCCCGGAGTTGCCGATGCAGGTGGTGCAGCCGTAGCCGACCACGTAGAACCCGAGCTTCTCGAGGTCGGCGAGCACGCCGGCCTTGTCGAGATAGTCGGTGACCACGCGCGAGCCCGGCCCGAGCGAGGTCTTCACCCACGGCTGCGCCTTCAGGCCCCTGGCCGCCGCGTTGCGTGCGAGCAGGCCGGCGCCCAGCATCACCGCAGGGTTGGAGGTGTTGGTGCACGAGGTGATCGCAGCGATCACCACCGAGCCGTCGCGCAGCTGCCAGCCGGCACCGCTGTCGGCAGCGCCTTCGGCCTGCGCGGCCTTGGCGCCCACGGCGGTGCCGCCACCTCCCTCGTTCTTCAGGCGATCTTCCTGCTTGAGATCGGCCAGCTTCTTGCTGCGCGCCTCGGCGAACGGCTTGAGGCTTTCGCGGTAGTTGGCCTGCATGTCTTCCAGCAGCACGCGGTCCTGCGGACGCTTGGGGCCGGCCAGCGACGGCTTGACCTGGCCCATGTCCAGCTCCAGCGTGGCGCTGTACTGCGCGTGCGGGGTACTGGCGTCGTGCCACAGCCCCTGCGCCTTGGCATAGGCTTCCACCAGCGCGATCTGTTCCTCGCTGCGGCCGGACAGGCGCAGATAGGTCAGCGATTCCTCATCGACCGGGAAGATGCCGCAGGTGGCGCCATATTCCGGGGCCATGTTGCCGATGGTGGCGCGGTCGGCCAGTGGCAGGTGCTGCAGGCCTTCGCCATAGAATTCGACGAACTTGCCCACCACGCCCAGCTTGCGCAGCATCTGGGTGACGGTGAGCACCAGATCGGTGGCGGTGGCGCCTTCGGGCAGCTTGCCGGTGAGCTTGAAGCCGACCACCTGCGGAATCAGCATCGACGAGGGCTGGCCCAGCATCGCGGCCTCGGCCTCGATGCCGCCCACGCCCCAGCCCAGCACACCGATGCCGTTGATCATGGTGGTATGGCTGTCGGTGCCGAACACGGTGTCGGGATAGGCGAGCAGGGCGCCGTCCTTGTCGGCGCTCATCACCACGCGCGCCAGGTTCTCCAGGTTCACCTGGTGGACGATGCCGGTATTGGGTGGCACCACCTTGAAGTTCTCGAACGCCTTCTGGCCCCAGCGAAGGAACCCGTAGCGTTCCTGGTTGCGCTGAAATTCGATCTTGCCGTTGAGGTCGAGCGCGTCGGGTTTGCCGAACACGTCCACCTGCACCGAGTGGTCGATGACCAGTTCGGACGGAATCTGCGGATTGATCTGGTCGGCCTGGCCGCCCAGCTTGACCACCGCATCGCGCATCGCGGCCAGGTCGACCACGCAGGGCACGCCGGTGAAGTCCTGCAGCACCACGCGCGCGGGCATGAAGGCGATTTCGGTCTCGGGTTCGGCCGCCGGTTCCCACTTGGCGACCGCTTCGATGTGATCCTTGCCGACGGTGACGCCGCCGTCTTCGTGCCGGAGCAGGTTCTCCAGCAGGATCTTCATCGAGTAGGGCAGGCGGCCGATATCGAAACGTTCGCCCAGCTTCGGCAGGCTGTAGTAGTCGTAGCGTTTGCCGTGGACCTCGAGCGAGGTGCGGGTGGAAAAGGAATCGCTCATGCGTCACTCCTATGGCGTCGTAGGCTTTAGGTAGGCGCCCAGTCTGAGCGATTCAGTGTGTACATAGGGTGTGTCGGCAGCGCTCAGTCAGCTTGAGTACGGCGACGTGAGTACGTATCATGTGTGCATACTTTCTGGAGCATGCTCATGGAAGCCACCGTTGCCGAACGCGGACAGATCACCCTGCCCAAGGCCGTGCGCGATGCCCTGGGCCTGACCAAGGGCACCACCCTCAAGATCGAACTCGATGGTGGCCGCATCATCCTGCGCAAGGATGTCAGCGAGGCGCTGCGCAAGGTGCGCGGCAAGTTCAAGCTGGTCGATGGCCTGACCAGCACCGACCAGGCCATGCGTGTCATCCGTGGTCGCGCGCCCGGGGATCCGTTCGACCCATGATCGCCCTGGACTCTTCGGTATTGCTCGACATCCTCATCGGCGACCCGGTCTACGGCGAGGTGTCGGAGATCTGCATCGGCGATGCGCTGGCACGCGACGAGGTGGTGGTCTGCGATGCGGTGGTGGCCGAAGTCCTGGCCATGCTGGATACCCAGGTCGACCTGATGGAAACGCTGGCCTCGATCGGCGTGCGTTACGAAGCCACCGAGGAAGCGGCTGCGGTGCGCGCCGGCCATATGAACAAGCGCTTCCGCGCGCGCGGCGGCAAGCGCGAGCGGGTGGTCGCCGATTTCCTGATCGGTGCCCACGCGATGCTCCAGTGCGATGGCCTGATCACCCGCGACGAGGGCTTTTTCCGCGACTACTTCAAGGGCTTGAAGATCACCGTGCCCAAGCCCGTTGCCTGATCCACGTCTTCTGCATCACGTCTGACGTTCTTACACATTCACCGCTGTCTTTTTGGAGAACCCGCATGTTGGAAGCCTACCGCCACCACGTTGCAGAGCGCGCCGCGCTCGGTATCCCGCCGCTGCCGCTGACCGCGCAGCAGACCGCCGAGGTCATCGAGCTGTTGAAGGCTCCGCCGGCCGGCGAAGAGGAGTTCCTGGTCGAACTGCTGAGCCAGCGCGTGCCGGCCGGCGTGGACGATGCCGCCAAGGTCAAGGCCTCGTACCTGGCCGCGGTGGCGTTCGGCACCGAGACCACCGCGCTGATCAGCCCCACGCGCGCCACCGAGCTGCTGGGCACCATGCTGGGCGGCTACAACATCCAGCCGCTGATCGACCTGCTGGACAATGCCGAGCTGGGCGCCACGGCCGCCGATGCGCTCAAGCACACCTTGCTGGTGTTCGATGCATTCCATGACGTGCAGGAAAAGGCCGAGGCCGGCAACGCGCACGCCAAGGCCGTGCTGCAGAGCTGGGCCGATGCCGAGTGGTTCACCAGCAAGCCGGAAGTGCCGCAGAGCCTGACCGTCACCGTGTTCAAGGTGCCGGGCGAGACCAATACCGACGACCTGTCGCCGGCGCCGGATGCGACCACCCGCCCGGACATCCCGCTGCACGCGCTGGCGATGCTGAAGAACAAGCGCGACGGCGCGGCGTTCGAGCCGGAAGAAGACGGCAAGCGCGGCCCGATCCAGGCCATTGCCGACCTCAAGGACAAGGGCCAACTGGTGGCCTATGTCGGCGACGTGGTCGGCACCGGTTCCTCGCGCAAGTCGGCCACCAACTCGGTGCTGTGGTGGACCGGCGAAGACATCCCGTACATTCCCAACAAGCGCTTCGGCGGCGTGTGCCTGGGTTCGAAGATCGCCCCGATCTTCTACAACACGATGGAAGACGCCGGCGCGTTGCCGATCGAGCTGGACGTGTCGCAGATGGAGCACGGCGATGTGGTCGAGCTGCGTCCGTATGACGGCAAGGCGCTGAAGAACGGGCAGGTGATCGCCGAGTTCGCGATGAAGTCGGATGTACTGTTCGACGAAGTGCGCGCCGGTGGCCGCATTCCGTTGATCGTCGGCCGTGGCCTGACCGCCAAGGCACGCGAATTCCTCGGTCTGCCGGCCTCGGACCTGTTCCGTCTGCCGATGGATCCGCCGGACACCGGCAAGGGGTTCTCGCTGGCGCAGAAGATGGTCGGCCGCGCCTGCGGTCTGCCGGAAGGCCAGGGCATGCGCCCGGGCACCTACTGCGAACCGAAGATGACCTCGGTGGGCTCGCAGGACACCACCGGCCCGATGACCCGCGACGAGCTGAAGGACCTGGCCTGCCTGGGCTTCTCGTCCGACCTGGTGATGCAGTCGTTCTGCCATACGGCTGCTTATCCGAAGCCGGTCGACGTCAAGACCCACCACACCTTGCCGGAGTTCATCTCCACCCGCGGAGGCGTCTCGCTGCGTCCGGGCGACGGCGTGATCCACAGCTGGCTCAACCGCATGCTGCTGCCCGACACCGTGGGCACCGGCGGCGACTCACACACCCGTTTCCCGATCGGCATTTCGTTCCCGGCCGGTTCCGGCCTGGTGGCTTTCGCGGCCGCCACCGGGGTGATGCCGCTGGACATGCCCGAGAGCGTGCTGGTGCGCTTCAAGGGTGAGATGCAGCCGGGCGTGACCCTGCGCGACCTGGTCAATGCAATCCCGCTGTACGCGATCAAGGACGGTCTGCTGACCGTGGCCAAGCAGGGCAAGAAGAACATCTTCTCCGGCCGCATCCTGGAAATCGAGGGCCTGCCGCATCTGAAGGTGGAGCAGGCGTTCGAACTGTCCGATGCCTCGGCCGAGCGGTCGGCGGCCGGCTGCACGGTGCGCCTGGACAAGGCGCCGATCATCGAATACCTGACCAGCAACATCACCCTGCTGCGCTGGATGATCGCCGAAGGCTATGCCGACGCGCGCACCCTGGGCCGCCGCATCAAGAAGATGGAAGAGTGGCTGGCCGACCCGCAGTTGCTGGAGCCCGATGCCGATGCCGAATACGCGGCAGTCATCGAGATCGACCTGGCCGACATCCACGAGCCGATCGTGGCGTGCCCGAACGACCCGGACGACGTCAAGACGCTGTCCGATGTGGCCGGCGCGGCGATCGACGAAGTGTTCATCGGTTCGTGCATGACCAACATCGGTCACTTCCGTGCCGCGGCCAAGCTGCTGGAAGGCAAGCGCGACATTCCGACCCGCCTGTGGGTGGCACCGCCGACCAAGATGGACGCCTCCGAGCTGACCAAGGAAGGCCATTACGGCACCTTCGGCGCGGCCGGCGCACGCATGGAAATGCCGGGCTGCTCGCTGTGCATGGGCAATCAGGCGCAGGCACGCGAGGGCGCCACGGTGTTCTCCACCTCCACGCGTAACTTCCCCAACCGCCTGGGCCGCAACACCAACGTTTACCTGGGATCGGCCGAACTGGCGGCGATCTGCTCGCGTCTGGGCCGCATCCCGACCAAGGAGGAGTACATGGCCGACGTGGGCGTGATCAAGACCAGCGGCGAGCAGATCTATCGCTACATGAACTTCGATCAGATCCAGGAGTACCAGGACGTGGCAGAGACCGTCGCTGCCTGATCCAGCTGGTTGCTCACCTGTTCGAAAACGCCCGGCGATGCCGGGCGTTTTCGTTATTCGGGCGATGACTTCGTTTTAGCCGCGCAATGCCGGACATTAGGGCAATCGCAGTTAACTCGTCTGTCGCATTGCAACAAAAATCTGAAGTCGACAGCTCTAGAGTGGCGCCGCTCCCATCGCTCTCATGATCTCCAATGCCTACTTGCACGATCGCTGGTCAAACGCTGCATTACGCACAATACGGTCAAGGTTTTCCGGTGTTGCTTGGCCACAGTTATC
Source organism: Xanthomonas melonis (assembly GCF_020783655.1). Taxonomy (GTDB): domain Bacteria; phylum Pseudomonadota; class Gammaproteobacteria; order Xanthomonadales; family Xanthomonadaceae; genus Xanthomonas; species Xanthomonas melonis. The sequence goes on along the minus strand of NZ_JAJGQH010000005.1, from coordinate 115,741 downwards.
TCTGGGACGCGGCCATGTGGGAACCGCAGATCCAGGCGCTGGCACCGCATTACCAGGTCATCGTTCCCGAACTGTGGGGGCATGGGCAGTCGGGTCCGTTGCCGCAGGGTACGCAGCAGATCGGCGATCTCGCCAGGCAGATGCTGGCGCTGCTGGACGCGCTGGTGTTGCCGCAGTGCGCGGTGATCGGCCTGTCGGTCGGTGGCATGTGGGGTGCGGAGCTGGCGCTGCTGGCGCCGGAACGCGTGCGCAGCCTGGTCTTGATGGACACCTTCCTGGGCGCCGAGCCGGAGGCGACGCGGACGCGCTATTTCGGCCTGCTCGATGCGATCGAGGCGGCGGGGCAGGTGACGCCCGCATTGATCGAGGCGATCGTGCCGATCTTCTTCCGTCCAGGCACCGATCCGGCCTCGGCACTGCCGAGGGCGTTCGCGCAGCGTCTGGCGGCGATGTCGGCCGAGCAGTTGCGCGCGTCCATCGTGCCGCTGGGCCGGATGATGTTCGGGCGGGCCGATCGGCTGGACGCTCTGTCCGCATTGGATCCTGCCCACACCTTCCTGCTCGGTGGCGCCGAAGACGTTCAGCGCCCGCCGGAGGAGCTGTGGATGATGGCCGAAGCGATCTGTTGCGATTACGAGCTGATTCCCAACGCCGGACATAGCGCGTCGCTGGAGAACCCGGCGTTCGTCAACGCGCAACTGCTGGGCTGGTTGAAGCGGACGCTGGGCGAAAGCGCGGTCAAGTTGATGCGTGCGGGCTGAGGGTAGGTGGGTATGCACAATGCATGCTTGGCCGTACCTCACCCCAACCCCTCTCCCGCAGGGAGAGGGGCTCGAAGCGCTGCAGTTGAGGACGATGCTTCCTGCTTCCGTCGAGCGCAGTTGCCCCGGCATTCTTCTCCCGTCGGGATAAGGTGCTCCCCGCTTCCTTCTCCCGTGGGAGACGGTGCCCTCGCTTCCTTCTCCCGTGGGGAGAAGGTGCCCGCAGGGCGGATGAGGGCACGGCACCGGCGCGATGCGGACGTTCTACGTCGTTACCGCTGCGCGCCCAGCCAGGCTTCCAGTGCCGGGGCCGGCAACGGACGCGAGAACAGATAGCCCTGCAGCACTTCGCAGCCCAGGTCGGCCAGAAACAGGCGTTGGGCTTCGTTTTCCACGCCTTCGGCGATCACATGCTTGCGCAGGTGCTCGCCGATGCGCAGCACCGAAGTGGTGAGCGCGCGCGCATCCTCGCTGTGTTCGATGTCGCGCACGAAGCTCATGTCCAGTTTGAGCTCGTCGATCGGCAGGCGATGCAGATGGCTGAGGCTGGAATAGCCGGTGCCGAAGTCGTCCAGCGACAACGAAATGCCGGCCTCGCGGATGGCGTGCAGGTTTTCCAGGACGCCCGGCTGACCGGAGAGCATCACGCTTTCAGTCAACTCCAGGGTCAGGTCGGCCGGCTGCACGCCCAGCTCGGCGATCAGCTGGAGCAGGTCGGGCAGCATGCGCGGGCTTTCGAAGCCGCTGGCCGACAGGTTCACCGACACGCGCGCCACCGGCACGCCGCGCCGGCGCCAGTCGGCGACCTGTTCGCAGGCGCGACGCAGCACCCATGCGTTGAGCTGCGGCATCATGCCTTGCTCTTCGGCCACCGGCAGAAAACGCGCTGGCGACACCGCGCCCAGCTGCGGGTGATTCCAGCGTAGCAGCGCTTCCACGCCGTACAGCGTCTGCGGCGCGGCGCTGTGCACCTGCGGTTGGTAGTGCAGTTGCAGTTGATCGCGGTCGATCGCCTGGCGCAGTTCCGCCTCCAGCGCCACGCGTTCCTGCGCCATGCGATTCATGTCCGAGCTGAAGAAACGGAAGCGTCCGCCACCCTCCTTCTTGGCGCGGTTCATCGCCAGATCCGCGTGGCGCAACAGAATGGTGATGTCGCGCCCGTCTTCGGGAAACATGGCTACGCCGATGCTGGCCGACGGATGCACCGTCATATGGCCCACCGTCAGCGGCCCTGCAATGGTGCCCAGGACGCGCTCGGCCGCCGCGCTGGCCTGTTCGGCGCTGCATTGGGGCAGCGCCAATGCGAATTCGTCGCCGGCAACGCGCGCGAGCATGGCGGTGGCGGCAAGCTGTTCGGCGATCCGCAGCGCGACGTCGCGCAACAGGCCGTCGCCGGCGGCATGCCCCTGGCTATCGTTGATCAGCTTGAAACGGTCGATGTTGATGAACATCAACGCGGCCGGTTCGCCGGCATAGTCGGCCTGGGCCAGCGCCTGCTCGGCGCGGGCGCTGAACATGATGCGGTTGGGCAGGCCGGTGAGCGCATCGTAGAACGCCAGTTGATGCACGCGCTGGCGGATCTGTTCGCGTTCCAGCGCCAGCGTGCACAGCTGCTGGCATAGTTCGGTCAGCCGGACGTGCCAGGCGTCGGCGCGCTGTGGCTTGCGGTAGTACAGCGCGAAGGTGCCCAGCACGCGCGCGCTGTTGGATCGGATCGGTACGCTCCAGCAGGCGCGCAGGCCCATCGGCAGCACGCGCTCGCGGTACTGTGCGAACAGTGGGTCGGTGGCGATGTCTTCCACCATCACCGCACGTCCGCGCCAGGCGGCAGTGCCGCAGGCACCTGCGCCGGGCGCGATCTTCAGGCCGTTGACCGCGTCGGCATACTCGGGCGGCAGGCTGGGAGCGGCCAGCGAATGCAGGCAGCCCTGGTTGTCCGCGCTCATCACCGTGGCCATCACGTCCGGGGCGATGCGTTCGACCTCGGTGCAGATCAGGGTCATCACCTCGATCAGCGGGCGCTCCTGCACCAGCGCCTCGAGCACCCGGTGCTGCAGCACCTCATGCATCTTGGTGTCGGTGATGTCGGTCAGCACCGCCACGTAATGCGAGGGGTTGTGCCTGGCGTCGTAGATCGGATTGAAGTTGAGCGAGATCCACAGCGGCGAGCCGTCCTTGCGATAGACCAGCAGATCGGCACGGGTCTGTTGCAAGGCGTCGGCGCGATCGCGGATCCGCGCGACCTCGTTCTGGTCGCTGTGCGCGCGGGTCAGCACGTCCGAGGGCCGCTGGCCCACCAGTTCGGCCTCGGTGTAGCCGAACATGCGCTGGAAGCCGTCGTTGGCATACAGCAGGCGCGACTGCAGGTCGCAGATCAGGATGGCGCTGCTGCTGCCATCCAGCGCTTCGGCCAACAGGCGCGCGCGCCTGTCCTGCGGGCTCTCGCCACGCATGATCATGCCGGCGGTGACCGGGCCGGGGGTGGGGGCAGCGTCGACAGCGCGGGCGTGCACGCCCGCCACGACGCCGCCCGACGCGGCATCGGCAGCGCCGGACGCCTCCGCCATGTCGTCCGGATGCGGGGGGAGTGCGGGCATGGACGATCAGCGCGCCTGTGCCGACAACGCGATCAGACGCTCGGCCACGCGATCCAGCGGCACCACTTCCTGTGCGGCGCCGAGTTTGTAGGCTGCGCCTGGCATGCCCCAGACCACGCTGCTGGCCTCGTCCTGCACCAGCGTGGGAGCGCCGGCCTGCAGCATTTCCAGCAGGCCGCGGGCGCCGTCGTCGCCCATGCCGGTGAGGATGGCGCCCACTGCGTTCGGCCCCGCGTTCGCGGCCACCGAGCGGAACAGCACGTCCACCGCCGGCTTGTGACGGTTGACCGGCGGACCGTCGTCGATGCGGCAGCGCCAGCGTGCGCCATCGCGGATGATGCGCAGGTGCTGGCCGCCCGGTGGCAGGTAGGCATGGCCGGGCAGGATGGCTTCGCCATCGCTGGCTTCGCGCACGGACATCGCCGAATGCCGGTTGAGGCGCTCGGCGAATGCGGTGCTGAAGCTGGCGGGAAGATGTTGGGTCATCACCACCGCCGGCGCATCGGCAGGCATGTGTTCGAGCACCACGCGCAGCGCCTCGGTGCCGCCGGCGGAGGCGCCGATGGCGATCAGGCGGTCGGTGGTGCGAAAGCGCAGCGCGCTGCCGGGTACCGGTGCCGAGTGCGCGTCCAGGGTGACCTTGGGCGCGGCGGGTCGATTGAGCGCGCTGACCTTGGCCTTGGCGGCCATCTTGACCTTGCTCACGATCTCTTCGGCATAGCCTTCCAGGCCGCGTGCGACGTCGATCTTGGGCTTGGAGACGAAGTCCACCGCGCCCAGCGACAGGGCCTGCAAGGTGGTATCGGCGCCGCGCTCGGTGAGCGAGGAGATCATCACCACGGGGGTGGGGCGCAGGCGCATCAGGTTTTCCAGGAACACCAGGCCATCCATGCGCGGCATTTCCACATCCAGCGTGATCACGTCTGGATTGAGGCGCTTGATCTTCTCGCGCGCCAGCAGCGGGTCGGCGGCAGAGCCGACCACTTCGATGCCGGCATCGCGCGAGAGGATCTCGGTGAGCATCTGACGCACGACCGCCGAATCGTCGACGATCAACACACGTACGGGAGTTTCCAGCGTCATTCGAACAACTCCACTCCACCGGTGACCGGTGCTTTGGATAGACGGGCGCGCACGGCCGATTCGGCAGCGGCGACTTCGGCTTCGTGTGCGTGCGGCAAACGCTGCACGACCACGCGGCCGGTCGTCGGGAAGAACCACACCTTGCGCGGATGGATGCCGCACAGATCTTCGGCAATGATGGGAATGTGCTCGGCCTGCAGGTACTGCCGCACGAACTCGGCGTTGCGGGTGCCCACCGGATTGCTGGTAAAGCCCTTGAGGACGTTGGCGCCGCCGAACACCTTGGCTTCGATGCGCTTGCGATGCGCGCCGCGCTTGAGCATGTCGTTGATCAGCACCTCCATCGCATAGCTGCCGTAGCGCGCGGGCGCACCATCGCCGACCTGGCCTTCTGGCAACAGGAAATGATTCATGCCGCCGATCTTGAGCACCGGATCGCGCAAGCAGGCTGCAACGCACGATCCCAAGGTGGTCGTCAACGCGGTGTCGTCGTCCACCACCAGATACTGGGTGGGCAACAGCTTGGCGGTGATGGTCTGGAAGCGCGAATCGCGGTAGCGCATCACGTCGTCGACTTGCACAGCGGTACTCATGCGGCCGCTCCTGCGCGCGGGGCGCGCCGATACAGCGTGCGGCCGCACGGCTGGATCAGATCGGCCGCGTGCAGGTAGTTCTCCGAGTGCCCGGTGTAGAGCAGGCCGTCGTCGCCCATGTGGGTGACCAGGCGCGACAGGATGCCGCGTTGGGTGGGCTTGTCGAAATAGATCATCACATTGCGGCAGAACAGCGCCGCATAGGGCCCGCCGACATCGTAGCGCGGCGCCAGCAGGTTCAGCGGGCGGTATTCGATGAGCTGGCGCAGTGCCGGGATCACCCGGCATTTGCCTTCGTTGGGGCCGGAGCCGCGCTGGAAATACTTGCGCTTGATCGCCGCATCCAGCGAGGCGACGCGGTCGATGGCGTAGACCCCGCGCGAGGCGGTTTCCAGCACCTGGGTATCGACATCGGTGGCGACGATGCTCACCGGCGGGGTCAGCGTGCCGAAGGCCTCGCAGGCGGTGATGGCGATGGAGTAGGGCTCCTCGCCGGTGGAGGCGGCGCATGACCAGATCTTCAATGGCGCCTGCGCCGCGCGCTTTTGCAGTTCTTCGCGCAGCTTGTCGAAGTGGTGCGGTTCGCGGAAGAACGAGGTCAGGTTGGTGGTCAGTGCGTTGGTGAACGCCTGCCATTCCTCGGCATCGTTACCGGCTTCCAACTGGTCCAGGTAATCGCGGAACGAGCGCAGGCCGAGGACGCGCAGGCGGCGCGACAAGCGGCCATACACCATGTCGCGCTTGGCCGGCGCCAGGGCGATACCGACGCGCTGGTAGATGAGATCGCAAACGCGCTTGAAATCGCGGTCGCCGAACTCGAATTCGCGTGTGTCTGAAGCGGGAGTGGTAGTCGTCATATCCATACGCGTCGTTAGCTATCACTGGATATCGGCCATGTGGCCATGCAACTGAAGTGCCAATGCGTGGCGACGGTGCCCGCTCGCGTCACGCGGCCGGACGGGCGTCGCTGTGGCGCAAGAAGGCCTCGGCGGCTGCCATGGAGACTGCGTGGCAGGCGATGCCCAAATGCACAACGCCCCGGCAGTGCCGGGGCGTTGTGGACGACAGCGGTGACTCAGAACTCCTGCCAGTTTCCGTCGGCCAGGACGGCCTGCGGCTTGGCCGGCCGCGAGGGCGCCGTCGCCGTGCGTGCCGCCGGCTTGGCAGCGGTCTTGACCGCCACCGGACGCGACCCCACCGGGCGCAACTGTGCGGACGCGGGGGCCGCAGCGGCTTCTTCCAGTTTGAACACCGAGACCGCCTCGGCCAGATGGCCGGCCTGTTCTTCCATCGAGCGGGCAGCGGCGGTTGCTTCCTCCACCAGCGCGGCGTTCTGCTGGGTGGTTTCGTCCATCTGGGCAATGGTCTGGTTGACCTGCTCGATACCGGCCGACTGCTCCTGCGAGGCGGCGGAGATCTCACCCATGATGTCGGTCACGCGCTGCACGCTGGCGACGATGTCGGCCATGGTGGCGCCGGCCTTGCGTACCAGCGCCGAGCCTTCGGCCACCTTGTGCACGGAATCGTCGATCAGGCCCTTGATCTCCTTGGCCGCGCCGGCCGAGCGTTGCGCCAGCGTACGGACTTCCGAGGCCACCACGGCGAAACCGCGGCCCTGTTCGCCGGCACGCGCTGCTTCCACCGCCGCGTTCAAGGCCAGGATGTTGGTCTGGAAGGCGATGCCGTCGATCACCGAAATGATGTCGGCGATCTTCTTGGACGAGGCTTCGATGCCGGACATGGTGGTGACCACCTGCGACACCACTTCACCGCCCTGCGAGGCCACACCGGTCGCGCCGATGGCCAGCTGATTGGCCTGGCGGGCACTCTCGGCGTTCTGCTTGACGGTGGAGGTGAGTTCCTCCATCGAGGCAGCGGTTTCTTCCAGGTTGGCGGCCTGCTGTTCGGTGCGATGCGACAGATCGGTGTTGCCGGAGGCGATCTCGCCTGCCGCCGCATTGATCGCGGTGGACGAGGACTTGATGCGCCCGACGATGTCGGCCAGCTGCGCGGCGGTGGCGTTGGCGTCGTCGCGCATCTGCGCGAACACGCCGCTGAACTGGCCATGCATGCGCACGGTCAGATCGCCACGCGACAGCGCCGACAACAGGCTGGAGATCTGCTCGATGCTGGCGGCATTGGCATCCAGCAAACCGTTGAGCTGCTGCGCCAGCTGCAGGAAGAAGCCCTGCTTGCCGTCGGTTTCCACGCGGCCGCTCATGTCGCCGCTGGCGGCGGCGCGCACGATGCGGGCCACTTCTTCTTCGACCTGCACTTCGATGGTGCGGTCGCGCCATTCGCAGACTTCGCCGGTGGTCTCGCCATGCTCGTTCTTGATGCCGGTGACCGTCTGTGCCAGCACGACCTCGCCGAAGCGTTCTTCGAAGCTGGTCACGCCGTCGCGTTCGAGTGCGGCAATGGCCTTGCGCACCGTGGTCTCGGACAGGCCCAGGTAGCCGATGTGCTGGCCGATGACCTTGCTCGCATCGAACTCGGGCGATGCCAGGCGGATGCTGCTTTCGTACTGCGCGACGATCTTCATGAACGCGTCGTTGGCGTAGATGATCACGCGCTCGGGATCGGTGATGAAGGTGCCGGTGGAGGACTTGTCCAGCGCGGTGCGGATGCGCAGGTTTTCATCGGCGATGGTGCGATCGCGTTCGATGCGTTCCTTCAGGTCGCGCTGCATGCGTTGCATGGAACGCATCAGTTCGCCCACTTCGTCCTGGCCCTGCACATTGATCTGGCCGTCCAGCTTGCCGCCGGCGATCTCGGTGGCGGTGCTCACCGCGCCGCGCATGTTGCGCACGATGGAGCGTGCGAACAGGAAGGCCAGGCCCAGGCCGCCGGCGATGCCGATCAGCAGCACCATCACCGTCAGCGAAACGGAGGTGGCATGGACCTTCTCGGCCTTGGTTTTGGCGGCCTGCGCGAGCAGATTGTCCTCGGCGATCAGCGCTGCCAGCGAATCCTTGGCCTTGTTGTGCAGCGTGCGGGTTTCGCCGACGAAGGTGTCGACGGCGTCGTCGGGGAGATTGAGCTCGATCATCTCGTCGACGCTGGCATAGGAGGCCGAGGCCTTCTTCCAGTCCGCCACGAACACGTCGAACAGTTTCTTCTGCTGCGGGGTCTCGATCAGGCGGGGGTAGCCCTTGATCGTGGCGTCGATTTCGCCATTGAGTTTGGTGGCGCGTGCCTTGGCTTCCTGCTTGACCGCATCGCTGGCGCGTACCAGGTTCTGGTAGGCCGCATTGCGGTACTCGCCGAGCATGCCGCGCAGGTCGCCTGCTTCGCGCACGCTGGACATGGTGTTGCCGGCCAGGTCGCTGGTGACGTTGTTGAGCGATGCCAGGCCCGAATACGCGATGATTCCCTGCACGAGCATCATCAGCAGCACGATGCCGAACGCCAGCATCAGCCGCGGCATCAGTTTCAGATTGTTGATCCATTGCATTGACACGATTCCCCCGTAGAAGTCAGTCCGCATAATCCAGACAGCACATCGCCACGCAGGGGCGTGGCGATGTGTGATGGGATTACTTGATGGTGGCGAGCTTCAGGCTGGCCGGGGAGCTGACTTCGATTTCGGCACGCGAGCTGTCGCGCTGGATCTTGCCGAGAACGCAGACGTCCTTGCCTTCCAGGGTTTCCGGGGCAAAGCTGAACTTGCCGCGGTTGGCGCCGTCGATGCGGGCCGAGAAGGTGTGACGCGGGAACATGCCGCCCATGTACAGGAAGGTTGGTTCGCCCTCCGAGCTCTGCGCGTACTTGGCCTTTTCGACCTTGCCGCAGACCATGCCGTCCTTGCCGACGAAACGGGTTGCCATCTCCGGCGGAATCATTTCCTGCGACTGAGCCGACAGGGTGGGGGCAACGACGACCAGGGCAGCGACGGGGAGGAGCGAGAGCAGGAACTTCATTGGGATTCTCCAGAATCGAAAGTCGAACGGTGACCCGTTTATGCACACGGGCTTCCATTCAGCTATCGGCTACCTGGCGTTCAACTTGAATCCAGAAAAAGTGATTCTCATCTCACTTCGAATCAGTGGTTCATCAAGTGTCGGGAGCTTCCCGACAGCGGATGGTCGCTGGTGACGATCGCCATAAACGCAGCGGCCGCCAGATGGCGGCCTGCATTGGGCGCGGCGAAATGCCGATGCATCTCGCCTTACGTCCTGCCACTAACCGGCGGCGGCCGTGACTCCGCCGCCGAGCTGGATCAGGCAGCTTCCTCGGTCAGCTGCTGGCCCAGTTCGGTGCTGTCGAGCAGGGTCTCGATATCCAGCAGGATCAGCATGCGATCGTCCTGGGTGCCGATGCCGGAGATGAAGCGGGTGTCCACCGACGCGCCGAACTCGGGCGTCGGGCGGATCTGGTCGTCGTTGAGCGGAATCACGTCGGACACGCTGTCCACCACGATGCCGACGACGCGGTCTTCGACGTTGAGCACGATCATCACGGTGAAGGCGTCGTAGCGCGCTTCCTTCAGGCGCAGCTTCAGGCGCAGGTCGATCACCGGCACGATGGTGCCACGCAGGTTGATCACACCCTTGATGTAATCGGGTGCGTCGGGCAGGCGGGTCACCGAATCGTAGCCACGGATTTCCTGCACTTTCAGGATGTCCACGCCGTAATGCTCTTCGCCCAGGGCGAAGCTGAGGAATTCACCACCGGTGCCGGTGGTCGTGCTTTTGTCGTTCATGGAAACTCCGGGCGTTGCGGCTGAGTGACAGGTAGCGGCAGAAGAGTGAATGAGGTTGCCCTAGCAACATCGGCGCGCCGCCCGGCAACTTTAGGCAGGCGCCGCCCGTGGTGCGGGCGGATTCAGAACACGCCGCTCTTGCGCGCATTGCGCTGGCGGTCGACGCGGAAGATGTAGCGCTGGATGCTTTCGTCGGCACCGCGCGGCAGATCGCTGAACTGCATGCCCACGCGGAATCCCTCGCTGCCGTTGGGCAGGGTCTGCTTGTGCTGGCTGCAGACGGTGAGCGGCAGCGCGATGGGGGCGGCGTCTGGCAGTTGCAGCGTGCAATCGCGGTAGGTGCGTTGCGGTTCCAGCAATGGCATGCCGGCGGTCAACGAGACCGCCAGGCCACCGCTGCTGATGTCGATCACGCGCAGCTGCAGATTGAGGTTGCCGCCCTGCGCTTCGTCCTGGCGGATGGTGCAGACCGGCGAATCGGTGATCGGCGTTTCCAGCCGATACGACTCGCGCCGTTGCATGTGGTACATCGCCTCGGGCAGGTCGGCGTGGAAGGCGACATGGACGTCGCGTTCGATACGCACGGCCTTCTCCAGGCGAAAGCGGACATTGACCCGTTCCAGCTGGGCATAGCACAGCAGGTACTTGGCGTCCTCGATGGCGCGATTGGAGGTCTCGTTGTGGCTGCCGTCCAGGATCAGGCAGTCGTCGTCTTCGTCCACGTCCAGGACGGCGGTGGGCACGGCCATGTCGCGGCCGGCGACATGCATGGTCACCACGGCGCGCTGGTCCCGCAGTTGGCGCAGCAGGCCGCGGATCTGCCGCTTGTTGCGCAGCAGATAACGCTCGTCACCTTCGGGCAGGTGATCGGCATCGTGGTCCAGCTGTGACTCTGAGGTATCGCCTTGGGACATGAGCACGAGCACTGATGGAAAACGGGATGACGCCGCCGGGCATGCGCTGGCGTCGCCTTGATATCGGCTGCCGCAGCGAATCTTTAAGGTCTGCGACTGCCCTGGGGTGGTCGCGGCGGGCGTTGCACGCGCGCGATGGGCTCCGTCGGCCGATGTTCGTCGCCAATGCGGGCGTTCGCCATGGCACCAGACGGCCGTGCGGGTGTCGCCCGATCCGGGCCGGGCGACGCCGCAACACGTCGGCGCGGCTTCGCTGCCGACGCGCAGCAGGCGCGCCGGCAGCCGAGCGCTTTACCGATAGGCGTGGCGCGCGTCGGCCAGCAGCGCGCTCAGGCGGTCCTCCTGTTCGAGGCGGAACACCGCCACCGCATCCACCAGCTGGGTGGCCTGGTCTTCCATCGCGCGGGCGGCGGCGGTGGCTTCTTCCACCAGGGCGGCGTTCTGCTGGGTGGTCTCGTCCATCTGGGTGACGGTCTGGTTGACCTGGGTGATGCCGGCAGCCTGCTCGCGCGAGGCGCTGGTGATCTCGCCCATGATGTCGGTGACGCGCTGCACAGAGCCGACCACCTGCTGCATGGTGGTGCCGGCTTCGGCCGCCAGCGCCGCGCCGTTGCCGATGCGGGCCACCGAGTCCTCGATCAGGTGCTTGATCTCCTTGGCTGCGCCGGCCGAACGCTGGGCCAGCGTGCGCACCTCGGAGGCAACCACGGCGAAGCCGCGGCCCTGTTCGCCCGCACGTGCCGCTTCCACCGCCGCATTCAAGGCCAGGATGTTGGTCTGGAAGGCGATGCCGTCGATGACGGAGATGATCTCGGCAATCTTCTTGGATGCGTGATCGATGTCGGCCATGGTGGTGACCACGCGGCCGACCACATCGCCGCCCTTGGCCGCGACGTCGGCCGCATCCAGCACCAGGCGGTTGGCCTGGTCGGCGTTGTCGGCGTTCTGCTTGACGGTGGCGGTCAGCTCTTCCATCGAGGCGGCGGTTTCTTCCAGCGCTGCGGCCTGCTGTTCGGTGCGACGCGACAGATCGCCATTGCCGGTGGCGATCTCGGTGGCGGCCGAATTGATCGTCAGCGAAGAGTCCTTGATCCGGCGCACGATGCCGGCCAGCTGGTCGGCGGTGGCATTGGCGTCGTCACGGATGGTGGCGAACACGCCCTGCAGGTCGCCGTCCATGCGCGCGGTCAGATCGCCTTGCGCCAGCGACGACAGCAGTGCCGACACGCGCGACAGACCATCGGCGTTGTTGTCCAGCAACACGTTGAGCTGCTGGGACAGTTGCAGCAGGAAGCCCTGCTTGCCGTCGGTACCGACGCGTCCGCTCAGGTCGCCGGCAGCGGCCGCCTGTACGATGCGTGCCACTTCCTGCTCCACCTGGACTTCCTGGGTACGGTCGGCCCATTCGACCACGAAGCCCAGGCGCTCGCCATCGGCGCCCAGCACCGGGCTGACCACCAGCCGCATGGTGCGGCCACCGACATGGATCTGCGCGATATGGGTGCCGGTGAGCTGGTCCAGCATGCGCGCCTGATGCTCGGGGTTGCGATGGAACTGGTCGATGCTGGCATTGATCAGGGCGTCGGCATCGAAGTGCGGCAGGTCGCGGCGCAGCTCGTCCTGCACGCTCTTGAGCATGCGCTGCAGCGGGCGGTTGACGTAGATGATGCGGCGCTCGGCATCGGCGATCATCACGTTGGTGCTGACATCGTCCAGTGCGGTGCGCACGCGCAGGGCTTCGCTGGCGATCAGGTGATCGCGCTCCAGGCGCGCGCGCAGGTCGTCGCGCATGGTGCGGGCATTGAGCAGCAGGCGGCCGAGTTCGTCGTGGCGGTCGATCTCGATGGGGTTGTCCAGGCGCCCGGCAGCGACATCGCCCAACACGCGCTCCACTGCCAGCAGCGGACGGGTGACCATCTTGCGTGCGGCGATGAACACCACCGCGACGCACAGCGCCAGCACCACCAGCGAGAACACCAGCATGCTGCCCATCAACGCGTCCAGCGGGTCGTCGATGGCGCTGCGCGGCTGCGTGCCGATCACCGCCCACTGCCACGGCGCATAGCGCTGGGCGGTGACCTCGAAGGCCTGGCCATTGCCCTTGGCGTCGCGCAGCTGCAGGTTGGCGCTGGGTTGCTTGCCGTCCAGCACCGATTGCAGCGCGGGCTGCTGATCGGCGGCGACCAGCGCCGACAGGGTGGCCGGGGTGCCGGGCGGTGCGGCGATGACCTGGCCATGGTGGTCGCCCGGCGCCATGTCGACGATGATGAAGTAACCGTCCTGGCCCAGCTTGGTCTCGCTGACCTGCGCCTTGAGCGCGGCCAGGCCCTGGGTGTAGTTGCGACCGACGAACAACGCGCCGATCACCTCGCCGCCCGCATTGCGCAGCGGCGCATAGTGGGTCATGTACTGCTCGCCGAACAACTGCGCTTGGCCGGTGAAGGCTTCGCCGCGCGAGAGCGCAGCGTACGCCTTGCCCTTGCGATCGAGCAGGGTGCCGATCACACGCTCGTTCTGCGGGTTGCGCAGCGAGGTGGTGATGCGGACGAAGTCGTCGCCGGTGCGCGCGAAAATGGTCGCAACGCCGCCGGTGGCTTGCGCGAAGCGATCCACCGCGTCGAAGTTGAGATTCAGCGCCTGGGTGCCGGCACGCAACGAGGGGGTGTCCTGCGCGCCGATGGTGACGGTGCTGGCAGGATCCAGTTCGCGCGCGCCGCGCGGCAGCATGTCGTCGAAGACGCTGCCAAGGCGCTGGGTACCTTCGGTCAGGGTCACGTCGTACATCGCCACCGATTGCTGCATCAGCCGGGTGCTGGAGCGCAGTTCGGCCTTGACCTGCGATTCGATGTCTCCGGCCGATTGCCGGTAGATCGTCAGGGCCAGCAGGCCCAGCGAGATCGCAATGATCAGGGTCAGCAGGACGGAGAGCCGGGTACCAACGGAAAGTCGGTTGAAGAAATGCATGGGGTCGACCTTGCCCTGGGGTGGGCGTTACGAATGCGTGAGAGCGATAACGGCCGGTTATGCGCGAAATTGATCTTTTCTATCGAAACCTGCACAAATCTGAGAGCTTCGTTCATTGGAAGCGCTTCCAGTTCCGGCTATCGCTCTACTGTTGAGAGCGCATCCAGCGTGCATGGACCATTGCTGCAGTCCGCTGAGGGATTGATCGCCGTGCATGCGGCAGCCAAAGCGCTGGCATTCGTCGTGTCATCGCATGCACTGCGCACTGCCGGCGATCGGACATTCCGCGCCGTGGCACGCATGCGACGGAGAAGCGGACTCGACATGGCTTGCGAGACCGGCTCGCGCCTGCGCGGCCAGCGAGGGTTGGCGCTCAGCGCATGGAGGATAGGGGGATGTCGCCGGTGCCAGGCCGCGGCAACCTCCTGCGCTGCGTCCGTTCCGGGCGATCGACGATCCACGTCGTCGCCCTGCAATCAGGTATTGCTGCCAGGTGGGGCAGATGTAGCGACTGCGCCGGCATGTCGCCGGCGCAGCGTCGCAGCCTGCAACTGCCGCTCAGAACTCCTGCCAGTCCCCGGCTGCGACGGCGGTCGATGCCGGCAGCGGGATCGCGGCGCCGCCGTGGCGTGGCGCGGCGAGGGTGCGCGTGACCGGGCGGGCGGCAGTGGCCAGGCGCGGCCCACCCCGCGCAGCCACCTTGAACACGGCCACCGCCTGGGTGAGTTGTTGTGCCTGCTCTTCCATCGCGCGGGCGGCGGCCGTGGCTTCTTCCACCAAGGCGGCGTTCTGCTGGGTGGTTTCATCCATCTGGGTGACCGTCTGGTTGACCTGCTCGATGCCGGCGTACTGTTCCTGCGAGGCGGAAGAGATTTCGCCCATGATCGAGGTGACGCGCTGCACGCTGGCCACGATCTCGGCCATGGTGGTGCCGGCCTGATCCACCAGCGTTGCGCCCTGGGCGACCTTGTCCACCGAATCGTCGATCAGTTGCTTGATTTCCTTTGCCGCTCCGGCCGAACGCTGCGCCAGCGTGCGGACTTCCGAGGCCACCACCGCGAAGCCGCGCCCCTGCTCGCCGGCGCGCGCCGCTTCCACTGCCGCATTCAAGGCCAGGATATTGGTCTGGAAGGCGATGCCGTCGATGACGCCGATGATTTCGGCGATCTTCTTCGAAGAGGTCTGGATGTCGGACATGGTGGCGACCACATCGGCCACGACCGTGCCGCCCTGCGCTGCCACCGCGGCGGCGCCGACGGCGAGCTGGTTGGCCTGGCTGGCGTGTTCGGCGTTCTGCCTGACCGTGGAGGTGAGTTCTTCCATCGAGGCGGCGGTCTCTTCCAGGCTGGCGGCCTGTTGCTCGGTGCGCTGCGACAGATCCTGGTTGCCGGTGGCGATTTCGCTCGACGCCATGCCGATCGCCTCCGCGGCCTGCTGGATGCGGCCGACGATACCGGCCAGTTGTTCGGCAGTGGCATTGGCATCGTCGCGCATCTGCGCGAACACACCCTGATACTGACCGCTCATGCGCGCGGTGAGATCACCTGCGGCGATCGACTGCAGCAGGCTGGAGAGCGAAGCGAGATTGCCGTCTGCCGTCGCCATCAGGTGGTTGAGGCTTTCGACCATGATGCGGAAATCGAACTGGAACTGTTCGGCATTGCCGCGAGCGCTGAAATCGCCGCTGGCCGCGGCCTGCGCCAGGTGCTTGATCTCGGCGTTCATGCTCGACAGGTTGCGCTTGACCTGATCCATCGCCGCAGTGATGGCGGCTTTTTCGCCGGGCAGCTGCTGCATGTCCTCGCTCAGGTCGCCGATGGCATAACGCTCCACCAGGTGGATGGTCTGCATCTTGAGCTTGATGTGAGCGGCCACCAGTTCGTTGGTGTCGCGCGCCATGCGGCCGAAATCGCCGGGAAATGCGCTGGCGTCCATGCGGAAGCTGATCTGGCCCTCGTCATGGCGCCTGGCCATGTCCAGCTGCGCAGCGATCAGGTTGCGCACCTGTTCCTGCATGCGGTCCATGGCCTGCAACAGGCGGCCGGTTTCGTCGTTGCAGTGGGTGCTGACGTCGTTGTCCAGCTTGCCCTGGGCAATCGCTTCGGCAGCGCGGGTGGCGCGCGTCAACGGCAGCACCAGGCTGCGGGTGATCAGCCATGCCAGCAGGCTGCTGATCAGCACCACCGCCAGACCTCCGCCGATCAACATCGCGCGGCCGCGCGCCATGGCCGCGGTCGCGCCCTCATAGGCTTCGGTGGCGCGTCGGCGCTGCAGCGCCGAATACTCGGCCAGGGCGGCCTGCCAGCGTTCGGTCGCCGGTGCGGCCTGCTGCAACAGCAGCGTCAGCGCTTCGTCGGGCCTGGAGTTCAGGCCGAGATCGGCCACCTGCGCGTTGAGCCTGGCGGCGGCTTGGCTGGCCTGGTCGATCTTCTGCCGCAGCGCGGCCGCTTCCGGCGATGCGGAGAACACGTACAGCGTGCGCCGAGTGTCTTCGTAAGCTGCGAGCTTGTCCTTGATGATGCCGGCAAAGCGCAGGTTGTCTTGCTGCGAGGTGGGCAGCACGATGTTGCGCAACTGCACGGCAATGGCGGCGCTGGCGTTGGTCATGTCCTCCAGGTGCTGCATGATCGCGATATTGCGATTGACCACGGTGTCGATGCGTTCGCGCGCCTGGGCCACGGTGTACAGGCCGGCGACCACCAGCCCGCAGGACAGCAGGATCAGCGTGCCGAAGGCGAAGGTCAGGCGCTTGCCGACGTTGTACCGTTGTAGAAAAGCGATCATGTGGAGATCTCGAAAGCGAAGGACGGGAAGGGATTGCGTTGGCGTGTGCAGGTGCGTAGCCATGGCAGGCAGATCCCCGTCGCTCGATCGACGCAGCAGCATTGGCCGCTGGGCCGGACTGCAGGACGGGGGCTGCCTGCGTGATTGGGTAGCGGCGTTGTCGGCACGCGGCTGAACCCGCTTGGCCGGCTGCGTACGGGCGGCCGTCACCGAGGTGACGTTGGTGTGCATAAGCGCCACGCAAACACCCTCGCAGCGGCGATCGCCCTGGTGGCAGGTGCCGGCGATTTCATGCGCCATTCACGGGCGGCGGGGCGAGCGATCGCGCGGATGCCCGGTCGAGACGGTGGACTAGGGAGAGCGCCGGTCAGAAGCGCTGGCGATCGTGCAGGCGCCTGGGCACAGCGTGATGTGGGGTGTCTGGCC
The DNA here is from genome assembly GCF_020783655.1 of Xanthomonas melonis. Lineage (GTDB taxonomy): Bacteria > Pseudomonadota > Gammaproteobacteria > Xanthomonadales > Xanthomonadaceae > Xanthomonas > Xanthomonas melonis. The sequence continues at coordinate 98,917 of NZ_JAJGQH010000005.1, read as the reverse complement.
GAAGGACTGGGATCACCGCGCCACGTTGTGGTCGAACGGCAAGTGCTGCGTGGCGCGTTGCCTGGACCGGCGTGCCGGCAAGGCGGAACGAGGTGCGCAGTGCCGGTCACGCGGCTACGCCGCAGGCGGCGGAGCCCATTGCCTACATCGATGATGCGGCGGCGCAGGCGGGGCGCGACAGGCGGCCCCGCGTCGAGTCCGGCTCAGGCAGCCAGGCGAGCGCGGGACGCGGTCCCGGCGCCGTGCAGTTGGAAGACCGCAACCGCATCGCGCAGTTGCTGCGCCTGTTCTTCCATCGCGCGGGCAGCGGCGGTGGCTTCTTCCACCAGCGCTGCATTCTGCTGGGTGGTCTGGTCCATCTGGGTGATGGTCTGGCCGACCTGCTCGATGCCTTGCGACTGCTGCTGCGATGCGTCGCTGATCTCGTGCATGATCGTGGTGACGCTCTGCACCGAGTCGACGATCTGCTGCATGGTGCGCCCGGTCTGGCCTACCAACTGGTTGCCGTGTTCGACCCGGTTCACCGAATCGTCGATCAGTTGCTTGATCTCCTTTGCCGCGCCGGCAGAGCGCTGCGCCAGCGTACGCACTTCCGATGCCACCACCGCGAAGCCGCGGCCCTGTTCGCCGGCGCGCGCCGCTTCCACCGCCGCATTCAAGGCCAGGATATTGGTCTGGAAAGCGATGCCATCGATGACGCCGATGATGTCGGCGATCTTGCGCGAGGCGGCCTGGATGCCGGCCATCGTGCCGACCACCTGGCCCACCATTTCGCCGCCCTGCGCGGCCACCGTAGCCGCATCGACCACCAGCTGGTTGGCGCGCCGCGCATGCTCGGCATTGTTGCGCACGGTGGAAGTGAGTTCCTCCATCGAGGCGGCGGTTTCCTCCAGGTTGGCGGCCTGCTGTTCGGTGCGCTGCGACAGATCCTGGTTGCCGGCGGCGATTTCGCTGGCGGCATCGTTGATGGCGTCGGTGGAGCGCTGGATACGTCCGACGATGTCGGCCAGTTGCGTGACTGTGGCATTGGCATCGTCGCGCATCCGCGCGAACACGCCATGGAAGTCTCCGTGCATGCGCACGTTCAGATCGCCGGCGGCGATCGCCTGCAACACCGTGGACAGCGCGCCCAGGTTGGCATCGGCGGTGGCCATCAGCTGGTTGAGGCCTTCGACCATCGCACGGAAATCGTATTCGAACCGCTGCGTATCGCCGCGTACACCGAAGTCGCCGTTGGCTGCGGCCTGCACGAGCAGCTTGATCTGGCTGTTCATCGCCGACAGGTTGGCCTTGACCGTGTCCATGGTGTCGGTGAGGACGGCCTTTTCGCCGGGCAGGCGCGGCATGTCCTGGCTCAGGTCGCCGACCGCGTAGCGCGACATGATCTGCGCCAGCTGCATCTTCACCGCGATATGCGAAGCGACCAGGGCGTTGGTGTCGTTCACCATGGTGGCGTAGGCGCCGGGGAAGCTGTCGGCCTGCATGCGATAGCTGATCTGGCCGGCGTCGTGCCGCTGCGCCATCTCGCTCTGCGCTGCCAGCACGCGCTGCAGCTGCAGCTGCATCTGGCGCATGTTGTCCAGCAGTTGCCCGGTTTCATCGCGGCAAGGTGCGACCACCTGGTCGGCGAGCTCGCCGTGGGCGATGTTCGCCGCCACCGCCGCAGCGCGACGCACATTGCGGGTCAGCCGCGCCAAGGTGTACCAGCCCAAGGCCACGATCAACGCGGCCAGCAGCGACAGCCCGGCGATCGCCTGCCACATCGCATCGCGTGCCTGCTCCAGATGCCGCTCGGATTGCCGCTGCAAGGCCTGCAGCGAGATGCGGCTGAGGTCCTGCATGGCCTGGCCGAGCGTGTCGAGTGCATCGTTCCACTGTGCGTCGGCTTGCGCGTCGCTGCCTTCCAGCGCAGCGCCGAGTGCGGCCAGGGCAGTGGTCGCGCGCGTGGTTTCGGCGCCGGCAGCCGCGGCCAGTGCGGGATCCGGCTGTTCCAGCAGGCTCATCGCCTTGTCGAGTTCGTGCCGGAAGCGTGCGTGACCACGCCGCAGTTGATTGAGCTGCTCGCGCAGCATGGCGCGGCTGTCGCCGGCCTGCGAGGGATCGCTGGCGGCATCCAGGCGGGTCAGCGACTCGGTGGCATCGGGGCTGTAGATCAGCGTGGCCACCACCAGGTGATAGCTTTCGATGTACGGCGTATAGACCAGCTGGCTGTCGTCGCGTAACGCATCCAGCGCGGCGAACGCTTGTTCGCTCACTCCGGCATAGTCCCTGGCGGCCGCATCCGCGACGTGGCGCTGCTGCAAGGCGAGCAATTGTTCCCGGCTGCGTTCGAAGCCGGGCAGGGCGGCGGTGGCGGCGAGCAGGCGCTGCAGATCGCGTTCGGCCCGCTGCGCCGCTGCGCTGGCAGCGCTGCCCGTGTCCACATGGGCCACGTGCAGATCGGTGATCAGGCCCAGCATCTGCTCGAGCGGCGCGTAGCTGCGCAGCTCGTTGCTGCTGATGGCGACGCTTTCGTTGAGCTTGCCGCTGTAGAGCACGACCGGAACGACCAGGCCGAGCAGGGCCAGCACCCCGATCGCGCCAAGTTTTGCGGCAATGGCCAGATCGTCCCAACGGCGGATCCAGCGGTGTGTGGGAACCGGCTGCGGCGATGACGTGGGTACGTTGGTCATGAAGGCGTCTCTTGGGCGTACGCAGGCTATCGGCCGATAGCTGTTATGCCTTGAGCCGGCCGGCAGTGCTGCCGACCGGTACCGTTCAGCAAGTCGCGTCCGCTTGCCTAGAACTCCTGCCAGCTGGCGTCGCTGCCGGATGCGGCGACCGCCGGACGCGGCCTGGAGGCGGTGGTGCGACCTGCCGCCGCCAGCTGCGCCCTGAGTGCCGGGGTCACTGCCGGTTGCACCGAGGCGGCACGCACGACCGGCTGTGCGTGACCTGCGTCGGTCTTGAACACCGCCACCGCGTCGGTCAGCCCGGTGGCCTGTTCTTCCAGCGCCCGTGCGGCGGCGGTGGCTTCTTCCACCAAGGCGGCGTTCTGCTGGGTGGTCTCGTCCATCTGGGTCACGGTCTGGTTGACCTGTTCGATGCCGGCCGACTGCTCCTGCGAGGCGGCGGAGATCTCGCCCATGATGTCGGTGACGCGTTGCACGCTGGCCACGATCTCGCCCATGGTCTTGCCGGCGTCGTGCACCAGCACCGAGCCGTCGGCCACGCGTTGCACCGAGTCGTCGATCAGGCCCTTGATCTCCTTGGCGGCACCGGAAGACCGCTGCGCCAGGGTCCGCACCTCGCTGGCGACGACCGCGAAGCCACGGCCCTGTTCGCCGGCGCGCGCCGCTTCCACGGCGGCATTCAAGGCCAGGATGTTGGTCTGGAAGGCGATGCCGTCGATGACCGAGATGATGTCGGCGATCTTCCTGGACGATGCTTCGATGCCACTCATGGTCTGCACGACCTTGCTGACGATCTCGCCGCCCTGCGAGGCGACACTGGCCGCGCCGATCGCCAGCTGGTTGGCCTGACGCGCGCTCTCGGCGTTCTGCTTGACGGTGGAGGTGAGTTCTTCCATCGAGGCGGCGGTTTCTTCCAGATTCGCTGCCTGTTGTTCGGTGCGCTGCGACAGGTCCTGGTTGCCGGCGGCGATCTCGCTGGCGGCGCCCTTGATCGACACGGCCGACTGTTTGATGCCATCGACGATCTGCGCCAGCTGGGCGGCGGTGGCGTTGGCGTCGTCGCGCATCTGTGCGAACACACCGCGGAACTCGCCGCTCATGCGGGCGGTGAGGTCGCCTGCGGCGATCGCCTGCAACAGGCCCGACAACGACTGCAGGTTGCCGTCGGCGGTGGCCATCAAGGTGTTCAGGCTATCGACCATCACCTTGAAGTCGTACTGGAAACGGTCGGCATCGCCGCGGGCGCTGAAGTCGCCGTTGGCGGCGGACTGCGCCAGGTGCTTGATTTCGGTGTTCATCGCCGACAGGTTGGATTTGACCTGTGCCATGGTCTCGGTCAGCACGGCCTTTTCGCCCGGCAGCTTGTCCATGTCTTCGCTGAGATCGCCGATCGCATAGCGTCCCATGATCTGCGCCAGCTTCATCTTCACTGCGATATGCGAGGCCACCAGGTTGTTGGTGTCGCTGGCCATGCGGCCATACTCGCCAGGGAACGCCTCGGCGTCGATACGGAAGCTGATCTGGCCTTCGTCGTGGCGGCGGGCCATGTCGGTCTGCGCGGCCAGCAGATTGCGCAGCTGCGACTGCATCTTGTGCATGGCCTTGAGCAGGCGGCCGGTTTCGTCGTTGAACTGGGTGTCGACGTCGTTGTCCAGCGAGCCGCCGGCGATCGCTTCGGCCGCGCGGGTGGCCCGGCTCAAGGGCAGGGTGAGGCTGCGGGTGATCAGCAGGCCCAGGACGCTGCTCAACAGCACCACCAGCAGCGTTCCACCGATCAGCAGCTGGCGCGAGTCGGCCATCGACTTCAACGCCACGGCCGATGCGGCCGCCGCCATCTCGTCCTGCAGATCGATGTTCTCGGCAATCTTGTCCTGCCAGATCTGGGTGGCCGGTGCGGCCTTGTTCAACATGAGCGGCAATGCTTCATCGCTGTGGCCGGTCATCACCAGATCGATGACCTTGTCGTTCAGCACCTTCACTTCGGCTCGGCGCGCATCGATCTCCGCGCGCAGCGCCTTGCCTCTCTCAGATGCAGGCATTGCATACAGCGCTTCGCGCGCCTTGTTGTAGTCGGCACGCGCGGCCTGGATCTTCGCGATGAACTCGCGATTCTGCTCGTCGGTGGTGGGCAACACCACATTGCGCAGCTGCGTGCCGATGATGAAGTTGGCATTCATCATGTCGTTGGACAGCCGGATCTTCACCATGTTCTGGTTGACGATGTCGTCCACCAGGGCGCGTGCCGAGGTCAGGCCGCGATAACCGATGAAGGCGATCAGGCCGGACAGAAGGATCAGTAAGGCGAATGCTGCCGCCAGGCGCGGGCCGACGTTGTAGCGTTGCAGGAATGCGGTCATGACGGGCCTCGATGAGACAGTGAAGGTGATGTCGCGGTCATGCCGATGTATGGCTGCCGCAACGCGTTGCTGATGCGGATAGCGGCGGCCCGATGGAATTACTTGATACCTCTATATGAAAATTGCATAGCTGGATGCGATGCAATAGGAAAATACAAGGAAATACTGCGGATGAAATTCGATTCGCGCGCGTTGATGGTTTATTGACGAACTCTGCCGTTTATATATTTTGAAGGCGGCGCCATGATCGATTTGGCATGAGGGTTTATTGCAGAGTCCGTTCCTTCCGATTGCTGAAATGAAAAGGCCGCGCTCCGGAGAGACGCGGCCTGGAAGGCAATTAACGGCGCCGGATCAGAATTCCGCCCAGTCCGACTCATTGGAGGTTGCCGTGGCCACCGCCGCGCGCGGCGCCGGCCGCGCGGCAGGCTGTGCGGCTGCGCTGGCGGGCGTCGCGGTTGCGGTGGCTGTCCGACGTACCACCGGGGTGGCGCGGGTGACCGCTTCCAGCTCGGCCGACAGCCGGAACAGCGCCACCGCTTCGGTGAGTTGCTGGGCCTGTTCTTCCATCGAGCGCGCCGCGGCCGTGGCTTCTTCCACCAGCGCCGCATTCTGCTGGGTGGCTTCGTCCATGTGGGTGACGGTCTGGTTGACCTGCTCGATACCTGCAGACTGTTCCTGCGATGCGGCGGAGATCTCGCTCATGATGTCGGTCACGCGCTGCACCGAGGAGACGATCTCGCTCATGGTGCTGCCGGCCTGGTTCACCAGCGCCGAGCCTTCGGCCACTTTGCTCACCGAGTCGTCGATCAGGCCCTTGATCTCCTTGGCAGCACCCGCCGAGCGCTGTGCGAGCGTGCGCACTTCCGAGGCCACCACCGCGAAGCCGCGGCCCTGTTCGCCGGCACGCGCCGCTTCCACGGCCGCATTCAAGGCCAGGATATTGGTCTGGAAGGCGATGCCGTCGATGACGGAGATGATCTCGGCGATCTTCTTCGACGAGGTCTCGATACCGGACATGGTGGTGACCACCTGGCCGACCACTTCGCCGCCGTGCGAGGCCACGCCGGCGGCGCCGATCGCCAACTGGTTGGCCTGCCGCGCATGCTCGGCGTTCTGCTTGACGGTGGAGGTGAGTTCTTCCATCGAGGCAGCGGTTTCTTCCAGGTTGGCCGCCTGCTGTTCGGTGCGCTGCGACAGATCCTGATTGCCGGCGGCGATTTCGCCAGCGGCGGTGTTGATGGCCAGCGTGGAGTGCTTGATGCGACCGACGATGTCGGTCAGGCGTTGCACGGTGGCATTGGCATCGTCGCGCAGGCGCGCGAACACGCCGTGGAACTGCCCGTCCATGCGCGCGGTGAGGTCGCCATCGGCCACCGCCGCGAGCAACTGCGACAGCTTGCCCAGGTTGCGGTCGCTGACGTCCATCATCGAATTCAGATCGGCCACCATCACCGCGAAGTCGTACTTGAAGCGCGCCGCATCGCCGCGGGCGCTGAAGTCGCCTGCCGCTGCGGCCTGCGCCAGTTGCTTGATCTCGGTATTGATCGCCAGCAGGCTGGCCTTGGCCGCGTCCATGGCTTCGTGGAGCACGGCGCGGCTACCGGGCAGGCGGCGCGCATCCTGGCTCAGGTCGCCCTGGGCGTACTGGTTGAGGACGTTGACCGAATCGACGATGGCATCCAGATGTTCGAAGATCATCGTATTGATGCCGCTGGCCAGCGTGCCGTACACGCCAGGGAAGTCCTCGGGCATGCGGTGCGTGATGTCCTCGGCCGCATGCAGATGCGACATGCGCGCGGTCTCGTCGGAGAAGCGCCGCAGCATGCGGGTCATGCCGCCGGTGGCGTCGAGCATCTGGCCGATCTCGTCCTTGCTGGTGTTGCCGATCTGCACGCCGAGGTCGCCGCGCGACACGGCCTGGATGGCGGCCAGCGCTTTGGACAACGGCGTGGTGATGCTGCGTGCGATCAGCCAGCCGAAGGTCACCGCCAGGGCGGCCATCAGCAAGGTGCCGATCAGCAGCACGACGCTGGTTGCCTTGAACGAGGCGCTGCTGGCGGCCACCATGCTGGCCAACGCGGCGGACTGTTCGGCGTACATCTTGTCGATGGTTTCGAACAGCACCTTGCGGATGTCGCCGGACTGCTTGTTCGCACGCACGGCGGCCGCGTAGTCGGGGTCCTTGTAGAGCGCGCGCAGGGTCTTGTTGGCCTCGAAGTAGCTGGCGCTTTGCTGCTCGAGCTTGTCGTAGCCGGCCTTCAGGGGAGAGCCGGCGCCGATCTTGGCTTCCAGGGCCTTCTGCGTCTGCGCGTACTTGCCCTGGATCTCGTCCATGCGGGTCAGGAAGTAATCGTAGCGCTCGGGATTTTCGAGATTGACGAATTGTCCGGACTCATAGATGCGGAATTCGCCACCGAACGCGCGCAGTTCCGACAGACGGCTCAACACCGGCACGATGTCTTCATTGATCAGCACTGTCTGCTGCTGCATCTGCTTCATGCGCGAGAAGCCCAACCCGCCGAGCAGGGCAGTGAGGACCGCACTCAGGCAGAACGCAAACATCAGTTTGCGGCGGATGGGCCAGTCGTTGAATTTGTTCATCTTTTTTACTCCGGGGTGTCGCATGGCAACGTCCTGCACGCTAACGGCCAGCAGCGGTGTTTCTTTACTTTTCAAGCGTCTGAACGCCGTTGCCGCAGGCGCCCCTGAGTTGGCGGTGTTTCGCAAGAGCATTGGCTGGCATGGCGTTCGACGAACCGGATCCCTGCGTTTTCCGAGCTGCTCCGTTCATCGGGCAGTGGGGCACCGTTGATGCCGGTTCGCCGAGCCCGCCCTGGCGGGCCGCGATGGCGATGCATGCGTCGATGGATGACACGATCCCGCGTGGCGCGACGACCGATGCTCCTATGCAACGCGGCGCGTCATGGCGCAGAACGCAAAACCCCCGCCGGAGCGGGGGTCGATGCGATCAGTGAGCGACCAGCGCCACGCGTGGGCGTGCTGGCGGATGTGCTGCCGCGTGCCCATGCTGAGCGGATCCGCCAGCGGACAGGCGGAAGATCGCCACCGCATCGTCGAGCTGCTGCGCCTGTTGCTGCATGGCGTTGGCCGCAGCGGTGGCTTCTTCCACCAGCGCGGCGTTCTGCTGGGTGCTCTCGTCCATCTGGGTGACGGTGAGATTGACCTGCTCGATGCCGGCCGACTGTTCCTGCGAGGCGGCGGAGATCTCGCTCATGATGTCGGTCACCCGCTGCACCGAAGAGACGATCTCGGCCATGGTCTTGCCGGCCTGATCCACCAGCGCCGAACCCTGCGTCACCTTGCCGACCGAGTCGTCGATCAGGTGCTTGATCTCCTTGGCCGCGCCGGCAGAGCGCTGTGCGAGGGTGCGGACCTCGGAAGCCACCACCGCGAAACCGCGCCCCTGTTCGCCGGCACGCGCGGCTTCCACCGCTGCATTCAAGGCCAGGATATTGGTCTGGAACGCGATGCCGTCGATGACGGAGATGATCTCGGCGATCTTCTTGGAAGAGGCCTCGATGCCACTCATCGTATCGACCACCTGGCTGACCACCTGGCCGCCCTGCGACGCGACGCTGGCCGCACCGATCGCCAGCTGGTTGGCCTGACGGGCGCTTTCTGCGTTCTGCTTGACGGTGGAGGTGAGTTCTTCCATCGAGGCGGCGGTTTCTTCCAGATTGGCCGCCTGTTGCTCGGTGCGCTGCGACAGATCGTTGTTGCCCGCGGCGATTTCGCTGGCCGAGCCGGTGATGGACGCGGCCGCCTGCTGGATGCGCCCGACGATGCCGGCCAACTGGGTGGCCGTGGTGTTGGCATCGTCGCGCATGCGGGCGAACACGCCGTGGAACTGGCCATCCATGCGCGCGGTAAGGTCGCCTTCTGCCAGCGCCGCCAACAGCTCGGAAAGCTTGCCCAGATTGCGGTCGCTGACGTCCATCATCGCGTTGAGGTCGTTGATCATGCGCGCCGAATCGTGCTTGAAGCGCGCCGCGTCGCCGCGCTGGCTGAAGTCGCCGTTGGCGGCGGCCTGCGCCAGGCGCTTGATCTCGTTGTTGATCGCCAGCAGGCTGGCCTTGGCCGCGTCCATGGCCTCGTGCAGCACGGCACGGGTGCCGGGCAGGCGGGCCGCATCGCGCGACAGGTCGCCCTGGGCGTATTCGTTGAGGATGCCGATGGCATCGACGATGGCGTCCAGGTGCTCGAAGATCATCGTGTTGATGCCGCCGGCCAGCTCGCCGTAGACACCGGGGAAATCGGTCGGCATGCGGTGGGTGACGTCCTCGCCGGCGTGCATGTGCACCATCACCTTGGTCTGCGCGGAGAAGCGCTCCAGGGTCTGCACCATCTCGTCGGTGGCCTTGAGCATCTGGCCGATCTCATCGGTGCCATGGTCTGCCGTGCGCACGCTCAGGTCGCCGCGTGACACGCCCTTGATCGCGGCCAGGGCGCGCGCCACTGGTTCCAGGACCGAGTTGCCGATCATCCAGCCCACCAGCAGATTGAGCAGCACCAGCAGACCGCCGGCCACCGCCACGATGGCGGTGAAGGCGATGGCCTGCGACTGGGTATCGTCCAGGTACACGCCGGTGCCGATCACCCAGCCCCACGGCTTGTACAACGCCGCGTAGGAGGTCTTCTGCACCGGATCCTTCTTGCCCGGCTTGGCCCAGGTGTAGTCGACATAGCCGCCACCGGCCTGCGCGGCGGTCACGAAGGCCGGGAAGATGCGCTTGCCGTCGGGGCTGAGCACGTCGTTGAGCGGCTTGCCGTTCAGATCCGGACGGGTGGGATGCATCAGCATCACCGGCGCCTGGTCGGTCACGTAGATGTAGTCCACGCCACCGCGTGCGCGCATGCTGGACAGCGTCGTCAGCGCTGCCTTCTTGGCGGCGTCTACATCCATCTCGCCTTTCTCGGCGCGCTCGGCGTAGCCATTGACCACCGCGATCGCCATCTCGATCTGGCTCTTGAGGCCATCGCGGCGGGTGTCGGTGAGATCCACGTACTGCATGCGCGCGGCCACTACCGCCAACGCGATGATGCCCAGCGCCACCAGGGTGGTCTGGATCAGGAATTTGCGTTTCAGCGGAACATTGGCGAGCGTCTTCGCGAGCGAACTCTTGAACGTCATGGCGGGTATCCAGCGAAAGGAATATGACCGGGATATGGCAAATAGCGACTGCGAAAGGTTGAGTGCCTGGCGGTCGTGTAACGGGACAGCACCTGCTGCACCTGCGCGTCGCGCACGCGACGCGGTGCCAAGCGTGCCGGCCGCGATGCGCAGGCCGACGCGGTAGATTCAGCGGCGTTGCGGCCGACCGTCTCCGGACACCGATGCCTGCAGGTTGTGCAGTTCGGTCCACAGCAGCTGGCGGGTATCGCCCGCGTGCCCCAGCGACAGGGCCTGCGCCGCATGCAGGTCGCCCGCGTGCAGGTCGCGGTTGGCCTGGCGGTGCTGCGCCAGATAGCGGCCCAACTGCTGCTGCACCCGTGCGAATTGCTGCGCCTGCTCGCCTTGTGGGGCGGTGGCCTGAAAATAGCCGGCGTGCCTGGCGATGCGATGGTGCAGGCTGCCCAGACGCTCGTCGTAGGCTTGCACGCGCTCGACGTCGTGCGAGACGGCGAGCTGCGCACGCTGTTGCTCGCGCAGCTGCACCAGATCCACAGCCAGCGACTGCAGCGCCGTCACCGGAACGCTGTCCAGCAGCACGGACACCGGCGCGGCCGGTGCGGCGAACGACGGTGGCAGGGAGGTGCCGGCGGCCAGCAAGGCGACGGCAAACACGGCAGCCAGCAACGGGCGGGCAGAGCGGACGGAATTGGCGATATGCATGCGGACTTCCTTCGACTTGACGCGGGCGTGCAGCCCTCAGTGCCTTGTCTATCGGCTGGGCAAGCGTGTGCTTGATCACCATTCGACCAACGGTCGTCACGTCGGTGAACCGATGGCCGGCGGGGGCGGTGGCCACGGCCACCACGCGCTGGCGCCGGGCGCCTGCGCCTGCGCCTGCGGCAGCGACACTGCGGCACCACGCGGCAGGATCGGTCGCGTGCATCGGCACGCGGATGGACAGCCGTTGCGGCGCCGCTATCGGCTGCCAGCGCATTCGAAGTCGGCGTTGCAGCAATCGCGTGAGGACAGCACGAACGCACAGGCCCCGGCATTGCTGCCGGGGCCTGTCGGTTCGCTGCGGAAGCGGTGGCGGTGGCGTCAGAACTCGTGCCAGCTCGTCTCGCCGCCGGACACTGCTGCCAGCGCCGGACGCGCTGCCGTCGGCGCCCTGGCGGCGGGCGCTGCCCGCTTGGGCGGTGTCTTGGCCGATGCGCGCGGAGCCGGAGCCGGGGCAGGGCGCGCCGGCGCCGGGCTCGATGCTGCAGCAGCGCCGTGCAGCTTGAAGATCGCCACCGCATCGGACAGCTGGCCGGCCTGATCCTCCATCGCACGGGCCGCAGCGGTGGCTTCCTCCACCAGCGCGGCGTTCTGCTGGGTGGCCTCGTCCATCTGCGTGACGGTGAGGTTGACCTGTTCGATACCGGCCGATTGTTCCTGCGAGGCGGCGGAGATCTCGCCCATGATGTCGGTGACCCGCTGCACGCTTGCGACGATATCGGCCATGGTCTTGCCGGCCTGGTCCACCAGCAAGGAGCCCTCGGCCACCTTGCCCACCGAATCGTCGATCAGGTGCTTGATCTCCTTGGCGGCGCCGGCCGAGCGTTGGGCGAGCGTACGCACTTCCGAGGCCACCACCGCGAAGCCGCGGCCCTGTTCGCCGGCGCGTGCCGCTTCCACCGCGGCGTTCAAGGCCAGGATGTTGGTCTGGAACGCGATGCCGTCGATGACGGAGATGATCTCGGCGATCTTCTTGGAGGAGGTCTCGATGCCGGACATGGTGGTGACCACCTGCGCCACCACACTGCCGCCCTGGGAGGCGACCGACGCGGCACCGATCGCCAGCTGATTGGCCTGGCGTGCGCTCTCGGCATTCTGCTTGACGGTGGAGGTGAGTTCTTCCATCGATGCGGCGGTTTCTTCCAGGTTGGCCGCCTGCTGCTCGGTGCGCTGCGACAGGTCCTGGTTGCCGGCGGCGATCTCGCTGGCGGCGGTATTGATCGAGGCGGTCGCGTGCTGGATGCGCCCGACGATGCCCGACAGCTGTTCGGTGGTGGCATTGGCGTCATCGCGCATCCGCGCGAACACGCCGTGGAACTGGCCGTGCATGCGCTCGGTGAGGTCGCCGGCGGCGATGGCCTGCAGCACCTTGGACAGCGCGGCCAAATTGGCATCGGCGGTGGCCATCAGCTGGTTGAGGCTGTCCACCATGGCGTGGAAATCGTACTGGAAGCGCTGCGCATCGCCGCGCACGCTGAAGTCGCCGTTGGCCGCGGCCTGCGCCAGCGTCCTGATCTCGCTGTTCATCGCCGACAGGTTGCGCTTGACGGTGTCCATGGTGTCGCTGAGCACGGCCTTCTCGCCGGGCAGGCGTTCCATGTCCTGGCTCAGGTCGCCGATCGCATAGCGCGACATGATCTGGGCCAGCTTGCTCTGCAGGGTGACATGCGCACCCACCAGGGTATTGGTGTCGTGGACCATCGTGCCGAAATCGCCCGGGAATGCCTGCGCGTCCATGCGGTAGCTGATCTGTCCGGCATCATGGCGCTGCGCCATCTGCGACTGCGCGGCCAGCACTGCCTGCAACTGATCCTGCATGCCCTGCATGCTGTGCAGCAACTGACCGGCTTCGTCGCGGCTGTCGACCTGGATGGCGTTGTCCAGCTTGCCCTGCGCAATCGCGCCGGCCACGCGGGTGGCGCGGCCGAGCGGGCCGGCGATGCTGCGTGCGATGAACCAGCCGGCGAAGGCGGCCAGCAGCACTGCCAGCGCCATTGCCGCGAGCATCACCTGGACCGAGCGTCGATAGGTCGCTTCGGCCTGGGCGATCTCGCTGTTCATGTGCGCGGTGTTGAACTTGGTCAGTTCCACCAGCTTGGCGAACAGGTCGCGCCGCGCCGGCCGCGATTGCTCGTCGGACACGGCGTTGGCGGTGACCAGGTCGCCGGCACGCACGGCTGCGCTGAGCGCGGCGTTGGCCTTGTAGTAGTCGGCCAGTTTCAGCTTGACCTCGTTGTACAACTCGGTCTCCTTGCCTGCCGTGGTGGTCTTGGCGTAGGCGCTCTGCGCGGCATCCACTTCGGCGCGCGCCTTGTCCATGCGTTCGAAGTAGTTCTGTACCGCCTTCGGATCGTCGGCGTGCGCCAGCTGGGCGAGTTCGTAGGTGCGGAATTCGCCCAGCAGGGCGCGCATTTCGCTCAACTGCTGCACCGCGGGCGCCCACACATTGCCGATTTCGCGCAACAGGTGCGCGCTGGACTGCATGCGCGTGAGTGCGAACACGCCCAGGCTCAGGGTGATCAGCGCGGTAAAGGAAAACGCCACGGCCAACTTGCGTGCGACGGCAAGGTTACGGAACCAGTTCATAGTGGTCTTCTCGTGATGCAGAAACGACTGGCCTCGCGGGCACCCGCCGGAGGCAGGCGATGGACGACGGCTGAGTCGCAAGATCCGGACAAAGGGCCAGAATCTCCCGCCGGGCGTGTCGGGCCGGACGGGTATTGCTGATGCCGGCAGTCCCCCTTACTGCCGGCGATCGCTCCGACGCCGATCGCTTGCCGATGGCGTGGAGCCCTGCACCGCGGCATCGCTGCCGCAGTCTGCTGCCTTACGCTGCCTGCGGCACCTTCAACGAGCGGACCAGCCCGCCGATGTCCACGATCAGCGACACCCGCCCATCGCCGAGGATGGTGGCGCCGGAGACGCCGGGGATGCGGCGGTAGTTGTTCTCGATGTTCTTGACCACGACCTGCTGCTGGCCAAGCAGTTCGTCCACTTCCAGTGCGATCTTCTGTCCGTCGCCCTCGACCACCACCACCAGCTGTTCCTGCGAGGACTGCTGCCCGCCAAAGCCGTAGTAATTGGTGAGCGAGAGGATCGGCAGATACTCGCCGCGGACCCGCAGCACCCGGCCGTCGCCGGCCATCGAGCGGATGTCCTCGGCTGCCGGCTGCAGTGCCTCGAGCACGTAGGCCAGCGGCAGGATCAGGGTTTCGCCGGCCACCGAGACGGTCATGCCGTCGAGAATGGCCAGGGTCAGCGGCAGGCGGATCAGCACGCGGGTACCGCTGCCGGCATTGCTTTCCAGCTGCACTTCGCCGCCCAGGCCCTGGATGTTGCGGCGGACCACGTCCATGCCCACGCCACGGCCGGACAGGTCGGTGACGGCATCGGCGGTGGAGAAGCCCGGCGCGAAGATCAGATCCCACACCTGGGCATCGGTCGGGTTGTCCGGCACGGCGATGCCGCGTTCGGCTGCCTTTTCCAGAATCTTGGCGCGATTGAGGCCGCGGCCGTCGTCGCTGACTTCGATCACGATATGGCCGCCCTGGTGCGAGGCCGCCAGGGTGATGGTGCCGGTCTCGTCCTTGCCCGCGGCGCGACGCGCATCGGGCATTTCCAGGCCGTGATCGATCGAGTTGCGCACCAGGTGGACCAGCGGATCGGCGATCTTTTCGATCAGGCCCTTGTCCAGCTCGGTGCCTTCGCCGATCGTGCGCAGGCGCACCTGCTTGCCGAGCCGGCTGGACAGGTCGCGCACCAGTCGCGGGAAGCGTCGGAACACCGCATCCACCGGCAGCATGCGCACGCCGATGACCGCTTCCTGCAGATCGCGGGTATTGCGTTCGAGCAGATCCAGGCCGGCGAACAGACGTTCGGCATGCGCCGGATCCAGGCCGGTGGAGACCTGCTTGAGCATGGCCTGGGTGATCACCAGCTCGCCGACCAGGTTGATCAGCGCATCGACCTTGTCGACGCTGACGCGGATGGAGCTTTCGGCTTCGGCCGCGGCGGCCTTGGCCGGGGAGGCGGTGGCAGCGGCGGGTTCGGCGGCGGCTGCAGGCGCGGACGGCGCCGTTGCGGCCACCGGTGCCGGAGCGGCCGCTTCCACGGCCAGGCTCGGCGGCGGCGCGGGCACCGGCATCGGACGGATGTCCAGTTCGCAATCGTCCACCACCCAGGCGAAGGTGTCTTCGATCTTGCTGCGCGGGATCTTGCCGATCAGGCCCAGATCCCATGCCAGGTAGGCTTCCAGCGGGTCGATGTTCTCGAAGCCCGGCATGCGCTCAAGGCGCGCGGCGATCTGCAGCGGGCCCAGGTGTTCGAGCTCGCGGATGATGCGCAGCGGGTCGTTGCCGCTCATGAACAGCGAAGGCGCCGGAGTGAAGCCGATGTGCCAGGCTTCGGGTTCTTCTTCCTTCGGTTTGGCTGCCGCCGCGGCGGTGGGCGCTTCGCCGGCCAGCACGGCATTCAAACGGGTGTGTACGGCCTTGACCGCGGCCGGGTCGGCCGGGGTGCCGTGTTCGGCTTCGCGCAGCAGGGCGCGCAGCACGTCGACCGAGCCGAGCATGGCGTCGACCGCATTGGGCTCGAGCTGGCGCTTGTTGGAACGCAGTTCGTCCAGCAGCGTCTCCAGCACATGGGTCAGGCCGGCGACGGCCTCGAATCCGAACGTCGCGGCACCGCCCTTGATGGAGTGCGCGGCACGGAAGACCGAGTTGATGATTTCCGGGTCGCGGTTGCCTTCTTCGAGGGACAACAGCCCGGCCTCCATCGCGTCGAGCCCTTCGCGGCTTTCCTCGAAAAAGGTGGCGTGGAAACGTTGCAGGTCCATGCTCATGGGCGTGACATCCGATGCTGGAGCGAGTAAGGGTTAACCCAGAACTTTCTGGACGGTGGCGATCAGCTGTTCGGGATTGAACGGCTTGACCAGCCAGCCGGTGGCGCCGGCCGCCTTGCCTTCGGATTTCTTGTCGGCCGCCGACTCGGTGGTGAGCATCAGCATCGGGGTGAACTTGTAGTCCGGCAGCTGGCGCAGCTCGCGGATCAGCGAGATGCCGTCCATGTTGGGCATGTTCACGTCGGTGACCACCGCATTGAAGCGCTGGCCCTTCGCGCGGCCCAGCGCGACGGCGCCATCTTCGGCTTCTTCGACGGCAAAGCCGGCAGAGGTGAGGGCGAAAGAGACCATCTGGCGCATCGACGCCGAATCGTCCACCACCAAGATACGTGCGCTCATGCGGCGTTCTCCACAGATTTCAGGTTGTCATTGGATACGGGAAGTCCGAGTGCGTCGGTGACGCCCAGCAGACGAGCCGCATCTCTAAAAGTGTCGTTACAGCCATCGAATTCGGTGTGCAGGCCCGCCTGGCGGCGGCTCTGCACGAAGGCGCAGAGCAACTGCACGCTGGCGGTGTGGATACGCCGGACTTCGCCTGCATCAAGCACCAGGTCGCCGTCCTGGGTGAGGAATCCGGCAAGCTTCTGCTTGAGGTCGGCGCTGGTCTCGATGCCGAGATCCTCACCCAATGTCACTGTGCTCATTGTTGCTCCGAACGGATGGTTCTATGCGTACTAACGGCGGCAGGTGGAAAAGCTTTAACGGTGAATCGGTGATACGCCAAAGTGTGCAAGCCCTGCGTCAGCGGCGGTGCGTGCCAGGGAGCACGCAAGCCTGCGGCGCGCCCTGCGGCAGCGCGCTCGGCTTGGCAACGGCATGACAGTGCGCACGCCTCGCGCCCTGCGGTCACGCGGCGACCGTGTGCGTGATGCGTTGGGTCGCGCTCAGTGCAGCAGCTGCGTGGCGTCGAGCAGGATCATCGGCTGGTGGCTCAGGCGTGCGACGCCGCGGAACAGGTTGTTGGAGATGCGGCACAGCCGCGCGTTGTCCGGCGGCTCGATCTGCTGGTCGGTCAGGCTGGTGACGTCTTCCACCGCCGAGACGCGCAGGCCCATGGTTTCGCCGTTTTCTTCCAGCACCACCACCCGCGTCTGCAGGTCCATGTCCACCGGCGAGGATCCCAGATGGATACCCAGGTCGATCACCGGTACCACCTGGCCACGCAGGTTCATGATGCCGAGCATCGCGCTGGGTGTGCCGCGCAACGGCAGCAGCGGCACCGGAAGTACCACCTCCTGCACCTTGAGCAGTTCCAGCGCATAGGTCTGTTCGCCGCAGCGCAGCCGCAGCCAGCGGCTGCTGCGCTCGCTGGCACGACGTTCGGTCTGCACGGTGTCGGCCTGCGCGGGATGCAGCAAGGCCTGCAGCGCCGGCGGATACACCGGGCCGGGTGCGGCACGTGCCGGTGTCGGCGCTGCACGCGGTGCCGCCGCCGGCACGGGTGCGGGCGCGGGCGGTGTGGGGGCAGCGGCCGGTTGCGCGAAGGCGGGGTCGGCATCCATCTCGGCCAGCAGGTCCGCGGCGATCATCTCGGCGCCCGCTTCTCCGGCGCCGAAGGCCGGATCGGCATCCATTTCGGCCAACAGGCTGGCAGCGATCTGTTCGGGCGTGGGCGTCGCGGCTACCGCGACGGGAGCGCCGAAGGCGGGATCGGCATCCATTTCGGCCAGCAGGTCGGCAGCGATCTGTTCGGGCGTGGGCGTCGCGGCCACGGCGACGAGAGCGCCGAAGGCGGGATCGGCATCCATTTCGGCCAACAGGTCGGCAGCGATCTGTTCGGGCGTGGGCATCGCGGCCACGGCGACGGGAGCGCCGAAGGCCGGATCGGCGTCCATCTCGGCCAGCAGGCTGGCAGCGATCTGTTCGGGCGTGGGCGCTGCGGCAACCGGAGCGCCGAAGGCCGGATCCGCATGCATCTCTGCCAGCAGGTCGGCGGCGATGACGTCGGGCGAGGCGATGGCGACGTGCGGTTCGGCCACTGCAAGCTCGGCCTGGTCGATCGTGGCGAGCGCAGCAGGCGGTTCCGCAACCACGGGCGCTGCGACTGGCGTTTGCGCGCCGGCATCGTGTAGCAGGCCTTCCAGGTAATCGTCCAGCTCACCATTGGCGGTGTGGTGACTCATGCGGCTTGCTCCATGCGCATCGCGTCGTCGGCCAGCACCCATTCCAGCGCACGGCGATAGGCGGACAGGCCGCGGCCCGGATAGTCGCCGCCAACGGCGGGCACGGTCAGGGCGGCGGCATTGCAGATTCGGGTATCCATCGGAACGGCGTCTTCCCACACCAACGGGCCGTAGGTGGTCTGCATCTCTTTGAGCGTTTCGTTGCCAGCGCGGGTGCGGCGGTCGAACAGGGTCGGCAGGATCGACACCGGCAGCTCGCGACGGCGCGAACGCTGCACCATGTCGGCGGTGCGCACCATGCTGGCCAGGCCATGCAGGGCGAGCGGTTCGGCCTGGGTCGGCACCACCACGCGGTCGCAGGCGGCCAGCGCGTTGATCATCAGCAAGCCCAGGGTGGGCGGGCAGTCGAGCAGGATGTAGTCGTGCTGTCCGGCATGGCGGGTCATCGCGTTCTGCAGCGCCAGGCCCAGGCCGGGCTGGTTGGCGCTGCGGCGTTCCAGCGTGGCCAGTGCCGCTTGCGCACACACATACGACAGGCCGGGAATGCTGCTTTCGTGGGCCAGGCTGGCCAGGTCGCTCGGCGGGGTGCCGAACAGGTCCAGCACCCCGCGCGGCGGCGGGTCGACCGCCACGCCGAACGCGCGGGTGAGCGAGGAGTGCGGATCGAGGTCGATCAACAACACCCGGTGGCCGAGCGCGGCCAGACCGCGACCCAGCGCCAGCGTCGTGGTGGTCTTGCCGACGCCGCCCTTTTGGTTGGCGATTGCCCAGATACGCATCTCAGTGCACTCCTTCAATTACGGCGGGAACGGAACTTGTGCCGCTTTCGGTGGTGACGGCCGTTTGGCCGCCGTCAGACTTGGGAAGCTTCGGCGCCCCGGCGGCGGTCGCATGCAACTGCGATGGCGGATCGGGTGCGAGTGAGCCAGCCGAGTCAGCGAGGATGATCAACACCACACGCCGGTTCGCATTCCGTCCCGCCTCAGTGCTGTTATCGGCACGTGCGCGGAATTCTCCATAGCCCACCATCGCCAATCGTTGCGGCGCGATGCCGTCGTCGGCGAACAGGTGCACCACGCTGGCCGCACGCGCCGCCGACAGCTCCCAATTGGAGGGGAACTGCGCGGTGGCGATCGGCTGGTTGTCGGTGTAGCCCTCCACGCGCACCCCGTTGGGCGCATCGCGCAGCACCGACGCCAGCGTGGACAGGGTGTCGCGCGCAGCGCCGGCCAGGGTGGCCGAGCCGGTGCCGAACAGGATGTCGCTGTTGATTTCCACCTCGATCCACAGATCGTTGCGGCGGATGGTGATCAGTTGTTTCTCGATCAGCGGCGACAGCGTCTTGCTCAGCTGCGCGGCCACCGCATCCATCTGGCGCTGCGCGCGGGCCAGCTGCGCCTGGTTGCGCAACGACACCGGCATGCGCATCTGCGCGGCCATCGACGGCAGCAGGGTGGCGTCGGTCGGCCCGGTGGTGGCGGCCATCGGTGCGCCGGCCTTGATCACCGACGGGCGGTCGTAGTCCGCGCCCAGGGTCTGGGTCTTGCCGATCTGCACTGGGCTGGCGGTGTTCGACGAGCCGCCGAAGGCGCTGGTCAGCGCCTGCGCCATCACCTTGTACTTGCCCTCGTTGAGCGAGGAGATGGCGTACATCACCACGAAGAACGCCAGCAGCAGCGTCATCAGATCGGCGTACGGAATCGCCCACGCTTCGTGGTTGCCATGTTCTTCGTGATGTTTGCGACGACGGGCCATGGCACGCTCTAATGCAAGTAGCCTGCCAATTTCGACTCGATATTGCGCGGGTTCTCGCCCTGGGCGATCGCGATCAGCCCTTCGATCGCCATTTCGCGCTCGTTGGTGCTGCAATGGATCACGCTCTTGAGCTTGGCCGCCACCGGCAGAAACAGCAGATTGGCCGAGGCAATGCCGTAGATGGTGGCGGTGAACGCCGCCGCGATCCCGTGGCCCAGCATGGCCGGGTCGGCCAGGTTCTTCATCACCGCCATCAGGCCCAGCACCGCGCCGATGATGCCCAGGGTGGGCGCGTAGATGCCCATCCCCTCGAAGACCTTGGCCGCGGCCAGATCCTGGCGCTCCTGGTTGTCCACCTCGATTTCCAGCATATGGCGCATGGCCTCCGGCTCCACGCCGTCGACCAGCATCTGCAGGCCCTTGCGCAGGAACGCATCGTCCAGGCGCGGCAACTGGTCCTCCAGGCCCAGCAGGCCCTGGCGACGTGCGGTATTGCTCCATTCCACGATGCGGGCGACCAGCTGCGGCCGGTCGCTGGCCGGCGGCCGGATCACCCAGCGCAGGATCTTGAAGGCGCGCCGGAAAACCGCCGGCGAGGTATGCAGCAGGATCGCTGCCACCGTACCGACGATGACGATCACGAAGGCAGCCGGCGACCACAGCGACGAAATGCCGGCGCCCTTCAATACGCTGCCGCCGACGATCGCCACGAGCGCCAGCACCAGTCCGATGATGCTCAATCTGTCCATGCAGGCGGTATCGGCCCAAGTGCGGCGGACTTGATAGGGGCAGATGGTTGAGAGCGCCAGAAAGTTGGCGTTCTGGGGTGCAGGTCTTCGAATTGCCGACTGCGCCGAGAGCGGTAGCGCAGCCGGGGACCGGTTCCTTGGCTCGAAAGACATCCTGTCTGACTCGCCGTTGCAGCACATCCCCGTGCCGCTGTCCGCCGATCTCCGGCCACGCTGCTGCCCCGGCACGTTACTGATGTGATTTCGAGGAGTCCTGAGTGCGGCGCGCACTAAAGCCCCTCTCCCGCTGGGAGAGGGGTTGGGGTGAGGGTACGTCCAGACGCGGACTGCCGGTTGTTGGCGTCGGTGAGGGCGCCAGCGCGACCGGGCATCGGCTCTTCGGCGCGGCGGACATCCTGCCCGAGTCGCCGTCGCGGCACATCCCTGCCATGGCGATAGCCGCTTAGCGGTGGGCGGTTGGCCATGTCCTGGAGAGTGCCAACACGCATGACGACTCTGTCTCTGGCTGAGCCCGGTTGCAAATGATCGGGAGGGTGCGGGCGCTTCGGCAGACCGCTTGCGCGCGGATGCGAGCGAGGGTGTTGTGCTGGCCGCGAGCGAGCCGCGTTAGCCGGCGTCGCGGCAGGCTGTGCCGTGCCGCGTGCAGGCGTAGCGAGCCCGGCCGGTCATCGTGATGTCTCACCACGCCGCGGGCCTGTTGCGCAGCAGAATGCGCTGCCGCAGGGGCTGTGATAATTAGTTTTCAACTGCATTAGAACGATCTAATTGCATCTGCGCAGAAGGGGGGAGGGAAGCGGAGGAACCGGGTTGCCGCAGCGGCGCCGGATATTTTTGCGTCACTTCGCGCGGCGTTGTTGTCCGATCGTTGGATCGACGCAAATCCGCCGAAGCCGATCACCATTGGGAGAGCATGATCGAAATGAACTGCATGCCATTCGCACGCCACCGCAGCACGCTGTCCGCCGGTATCGCCATCGCCTTGTTCGCGAGCGCCGCCTCCACCGCCGCCGCCCAGCAGGCCGACGGCACGCCGGCGCCCACCGGCCAGGCCGCGTTGCAGGCCACGGACCTGGACGCGGTGACGGTGACCGGCTACCGCTACGCGATCGAAAAAAGCCTGGAGCAGAAGCGCAACGCCAACGCCGTGGTCGATGTGATCACCGCCGAGGACGTGGGCAAGTTCCCCGACAAGAACGTGGCCGATGCGCTGCAACGCGTGCCCGGCGTGGTCATCAGCCGCGACGGCGGCGAGGGCAAGAACGTCAGTGTGCGCGGCCTGTCCTCGGAGCTGGTACTGACCCAATTGAACGGCAACTACATCGCCACCGCCGAGTCCAACGGCGACCCGACGCGCTCGTTCAACTACACGCTGCTGCCCTCGAACCTGCTGGGCAGCGCGGAGCTGTACAAGACCCCGGAAGCGCGCATCGACGAAGGCGGCATCGGCGGCACGGTGATCCTGCAGACGCGGCGCCCGCTGGAACTGGAACCCCATTCCGGCTTCGTCTCCGCCGAGGGCACCTGGTCCGATACCAGCAGGAAGACCGACGGCCAGTTCTCGGGCTCCTACTCCTGGCACGACAAGGACAACCGCTTCGGTGTCTTCGTTGGCTACACGCAGCAAAAGCGCACCGCTCGCACGCTCGATGCCAGTACCGAGAGCTGGCAGTGGTACGGCCGCGACGAAGGCGGCCCGGCGGTCGACGTGAACGGAAATCGGTCGGATTTCAACGCCAACTGGTGGGGCGGCACCGGCTTCTGGGACCAGGACAGCAACTATTACACCGGTTTCATGATGCCGACCGCGGTCAGCCTGAACGCCAAGCAGGAGGATCGCGAGCGCAAGGGCGGCCAGCTGACCCTCCAGTTCAAGCCGACCGACGACCTGACCCTGACCGCGAACTACTTCCGCTTCGACCTGTCGCAGGACTCGCAGACCAATACCATCAAGATTCCCGAGTGGAACATCGCGCGCTATTTCGGCGACGGTAACTGGCGCGGCGGCCGCCTGCTGGACCGGCTGCAGTTCGATCCCAGCGGCACCATCGTCACTGGCGCCGCCTACAGCCTGCGCCCGGGCAAGACCTACTATTGCAGCGAGGCGCAGGCCGCCGCGGCCGGCCTGCCGCCGGGCGGCTGGGGCTCGGATGACTGCACGGTGCCGACGCCGCAGATCACCGGCAGCTACAACATCGAGAAATCGCAGTCGCAGACGGTGGACCTGGGCGGCGAATGGCGTGGCGAGCAGGTGGACGTGGCGTTCAAGGCCGGTCGCACCTGGGCCAAGGGCGGGCCGGAGCTGCAGTTCTCCCTGCCGATCAAGCCGCGGCTGCAGAATGCCGACGGCAGCTGGACCAATGGCAACTTCGCCAGCGCCTGGGACCTGACTGGCACACCGTCCATGACCTTCTCGCCGGAGCTGATGCAGAACCTGCGCGACGGCATCCTGCAGGTCGATCTGGGCTCGACCGGCTCGTCCTGGACCCGCAACACCAATCAGCAGCAGTATGCGCAGATCGATACCACCTGGCATTTCGATGGCGAGGTCTTCGACTCGCTGCAGTTCGGCCTCAAGCGTCGCGACGGCGGCATCCACCGCAGTACCGGCAACAACTACTGGGTGTGCCCGGGCACCGACCCGGGCGACTACGACAACCGCTACTGGAACGGGCGCTGCAATGCCATCGCCACCCAGTTCTCGCCAGGCCTGCTGTTCGCGCAGGACAACCTGGCCGGTGGCGTCAACGCCAGCGCGTTCCCGGCGATCAACTTCCCGGGCTACATCGGCTACTTGAACCAGACCTACGGCGCGATGCAGACCCGCAACGAAGACAACTTCGTCTACAACGTCGACGAGGAGATCTACTCCAGCTACCTGCAACTCAACTTCCACACCGAGCGGCTGCGCGGCAACGTCGGCGTGCGGGTGGCACGCACCGGCCAGCGTGCCGCTTCCACCGACAAGGTGACTGCCTACAACGACTATTTCTTCGACGGCGCCGACGGCAATCCGCTGGCCTGCCAGCAGGGCGCCGCCACGCCCGGCGGCGCGCCGGCCGACACCTATTGCGGGACCGAAGGCTACTGGCGCTTGGCCGACAGCGTGCAACGCACCGAGTCGTTCGTGGTCAGCGGGCTGGACCGCAACTACACCGACGTGCTGCCGAGTTTCAACCTGGCCTACGACCTGACCGAGAACCTGCTGCTGCGCGCGGCGGCGTCGAAGGTGATCGCGCGGCCCAGCTACAACGACATCGCAGCGCCCGGCAGCCTAGAGTTCTACAGCCCCGAGTATGTGGCCGACCGGCGCCTGACCGGCGGTGCCAGCGAGCAGGGCTGGTACGGCTCGGGCAGCAACAAGAACCTGGAGCCGTACAAGGCCAACCAGTTCGACCTGGGGCTGGAATGGTATTTCCAGCCGGGCTCGGTGGCGGGTGTGGGACTGTTCCGCAAGAACGTGGAGAACTTCGCGGTCGACGTGATCAGCGACGTCAACATGATGGTCGACGGGCAAGCGGTCACCGTGCAGAACTACAGCACCCAGGCCGGCGGCCAGGACGCGGTCTCGCAGGGTGTGGAGCTCTACGCGCAGCACACGCTGCCGTTCGGCCTCGGCGTGCAGTTCAACTACACCTATAACGATGCCAGCAAGGCGGCGGTGCGGCTGGAAGACGGCACCGAGGCCGGCAAGACCTCCATGCCGGGCAGCGCCAGGAACCAGACCAACCTCACCGTGTTCTACGAGATCGACAGCCTGCTGCTGCGCGCCTCGTACAACCGTCGCGGCGAGCTGGTACAAGGCCTGGTCAATGGCCTGAACGTCTTTGAAGAGCCGTACTACCAGATCGATGTAAACGCGGCATACAACATCACCCCAGCGCTCAGCCTCACCGCCTCGGTGCTGAACCTGACCAAGCAGGAATCCCGCTCGCACCTGGGCGAGGACACCCGCGCCCGCTTCTATAGCGGCGGATACGCAGGCCGGCTGGCGTACCTGGGGCTGACCTACAAGTTCTAGCGCCAACGTGTCGCGCCCATGCCTGCCGCGTGGCGGACGGTATGGGCGCGATGGTTCGGTGACGGCCGGGCTGCGGTGGAAGTGAACCTGGAACCGTTATTTGAACCGTTATTTGGAACCGTTATTTCGACCACACTAAATTAAACGGTTAAGCAGATCCTGATGATGCTTAGGAGTGACTAGGTATATGCGTAATTAATCCGTGATCTTTAGCCTCCCAAATGACTGCTGGAACGTAACCACTGGTCACGATATTGAGTGAGTGAGCTGCTCGACTACATGAAAGATAGACTGATATAAGCTCTCTAAGTTTTCCAAACTGGGACTGCGGCGCTGCTATTGCCGCCGCCACTACAATTACATGGCTAAACTGAGTGCCACCGATAAACTGCCAGGGGGCGACGATGATAGATCGTTTACTGTAGGCAAGTTGTTCAACATCATCAAAGCTTGCGAGACGAGTAACTAACAGCCTTCGTGCATTCAAAGCGTCGGCCAACTCGATATCTACGTCGCCCAGTGTGGCGATACAAATACGGTCGGATGGCGTCGCAGAATTATTTATATTTTCAGCCAAGTCTGCAGCAAGTTTAACGGCATTTGCATCATTATCCGCAGTGTATAGGCAAGGAAGCTGCTTCTGCGCGCTCTTTGAAGCGTCAATTTTAAGAGGAAGAGTGTTGAGCGGGAATTTTTGGTATATATAGCTAATAAGTTCAAAAATTTCCCTGTTAAAGCGATGAACAGTATCCAAATAAACTAGTTCATTTTGATAAATCCCAGGGCGCGCATTCAGGGCAGCAAAAATACCTTGCGAGGGGTCTTCAGCCGTAATGAAAGGAACCCCCTTTTTCGATCTTCCAAGGAGCTCTAGAGCCGAACGTTCTTGCGGATCAAATAGCTGCAATTCATCAACTATGATGTAGTCATAGCCGTCGGTTTCCTTCCTCATTCGCCAAGTAAAAGTCTCCAGAACTCGAATTGAGTCCAAAACAAACTGGTCGGTCGTGATTGAAGAACGATCAATGAGATTTTGTATGAATTCCCTGTAAATGGCGACAACAAAACCTCTATCTACTACCGTAGAAAATGGAGGCATCCAATCCTCTCGCTCGCCATTTATGTACTGCCTAATTGAATCAGGGTCGTCTGGAGATACTCCCGATGCAGTTAAGATGCCTGCAATTTCATCATACAAATTTATAACCAATTCCAAGCGGGATCGACTCTCATCCGCCGCTTGCAATCCGCTGGCGATCCACTCTGATATTCCAGCGCGGCTTTTCTTGTCAGACGACGCAAGGATGCCCTTGATAATCTCAAGCGACTTTGACCGTCCATCACTCGAATCATCCCCAATAACATCGGTACGCTGCTGGCCGATATGCCCCGCATGTAACTCCAGCAAAGATAGGAGAGGGAAAGTCGTGATGCCAGCAGCCGGAGCCCCTCCATTTAACACGCTAAGCACACCATCAATTCTTTCTGCCATTGCCCAACTATGAGTCGCAATAAGTATCCTCTTGCCTTTTGCTTCAACGTCAGGATCTTTGGATATCTGGATGGCCCTCATGCAAAGCGCAAGAGTCTTTCCTGAGCCTGCAGGACCGATGATGCGAATGGATGAGTCAATTGGGTGCTTCAATACATCCCTTTGCGACTCGGTGAGGTGAGGCTCCCAATCCTCATAAGTTCGATTATTCGCAACGGAAGCACTCCCAATTGCTTTTAAATCAACTTCCGCCGTGAGTGTTGACGCTGCATCGGCTTGGGAAAATTGAAACCTATGTGTCGCAAGTGATGCGATGGCATTCTGGATCGAATCTGGCCATGGCCTCGGGCTATGTTTGATGAGGTCAACTTCGGCACTTGCGGCAGCCAAGACATCAAAGCGAACTCCCTTTAAAGAACCGTTCAGGTCAGCGACCCATCGTCTAGTTGAAGCCCCTTTAGGCAAAGCAAAGAATGCGAGGAGATTCCGATGGTGATATTCGGACCACTGACGAGGCAAATGAACAGGCGGGGACTTTAGTCCTTTTATAACCCTCGCTATTCTCCTGTAAGCGTCCTCCGGTTGGTCGGAAATCTTCTTTATTTCACTAAGACATTCGGTCCTTATAAGCGAAAAATAAGGGCTATCCGGTTCGTTGGCAGCAAAATATCCCACTATATCCGAGGAAAGAGATTCTGTGCGAATGTCATTCCCCGTATGCGGAAGAAAATCTTGATTAAACGAACTGTTGGTCAGGCAGAAATCAAGAGCTGCCTCGGTGATAAATATATATTCAGACATGATCGTAGGCCGCCTGGATGCTTTGCTCAATTGGATGCTGAATATCAGGTAGTCCGATATCAGAAAAAACTTGCGCCATTAATTGTGTTAGTCGATATCTATAGGGCGAATCTAAGCGAGCTATTCTTTCACCTTGCCTCGAGGAAACCTCAGAGGTTCGCAGTGCAATTGCTGTTAATGGTACCTGCCAGATATGCCTCACCCACGCAATGTTGCCCGTCACTCCAAGCTCAGAAGGGTCAGGCAGCAGCAAAAGATCACCCCTACTACTTACTTGTTGCTCTAATGCGCTCGCTTTCTTGACGCCGGCTTGAATGACATTCATTAATGCTCTGTATTGCTGAACAGCAATTGAATCGATTTGATCAAGAGTTATTCGAGCCGCAACGATAGATGCGCTGTCACAATCAGCAGGCGGGCTTTCTAGCGCTCTCATAAGGAGCGTCTTCTTTAGTTCTGAATCTTGGCCGAGATCGATATCAAAAGATTTATATGCATAGTTCTCGATCTGCTGCTTCTTTTTCTCGCAATCCTCAAGTAAAAGATAGTGCTCCATAATGATCTGAACAGGAATTACGGAAACCAGCGTTACCAGTTTGGCGTGTTTCTTTTTCTCCAGATCGCAGTCCGCGGTAACCACGATGCCAGCTCTTTTAAGTGGACTTTTTTCCTTGTCAAATTTTATTAAGTCGCCTTGCTTTAAATGAGCATCAGGGGCGACAAATTCATCAAGAATCCATCCATTGATCTTGGTGTTCATTCTCTAATTCAATCCTGATCATTGCTGGAGGGAGAGCGAGCATTGGCACATCATGATGACCTCTGGTTGCCCAATCTCGGCATTACGCGGCATAGGCGTCTCCAGGAAGGGGGTAGTAGATCTGTTGTGCAGACGTAGCGTAATACAATTCGCCGGCGTCAGCCTATCCTGCGCTAGCCCACACTCCTCCTCGTTTTTCGTCATGACGAAGAAATTCAAGGTCATGGCCTAGAACATCCAAAAAGGTGGGGACCTAGGTTCGCTGTGCATCGGGCAGCCACTCCTTGCTGGACGAATAACGGTTCCAGGTTCAGTTCCACGGCAGCCGGGCCGTCGCCAAAGCATCGCGCCCAGCCTGCGCGCGTAGCGGCGTAGATCGGCAGCGATGCTGGTAGTGAAACGACAACGGCCGCAGTACGCGGCCGTTGTCGTTAGATCAGGCAACCAGGATCGTCTTGCCTGCCGTGATGGGGTCAGGTGCACTTATCAGGCGACGGCGCTCGGCTTGCGTGGCCCGTATGGAACTGCGCCAGCGGCGCACACAGCCGCGCGAGGCCCGCCAGCGTGTATTGACACGCCAGACCGCGTACTTGCAATCTAAGCCCAAGGAGCGTCGAAACTCCTCTAGTAGCGGTACCCACCTCCGTCAAACCGGTGGGTTTTTTGTGCCTGCATCCTGCAGGCACAAGCCGATGCAATGCCTGCGTCGGGAGGGCGGCTAATAGAACACCCGCAAGGGAAATATGCCCGCCGGCTACTAGCGGTTTCGAACCTCCCGACATCCCGTCGCCGTTGGTGGCGGTTCTTGGGTTGTTCCAGGAGGGCGTTGCCATGTCTACCGCACCACCCATGCCGGCACCTGTACCGGTTGATCTGTTGCCAGCTTCCGCCCGCCGCCTGCGATGGGATATGGGCGAGGTGCTGCGCCGGCTCGTCGCACGCGCAGCTGTTGAGCAGGCGAGAGAGCATACCGCGCATCCGCTGAGTCGCCAGCTCGCTGTATTGCCGCACACCTCGCGCCGCCTGTCGGCACGCAGGACTGTGCCATTGCAGCAGTGCGTCGCTGCAACCATCACCCGCCACCACCCGGAGGCGCCATGACACGCCGCCGCCCACCCACGGCATCTGCCAGCCTACGGCCCACCCGCACACGTACGCGCCCCGCGCCGCCCAAGCGGGTGCAGTGGGTCGTTGTGGAACCCGACCGCACCAAGCTGCCACCGATGCTGCCGCCCGACCCGGACGCCTCCCCGCAAGGCCCCGGCACGCTGGGCGCACCCCGCCGCGCCCGCCGCCCGCGCCAATGCACCGTCAGCTACACCCATTACCCCGGCGCCCACGACCACGCCGGCGACCAGCACGTACCCCACGTCCGCCTCAGCGGCCTATGGCTGGAACAACTGGGCTTCGCCATCGGCACCAAGCTGCGCATCACCGCCAGCGAAGGGCAGCTGCTGATGGAGGTGTTGCCGCCGGTGGAGGTGCCGGCGAAGGCGCACGGCGTGCGGCGATGATGCTACGGCTGCCAGACCCTTTGCGATTGACCTCGGTGCCGGATGCCACTAGCGTCGCAGCCACACCAGCGCACAACGGACGCTTCATGATCGCGCGCCCCCTCTACGCCTTGCTCGCCACCCTCGCTCTGGGCGCATGCGCCCACACGTCGGCCACCCCAGCCCCGGCAACCGTCACGGAGACATCTGCCATGAATTCATCCAGTCCTACCACTGTGCCGCCTAACAAGCCCACTGCGGAAGGCTTGCTTGGTCAGCTGCTTGTGTTAATCAAGGGCAGCCAGAACATCTCCGATTTCACTCCCGAGCGTCTGAATTCCACGATGGGGCAGGCGGTTCAGTTCGTGAAAGGCGACGAACGCCGATATCGGGCCTTCGGCCCGCTCACTAAGGATTGGAGTTATGGATTTGGAGTCGATGAAACCAAGCTTGATGGCAGATGGTTCGAATTCCGCTTCGATCGCAATGTGGCCGGTGCATCGCCTGCGATGACCGAAATTTGTCGCCTGGACTTTGATCGTTTTACCCAGCAGCTTGAGCAGATGGGATTTGCGCGTGAGCGCAACATCGTCGAAGACGGGCGCTGGATGAGTGATTTCTTTACGCGCCCAGGAATGCGAGTAGAGGTCTTTCCGCGAGGTGAGGCTGCGGAACCGCAAGAGTTTGTGGCGCGCAAATGCGTCGAATGGGTCTACATCCGTTAAGTCCAAGGAGCGGACATGTCACTCAGTCCTGATGCTTTGAAAGTTTTGAATGATTTCGGCAATGAGCCTGGAGTTACCAAACCTCACGTCGATCAACTGAGGCAGCTTCTAACCGATTCGCCGGAACTTACGCGCCAGCTGAATGTGGCAATTGATCAAAAGCTGGTGACCAGCTTCAAGCCTCTCACCGATCCGCATGCTGGAGGCTCGTTTGATCCTGTTGGCCACTCAATCCAGTTGCCACTGACAAAGCTGGTGGGCCCCAATGGAGTTGCTCCCCCATCTGCCGGGGATCTGACTTTTGTCCTTGGGCACGAGTTGCAACACAGCACCTTCAGCCCGGACGCGGAGGCCGCAAGGCAGCAATTCATGACTGAAGCTCGTACGATTGCGCGCACCACACACGACTACACGTCAGCCGCTGAAAAGGTCATTGCTAGCAACCGTGAGGATGAATCACGTGCAGAGATCGCGGGTTGGAACGCCACCCTCAGCAGGGTGAAGGGCAGTACACCTCAGCCGACCTTGGAGGATATCTATCGTGCGGCCCCAGGACGGATGCGTGACTTCATCGATACCGCTGCGGGAAGCCAAGGTCTCGTCTACACCTTAAAGCCAAATCTTTCCTTGAATCAAGATTTGACCATGTCAGCCACGCCGGCAAATATCGAGGCAATGGGTGTCAACTATTTCGATAAACCAGCACAGGATACGCAGATCGGTTATGGCGGCCTATCTGACTATCACAACCACTACGGACCTTGGGTCATCGGCACCGCAGCGATCTTTGAGCGTCACTACAATAAGGCGCAGCAGGGCACGCCTGAGCAACCGATGATCTTTAACCTGCAGCGGCTTGGTCTCAAAGAGGATGCACTAGAACGCAATGGTATTGACCTGGGCAGCAATACGCGCCCGATGCCTTACCTGGACAGCAGCACCCAGCCCCCGACGCCGGGCTTGTTCCAGCACACCAAAAACACTCATCTGCATGTCTCGCCGATCTCTGCACAAGAGCTGGAGCAGGAGCTCCGTGCACGTGAATCCCCATCGCAAGGGACGTCACTTCACCTTCTTCCGTCAGATCCAGGCCATGCTGATCACCCGCTGTACCAGCAGATCAAAGACGGGGTGCAAAAGCTCGATAGCGCACATGGCAGGCAGTGGGATGCATCGAGCGAGCGCATGACAGCTAGCCTGCTTGCGCTGGCAAAAGAGGAAGGGTTGTCGCGGGTGGATCATGTGGTGCTCAACAACCCAACGGCTCAGCTTGCGGGCGGCGAGAAGGTCTTCGTCGTTCAGGGCGCCCTCAACGACCCGGCTCACCAGCGTGCCCATATGTCGACCATGGACGCCGTGCAGACACCAGAGACCCAGTCGTTCGATCGCCTGCAGGCAATCAACCAGACTCAGGCTCAGGCGCGCGAACAGCAGCAGGCGCTGGAGCAGTCCCAGCAAGCCGTCAGCCAGGCTGGTCCGTCGATGGCGCGCTGAGTGTTTCGCAACAAGATAACGAGGTCCAAATAACGGTTCCAGGTTCACTTCCACGGCAGCCTGACCGTCGCTAAACCATCGCGCCCATGCTTGCGCGTAGCGACATAGATCAGCAGCGATGCTGGTAGTGAAACGACAACGGCCGCAGTACGCGGCCGTTGTCGTTAGATCAGGCAAACAGGATCGTCTTCCCGATTCCCGATTCCCGATTCCCGATTCTCCCAATCCCGAATCCCGAATCCCCAACCTCAATGATCGCTGGAACGCAGCCCATCCACATCCAGGATCAGCGCCATGCGGCCATCGCCGATCAGGGTGGCGCCGGCGTAGCCGGGCAGGCCGCGCAGGGCACGGGGCAGGGGCTTGATCACCACTTCCTCGCGGCCGCGGACCTGGTCCACCACCAGGCCGAAGCGGGTTTCGCCGGCCTGCAGCAACACCACGGTCAGCAGCGGCGGTTGTTCGGCCGGTACGCCCAGCCAGCGGCGCAGGTCGATCAGGGGCAGGGTGTGCGAGCGGCGGTCGAGGACGGCGCGGCCGTCGAACCAGCCCAGCGAGGTTTGCGGTGCATGCAGCACTTCCACCACGCGCGCCAGCGGCAATGCGTAGACCGCTTCGCCGGCCTGCACCAATAGCGTGGGCAGGATGGCCAGGGTCAGCGGGACGCGGATCATGAAGCGGCTGCCGCGGCCCAGTTCGGACTGGATCTGGATCTGCCCGCTGAGCTCGCGGATACGCGATTGCACCACGTCCATGCCCACGCCGCGGCCGGAGATGTCGGTGACCTCGGCCTTGGTCGAAAAGCCCGGCATGAAGATCAAATGCAGACACTCGTCGGTGCTCAGGCGCGCGGCGGCTTCGGCGTCGATCAGGCCCTTGCCGCGGGCGATCTCGCGCAGCCGCTCGGGGTCGATGCCGGCGCCGTCGTCCTGGATTTCGATACTGACGTA
The DNA here is from genome assembly GCF_020783655.1 of Xanthomonas melonis. Classification (GTDB taxonomy): domain Bacteria; phylum Pseudomonadota; class Gammaproteobacteria; order Xanthomonadales; family Xanthomonadaceae; genus Xanthomonas; species Xanthomonas melonis. The sequence continues at coordinate 66,714 of NZ_JAJGQH010000005.1, read as the reverse complement.
ATCGCCTTCCTGCTGCGCGGACAGGCGCACATGGCCGCTGCGCGGCTTGCCGGTGGCTTCGCGCAGGGCAGGCGATTCGATGCCGTGGTCGATCGCGTTGCGCACCAGGTGCACCAGCGGGTCGGCCAGGGCTTCGACCAGATTGCGATCGAGCTCGGTTTCGGCGCCGATCAGTTCCAGCTCCACTTCCTTGGACAGGGTGCGCGCGACATCGCGGGCCACCTTGGGGAAGCGGGCGAACACCTTGCTGACCGGCTGCATGCGGGTACGCATGACCGCGGTCTGCAGACGTGCGGTGGCGATATCCAGCGTGCTGACCGCGCGGTCGAGTTCTTCGTCGCGCAAGCGGGTGCGCAAGGTCTTCAGGCGGTTGCGCGAGAGCACCAGTTCGCCGATCAGGTTGACGATGGCGTCCAGGCGCTTGGTGTCCACGCGCACGGTCTGTTCGGCTTCGGCACCGGCCTTGGCGGCGGCCTTGGGGCCTTTGGCGCCTGCGACGGGAGCATGCGCGTCGTCGTGTTGCGCCGGCGCGGCGGCAGCCTTGGGGGCGGCCTTGACCGCTGGTGGCGCGCTCTTGGCATCGAACTGCGCGATCAGCGTGGCCGGCGCGTGCGGTACCGCTTCGCCCGAGCCCATCGCGTCCAGCATGGCCTGCAGATAGTCCAGCGACTGCTGCGCGGCATCGAAGTGATGCGCCTGCAGCACTGCCTGGCCCGAGCGCGCCATGCCGAGGGTTTCTTCGGCGGCGTGGCACAGCTCCACCATCGGCTTGATGGCCAGGAAGCCGGCGCCGCCCTTGAGCGTGTGGAAGCCGCGGAACACCGCGTTGAGCTGGTCCGCTTCGTCTGGTGCCTGTTCCAGCGACACCAGCTGTTCGCCGAGGCGATCCAGGATCTCCTGGGCCTCGACGATGAAATCGGCAGCAATATCGTCTGGAACAGCACTCATGATTACAGCCCCAATCCGGACAGCAGGTCGTCGGCGTCGTCCTGCGACACCGCGTGACGGTCCAGGCCCTTGATCGCAGGACCGGCAAGACCGCCGTCGTCTTTCTTCGGTTCGCTGTTCTTGGGCGGAAGGCCCAAGGCGCCGAAGCCTTCGTGCACACGGCGCACGATGCCGGCCACGCGGCGGATGATCTGCCCGCTGAGGTCCTGATAGCTCTGCGCCAGCGACAACTCGGTGAGGTTGTGGCGCATCTTTTCCAGCAGTGCGCCCTGGTCCTCATTGAGCCCGCCATCGCGCAGCTGGTTGGCCAGCACGCGGCATTCCTCGACCAGGTCCAGGGTGCGGTGGCTGGCCTTTTCGGTCATCTCCACCACATGGTCCAGGCGCGAGCAGGCATCGTCCAGTTCGCCGGCCTCTTCGGGCACCGTGGGCAACTCGCCCAGGGCCTGTCCGAGTTCGCGGGCGAGCCGGCTCAGGCTCTGCATCATCGGGCGCGTGCGTAGCGCGGCGAGGTGGTCGACCTCGCGACGCCAGGTGACCTGGTCACCGCTTTCCAATGCATCGAGCGCGCTCTGCAGGCGCTCGATCAACGCGGCACGTTCGGCATCGGCTTCCACGGTGGCGTTCATCAGGCGGTCGCCGCCAGACGTTCGAACACCTTGCCCAGCTTCTCTTCCAGCGTCTGCGCGGTGAACGGCTTGATGATGTAGCCGTTCACGCCGCACTGCGCGGCTTCGATGATCTGCTCGCGCTTGGCTTCGGCGGTCACCATCATCACCGGCAGGTGCTTGAGCTTGGCGTCGGCGCGGATATTGCGCAGCAGGTCGATGCCGGTCATGCCCGGCATGTTCCAGTCCGTCACCACGAAATCGAACGGGCCCGCACGCAGCGCGGCCAGCGCGCTGTTGCCGTCTTCGGCCTCTGCGGTATTGGTGAAGCCAAGATCCGCCAACAGATTCTTGACGATACGTCGCATCGTCGAGAAGTCGTCCACGATCAGGATCCGCATGTTCTTGTTCACATCAAGCTCCTAACACGAAAAAAATCAATCGTCATTTTCGACACCGGCATCGGCCAGTTCGAATACCTTGAGGCGGCCGCGCAGGCGCACCACGGCCTGGCCGTGGATCTGGCAGACGCGCGATTCGCTGACGCCGAGCACGGCGCCGATTTCCTTCAGGTTCAATTCCTGTTCGTAGTACAGCGACAGCACCAACTGCTCGCGCTCGGGCAACTGGCCGATGGCCTTGCCCAGCTCGCGGCCGAATTCGCCACGCTCCATCATCTGCTGCGGATTGGGCCCACCCTTGGCGGTGGTGTCCAGTTCGCCGTGATCTTCGATGCGCGATTCCAGGCTCAGCACCTGGCCGCGTGCGGCGTCTTCCATCAGGCGCAGGTAGTCGGGCAGCGGCATTTCCATCGCGGCGGCCACTTCGGTGGCGGCGGCGGCGCGGCCGGTGCTCTGCTCGATCTTGCGCACGGCGGCGGCAGCGTCGCGGGCGCGGCGGTGCACCGAACGCGGCACCCAGTCGCCACGGCGGATCTCGTCGATCATCGAGCCGCGGATGCGGATCGAGGCATAGGTTTCGAACGAGGCGCCCTGGTCGGAGTCGTAGCTGCGCGAGGCTTCGATCAGACCGATCATGCCGGCCTGGATCAGGTCGTCCACTTCCACGCTCGCCGGAAGGCGGGCGGCCAGGTGGTGGGCGATGCGGCGCACCAGGTCGGCGTGCTGGGTCACCACGTCGTTGGCGTTGTTGCGTTGGACGGCACGGTACTGCGCAGTGGCGGTCGTTGCGGTGGCGGTGCTCATGCGGCCACTCCCCGTTGAATGATGCGTTCGACAAAGAACTCGACGTTGCCGCGCGGCACGGTGGGAGCCTGCCAGCGCGAGGTACGGCGCGCGATTTCTGCGATGGCCTGTGCCGACGGACTGGCGGGGTAGGCCTTGATGACGGGTTGCTGACGCTGCACCGACAGGCGCAGCCAGTCGTCCTGCGGCACGTGGCCGAGGTAGTTCAACGACACGTCGCCGAGGAACTTCTCGCAGACGCGGGAGAGCTTGTCGTACAGCAGGCGGCCCTCGTTGGGGTCGCGCACCATGTTGGCGATGATCTGCAGGCGGTCCACGCCGCGTTCGCGCGAGAGCACCTTGATCAGTGCGTAGGCGTCGGTGATCGAGGCCGGCTCGTCGCAGACCACCACCACGGTGTCCTGGGCGGCCTGGCAGAAGGTCAGCACGCTGTCGGTGATGCCGGCGGCGGTGTCGATGACCATCACGTCCAGGTCGCGTTCCAGTTCGGAGAACACGTTGACCAGGCCGATGTGCTGGGCCGGGGCCAGTTCGGCCATGTGGCGGCGGCCGGACGCGGCCGGCACCACCAGCACGCCGCCGGGGCCTTCGATGATCACTTCATCGAGCGTGCAGCGGCCGGCGATCAGGTCGGCCAGGGTGTACTTGGGCGCCAGGCCCAGGACCACGTCCAGGTTGGCCAGGCCCAGGTCGGCGTCCAGCAGCAGCGTGCGTTTGCCCATGTCGGCAAGCGCCACGGCCAGGTTGGCGGAGATGTTGGTCTTGCCCACGCCGCCCTTGCCGCCGGTCACGGCAATGGTGCGCACCGGGCCCAGAGGCTCGGGACGGGTCGCCGACAGGGGGAAGGCGTTGGTCAGCTTGGCGTATTCACGCGACTGCATGGTTGTGCTCCGGAGTACAGGGCTTATCGGCAGCGCGCCGCAAATCTTCAAGGCGAAGAACGAGACTGGCGGCATTGGCGCGGTGCAGGTCGTCGGGGACCCGCTGTCCGTCAGTCACCCAGGTGATGGGCATCTGGTGATCGACCACCACCGACAAGGCGCTGCCGAAGCGGCCGGTCTCGTCGAGTTTGGTCAGCACCACGCCTTGGGGTTTGGCGTGGGCGAAGCGGCGCACGACCTCGTCGAGGTCGGCGAAATGGGAGTTGGCGGGCAGCACCAGCAGCGAGGTGACCTGCTGGGCGGCGCGCAGCCAGTTCAGCTGGGCGGCCAGGGCGCGATCGCGCTGGCCCATGCCGGCGGTGTCGATCAGCACCAGCTTGTAGTCGCGCAGGCGGTCCAGCAGTTCGAGCAGGCTTTCGGCGCTGTCGGCCTCGTGCACCGCGATACCGAGCTGGCGGCCGTAGCTGTGCAGCTGCTCGCGGCCGCCGACGCGCAGGGTGTCGGTGGTGACCAGGGCCACGTCGCGCGGGGCGTGCTGGGCGGCGAAGCGCTGCGCCAGCTTGGCGATGGTGGTGGTCTTGCCGGCACCGGTCGGGCCGACCAGGGCGATCACGCCGCCGCGTTCCAGCGGGTCGACCGGGGCCACCGGCAGGCGCTTGGACAGCAGGCCCAGCATCAGGCCGCGGCCGCGGTGCAATTCGGTATCGGCCGGGATCTGCAGGGCGATGTCGCGGGTCAGGCCGGCGTCGAAGCCGTAGTCGTCCATCAGCTCCAGCGCCTGCGCACGCACCGGCGAGCCACGCAGGCGCTCGTCGGTGAGGCGGTTCATTTCGCGCTCGATCATCTGCCGCATCAGTGCCAGTTCGCCGCGCAGCTGCTTGAGCTCTTCATCGTTCTGCGGCGCCGGCACGGCGGCGGCAGGCACCGCGGCCAGCGCGACAGGGGCGGGCGGAGCGACTTCGATCGGCGGCAGCGCGGCCGGCGGCAGGATCTGCGGCAGGGCGTCGTCCAGGTCGAAGTCGGCATCGTCGGCGAAGGCGTCTTCGTCCTGCGCAGCTGCGGTCAAGGCGGGGGCGGTGACCGGAGCGGGCGCCTGCATCGGGGTGGCCTGCAACGCCGGGCGCGGCACCGGGGCGGTGGTCAAAAAGTCGGCGAACAGCTGTTCCGGCACCGCCGACAGCGCGTGTTCCTGACGCTGCACGATCGGCGCAGCGGCCTCCTGCACGGTCTGCACCGGGGCAGCGCTGCGAATCGGCGCGGCCACCGGCGCCTGGCGCGGCACGCTGGCCGGCTGACGCAGGGCCATGGCGGCGATCATGTCTTCGGCGGCGCTGGCCACCCGCTGGCGGTGGCTCATGCCGGCGGTATCGGCAGCCGGCTTGAGCGGGGCGTGCACCGGCGCAGCGGGGCGGGCGGCGACCGGCGCCGCAGCGTGCTGCGTGGGGGCGCTGCTGGCCGCCGGCGTTTCGCGGGCGGTTTCCAGGGCACGCTGCACCAGCTCTTCGTCGTAATTGCTGGCGGCAACGATCTCGATGCCTTCGGCGGTGCGACGGTTGGACAGGATCACGGCATCCGGGCCGTGTTCCTCGCGCACCATACGGAATGCGGTGCGCATATCCGGGGCGACAAAGCGTTTGATCTTCATGCCACCTGCCTCCAGGAACGGGACCCGCCGGACGCCGGACGGGTGCGCGATGAATGTGGGTGTGTCGCCAGCGTCATGAGTTGCCTGTCCCGTTCGTAGTTCCAAGTCCTGCCATCCGCCCCGCAGCGGTGGTGCTGGCTGCGGTCTCGGCAGAGCTAATGCATGCGGTGTGCCAAAACCGCAGTGCTGGATTTCTGGCGCTCGATCAGGAGGGTTGCGCGTGCGGCGGCTGCCCCTGCTGCTGCCCCCCATCCGCCCTTCGGGCACCTTCCCCCGCGGGCGGGGGAAGGGAGGCGTTGGCCTGGCGCTGCTAGTGCATTGGCGCAACGCCGCTGCAGCGCTGGCAATCCGTTGCCTTCTCCCGCGGGCGGGAGAAGGTGGCGCGCAGCGCCGGATGAGGGGCGTTGGTGCGGTGCGAGTCTCGCCTGCAGAAAAATCGCTAGAGTGCTGCCCCCATCCGCCCTTCGGGCACCTTCCCCCGCGGGCGGGGGAAGGGAGGCGTTGGCTCGGCGCTGCTGCTGCATTGGCGCAACGCCGCTGCAGCGCTGGCAATCCGTTGCCTTCTCCCGCAGTCGGGAGAAGGTGGCGCGCAGCGCCGGATGAGGGGGGCGGTGCGGTGTGAGTCCTACCCGCGGGAACATCGCCCGACTGCTGCCCCCATCCGCCCTTCGGGCACCTTCCCCCGCGGGCGGGGGAAAGGGAGGCATTGGCTCGGCGCTGCTGCTGCATTGGCGCAACGCCGCTGCAGCGCTGGCAATCCGTTGCCTTCTCCCGCGGGCGGGAGAAGGTGGCGCATAGCGCCAGATGAGGGGCGTTGGCCTTAGCTGATCGTGCCGACCAGCTTCAAACGCTTGTCTTCGGGCACTTCGCTGTACGCCAGCACCGACAGGGACGGGACGCTGTGGCGGACCAGGCGGGCGAGGGCGGCGCGGACCTGGCCGGGCACCAGGACCACCGCCGGTTCGTTGCGGGCTTCCTGTTTGCCCACGCAATCGGCCAGGCTCTGGTGCAGGCGCTCGGCCAGGCCGGGTTCCAGCGCCACGCCGTTGCCATGGGTGGATTCCTGCAGCACGCGCTCCAGCTGCGGGGCAAGGGTGAACACCGGCAGCTCGGCCGACATGCCGGCGATTTCCTGCACGATGAAGCGGCCCAGCGAGGTACGCACCGCGGCGGTGAGGGTGGCTGGGTCCTGGCTGTGCGGGGCGTGCTCGACCAGCGCTTCGACGATCTTGCGCAGCTGGCGTACCGGAATGCGCTCGATCAGCAGGTTCTGCAGCACCCGCACCACCACCGACAGCGGCAATGCCTTGGGGGTGAGGTCTTCGACCATCTTCGGCGCGGTCTTGCCCAGGGTGGCCAGCAGCTGCTGGACTTCCTCGTGGCCGAGCAGTTCCGGGGCGTGCTCGCGGATCAGGTGCGACAGGTGGGTGGCGACCACGGTCGCCGGATCCACCACCGTATAGCCCATGGATTCGGCATAGGCACGCTGATGCGGCTGGATCCAGGTGGCGTCCAGGCCGAACGCCGGGTCCTTGCCGGGAATGCCGTCCAGCTGGCCGAGCGCGCCGCCCGGGTCCAGCGCCAGCTCGCGGTCGGGATGGATTTCGGCGGTGGCGACCGGGACGCCGTGCACCAGCAGCCGGTAGGCATTGGCCGACAGCTCCAGGTTGTCGCGGATATGCACGGGCGGGACCAGGAAACCGATGTCCTGGGTGAGCTTGCGGCGCACGCCCTTGATGCGTGCCATCAATTCGCCGCCCTGGTGCTTGTCCACCAGCGGGATCAGCCGGTAGCCCACTTCCAGGCCCAGCGGGTCGATCGGGCGCAGTTCGTCCCAGCTCAGCTCGGCGCTGGCCTGGGCGGTGGCGGCAGTGGCTGACGCCTGCGGGTCGCTGGCCGCATCGCCGGCGGCGGGCGCGACCAGGCTGCGCTTGTACAGTTTCCAGGCGATCACACCCAGGATCAGGCCCAGTGTCAAAAACGCGACGTTGGGCATGCCCGGCACCAGGCCGACCAGGCCCAGGATGGCCGCAGCCACGGCCAGGGCGCGATGCTGGCCGAACACCTGGCCGATCATCGCCCCGCGCATGTCCTGCGCACGCGAGGCGCGGGTCACCAGCAAGGCGACCGAGGACGACACCAGCAGTGCCGGCAGCTGCGCCACCAGGCCGTCGCCGATCGACAGCAGGGTGTAGGTCGAAGCCGCATCCACGAACGACATGCCGTGCTGGAGCATGCCCACGGCCATGCCGCCGACCAGGTTGATGAACAGGATCAGGATGGCGGCGATGGCGTCGCCGCGGATGAACTTGTTGGCACCGTCCATCGCGCCGTAGAAGTCGGCTTCCTCGCGCACTTCCTCGCGGCGGGCCTTGGCTTCCTCGCGCGTCAGCAAACCGGCGTTGAGGTCGGCGTCGATGGCCATCTGCTTGCCGGGCATGGCGTCCAGGATGAAGCGGGCGGTCACTTCCGACACGCGCCCGGCACCCTTGGTGATGACCACGAAGTTGATGATGGTCAGGATCGCGAACACCACGATACCCACGGCGTAGTTGCCGCCGATCACGAACTGGCCGAACGCCTCGATCACCTTGCCGGCGGCGGCGTGGCCGTCCTGGCCGTTGATCAGGATCACGCGGCTGGAGGCGACATTCAGCGCCAGCCGCAGCATCGTGGTCATCAGCAGCACGATGGGGAAAATGGTGAATTCCAGCGGACGCTGCACGTACACCACCGCCAGCAGCACCATCAGCGAGATGGCGATGTTGAAGGTGAACAGCGCATCCAGCACCGGGGCCGCCAGCGGCACCATCAGCATGGCCAGCATGGCCATCAGGGCCAGCGGCGCACCCAGGCCGTTGCGCAGCAACTCCATGATGCGGCGGGCGTTCATCGGGACGGGCTGGGCGCTCATGGGGTCGCTCCCTTGCCGAACTCATCCACCTCCAGCGACGGCAATTCCGGCATCGGGCCGCCGTTCCACCCGCGCAGCTGGTAGACGTAGGAGAGCACCTGGGCCACGACCGAATAGAGTCTCACGGGAATTTCCTTGCCGATTTGGGCTTCCCTATACAAGGCGCGTGCCAAAGGCGGGGCGGTGACGATGGCCACCCGGTGCTGTTCGCCGGTTTCGCGGATGCGGAAGGCCATTTCGTCCACGCCCTTGGCCACCACGATCGGCGCACGCATCTTGCCGCCCTCGTACTTGAGCGCCACCGCGTAGTGGGTCGGGTTCATCAGCACCACGTCCGCCTTGGGCACCGCTTCCATCATCTGGCGCTGCGACATCTGCATCTGCATCTGGCGAATGCGGCCCTTCACTTCCGGGCTACCCTCGCTTTCCTTCATCTCGCGCTTGATCTCCTCGCGCGTCATCTTCAGCTTCCGCATCCAGTTCCACTTCTGGTACGGCGCATCGATCGCGGCCAGCAGCACCAGCGCGCCGGCGGTGTAGAACAGCAGGCTCTTGGTGAAGTCCAGGCCGTTGCCCACCGCCTGCTCCAGCGGCTGGTTCACCAGTGCGCGCAGGCCGTGCAGGCTCCTGGAGATGCACAGCCACGCCGCCAGGCCGACGAACAGCAGGCGCAGCACCGACTTGACCAGCTCGGCCAGGCTGTGGCTGCCCCACATGCGCTTGACCCCGTTCATCGGGTTGAGCTTGTTGAGGTCGGGCATCAGCGCCTTACCGGAAAAATGCAGGCCGCTCATCAGCAGCGGGCCGGCCAGCCCGGCCAGCAGGCAGATGCCGATCAGCGGCACCATCACCCACAGCAACTGCAGCAGCAGGTCGCCGAAATGGCCGAACAGCGCCATCGGGTTTTCGCGCATCTTCGGATCCGGGCTGAGCGCGGACTTCATCCACACCGCCGCGCCATCGCCGATGCCGCCGGCCAGCGCCATCAGGCCGAACACGCCGGCGCCGAACACCGCGGCAGTGGACAACTCCCGCGATTGCGGGATGTTGCCCTGCTCGCGGGCCTCGCGAAGGCGTTTTTCGGTGGGAAGCTCTGTACGCTCGCCGCCGTCTTCGGACTCGGACATGGAGATGCCGGTGGGGGATCAGCCTGGGCTGATGCAAGCGGTGTTCCAGAGGCGGGATTCGGGAGTCGGGATTTGTAAGAGCGGTGGGCTGCGGGCTGATCGGGATGCGGCTGACGGGCCGAATGGACGATGCCGCGTCGTGCTCGGCGCGTGGCGCCTTGGGGCCTGGCTCAGCTGGCCAGGCGTGTTGGGCCGTCGCGTTGGGCGAGGACCAGGGCGATGAACTGTTCGGCGGGCATCGGCCGGCCCAGCAGATAGCCCTGCAGCTGGTCGCAGCCCAGGCGTTCGAGCGTGTTGCGCTGGGCCGGGGTTTCCACGCCCTCGGCCACCACCTGCAGGCGCATGGTGTGAGCCAGCGCCACCACTGCGGCAACGATGGCGATGTCCTCGGCGCCGTTGTCCATGGCCTGCACGAAGCTGCGGTCGATCTTCAGCTCGTGCGCGGGCAGCCGGCGCAGGTACAGCAGGTTGGAATAGCCGGTGCCGAAGTCGTCGATGGCGATGCGCACGCCCAGCGCGTTGAGCTGGCCCAGGGTGTGCAGGCAAGCCTCGGCATCGCGCATGGCCATGGTCTCGGTGATTTCCAGGGTGAGCTGGCCAGGGGCGATGGCATGGCTGCCCAGCGTGGTCGCCACTTCGTCCAGCAGGCTGGGCGAGGCGAGCTGGGTGGCCGACAGGTTCACCGCAACGCGCCAGTCGCCATGGCCGGCGTCGCGCCACTCCCGCATCTGCCGGCAGGCCTGTTGCAGGACCCAACTGCCCAGCGCACCGATCATGCCGCTGCGTTCGGCCAGCGGAATGAAGCTGTCCGGTGGCACCAGGCCGCGTTCGGGGTGCTGCCAGCGAACCAGCGCCTCGGCACCGAGCGGGCGGCCGTCCTCGGCGCAGTACTTTGGTTGGTAATGCAGGACGAACTGGCCCGACTCCAGCGCGCGTGGCAGCTCCTGCAGCAATTGCAGGCGCTCGCCGGTGGTGCCGGTCATGGAGCGTTCGAAGAAGCTGTAGCGGTTGCGGCCAGCCTGTTTGGCGTGACCCATCGCGGCATCGGCGTGGCTCATCAGCTGGTGTTCGCTGCCCGCATCCTCCGGGTACAGCGCGATCCCGATACTGCTACTCAGACGCAGCTCGCGCTCGCCGACCAGGAAGGGCGCTGCCAGCGCCTGCAGCAACTGTGCGGCAATGGCAGCAGCGTCTTCCGGGTCGGCGATGTCGGCCACCAGCACGAATTCATCCGCGCCCAGCCGCGCCAGGCTGGCATGCGCGTCGCGGAACGTGGCCAGACGCCCGGCCACCGCCACCAGCAAGCGGTCGCCGAACTGATGGCCGTAGCCGTCGTTGACCACCTTGAAGCCGTCCAGGTTGATCAGCATCACCGCAAACCGCTGCCCATCGCGCTGCGCGCGTTCGATGTTCTGCAGCACATGCTCGTGCAGCAAGACGCGGTTGGGCAGACGGGTGAGTGGATCGTGCAGGGCGGCCAGGGCCAGATCGGCATTGGCGCGCGCCAGCGATTGCGCCAGCACGTCGGTGCGTTGCTGGAAGCGCCGCGACAGCACCGAAATCACCAGTGCGAGCATCAGCAAGGCCAGCGTGACCAGCACCACCACTGCGGCCAGCCACGAGAGCGGCAGGTGCATCTCCGATGCCGCACCGCAAATGCTGCCGGGCGCGAAGCGCGCCGCAGCCATGCCGGTGTAATGCATGCCGACGATCGCCACTCCCATCACCACTGCCGCGATCAGGCGCAGGCTGTGTCGGCGGCCATCGTGGCGCAGCCGGAACGCGATCCACAGCGCGGCGGCACAGGCGCCGATGGCGATCGCGATGGAAAGGCCGAACAGCAGCGGGTCGTAGCTGATGGCGGGCACCATGCGCATCGTGCTCATGCCCATGTAATGCATCACCGCGATGCCCAGCCCCATCAGCACCGCCCCCATGCACAGGCGCAGCCAGGGCAGATTCGGTCGCGAGATGAGCCACAGCGCGAATGCCGAGGCCAGAATCGCGGCCAGCATCGAGTAGACGGTCAAGGCCAGGTCGTAGCCCACCGGAATCGGCAGGCGGTAGGCGAGCATGCCGACGAAGTGCATCGACCAGATGCCGATGCCCATCGCGATCGCGCCGCCGATCAGCCACGCGGCAGCGATGCCGCCGCGACTGGCAGTCGTGCGCGCGGCCATCTGCAGCGCGGTGTAGGAGGCCAGGATGGCCACCACCAGCGATAGCAGCACCATGCCCAGGTTGTAGGTAGCGACCACCCGATCCAGTTCCGGCGTCGACAGAACGCACTTGCCCAAGGAGCTAGCGACCCGCCGCGCGCGTTCTTGAGCGCGGACAGTGGTCACGCCGGCGCCTCAGGCCACCGAAATGTCGGGTTCCTCCGGTTCGATCCGGTTGCGGCCGTGGTGCTTGGCCCGGTACAGCGCCTCGTCCGCGCGTGCCAGCAATGCGGCGGTGGTATCGCCGGGACGGAACCACGCCACCCCGATCGAGCAGGTCACCTGCAGCGGATGCGCGGCACCTACCTCGTACGGCGCCACGCCGATCGCTTCGTGGATGGTGCGCAGGCGGTGCTGGCCCTGGCGGTTCATGCCGGGCAGCAGCAGCAACAGCTCTTCGCCGCCATAGCGGCCCACCTTGTCCGAATCGCGCAGGCAGGCGGTCAGGCGTGCCCCCACCCTGGCCAGCACCGCATCGCCGACCAGGTGTCCGTGCTCGTCGTTGATCTGCTTGAAGTGATCCAGGTCGATCAACACCACCGCCAGCGGCTGACCGGCCTCCGCGCAGGCCTGCAATGCGTCGGCCATCGCCTCGAGGATGCCGGAACGGTTGAGCAGGCCGGTCAGCGCGTCGTGGCTGGCCTTCAGCGCCAGCGCGGCGCGGGCATTCTCCAGATCGCGCTTTTCGCGTTCCAGCTGGTAGGTGCGCTCGGCCACCAACTCGGCCAGCATGCGCTCGCGCGCCACCAGATGACGGTGCCGCCAGCGCCACAGGCCGATCAACAGGCCGCCACCGATGAGCACGTACAGCACAACCGCTGGTGGGCTGCGCCACCACAGCGGCGCCACCGCGAACGGCAGGTCGACCACTTGCGAGGCGGTGCGCCGGTAACGGTCGAACAGCTGCACCTGCAGGCGGAAATGCCCGGACGGCAGTGGCGGTTGATCGATCGACAGATCGGTGCCCTGGATCCATTCCTCGTGCAGGCCGAGCAGGCGGTAGCGCACCGACAACCGGCTGGGGTCGTCGTAGACCTCCATCGTCGACAGTTCGATATGCAGCGGCTTGTCGCTCCAGCCCAGCAACTGGCCGCGCTGCACCGGCACGCCGCCGCGGCTGACGCTGTCGATGCGCAGGCTGGGCGGGCGCTGGTCGAACAGGCGCCCGGGATCCTGCACATGACTGACGCCGCGGGCGGTGCCGATCCAGATCGAGCCGTCGGGGTCTTCGGCGAACGCGGCTTCGGAAACGTCGTCCCAGAGCAGGCCCTGCGATTGCGACAGATGCGCCCAGCGCTGCCCGTTGTAGACCTCCACGCCGCGCGCGTGGCCGACCCAGACCCGGCCCACGCTGTCGCCGCGCAGCAGGTAGACGCCGACATCGCCCAGGGCCTCATCGCTGATCGCCTGCAGATCCAGTCGCCCGTCGCTCAGCACGCCATGCCACACGCCGGCCCGATAGAACGCCAGCCACACCTCGCCGCTGTCGCTGATATGGAATTTGCCGATCCATGGGTCCGCCGCGCCGCCGTTGACCTGCACCGGCACCCTGGACCAGCGCTCGCCCTGCAGCCGGAACAGGCCGTTGGCGCTGGAGACCCACAGCGTGCCGTCGGCGGTGTGCTGGATGTCGGTATAGGCGATGCTGGGCAGCTCGGACACCGGCTGCAGCGCGCCGCCACGCTCGGGGTGTTCGATCACGAACAGGCCGCCGACGCTCAGCACCCACAGCCGGCCCTGGCGATCGAGATGCAGGCGTCGCCCGGTGCGCGGGAGCTTGCCGATCTCGGCACTGCGGCCGTCCGGCCAGTGCCGGCGCAGGTGACCTGCCGAATTGAGCGTCCACACACTGCCATCGGTGCTGCGCGCCAAGCCGACGACCTGGATACCTGCATCCGGCAGGGCCGGGGCGAATCGGCCATCCGGATGCGCCTGGCGGCCGCTGCCATGTTCGTTTCCCACCACCAGCGCACCGTGCGCATCGCGCACGATCGCCCAGGTCGGGGCGGCCGGCATCCCCTGCGAGGTGTCCCAGTTCTCGATCCATTCGTAGCCGGCCCAGCGCACCAGGCCTTCGCCGTCCACGGTCATCCAGACATCGCCGTCGCGATCCACCACGATCGCGTCGCTGCTGCCGGGCGGCAGGCCGTTGGCGATGCCGAAACTGCGCCAGTGACCGCCCTCCCAGCGCACCAGTCCATCGTTGCGGCGCATCAGCACGCGCCCCTGGCGATCCATCACCAGCGGCGCCTGTTGCCCGACGGTGCTGCCATCCAGCAGCGGCGCCGGGCGCACGCTGAAGCGTTGCGCGCCGGGAGCGCGGTAGAGCAGCGTCCCGGCGCCGCGCACCCACAGCCCACCCTCGCGATCGCGCAGCACGCTGGACCAGAGGTCTTCCGGAACGCCTTGTTCGGGCCCGTAGACCTGCACCCTGCGCTGCGCATCGATGGCGCACAGCTTGCGCGCGCAACCGGCCCACAGGGTGTCGCCGTCCACCGACAGGCTCATCACCCTGGACAGTTCCGGCACGCGCACCCGCGTGGCGGTGTCCAGCAGCGGCTCGCTGTGCCAGCGGCCGTTGGCGCGCGGGCTCAGGTGTTCCAGCGTTCCGCCGTTGGCCAGCACCGTGCCCCATGCCGGGCTGGCGAGCAGCATGCCTTCCTGCAGGTGTTCGGCCTCGTCGGGGGCCAGCCTGCGAAAGCCGTTCTCGGTGCCGACGAACAGGGCCTGGAAGCCGGCGACCCACAACTGGCCGTCGGCCGACTCGCTCATTGCGCTGATCGGTTCGTTGCGCAGGCCGTCCAGTTCCACCTGTTTGAAGACGCGCCCGTTGTAGCGATACAGCCCGCTCTCGGTGCAGACCCACAGCAGCGTGGCACGGGTCTGCAGCAGGCAGGTGCCGGCCAGGCCGAGCAGGCCTTGATCGTGCGCGTAGCGGCGGATGCTGAGGCTTTGCGCGCCGGCCAGATCGGCCCATGCAAACAGGGCCAGCAACCACACCGCCACAGACGGTGCATGCCGGCCCGACAACCTGCTTTGGTGGTGCAAGGACCCCACAGGCGTTGCAGTCTCCCACGCATCGTGCGTGCGCTCCGCGCCCCTTGCGCGGGGTGTCTCACGCGTCCACTGGCAGCCTGTCGCGGGCTGCGATAAAGCGACTAGCGGCTGTCGTTGCGGAATACTTTAATCGCGCCGTGTGCAGCGCGAGTGCAGGGCAGGAGTGGGAGTGGCCAGGGCACGGCGGGCTGGAGCGACGGGATGCGCGATCGGCCGGGAAGGGCGCGCGCAGCCAGCCCGCCGCGGTGCTCGATGCAGGCCTGCACCAGCAGGTGCCCGCGATGGCAGCGGTCGGAAACCCGGGCGCGGTGCCTGCTTCGCCGCGCTCGCACGCTCAGCGGTCGTCGCTGGCGGGTGCACCGGTCAGGGGCGTCTGGTCGGCATAGGCGATGCGGTTGCGGCCGTCGCGCTTGGCGCGGTACAGCGCCGCATCTGCCCTCGCGAGCAGGTGTTCCAGGGTCTCGGCGGGCTGCAGCCAGGCCACCCCGGCCGAGCAGGTGATGTGCAGGCTCGCGCCATCGATGCGGTAATCGCCGCAGATGCCGCGGTGCAGATCCTCCAGACGGTGGGTGGCGCCGCGTTGCAGGCCCGGCAACAGCGCCAGCAGTTCTTCGCCGCCGTAGCGACCCACGCGGTCGTCGCCGCGCACCAGCGCGTCCAGCCGGCGCCCGACACCGGCCAGTACCGCATCGCCGGCCAGGTGCCCGTGCTGATCGTTGACCTGCTTGAAATGGTCCAGGTCGATCAATACCACCGCGAGCGGGCGTGTCGGCGGATCGGCGCGCTGCAGCAGGCAGCGCAGCGCGGCCAGGATGCCGGCACGATTGAGCAACCCGGTGAGTTCGTCGTGGCTGGCCTTGAGCGTCAGCTCGGCGCGTGCCGCTTCCAGCTCGCGTTTGTCCTGTTCCAGCTCGGCCGTGCGTTCGGCGACCAGGTGTTCCAGTTCGCGCTTGCGCCGCAGCAACTTGGCGGTTCGCCAGCGCAGCAATGCAATCACTGCGGCGATGGCCAGCAGCAGGTATCCGGCGATCGCAGGAGTACCGCGCCACCACGGCGGGCGCAGCACGAAGTGCAGGCGTGCAATCGGGCTGGCATGGCGTTGATACGCGTCCAGTGCCTGCACTTCCAGCGTGTAGCGGCCGGGCGGCAACAGCGGGTAGGTGAGATGGCTGAGCGTGGTGGTGGTCCAGCGCGCCTGATGGCCCTCGACGCGGTAACGAAAGCTGATGCGGTCGGGGCTGCCTTCGGTGCCGGGCGTGCGCAACTCGATATCCAGCGGTGTTTCGGACCAGTCGAGCGTGCTGCCGGCGCGCACCTCCTGGTTACCCCGACGTACCTGACTGATCTCCACCTGCAGCGGCTGCATGGCGAACAACCGTTGCGGATCGCGCAAATGGCTGAGCCCGCGGCTGCTGCCGATCCAGATGCTGCCATCGTCGTCTTCGAAAAATGCATTGGCCGACAGGTCGTCCCACAGCAGACCCTCGGCGCGGGTGATCCGCGACCAGCGGCCATGCGCGTACAGGTCCAGCCCCTGGCTGCTACCGACCCAGAGCCGCCCCTCGCGGTCGTGGCGCAGGATGAAGGGCATGACCTTGGACAGCAGCGGGTCGTCTACCGCCCTTACCGCCAGGCTGCCATCGGGTTGCAGGCGGCCGTGCCATAGCCCGTTGTCGCGCAGCGACAGCCAGATCTGGCCATCGGGCGCGAAGTCGATCTGGAACGTGTCCTGGCTGGGCAGCGCACCGTGCACCGGAACATGTACCCAGCCATCGCCGTCGCGGCGGAACAAGCCATCGCTGGTGGCGGCCCAGAGCCGGCCAGCGCCGTCGAAATCGATGTCGCCGACGAACTTACCGGCCAGCGCCGGCTCCGTCGTCATGGCATAGGGCGGGTGGGCCTGGCCGCGTACCAGCCCGCGCGGACTCGCGATCCACACCGAACCGTGCTTGTCGAACAGCAACTTGTACGCCGGCCGGGGCAGGTCCATCACGCCACGCGTCGCCCCGGTGAGCGGATCGCGTCGGGCGATGGCACCGGAGTAATACGACACCCAGGCCGCGCCGTCCGGGGCCACGGCAATGCTCAGCGCCTGCGACAGCGGTTTGCCATCCTCGGTCTGCCAGGGAAGCGCACGCGTGGCGTGGCGTGCAAGCAGGCTGGCGCCGCCATCGGCACCGACGGCCAGCATGCCGTCGGGCAGGCGCTGGATGGCCCAGGTCGGCGCCGAGGGCATGCCTTGCGCTTCGGTCAGGTGCTCGATGCTGCCGTAGCCGATCAGGCGCTGCAGTCCGAGTCCGCGGGTGCCGATCCACAACGTGCCGTTGCTCTGCAGCAACAGCGGCCCGACCATGGCATCCAGCGACAGGCCCTGTTCCGATCCGATATCCGTCCAATGCGTGCCTTCCCAGCGCACCAGACCGTGATCGGAACGGGTCAGCATGCGTCCGCGCGCGTCTTCCACCATCGTGGTCGCACCGGACATGGTCGTGAAGCCGTTGTACGGATTGGCCGGGTGCTCCTGGAAACGGGTCGCCCCCGGCGCGCGCGACAGCATGATGCCGCCACCGCGCAGCCACAGCCGTCCGCCGCGCTCGCGGAAGATCACCCGCCACCGCCGCTGCGGCACGCCGTCGGCTTCGCTCAGCCGCTCGACCACCGCGCCACTGACATCCAGACGACAGATCGCGGCGTCGCAGGGCAGCCAGAGAAACTGACCGTCGGCGAGCAGGGCGGGGCCAGGCTTCATGGCGGTACCGTCAGGCGTCCGCAGTGCGAGGGTCTGTACCGTCCAACGGCCGCCCGCGCCCGGGGCCAGCGCCAGCAATTCGCCGTTGCCGATTACCGCCACACCGTCGCGGTAGGCTGCGATCACGTTGCCGGCGGCGGCGCGGATGCGCCTGCCGTCGTGCAGCACCGGCACGAAGCGTGCGCGATCGCGAACGAACACGCCATTGTTGGTGGCCACCCAGAGACGTCCGGCCTGATCCAGCGCCAAGGCCCGCGTAAACCGTGCGTCCAGACCCTGGTCCTGTCCGACCGCGATGAAGCGGTCGCGCTCGAAACGGTGCAGCGCCGATTCGGTGGCCACCCAGACCACGCCGCTGCGGTCTTCGATCAGCCCGGTGATGGTCATGCCTTGCAGACCTTCGGCCTGCGCATAGTCGCGGAAGCTGAAGCTCTGTGCAGCGGCGGTGCCGGCGCACCCGAGCCCCCATCCGATCGCCAGCAGCCAGAGCCACGCCCATGCCACCGCACAGCGCAGGACGGAACTGGCGAACAGCGCAGGCAGGTTGAGCATCGGAGTCCGGGCAGGGAAGGAATGCCGATTGAGTCGCTCAATCGCCACCAGCGTTGACGGCGATCGTCCTCGAAACTTGAGTTGCGCCGCGATCAGCCGGTCAGGTCCCTGGCGGCATCGAATGCGGTGTCGAACAGGCGCTGCACCGGCGAGGCGAACTCGCTGGCGAAGCTGGACAGCAGGAACAGGCCCAGCAGGACCGTCAAGGGCAGACCCAATTGCATCGGATTCAACGCCGGCGCGGCCTTGGCCAACGCACCGAAGGCCAGGTTCACCGCCAGCATCGCCACCATCATCGGCAGCGCCAGGGTCAGCCCGCCGCGCAGGATCTGCAGGAACAGCGTGGGCGCCACTTCGGCGAACGCACTGGCATCGGGGATGGCGGTGCCGATCGGCAAGGCCTTGTAGCTGTCCACCAGCAGCGCGATCACCGCCAGATGCCCGTTGGCGGCGAAGAACAACAGGCCGAAGCCGATGTAGAACCACTGCGCGATCACGCCCGAGGTCACCCCGCGCATCGGGTCGGACATCTGCGCGAACGACAGGCCGGTGGATTGGGACACCAGCTCGCCGGCAAGGGCACCGGCCTCGAAGATCAACTTGAGCATGAAGCCCATGCTGGCCCCGACTGCCAGTTCGCGCGCGATGCTGAGCACCGCGGTGGCGGTGAAGCCGTCCCACTCCGGCACCGGCGGCAGGATTGGGGCCAGCGCCAGCGACAGGGTCCCGGCCAGCATCACCCGTACCCGTGCCGGCACCGCGCGGCTGCCGATCATCGGCATGGCGGTCAGCAAGGCGCCGGTGCGCAGCATGGTCCACATGATCGCGCCGACCATCGCGAACGCGCGCTGGCCGTCGATCACCATCTGGGTGGCGGCATCCATCCGGTCCGGCCCGCTAGCCGATCAGATGCGGGATGCGCTGGAACAGCGCGATGGTGAACTCCACCAGATGCCCGAGCAGCATACTGCCGGTGGCGAACAGGGTGGCGGTCAGCGCCACCGCCTTGGCGACGAAGGCGATGGTGGGCTCATTCAACTGGGTGGCGGCCTGGACCACGCCGATCACCACGCCCACCACCAGCACGGCCAGCAGCATCGGTCCGGCGATCCACAGGACGGTGACCAGGCCACCACGCAATTCAGTCAGGGCGATTTCAGGGCTCATACAAGTGGTGATGCAAGTCGGGTGCCAGAGGGGCGGGGATTGGGGATTCGGGATTCGGGATTCGTAAGTTGCTGGTGGCGTCTGGGTGAATGGGGGCGGTTTCATCTTGTCAGTGACATCGGCGCTAGCGTAACGCTGTCGCTGTCGCTGTCGCTGTCGCTGTGCTTTTTGCTTTGCTTGCTCTTGGCTTTTCCGGGCCCCCATACCGCAGCGGCAAGGCCGGCAGATACAACCCGTAGGGCGGCGCGCATGGATGCGCGACGTTTTTGTAGGGGACAGGGATGTCCCCTACAAAAATTTCTGCCGGACTTGCGCACCCGGAGCGCCGCAGGCGCGCAGGGCGCGAGGACGGGGTGTGCTTTCTTTTGGTTACTTTTCTTTGCACAAGCAAAGAAAAGTGACTCGCGCCCGAAGGGCGTGAAAGCCGTTCTTTGCACAAGCAAAGAAAAGTGACTCGCGCCCGAAGGGCGTGAAAGCCGTTGATCTGCATTGGTATCTTTATCAAATGGATGAGAGCAATGCATAAGCAAGTGCAAGGCTTTCGCTCCCCTTCGGGGAACGAGTCACTTTCTTTGCTTGTGCAAAGAAAGTAACCAAAGAAACACACCCCGTCCTCGCGCCTTCCGCGCTGCGCGCTCCAGGTTCGCAATCCGGGTAGAAATTTTTGTAAGGGACATCCATGTCCCTTACAAAAACGTCGCGCATCCATGCGCGCCGCCCTCCGGGTTGTATCTACCCGGCTTGCCGCTGCGGTATGGGGGCCCGGACGAGCCAAGAGCTCAGAGCAAAAGCAAAAGCAAACCCAAGAGCAGACGCAAACGCGCCAGCCACCCCTATGACGCGTTGAAGCTCGCCGCCAGCGTGCCCACCACCAATACCCACCCATCCACCAGGATGAACAACAGGATCTTGAACGGTGCCGAGATCAGCATCGGCGACAGCATCATCATGCCCATCGACATCAGCACGCTGGCCACCACCAGATCGATGATCACGAACGGGATGAAGATCAGAAAGCCGATCTCGAAGGCGGTCTTCAGCTCGCTGGTCACGAACGAGGCCACCAGCACCGGGAACGGGACCGCGTCCGGGCCTGCGTACTTGCCGTCGCCGGCCATGCCCGCGAAGGTCATCAGGTCGGTCTCGCGTATCTGCGCCAGCATGAAGGCGCGCAACGGCTGGGTGGTCAGGGTCCAGGCGGTGGAGAAGTCGATCTGATTGTTGAAATACGGCTGCAGGCCGGCGCCCCACATCTTCTGCCACACCGGCATCATCACCAGTGCGGTCAGGAACATCGCCAGGCCCAGCAACACCTGGTTGGACGGGGTCTGACCGGTGCCCAGTGCCTGGCGCAGCAGGGCCAGCACGATGGTGATGCGGGTGAAGGCAGTCAGCACCAGCAGCATCGACGGCAGCAGGGTGATCGCCGTCATCAGCAGCAGGGTCTGCAGCGGCAGGCTCACCGGCTGGTCGCCGATGCGGCCCACGCTGACGTTGGGCAGGTTCGGTAGCTGGTTGGAGCCGGGCGGCACCGCCGCCGGCGCGGCGGCAGGAGCGGCGGCCGGTGCAGCCGCCTGCGCCATCGACGGCAGGGCGGCCGGGGTGGCGGCCGCCAGCAGCGGGCAGCTCAGCGCCAGCAGGATCAACACCAGGCGGAGGCTACGCCCCCAGCGATTCCAGCTACTGAACATGTCACGGGTCCTTGCGCAGCTTCTGGGCGAGCAGCTGGGCGAAATTGGGCAGTTGCTTGAGGTTGGGCAGGGTGGGCGGCGGCGTGGGCGGCAGCGGTTCGGGCAAGGTATGCAAGGTGGTGATGCCGCCGGGGGTGACGCCCAGCAGGAGTTGCTGGCCGTTGACCTCCACCACCACCACGCGCTCCTTGGCACCGACCGCCAGGCTGGTGACCAGGCGCAGGCCCTCGCTGCTGCGGAATCCGCTGCCGGGCATGCGCTTGAGCAACCAGCCCAGGCCGACGATCAGCGCAAGCACCAACAACAATGCAAAGACCGCGCCAAACATGCTGGGCGTGGCCGGCGCCTGCGCGCCCACCTGGGTGGCCTTGGCCGCGGCGGGCGCGGCAGCCGCCAGCAGGCCGATCAACGCAGCCTCCGGATCCGCTCGCTGGGGCTGACCACGTCGGTCAGGCGGATGCCGAAACGGTCGTTGATGACCACCACCTCGCCGTGCGCGATCAGGGTGCCGTTGACGTACACGTCCAGCGGTTCGCCGGCACCGCGCTCCAGTTCCACCACCGAGCCCTGGTTGAGCTGCAGCAGGTTGCGGATCGGAATGCGCGCGCGGCCCACTTCCAGCGACAGCGTCACCGGCACGTCCAGGATCACGTCCAGGTTGAGGTCGGCGGCGTTCTGGTCGTGCTCGGCCTGCAAGCTGTCGAAGGTGGCAGGCGCAGGGTCGAGGATGTCGGAGTTGATCATGGATTGGGGTCCTGGGAGGGAACGGCACGCGGGGCTTGCACGCCAGGCGGGCGCACGGCGGTGATCTTCACGGCGTTGTTGCCGTTGGAGACGCCGAATTCGCCGGTGAACAACGGAATGTCTTCCACGCACAGCGGTACCTGGGCGGGCAGCTCGATCGGCAGGATGTCGCCGATCTTCAGGCCGGTGAGCTGGCGCAGACTCATGCGCTTGCTGGCCAGCACACTGGACAGGGTGACCTCGGCGGTATCCAGCTGCTCGCGCAGCATCACGTTCCACGAGTCGTCGCGGTCGTTGCGGTCGCTCTGGATGCCGGCATCGAGTAGTTCGCGGATCGGCTCCAGCATGGAATACGGCAGGGTGACGTGGATCTCGCCACCACCGCCTTCCAGCTCCACGTGGAAGCGGCACACCACCACGTACTCGCGCGGGGTCACGATGTTGGCGAAGTGCGGGTTGATCTCCGAGTTGATGTATTCGAAGTCCACATCCATCACCGGCGCCCAGGCTTCCTTCAGGTCGGCGAAGGTCTGCTTGAGCATCAGCTGGATCACGCGCATCTCGGTGGCGGTGAATTCGCGGCCTTCGATGCGGGTGTGGAAACGGCCGTCGCCGCCGAAGAAATTGTCCACCACGGTGAATACCAGGGTGGGTTCGAACACGATCAGCCCGGTGCCGCGCAGCGGTTTGAAGCGGATCAGGTTGAGGTTGGTCGGCACGTACAGCGAATGCATATACTCGTTGAACTTGACCAGGTCGATGCCGCGCACCGACAGGTCGGCCGAGCGCCGGATCAGGTTGAACAGGCCGATGCGCCACAGCCGCGCGAAGCGCTCGTTGACCATTTCCAGGGTCGGCATGCGCCCGCGGATGATGCGGTCCTGGCTGGACAGGTCGTACTGGCGCGCCTCGCCGGGCAAGGGCTCGGGCTCGGTATTGACCGCGCCCGAATCCACGCCATGCAGCAGGGCATCGATTTCGTCCTGGGATAGCAGATCGCTCACGCTCATCGGGCAGGCCTTACTGGGTCACGAAACTGGTGAACAGCAATTCTTCGATGCATTTTTTGCCGGTCTCGCTGGTCATGACCTTCTGCGCTTCGGCCAGTGCGGATTTCTGCAGCTTCTGCTTGCCGGCCAGGTCGGCCACGTCGGTGGCCTTGACCTGCGACAGCAGCATCAGCAGGTGCGCGCGGATGGCGGGGGCGTTCTCGGTGATGAGTTTGAGTTCTTCCGGGTCGCGGGTGACCAGCTGCACTTCGACCTGAAGATACTGCGGGCCGTCGCCGGGATCGGCCAAGTTGACCACAATTGCCGGGTCCATCGGGAAGTACTGTGCCGGCTTTGGCACTTCGGCAACCTTGGGGGCGTCGTGCTTGCCGCCTTTTTCGTCGCCCTTGTGGCCAAGGAAGAACCAGGCGCCACCGCCGGCGGCCGCCAGTACGACCACACCGATGGCGATCAGCAGGATGGGCTTCTTGCCACCCTTCTTCTTCTCGTCCTTCTCTTCGGTCTTCTCGGGTTTCTTTGCGGCTGCCACGGTCTGCTCCAGGGGAATGCTCACCCATTGGATGCAATGCCCGTGCCAAAACTGCGTCGGATTCCTGGCACGGGCGTGCCATGACGTGAAACACCCCCGCAAGCCTTGCGCTGCAGGGGAAAGGGATCAGCCGCGATGGTCCGGCAGGCGGGCGCAACAGCGGCGCCGCGGGCGACTGCGGGGCGTTGGATCAGGCGTAGGCGTCCAGCAATCCACGCTGGCGTAACACCACCGACGGAATTCCGACGGCCGGGCTGTCGTCCAGGGTGAGCCCGTTGCCCTCGCTGCCGCCGCCATTGCGGTTGCCGGACTGGCCCTGCTGTTGCTGGCTCACATCGGCCTGGCCGAGCTGGAAGCCGTTCTGCCCGAGCATGTCGCGCAGCCGTGGCAGGCTCTGTTCCAGCGCCTGGCGGGTGTCGGCATTGGTAGCGGTGAAGCTGGCGTTGACCTTGTCGCCTTCCAGGTGCAGGCGTACCTCGACCGGGCCCATCTCGCTCGGGCTCAGCTTGATGTGGGCGTGGCCGATCTTCTGGTCGGCCAGCCAGCTCAGGCGGGCGCCGATGGCGTCGTCGAAGGTGTCGCTGCCCATCTCCGGGGTCGGGGTGGGCGAGGCGCTGAAGATCGGTGCCGGGTCCTGCACGCGGGTCGGCGTGGGTGCGGCGGCGGTGGGCAGCACGAAGGCCGGGGCATCCGGGCCTGCCGGGGCGGCGCCGTCGTCGTCGGCCGGCGCCAGGGCCTTGGCGGCCATGCTCATCAGCGCGACGGTCTGCGCATCGCCGCTGACGGCGGTGCTGGAGGTGGGCTTGGCCGTCGTGGCCGCCGCCGGCGCCAGTGCACCCAGTGAGGGCAGGGCGGTGGTGGTGACGGCTGCGGTAGCGGGCGCAGCCGCCGCGTCGGTCGGCTGGGCGGTGGCGGTCGGCGTGGTACCGGCGGCATTGGCCACGCTGGCCGCCAGCGCGGCGGCAGCGGCGGCCAGTGCGTCGCCACCCGGCACGGCCTGGGCCAGCAGGCTCATGCCGAACCCGCCCAGGCCCGCCGGCGGCCAGGCGGCCTCGGTGGCTGTGGCGGTATCGGCAGCCGCGTCCTTGCCGTCCTTGCCGTCGCCGCTGGCAGTGGCGGTCTTGCCGGTCGTGCTGGCGGTGCCGCTGTCCTTGGCGGCCGGCTCCTTGGCCGACGCCGCGGGCTTGGCATCGCCGTCCTGCGCGCGCGGGCGGGCGGTGGCGTCGCCGGTGGCATCGTCGCCGTGGTCGTCGTCGCTGCGCGGCTTGTCGGACTGGCCGGGCTTGGGTGCGGCCTGCTTGGCCGGTACCCGCTCGGGCGCCTGCTGCGGGGTGTTGGCCGGATGCAGCATGCGCGCGAACTGATCCTTGGCCGGGTCCTGCTCGGATGCCGGATCGTGATAGCTGGATTTCTTGCCGGTACCGGCGAGCGCGCCAAGACCGGCAGCGAAGGCGGACAGGGGGTTCATGCGGAGTCTCCTTGGCTGTCTTCGGCACGC
Organism: Xanthomonas melonis; assembly: GCF_020783655.1. Lineage (GTDB taxonomy): Bacteria > Pseudomonadota > Gammaproteobacteria > Xanthomonadales > Xanthomonadaceae > Xanthomonas > Xanthomonas melonis. The sequence goes on along the minus strand of NZ_JAJGQH010000005.1, from coordinate 42,170 downwards.
GCCAGGCGCACGCGGCGGGCGCCCAGATCGTCCATCTCTCGCTGATCGCGGCGTTCGATCACCTTGTTCTCCTGGGCGCGGTAGCTGGCCGCCAGTTGTTCCAGCACCTGCTTCTCGCGGCTGGCCAGCAGCAGGCGGGTGCGCTCGGATTCGACCCGGGCGCGGTTGTTCTCCACCGTCTGGGCCTGCTGCAGCACGGCGCTGTCGAGCCGGTCCAGGAACGCGCGGCGGTTGCTCAGCGCCACGGCGCTGGTGCCGGCCATCTGGCTGTTGGCGTATTCCTCGGCATAGCGGCGCAGTTCTTCCAGGCGCGACTGGTGCGTATCCAGGGTGCGCTGGCGCTCGGCCAGGTCGCGGGCCACCTTGTCTTCCTGTTCCTGCGCGCGACGCAGCAGGGGGTCGATCCGTTTGGATTGCATCATGGACTAGGTCTCGGGTTCCACCAGCCGCTGCAGCGCGGACAGGCTGTCGATCAGATCGGAGGCTTTGTGCACGTCCTGCCCCAGGAACTCGACGATCTCCGGCCAGCGTGCCAGCGCTTCGTCGGTGGCCGGGTCGCTGCCGCGTTGATAGGCGCCGATGGCGATCAGGTCGCGGTTGGCGGTGTAGGCCGAGAGCAGCCGCTTGAGCTTGCGGATGCGCAGGCGCCAGGTGTCGTCGGCGATGTCCTGCACCACGCGGCTGACCGAGGACTCCAGGTCGATGGCCGGATACAGGCCGCTGTCGGCAACCCGACGCGAGAGCAGGATATGGCCGTCCAGGATGGCGCGGGCAGCGTCGGCGATCGGGTCCTGCGGGTCGTCGCCTTCGGTCAGCACGGTGTAGAAAGCGGTGATCGAGCCGCGGCCCTTGGCGCCGTTGCCGGCACGTTCCACCAGCGCCGGCAATTTGGCGAACACCGACGGCGGGTAGCCGCGGGTGGTGGGCGGCTCGCCGACCGACAGGCCGATCTCGCGCTGCGCCTGGGCGAAGCGGGTCAGCGAATCCATCAGCAGCAGCACGTTCAGGCCCTGGTCGCGGAACCACTCGGCGATGGCGGTGGCGCGGTAGGCGCCATGCAGGCGCGCCAGCGGCGGGCGGTCGGCCGGGGCGGCCACGACCACGGCGCGGCGCAGGCCTTCCTCGCCCAGGGTGGTTTCGACGAAATCGCGCACTTCGCGGCCGCGTTCGCCGATCAGCCCGACCACGATCACGTCGGCCGAGGTGAAGCGGGTCATCATGCCCAGCAGCGTCGACTTGCCGACGCCGGAGCCGGCGAACAGGCCCACGCGCTGGCCGCGGCCGATCGGCAGCATGGCGTTGATGGCGCGCACGCCGACGTCCAGCGAGGTGGTGATGGGTTCGCGCGCCAGCGGGTTGATCGATACGCCAGCCATGCCGATGCTGCCTTCGGCGCGGATCGGGCCCTTGCCGTCCAGCGGCGTGCCGTCGCTGTCGATGACGCGGCCGAGCAGGCCTTCGCCCACTTCCACGCCGCCACGGCGGCGCGAGGGCACCACGCGGGCGTTCGGCAGCAGGCCGTGCAATTCGGCGCTGGGCATCAGATAGGTGCGTTCGCCGGCGAAGCCCACCACTTCGGCATCCACCCAGCCACCGTCGACCTCAACCTTGCAGGTGGCGCCCATCGGCGCTTCGCAGCCGGTGGCTTCCAGGGTCAGGCCGACCGCGCGGCGCAGGATGCCTTCGCGGATCAGGGTGCGGCCGGTGGCCGGGTCCAGGCCCAGGCCGCCCAGGCGGGTGGCCAGGCGCAGATTGCGCGCATCCAGCCAGTCGGCCGGGGTGGCTCCCAACAAGGCACTCACAGGCCTGCTCCGGATTTACGCATGACTGTCTCCAGCGCAGCCCGCAGGCGCGCGTCCAGGGTGCCGTCCACGCGCACGCTCTCGGCGTGCACGCGTAAGTCGCCGCGGCTCAGGCTCATGTCCGGGGCCACGCGGGTGGTGCTGCTCGGCGCCAGATGCGGCAGCAGCGCGGTGATGTCGTCCGGATGCAGGCGCACCTCGACCTCGCGGCCGGCGCCGCCGACCGCATCCACGGCCTCGCCGACCAGGTCGGCCAGCAACTGCGGATCGGCCTGGTAGGCGCGGCCGACCAGCTGGCCGGCGATGCGCACGGCCAGTTCGCCGAGCGCGCCGAGCACTTCGTTCTCCAGCCGCGCCAGCGGGCGGGTGAAGTTGTCCAGGATGCCGTCGATCTGCGCGGTGAGGCGGCGCACTTCGGCCTGGCCCTGGGCGAAGCCTTCGGCATGGCCACGGGCGTAGCCTTCCTGCTGGGCGGCGTCCTCGATGGCCTGGATTTCCTCCAGGGTCGGCGGGCGCAGCACCGGCTCCAGCACGGCCGGTTCGTCGTACTCCGGCTCCGGCAGCGCGGGGGCCATGTGCAGGTCCGGCGCCAGCCAGCGGGTGACCACGTCGCTCATACCATCGCCTCCGCACCGGCGCCGCCGAGGCTGATGGCGCCTTCGTCAGCCAGGCGGCGGACGATGGTGAGGATTTCCTTCTGCGCCGCTTCCACGTCGGCCAGGCGGACCGGGCCGCGCGCTTCCATGTCTTCGATCAGGATCTCGGCCGCGCGCTGGGACATGTTGCGGGTGATCTTCTCGCGCACCTTGATGTCGGCGCCGCGCAGGGCCAGGCCCAGGCGCTCGCCGGAGACTTCGCGCAGCAGGGTCTGCAGGCCGCGGTCGTCCAGGTCCACCAGGTTGTCGAACACGAACATCAGATCCTGGATCTTGGTGGCCAGGTCGGCGTCGATCTTGCTGATCTCGCCCAGCACGCCCTGGTCCGAGCCGGTGTCCAGGAAGTTGAGGATGTTGGCCGCCACCTTGATGCCGCCCACGTTGGAGGACTTCAGGTTCTGGTTGCCGGCGAACTGGCGCTCCATGATGTCGTTGAGCTCGCTCAGTGCGTTGGGCGGGATACCGTCCAGCGTGGCGATGCGCAGCAGCACGTCGGCGCGGGTGCGCTCGGGCAGGTTCTTCAGCGATTCGGCGGCCTGGTCGCTGTCCAGGTGGGCCATCACGATCGCGATGATCTGCGGGTGTTCGTTGCGCACCAGGTCGGCCACCGCGCGCGGGTCCATCCACTTCAGGGTGTCCAGCCCGGTGGTGTTGCGGCCCAGCAGGATGCGGTCGATCAGGCCGCCGGCCTTGTCCGCGCCCAACGCCTGGATCAGCACGTTGCGGATGTAGTCGTCCGCGCCCACGCCCAGCGAGGTCTTGCCGGCCAGTTCGCCGTTGAACTCGTCCATCACCTTCTCGACCTGATCGCGCGACACGCCGGTCATGGTGGCCATGGCGATGCCGATCTTCTGCACTTCCTTGGGGTCCATGTGCTTGAGCACTTCGGCGGCGTCGCTCTCACCCAGCGACAGCAGCAACACCGCGGCGCGCTGCACTCCGGTCATCGGTTGTGTTTCAGGCTTCACTGGCGACCCATCCCTTCACGACTTGTGCGACACGTTTTGAATCGGCTTTGACGGCCTCGCGGGCCACGCGCATGCGTTCTTCGTAAGCGTCCGGCAGGGCGATCGGGGTCTTGCTGTCCTGACCGATCTGCGCGGTGTCCTCTTCCAGGCGGGGCATCAGGTCGTCGTCGTCGTTGACCATCCGCACGTCGGCGCTCTGCGGAGTGCCATCGTTGCCAGCCTTGCGTTGCTTGTCCTTGACCGCGGTCACGCCGGTGAGCTGACGCAGGGTGGGGCGCACCACACCGAACAGCAGCGCCAGCACCACCACCGCACCGACCAGCAGGCGCAGACCGTTCTGCACGCGCGGGTCTTCCCACCACTTCGGGCCTTCCTCGCCCACCACCGCTTCCCGTACGAACGGGGCGTTCATCACCGACACCGTGTCGCCACGTGCCGCGTCGAATCCCACTGCCTGCTTGACCAGGCCTTCGATGCGGGTGAGCTCGGCAGCGGTCAGCGGCTGCTCCACCATCTTGCCCTTGGCGCCGGGGCGCGGGACGTTGTCCAGCAGCACCGCCACCGACACCCGCTTGATGCGGCCGGCCGGCTGACGGGTGTGTTGCAAGGTTCGGTCCAATTCGTAGTTGCGGGTGGCGCTCTTGGAACTTTCGGTCGGCGCGGCCGGGGCGGCGGCCTGGCCGTTGGCGGCCGCCGGGGCGCCGGCGATGGCCGGTGCCGGCGGCTGACCGGGGCTGTTGCTGGTCGCGCCGGGAGGGCCCTGCGGGCCGGTGGCGCTGGTGCTGGTGTCGCTGACCTGCTCGCTGCGCAGCTTGGCCGGCTCGCCGTTGTAGAGCTCGCGGGCTTCCTCGACCACCGAGAAATCCATGTCCACGCTGGTTTCCGGGTTGACCCGGCCCGGGCCGGTCATCGGCTCCAGCAGCTCGCGGATGCGCTGGTTGTAGGAGCTTTCCTGGCGGCGCACCTGTTCGAACTGGGCGGCGTGCTGGGCCGCGTCGCTGTTGGGGTCGGCGATGGAGAGCATGCGCCCGCTCTGGTCGACCACGGTCACGCGCTCGGGCGCCATGTCCGGGATGCTGGACGCCACCAGATTGACGATGGCATCGACCTGATTGCGTTCCAGGCCCTGGCCGCCGCGCAGCTCCAGCACCACCGAGGCGCTGGCCGCCTCGCGCTGGCGAGTGAACGCGCTGGGCTTGGGAATGGCCAGGTGCACGCGTGCCTCGCGGACCGGACGCAAGGTGCCGATGGTGCGCGACAGCTCGGTTTCCAGGGCGTGCTGGTAGCGCGCGCTTTCCACGAACTGGCTGACGCCGAAGCCGGGGTCCTTTTCCATCAGCTCGAAGCCGCCGCCGGTTTCCTTGCCGGTCAGGCCGGAGCCGGCCAGCTTCAGGCGGGCGTCGTACAGGCGGTCCTGCGGCACCGAAATTGCACCGGTGGCCTGATCGATCTTGAACGGGATCTGCGCGGTGCGCAGCAGGTCGGCCGCCTCGGCGTTGCCCTTTTCGTCCAGGCCGGTGTACAGCGCCTGGTAGCCGGGCTGCTGCGACCAGAAGAACACTGCCAGGCCCGCTGCCACCGCCACGGCGATCATCGCCATCATGGTCAGCTTGCGGGTGATCTGCAGGCTACGCACACGGTCGAACCACTGGCCCGCCTTCTCGGCGTTCTGGTTCATGTTTTCTTTGCTGATCGCGAGTGCCATGTGTCGTCAACCCTTACAGCGGCATGTTCATGACGTCCTGGTAAGCCTGGACGAGACGGTTGCGGACTTCCACAGTGGCGCGGAACGCCACCTGGGACTGTTGGGAGGCGACCATGACCCGTGCCAGATCGGCATTGGGGTCGCCCATTTCGAAGGCCTTGGCGAGCGCGCCGGACTTCTGTTGTGCCTCGTTGACGCTGCCGAGCGCACCGCGCAGGGTCTCGCTGAAGCTCGGCGCCTGTGTGGCCGGCGTCCCAGCCGCCCCGGCCAGACCCTGGATCTGATTGCCGCGCGCCGCATCGCCGACCGCACCCATCGGGCCCTGGCCCATCTGGGTCTGGTAGCTGCGGATCTGCGAGAGGATGGAGGTGACGGAATCGCTCATGGGTGCGGTCTGCCAGGGAGGCATCCACACCAATGCAAGCGGCGTGCCGAAACTGCGCCGGGATTCCGGCGCTGGTCAGTTCCTGTCGCGGCCGCGGCCGCGTCGCAACGATTGGCTTCCGTTCTCCCGCAGCCAGAATCCCCTTCTCCCGCCTGCCAGGTGTCCCTTCTCCCGCAACCAGGTGTCCCTTCTCCCGCTGGCGGGAGAAGGTGGCGCGTAGCGCCGGATGAGGGCAACACCGCCGGTGCCACGCGCTGCAGGCATGGCAACCCACGCCGCCGGAGTGTCGCGCGCCCCCATCCGCCCTTCGGTTCCCTTCCCCCGCAAGTGGGGGAAGGGAACCGGCAGGCAGCGAATGGCAGTGCAACCGACAGATCATCCGCAGTCAGAAGTCCCTTCTCCCGCAGCCAGATGTCCTTCTCCCGCCTGCGGGAGAAGGTGGCGCGCAGCGCCGGATGAGGGCAACACCGCCGGTGCCACGCGCTGCAGGCATGGCAACCCACGGCGCAGGAGTGTCGCGCGCCCCCATCCGCCCTTCGGGCACCTTCCCCCGCAAGCGGGGGAAGGGAACCGGCAGGCGGCGAATTACAGATCATCCGCAGCCAGGAGTTCCTTCTCCCGCGGCCAGATGTCCCTTCTCCCGCCTGCGGGAGAGGGTGGCGCGAAGCGCCGGATGAGGGCACCCCGGTTGAAGCAGCGTCTCCGCGTCAGTCCGGCAACCAGGCGGCTCGCCAGTTGTCCAGATTGCTGCCGCTCAGCATCCAGTCGCGCCGCACCACCTCGCGCAACGCCGCTCCCTTCGCGGCGGCCGCATCCGGGTCGGCCAGATGCGCGCGGATGGCTCCGATCCAGTCGCGGTAGCGGTTCTTCACCAGCGTCACCGGCAGGTTGCCCTGGTAACAACGCACATCGCTGGCGATCACCGGATAGCCGCAGGCGCCGTACTCGAGCAGGCGCAGATTGCTTTTGCACTCGTTGAAAAGGTTCTGCTCCACCGGCGCCAGCGCCAGGTCCAGATCCAGTGCCGCCAGTGCGGCGGGGTAGTGGTCGATCGGCACGCCCGGCTGGAACTGGTGGATGGACTGGCGCAGCGCGAACGGGTACATGCCCATGAACACCCACTCGACCTCATCGGCCAGCTCGCGCACCACATCGGCGATCAGCTCCAGATCGCCGGTATGGCTGGCGCCGCCGGCCCAGCCGATACGTGGCTTGCCGCTCCGGCGCTCGCTCCGCGCGGGCAGATGCTCCCACCAATGCGGCGGCAGGCGGTTTTCGGCCACGCGGATATCGCGATGCAGCCCGGCGAATGCCTCGGCCAGGGCAGGGGTGGAGACTACGAAGCGGTCCACCAGCCCCAGCCCGCGCCGTACCGTCTTCAGGATGTCCTTGGGCATCTGCGCGCGATGGGCGCTCTTCAGCGGCAGGTTGGGCAGGTAATCGTCCAGCTCGTAGACCTTGAACGCGCGCGACAGCGCCTTCATCCGCCGCATCGCCTCCAGCCGCGCATCGCCGACCTGACGTTGCAGGATCACCACGTCGGGATCCTGACGCGCCAGTTCGGCGATCTCCAGATAGCCGTTGAATAGCACCCCTTCGGCCAGACCGGCCTCGCGCAGGGCGCGCAGCGGCTGGATCACCCGATAATGCCCGCAGCCCTCGATGTCGGCGGGCAGCGCCAATACGCGCGGCAGCGGCCGCCACGACTGCAGCGGCCGCCAGCTGGCACGCGGGTCGGCCAGCGCAAAGCCGGCGCCCGGATCCAGCGAGAACCCGGGGTTGTAGGCCGGGTCGTTGGCCATCAGCGGCAGCCAACGGGCGTACATCGCTTCCTCGTCCAGTGCAGTGGCCGCAGGCGGCTCCAGCGGATCGATGAGCAGTTGCGCGCGCGCTGCAAACACATTGAGATAGCCGGCCTGGTGCAGGCGCAGACACAGGTCCGCATCGCTCCACCGCGCCAGTTCCGGCTCCAGCGCAAAACCGCCGGCCTCCAGGAACAGCTGGCGCGGCAGCATCAGGCATTCGCCGCTGAGCGCCGCATAGTTCTGGTCCAGCTGCAGGCGCTGCAGATAGCCCGGTTCGTCGAAGGCGCTGCCCTCGAACACGCGCGCCACCGGCGCGCCCAGGCCCAGCAGCAGGCCGGCGTGATGCACGGTGCCATCACCGCGCAGCAGCTTGCCGCCTACCGCGCCGACCTCTGGCCGCAATGCATGGTTGAGCAGTTGCTCCAGCCAGTCCGCCTTCATCACCGCGGCGCCCGCAGCCAGCCACAGCAGCATGTCTCCACGCGCATGTTCGGCGGCGGCATTGCAGACCGCTTCCCGGCGGGGCGTGGCATCGAAGCGCAGCACGCGGATCTGCTGCATGCCCAAGGATTCGATGCCGGCCAGCCAGTCGCGCAGTTCCGGCTCGCTGCCGCTGCGGTCCAGCAACAGCACTTCGTAATGCGGGTAGGCCGTGTTGGCCAGGACGCTTTCCAGGCAGCGCTGCATCTGTGGCAGGCGTCCATCGATCAGGACCAGAATGCTGACCAGGGGCTGCTGCGCGTGCCGGTAATCCAGCGCATGCCGGCCCGGGCCGGCGCCGTGCACCTGCGCATCCACATAGCCGCGGGCGGCCAGATGGCGTGCAATGGCCAGCCGTTCGTCGGCATCGGCATGCCGTGTCTGCGCAGCGGCCATCAGCAGCGGCTCGGCGACATGCCGCACGCAGGCCAGCCCGTAGCGTTCGACCAGCCCCAACTGGTAATCCAGTTCGAAAGCCGCGCCGGGGCCCGACGGAAAACCGCCGTCGGCCAGCAGCGTGCGCTGGCGGAACAGCCAATGCCGCGACAGCGTGGACGGCGCGCTCAGCAGTGCATCCAGATAAAGCGCCGGCCGCAACGCCAACCCCAGCTGCGTGGTGTCCAGCGCCGCCAGCTCGTCGGCATAGACCGCCTGGCAGTCGTCGCCGACCGCGAGCAGGTCCAGCGCCACCACCGTCAAGCCGCTGGCGGTGAACACCGCGCCGGCGTCCACCAGCAACACCCAGTCGATACCCTGCTGCGTGGAGATCGTGCGGTTGAGCGTCGCCACCAGATCGCCGTTCTCGATCAGGACCCCGCGCTCGGCATCGCTGACCTGCGCCGGCGAGGCGCTGAGTACCCAGGTCTGCTGATTCACATAGCTGCCTGGCGCCTGCAGGCTGGCCAGGGTGGCGGCCACAGCGGCGGCATCGCCGTCGCGGTCGATCAGCATCACCGCAATCCGTGGTCCGCCGGCATGCGCCTGCAGGCGGGCGTCGATCAATGCCCGTTGCACGTCGCTGGGGTGGCGCACGCCCAGCCAGGTGGCCGGCGACACCTGTTCGGCCATGCCGGCGCTGCGCATCAGCGCATTGACCAGGTCCACCGACTTGAACACCCGTGCCTTGTGCGGACTGAGCGGGGCCACGCGCACCTGCCGGTTATCGCCGGTCTCGCGCCGCCAACCAAGCTGGCGGATGCCCTGGCGCAGATCCTCATGGCCCTGATCGCCGACCCCGACCTGATCGCGGCCGGCCTGGCTGAACTGCGCACTGGAGACGCGGAACTGCGTCAGCGGGCTGGCCAGGAACGCCAGGTTGCCGTGGCGCAGCAGCTTGACGTAGATCGCCAGATCGCCCACCCAGTCGATGGCCTTGCCGTTCAACGCCATCAGCCCGTCGCCCAACGTCACCAGATCCGCACGCCGCGTCAGTACGCAGCTGGGTTCACCGATGAAATTGATGGTGTGGTCGGCCAGGAACGACACCAGCTCCGGCCCATCGATCAGCACATCGTCGGCGAACGGGAAGCAGGTGGCCGGGATGTCCGGCAGCGGCTCGCCATTGTCATCGATGCGTTGCCGGCGCGAGGAGGCCATCGCCGTGCCCGGGTTGCGCTCGATCGCCGCCACCAGCTGCGCAATGCATTCCGGCGCCAGCACATCGTCGTCGTGCAGGAACTTGACGTACTCACCTTGCGCCAGGCCGATCCCCTTGATCGTACTGACGAGCTCGCCAAGCCGCGGCGTATTGCGGTGATAGCGAATGGGGAAGGGCGCATCCGCCAGCCTGGACGCCAGCACCGCCTCGATGGCGCCGTCGCCATTGTCGTCGCAGATCACCAACTCCAGCGCCGGATAGGTCTGCCCCAACACACTCTCCAGCGCCTGCGCGAAGTACGCAGCCTTGTAGGTGGGCATGACGATGCTGACGAGGGCAGGAGAGCTCACGGGCGGTCGTCCGAGTTGATCATTCAAGAGTTATCCGATGCTAGACGCGATGCCGGAGCGAATCGGTCCGATCACCGCGGAAGGCAGCGATCATCGAACTGGTCGAGAGCCAATGCAATATGCATGCCGCTCGCGTCATGACGCGTCGCCATCGGGAGCAATGGCTGCGATGGCACTGTGTTGTCCGTCGGCGAGCAATGCCGTCCTGGCTACGGAAGTAACCAGTGCGCTTCGTCACGGGTAGTGTGGAGCAAGAGAGCCAAAGGTGGCTGGTCGGCGGGGCACTGGAGTTCGGCAGCATTCGCCAGATCCATCGCATGCGCTACAAATGGGGCGCTCAGCAAAAAACGCCACCTCGACGACCCATGCGTGCCTCGCTCGCCTGCACGGGTGTCGTCGATGAAAACATCCTCGACCGGTGAGCGGTGATGCCAGACAAGGTTACCGAGTGCTGCGATGCAGCTCTCTTACATGTCAACGATGGACGCGTCGAGGGGCACAGTGCATTCGAGATCTGGGCCGATGGGCAGTCAGAGGCCGGTGGGCAGTCTATCCAAAACATCGTAGGTCATGTTGATGCTGCCGTTTCCGTTCGTTACCAGCCAAACACCATGGCCAGGGGGAAGGTAGACCTGATAGGGGAAATGGTCCGAGGGAGGAGCAACGCCGAGGAATATCACCCTTTTTGTTCCGTCCCCATATCCAGATGGCGCCGATGTATCGGCGTAGACGGCAAGGCCTATTGCAGATGAAGCGCCACTCAGGCTGCATGTGCGAATCACGAGGCCGTACTGGTTGGTGGCAGGAGAAACAATTTGCGTGACCACGTTGGCTGCAACGCCAATATTCGCGAATTGAGTTCCTATCGGAACGATCGTTGTCTTGCCCGAGATTTCCATGGTGGTTGCCTCGCTTCAGAGTATTGATGAGATGCGTCAATGGAATGATATTCGTCGAGTTCTTACCTTGCGTTTCGAAAAGTGACGCGTGCGCCGAGCCATGACACTACCTAGGGCAGAATAAGCTGGCAAGTCAAATTTTTCGCCGCGTCAAAAAGTCCGGCTCATGTCGTTAACTGACGGGTCTTTATCATACTCACGCAAGTTGATGTTGACGTTGACAGTCTGACGGGTCTCCGACAGCGTGAGCAGGCTCTATGCTTTTCAATGAGTCCGATGTCTCCGTGGATTCAGGAAGGGTCGAGTTGAGAAGAAAATTTTGCGGTGGTCACTCATCGCTCTATTTTTCAGGGTTTGAATTTTCCTTGGCCTACTCCGCCCAGGGTGGCGGTGCGGCACCGGCGACGGGCGATGCGTACAGAACCAGGTCGTAATAGTGGCCGGGAGAGTGCTGGCGTAAACGGAAGTGATAGCCATCCACTAATTTGTCTAATTGTTCAACGATATCCAACAGGTCCTGCGCGTAGTGGTACACACAAATGGCCATGCGGGGGCGTTGGGTGCGGATGAGGTTAGAAGCGCCTTCTAGTGCCCTGGCTTCGAACCCTTCGATGTCCAACTTCAGTAGCGTCAGCTTCTCCAATTCATCGTCCAGGCGTGTAGTGATCACGGAGATTCCGCCACCCGACGATACATGGCTGGAAACAGTGCCGGTCTCCTCGAAGCGCAGCGTCGTCTGTTCGTTGGAGATCGCCTTTCTGATGGCCTTGAAATTATGCGGGGGAAGGGGAGAGGCACTCGCGATGCCCTCCAGTTTTTGAAAGTTGATGCCATCGGGTTCGAAGGCGGTGATGCTTTCGTAGCGATAGCGGGATGCTTCTAGAAACTTGCGGACAATAGGGCCCTGGAAGGCGCCACCATCGCAGAAATGTTCACGCTGGCCTAGCTGGAATGTGCTGCTGTCGGCGTATTCCGAAAAGTACTCGTTGATCGGCGTCGCCCAGCAGTCCAACAGAAGGCTGGAATCGTAGGTTAGGCGGAACAACAGGTTGCTGTAGAGCGTAAAGACACTGAAATCGTCGTCCAGTCGATCCGCAAAACGCAGAAATTCGTCCAGGCGCAGAAGCGTCCGCTGGCGGTAGACTTGCGCAGGCTCGTATACGGCGAACAGCCCGCAATGCGCAACTGCGAGGCAGGCATCGACCCTTTCAATGCCTGCTTGCTCGCAGAGCTTGCGGGTCAAGCCCGACTCTCCTGGGCTGTAAGAAAAATCGATGGCCAATGCCTGGGGATGCTGAGCCGCCTGTTCGATGAACCGGCGCGAACTCCACCGCGGCACTCCATGAATGGAGTCGCCGTCGCTCGGTTGGTCATCAACGGCTGCAATGACATGGCTTGGGCGTTGGACGATCTGTGGGCCATAGATGTTGCCAATACCCGAGCGCGGTTGGAGCAGAAACAGGGGGCGCTGCTCGAAACGTGGAATCAGCGGATCAACGGAAGGCGCAACGCTCAGTTGCTCAATGCCCGCGCTGGTGCAGAGGTCATGTGCAAATGCGCGTCCGCGTGGGCTGCAAGAGAAGTCGATAGCGATCGCTTCTGCATACTGCCCCGCCTTGGCAAGAAACTCCTGACTGCTCCAGCGCGGCGCGCCGTGGATGCGGTCCAGGTGGATGCTTTGGTCATCAATTGCGGCAACGACATGGTGCAGGCCGGCAACGACACTGGGGCCATGCACCATGCCGGCATAGGACTCGGGGGCGACGAGGAATACAGGGCGGTTTGCAATCGCGGATAGGCTTGAAACGACACCGTCAAGTACAGGGCGCTCCTGCTCCGCAATACTGAGAATCCGTTGGCGAAGCTGCTCATTTCTGGAGTTCATGAACGTCTGTCCCGTAGGTATGAATGGGGGTGTCGTAGTGGGCGTCGAAATAGATCTTGGCAGGGACGTTCTCGCGGTGGACATGCGGTCAGCCAAGTTCAGAGCTCCGTCCTGCCGTGACGCCCCCGCGTACGACGGCGCCGGTCCGCCGGAAGGAGAATGTCATCTTCGCGGATCGGTACCGGCAATGGCAGCGCGTGCTTAGCGCAAGTGCCGGCGTAGATCGTCCCAGTCCAGCAGGTCCGTGGCCACACCGCGCGCGGCCAGTAGGTCTGAGTACTGCTGTAAATCGTAGGACAACGCTGACCGCAGCGAGTCGAACTTCGGTGCGTCGAAGTCGGGCTTCTGCTCATCGAAGGACAGGTCGCGGCTGGTGAAGCCAAACTTTACTTCATCCGTCTCAGGTACCTCTCCGACCAGCCTCGATAGGAACTTTACACGGTTCGCCTCTTCTTTCAGCTTATCGAGTGAGATCAGAATCAGGTCTTCCGGACGGTACCGATCGAGGAAGCACCTAATACTGGCGTAGTAGAAGCTCGCCATCAGGACAGACATGAAGGGGAAGCTCCGGCGAGTCATCAGGAATGCTGCTTCGTAATCCAGCCGGCCTGCGAAGTCTCCTTGTCGGAGTCTATCGATCTCTGCATCGAAATGACGCTCGACGTAACCAGAGGAAGCCCGGGGGAACATGCGTAGGTGGAAGATCTTCTGTTCCTGGTAGGCAGTGGACGCGGTGATCTGTAGCAGCCGTGTCCCATCCGGGGCCGTGGTAGTTCCAGAGGCTTTCAGGTAGCTGTTGGAAAGCGCCAGCGATTCACTGTCCTGGAGGGCGTTGATTTTCTTCATGCGGTAGGAACTCCAGGTCCGCTCGAAGGGGTTGCGCAGGCATAGCACGATCCGGGTGCCATGTTCGGGTAACCGCGAGATCGCATAGGGATTAAGAGAATAGCCGGTGCTGGCATCCAGCCACGGCAGTTTCGCCTGTGCAGGCATTGACGGCTGTATGCCGGAAATCAGATAACCATGCGGTTCCTTGATGTCCTCGACTAGATACTCTGCGATCCCGTTTTTGGTCAGCCAGCCGGCCAGGGAAGTGGTCCCACATTTCTCCATGCCGGAGAGGAATATGTATTCGGGTTTCATTGTGCGAAAGGCGTGCGGCCCGGCTCCTCTATTACTTTCCGTAGACTAGAATGGGTTCGTCATAGCGGGTGTCGTACACCGTGCGGCTGGGCACGTCCCGGTCATACAGCCATGGCCAGCCCAGTTCGCAGTGGCGGCCGATCTTGACGCCAGGGCCGACCACCGCTCCCATGCGCAGGATGGCGTGCGCGCCGATCTCGGTGCCGTGGCCGATGCTTACGCCGATATCGCACCAGCAGGAGGCGCGCAAATGCACGCCAGAACCGATCTTGACCCCGCTATGCAGCACAGTGTTGTAGTCGATACGGCTGCCCGCGCCAACCACCACGCCGTCGCCGATGAAACAGTTGCGGCCGATCACCGCATCGGCAGCGATCACGGCCGACGTGCTGACGAAAGGCTCCAGGCTAAAGCCACGTGCCATCGTCAGCTGCATCAGCTCCATGCGTTTGAAATTGCCGAAGCGTTCGTCGAAAGCCACGAACATGGCCCCGTCGGCCGGACTCAGTCCATCTAGCACGCCAAGATCGAACTCGTGTTCGGAATCTTGTGTTACCTCGATCCTGATGACGTTCTCTTCCTGGCACGCCTGCTTCCAGGCGTAAAAGGCCAGGTCGAGGTAGTCGCTGCTGCCGATGATCCACCTAGATCTCATGTTCGGTCTCCATCAGCATCGTGTACCAACGCTCGACCAGGCGATTCATGGATTCATAGGCTCCCTGGGTGGGTAGCGGGGCGTCTGTATGCAGTGCCGCCTGCACCCGCTCCATGATGTCCACATCTTCGCCCACTACCACCTTGCTGCCGTGCATCTGCGCAAGCAGCACTTGGCTGGAAGAACCGTAAGGCTGTTTCTTGCGGGCACTGAACCAATAGATTTCCAGGTCGGTCCGGTCCGGTGCGACGGGGATGTGGTGTTCCAGGGTGAAAGAATAGCCGCCGTTGGAACTTGCGATATGCATGTTCGGGAAGGCCAACCAGTTGAAGTAGGCATCCTGCTCGCCCCAGCGTTCCACTTTCTCGTGCCAGCCAAAGTGTTGAAGGTTGGGTATGGGGGCATCCGGGCCGCCGAAACTGAAGCGGCGCATTTCGCGCCTCAAGGCGGCGGGCGAGCTGTCTTGCAAAGCGTCCATCGACTCTTTGGCTTGTTCTTCGTTTACTCCGGCAACGAAGCTGACACTCTTGGCTAAGGTCCTCGGGTGGACGAAGCGCGGATGATTGGCATCCCGAAGATTTTCGTAAGCGAGTTTCCAGTTGTACCGGCCACGCCATGTGGTCACCATGACCTCAGTGTCATAGGCGTTGGAACTGCTTTCCAGCAAGGCGATGAAGTCTGCCGGAAACTGCTCCTCGATTGGCATTGGATTGGGATCGAGGTTGACGAACAGCAGGTTGCCGATGGCGCGCAGTGAGAACTCGCGCAGCTTCAGCTTGTCCTTGTCACTCCTGTCCAGGCGGTAGATCGCATCGCAGTCCGGGATGTTCTTTACCCGGCCTTGGTCGTCGTAACTCCAAGCGTGGTAGGGGCACACCAACGGCCGGCAACCGATAGCACCGGTTTGAATCAGTGCACTGCGGTGGAGGCAGACGTTCTCGAACGCACGGATTTTGCCGTGGAAGTTCTGTATCACCAGGGGAATGCCCGCTATCTTGCGAGTTATGAAGTTGTTGTTCTCAGTCAGTAGGGTCTTCAGGCCAGTGAAAAGCCAGACCTTGCGAAAAATCTTTGCCTGCTCACGGGCAAAAATCTCTGGTGACAGGTAGTACCTGGGGTGCATTCGCGAGCGCATGAGTCACTGCCTTGTCAAATGTCTTTCTGGAACACGATGCGGGCAGGGTTGCCGAACACGCTGGTGCCGGAGGGCACGTCCTTCACCAGGGCCGAACCGGCGCCGGCCACTTCGCCGTCGTCGATGTGGATGTAATGCACGAATACTCGCAGCGACGCGCTGTACCAGTACCGGGACGAATGCGACTGAAACGCCGCGTGCACTCCAGCTCGAAATTTTGCGTGCTCGTGTAATACGTAGAGTCGAGTGCGTTACGTGTCATAACTAGTCAGGCCTGTCGGGTGAAGATGACACGCGCCGGATTACCCGCTACGGTGCTGTTGGGGGGCACGTCCCTCACCACTACACTGCCTGCGCCGATGATCGCTCCATCGCCGACTTTGACGCCGGGAACTAGCGTGGAGTGAGGATGGATGATCACGTCGTCACCGATGCTCACACCACCGCCGATGAAGACAAAGTTGCCAATCTGCACGAAATTCCCGATTACCACATCATGACCGATGATAGTTGTCGACAGCACGGTGACGAACTCACCGATGCGGCTGTCGGCGCCGATGGACACGCCGACCTCGAACAGGCTGCCGCGTCCGATCGGTGTGGGTGATGCTTCACGCAGTCGCGGCCGCAATACCATGAAGTGAGCGCCACGTTCGATCAACGGGTGGGTGTAGCGACGGCGTGCAGCAGGATCGCCCAGCGCGCAGATGAAGTGATCGTTCTCGACGACCTGGTAGCTGTCTGGATCTCCAAGAATCGGCCATCGCGTCGTAGTGCCGAGCTCGCTACGGCTATCCAGAAATCCTTTGATCTCCCAATCGGTTCCGTACTCGGGATCGTCGTTGTAGGCCATGGCTGCCACACCCCTGCCAAAGCCGCCCGCGCCGATGATCAACACCTGATAGCGTGGTCGACTGCTCATGCGAACTCCACGCCGCCATCCATACTGAAAGCCTGGCCGGTCACTTTGCTACTGGCGTCGGAAAGAAAATACAGACAGGCCAGTGCCACGTCGTTCGGGTCGCCGATGCCCAGCGGATAACGCTTGCGGCTTTCCTCGAACCAAGCCTTGTCCTCATTTATCAAGGATGTTTCCACCAGGCCGGGGCACAGCGCATTGGCGCGAATCTTCCGCCGTGCCAGTTCCAGTGCCAACGGGCGCAAGGTACCGATCAGAGCGGCTTTCGAGCCTGCGTAAGGGCCGACGCCGACTGTGCCGGTGAGCGCTGCGATGGATGAAATGAAGAGCACCGAGCCGCCTGGGCGTAGTGACTGCCGCGCCAGCAGATGCCGTGTCAGCATCACCGGTGCCATGTAGTTGATGTCCATCACCTCGCGCAGAAATTTGTCGCTGACCAGCTTCATCGGCGAAAGCCCGCGAATGCCGGCGCTGTGCACCACGCCGTCGACGGGCCCGCAGTCAGCAGCGAGCTGTTGCACGGCAGTCGCATCGCTCAGGTCGCCAGCGAACAGGCGGTGCCCATCGCCCGGCAACGCGGCCAGGATGGTCTGCAGGCGCTCTTCGTCACGCCCGGCAATCAGCAGCTGCGCGCCCGCGTTGGCGCAGGCCAGCGCCACTGCTTCACCGATGCCTTTGGACGCACCGGTGACCAGCACGGTCTTGCCTTGCAATCCATAAAGATCGCGCAGCAGGGCGTAGACGGTGTCCGAAGCGGGCATGGATGTGTCAAGGCTCATAAGCGGATCGGCAGGGAGATGCCGCCATCGATGGTCAAGTTGCTGCGCGTGATCCAGCGGCTGGCAGCCGAGAGCAGATAGGTCACGCCTTTTGCGACGTCATCCGGGTCGATTCGGCCCAGCGGAGTGAGCGCGATCTTGTCGTCCATGTCGGCGGCGGTGCCAAGCTTTTTCAGCATCGGCGTATCCACATAGCCTGGCGCTACGCAATTGGCACGGATGCCATGCTTGGCCTGTTCCAGCGCTAGCGTTCGCACCGCCGACTCCAGTGCGGCCTTGGATGCGGCGTAGCCGGCCGCCGCCTGCGGGGCGGCACGTGCCGACAATGCGCTTACGTACACAAGCGAAGCGGAGCTCAGCAGCCGTTTCTTGGCCAGCAGTTGCTGGGTCAAAGTGACAGGGGCTAAATAGTTCACCGCCAGCATCTGCTGCAAGTGTTTTTCTGCAGCCATCCGGAACGGTATCAGCGCGGCGATCCCTGCACACGAGGCCAAGCCGTGATAGCCGGGCGCCGCAGCCAACAGCCGCTGCCGTGTGTCTTCTTCGGTAATGTCGCCGGCGATATCACGGTGGCCTGTGCCATGCAATGCCGAAGCCACTGCACGCAGTCGTACTTCGTCGCGGCCGGTCAACACCACGGTAGCACCCAGCCGGGCGCACAAGGTAGCGACGGCTGCGCCGATGCCCGACGAGGCGCCAGTCACCAGAATGGTCTTTTCTTTCAGCCCGAATGCCTCGGTGGTCGCAGCCGCCATGCTCAGGACTCGATCAGGTCTGGAAACACCGCACCCTCGATATCCACCAGGCAACTGCCCCAAGACAAGCCAATGCCGAAGCCGCACAGCAACACGCGCTTGCGTCCGGCTTCCAGTTCCTTGTTGATGCGCGCGGTCATCGTGACCGGCAGCGAGGCGCCGCTGGTGTTGCCGAAGTCGCGCAGCGTCGAAGGCACCTTTTCCACCGGCAGGCCGAGCTTCTTGCGAATGGTTTCGTTGATCATGCGGTTGGCCTGGTGGAATACGAAGTAGTCCACCTCATCCTTGGACACACCGGTGTAGTCGAGCAGCTTCTGTACCGCCGGCGGCACCCGCTGGGTGGAGAAGCTCAGCACCGCCACGCCGTCCAGGATCAGATCCACGCCGCGCCGCCACGCGCCGTCGGGTTCTTCGCGGAAGGGCATCAGGTGCTGCATGCCGACCGGTTCGCGGTGACCACCCACCGGCAGGATGATCGCCCTGTAGCCGCTGCCGTCGCTGTTGAGGTCGAAATGCATCGGCGGCGCATCGGCGCTGAATTCAAGCGCGGTGGCGGTGCCGGAGTCGGAGAAGATCGGGTCTTCCAGGTTGGCGCTGCGGTCGCCCACCAGCAGCAGGCCCTTCTTGACGCCGCCGGCGGCGATCATCGAGCCGAGCAGGTGGATGCCGAACGGGTAGGCCGAGCAGCCCAGGTTGACGTCGAAGGCGATCGTGGCATGCGACAGCCCCAGCCGGTCCTGCAGGATGATGGCGGTGGCGGGAATCGGATAGTCTGGTGACTGTGTCACCACGATCAGCGCGTCGATCTCCTCGCGCTTCCACTGCAGCTTCTCGAGCAGCACTTCGGTCGCATCGAAGGCCAGGTCCGAAAAGCATTGCCACTCCGAGGCCATGCGGCGGGTCTCGATGCCGATGTTGCGCACCAGGCGTTCGCGTTCGGAGCGGATCTGCGGCCGGCAATCGGTAAGGTTGGAGACGACCCGCTTCGGCACGCAGGTCGCCATGCCGGCAAAGCGGACGTTGTGCAGCGTGGAGGTCGCCATGGTGCTTACGCCTCGGTCAGTTTATAGAGATCGCCCACGGTGGTGGCAGCAGTGAGATCTTCGCCGGTGATGGTCTTGCCGTACTCCATGTCGAACATGACGATCACCCCCAGCGCCGCCAGCGAATCCCATTCCGGCAATTCCAGCAGCACGGTGTCCAGCGTGACCTCCACCGGCTCCTGGAAGTCGGTGGCGGAGAGGAAGTTCTCGATAAACGTTGCCTGGGTCATGCGATCTCGCCTGGTTGCCTGTTGAAGTTGCGGGAGTCTGGAAACGCGGTGTTGCGTCTTGCGGTCATGCAGCCTGTTCGCCGGCGATGATGTCGGCGATGGTATCGACCTGATCGGCGCTCAGGCCGGGAAAGATCGGCAGGCACAATACCTGTGCGGCGACCGAGCGCGCTACCGGCAGCCACGCCGGAGCGGAGGAGGGCAGCGCACGATACATCGGAAAGTCGCTGATCAACGGGTAGAAGTACCGTCTTACCAGAATGTCGTGTTCGCGCATCAATTGATACAGCGCGTCGCGCGAGAGCGGGTAGTCGTCCTGCACCAGGATCGGAAAGTATGCGTAGTTGGCGCTGCACTGCGCCGAGCGCGGCAGGCAGTGGATGCCGCGCACCTCGCCAAGCCGCTGCCGATACTGCGCATCGATGGCGCCACGTTGCGCGATGGCCTCGTCGATGTGCTGCAGCTGCAACAGGCCGAAGGCCGCGCTGATTTCGTTCATCTTGCCGTTGATGCCGGGCGCCACCACCGTGGTCTCATCGACGAAGCCGAAGTTCTTCAGATGCCCGACGCGTTGGTAGGTTCTCTCGTCGGGGCAGACGATCGCGCCGCCTTCGAAGGTATTGAACACCTTGGTGGCATGGAAGCTCAGCACGCTCAGGTCGCCGTGGCGCAGGATCGAGCCACCATCGTCGCGCACACCGAAGGCATGCGCTGCGTCGTAGATCACCTTGAGGTTGTAGATATCGGCGATGCGGGTGATGGCGGTGGTGTCGCAGGCGGTGCCGTAGCAGTGCACCGGCATGATGGCGGTGGTCTGCGGAGTGATGGCCGCCTCGATCTTGGACGGGTCCATGTTGAGCGTCACCGGGTCGATGTCCACGAACACCGGGGTGATGCTCTTCCACAGCAGCGAATGCGCGGTGGCCACGAAGGAATAGGGCGTGGTGATCACCTCGCCGGTGATGCGTAGCGCCTGCAGGGCGGTGATCAGGGCGGTGGTGCCGTTGGTCAGCAGCGCCAGATGCGGCACGCCCAGGTAGGCGCACAACGCCTGCTCCAAGGCCCGATGCATCTCCCCCCCATTACTGACGATGCGGCTGGTCCAGATCCGTTCCAGGTACGGCAGAAATTCTTCCAGCGGCGGCAGCAGCGGACTGGTGACGGGGATGGGCATCAATGCCTCGCTGGTACGGGTGGAAGTCGGGATTCCGCCGCAGCCGACGGCTGCTGGCGGTGTCCTCCTGGAGAAGCAAGCGCTATGCCGGCGAGCGGAACCTCAGGTGCGCCGGCACGCTCAGTTCGCCAGCTCGGTCTGCTCGCGGTCGATGCCGTACTTGCGCAGCTTCTCCACCAGGGTGGTACGGCGCAGTCCCAGAAGTTGCGCCGCGTGGGCGACCACGCCCTGGGTCCGTTCCAGCGCCTCGTTGATCAGCGCCAGTTCGATGTTGGCCATGTGCCCGCGCAGATCGATGCCGTCGTCGGGCAGGCTGCCGCCCGGTGCGGGCTCCGCATCGGCGGCCGGTTGCAGGGTCACCACATTGCCTGGCAGCGGATTGGGCTCTGCCGGGCTGGACAGCCCCGGTGCCGGTGCCAGCTCGACCGCAATGGGAGGGGCGAAGTCGCCACGATAGCGCGCCGGCAGGTCCTGCACCCGCACCAGCCCGCCGGGATGCAGCACCGCAAGGCGTTCGACCAGGTTGGTCAGCTCGCGCACGTTGCCGGGCCAGTCGTAGCTGCGCAGCGCCTGCAAGGCCTCGTCGGCGAAGCGCACTTCGCCACGCCCGGTGCGCGCCAGCTGGCCGGCGATGGTCTGCACCAGCATGGCCAGATCGTCCACGCGCTCGCGCAGCGCCGGCATCTCGATCGGAAACACGTTGAGCCGGTAGAACAGGTCTTCGCGGAACTGGCCGTCGCTGATGCGCGCTTCCAGATTGCGGTGGGTGGCGGCAATGACGCGGACGTTGCAGCGGATGGTCTGGCCGCCACCGACGCGTTCGAAGCTGCGTTCCTGCAGCACGCGCAGCAGTTTGACCTGCATCGGCAGGCTCATGTCGCCGATCTCGTCCAGCAGCAGGGTGCCGCCTTCGGCCATCTCGAAGCGGCCCTTGCGCGCGCTCAAGGCGCCGGTGAAGGCGCCTTTTTCGTGCCCGAACAGTTCGCTTTCCAGCAGGTCGGGCGGAATGGCGCCGCAGTTGATAGCCACGAACGGTCCGTCGCGGCGCGGCGAATGCTGGTGGATGGCGCGTGCGACCACTTCCTTGCCGGTCCCGGATTCGCCCAGCACCAGCACGGTCGTGTCGAACGCGGCCACCTGGTCGATCAGGCGGCGCAGGCGGGTGACTGCCTCGCTGTTGCCGGTGGGGCCGGAATCCTGCTGCACGCCGGCCTGGTGCTCGGCATCCAGCCGTTTGAGGCTGGCGCGGCGCAGCAAGGCCTCCAGCTGCGCATGCCGCAGTGGCGTGTCCAGCGCCCACACATTGGCCTCGTGCAGGCCGTGGGCCTGGGCGAAGGCGCTCGGGCTGCCCTCCATCAGCAGCACCGGCGGTGGCAGCTTGGCGGCCGCCAGCCAGTCGAAGAATTTGTCGGCCTGGGCGGCGTCCTGCGCCGACCCCACCATGACCGCCATCCACTCGTCGTGGCGATGCCGGCCGGGATTGATGTCGGCGCCGTCGGTGACCCAGCGCGGATTGAAGTCCATGAATTCGAGCAGCGAGACGGTGCGCTCGGCGCGCACGGCATCGCTGTCGATCAGCAGAATGCGGGACTCACTCATTCCTGGCTCCTTCCGTCAGGCCCTCCAGGATTGGCATGACTTCCTGGATATAGGACAGCTTGCTGACGAAATTGTCAGCACCCGCGCGAAGAGCGTGTTCACGATGCTCGGCATCGTCGAAATGGCTCGCGATGACAATATACGGCGGATCGTCCTGGGTCTTGATGAGACGGGTCGCCTGCAGGCCACCCATCTCGGGCATGGCCAGGTCCATCAGCACGACATTCGGACGCAGCGATTCCGAGCGTTCGATCGCTTCCAGCCCGTTGGCGGCGCTGCCCACGATATTGAGCCACTCCACCTTGCGAAAATGACGCATCGCAGCGTTGATGAAGCCCTCGTGGTCGTCGACCAGCAGCACGGTGAGTTTGCTCATAGTAGTCCTTATCCCGCTCGCGCTAGCAGCGGTTTGTTGGTGCGGCGGCGCTCGCGGGCCGGGGCGATATCCAGTTGTTCGCGGTACTTGGCCACGGTCCGGCGCGCAATATTAACTCCCTGGCGCGACAGCAGGCTGGCGATGGCTTCATCGGCCAGCGGCCGGCCGGCCGGCTCGTTCTCGATCAGGCGGCGCACCATGGCCTTGACCGCCTGGCCGGACACGCTGGCGCCTTCCAGCCGTACCGCGAAGAAATGCTTGAGTTCGAAGGTGCCGCGCGGGGTCTGCAGGTACTTGCCGGTGGTGATGCGCGAAATCGTCGATTCGTGCATGCCGATCTCGTCGGCGATTTCCTTCAGGGTCAGCGGCGCCATGGCCTCCTCGCCGCGGGCCAGGAACGCGGCCTGGCGCTCGACGATGGCGCGGGTGGCACGCAGCAGGGTTTCATAGCGCATCGACAGGCCCCGGGTCAGCCAGCGCGCTTCCTGCAGCATGTCGCGCAGCGGCTGGGCGGCCTCGCCGGCGTTGGCCAGCGCGCGTTCGTGCACCGGGTTGATGCTCACCCGATGGGTCGTGGCCGGATTGAGCGCCACACGCCAGCTGTCGTCGGCATGCCAGGCGAGCACGTCCGGGATCACGCTGGCGTTGCTTTCCTGCAGCAGGTCGTCGCCCGGGCGCGGCTGCAGCGACAGGATCAGCCGGACCGCCTCGCGCGCGTCCTCCACCTCGGCATCGTGCGCACGCGCCAGCAAGGCGTAGTCGTGGCTGGCCAGCAGGTCCAGGTCGCCGGCCAGGATGCGCGCGGCCAGGTGGCGGGCCGGGACGCGGCCGGGCAGGGCGCTCAGCTGTGCCTGCAGGCACTCGCGCAGGTCGCAGGCAGCCAGCCCGGCGGGGTCGCCGTGCAGCAGGCGCTGGCGGATCGCTTCCACCGCATGTGCGCTCGTCCCCAACCGCGCGGCGCCAAGCTGCTGCAGCGTCGACAGTGCGTCGGTCAGATAGCCGGCGTCGTCGGTATGCTCCAGCCAGAACGCGGCCGCCCCCAATGCGGCCTCGTCCAGGTCCAGCGCCAGTTCGCGCAGGATGCGCACATGCGGATCGGTGGATTCGCCCGCGGCCACGCGCTGCATGCGGTCGTCGTCGCCATCGTTCCAGCTGCTGCCCTGCACGTCCCACATCGTGCTTTCGGGCAACTCGTCGAACGCGGCCACGTCGGTGGCGCCATCGTCGTTGGTGGTGGCCTCGTCCCCGTTATCGGCCAGCTCTTCCAACTCCAGCAACGGATTGGTTTCCAGGGCGCGACGGATCTCCAGCTCCAACTGCATGCCGTCCAGTTGCAACAGACGGATCGACTGCAGCAGCTGCGGCGTCAGGTGCAGTTGCTGGCCAAGCTGGGCGGAAATGGTCGTCTTCATGGAAGCGCTTCCGAAGGGCACTGCATGCAGCAGCGATGGAACGCATCTTGCAGGACAACGCGACGGGTTTCTAATCAGGGAGTCGGGTGAGGTGACTCATGATTTTCCTGACATGCTGTGGGGAAGCGCCTGACAACTTTGACGGGCTCAAGCGTGCCCGTCGGAATTACGTCACTGTTTTGCGCGCACCGCCTGTCAAGAGCGCCTTCATCACGCTGACGGCCGCACAAACGACCGCGCGCGTGATCGCTCAGACCAGCTCGTTATGGTGCTTGGCCGCGAGCAGCACCAGATCGTTGGCGCGGCGGCAGCCCAGCGATTCCATCATGCGTGCGCGATGGGTCTCCACGGTCTTGACGCTGATGCCCAGGTCGGCGGCGATTTCCTTGTTGCTCTGGCCGCGGCCGATCTCGCGCAGGATCTCGCGCTGGCGCGGCGACAATGCGGCGATGCCGACCGGTTTTTCGCGGCCCAGCATCGGCGCGATCATCTTGGAGGAGATCTGCGGGCTCAGGAACACCTGGCCGGCCGCGGCGGCGCGCAATGCCAGTTCCAGCTCCAGCGGGGCGGCGTCCTTGACCACGAAGCCGACCGCGCCACGGTCGAGCGCGTCGCGTACGTGAACCGGGTCGTCGTGCATGGACATCATCACCACATGCGTGCGCGGCGCGGCGCGCAAGACATCGGTCATCGCATCCAGGCCGCTGCGACCCGGGAGCGACAGATCCATGAGCACCAGATCCGGCCGGTGCAGCGAGGTCATGTCCAGCGCTTGCTGCGCGTTGCTGGCCTCCCCGACGACATCGATGCCGGCGAAGGTTTGCAACAGCCTGGACAGGCCGGCGCGGACTAGGGTGTGATCGTCGACGATGATGACTCGCACGGCGCAGAAGGGACCTTTTTCGGTATGGGGCACCTTAGCCGACCCGACGCCCGGCGCCAACTGGCGTCGTCAGCGCTGGCGGCGGGCCTCGGCGATCTCGCGGCGATGCAGGCGGAACAGATGGCGTTCCAGTGCATCCTGCAGGCCCGGCGACAGCGGCGCGAAACCCAGCCATAGCCAATGATCGTGCCCGTCGCTCGCGCTTGCCACCACGTGTGCCGGAAACTGTACGAGTTCAGGAAGCCAGTCGGAAGGTTGCAGGCAGACCACGCCCGTGGTGCCCGCCGGATGGGTGGTTGCGCAGGCGAGCCGGATGCCGCGTACCGACCAATGCACCATGGTCGGGCCCAGGCCGCCATCGCCCTGGCGCACCATGCGGCCGATCAGCGCCAGCATCAGGTCGAGTTTGGCATCCATGCGCTGCACCAGCAGCGGCAGCTCGCCACGGTCTTCGCCGGCCTCTTCGCTGCGGAGATCCTCGACCTGCCCCAGGCTGCGCAATAGCGCTTCCGCAGCGCTGTGCGCGGCCGCATCGGCCCCGGCACGAAAGCCGGCAGGCAGGCGCAACTGGCAGCTGAGCGTATCGGCGAACAGCGCGGCCTCGGCCGATGGCGCGAGGGTGCCGGGCGCGGACATCAGATCCGCCCGACCCGTGCGTAGGCGCGGCTGGCGCTGGAGGACGTGCGCTGGGCGCGCATCAGTTCCACCAGCTTGTGCTGGCGCTCGCGCATCGCCCGCACCAGATCGTGGTGCATGCTCAACAAGGTCTGCAACGCGTCGCGATCCTGCTCGACATCGGCCTGCTGTGCGTACTGGCGCACGTGCAGTTCGTGGGCGTCCAGCATCTGCGGCATCGCGTCGAAGTCCTCGTGCGCCAGGGCGCTGCGCAGATCGGCGATTTCGGCTTGCAGGCTTTGCGCGCTATGCATGTCAGGGCTCACGAGACGGCAGAGAGGCCGCGCTGTTCGAGGGGGATGGAGTTCCACGCCGAATCGATTTCGCTGAGCAGGTCCAGCGCTTCGGTCAAGGCGGATTCGTCGTTGTGCAGGTTGGCGGCAGTCAGCCGCTGCATCACGTAGTCGTACAGCGCCGACAGATTACCGGCAATCTCGCCGCCGGCTTCGTGATCGAGCGAACCGTTCAAGTGGCCGACGATCGCGCAGGCCTCGCCGATGGCCTTGCCCTTGCGCGCCTGATCGCCCTGCACCAGGCAGGCCTGGGCCAGCCGGATGCGCTGGCAGGCGCCGGCGAACAGCAGCGAGACCAGCTTGTGCGGGTCGGCTTCGGTCACGCTGGTGGACACGCCGACCTTGCGGTATTGCTCGGCGTACTGACGATTTGAACCGTACATGGATGATTCCTCAATGAGCTGGCGTTTGCCGGTCCAGGGGCGTTGCGCGTCTAGGATGACGTTCCAGCCGATGGGCAAGGCAGAGATGACGATGTGCCCTTCCGGTATCGGCAATTCCCTGACAGGACTTGAGGATCGCGATCACGGAAATCACTTTGCCAGCAGATTGCTGAGCGAGGTGCTGGTGCCCTGCAGATTGCTGATCATTTTCTCCAGCGCGGTGAACTGCTTGGTGTACATGTCGGACAGTTTTTCCATGCGGCTGTCGAGTTCGTCCAGGTCCTTCTCGTAGCCCTTGATCTCCCGATTGAGACTGTCCGAGCGCATGGTCAGCGCGCCGTTGTTGACGTTGAGATTGGCATCCAGCAGCTTGGTCATGCCGCTGCCGAACTTGCTGTCCTTGCCGAGCGCAGCGGCGGCGGCATCGGGATCGGCATTGATCGCGCTGTCGAACTTGCTGCCGTCGAAGCTCATCACCCCGTCCTTGTCCAGAGTCAGGCCCAGCGCCTTGAGCTCGTTCAGGCTGCCTGCCACCTGACCGCGCAACTGTTGTTGCAGGCCACGCACCAGCGAATCGCCGGTCAGTGCGGCGGCGGTACGGGTATCGGTGTTGTAGGCGCTGCTGTTCTTCAGCAGGGTGTTGGCGGTGTTGTAGGCGGCCGCAAAGGCGGTGAGGTTGCCCTTGAGGGTGCCGCTGTCTGGTGCGATGTTCAGACTGAACTTGCTGCCTTCGACTGCCTTGGTCAGGGTGAGTACTGCACCCGGGACCAGGTCGGTGATGGTGTTGGAACTGGAGGTGCGCTCGAAGCCGTCCACGCGCACCAGTGCATCGGTCGCCGCCACTGCCTCGCGCATGCCGCCGGTGGCGCCGTTGCCGAAGGTCAGGGCGCTCAGGCTGGGATCGCTGGCGCTGACCGTCAGCGCTCCCTTGACGCCGGTATCGATCGCATTGAAGACCAGATGCTGCCCGTCGTCGGCGGTCACCACGCTGGCGGTCACGCCCTTGCCGCCGGCCGCCTTGTTGATGGCCGCGGCGATGTCGGTGAGCTTGTCGGTGCCGCTGACATCGACAGTGATGCTCTGGTCGCCGTAGCCCAGGGTCAGCGTGCCGCTGCCCACGGTCGCGTCGGCGGCATAGGCGGCGGAGGAGAGTTTCTGCGCGGTGGCCAGTCTGGCGACCTCCACCGAGTAGTTGCCTGGCGCGGCCCTGCTGGTGGCGGTGGCGGTGAAGCCGGCGTCGGTCTGTACTGTGGTCTTGAAGGCGGCCGTGTCGGCACTGCCGACCACTTTCTCCAACGCGGATTTGAGCGTGTTCATGCTGCTCTTGACCTGGCTGATCGCCGACAGCTTGGTAGTGGCGGCGGTGCCAGCCTTGTTGATCACCTCGGCTGCCGGCTCCTTGCGCCGCGACACCAGGGTGGAGACCAAGGTCGCGACATCGAGTCCACCAGTAGTGATGCCAGACGTTGCCATAATGCATTCCTCGCATGAGCGCCCAGGTGAGGGCGCATGGGGTTACGAGACGGGTATCGGCCGCAGTCGGGAGGACTTTAGCGGCGGCGATGCCGCTGCTCGCCTGCTTGGGAATGCAAGTTCCGTACCCTGAACGCGCCAAGCCCCGGCCTCGCAGGGGGCTGTCAGGATGCCGGCAACAAAAAAGCCCCTCCGAAGAGGGGCTCTGATGCACTGGGCGACGCTGCCGATTACTGCAGCAGGCTCAGCACGTTCTGCGGAACCGACTTGGCCTGGGCCAGCATCGCGGTACCGGCCTGCTGCAGGATCTGCGTGCGGGTCAGCTCGGCGGTTTCCTTGGCGTAGTCGGTGTCGCGGATACGGCTACGCGAGGCCGACAGGTTTTCCGAGGTTGCGCTCAGGTTGGCGATGGTGGAGGTGAAGCGGTTCTGCACCGCACCCATGTCGGCGCGCGAGGAGTTGACCGCGGTCAGCGCCTTGTCGACGATTTCCAGGGCCTGCTGCGAGCCGGCGAAGGTGGAGATGTCCAGGTCGGTCAGGGTGACGGCGGTGGAGCCGGACGCTGCCGACGCGGTGGCCAGGCCCGCGCCCACGGTGATGCCGGTGGCGGTGGACGAACCCATGGTCAGCGAGGTGAAGTCCTGGCCGGCCTTGAGCGATTCCAGCTTCAGGTTGCCGCTGGTGTCGATCGAGGCGTACATGCCGGTCTGATCCAGCTTGTCGTTGATCGCCGAGGCAACCTTCTTGTTGACCGCAGCCGCGTCGTCGCCGTTGGCGATCTTGATGTCGCCAATGGTCACGCTCTTGGCGGTGCCACTTGCATCGTTGAACGACAGCGACATGCCGCTGATGGTGCCCGAGGCGGTAGCGGTGCCGGTGACGCCCGCGCCGGACACGGCGGCAGCGAAGTTGGCCTTGCCCAGCGAATCGACATTGGCGTCGACGATGCTGTTGATGCCGATGGTCTGGCCAGCGTCGGCGCCGACCTGGAACAGCGCGCCGGAGAACGAGCCGTCCAGCAGCTTGGTGCCGTTGAAGTTGGTCTGGTTGGCGACGCGGTCGATTTCAGCGGTCAGCTGCTTGACTTCCGAGTTCAGCGCTTCGCGGTCGGTGGCCGAGTTGGTGGCGTTGGACGACTGCACCGACAGCTCGCGGATACGCTGCAGGTTGTTGCCGATTTCCACCATCGCGCCTTCGGCGGTCTGGGCCAGCGAGATGCCGTCGTTGGCGTTGCGGGCAGCGACGTCCAAACCGCGGATCTGGGTGGTGAAGCGTTCGGAGATCGCCAGACCGGCGGCGTCGTCCTTGGCGCTGTTGATGCGCAGGCCCGAGGACAGACGCTGGATGCTCGTCTGCATGCTCGCGCTGCTGGTGTTGAGGTTACGCTGAGCGTTCAGCGACATTACGTTGGTGTTGATTACCTGTGCCATTTTGATTTCTCCTAAGCGATTTTTCCGGCAAGGGGGCTTGCCTGGAGCCTCCGCAGGGGGGCCATCAAGTTGGCCGTTGCCGCTGCTGAGATGAATAACGGCGTTGCGTCGGGAACCTTTAGCGGATTTCAGTATTTTTTTACTGCGTTTCCGCGTCGGGACGAAATGCGTAAGCGTTGTGTATCAAGGGGTTTGGATTATTCGGCAGCACCCCGCAGATCTTTAGGCTGGGTATAAAGCCTGAAAAATAAACTCCGTCCCTGCGCGCGGGGACGGCCGCGCAGAAGCGAAGAAAACGCAGCGTTTCTGCTGCAAATCAGCGGATCAGGTTGAACAACGACGACGACTGCATCTGCTGGAAAATCGTTTGAGCGGCCTGCAACGAGGCCTTCTCGAGTTCGTACTGCCCGATCGCCGAGGCGTAATCCAGGTCGCGGATCGACGACAGAGTGGTCTTGAGCGTGACTTCGTTGGAGTCGAGCAGGGAATTGGCGTTGTCGATGGCCGACAGCTGCGCGCCACCGGAGGCGCGCGCATCGATCATCTTCGACGATGCCTGGGCGATGTCGCGCATCGACGACTGCAGGGTGTTGATCATCGCCGCCTTCTGCGGCGGAGTCAGGGTGTCCGAGTTCAGCGCACCGACCAGGTCGTCGATGGTGGAGAACACGTCCTTGGTACCGGAGGCGCCGATCTGGAAGCTGTCGCCCACTGCCGGTGCGCCGCTGATGCGCAGGCGCACGCCGGCGGCGGTGATGTCCTCGCCTTCCTTGTAGGTGCCCGTGCTCACCACCGCATTGGTGCTGTCGCGCACTTCATAGGTAGTGGCGGCGGTGAACTGCACGCTGTAGCTGCCGCCATTCCAGCTGCCGGTGCTCGCGTCGCGGCTGAAATCCAGCAACAGCCCGGTGCCGGCATTGGCGGCGTTGGCGTGCGCGTCCACGCTGCCGTCGCCGGTACGGATGCGCATGAAGATCTCGCTGCCGGGCAGGGTGTCGCTGACGAAGGTATCCGGCGCCACTTCGACCTGCTTCTGGGTCTGGTCGCCGTTGTAGACGACATTGCCGCCGCTCTTGACGAACGGAGCACTGGCGTCGGCGGTGCCGCCGAACAGGTAGCGTCCGGTGCCGTCGGTGCTGTTGGCCAGGCTCACCAGGCTGTCGCGCACTGCGGTCAACTCGGAGGCGATGGCCTTGCGATCGTCGGGGCTGAGCGAGGAGTTGTTGGCCTGCACCGCCAATTCGGTGACGCGCGCCATTTTGTCGCCGGCCTGCGACAGCGCATTTTCCTGCAGGTTGAGCCGGTTCTGCACGTTGTTGGCGTTCTCGCCGAAGCGGGTGATCGCCGCCAGGGCGCGATCCAGGCCCACGGCGGTGCCGGCCGCGACCGGGTCGTCCTTGGCGGTGACCAGGCGTTGCCCGCTGGACAGCTGCGATTCGAGCTGGTTCAGCCGCGATTGCTTGGCGGTCATCGAGGCGACCGACTGGCTGTACATCATGCTGGTGGAGATACGGTCGGTCATCAGCGTACGGCGCCCAGGATGGCTTGGAAGATGGTGTCGGCGGTGGAGATCATCTGTGCGGCGGCCTGGTAGGCCTGCTGCAGCTTCAGCATGTTGGCGGCTTCCTCGTCGAGGTTGACGCCGGAAATCGAATCACGGCTGGCCTGCGCCTGATCGTTGATCACCTTCTGCGCGTCGGCCGCGTAGTCGGCCGCGCGTGCGGCCGAACCCACCGAGGTGGTCAGGCCCGCCAGTGCGCCGTTGAGCGTGACCGTGCCGCTGTTGAGCGCCTTGGCATCGTCGATCTTGGCCAGCAGCTTGGCGTTGCCGTTGTCGCTGGAGCCGGCGCCCATCGGGCCGACCCCGAAGGTGTCCCCGGCCCTGGGCGCGCCATCGAGCACGAAGCTCCAGCCATTGGCGCTCACGGTCTGGCCGGCGGTGTAGGCGAAGGGGCCGGCGCCGTCGATGGTGTACTGGTTGGCATCGATGAACTCGATCGACGCCGGCGTCAGCAGCGCCGGATTCTGCGCGTTGGTGACCTTGACGTCGCTGATCTTGCCGGTGCCCAGATTGGCGACCGTGGCGGTGGCCTTGACCGGGGTGGCGGCGGCGATCCGCGAGGGGTCGGTGATGGCCACCGACAGCGTGCCGGCCAACCCGGAGGTGGGCTGCAGCAGGAACTTGTCGCCATTGGCCGGGGTGCCGCCGACCACGACGCGCACGCCGTTGAGCAGCAGCGGATCGGCCGCGCTGCCGGTGCCGGTCATCGTCATCGTCGCGCCGGTGCTGGCGTTGGTGGCCTTCCACGCGCCGCCATCGAAGCTGAGCGTGACGTTCTGCCCGTCCACCGCGGCCATGTTGCCGAAGCTGGCCGTCAGCGCGGCGGTGCCAGTGTTGTTCGGGTGGGCAGCGGTGGTCGGCGCACCGATATTGAAGAAGTTGCCGCCCATCGCGCCATACAGGTCCATACCCTGTGCGTGGCCGGCGTTGAAGGTGCTGGCCATGCCGACCGCCAGGCGGCCCAGTTCGGCCTGGGTCGGTTCGAGCACGTTGCTGCGGAACTCCAGCAGACCGCCGATCTGCCCGCCCAGCGAGTTGGCGCTGAGGCTGACGTTCTGGCCTTGGGTCTGCATCGCCACCTGCAGCTTGGTCGGCTGATACGGGTCGGCCGCCGTGGTGAGCCTGGCCGAGGTGGTGCCGACCACCAGCGCCTGGCCGCCGGCGGTAAAGACATTCATGAAGCCGCCGTCCTGGATCACCGCGGTGCCGCCGGTGTAGCCGACCAGCTTGCTCACCAGTGCGTCGCGTTGATCGAGCAGGTCCGGCGCGGCGCTGTCGACACTGTTGCCGATGGTGCCGTTGATCTTGGCGATCTGCTGGGTCAGGCGGTTGACTTCGTCCACCGAGGAGGTCAATCCGCTGTTGACCTCATTGCTCAGGCTGTCCATCTGCCCGTTGAGCTGCTTGAAGCGGGTCGCCAGCGAACCGCCGGCGTCGAGCATGCTCTGGCGCTCGGCAGTGGAGGAGGCATTGGACGACAGCGCGCTGGTGGCGTCGAAGAAGTTCGACCACAGCCCGGCCACGTTGGTGGCGGTGTTGGAGTACAGGGCGTCCACGCGGTTGGACAGCGAAGACAGCTGCTGCAGGCGCGAGAGTTCGCCGCCGCTGTCGAGCAGCCGCGAGATGGCCAGCTGGTCGGCCACCCGGCCCACTTCGGTGATCTTGGCGCCATTGCCCACGAACGCGTAGCCCATGTCGGTGGGCGTGCGCGTTGCGAATTCCACACGTTGGCGGCTATAGCCTTCGGTATTGATGTTGGCGACGTTATGGCTAACGGTCGACAACGCCCGTTGGAAGGCGATCAGCGCGCTGGTCCCGGTGGACATGATGGACATGGGCGTTTACCTCAGCGACGAAGGGTGCCGAACCCGGCCGGTTCGGCGGTGCTGGCATAGCGGTTGGACAGATCGGCCGCCGCGTTGCCGATCGCGGCCACCGCACGGTCGATGGTCGGACCGTTGGCGATCGCCGCGATCTTGGCCGCATAGCCCGGATCGGTGGCGTAGCCAGCCTGTTGCAAGCCGCGTGCAAAACCGCGGATGTCGGTGCCGGCGCGCAGTGCCGGCTGGTAGCGGCTGTTGTTCTTCAGCAGCCGCACGTAGTCGGCGAAGCTCTCCTCGGCCGAGCCGTAGGCGCGGAAATCGGCGGTCTCGGTGGTCTTGACGCCGTTGACGTACTCGTGGGTGCCGGTGGTGACCCTGGCGCCGTTCCAGCCGGTGGCCTTGATCCCGAACAGGTTGTTGGAATCGCCGCCGTTGCCGTTGCCGATGCCGCGGCGGCCCCAGCCGGTTTCCAGCGCGGCCTGCGCCACCAGGGCGCGCGGGTCCACGCCCAGTTCGCGCGCGGCCTTCTGGGCATGCGTCCAGATCTTGGCGACGAAGCCTTCCGGGGTGCGCTCGCCCAGGCTGGCGGCGGCGCTGCTGGCGGCGCTCGCGGTGACCGCGGCGTTGGCGTCGGCCGCGTCGCTGGCGGCCACGTCGGTCCAGCGGTCGTTGGCCGAGGGCCAGCTCAGCGCAGCCGCATCGTCGCCGCCGGACTCGCCACCGCCGGTGCGCCCGGCGATCAGGTCCAGCACCTGGCTCATGCCGATGCCGCTCAGGCCACCGGTGCCGAGTCCTGCAGCCGCACCGACGGCGCTACCGATCGCCGCACCGACACCGCCTGCCGCGCCATCGCGCGCGGGCAGCGGCAACGAGGCGTCGCGCTTGCCGGCAACCAGGGCGTACGCCTTGGCCGCCTCGGCGGTGTTCAACGCGGTGTTCAACGCCGGGCCGCCGGTCTGGCCGCCCAACTGCTTGGCGATCATCGCCGACAGCCCCAGCCCCTTGCCCTCGGTCAACGCCTTGGCCATCTGCTGGTCGTACATCTCGCGGAACATCTGGTTTTCGCCCGGAAACATCGGGTCGCCGGAGCTCGCATCGCGCATGCTCTTGACCAGCATCTGCGCGAACTGTCCTTCGAGCTGACGGGAGACCTTGTCGATCTTGGCGGGATCGGCCTTGGTGCTCGGGTTGAGATCAATGGGCGAGGCTGCGATACGCATGTCAGATCACCTCTAGCTCCGCCGTCAGCGCGCCAGCCTGCTTCAGGGCTTCCAGGATGGCGACCAGGTCGCCGGGAGCCGCGCCGACTTCGTTGACCGCGCGGACGATCTGGTCGAGCGTGGTGCCGCCTTCGAACTTGAACATGCGGCTGCCTTCGGCGGTGGCGGTGATCGTCGATTGCGGCGTCACTGCGGTGCGGCCGCCGCTGAAGGCGCCCGGCTGGCTGACGTTGAGGTTCTCGCTGATGGTCACGGTGAGCGAGCCATGCGCGATGGCGGCCGGCATCACCCGCACCAGCTGGCCGATGACCACGGTACCGGTGCGTGCGTTGACCACCACCTTGGCCGGCGCATCACCGGGCGAGAGTTCGACGTTTTCCAGTCGCGACAGCAGGCCGATGCGTGCGCCCGGATCGGTCGGCGAGCGCACCGCAACGGTCACGCCATCGACCGCACGCGCGGTGCCGGCACCGAAGCTGTTGTCGATCGCCGCGACCATGCGCGAGACGGTGGTGAAATCGTTCTGGTGCAGGTTGAGGGTGATCTCGCCGCTGCCGGCGAATACGTCCGGCAGGGCGCGCTCGACCGTGGCGCCGTTGGGGATGCGGCCGACGCTGGGAATGTTGACCGATACCCGCGAGCCGTCCTTGCCCTGCGCGCCGAAGCCGCCGACCACCAGGTTGCCCTGGGCCATCGCATAGACCTGGCCGTCGGCGCCTTTCAGCGGTGCCATCAGCAGCGAACCGCCACGCAGCGAGACCGCGTTGCCGATCGAGGAGACGGTGATGTCGATCGGCTGGCCCGGCTTGGCGAACGGCGGCAATTCGGCGTGAATGGCCACCGCGGCGACGTTTTTCAGCTGCGGATTGACGTTCGCCGGAACATTGACGCCCAGTTCGCCGAGCAGGTTCTTCAGGCTCTGCACGGTGAAGGGCGCCTGGCTGGTGCGGTCGCCGCTGCCGTCCAGGCCGACCACCAGGCCATAGCCGACCAGCGCATTGCCGCGCACGCCGCCGACCTGGGCGAGATCCTTGATGCGTTCGGCGCTGGCCGGCGCGGCGATCGCGCACAGGGCGACGGCAGCGGCGAGCAGACGCAAGGGCAGGGAAGACAGGTTCATGGTCGCAGGCTCAGTAGGGCGACAGACGGGAGTTGAAGAAGCGGCTCAACCAGCCCATGGCGTTGGACTGCGCGATGGCGCCGCGGCCGCCGTAGGCGATGCGGGCATCGGCCACCTTGCTCGAGGGCACGGTGTTGTCCGGAGCGATGTCGGCGGCGCGCACGATGCCCTGCACCTGCACCAGTTCGTCGCCCTGGGTCAGACGCAGTTGCTTCTGCCCCTGGATCACCAGGTTGCCGTTGGGCAGGCGCTGTACCACGGTGACGGTCACGCTGCCCTGCATGCGGTTGCTTTGTGCGGTGTTGCCCTTGCCGGCGAACGTGCGATCGCCGCTGGTGGAGTTGCGCAGCACGTCGGTGCCGTTGACGGTGAGCGGCACGCCCAGCAGCGTGGGGGTGCTCATGTCCACGGTGTCGGCCTTGCTGACGCTGGTATTGGCGGTGGAAGAGGCGGTGGTGCTTTCGACCAGGTTCACCGTCAGCAGATCGCCGACATCGCGGGCGCGGCGGTCGCCATACAGATTCAGGCTGGGGCCGGCGGCATAGATCGCGCCGGCGGTGGGCTGCGCCACCGGCGCAACCACCGGCACGATCGGCGCCATTTCGGCGAATGGGCGGACATCGCCGGCGGCCACGCAGCCGCCCAGCAGCGCGCTGCAGGCGATGGCGAAGCCCAGGGAGGGCAGGGAAGGCAGGCGGGACATGGCGTGGATTCCTGAGAGGTCGGTGAGCGGCGGGCCGATCAGACGTTGTTGTTCAAGTAGCCGAGCATCGAGTCGGTGGTGGAGATGGCCTTGGCGTTCATTTCGTAGGCGCGCTGGGTTTCGATCATGCTCACCAGCTCTTCCACGGTATTGACGTTGCTGCCTTCCAGCGCGCCCTGCACGGTGGTGCCCAGGCCGTTGAGACCGGGGCTGCCGTTCTGCGCGGGGCCCGACGCGGTGGTCTCGACGAACAGGTTTTCGCCCTTGGCCTGCAGGCCCGAGGGGTTGATGAAGTCGGTCAGGGTCAGCGCACCGATTTCCTGAGCCGCGGCCTGGCCGGCCAGGGTCACGCTGATGGTGCC
The DNA here is from genome assembly GCF_020783655.1 of Xanthomonas melonis. Taxonomy (GTDB): domain Bacteria; phylum Pseudomonadota; class Gammaproteobacteria; order Xanthomonadales; family Xanthomonadaceae; genus Xanthomonas; species Xanthomonas melonis. Next base: position 6,492 of record NZ_JAJGQH010000005.1, on the reverse strand, counting down.
GTCGTTGCCGATGGTCAGCGACTGCGCGCCCTCGGGAATCTGGATGCCCGGCTGCAGCGGGTAGCCGCTGTTGGTGACCAGCTCGCCCTGCGCATTGATCTGGAAGGTGCCGTCGCGGGTGTAGGCGGAGGTGCCGTCGGGCATCTGCACTTCGAAGAAGCCGCGGCCGTTGACCATCACGTCCAGCGCGCGGCCGGTCTGCTGCTGGCTGCCCTGGTCGAAGCCCTTGAAGGTGGAGACCACGCGCACGCCGGTGCCCAGCTGCAGGCCGGTCGGCAGCTGCGTCTGCGCCGAGGTCGAGCCGCCCGGTGCACGCACCTGTTGGTACAGCAAGTCCTCGAACGCGGCACGGTCGCGCTTGAAGCCGGTGGTATTGGTGTTGGCCAGGTTGTTGGAAATGACCGACATGCGCGTCTGCTGCGCATCCAGTCCGGTTTTGGCGACCCACAAAGCCTGATTCATGACCCGATTCCTCGTTAGACCCGCGGATGTGTTCCGGGTACGGGCGGGTAGATGCACGTGGCGTGCCAAATCCGCGTCGGATTTCTGCCGGGTGTGCGGTGGGTCACGCGGAGCGGGCGCGGCGGCCTGGGCGGGCAGGGCCGGCAGCGGCCAGACGGAAGCGGTGGAAACCTGAGCGGCGTGGCGGGCGCGGTAAATCGTCTGCCGGTCAGCGATGTGTTAGACGACGTGTGAACCCTTGGTGCTGCGTCCGGAAAGGTTCTTGGGATTTGCCCGCTGGCATTGCCACGCAGTCAACAGCCTGATCGGTCGAGCGTGCGGTGTCCTCACCGCTCGCGGGACACGCCGCAAGTACGTCCCTGTAGGCTCGGTGGCGGCATCCATGCCGCCACACGGTCCCGCAATCGGCGATGACACCGCACCAGAGAGTTTGTCGGTTGCTGTCTCAAAGCTTGTCCATCGCTCGGCTTGCATCGAGAAGATGATGGGGTGCGCCTTCATTGTTTGCGTCTTGCGCACCGACCACCTTCGATGGTCCTTGCCCGCTCACCGTCGCGGGACCTTACGCGGCATGGATGCCGCGTAAGAGCCTACAAGGACGTACTTGCGGCGTGTCCTGCGATGGTGGGCGGGCAAGGGCCCTGCAACCAAGCCACAGACCAGCCGCTCTGCAGCAAATCCGCAGGGAAAGTTCAGAGCAACAGCGTCGCCACCCGCACCCGGCCGTCACACCATCTCCAGTCAGCGTCAATCGCGTACGAACCACCCACGGGACCGCTGAAGCCAAACGAGATGGCAGCCATGTCTCCCTGGCGGCCGCCATCCAGGTGATTGGCAGAGCGGCAAGCCGACTGTTAGCCGCTCTTAGCCGCTCACCCGTAGCAGCGAATTGGACGATTGCGCGTTGTCGTCGCCGTTCTTGATGATCTTGACCTGCATTTCGAACTGCCGCTGCAGCTGGATCATTTCCACCAGCGCACCGGCCGCGTCCACGTTGCTGCCCTCCAGCATGCCGCTGTTGACGGTCTTGCCGGTGGCCAGCGCGAAGGCCTGTGCCGGGTCGGTGCTGGTGTTGCGCATCAGCCCGTCCGGGCGCCGCGTCAAACGGTCGGCGGGGGCGTCGACCACCTTCATCCTGCCGACGATGGCCATGGTCTGCGGACCTTCGCCCTGCGGGATGATCGAAATGCTGCCGTCGCTGCCGATCTCCATCGCCTGGTGCGGCGGGATGGTCATCGGGTTGCCGCCCTCATCCAGCACCGCATGCCCGTTGGCGGTGACCAGCTGGCCATTGGCGGTGAGCGCCAGTTCGCCATTGCGGGTGTAGGCCTCGCTGCCGTCGGGCGATTGCACCGCCAGCCAGCGGTCCTGCTGCAGCGACACGTCCAGCGGATTGCCGGTGACCTTCTGGTGGCCCTGGCTGCGGTCGAAGCCCTGGTCCACGTGCAAGGCATCGATCCGCGACGGATATCCCTTGCCCTGGATCTTGAACGCTTCGGTATTGGCCAGCGCAGCCTTGAATCCCACCGTATCGACATTGGCGAGATTGTGCGACACGGTGCTCTGCGCCTGCAGGGAGGCGCGGGCACCGGTCATCGCAACGTAGAGGGCTTTGTCCATGGGGCACCGGGATTGGGAATTCGAGAATCGGGATTCGTAAAAGCGGGCTGTTGCTGGCGGTAAGGATGAGGGCGGCTGCTGGCATCCACTGCTCGTGATGCCAGCTTTTGCCAATCCCTAATCCCCAATCACCCCTCCCGGCTTACCGAATATTGATGATGGTCTGGGTGACCTGATCCTGGGTCGAGATCATCTGCGAGTTGGCCTGGAAGTTGCGCTGGGCCACGATCATGTTCACCAGCTGCTCGGTCAGGTCCACGGTGGAGGATTCCAGCGAGCCCGACTCGATCTGGCCCAGGTCCGAGGTATCCGGTGCACCGGTGCGAGGGGCGCCGGAGGTGTAGCTTTCGGCCCACATGTTGTTGCCCTGCGACTGCAGGCCCTGGGGATTGACGAAGCTGCTCAGCGCGACTTGGCCCAGCGGCTTGTCGGCGCCGTTGGAGTAACGCGCGAACACCACGCCGCTGGTGTCGATGCTGATCTCGTTGAGCTTGCCGCTGGCGTAGCCGTCCTGGCGGGTGTCGCGCAGTGCGAACGCTTCGCCGTACTGGGTCGAGCCGCTGACGTTGAGCTGCATGTTCAGCACGCCGGCGCCGGTGCTCGGGGTGAACGGGTCCATCGCGATGATGCCGTTGGCCGGCGTGGTCAGCGCGCCGGTGTTGGAGAACTGCAGCGTGGTCGGCGCACCGACCGCCGCGCCGTCCACATAGTTGTGCACCTGCCACTCGTTCGGGTTGGCGGTCTTGACGAAATACGAGGTCTGCACGTGGCTGACGCCCAGCGAGTCGTAGACATTGATGCCGCCGGTGGAGTGGCTATAGGTCTTGTCGTCGGCCGGGTTGAACGGGGTCACCGTCGGGGACGTGGCATTGCCGGGCAGGGTGAAGGCCAGATTGACCGTGGAGGTCGACTTGGGCGGGCTGTCGGTGGTCAGCAACTGCAGGTCCGACAGGCGGCCCACGTCGAAGCCGTTGCCACTGGGGTTGGGGGCGAACACCTGCAGGCGCGCGCCCTGCGGGTTGATGACATAGCCGTTGGCGTCGGTCTGGAAGTTGCCGGCACGGGTGAACATCTTGGCGCCGTTGGACGAGACGGTGAAAAAGCCCTCGCCGGAGACCGCCAGGTCCAGGCTGCGCCCGGTGGGGTCGATATTGCCCTGCGAGAACTGCTGCGCCACGTTGCTGACCCGCACGCCCGAACCCACCGCGTTGCGCGACAGGCCGTAGCTGGTGCTCTGGAACATGTCGGCGAATTCGGCGCGCGATTCCTTGAACCCGGTGGTGTTGACGTTGGCGATGTTGTTGGAGGTGACGTTCAGGTCGGCATTGGCTGCGGTGATGCCGGACAACGAAGTATTGAAAGACATGGATGTATTCCTTTGAGTGTCGGTTGCCGGCTCAGCTGATGCGGAGCACGTTGGCGAGCGGGGCGGTACCGAGCCCCGTCAGGTTGAGGTACAGGCCCTTGGCGCCGATGGTGACGCTGTCCACCGGTGCGTCGACATAGGTGGGCAGTTTGCTCTTGGCACCGGTGGTATCGGTCTGGGTTGCGGTAATGCCGTACTTGCCTGCGGGCATGCGATTGCCGTTGGCGTCTGTGCCGTCCCAGGCGAAGGCCACCTCACCGGGCGCTGCCGAGGGCACGCTGATCTGCTTGACGAAGGTGCCGTTGGCATCGGTGATCTCGAAATTGACCGTGCCGGCGGCAGTGGAGGACACCACGCCCTTGCTCGAGCCGGTGGCGTCGATGGCCACCTGCGGCGAGGGCACCAGCACGTTGTGACCCACCAGTGCGGCGCCCTTGAGCACCTGGTCGTTGCTCATCGACGCGGAGAAATCGCCGACCTTGGTATTGAGGTCGCCGATGCCCTGCACCGTGGAGAACTGCGCCAGCTGGCCCAGGAACGCGCTGTTTTCCATGGGTTTGAGTGGGTCCTGATGCTGCAGCTGCTCGGTCATCAGTTTGAGGAAGTCGGCCTGGCCGAGTGCTTCCTCCTTCTTGGCGACGGTGCTGCTGCTGGTCAGGCCGAGGCTCTTGTAGAGATCGCTGCCGATCGTGCTCATCTGGAAGATTCCGTGGGTATGGGTCAGCTAGGGACGGATCAGCGGCCCATGGTCAGGGTCGCGAGTGCCAGTTCCTTGGCGGTGTTGAGCATTTCCACGCCGGCCTGGTAGTTGCGCGAGGCGGAAATCATGTTGACCATCTGCGAGACCGGATCCACGTCGGGCGAGAACACGTAGCCATCGGCATCGGCCAGCGGGTGGCCGGGTTCGTAGCGCCGGATCGGCGGTGCATTGGTGGTGGTGATTTCCTTGACGTTCACCGAGGTCAGGCTGGGGTCCTGGCGGCTTTGCTGGGCCTGGAAGATTGGCTCGATCGGCTTGTAGGTGGCTTCGGCCGAACCGGCCACCGAATCGGCGTTGGCCAGGTTGGAGGCGATGGTGCTCAGGCGCACCGACTGCGCATGCAGCGCCGAACCGGCCACATCGAAAATGGGAAGGTTGCTCATGACTTATTGGCCCGTGATCGCGGTGAGCATCGAGCGCACCTTGGATTCGAGGAAGCTCAGCGACGCGCGGTATTCCAGCGCGGCACGGCCGTAGGCGGCGCGTTCGGCGTCGGGATCGACGGTGTTGCCGTCCAGGCTGGGCTGGTCGGCTTCGCGGGTGATCTGGAACGGGTTGAGCCCGGCCGTGCCGCCCACTTCATAGTGCTTGGCATCGGTGGCCTGCATCAGGCCGCCGTCCTGCACGCCCTGGGCCGACTTCAGCGCCGCTTCGAAGTTGAGATCCTTGGCCTTGTAGCCAGGGGTGTCCACATTGCTCAGATTGCTGGCAATGAGCTTCATGCGCTGCTCGCGCAGCGCCAACGCGTCGCCATGGACGCCGAGGAATGAAGAGAAGGGACTGGACACGGTGCTCTCCCGCGAAGTGTTGCCAGGGAGAAAGCAATGTTTGTGCCAAATCGAGGTGGGGGAGGAGCCGCGCCGGGAGAGCGCCCGGAGCAGCGGAAAGCGGGCCTGCCCGGCAGAGATCGCGACATAGGTCGCCCGTTGGCAGCTGCAGGTATCAGCTATGCAATGTGCAGGCCGGCCGGCAAGCCTGTCTGGCAGGAATCAGGACCTAGCGAGGGGAAGCTCACGCCGCTGCAATTGCACCACCGGGCGCCTTTTTGCGGGAACAGTTGCGGGAGAGCTCCGCCCGCGGCTCAGCGACTGCACGGCCCAAACGTGTGCTCAGGCCGCCTCGGCAACCACTTTCAGCCGGGCCAGCACGTAATCGGCCAGTTCGTGCGCGCTGTATTTGGCCACGAAGGCATTGGCGCCGACCTGCTCGACCATGGCGTTGTTGAACACGCCCGACAGCGAGGTGTGCAGCAGCACGTACAGCCCTTGCAGGCCTGGCGTGCGCCGGATTTCCGTCGTCAGGGTGTAGCCGTCCATGGCCGGCATCTCGATGTCGGAAATGACCATGGCGTAGCGGTCGGCCGGGTTTTCGCCGGATGCGGCCACCTGCAGCAGGTGGTCCAGCGCCTGGCGGCCGTCGGAGAGCAGGGTGGCCGACACTCCGAGCTGGTCGAGCACGCTGCGGATCTGCTGGCGCGCTACGCGAGAATCGTCCACCACCAGCACCTGGAACTGCCGGTCGTAGGCGACCAGCTGCAGCGAGGGGTCCAGTTGTACGTCCTTGCTGACCTTGGCGATGTCGGCCAGCACGCTTTCCACGTCGATGACCTGGATCAGCTCGCCCTGAAAACGCGTCACCGCCGTCAAATAAGTGGCTTCGGCGCCAAGTTCCGGCGGCGGATGAATGTCTTCCACCGCGATATTGACGATGCGTTCCACCCCGCTTACCAGGAAGCCTTGGACCGAGCGGTTGAATTCGGCCACCACCAGATAGCCGGGGCCGTTTTCGGCGTGCGAATCGCGTTCCGGGTGGCCGATGGCCAGGCCCAGGTCCAGCACCGGCACCGAGCGCCCGCGCACGTCGGCCACGCCGGCGAATTCGCTCGGCAGACCGGGCACCTGGAACAGTTCCGGGCGGCGCAGCACTTCCTGGACCTTGAAGACGTTGACGCCAAAAAGCTGGCGTCCGCCCAGCCGGAACAGCAGCAGGGCCAGTCGATTGTGGCCAGCCAGGCGGGTGCGCTGGTCGATGCGGTTGAGCAGATCGTGGGTCATGGGGCAGATATCGACAGCGCCGCCAGGAAACTTGAGGGCTTTATGGTTGATCGGGGGCGCTATCGGGATTCGGGATTCGGGAGTGGGGATTCGCTCAAGCGTCGGGATTGGGGGATTGGGGGATTGGGGATTGGGGATTAGGGATTGGCTAGATGTGATCTCTCAGTAGGTTGTTCATCCGGGGCTGATCTGGAAGATGGGGGTTACCAAGCCAACCCAGCCCCCAGGAG